>NZ_DAIOUN010000043.1:0-1511 GCF_036759525.1 Flavobacterium sp. | reverse complement strand
ACCGTTTGAACCTGTACCAAAACCAACTGACTTTGTACGTTGTTTAAAGGCAACTGAACGTTTGCTATTTCGGTAAGCGGTTGGGTTTGCGTAAGTAACTGCCCTTGCAAATTGTACACGGCAATCGCACGGATGGATTCTTGCGAACTTTTTACATACAAATTACCCTCTTGGGCATAAGCCAAAATTGGTGATGTAGAGGCTATCGGATTTTCCAATCCCAATGTCGTTTGTTGGTAAACGATACGGAATCGGCTTGTAAAATCTCCTACTTCTGAGGTAAACACAAACGGGGCTTCCGTTAAAGAATGCAATACACCGCTTGTCAAATCTTCCAGCATAACCTGCGTGCCGTCTTGGGCAAACAATCCGGATACATCGGCCAAAGTAAGGGTAAATGTCCCCGCTGTTTGCGTCTTAAATCGCAACGGAACAGTGACACTTGCATCAAATGCATCCAAGGCTTGTACCGCAAAAGTCTCCGTTTGATTGGCTATCAAAGAACCCAATAATAAACTACTGTCTTCAAAAGCGGGTGTATCATAACCACTGTCATAGGCTGCCGTAGTAGCCTCGTAATGTCCCACTTGAATTTGGCTGAACCCACCTTGGGCATCGGTTACATTCAAAGTGTAGCGATTCGAAGTGTCTTCTGAGTCACCATCACGATTCAATACTCCCGACTCTACAGCTACTCGCATCGCATTGGTAAAAACAATCTGTGAAGCTCCTTGAGCCATTTCTACAAAAAATCCTTGTCCGCTAGGAATCACGTTTTGATCAATTCCCTCCCCATTATTGGTAAAAAGAAAACGAGGACTCGTAGGATCATTCGGATTATAATTCGGATTCTTACTCTTGATGAAATAGCCCGAACGACCGGCAACGCCATTCGTTTTGCGGTAGAAATAATACACACCGGTTATATTAGCCGCATTGATATCTAAAAATTGTTTCATATCAAGGGCAGAAGGATACGGATTACCCACCAAGAAATAGCGGTTTTGATTGTTGTTTCGGGGTGCGGGCATAGAAACCGTGAGTGTCCCATTTTGGGGTGTACCTACAAACTGACCCGTCCAAACAGTAGGTGTGGTAGGATGTGTATTGGGCACACGTATCATGTAGCCCTTAGCCGGAGCGAAAGGCAATTGAGTATTAGCTTCTACCCAAGTATTGCTTGGGAGTTGATGGGCATAAAAACGATTGTCTAAGGTTTGGGGTGAAAATTGTTTTAAAGTTTGACTTCCCGAAACCGGTGAAGACCAAATCACATAATCCAATCGTAGTAACGAACGCGTACTTTTTTGTACACGTATAGAACCACTATTGCTCACATTTTGAACCTGAACCAAGTTCGCTCCGTTTTCAATTAACATAAAACCATCAGCCGCTACCGAAACCGCTCCTTGTAAGGTTAAACTCGATCCGTTTTTAACAACCAATGATCCACCGGTATCAACCGTTAAAGAATAAGCCTGAGCATGTGTGGTTATTTCAGGTTGAAAGGG
>NZ_DAIOUN010000042.1:0-1556 GCF_036759525.1 Flavobacterium sp. | reverse complement strand
GAACAAGTCGTGGTGTTAAATTCAGCCGTTTCGTAACAAGCCAATCCTGTAGGCTCAGCCGGTTGTGTTCCGCTAATATCCCAAGAACAAGTCGTGGTATTAAATTCAGCCGATTCGTAACAAGCCAATCCTGTAGGCTCAGCAGGTTGTGTTCCGGTATTTTCCCATTCACAATTTAATTCATTATAAATGTAATTATCCCAACAATTTACGGCAAGGGGTTGTTCCGGGATAAAAGACTCTAAAACAACACTAGCTGTAGCTACACAGCCCGCAGCATCAGTAACGGTAACCGTATAAGTACCGGGACTCAAATTTGTTGCCGTAGCTGTAGTTTGTATCGGTACAGTATTCCAAGAATAGGTAATTCCTGAAGAACCAAAACATTGGGTTAGTGCGGTATTTGGAGTAATTGAAACTGTTACAGATCCTGTATTATAATTTCCGGCATTACATGTAGCCGGTTCTAAAACACGAGCATTTAAAGCTAATGTACAAGTAGCTTCCGGACAAGTAAATGTCAAAGCGTTGATGTTTGTACAACCTCCGGTTTGATTGTTAAACGTTACGTTCGAAGAAAAATTTGAAGAAAAACTTCCTCCAATAGTACCTCCATTTTGGCAAAAATTCAAAATTTTGGCTCCCCATGATTTATTATTTGAAACATTACCATCTGTAATTCGTAAAGCTGTAATATCGGGAATTGTTGTGCTTCCGGAACCAAAAACACCAAGAGAACCGGATGTGTTTTCAACAGAACCTGATCCAACTAACAGTAAACTACAACGTTCTTTAAAAGTAATCTTATATTCATTCTTAAAATTTCCACTACCATGAAGTCCTATAGTTATATTGGTCGAATCATAGGAATCATTTGCCCCTTTATTGTAAAAATTTTCACCTACTTTTAAACAACTTCCTACCAATTCTCTTATACCCCTATTAGAATCACTTGTATCCTCCCAATTTTGAGCTACTTCAACAACCGAATTATAAATATAAATTTTTCCGTTTTTATTGATAAAATTTCCCGATTTATTACTGCCTGATAGGGAACCATAGCCACCACTAAAAATGGGTAAATACATTTTTGCGTTACACATATTCCATGTCGCATTATCAAAAACAAAAACCGATCGATTTTCTCCATTTCCGGATAAAGCAGTACGAAAAGTTCCATTAACAATATTTACTGTACCATAAACTTTAAGGTCATTACTATTATTGTAAGTAACCGTATGATTAATGGTAACTGTTGCGGATACTGGAATATCAGAGCCCGGTACTAATCCACCAGCCCATGTAGAAGCTTGAGTCCAGTTTCCATTCTGGATAGTGCGATAATTAGTCTGACTTGTACCAAATTGGTAAACTAGTAAGATAGTAAGTAGTAATACTTTATTAATATAAGTTTTAAAACTACTTGTTTTACAATTAGTATAGCTTTTCATTTTTATGAGTTTAATTTAAAAGAATTTTACAAAAGTGTGTTTTCCCCTCTACCGTTTGAACCTGTACCAAAACCAACTGACTTTGTACGTTGTTTAAAGGCAACT
>NZ_DAIOUN010000041.1:0-1678 GCF_036759525.1 Flavobacterium sp. | reverse complement strand
TGTGCTTGTTGCACAACTCCCCAAATATACCAAAAAAATCTTGCAAAAAAGATTCACTTTTTGTAATTTTAGACATGCAAGGAAAAAAAGAACTCACCCCCAAAATGCTCTACCAAGTTCATTTACAGGACTTGATTCCGGAGCATAATTTCTACCGATTGCTAGATAAAGCCATTGACTTTCGGTTTTTGTATAAAGCTACTCAAGACTATTACGGAGAAGAAGGCCAAGAGAGCATTGACCCTGTGGTGTTCTTCAAAATCTGTTTGGTTGGCTATTTGAACAACATCAATTCCGATAGAAAACTTATTGAATATTGTTCCAATTGTTTAGACGTTCGTTTGTTTATTCGCTATGATATTGATGAAGCTCTTCCCTGGCACAGTACCATTAGCAGAACGCGTCAATTGTACGGAGAGGAAGTGTTTATGGAACTATTCAAAAAAATTCTTTCCTTATGTGTTGAGAAAGGAATGGTTCGTGGCAAACGCCAAGCGGTTGATAGTGCTTTTATCAAAGCCAATGCTTCGATGGATAGTTTGGTAGAGAAGGAAGTTTTAGATGATGTTGATTATTATGCTCAGGAGCTCAATGAAAACAGCGAATACAAAGTTAGCCAGACACGTAAAAAGCTCGTTGACCAACACCACCATTGGAAAACAGAAGCCTATAAAGACATGCCTAAAGGAAGTATCAAAGGCGACAGAAAAGACGAAAACGGCAACCTTATCCGCCCCAAATATGTATCCAATCACACGCATTACAGTCCCACCGATCCCGATGCCAAAGTAAGTGTCAAACCCGGCAAGGCACGTCAACTCAATTACTTTGGACAACTCGCCGTAGACGATGCCAACCACGTGATTACCGGAGCCTGTGCCGACTTTGCCGACAAACGCGATAGTCAGTGTCTGGAACAACTCGTAGAACTCACCAAAGAAAATTTAGAAGAAAACAACCTTGAACTGGGCGAAGTTTTAGCCGATGCCGGTTACAGCAGTGGTGAAGCCTTAAAATACCTAAATGAAAATCATATCAATGCCTGGATGCCTAACTTCGGACAATACGTTCCTGAGCGAGAAGGCTTTGTGCTCCACAAAGAGGAGAATTATTACCAATGCACCAAAGAAGGCGGTAATCAAGCCAAACTGCTTTTCAAAGGTGAGAAAACAGACCCAAAAGGTTATACCAAACGCACCTACCGCAGTAGTGAAAGTGATTGTAAGAAGTGTCCTCTTCGAGAGCAATGTTGTGGAATGAAAACCAATTTCAAGAAGATAGACGACAGCATCCACAAAGAACTCTATGACAAGATGCACCAAAAGCTCACTCAAAACCCAGAGTATGCTAAACGAATGGTCAAGGTGAGGAGTAAGACAGTAGAACCTGTTTTGGGAACGCTCATCAACTTTCTCAACATGAAACGAGTCAATACCCGAGGAATACAACAAGCCAACAAACATGTATTGATGGCCGCTATGACGTACAACCTGAAGAAATACCTCAAGTTTATGGTCAGAAAACCAAAAAGCCAAGCCCAAGTGATATCCATCAATCAAGGGAAGGTAAACACTTTTTTGAAAACCACTTTTTTGAAGCTAAAACAAACGTTTATACACCATCTTTTTTTGAACAACAATGTCTTTAATCCAAAAACAAACCTCGCTTAGAAAGTACT
>NZ_DAIOUN010000040.1:0-2013 GCF_036759525.1 Flavobacterium sp. | reverse complement strand
CCGAGTTAGCCCACGTGCCCGTATCAAGATAAGCAGCTTTTCCGTTTACTTTCATTAAGTTGTAAGGAATCATTAAAAATTCTAAACTGGCTCCGCCATGCAAAAACAAAGCCTGATAACCTTTTCCTTGTAAACCTAAAAGTTCCAACGCTAATGCTCTGGCTTCTTCCATCACGGCAACAAAATCTTTGCTACGGTGTGATATTTCTAAAATGGATAAACCGGATTGGTTGAAATTTAAAACGGCTTGAGCCGATTTTTCAAATACTTCTTGAGGCAAAATGCACGGACCGGCACTGTAATTGTGTTTTTTCATGTATTGTTTTGTTCAGAAACACTTTCGTGTTGTGGAGTTGTTTTGTTATGGGTACAAATTTCAACATTTCTGATTAAAAAACATGTAAAATAAGTATAGGTAAAAATAAGCCGTTTATTAACGAAAACGATTTAGTTAAAAAGAAAACTGTTATTGTTTCATAATCTTATGATTTTCAATTCTATCATTGTCGAAAAACAATTTTAAAAAGTAGATTCCACTTGGCAGATTTTCCATTGAAATACTATTGTTTGTCAAAGAATCATGTTTAATTTTTTTGCCGGTAACAGAATATATTTCAAATGATTTCATTTCTGATGAACCATTATTTTTTACAGTGATAATTGAAGAAGTTGGATTGGGATAAATTATCGTATTTTCTCTACTAAATGAGGGTGTACTTAAGTTTTCTAAATTTAAAAAATAGGCTTTTCCAGTGTTTAATCCACCTTCAGTATAAGCACCAATAACTACATTCGATTCATACATAGAAATGCTATTCCCTAAACGATCATCCATATTCATTTGACCTTCCCCAAGAAAATAGGTTTGCAATTGCCATACACTTTCGATTTTTTTAAAATAATAAACCGGAAATTTTCTCTCTATTTGAAAATGATAATCCTTAAAACAAACTACTAAATTATCTCCGGAGGCAATAATATTTCCGTTTATGAAATCATTATAATTCGTTGGAATATCAGAATCAAAAAGCCAATTGTTATTCAATCTACTGTAAATTAGAACTTTATTCTCACTATTCGTTCCGTTGATTAAAATATTACTACTTATAAATAATCGATTTTGATCTAAAGAAAAATCGACAATATTTTGTTCTAGATTACCAAATTCTTCACTTGAATCACTGTAAATCCAATTGGAAGTATAGTTGAATGTATAAAACTGGGTAGGATTACTATTAAATGTACTTAAAACATTTGAAACCACTAATTGATTTCCTTGCACCACAATTTTTCCAAGAGGACTTGTGTTATTAGGAACAGTTAATTTTTGACTCAATACCCATTCTGTTTCATTGAATTGATACACATAAACCGCTCCAATTCCATCATTGTTTTGGTCGTTCGGAGCTACTACAAATAATGAATTGCCTTGAAGTGTAATAAAAGAACCAAACTGTTTATTAAATGAAGCGTCAGATGCAGTTATCTTTTGAAAAAATGTCCATTGATTATTTACTTTTCGATACAAATAAACCGAACCGGAATTACCAACATTTTGATCGTGAAAAGGTGACCCAACAGCAATAAATTCATCAGATACTGCGAGTGATTTTCCAAATGCATCATCTACAAGAGCATCTGAAGGATAAAAAAAAGTTTCTTGACTTAAAGTACCATTGTTGTTTTGAAAGACATAAACATATCCGGTCGAAACAGGAGGAAGCGTATTGGATGCACTAGAAACCACTATTGTATTTTCATGTATTGCCGTTGACGTACCAAATCGCAAACCGGAAACATTTGCAGTAGGATAAAAACCACTTAAATTCGTTTGAGCATTTGAAATGAGCATTCCAAAAAGCAATAAGAAGTAGAGGGAAACTTTTTTCATTGTAAATGAGTTTCCACAAATTTAAGAAAAAAATTAAAAGCTAAGTAAAAATTCTAACGTATCCACACCATCCGCATAATCCCAAAGCTGTGGTTTTTGTGTTTGTCCAAACGGAATACTAT
>NZ_DAIOUN010000039.1:0-2826 GCF_036759525.1 Flavobacterium sp. | reverse complement strand
TAATTTCCGCAAACTCAATAGATTTTCTGATTTGATCTATGATTTTTTCGCAAGTATCGCGTTGGCTGTACATTTCGCTAACCCCAATAACATTTTGATTTCCCATTGAGCGAAGAATAAAGAAGTAGTCTTGACTTGGAGAGGTTCTGATTTCAAAATTTTCAAGGTAAACGGCATTGATTCGTACCGATAAAATTTCCCCATGACAGGCTTGTTTGATTTCATGTTTCGTTCCATTTAACCATACTGTTCCATCAGAACCGTACAGTCTGTAAATCCACTTGTCTTTGGGTGACGGTAGAATTTTAAATTTTGGCATTTTAAGGCTCAGTTTTAGTTTTGAGCAAAAATAAAAGAAGGGCAAAATGAGATTTTACGGGAATCCGTAATCGGGAATACAAGTAATACGAAATGTAACGTTGGGAGTAAAAATTATATAATGCCTAAGTCTTTGGCAATGGCAACCAAATGAACCGGATTATTCGCTCTAAAAATCAGTTTAAGTTTACCAATTCGTTTTTCAATGGTACTCTTACTATTGGGCTTAATCCCCTTTTGTTTAAATACCTTTTCCATTTCTTCCTGCGATATTCCTACCGCCAAATGTTTCAAAAGCAACACATCAAATTCATCTATTTGGGTACCCGTTTTGTTTTGTAAAACATGTTGAATCTCAGGAGAAATATAGGTATTATCCGTCTCGGATAACGTCTTAATAGCCATCTTTAACTGATACAAACTATCCCTTCCTTTCAAAACAAAGGCATCAATGTGTTGCTTTTCAAAGAGCGACTTGATTCGATACTCTTTTTCTTCAACCGAATAAACGATAACTTTTAAATCGGGTTGTAGCATTTTGGCTTCGGTTATCAAATCTTCTCCCGACTTTAATTTGGAATTTTTACCATCATCCTTGAAAGACAAATCGCTAATTAACAAATCATAGGGGTCCTGCTCCAGTTGTGCTCTTTTTAATTTCAACAAAGCTTCATCGCAATATTTGTCGTGAGAGCAATACGATAAAGGCATTTCACTTAAAACATGCTGAACGGACAAACTAATGGAATCTAAATCTTCTGCTATTAAAATCTTTTTAAACATAGGCGTTTATTTGGGAATCGATACGGTAACCCGAAAACCATTGGGGTTATTGGTGTCAAAAATAAGACTTCCCTGTATAGCCAAAATACGGGTTTCCGCATTTTGAAGTCCGGACTTGTGAATTTGTGCCGTTTTTAATCCAATACCATTGTCAGAATACTGAACTTCCAAGCTGTTTTTCTTATCTGTAAAACTAACTACTACAAAAGTAGCTTGACTGTGTTTTTTAGTATTGACCAGGAGTTCCTGAATAACGCGGTACAAAGTTATTTTGTGGATGGCACTCATTTTATGCCAATTCAGTTCTTCCGTAATTTTTCGAATAACTTTCAACTGGGCATCTGAAAAACTGTCAATCATTTGAAAAAAATCGGATTCAAAATGGGCATCCGTTCGAATTTCGCTGTTTTCTTTCGCAATATTTCTCGTGCGTCTGTATATATGCTCCATACTGTCCAACAATCGATCTTTGGCCTCGGGGAGTTCCAAATTTTGAGTCTGAGCAAAAGTCATCGTATTAAAAACATCATTGGCCAACTCATCGTGTATTTTTTTGGAAATTCGGGTCTCTGTCAGATAAGTGGCTTGTTGAAGTTTACGTTTGTTTTTAATTTGATACAAACGGTACCCGAGGTAGGCAATTACAAAAAGTAAACCCATCAAAAGCAGAAGAATAGATTTTTGATTTTTGTACTTCACCACTTCTTGAATGGCTTTCTTAGAATCGTACTTTATTTTGGCAAATTGATTTTTAGCCCCACTTCGTACTTTAGTAAGGCTATCATTAAGAGCAATATAGCGTTGATAGTATTGTTTCGATTCTTCGGGTGTCCCAAAACGGGTTAACCATTTTAACGACTCTAATTGATCATCAGGACTTTGCGATTTAAGGGCGGCGTTTTGGGCTTTTTGGGCATACGCTTTAGCCAATACTAAATCTTTATTTTGATAATATTCAGAAAGATGCATATGCGAAGCCATCAAACCGATGTAATCGGAAAGGCTATCTCGAATGTGTAATGCCTCGGTCATAAACGGCAAACCGGATTCTTTATCTTGTAGGTAATTGACATAACCCAAATTGTCTAAAACGCGAGCATATTCCAGCCTATTTTTCTTCAATAGGGCTTCCGAAAGTAGAGGTGTAAAATACTTTGCAGCGGTGGCATACGCTTTCTTTTCCTGATAAATTAATCCAATATTGTTTTTGTAAATAATCCGATCCAATGAATCAACAGATTGCTCTATAGCCTTTTCATAATAAGATAAAGACTCCTCTAAATTATTTTGCTTATGGTAACATATCGCAAGCAAATTATAAAAATACGGCAAGTAAAAGGTACCTTTATAGTGATTCAGGGCCTCTGTAATAGTCTCTTCACAACCAAAAAAATCGCCTATATAATGTTGCAAGGCAGCCGAATTTAAAGCCACGTAAGCCGCTTGTTCAGAATCCAGTGCCACCTTTTGTTTAGCTTGATTGTAATTAAAATAAGCACTGTCAAATTGGTACTCTTGTTCGAACTTCTCCGCTTTTTGGAGAAAAACGGAAAAATCATCCCGGGCAGAAACTGCTTTTTTCTCTTGGCAAGAAAAAAGAACCGTTAACACCCCAAATAGGAAAATCGGGAAATGAAAAGTTTGATTTTTCATTCCCCGAAGATATTAAATTTCCTTAAATGTAGGACCTACACTTAATCTGAGCCAAATGATGGTGGCGGAGGG
>NZ_DAIOUN010000038.1:0-2863 GCF_036759525.1 Flavobacterium sp. | reverse complement strand
ATTCTTTTAAAATTAAAATAAAAAATACAAAAAAGATTATTTAATTTACGATTTATTACTTTTAAAACTACCTAATCACACTATAAAATGGCCATACCCAAGCATGATGAATTAAGAGTACCAGTTTTAGCCTTGCTCCAAGATCATAAAGAATTAAAATTGAAGGATTTTATTGAACCTTTATCCAAGCATTTTGGTTTGACAGAGGAAGAAATTCAAGAGATGTATCCTTCAGGTAACGGGCATATTTTTTATGATAGAGTTTCGTGGGCACTAAGCTATTTGAACATGGCAGGTCTTTTAGATAAACCTAAAAGAGGTGTTTATAAAATAAATGAATCGGGAATTCAATTATTGAAAGCTCCTGAAAAAGTAAATTCTTATATTGAACAAAAACTCATTGAAAGAGAACCTACCCGCCAAAAAAAGGGTACTGAAAAAACAGATTTTGAAATAGAAACCAGTGCCTCAGATTTTACCCCTCAAGAAAAGTTATATACCTCTTTTGCCAATATCAAAAAATCCATATATGCCGAAATATTAGCCACTATTTTGAGTAAAACCCCAACAGAGTTTGAACGATTGGTTGTTTTGTTGTTGCAAAAAATGGGTTATGGTGGTGAGATTAAAAATTCTGGTTTGGTAACCAAAGCTTCCAATGATGGTGGTATTGACGGTATTATCAAAGAAGATGTGCTTGGTTTAGGAAGAATTCATATCCAAGCGAAACGTTACAAATTAGAAAGTACAGTTGGTAGAGAAGAGATTCAGAAATTTGTTGGTGCTTTGGCTGTTGCACAATCCAATAAAGGGGTATTTATTACGACTTCCTACTATTCCAAAGGAGCCATTGATTATGTGAATAGCTTAAATGGTTCTACCACAATTGTACTTATCGATGGTGAAAAACTAGCTGAATATATTTATGATTTTGGACTTGGCATGCAAGTAGAGCAAACCATTGAAATTAAAAAATTAGATGCAGACTTCTGGGATTCTATGAAGGATGAAAATTTATAATAATCATGAACTATTTATGAAAACCTTTTCAAAATCAGTTTTCTTTTTAATTACTGTTTTTTATCTATTCACCTTTCATTCTTACTCCCAACAACCCCCTATAGAGCAAATCCATACGTCTATCTCGAAAACACTGAAAGAGACCCATTATGATAGTATTTATAAGGCTCTTCGCTTGAAAGACGGTGACCGGGTTACCGTATTCGTCTTCTTCACGATAGATGAAGAAGGTAAGGTAACCGATATCAAAACACGTGGCCCTTATCCTGTTTTTGAACAAGAAGCCGTCAAGATTATGGAACGATTGCCCCGTTTGACACCCAAGGTGGTTGACGGAGTGCCCCAACGGATGAAATTTTCGTTACCCATCACGTTTGTGGTGGAAAGGGAGGAGAAAAAGAAGCGGGGGTAATACCTCAATGTAAAGCTTTACCCATTTTTCATTTTTTACCTTTTACATATTTATCTATGATATAGGGAGTTATAGGTCGCAGGACTTTACCGGTTTCGGGATGAAAACCTACCCCGTTTGAATTGAAATAGTCAATTCGATACGTATTTATTTTACAATACCATACTAAGGGCTTCCCATCCGGTGCAAAAAAAACAGTGGATTCATCAACCGGTATTTTTCGGAAATCCGTTAGTTTTTCATTCTTTTGAATCAAGGTTTGTATTCGCAAAGCCTTTTTCTCATTCACACATTCTGTGGGCACATACCGATCTACTTTCCATTCCAAACAATCCTTTTGATTGAATACCCATTTGGAGAGCGAAAACCCGCCCAACAAAGTTACAAAAAGTAGCGAAAGGGCCATTCCTTTTGACTTTCCAACTCCGGGTAAGAAACTACTTCTTGGGGTTTCTTTACGGCTATCTGGCTTATTCTTTAGGGTATTTGAGGTTGAAAATTCATTTTCATTGGTGTTTTCGATTTCTTTTGCCGGTAGATCGGTTTGTCGAAATTTGGCAAAAGGTCTTGGTTCAAAATTTACCAAAATAGCTGCAATATTTATTCCTTCGATGTCTTGTAAATCGGTTTCGCCTTTAAAAAAGGTTTCAATGGGTCTGAATTTATCTTTTTGTTCTCGTAACCTATTCAAATGGTTTAAATTGTAATCAAAGCCCAAAAACAATTTGAAACTCTTCAAATCATCCGGATTGTTGTTTTCCTTAAAAATTTCGTTACACAAATCTCTCAGTTTTGCCCTGGAAGGATTAAACAAAAAACTGGAGAATTCGCCATTTTTTTCCTCCTCATATTTCACTCGGATTGCCTTTTTGTAGGCTTCTAGACGGTCTTGACGTGTAGTCATAATAGGAAGTTTTAGGATAATTCAGGATACTTTAGGAAAGATGGGAATTTCAGGAATTCCCTATCAAAACCCACACTCAAACAACATTCCTTTGCTTCAGAATTTGTTTTTGTTCTTACCTGCAATAAGAACAAATGTACAAAACAGATTCATACTAGTGTAGCCTTACAGAACTGAAATTTTATCAGGGAAGTATAAAAAATTAGGTTCTGTTTTGGCACACTTCACTTCCCAAAAATTACAGAGTACTCTAAAATGATTTGAGCTATTGCTCAAAAAGCAATTTCGGTTTTCAACCCACCGAAGACACCTCTTTGTTTAATTTTTAAAGTAAAGGAACCATGAAAAAAATACTTTTTATTTCCCTTTTTTGTTCGGCTTTGGGCTTTTTTGCATCTTGTTCTGTAGATGAAGAATCCACCGATCAAGTTTTAATGCCTTTTGCCGATGATACCGGTGGACAACACGGAATACCTAAACCCCCTCCGCCACCGCCACCGCCACCATCATACGGATCAGATTAAGTG
>NZ_DAIOUN010000037.1:0-2949 GCF_036759525.1 Flavobacterium sp. | reverse complement strand
GTTACGAAACGGCTGAATTTAATACCACGACTTGTTCTTGGGATATCAGCGGAACCCAACCTGCTGATTCCAAAACCATTGTCAATGTATGTGATTCCTACACATGGTCTGTTACAGGTCAAACTTATACTCAATCGGGGGTATATACCTCGTTTGAGAATTGTCAAAATAATGTTTTAGAACTTACTATTGTTGAGTCAACATCAGAAGTTCAATCTGTAACTGCTGTAGGTTCCTATTTATGGAGTTTGAATCAAATAGAATATACGCAATCTGGAAATTACAGTATAGTTCTAGGATGTATAACCTATCATTTACAACTTACTATTACACCTCCGGTTCAACCGTGTACCTATCAAACCTATTCACAAGGTGGATGGTCTAATGCTAATTCTCCTTTGACAACAGCATTTTTACAGCATCATTTTCCAAATGGATTGGTAATTGGAAAACCCGGACGTTCAATAACTTTAAACTCCGTAAGTGCAATTCGTAACTTTTTACCTAATTCGGGTACACCTGATCGTTTGGCTTCAGGAAATCAGTTAAATCCCAACAATAAAAAAGTGAAAAATGTATTTGCGGGTCAGTTGGTAGCTCTGTTGTTAAATGTAGCTGCTAATCCCGGAATGGAAAATGCAACCCTTGTTACCAACAACCTATACAATGGTAAAACTATAGCTTGGTTGATTAACGAAGCTCAAGCTAAGATTGGATCTTCAACAGCTTTGAATTCTACTATTTACAGTCAGCTTTCAGATGCCTGTGAGGCAGTGAATTTAAGTTTTCATAACGGAAATACAGGATATGTAGATTGTACTCAATCAATAAGAAGAGATAATGTACAACCCAAGACGGATTCATTTTCAGACGAATTGCTTAATACAATTGTAATTTATCCTAATCCTTCCAGAAATCAATTTATGATTCATAATCCCTTTTCAACCGAAATTCGCTTCAACATATACAATCTTTCCGGACAATTAATAGAGGAAAGAAATAGTAAAGCAGCAAATTCTAGTTTTGAATTTGGAGAAACCTATCCTTGTGGTGTTTATTTGGTAGAAATTACAATAGGTTCTGCTCAAAAAATTGTTAAATTAGTTAAGTATTAATTTGATAATTTGTGGTTAAAGCCGGGTTAAATGCCCGGCTTTTGTTATTTATCGTAAAAAGAAATCCGTTTATCGAAGGTCATATTGCTTTTCAAGTATAGATTTTCAAGTAATCGATTTTTTTATTGTCTTCAACAATTTTTTTGTTTTCCATTTGTGTACTGGTTGTAGGTTTGTCTTGAAATTATTCCCAAAATGATTTCAGTAACCCAAACTAAAATTAACCGTATCATGAAAAAATTAAACCTACTTTCACAATTCTATTTTAGAAGTATATTACTTCTTTCTCTTATTACTTTTAGTGTAACTGCACAACCTCAATGGATTAGTTCTCAAGTTAGTTCCAATAATGGAAATAATTCGTCTAATAATCCTCAATTCAACAGACCCTCCGGTGTTTTGGCCGGTGATTTACTTTTGGTAGTTATTACAAAAGAAAAAGGAAGTCAAACCACTTACAATACACCTAGTGGTTGGATACTCATTCGCAACACAGACAATACAGATAGAATAGGACTCACTACCTTTTATAGAATTGCTGGTACCAGTGAACCCAGTACGTATTCTTTTGTTCGCAATAGTAGCACAAGTTCAGGGCTATATACCGCATCTATAACGGTGATTAGAGGTGTAGATCCAAATAATCCCCTAGGAAATACTAATACTTCTACAGGGAATTCTACTACGCATACTTCACCTGCCGTAACGAGTAGTACAGGAAGTTTGGTAGTGAGTTTACATACCGTTAATAGTACCAGTGCTCAAACGCAATCCGGTACTGATATGACGAATAGATTTCAATACCTTAATGGTTCCAATGCAACTTGGTCACAATTCATGGGAACCTTTGAAACTACAGTAGCCGGAAATACCGGTACCCGAACCACCACATCAGGTGGAACCCGAAGATTTGTAACGCAACAAATAGAATTTAAATCTAAACTTTGTCCGGATAGTGTTTCGGGAGTGAATACCCTTTCAAGTAATTCGGTTGTTTGTTCTTCTAACTTGGTGAATTTAACTTTAAATACATCCTTTTCTGAAGCCGGAGTTTCTTATCAATGGCAAAGTGCTGCAATAGGAACTTCAAATTGGCAAAATATAACCGGTGCTACATCGGCTAGTTTTAATTCAGTTATTACACAACCCTTACAATTTAGATGTCGCATTGCATGTCAATCTTTAGAGGCTTTTTCCGCTCCAGTGACCGTATTATTGGAAAATCGATTTAACTGTTATTGTTCTGTGGGTTCTCCAATCGATAATGCTACCGGAATTACCAGAGTTGTATTTCATACCTTAAATCAAACCTCAAACGGCACACCTGCTTATACGTCTTATCTTAGTGGAGCTGTTACTACTGTTGAGAGTGGCTCTAGCTATCCTTTGAGTG
This sequence comes from Flavobacterium sp., assembly GCF_036759525.1. Taxonomy (GTDB): domain Bacteria; phylum Bacteroidota; class Bacteroidia; order Flavobacteriales; family Flavobacteriaceae; genus Flavobacterium. The sequence goes on along the minus strand of NZ_DAIOUN010000037.1, from coordinate 441 downwards.
TGCGTGTAAATACAGGTGGAAATTATACAGTGTCAACCAGTGTATGGATAGATTGGAATCAGAATAGTATTTTTGAAGATACCGAACGTATTGATTTGGGCACTGCCACAAATCAAACCAATGGACTTACTTCATTGAGTCCGTTAGCTATACCTATTCCAACTCAAGCTTTAGCCGGAGAAACTGTTATGCGTATTCGTACTACTTACAACACCAATCCAACAGCTTGCGGCAATCAAAATTACAGTGAAACTGAAGATTATAAAATAAACGTAATAAAACCTCAAAGTTGGTTGGGATTAACTTCATCTAATTGGAATGATGGTTCCAATTGGTCTGAAGGAGTAGTACCAACTGCTGAAACGGTAGTTTCTATTGGCACTTCCCCCTTTCAACCTGAAATAACCACACATGCTCAGGCTTATTCTTTAACGGTTGATA
>NZ_DAIOUN010000036.1:0-3108 GCF_036759525.1 Flavobacterium sp. | reverse complement strand
TGGGTTCTTGGTGTGAGAGGAATTGCGATTAAAGAAAATAAAAAATTAGGTTTATTAGTTTTATCTGCCTGAAAATGGGTTGGTGAGGGTGATAAAATCATAGAAATAAATGAGTTATACACCATTTTGAGAACGACACTAACAATCATATTGACACTAATTGGACTTTTGACTTTCGGACAAGAAAACAAACTTGACGAAGACGGAAGTCTCATAAATAAAATTGAACCTGAATTATTGGACAGTTTATATGTAAAAGCTTTAAACCACAGGTTAGATTTACTTTTACAGAGTGGATGGCATTACGTTGAAATGAACGAATACGGAAGTAGAATTAAAAACTTAAACGTTCCTGACAGATATAAATTCCTTACGACAGACGAGTTAATTGACTTATCAATAAAAGAGAAACGGACAATTAATGTTTTAAGAGTTGTTCACAACATAATATCCAAAGACACGGTTGACATTAATTTTGGTTATATAGGATTTACAGGAAAAAGAAAACTTCATTTTTACAAAGGAATGCGTTTTAGAAAAGCTGAAATTACTGTGGGTTGTGGTGGGACTAATGGATACCAACCTGACATAAGATTTGCTTTCGACAGTCTGACGAATGAATGGAAAATAATAAAAAATCGATTTGTAAAGACAAATGAAGAATAGAAAAACGGTGTATAACAACTGTTTTGCCTAATGCTGGCTAGTTTACAAACTTTAAACGTCTTACATTAATTAACTTTATAGCTTAACTGACAGTGACGGGCTCCAAACCCAGCACTAGGCAAAGCAGCAATACGTTGTGTGCCATTTAAGGATGACAGTGTAAAAAAAATAAAAAATGGAATTTGAAGAAATAATAAATCACCAGCGACAGTCCTATATAAAACAACTCAAGGCATTCTACGCGGACAGAACAGATGGAGCAAGAGAAATTTTAATGGCTTTAAATGGTGAAGAGGAAACTTTATTGTTCAAACTTACTAGGCTTGACTATTTAGTAAAGGTAGATGGTGAATTTAAAATTGAAGAATTATCTCCCGACACTTATTCAAATCATTCACCAATTAGTTTCACATACGGACAATTGCAAGTTGAATTAAACCCATTCTTTTGGCATGGTTGTGAATTTATCATTGACAAAAAAGATGACGACATAGATTGGCTAAGAACTTGGACGAAGATTTGGATAGACGAAGAAGATAAATTTCAAACTGACATTGATGGCTTTGCTGGTGCAATTCACAACGTATCGTTCCCGACAACCGAACAACAAACGGTAAAATTCACTGTTGATTTTGGGACAGCATCAACAGAAGTATTTATGAATTTGATAAATTGTATTAAAGATACTGGTACTAAGCGATTAATTATTAACTCATTTGACTTGCTGAATGAATGAAAACGGCACACAACACGGGTAACCGTTGCACAACCCCTTCCAAAAACTAAATTTTCAAAATAATTATAAGAAACGACCTCGTTTAGTACTTTCTAAGCGAGGTTTGTTTTTGGATTAAAGACATTGTTGTTCAAAAAAAAGATGGTGTATAAACGTTTGTTTTAACTTCAAAAAAGTGACTTTTAAAGAATTGTTTACCTTCCCTTGATTGAAAGATACACTTATTTAAAAGAGTATCTTCTATACTCGATACTTGTAACTTGTTACGGGAAATTCCTTGGATATGTTGCATCTTAAATATAAACCTTTTCTGTTTTTCTTACAAGTATTTTACTATATTTGTTTAAAGGATTGTGAAGTTTTTTCACAGTCTGACGTTGTGCGTAATGTTGACCGAACGATATGCAAAAAACACGGAATGAAATAATTACTTATATAAAATTGTTTAGTTTAAAAAAAAATGTAGTACTTTTATTATCCAAGATATAAAAACAAAAACCTACAAATTTTGAAAAATTAATGAGTTAAAATCTAAAACTAAATATTATGAAAAATCTTTTTGTTGTAATCGCTCTTGTTTTTGGAATAAATATTTATTCACAAGAAACTGTAAAATCAAATGATGACAAAACTGAATTAAAATGCAAACTTGTTAAATTTGATACTGAAAAAAACATTTTTGAATATATTGGAAATGTAGAATTCAAAAACGAAATAATTCAATTAGAAAACGCTGAAAAGATTGTTTATAATAAAGAAACGAATGAAATATTTGTTACGGGCTTAAATGAATTCTCAATTGATGGCGTAATACAAGTTGCGGATAACTCAAAAATGAAAACATTGAGATATAAGATTGGAGATCGAATTGCTTATATAGAATAAAACACTACACACAACAGCCGTAACCGTTGCACAACTCCCTCCAACAACTAAATTTTCAAAAAAATCATAAAAAACAACCTTGTTTAGTGCTTTCTAAGCGAGGTTTATTTTTGGATTAAAGATGTTGTTGTTTAAAAAAAGAAGGCAAAAAAACGTTCGTTTTAACTTCAAAAAAGTGACTTTTAAAGAAGTATTTACCTTCCCTTGATTGATGGATATCACTTGGGCTAGGCTTTTTGGTTTTTTGGCAATGAAATTGAGGTATTTCTTTAAGTTATAGGTCATAGCGGCCATCAAAACATGTTTGTTGGCTTGTTGTATTCCTCGTGTATTGACCCGTTTCATGTTCAGAAAGTTAATCAGGGTTCCTAGAACAGGTTCAACGGTTTTACTTCGCACCTTGACCATTCGTTTGGCATACTCGGGGTTTTGAGTGAGCTTTTGGTGCATCTTATCATACAGCTCTTTGTGGATGCTGTCGTCTATTTTTTTAAAGTTGGTTTTCTTTCCACAGCATTGCTCTCGAAGGGGACATTTTTTACAATCACTTTCACTACTGCGATAGGTGCGTTTGGTGTAGCCTCTTGGGTCTGTTTTCTCGCCTTTGAAAAGTAGTTTGGCTTGGTTGCCGCCTTCTTTGGTGCATTGGTAATAATTCTCCTCTTTGTGAAGCACAAAGCCTTCTCGCTCAGGAACGTATTGTCCGAAGTTAGGCATCCAAGCATTGATATGATTATCATTTAGGTATTTTAAGGATTCGCCACTACTGTAACCGGCATCGGCTAAAACTTCGCCCAGTTCAAGGTTGTTTTCTTCTAAAT
>NZ_DAIOUN010000035.1:0-4373 GCF_036759525.1 Flavobacterium sp. | reverse complement strand
TACTATTATAATTATTTTTTTCTAATCCAATAATTAAAAATGAATATATAATTGTGAAAGAATGTTAAAAAAAAATATTATTAACTTTCAATTCGGTGAAGTTGTAAACGATTTTGATATACCTGTTTTAAATAATCGAGAAATCAGAGCTGCTGCAGGAATTATGTTTATCAGTGCTTTTTTAGCTTTGATTTTGATATTATTTAAAGGTAATTTTATTCCAGTTAAATATATTCTTTGCCTATTTGTTTTAGAATTCTCCATCAGATTGTTTATAAATCCCAAATTTGCCCCTTTCTTAATTATTGGTCGAATCATAGTATCTAAGCAAAACCCTGAATATGTTGGTGCTGCACAAAAAAAGTTTGCTTGGTATATTGGTTTTAGCATATCTGTCATCATGTTCTTATTGTTGGTAGTTCTAAATACCTATAGTCCAATCACCGGGATTGCTTGTTTGATTTGTTTGATTCTTATGTTTTTTGAATCTTCATTTGGAATTTGTTTGGGGTGTAAAATTTATAACTTTATTAAAAAAGAAAAAGCCCAACTCTGTCCTGGTGAAATATGTGATTTAAAAAGCAAAAGCGAAATTCAAAAAGTATCTCTCTTACAATGGGTAATAACTGTGGGATTGGTTAGCTTCATTATACTTCTACATCATTTGTTTAACGATTTTTTTTCAATTATCCCGTATCGTTTATTTTAAATAATAATTAGGACGAAATAGTCACGTTTGTGGCTATTTTTGGATTACTGTTCTATATAAAAAATAAAAAAATGGACAATAAAAATATCTCAGAAAAAATAATTGAATTGAAAAATGCAGACTTAGCATTAAGAGATAAGTTAATTAAAAGCGGACAACTCAGTAGCGGTTATAACAATGAAATGAAAGAGATGCACAATAGAAATGCGAAAATACTATGCGATATTATAGATAAGATAGGTTATCCTACCAGAGAAAAAGTTGGTAAAGAAGCCAATGAAGCTACTTGGTTGATTATACAACATTCCATCGGACAACCAGAGTTTATGAAAAAGAGTGCAGAACTATTAAAAATCGCCGTCAGAGAAGGTAAAGAAGACCCGAAAAGTTTAGCATATTTAACTGATCGAATAGCAGTTTTTGAATGTAAACCGCAATACTACGGAACTCAATTTGATTGGGACGATAATGGATTATTAAGTCCAAATCATTTTGATGACTTAAAAAAAGTAAATGAAAGAAGGAAATCAATAGGACTTAATACACTAGAGGAGCAAACAGTTATAATAAGAAAACAGGCGGAAAATGAAAATCAATTGCCCCCAACTGACCTTGAAAAAAGAAAGCAGGAAATTGAGGAATGGAAAAGAAATGTTGGTTGGATAAAATAAAAATGATTCTAAGAAATGCTTAATTATATGAAAAATATTAAAAACATTACAGTGCTAGTTTTGATACTTCTCCACTCTATTTCTTTAATGGCCCAAAAAAATCAAATTGAAAAAGAGAAGTGGCATTGGAATAACCATCTAAAACAAGATACAACAGCTGGTTATGTACAGGTGATAAAAGTGGATAATATACTCTACATCTCAGGAGCTGTTGCTACAGAAGTAACGCCAGAGGGAATTACGAATGTTTACAGAGCCTTAGAGAGTTCATTGAAAAGTTTTGGAGCTACTTTCCATAATGTTGTAAAGGAAAATTAATATACAACCGATATTGAAGCAATGAAGAAATACAACTATTCAAGAAAATTATTTTATAAAAATGATTTTCCATCAGCAACTTGGGTGCAAGTTTCAAGATTGTATATGTCTGACGCTAAATTAGAGGTTGAATTAATAGCACATCTTCCTGACAATTAATTCTTAAAGTTAATTCTTTAGAAAAAATTATAAAATGAAAGAAAGTTGGTTAGATTAAAATAGCCTCAAAGATTCATTTTCTTAATTCGTAGGAGTGGCTAAATTAAAATTCAGTTTTTCTATTTGAGGTTATGATAGATTGACCGTTTTTGTTTTAATACAGCTTATAACATAGCTTCAAAAAATAATGAGTGAATTAATTAATCCCACTAAACATGAATACATTTATTAAGGCAAACTTTAAAAACATCTGTTTATTACTTATTTTATTTCTAGAAATAGAATCAATTGGACAAAGTCAAACTCGAAAAGTATTATTTTTGGGTAATAGTTATATCTATACTAATAATTTACCTCAAATTATTTCTGATTTAGCTGCAAGTACAGGTGATGTTTTATTGTATGATAGCCATCTACTAGGTGGATATACCCTTCAAAACCATTACAATAATCCTACTTCGCTTAATAAAATTGTCTCAAATTCATGGGATTATATTGTTTTACAGGAGCAAAGTCAAACGCCTGCATTTCCGGTACCCTCAACTTTTTTTAATGGCTTTATGAGTCTAGAAAATTTTATTAGTAACCAACAGCCTTGTGCTCAGGTAAATGCATTTATGACTTGGGGACATGAAAATGGTGATATTCAAAATTGCCCTTCAAACCCTTTTGTTTGTAGCTATTTGGGAATGAACAATCTGATTGAAGATAGATACATGGAAGTTGCCAATACTTTTGATTCTGAAGTAACGCCCGTTGGAGTGGTGTGGAAATACATCAAAGAGAATTATCCCAACATAAATTTATACCAGTCTGATGGCAGCCATCCTTCGTTAGCCGGTTCTTATCTTGCTGCATGTTGTTTCTATACCTCACTATTCAGAAAAGATCCCACATTTATCACAACGAATTATGGTCTTGATGAAAATACAGCCATACTTATCAGAAATGCTACTAAAACTATAATTTTTGATGAAATGTTAAATTGGTACATTGGAAAATATGTACCCTTTTCACATTTTAACTTCCAGATAGGAAGCGAAAATAATGAAATTAATGTTACAACCAATACATCAAAATATTATGATACATTGTTGTGGGATTTTGGTGATGGAGTTACTTCAACCACAGCACTACCTAGTCATGTTTATTTAAACGATGGCAGTTATACCATTAAGCTAACCGCCACTAAATGTTTTTTAGGGCAAAATAATCTTATATCTGTTTTTGAAAGGACAGTAAATTTTTGTTCGCACACCAATACTATTTTACCTAATGATGTAATTATTTGTCCTGATCAAACGGTAGAACTTTATACTCAAACAGCTGATGCCTATCAATGGTTGGATGATTTGGGAAACCTAATTCCGGGAGCCACTAACCAAACATTAGTAGTAAGTCCGGGTTCTTACAGTGTTATTTCCACAATTAATGGTTGTGCAGAGCGTTCTCCCACCGTAGTTGTTGATACTTGGATACCGATTGGTGGTGAACCTTGCAGTTTGGAAAGTCATAACCCAGATGTAAACCCTAAAGATATTGAAATAGTTTTGCATCCAAATCCCACACAAAATCTTTTACATCTACATGCATTAGAATCTGAACCTATAGCTGAAATTTCTATTTACTGTACTCTTGGAAAAAAAATTATATCCTATCAAGTTGCAACCAATACAATTAATGTTTCAAGTCTTAGTAATGGTGTTTATATACTCAAAGCTACTTTTGCAAATGATAAAATATCTTTTGTAAAGTTTGTAAAGAACTAAATTAAATCTATGTCTGAAGATTTAATAATAAATTATGAACTGTTTACATTTAGACAAAACTAGTAAGTTGATTCATTAATAGGTATCAAAATTTAATAATTTAATTAACCAACTATTATTGTGCTTTTACTTAATGAAGACGAGAATATGATTTCTTCTAACAAGCGACTTCAACTGACACTATTTTTAGACGAGAGTGATAGTTTTGAAATAGAAAAATTCAGAAAGAAATTTAATCAGGTTCAGTTCGAACTAATCAAAGCTCACATTACATTATGTAGAGAGGATGAAATAGAATCTTTAAAAAAAATCAAAGCAAACTTAAGATATTTAAAATTGAAACCCTTCATTTTAAATTTAGGAAGACCCGTTCATTTTACAGAAGGTAAAGGATTATTAATTCCCATAATCGGGAATGCGAGTAAGTTTCATAAACTTAGATTAAAGATTCTGAAAGGAGTAATAAAGCAACCCAGAGTTCATGAGCCTCATATTACGATAATACATCCCAGAAATGCTACTTGTACAGATGAAATATATGATTTACTTCAGAAGTATCAGTTTCCATCAAAAGTAAGTTTTGATTCGATAAGTTTAATAGAGCAAATTCAAGATGAAAAGTGGAGTGTATTAGAAGAGTTTAAGTTAGTAAAATCAACTGCTAAATAATTACTAAAAAATCCTATCTTTTTTGATTATAAATACCTGTCATCAGGTATTTTTTTATGTAATATCATACTTTAATTT
>NZ_DAIOUN010000034.1:225-5234 GCF_036759525.1 Flavobacterium sp. | reverse complement strand
GAGGTCTTTTTTTTGTTGTCTGTTGTGGGTTGGGAGTAGGGGTGTGGGGTTGGAAATTTCTCTTAGTTTAGGTTCTATGATTGGCTTCTTTTTATTTTATCAACACGAAAACGTTTTCGTTGCAGGATTGGTATTTTTTGCATGTATTAATTTTGTAAATTTGATTAATTGCCCTTAAAAATTATGATTTTATTCAGTAGTTTAGAATGATTGTTCCCCAGTCTATCTGAAGTGAAAAAAAATAAAGACCCTTTTTTCAGTTGATTGAGTGTTGTTTTTATTTTTTTTATTTCTACTAAATGCATCGCTTTGAAGTTGGAGTAGCATCGAAAGCGGGTTGAAGATTATTAATTATACGTTTTATGGCAAAACTTACCTTTTCTAATTCCGCTTGGCTTTACCAGATGGTTTGGCTTTTGCTTTTTTCTAATGGTGTTTTTTCTCAGGTTTTTACGGATCAAGCTTCAAATTATTCCGGAAATTGGCCCAATAGTTCAAACGAGGGGAGTGGATTTGGTCCTTGGGTAACTCAATCTCAAAGTAATACCGGTAGGTTTATTGGTAATCCTGCGAATGATGGCATGGGTACAGCCGGGATTGGAACAACAGCTTTTGGTATGTGGGCTACTAGTAGTACCAATTACTCTACTGCTTATCGTCCTTTTTCAGAATCTTTAGATATAGGAGATGAATTTTCGTTTTATTGGGTACTTAATTGGGATGCAAACACCGGTTCAAAAGGTTTTGTGCTTCGTAGTGGTAGTACTTCCATTTTTAGTATTACGAATTTTGGTTCAGCTTCAATACAATCTACCCAAGGAAGAGCCAGTGACAGTTATGGTGTATTGCCTATGCACGTTCGTTTATTCCGAATGAATGCCACGCAGTATTTGTTTCAAATGACCCGTCGCAATTCAAACGGAGGTGCCTATACAGCTGTATTTACAACGGCTTTACCAATTGATGGCATTCAATTTTTTATTGGGGCACAAAGCGGTAGTGAAGGCATGCGAAATATGTATTTCAATCACTTCAAAATAACGAAAGGTCTTTATACTGCTCCTATACCTAATTTTGTGATTCATCAATGGAGTGGAGCATTGACCCCTTTTTCTATACAAGTAAAAGCTAAGTTGGCATTGCCTACTTCATCTGCTCAATTGCTAGTGAGTACCTCACCTGATTTGAGTATGCCATTAGTTAGCGAATTTGTTTCGGTAGATGCTTCAACCCATTTTATGGGTTCTTTTAATGTATCTGGATTGCAACCTCAAACTTCTTATTATTATGGTATTTCTTCCTCCGGAGTATTGGATGCCCGACCTGAGGCTATTGGGAGGTTTCGCACCCCAGCATCGGGTCCTCATTCGTTTTCATTTACCGCAGGAGCCTGTAATACCAATTCAACCGGTCCCGTTTTTCAACGCATATTAGAAAAGAGCCCCTTGTTTATGTTGGCACATGGCGATTTGCATTATGCAGATCCAAACAGTAGTCAAGTGCTTACTCATAGATTACCTTATGAAGAGCGGATTTTGAGTATTACACCCACACGTGATTTGTTTCGAAATGTTCCTATAGCTTATGTTTGGGATGATCACGACTTTTCCGGTGATAATTCTAATGCGGCCTCTATTGGTGCTTCGAGTGCAAAACAGGCATATCGGGAGTATGTACCACATTATCCTTTTGGGACGGGTATTTCACAAGCGAATTCTTCGATTTATCAATCGTTTGTAATAGGAAGGGTACGTTTTTTGCTTACCGATTTGCGTTCAGAAATGACTCCAACCTACATTATGAGTCCACAACAAGAGCAATGGTTTAAAGATTCTTGTTTGGCCGCCAAAGCTGCAGGAGAAATAATATGTTGGGTTTCCAGTTTTGGTATAACTTCTGATACTTCCGATTCTTGGGGGGGTACAGCTGCCTATCGAAACCAACGCAGTGCTTTATTCCAATTTTTAAATGAAAATCAAATTGCCAATTTGTTTGTGATTTCGGGTGATGCTCATGCCTCGGGGATTGATGATGGTGCCAATACGGACTGTTCGGGTGTTTTTTCAGATCACCGTTGTCCCCGTTTTGAATGTTCTCAAAATCCAAATTATCCCCTTTTACATGCGGCAGGACTTTACAATACAGTTTCTATTAAAGGAGTTGTGACTAATATTGTTCCGATGACTGGAATTAATTACCACGGTCAATATGCTAAAGTTGATGTTACTGATACCGGAACGTCTGAGATTGGTATTACTTTTACCTTGTACCGCGTGCACCCGGATACGGGAGTAGAAACTACTTTGGGTTCCTATTCTTTTACCCGTACTTTAACTCCAACAGAGGAAAATCGGGTTTTAATACCTTCACAAACGTCATGGAAGTATTTGGACAACGGTTCCAATCAGGGTACGATTTGGGTGCAACCCCAATTTAATGATTCATCTTGGGTTTCCGGTACTTCTCCTTTAGGTTATGGCATGACAGGTGTTTCTACCCCTATTTCATTTGGACCCAATCCCAATTCAAAGTATATAACTTCCTACTTTAGAAAGGCTTTTACACTATCTCAATTGTCTGAGCTTCGTGCTGCGTGGGCCGAATTGTGGTTGGATGATGGAGCTGTAGTTTACCTTAATGGTGTTGAAATTGGACGAGCTCATCTTCCTACCACATCGATAGATTATTTAACCCCTGCCACCACGGTAGTTGGTCAAACTCCATCGTATGTGAAGTTTTGTTTACCTGATTTATCTCTTTTTCAAGAAGGAGAAAATGTTGTGGCAGTAGAAGTTCATCAACACAGTGGGACTAGTAGTGATTTGTATTTTGATTTTCGGATGATTGGGAATTTTACCCCCACATTGAATGAGACCGATATGGTTACGGATTCGCTTTCGGATGGATTTTATATATATCCTAATCCTGTTAGGGATACGGTAAAAATACGTTTCCAATACCCCGGGCTATATACACACCTTAGGTTGTATGATTTGCAGGGGAAGAAATTAGTAGAACAAGTTTTAACTCCATCGCATTCAGAATTTGATTTGGATATGAAGGCTTATACATCCGGAGTTTATTTGATTGAATTATCCAGGTTCTCTTATCAAGTGACCAAACGGATATTGAAAGATTATTGATTTTAAATTTTTTATTTATTTTTTATTAGGTGTGCCCATGTTAATTTAATTTATTTGATTATGAAAAAAACATTACTTCTTTTTGTTTTGCTTTTGTCCGTTGTTGGATACAGCCAAACTCAATTTTTTTGGCGAGGCGATTCCGGCTTGGATGGGAATTGGAATGCTTCCAATCGATGGTGGATTGGTTCCCCATCTGCCGCAGGTTTTGGTCAGCTTAATTTTGATAACAATGCCTATTTAACTGCAACATGTAATGGTAGTTTTGATACCTGGCGAATTTTTGTTGCTTCGTCTGCTAATTCTACCCGTACTACAACCGGAACCGGTACCGTTACTTTTTATGATTTTTCGGGGCAAGTTCCTTTGATTCGTAACAACTCAACGGCTCTTCATGTTTTTGATCAAAATTTTTCGGTAGGGAACACCTCCGGGGCTACTCGTTTTGATCGAAGATTGGAAATCATTGCTTCTGCAGGGGATTTGAATTTTGGAGGTACATTTTCTACAGCCAATGTAAATAATGTTACCCGTTCCTTACGATTGGACGTGGCTAATTCTCGTACCTTAACCTTATCCGGTACCATTACCCAAGTTAACAGTTCTAATGCTTTATTGGTTCAAAAAATTGGAGCCGGTACGGCAAATTTGTCAGGATCAAATAGTTTTACTTTAGGAGTTGTAATGGATGAGGGGATATTGAGAGCGGGTTCTAATACCGCTTTTGGTTCCGGAGTTTTTGAATTTTATGGCGGAGTTCTGTCTTCCACCAGTGCAACAGCCCGAACTTTTTCTAACGGATTTTTGATTGGGGGTTCTGTTACCTTTGGTCAATCTTCCGGAGGAACCGGTGATTTGACTCTTACCGGAGGAGTAAATTTAAATGAAGGGACCCGGACTATCACGGTTGTAAATGGAACTACTACTTTTTCGGGAGCCGTTTCTAATGGGGGTTTGACTAAAGCCGGAAGCGGTACTTTGGTTTTGTCCGGTACGCAAACATATACCGGACCTACTTCTGTGAGTGCCGGTCAATTGGTTATAGAAAAATCAGGTTACACTGCGACACTGTCATCTAGTGGTTTGCAAGTTCAATTTAGTTCTCCACCAGCGGTAGGAACCTATGTGATTGTTCCCGGAGCTTTATCTAGTGGTTCTGCTTTAACCACTTCGGGATTGGGCGTTGGTAAAACGGCAACCTTTAATGCAACAACGGGACTTTTAACCGTTAATGAGACCCCTGCAGTTAGTTTGGAAAGCAGTGCCGGAGTTGCACCTTACTGTGCCGGAACTTCGGTTACGTTTACTGCTACGGCTTCCTCAACAGGTGGAGGGACTGTGACTTATATTTTTACCGTTGATGGTAATCCGGTTCAAACCGGTACATCCGCGACTTATACTACATCTGCCTTGACAAACGGTCAAGTAGTTCAGGTATCCATTTCTATTACAGGAGGATTTGTGAGTCCTTCAACAGCCACAAGTTCTGTCCTAACCCAAGAGGTTGTTACCCCTGTGTTGTGGTATTTGGATGCCGACTTAGATGGTTATTCTACCGGAACACCTGTATTGAGTTGCGATTCTCCGGGTGTATCCTATGTACTCACCGTGATAGGAGGAAATGATTGTGATGATACCGATGCTACTAAACACGCCACTTTTGATTTCTATGCCGATTTGGATGGTGATACCTATGGTGCCGGAGCTCCAGTTGCTTTATGTGCTGTGAATGCCAGCACACCTCCAGCCGGATATTCGGTAAATGCTACGGATTGTGATGATACCGATGCTACTAAACATGCCACTTTTGCTTTCTATGCCGATTTGGATGGTGATACCTATGGTGCCGGAGCTCCAGTTGCTTTA
>NZ_DAIOUN010000034.1:0-125 GCF_036759525.1 Flavobacterium sp. | reverse complement strand
AACATGCCACTTTTGCTTTCTATGCCGATTTGGATGGTGATACCTATGGTGCCGGTGACCCTGTTTCTATTTGTGCTGTAAATGCGACTACCCCACCAGCAGGATATTCGTTGAATAACACCGAT
>NZ_DAIOUN010000033.1:0-5306 GCF_036759525.1 Flavobacterium sp. | reverse complement strand
ATGAAAGTAAACGGAAAAGCTGCTTATCTTGATACGGGCACGTGGGCTAACTCGGCTCTAAAAGAAGCGAAACATTTTGGTGAAACGGTAGTTGTAGCTTCGTCTAAATCGGACAATTACAATCATATTCCCAAAGGATACAACGTTCCTTCGGATGCCGATTATTTTCATTGTACTTCCAACAATACCATTTTTGGTACCCAAATGAAAGAATTTCCAACTTTGGATATCCCGATGGTATGTGATATGAGTTCGGATATTTTTTCCAGAACTTTAGATTTTTCACAATTTGATTTGATTTACGCCGGAGCTCAAAAAAACATGGGACCAGCCGGAACCACTTTAGTGGTCGTTAAAGAAGAAATCTTGGGAAAATCGGGACGAACTATTCCGAATATGTTGGATTACAAACAGCATATTGACAAAGAAAGTATGTACAATACCCCTGCTGTTTTTGCCATTTACACTTCGTTACTTACCTTGCAATGGTTAAAAAACTTAGGCGGTATTGCAGCTATTGAAAAAGTAAATGAAGCAAAGGCTCATTTGTTATACAGTGAAATTGATCGCAATCCTTTATTCAAAGGTACTGCCGTTCCTGAATTTCGAAGTAACATGAATGCCACGTTTTTATTACACGATGAGGCACATGCACCTCTATTTGACCAACTATGGAAAGAAGCCGGCATCTCCGGTTTACCGGGTCACCGCTCGGTGGGTGGTTACCGAGCTTCGATGTACAACGCCCTTCCGATAGAGAGTGTGCAGGTACTGGTGGATGTAATGAAAGAGTTGGAGGCCAAGGTGTAGTGATTTGTCCTTAGTGTTTTAGTAAAGAGAAAGAAAAATAATTTAAAAAATAGGTTCTATTAACTCAGTGTCTTAGTGGCTAAGTCCCTTTGAACCCTATCAAGAAAAAAATGAAAGTATTAGCAAATGACGGCTTATCTGCCAGTGGAATAAAAGCCTTAGAAAAAGGCGGTTTTGAAGTAATTACAACCAAAGTAGCTCAAGAGCAAGTAGCCAACTACATCAATGCCAACCAAATTCATGTAATTTTGGTAAGAAGTGCTACCAAAGTGAGAAAAGACATTATTGATGCTTGTCCGAGTTTGAAGATTATTGGTCGTGGAGGCGTAGGAATGGACAATATTGATGTGGCCTATGCCCGTGAAAAAGGCATTCATGTGATTAACACTCCGGCATCATCTTCAGAATCGGTAGCCGAATTGGTTTTTGCCCATTTGTTCTCAGGAGTTCGTTTTTTGCATGACTCCAACCGAAATATGCCTTTGGAAGGCGAGTCTAATTTTGAAGGATTGAAAAAAGCCTACGCCAATGGAATAGAACTGCGTGGTAAAACCCTAGGAATTATTGGATTTGGAAGAATTGGTCAAGCGGTAGCCAAGATGGCTTTAGGTTTGGGAATGAAGGTAATTGCATCTGATAAATATGTGGGCGAAGCGGTTATTCGGGTGGATTTTTATAATGGTCAATTTATCAATGTAGACATCATTACTGAGCCTATGGAAGATTTATTGAAACATTCCGATTTTATTACCTTACACGTTCCCGCACAAGACGGCTATGTTATTGGGAAAGAAGAATTGGGCTTGATGAAAGCAAATGTGGGTATCATTAATGCGGCTCGTGGTGGTGTAATAGATGAAGTGGCTTTGGTAGAAGCATTGGATAGCGGAAAAGTATTATTTGCCGGCTTAGACGTTTTTGAAAAAGAGCCTACTCCGGAAATTCAGTTGTTGATGCATCCTAAAATATCATTAACACCTCATATTGGTGCGGCAACCTTGGAAGCTCAAGACCGCATTGGTACAGAATTGGCCGAGCAAATCATCAGTTTGCTTAAAACTGAAAAATAATAATTTAAAAACCATCTCACAAAAGATGGTTTTTTCTTTTAAATGATATTCGATTTCGAAGGATTTTTAGTATCTTTATGAGATGAAAAGAATAGTAGGTCTATTGATTTTAATTGGTTTCATTTGGAGCTGTTCGGGAACTAAAAGCAAAAGCACTTTGGCAGAAAATCCAAGAGTTGCCAATGATACTGTGCGAATTGCCAATGATGAAATAGAATATGAAATTATTGTGATAGAACCCGGATTTAATTCGTGGCTGGCCAGTAGAGCCATGCCCCGAAATTATTATTCGCAATCCTATTTGGAAGCTCGAAATCAAGTTTGGGTCATGGAATTTAACAGTCGTGTGTTACAACCCATGCGATTTGACCCCAATTTATACATGATGACCATAGATTACCAAAGAGGAATAGATTACGGTTACGAAGTGAATTACCTACTCTACTATTACTTGGTCTATTTTCAATTGAATTACAATCAAAAATTGGGTGGTTTTCCCGCTCGTATTTAAATTTTAAAAATGTTAAAACAATTTAAATCCGTTATTTGGCTATTAATTTTAGGGGCTGTTTTTACGGTTTTTGGGGCTTTGCTTAAAGTTATGCATCTTCCCGGAGCCAATATACTATTGATTTTAGGATTACTTTTTCAAGGAATAGGATTATTGATATTGGTTGTAAAACTTTTAAAAAAATCAAATCTCTAAAACCGATTAAACCGAAGATTACCTGCTCATGAAAAAACTAAAAGAGCGTTGGGGTATAACCTCAAACTTTCAACTCCTAATTGTATTTATTGTTTTTGCAATCACTGGTTCGCTATCTGCTTATTTATCCAAACCTTTTACCAATTCTATAGGTTTGACCTCAGAAAACTTGGGTTACTTTTATTTACCCGTTCGTCTTGTGGCAATTTTTCCAATCTATCAGGTTTTATTGGTAGCTACCGGATTTGTATTTGGACAATTCCGTTTTTTTTGGTGGTTTGAGAAAAAGATGCTTCGCAGTATGAAACTGGGATTTATAGCCGATTGGTTTGAAAATAAAAAAATAGCTCCCTAGGAGGAAGCTATTTCTTTAGGTTTATGAATGTAATAGGTGTACAACCAAGTTAAAGTAAACGTAGGAATAAAATCAAGTCCCGGAAGAAGTTCTTCAAAAAACACTATAATAGAACCCACAGCACCTATAGTACCTTTATACATCTTGATTAAAATTAATCCGGCAATTGGAGCCCAAACCACATCGGCAAATTCTCCAAAAAAAGGAACCAGATAGGTAAGCATTCCGATAGCATCACAAAGTAAACTCAAAACGAGGTTTATATATTTGTAACGGGTATTAGACTTTGATACTACTTCTTTAGACATAATTTACTATTGTTTGCGTTGTGTCAAACAAAAGTAATGCCATTTTAGTTATCTTTTTTTACTAAATTAAAGAAATCGTTTCTATTTTCTTTATCGTTGAAAATTCCACCGTACTGAATAGTTGAAGTAAAACTGGAACTGTCTTTAATGCCTCTGCTTGAAACACACAAATGTTCGGCTTCTACTACTACAATTACGTTTTCGGTATCGAGAACTGCTTTTAATTCGTTAAAAATTTGCATAATCATACGTTCCTGAACTTGAGGTCTGCGAGCGTAATAGTCTACAATGCGATTGAGTTTAGATAATCCGATTACTTTTCCATTTGATACGTATCCGATGTGAGCTTTTCCTATGATGGGTAGAAAATGGTGTTCACAAGTAGAATTGAAACTGATATTCGCTTCTACCAACATCTTGTCATAATGGTAACTGTTTTCAAAAACCGATATTTTAGGTTTATTGGCCGGATTTAAGCCACTAAAAATTTCTTGGATAAACATTTTGGCTACTCGATGTGGCGTTCCTCTGAGACTATCATCGGTCATATCTAGCCCCATCTCTTCCATAATACTGTGAAAATGCTTTTCGATAGTAGCCATTTTTTCGGCGTCAGATTTTACAAATGCATCCGGGCGTAAAGGCGTTTCGGCAGAAGTCATTTGGTGTGAATCGCCTAAAAGTTCGTATAATTCTTTTTCAACTGCAGTGGTATTCATAGCGTATTTTTTTTAGGGTGAATACGGGTAATTCACCAAGATTAGTTTTTTAGTTTTGATTTGAAATTCTTATTCAATTTTTCAATTTTTGGTGTAATTACAAAGGAACAGTACGATTGGGTTTTGTTTAAATTGTAATAGTTGTGATGGTAATCTTCGGCCACATAAAACACAGAAGCAGGAGAAACACGGGTAACAATAGGATTTTTAAAAGTCTTTTCCCGAGTCATCAATGCTATGTATTCTTCGGTCAATTGTTTTTGAGAGTCATTGTAATAAAAGACTTCGCTACGGTATTGTGTTCCTTCATCGTTTCCTTGACGGTTTAAAGTAGTAGGATCGTGTGTAGCGAAAAAAATCTCAAGCAACTCACCATATGACACAATGTTGGGGTCGAACGTAATTTGGATGGCCTCGGCATGTCCAGTCATTCCGGTACAAATATCTCGGTATGTGGGGTTTGGTGACACACCTCCAATGTAACCGGGAACCACTTTTTGTACCCCTTTTATCTCTAAAAATACCGCTTCGGTACACCAAAAACAACCACCGGCAAAAGTGGCTAGTTCCATTCCTTTTTCAACATTCATAGCTACAGGTTCTTCGACTTTTAAAAAATTGGATCTGCGTTCTTGCGAATTGCAAGAAATTTGCATGACTAAAACAAAATATAATAGGATTCTTTTCATACTTTTTTTGTTTAACAAATATATGTAAATATTAAACACTTTTTGAGGTTTAACTAAATTTTATTATTTATACTACGATAAATACAATCGATAGGGTTTTGGAATCAGCAAAATCTTTGTTCCTTTGTAAAAATGTTACACATGATTCAAGCGAAAGGTATCCATAAGTATTTTGATCAATTGCATGTTCTCAAAGGCGTCAACCTGAATATCGAAAAAGGCGAAGTAGTTTCTATTGTTGGAGCGTCGGGAGCGGGTAAAACTACGTTACTTCAAATATTAGGTACTTTAGAAAAGCCCTCCAAACAAGAAGGGACCGAATTGTGGATAGCCGGTGAAAACCTATTAAGCCTGAACGACAAAGCCTTGTCGCAATTTAGAAACTTAAAATTGGGGTTTATATTTCAATTTCATCAATTGTTACCTGAATTTACCGCTTTAGAAAACGTGTGTATTCCGGCATTTATAGCAGGAAAATCTAAGAGTGAGAGTGAAAAAGAAGCCCTGCACTTATTGAACTATTTGGGATTGTCACACCGCATTCATCACAAACCCAATGCCCTTTCAGGAGGGGAGCAGCAGCGAGTAGCGGTGGCTCGAGCTCTAATTAACAAACCGGCAGTGATATTTGCCGATGAACCCTCGGGTA
>NZ_DAIOUN010000032.1:3670-8723 GCF_036759525.1 Flavobacterium sp. | reverse complement strand
ATGAAAAGAGACCTCCAAGCGATTGGAGGTCTTTTTTTTGTTGTCTGTTGTGGGTAATGTGTTTACTATGAGTAGGTTGGGGGGATTGTAATGTGTTTTTTTTTATTTTTTAAATTATACGTATTTTTTGGGTTAAATTTTTTTGATTTTTGGGTTTTACCTCTTGTTTTATTGTTCGACCAAAGGTTTTTTATACCCCTTGAAGTGCCTTGATTGGTGATTTTATCGATAAAATGCGTATTCTGTCGAAAAATCTTATCTATTCTCAAAACCGATTCTACATTTGAATCGTAATTGATGATTTACAATTTTAACCCAAACCCTTAACCCAATTGTTTTTTTGTTTTTCCGCTTGAAAACAATTGCTAATCGTAACAAAAATTTATGCGTATGGAAACTAAAAAATTACTTTTTTCGAAAACTTTTTATTTATTGGCACTTGTACTTGTGTCTTTTGGAGTTCAGGCATCGCCTGCACCCGTGGTTATTTTAAGTAATACTATAAACGGTACTAACCCCAGTTCGGCGAATCCTTTTGCTACCGGACAGGTCTTAGTGAATGGTTTGACTTCAACCGGAATCGGAAGAGGAGCAGGTTTGAGTGCTGTTACTGCTGCAGATGTATATAGTGCCAATAATTGGATAACTACAACAAGTTTGACTTTATCTGCCAATGATTATTTTGAATTTACCTTAACTGTAACGCCTGGTTATGTTTTGAATTTAGCCGGATTTACTTATACCGGTCAACGTAACAATAACGGACCCCGAGCTTTCAGTTTTCGTTCCAGTTTGGATTCGTATGGCAGTGCTATAGGAACAGATTTTACCACTACCGCTACCACTGCACAAAACCGTACTGTGGGATTAACCGCTGCGGCTTATCAAGGTTTGACCGGAACTGTAACCTTCCGTTTGTATGGGTATAATGCCGGTAATAATGGGGGGCAATTTAGTATTAATGATTTTTCATTTCAAGGGGAGTTGGTTTTACAAGCTCCTGTACTCTCTTCGGTAGCCCCTTTGAGTGTATGTAGTAATACTACCTCGGTATTGACATTAACCGGTACGAATTTGTTGCAAGTTAATTCGGTAACTGTGGGAGCGTCTTCGGCCTCCATTTTAACTCAAACGGCTACCAGTTTGACCGTTCAAATTACTCCCGGAGTTGGAGGATTAGTTACTGTAAGTAATACGGCGGGAAGTTCTTCGCAAGGTGTAGTTGTTGTAAATCAAGCTGTAACGTATTATTTTGATGAAGATGGAGATGGGTATGGTTCGCCTCTTTTGACAACTGCCACATGTACCGGACCTCCGGTGGGCTATGTTACCAATGCCTTGGATTGTAATGATAGTGAGCCTTTAGCTTGGACCGGAGCTGCAGAAATTTGTTTTGATGGTGTAGATAACAATTGCGACGGATCGTTGTATGATGGATGTGAGCCTGTAGTTGTATCCATGTTGCCTTCTTTCTTTAATAGTGTATTGCCCTCGGTTGGTTCTACCATTACTTGTACAGTACCAAACGTGGGTTCGCATTCGTTGGCTTATTTATTTACTATAACTAATTTGACTACCAATCAAACCCGTGTTTTACCTCGTACCTTTCGAAATTTTAAATTGACCATGACCGATATATTTGCTTACAACACCTCTTTTGCTATTCAAGTTCAAGCTGTTGTTAATGGTGAAGTACAACCGGCTCATAGTCCAGTTTGCATCGTATCAACTCCTACAATTCCTACGGCTCAGTTAACCGATAGTCAGTGTGGGGCAACCTTATCTTTGATTACTTCTACTGTTGGTAGTACCACTGTATTGTCTGCTAATCGTTACCGTTTTAGAGTAGCCAAATCGGATACTCCAACGGATTACAAATATATTGAGCGTAATTTCAATAATTTTAATTTGAATTCGGTTCCCGGATTGAATTTGCGATTCCGTGCCGGATATCAAGTAGCGGTTCAAGTTCGCGTGTTGATTGATGGAGAAAATGTATGGTCTGATTTTGGTCCAACCTGTGAAATATTTACCCCTTCTTTACCTGATACCGGTGTAAGTGGATGTGGGGATACTCCTTTGCAAGTAGCCAGTTATTTTGATGCCATCACGGTAAACGCTGTAGCAGGTGCTACGCAATACCGTTATACTTTGAGTGCTCCCGGGTATAGCGAAACTATTACTCGAAGCTACCGTAGTTTTAACTTGTCTATGTTCCCTGGTTTACAACCTGCCACAGAGTATAGCATAGCTGTTGAGACTGAAGTTTACGGTGTGTTTTATCCCGGAAAAGATTGTAGTATTGTAACGCCAGGTGGAGCTCGTCCGGTTTCTGCTTCTGAAGTTCAACGCCAAGTTGTTGCCACAGAAACTACCGTAGATGTTACGCCTGTTGATTTTAATGTAGTTGCATATCCGAACCCTTATACTTCGTACTTTGGATTGTCATTAGCTACTTCTTCAGTTGAACCTATTCAAATTGCCGTTTATGATATGACCGGTCGTTTGATTGACAGTCATCGTTTGGAGGCTGCGGTATTACCTGAATTCACTTTTGGTTCTACCTACCCAAGCGGTGTGTTTACGGCAGTGATTTCTCAAGGAGATGCCTTACGCACTGTACGTGTTGTAAAACGCTAATTTCCTATTTATTTTATATTTTAAAAAGGCCTCCCTTTGGAGGTCTTTTCTTTTTTAACTCTATCGTAATTGGTTTTAAAATATCAATTACTAATTGTAAGAAAAGCAAATCAATCTCTTTTAAAAACATCGACAAAAAGACTATTTTTTCGCTGAAAGGTATTGTTAAAAATCATTAACAATTTATTAATGAGAAGTTCATAAATTATAGAATTTTATCAATAATTTTGTTATCAATTAAAATTTGTATTATGATAAACCTGTTACTTTTTAGAAAGTCTAAATGGCTTTTATTTTTGTGTTTTGTTTTGTTGCTTGTGAGTACTTCACATGTGACTTGGTCGCAAATCAATATTTCAAATACATCTACCATTACTCAAAATTTTGATGGAATGAATGCTAATACAACAGCTCCATCAAATTGGCGAGTACAACAAAGTGCAAGTCCAACTTGGGCTGGAGGCACATCAACTTTAGGTGCTCAGGCATCATCTGGAGCTCCAACTACTGGAACAACCTATAATTGGGGGGCAGGAGTTTCAGATAGAGCTATAGGAGTTATGACATCTGGAGGTTATGCCAGTCCAAATAGTGTTATGGCTTTTTTTTCAAATACAAATGCGAATAATTTGACTAGTGTCACTATTTCGTATGATTTAGAAAGATATAGAATTAATACTGCTGCAGCATCAGTTGCCTTTTTTTATTCTACTAATGGTTCAACTTGGGTATCAGTTCCAGCTGGAGATATTTCTTCTTCTTCACTTCCAACTGGTGCAAGTTCATATAGTTTTTCTCCTTCCGGAATACCTTCTACTACAAATGCAGGAGTTATTTCTAAGACAGGAATTAGTATAACCGGTTTATCAATACCCAATGGTGGGAACTTTTATTTAAGATGGAATTTAGTTACAACAGGTTCAAATTCACAAGGTATTGGAATTGATAATTTTAGTTTAGCGGCGACATTTGCTCCCTCATGTACCTCACAAACTTTAACTGCACTTACCACTCCATTAACCAAAACTTTTGGTGATGCACCCTATTCGGTTGCGACTACAGCTTCTTCTGGGTTAACGGTAACTTATAGTTCCAATAATTCTAGTGTGGCCACTGTGGATAGTAGTGGAAACGTTACAATACTAGGAGCCGGAACCGCTACTATCACTGCTTCACAAGCCGGTGACGCCACTTATTGTGCGGCAACTAGTGTTACACAAGTTCTAACTGTAAACAAAGCAACCCCCATTATATCCGGAACAGGTACTGCGACTAACATTACGTTTGGACAAACCCTAGCTTCTTCTACAATAGGTGGGTTTACTTCTAGTACGCCTGGGACATTTGCATTTACTTCACCCAGTACTGCACCTAATGCTGGAACTGCCTCTTATGGTGTCACTTTTACACCTACAGATTTAGCAAATTACAATACGGTAACCACTACGGTTAGTGTCACAGTAAATAAAGCAAATTCAAGTATAAGTGTAACGGGTTCAAATTCTTATACTTACAACGGATTACCACAAGGACCGAATACCGTAAGCCAGACCGGTTCAAACGGAGCTATTACCTACAGCTATACCGGCGTTAGCTATGGTCCGACAGCATTATTACCTTCTCAAGCGGGTACTTATCAAGTAGTTGCTACAGTGGCTGAAGACGCTAATTTCAATGGAGCCAGTTCGGCAGCTTATGCTTTTACGATTTCTCAAGTGTTGTTAACTGTAACTGCAGACGATCAAGTTGCGATTGAAAATACTACTTTGCCATCCTTTACCGTGAGTTATTCCGGATTTGTGAATAATGAAACCGAAGCCGATTTGATTGAGGAGCCTACTGCCAGTAGCCCAACGGCTGACTTGGCAACTCCCGGTACTTATCCTATTGTTGTTAGTGGAGGTTCGGCTGCGAATTATACTTTTTCTTATGTACCCGGTACATTAACTATTACTTCGGCTTCCTCGCCTTTGTGTCCGTTTTCGACTGCTCTAGCCGATGCTACACCTCAAACGGTTTGTCAGGATTTGGCAGCTACTGTTTTAACGGCTGTTATTACAAATGCTGGAGTTGTAGGTACACCTACCTATCAATACCAATGGTATTACAATACTACCGATTCGAATACGGTGGCTGGAGCAACGGCTATTTCGGGAGCAACCGCTTCCACTTATATACCTGAGACTACCGCTTCTGCTGTGGGTACTCGTTATTATTTTGTTGTGGGTTATGCTACAGATAACGATTGTGGTCAGACAGCTACCACACAAACCTTAGCCTCTTCAACTGTAGCTGTTACGGTTTTGGCTACTCCGGAAGCTACCATTACTCCAAGTGGAGCTACTTCTTTTTGTTCCGGTGGATCGGTAACTTTAACGGCTTCTCCTGCGGCTAGTTATTTGTGGTCAACCGG
>NZ_DAIOUN010000032.1:0-3570 GCF_036759525.1 Flavobacterium sp. | reverse complement strand
GTGGATCGGTAACTTTAACGGCTTCTCCTGCGGCTAGTTATTTGTGGTCAACCGGGGCTACTACGCCTTCGATTGTAGTGACTCAAAGTGGTTCTTATACGGTAGTAACTACTGTTAATGGCTGTGAGAGTGAAGCATCTGAAGCTGTAGTGGTTTTGGTTTATGATTTACCTGCTGCACCTACGGTAACCCCATCCGGTTCTACTACTTTGTGTTTTGGTGAAACGGTTACTTTAACGGCTTCTCCTGCGGCTAGTTATTTGTGGTCAACCGGTGCTACTACTTCAAGCATTGTAGTGGGTACCAATGGTTCCTATAGTGTAGTGGTGACCGACGGTAATGGATGTACAAGTCCGGCCTCTGCCGCAGTATCCGTTACTGTAAATACCGCTTTGGTTCCGGGAACGGTTTCCGGAATAACAACAACTGCTTATGGAACCCATGTAGTGATTAGTCAAGTGTATGGCGGTGGTGGAAATACCGGTGCTTCTTACAATCGTGACTTCATTGAATTGTTCAATCCTACGGCATCCTCTGTAACTTTAACGGGATGGACTGTAGAATATGCTTCAGCCACCGGAGTTTTTGGAAATGCCACCACTTTAACCGGCTCTATCGCACCCGGAGGGTATTATTTGATAGGTTTGGCTTCCGGAGCTAACGGTTCTAACTTGCCAACTACCAATGTTTTAAATAATGCTGTAAACATGTCGGGAACTGCAGGTAAAGTTCGTTTGCTTAATGCCTCCAGTACGGTAATCGATTTACTTGGATACGGTTCAACCGCTTCAGCTTTTGAAGGTCAGCCTTCTAGTTCAGTTAGCGGTAACGTAAATTCGTACCAACGTTTGAATGGCGGTTGTACAGATACTCAAAATAACTTGAATGATTTTGTGGTTAATTTAGCCGCTAATCCACGAAATAGTTCTTCTGCTGCTAATTCTTGTTCAACCACTGTATCCACAGAAACCGTATGTTCAGGTGTTGAGCCTGCTTCAATCTCTGTGAGTGCAGCTAGCGGAAGTACTGGTTCTTATACGTATTCTTGGTATCAATTTGACGGAATTACCACAGCACCTACCGGAACCGCTATTCCAGAGGGATGGAACTTAGTGGGAACCGGAAGTTCATTCTCTCCTGACGCATTAACTGCTGATGCTACTTTTGCCAGCTACGTTACTCCATTAGGATGTGCCGGAGCTTGGTCGACAGGTCAGCGTCAAGTGACTGTAAATGCCTTACCTGTTGCGACTATTAGTCCTTCAGGCACTTTAGTTTTACCCGCCGGTACCAGTCAAGTATTGACTGCCTCTGGAGGTACTTCGTATTTGTGGTCCACTTCTGCTACTACTTCTACAATTACTGCATCAGCTTCCGGTTCGTATACTGTAACCGTTACCGATGCTAATGGTTGTCAAAGTGCCGTTTCTGAAGCTACTGTGATTGCATATGCTCCTGCTATAACTACCGATGCTGAAGCAACTGAGGTTACTTTATCTTCGGCTAATTTAGGAGGTTCTATAGTTGCCGCTGGTGACAGTGCCGTTTCTCAAAGCGGTATCGTTTATGCAGTAACCAGTTTAGATTCTGAGCCTGCTTTGGGTGGAGAATTTGTTACTACCTTATTTGCCAATGCTCCCTTTGGAGGTTCGTTTTCGCTACCTACCGGTTCAGTTTTGGCTGTTAATACTACTTATTCGTATCGTGCTTTTGCGACCAACGAACAAGGAACCACTTATGGAGCGGTATTTACTTTTACTACCTTATCCAATTTGCCTAATTTGACTTTGGTGGGTGATGCTCCTGCGTTTGAAGGGGTATGTACTACAGGAAGTCAAACTAGTGCGTTTACTTCTTTTGTATTTGACGGAGCGTTCTTAAATCCGACTGATTTAAGTGTGTCTTCTACCGCTACGGAGTTGGCTTTTTCTTTAACAGAAAACGGAGTATACATCAATCCTTTAGTTATTGCTAATGCTTCTTCAACGGTAACCGGTCAAACGGTTTGGGTGCGATTCACTCCAAGTACAACCGGTTCTTTTGAAGCGGTTGCTACTCTATCCGGAGCCGGATTGTCTCCCGATTTTGAAGTGTCTATAACCGGATCTGGTATCAATACCCCTGTACAGGTTGCTACCGGAGATGCCGAGGTAACTTCGACAACAGCTACATTATCCGGAACGGTTACGCCCGGTTGTAGTGGTGTTTTAACCAGTGGCGTAGCGTATAGTACTGCTTCAAATTTGAGTGGGGCTACTGTTATTGCTCTTGGAGGAACGGCTACGAATTTGACTCCGGGTACTTTGTATTATTACCAAGCTTTTGCTGAAGATGCTACCGGATTGGTTTACGGAAGTGTATTAACTTTCACTACTTCGGCTATCGAAGCACCTGAAGCTCTTGCTGCTACTTCAATTACTTCAAGTTCGTTTGTGGCGAATTGGGAAGCTGTAAGCGGAGCTAGTGCTTATTTATTAGATGTAAGTACTTCTGCTGATTTTGGAATTACTACGATTGATTCGGATGCTCCTTTATTAACTAACGATGGAACTGTGGGTACCACCGGATGGGTAGAAAATGCGGTAAACCAACAGTCTGGATATATTAGTTTATTGTCTACTACTTCCTCATTAATTAGTCCTCCGGTTGATTTAACCGATGTTACTGATCCTAGTTTAGGTTTCCAAATTCGTACTTTTGGTGGGGTAACCGGAAACAGCAATCAAATTTTAGTGTCGGTGTCTACCAACAATGGTAATTCTTGGGTAGATTTAGGTACTCGTACAGCGGGTGGTACTACTTTAACTGCGGTATCTCCTTTTAATTTAACGGCCTATATTGGTTCTACTGTACGTTTGCGTTTTACCGTACCTAGTGCTACCGGTTCTCGTGGTGTTGGAATCGATACCATTTTATTGTCTGCTGATGTAACCACTTTTACCCCTGATTTTGTTCCGGGTTATCAATCTTTGAATGTAGGTTCTGTTACATCTTATCCTGTTGTTGGTTTGACTGATAATACCACATATTATTATCAAGTTCGTGCTACTTCAGCCAACAGTACTTCTGAAAATTCTAATGTTATTTCCACCACTACTTTGGTGTCTGAGCCCACTTTTGGTGGCATTACTCAAAATGAAGTGTTGTGTGAAGGGTCTGAGGTTTCGTTTACAGTAAGTGGTTTATTGCCCAATAGTGTCTCTACTATTGGCTATACCCTTGGCGGTGGTTCTCCAGCTTACTTTCAAGGCGTAACGGCTTCTGCTACCGGAACGGCTACTGTTTCTTTGGTTCTAGGAGCTTCTGAACAAGGGGTTACTTTATCTGTTGTTTCAGTTGAGCGTACTGATGCCAGTTCTACAGTTTTAGAAGTTACTTCTAACAATACTCTTGTATTGGGTGTTACTTTGGCTACCTTATATTATTTAGATGCTGATTTGGATGGTTATGGTGATGTTAATGAACCTTTATTGAGTTGTGAAGCTCCTTTTGGTTATGTATCCAATGCTGATGACTGTGACGATTCAGAGTTTACTACGAATCCGGGAGCCCCTGAGATTTGTTTTGATG
>NZ_DAIOUN010000031.1:0-16540 GCF_036759525.1 Flavobacterium sp. | reverse complement strand
CAAAACGCAATCCGTTTATTGAAGAAAGTAAACATTTTCATTATTAATATTTTAAAGATTTAGACAGATGACAAGTTTGTTAGTACTAGTTGTTTTAGTTTTAGTTTCAGTAGCCATCTGGCAACTCACAAAGATTTTTGATCTTACACAAGTTGGTGGTCAAACTGATAACTCTCAAGTTGCTAATGACAATGACAACAATGTAAATGGTTATTTGATGTTTGCTTTCTTAGTATTCATTTACTTAACTACAATATTTTGTGTTGTTAAATATGGCCATTTTCCTTTAATTGGAAATTCAGCATCAGAGCATGGTGTCGAAGTAGACCGATTGATGTGGATTTCTCTTATCTTAATTTTTATAGTGCAAACTATAACTCAAGCTCTTTTACACTATTTTTCTTTCAAATACAGAGGTAAAAAAGGAAATGTAGCTTTATATTTTGCAGACAACAATAAACTTGAAATGATATGGAGTATTATTCCTGCTGCAACTTTAGCCGGATTGATATTGTATGGTTTATATGCTTGGACCAATATCATGTTTGTTGATGAAGAAACTGAAAAGCCAATGGTTGTTGAAATTTATGCTAAACAATTTGGTTGGGAAGTTAGATATGCCGGTGAAGATAATATATTAGGTAAAGCAAATGTTCGTTATATTGAAGGTGTAAATACGTTAGGGATTGATTTAGCCGACCCAAATGCTCAAGACGATATTCAGGCCAATGAATTGCACTTACCAAAAGGAAAGAAAGTATTGTTTAAAATACGTTCTCAAGATGTTCTTCATTCCGCTTACATGCCGCATTTTAGAGCACAAATGAACTGCGTTCCTGGGATGGTCACTCAATTCGCTTTCACTCCTACTGTAACAACAGAAGAAATGCGAAACACTCCAGAAATTCAAGAAAAAGTTGCCAATATAAACAAAATTAGAGCTGAGAAAAGTGCTCAATTGATTGCTAAAAATCAAGAAGGTTTAGACCCTTATGTTTTTGATTATTTATTATTATGTAACAAAATTTGTGGTAAATCACACTATAACATGCAAATGAAGATTGTTGTAGAAACTCCATCTGAATTTAAAAAATGGTTGAGTGAAAAAACTACTGTTGCACAAACATTCAAAGCTCAAGAAGAACCTAAATCAGAAACAGAAACTCCTGTTGTTGATTCAACTGCAGTAGCTCAAGTTGTAATAAAATAAAAATTTAATCTAATATACGAATATGTCAGCACACGATCACGCACACGACCACGATCACGCACACGACCATGAGCATCATCATAAAGATACTTTTATAACCAAGTACATCTTTAGTATTGATCATAAAATGATTGCCAAACAATACCTTATTACAGGTTTGATAATGGGTATTATTGGAGTTGGGATGTCGTTGTTATTCAGAATGCAATTGGCTTGGCCCGAAGAGTCATTCAAAATATTCAATATTCTTTTAGGCGATAATTTTGCACCGGACGGTGTAATGCGAAATGATATTTACCTTGCTTTGGTAACCATACATGGTACAATCATGGTGTTTTTTGTATTAACAGCCGGATTAAGTGGTACATTTAGTAACCTTTTAATTCCATTACAAATTGGTGCTCGTGATATGGCCTCCGGTTTTATGAATATGATTTCATACTGGTTGTTCTTTTTATCAAGTGTTATTATGGTTATTTCTCTATTTGTAGAGTCAGGACCCGCTTCTGCAGGATGGACCATTTATCCTCCATTAAGTGCTTTGCCTCAAGCTATTCCTGGATCTGGAACAGGTATGACTTTGTGGTTAGTATCTATGGCCATCTTTATCGCTTCTTCATTAATGGGTTCATTAAATTATGTGGTAACTGTTATTAATTTGAGAACCAAAGGAATGTCTATGACAAGACTTCCCTTAACTATTTGGGCATTTTTTATAACTGCAATCATCGGAATAGTTTCTTTCCCTGTACTTTTATCAGCTGCTTTGTTACTTATTTTTGATAGAAGTTTTGGAACTTCATTCTTTTTATCAGATATTTTCATAGCCGGAGAAGTTTTACATTACCAAGGTGGTTCGCCAGTATTGTTTGAACATTTGTTTTGGTTCCTAGGTCACCCGGAAGTATATATTGTATTACTTCCTGCACTAGGTATCACATCAGAAATCATCGCAACCAATGCACGTAAACCTATATTTGGATACCGTGCCATGATTGCCTCTATTATTGCTATTGCTTTCCTTTCTACAATTGTTTGGGGTCACCATATGTTCGTGTCAGGGATGAATCCTTTCTTAGGTTCAGTATTTACTTTTACCACATTATTAATTGCAATTCCTTCTGCTGTTAAAGCGTTCAATTACATTACAACCTTGTGGAAAGGTAACTTACAATTAAACCCAGCCATGTTGTTTTCAATTGGATTAGTATCTACTTTCATTACAGGTGGATTAACAGGTATCATTTTAGGAGACAGCACATTAGATATTAACGTACATGACACCTATTTTGTTGTAGCTCACTTCCACCTAGTTATGGGTATTTCGGCTCTTTATGGAATGTTTGCCGGAATTTACCACTGGTTCCCAAGAATGTTTGGAAGAATGTTAAATAAAAACTTAGGATACGTTCACTTCTGGGTAACTGCTGTTTGTGCTTACGGGGTTTTCTTTCCAATGCACTTTATAGGTATGGCAGGTTTACCAAGAAGATATTATACCAATACGGCTTTTCCATTGTTTGATGATTTACAAAATGTAAATGTAATCATCACGATGTTTGCCCTCATTGGTGGTGCTTTCCAATTGGTATTCATATGGAATTTCTTCCACAGTATGTTCTATGGTAAAAAAGCCGAAATGAATCCATGGAAATCAAATACTTTAGAATGGACAGCCCCAGTAGAACATATTCATGGTAACTGGCCTGGTGCACTTCCTGAAGTTCACAGATGGCCTTACGATTACAGCAAGCCAGGGCATGATTCTGATTTTGTACCGCAAACGGTTCCGATGGGTCCTGATGAAGAACAATTACACCATTAAAATTCTAGATTATTAATTCATATTTAAAGTCCTTTCTTCTACTTAGAAAGGGCTTTTTTATTTATTTATCGTTTTATTTTTGAGGCAAAACATTTTCTATCTTTGCTTTATGAACGAATTTTTAGATCCAACCAATAAAGGATATAATCCTGAAGAGCTTGACTTAGAGAAAAAGCTAAGACCTTTATCTTTTGATGATTTCTCAGGTCAAGATCAAGTGCTAGAAAATTTAAAAGTATTTGTAGAAGCAGCCAACCTCAGAAATGAAGCATTAGATCATGCTTTATTCCACGGTCCACCGGGTTTAGGAAAAACTACATTAGCCAATATTTTAGCCAATGAATTAGGTGTGGGTATAAAAATAACATCCGGACCTGTTCTTGATAAACCGGGAGATTTAGCCGGTTTATTAACCAATCTCGACGAACGTGATGTGCTTTTTATTGACGAAATTCACCGTCTAAGTCCTATAGTAGAAGAGTATTTGTATTCGGCAATGGAGGATTTTAAAATAGATATCATGATTGAGTCTGGCCCTAACGCCAGAACGGTTCAAATTAATTTAAATCCGTTTACATTGGTTGGTGCCACAACACGGTCTGGTTTGTTGACTGCTCCTATGAGAGCTCGTTTTGGTATTCAAAGTAGATTACAGTATTACAATACCGAATTACTAACAACCATCGTTCAACGTAGTGCTTCAATTTTAAAAGTACCTATTTCTATGGAAGCAGCTATTGAAATTGCCGGAAGAAGTAGAGGGACTCCTCGTATAGCAAACGCATTGTTACGTAGAGTTCGCGATTTTGCACAAATCAAGGGAAATGGAAAAATTGACATTGAAATAGCAAAATATGCACTACAAGCTCTAAATGTTGATGCACATGGTTTGGATGAAATGGATAATAAAATCCTAACTACAATTATTGATAAATTTAAAGGAGGGCCAGTCGGGTTGTCAACTTTAGCGACAGCTGTTTCAGAAAGTGGCGAAACCATTGAAGAGGTCTATGAACCTTTTCTAATTCAAGAAGGTTTTATTATGCGAACACCCAGAGGAAGAGAAGTTACCGAGAAGGCCTACAAACATTTGGGTAAAATTAAAACCAATATTCAGGGCGGTCTTTTTTAATCGCAATCTTTTCATTCTAAAGAACAAGCAATCTTATTTGTTAAGTTTTGATACATAATGTAGAAAAAAACACTGCTTTTATAAAATCCGAAGCCAAACGCCTCGGTTTTCTTTCTTGTGGTATCTCCAAAGCCGGTTTCCTAAATGAAGAAGCCCCAAGACTCGAAAGCTGGCTTAACAAAAACAGGAACGGTCAAATGAGTTATATGGAAAATCATTTTGACAAACGTTTAGATCCTACTTTACTTGTTGATGGAGCTAAAAGCGTAATTTCTGTATTGCTGAATTATTTCCCATCCGAGTTTCAAATCCAAGAAAGTTATAAAATTTCTAAATATGCTTACGGACAAGATTATCATTTTGTCATCAAAGAAAAACTGAAAGAACTTTTACACTCTATACAAAATGAGATAGGTGAAGTGTCCGGAAGGGCTTTTGTTGATTCGGCACCTGTTTTAGATAAAGTTTGGGCTGCCAAAAGCGGTTTGGGTTGGATGGGAAAGAACTCCAATCTAATTACTCAAAAAGTAGGTTCATTCTATTTTATTGCCGAATTAATTGTGGATTTAGAATTAGAATACGATAACCCAACTACCGACCATTGTGGATCGTGTACGGCCTGTATAGATGCTTGTCCAACCGAAGCCATTGTTGCCCCGTATGTGGTGGACGGTAGCAAATGCATCTCTTATTTTACTATTGAATTAAAAGAAAATATTCCTACTGAGATGAAGGGCAAATTTGAGGATTGGATTTTTGGTTGCGATGTTTGCCAAGATGTTTGTCCTTGGAATCGTTTTTCAAAACCCCATAGCGAACCGCTTTTTCAAGCCAATCCCGAATTGCTCTCTTTCACCAAAAAGGATTGGGAAGAAATCACGGAAGATGTTTTCAAAAAAGTATTTAAAAACTCAGCGGTGAAACGAACCAAGTTGGAAGGGTTGAAAAGGAATGTGGCGTTTTTGAAGTAAGTTTATTTTTGGAAATCCATTTCAAAAAATTACAATAATTTCAAAATTTAACACCAAAAGAAATTCCTATAAAATTTCAATATTCCCATAACTCTCTTACCTTTGTGAGTCAAACATAGAAGAATCAAATTCATGCACAAAGACACCAAACGCAGAGAAGCCCTTTTATACCACGCCAAACCCAATCCGGGAAAGATTCAGGTGGTTCCTACCAAAAAATATGCTACCCAACGTGATTTGTCCTTGGCCTATTCGCCAGGTGTAGCAGAACCTTGTTTGGAAATCGCTAAAGATGTAAATAACGTTTATAAATATACCGCCAAAGGAAATTTGGTAGCTGTAATCTCCAATGGAACCGCTGTTTTAGGGCTTGGTGATATTGGTCCGGAAGCTTCAAAACCTGTAATGGAAGGTAAAGCATTGCTTTTCAAAATTTTTGCCGATATAGATGTGTTCGATATTGAAGTGGGAACCAAAGATATTGATGCTTTTATCGAAACGGTAAAAAATATTGCTCCCACTTTTGGAGGCATTAATTTAGAGGATATCAAAGCTCCCGAATCGTTTGAAATCGAACGCCGTTTGGTAGAAGAATTAAACATACCGGTCATGCATGATGATCAACATGGTACTGCAATTATTTCGTCGGCAGCATTATTAAATGCATTAGAATTGGCTAATAAAAAAGCAAATGATGTAAAAGTAGTGGTTTCAGGAGCAGGATCAGCAGCCTTAGCTTGTGCCAATTTATACCTCTTACTTGGTGTAAAACCCGAAAATATAATCATGTTTGACAAAGATGGTGTCCTGCATGCTGAAAGAACGGATTTGTCACCATTACAACATAAATATACATCCGGTAAAAAAGGAACAACTTTAGGTGAAGCCATGAAAGGAGCCGATGTTTTTCTAGGATTGTCTGCCGGAAACATTTTGACCCCAGAGATGCTACTCGATATGGCTCATGATCCCATAGTGTTTGCTATGGCAAACCCCGTTCCGGAGATTGATTACAATGTAGCTATTAATACGCGTGAAGATATTATCATGGCAACCGGTAGATCTGATCATCCCAATCAAGTAAATAACGTACTTGGTTTTCCTTATATTTTTAGAGGGGCTCTCGATGTTAGGGCAACCAAAATAAACGAGTCCATGAAAATGGCTGCTGTTTATGCTTTAGCAGAATTGGCTAAAATGCCAGTTCCGGAACAAGTAAATATTGCTTATGGTGAAACCAAATTAAATTTTGGACGTGATTACATCATACCCAAACCGTTTGATCCCAGATTGATTACGATTGTTGCTCCTGCTGTTGCCAAAGCAGCTATGGAATCTGGAGTGGCCCAAAACCCCATAACAGATTGGGAAAAATATGAAGAAGAACTTGCAGAACGTTTGGGGTCTGACAACAAAATGGTTCGATTGTTAGCCAATAGGGCCAAAACAGACCCAAAACGGATTGTTTTTGCAGAAGCTGATCATTTAGATGTATTGAAAGCAGCACAAATTGTCTTGGAAGAGGGGATTGGCAAGCCAATTTTACTTGGTAATAAAGAAATTATTTTAGAATTAAAAGAAGAAATTGGATTTGACGCAGAAGTTCAAATACTTGATCCGAAAACCAAAGAATGTGACGAGAAAAGATTGCAATATGCCAATACATACTGGGAAAGTCGAAAAAGAAAAGGGTTAACCCTGTTAGACGCTCAAAAGTGGATGCGTGAACGCAATTATTTTGCTGCTATGATGGTAAATGAAGGTGAAGCAGATGCTCTGGTAACCGGTTACTCCCGTAGTTATCCTTCTGTTGTAAAGCCTATAATGCACCTCATAGATAAAGCACCAGGCGTTTCAAGAATTGCAACTACCAATATGATGATGACCAATAGAGGTCCCATGTTTTTGTCTGATACGGCAATAAATGTAAATCCTACTGCAGACGACTTGGCTAAAATTGCGTTAATGACAGCAAAAACAGTTAGAATGTTCGGTTTGGTTCCCGTTATCGCTATGGTTTCTTTCTCTAATTTTGGTTCTTCAACTACCGAAAGTGCCTTAAAAGTAAGCCAAGCGGTTGCATACTTACATAAGTATTATCCGGATTTAATTGTTGATGGTGAAATTCAAACCGATTTTGCTTTGAATCCTGAGATGTTGAAAGCTAAATTTCCGTTCTCAAAGTTGGCCGGAAAAAAAGTCAATACTTTAATATTTCCAAATTTAGAATCGGCAAATATTAACTATAAAATGCTTAAAGAATTATATAAAGTAGATTCAATTGGGCCAATTATGTTAGGTTTAGATAAGCCGGTACATATTTTTCAACTAGGGGCGAGTGTTGAAGAAATGGTCAATATGGCAGCCGTAGCCGTAGTAGATGCTCAGGAAAAAGAAAAAAAATTCAAATCGATCAAAGTTAGTTTTTAACGTAATTTTTACATAAATCTAGATTAAATGATGTGTAATTCAAGATTTTTGTTACATTTGAAAATTAACACTTAGCTTTATGATCGCCCATATTCAAGGAAGATTGGTAGAAAAATCACCTACCGATGTAGTAATTGACTGCAACGGAGTGGGGTATCACTTACACATATCCTTGCACACCTTTACTTTACTCCCAAATACAGAAAATGTAAAGCTTTACACTCATCTTCAAATTAAAGAAGATGGACATTTTCTGTTTGGTTTTATGGAAAAATCAGAAAGAGAAATTTTTAAACTTCTAATTTCGGTTTCCGGAATAGGAGCAGGTATTGCCAGAACCATGTTATCTTCCATGGAACCCAAACAAATAATACAATCTATAGCATCTGGAAATGTAGCTGCTATACAGTCTATTAAAGGAATTGGGGCCAAAACAGCTCAAAGAGCAATTTTAGATCTTAAAGACAAAGTGTTAAAGGTTTTCGATTTAGATGAAGTTTCTTCTTTTTCAAACAATACAAACAAAGAAGAAGCGTTATCTGCTTTGGAAGTCTTAGGATTTAACAAAAAATTAGCAGAAAAAGTGGTTGAAAAAGTGGTAAACAATCAACCAGAAGCAACTGTTGAAACGATAATTAAATTAGCATTAAAAAACTTATAATACTTGAAAACAAAGTATCACTATACGCTTGCCCCATTACTAAAAATAAGTCTTTGGCTCATTTTTTTTAATGGATATATCGCATTAGCTCAAGAGGAACCTACCCCACAAGATACTGTAGGTTACAAGCAAGGTAAAATCAAATTAAATAATCCTCCAAGTATTGTATCGGCTTATACTTATGACCCGGTAACAGACAGATATATTTACAATAGTAAGTTTGGAGAATTTAATATTAATTATCCGGTAATACTCACGCCAAAAGAATATCAAGAGTTGGTAATGCGGGAGTCTATGAGAGCTTATTTTAAGCAAAAATTAGACGCAATTGAAGGTAAGAAAGCGGGATCCGAAGAGGCTAAAAAGGACTTATTGCCTAGATATTATGTGAATTCCGGTTTTTTTGAGACCATATTCGGTAGTAATACTATTGATGTACAACCCAGAGGTTCTGTAGAGATGGACTTGGGTGTTAGATATACCAAACAAGATAATCCCTCCTTTTCACCAAGAAACCGGGTGAATACTACATTTGATTTTGATCAAAGGATTAATATGAGCCTAACCGGGAAAGTAGGTACACGACTCAATGTGAATGCTCAATATGATACTCAATCTACTTATGCTTTTCAAAATTTAATAAAATTAGAATATGCTCCCGATGAAGATGCTATTCTGAAAGCACTAGAAATTGGTAACATAAGTATGCCATTGAACAACACTTTAATACGGGGTGCTCAAAGTTTATTTGGTGTAAAAGCACAATTACAATTTGGAAAAACAACAATAACCGGTATTTTTTCTGAGCAAAAATCACAAACTCGTGCTGTAACTGCCGAAGGCGGGGGTACAATCCAAGAGTTTCAACTTTTTGCTTTGGATTACGATGCCGATCGTCACTTTTTCTTATCGCAATTTTTCCGTAATCGATACGACGCATCGTTACGAAACTATCCTTTAATTGATAGCCGTGTGCAAATTACTCGTATTGAAGTATGGATAACTAATAGACAAAACCGAATCAATACGACACCGGAGGGAAATAATTTAAGAAATATCATCGCTTTACAAGATTTGGGTGAAGCTCAGTTTAACGGTTTTGATGATTCTGAGATTGTTGGTATCAATCCGATACCCCCCGGATTTTTCAATCAAGGACCTAATACGCCTTCTAACAACGCAAACAACGACTTTGATCCGGCATTAATTCAATCGGGTGGTGGTTTGTTAAATCCGGCAATTAGAGAAATTATTTCTGCCAATAATGGTTTCAATTACCAAGCTATTGAAGGCTTAGATTATTCCAAGTTAGAAAATGCCAGAAAATTAATGCCCAATGAATATACTTTTCATCCACAATTGGGCTACATCTCGCTTCAACAGCGTTTAGCCAATGATGAAGTAATTGCTGTTGCTTACCAGTATACTGTTGGAGATCAGGTATATCAAGTAGGTGAATTTGGAAATGATGGCGTAGAAGCTACAGTTGTAGATGCGGCAACCAATATTCCGGTTACACAGTGTTTGATTTTGAAAATGCTTAAAAGTAATTTAACGAATGTAGACAAACCCATTTGGAATTTGATGATGAAGAATATCTATCAAATACCTGGGGCTTTTCAGCTTACTCAAGAAGATTTCAGGTTCAATATTTTATACACAGATCCTTCACCTTTAAATTACATTACTCCGGCTGGAACACCTCCTTTACCTTTACCGGCCGATGTTACAGAAACACCTCTTTTAAAAGTGTTTAATGTAGATCGATTAAATTTTACCAATGATCCACAAGACGGTGGAGATGGTTTTTTTGACTTTATTCCGGGAACTACCATTGATGCTCAAAATGGACGTATTATCTTTACAACTGTAGAGCCCTTTGGAAAACATCTTTTTGAAAAGTTGAGAACATCAAACCCTTTAGAAGATTATGATAATACTACAACGGGTTACAACTCCAATCAAACAAAGTATGTATACAGAAGCATGTACAGAAGTACACAAGCTGCAGCTCTTCAAGATAGTGATAAGAACAAATTCTTACTACGAGGTAGATACAAATCAGAAGGCGGTGACGGTATATCCATTGGGGCATTTAATGTACCTAGAGGTTCTGTGGTTGTAACCGTTGGAGGAAGAACACTTGTTGAAGGGATTGATTATATTGTAAATTATCAATTTGGGAAAGTGCGAATTTTAGATCCGTCTTTACAAGCTTCCGGTGCTCCCATTAATATTTCGGTAGAGAATAATTCTGTTTTTGGTCAACAAACTAGAAGATTCATGGGTGTAAATGTAGACCATCAATTTTCTGAAAAGTTTCAAGTTGGTGCTACTCTTATTAAAATGACCGAAAGACCCTTTACTCAAAAATCAACATTTGGGCAAGAATCTGTAAACAATACTATTTTTGGTTTTAACGGGAATTACTCTACAGAAGTTCCGTTTTTAACTCGACTGGTTAATAAATTACCCAACATAGATACCGATGTTCCTTCCAATATATCTATAAGAGGGGAAGTGGCATTTTTACAACCGAATACACCAAAAGCCGATAATTTTCAAGGAGAATCCACATTGTATGTAGACGATTTTGAAGGTTCTCAAACTACAATAGACATGAAGTCATCCCTAGCATGGAGTTTGGCTAGTGTACCCGAAAGAACTCAAACGAGTACTTATGATTTCTTTGGAAATTCCAGTTCTTTACAGTATGGTTTCAGAAGAGCAAAGCTGTCTTGGTATACGGTTGATCCTATTTTTTATACAAGTCAACGGCCAGGCGGAATTTCAGATGCTGATATGGTGCTAAACCGAACCCGAAGAATTTTTATTGACGAAATTTTTCCGGTTACCGATATTGCACAAGGTCAACAAACGGTAATAAATACACTCGATTTAACCTATTACCCAAGAGAGAGAGGACCTTACAATTTTAATCCTTCGACTTCCCCGGATAATCAATTACCTAATCCGGAACAAAATTTTGGTGGGATAATGAGAGCAATAAATGCAACCAACTTTGAGCAAGGTAACGTAGAATACATTCAATTTTGGATGTTAGATCCCTATTTTGGTACCGATGAAACCCCTCAATCTAATACGGGTGAAATCTATTTTAACCTTGGAGAAATTTCGGAAGATGTTCTTAAAGATGGTAGAAAACAGTATGAAAACGGATTACCTGAAGCAGGTTCAAATCAACCAACGATACCAACAATTTGGGGTAAAGTACCAGCTTCGCAGTCACTTATATATGCATTTGACACCAACAATGCCAATAGAGCTGTACAAGATTTAGGTTTAGATGGAATAAACGATGAGGAAGAGGCTTCTCTTTTCCCATCATTTGCTTCATTTACAGACCCGGCAGCAGATAATTATGAGTTTTATCTGAGTACTTCCGGCAATGTGATACAACGCTACAAAAATTATAATGGCTTGGAGCGAAATTCTCCGGTTAACGTTACAGATAACAATCGAGGAAATTCAACCTTACCGGATGTTGAAGATATTAATCGGGATAACACCATGAATACGATTAATGCTTACTATGAGTACAAGATAAATGTTACTCCCAATATGACAGTGGGAGAAAATTATATTACCGATATAAGAGAGTTGCCATCAAGACCTCAAGGTTCCGGAAGTTTACCTTTGCCACCGGCACGTTGGTTACAATTTAAAATTCCGGTAACGCAATTTGATAATAAAATAGGAAGTATTTCTGATTTTAGGTCAATTCGTTTTATGAGAATGTTTATGACCGGTTTTAGCGAAGAAATCACACTTCGATTTGGTGTTCTTGAATTAGTTAGAGGTGAATGGAGAAGGTTTTTAGGGGCTTTAGATCCTAATGAAACTCCTCAACAAGATGAAGAGGACAACACCGGATTTGATGTGCTTTCTGTAAATGTTCAGGAAAATAGTAATCGTACCCCTATAAACTACGTGTTGCCACCCGGAGTAAGACGCGAACAACTTTTTAATAATAATACAGTCATAAATCAAAATGAGCAGTCTCTTTCTTTACGTGTAAGTAAAAGAAATTCAAGCTTACCCGGAGGTTTGGAACCCGAAGATTCAAGAGCTGTTTTTAAAAACCTTGAGGTTGATTTAAGACAGTTTGAAAAATTAAAAATGTTTATTCATGCTGAAGCAATAGAGAATAATTTAGACCCAAATAGACTTCAAGATGATGAAATGATTGCATTCATTCGTTTTGGAAATGATTTTACACAAAACTTTTATCAAGTTGAGATTCCATTAAAGGTAACCCCACACGGCACAACTATTGCCGAAGAAATTTGGCCCGAAGCAAATGAGATTGATTTAAAATTAGCTCTATTAACCAAGTTAAAAGTACTTTCAATTACCGGATCAAATCCAAATCCGGATGAAATTTACTTTTTAAATGAAGAAGAGTTAGATCCTTCTGCGGCCGGAAAACCCAACAAACTTCGTTTAGGAATCAAAGGAAATCCCAATTTTGGTTTGGTAAGAACTTTAATGTTGGG
Source organism: Flavobacterium sp. (assembly GCF_036759525.1). GTDB lineage: Bacteria > Bacteroidota > Bacteroidia > Flavobacteriales > Flavobacteriaceae > Flavobacterium. The sequence goes on along the minus strand of NZ_DAIOUN010000031.1, from coordinate 3,794 downwards.
ATTACGAAACAGTAAAACAGGACAAGTAGAGTTGAACAGTATCAGAGGTGAAGTTTGGTTTAATGAGCTTCGTGTAGCAGGATTAAAAAACAAAGCCGGTATGGCAGCAGTTATGAATATTGATGCCAACGCAGCCGATTTTGCTACAGTTTCAGCAACCGGAAGAATGAGTACTATCGGATTTGGCACACTAGAACAAGGAGTGAATGAAAGAAGTCGGGAAGATATGCAACAATACGATATTGTAACCAACTTGAATCTTGGAAAGTTATTACCCAAAAAATGGGCTATAACTCTACCTTTCAATTACGCAGTTGGAGAACAAACCATTACTCCTGAATACGACCCATTTAATCAAGACATCAGATTAGACCAATTGCTTTCGGTTACAGAGAATGCTGCAGAAAGAGAAAACATTGAACGACGTGCCATAGATTACACCAAACGTAAAAGTATCAACTTTATTGGGGTTAAAAAAGATAGAGGTCCAGACCAAAAAGCCCGTGTTTATGATGTTGAAAATTTAACTTTATCTCACTCTTTTAATGAAGTTGAAAGACATAATTATGAAATCGAAGATTTTATAGACCAGCAAACGCGTACCGCTGTTGATTATACCTATGCTTTTCAATCAAAACCCATTGAACCTCTAAAAAGTGCTAAGTTTATCAGCAAGTCTAAATATTGGCAGTTGTTACGTGATTTTAATTTCAATTATTTGCCAACTAATATTAACTTTAGTTCCAATATTATCAGACAATACAACAGACAACAATTTAGACAAGTAGATGTAGAAGGTATTGCATTAGATCCATTATATCGCAGAAATTACTTGTTTAATTACCAATATGGATTTAATTACAATTTAACCAAATCGTTAAAATTGAATTACACAGCAAACCGAAGTAATATTGTTAGAAGTTATATCGGTGAAGATGGTTCTGTGGACGATTCAGATCGAATTTTTGATAATTATTGGGATATTGGTTTGCCGGATCAGCACAATCAACAATTAATCGTAAATTACGACTTGCCATTGAGCAAGTTACCCTTTTTAAGTTTCTTAAAATCCAATTATTCTTATACCGGTACTTACAGTTGGCAACGTTCATCATTGGCCTTGTCTTCTGTTGAAACCGAGGAAGGTATTATTTACGATCTAGGGAATACAGTTCAAAATTCGGGTTCTCATCGACTGAACACCACATTAAATATGGATTTGTTTTACAAATACATTGGGTTAACAAAGAGTTCAGCCAAACCCAAGCAACCCGTAAGAACCGCACCTCCAAAACCAGGGGAAAAAATTACAAGTACTCGTCAGCCTCAGCAAAATCAAGGCAATGTGTTTTTAGATGGATTAATTGGAGTTTTAACATCTGTAAAGAATATTCAAATTAATTATACTCAAAACGAAGGGACTGTTTTGCCCGGATATACTCAATCGCTTGGTTTTCTTGGGACTTCTAGGCCTACCATGGGGTTTGTGTTTGGCTTACAAGACGATGTGCGTTTTGAAGCTGCACGAAGAGGTTGGCTAACCGTATTTCCGGATTTTAACCAAAGTTATACACAAGTAGTAACCAAACAATTGAATGCTACGGCAAAAGTTGATTTGTTTCCTGATTTTACTATTGACTTAACTGCAGATCGTAATTATTTAGAAAATTATTCCGAACAATACGATATTACAGATGGGCAATACAATTCAAGATCACCCTACACTACAGGTAATTATTCTATTTCTACGTCATTAATAAAAACCGCATTCAAAAAGAGTGATGAGTTTTCTTCTGAAGCATTTCAAGATTTTAGAGACAACCGTTTAGAGATTGCAAATCGTTTAGCCGAAAGATATTACATTGGAGAGATCCCTAGAGTTACAGACCCAACCAATCCAAATTTTGGTTTTCCGGTAGGTTTCGGTCGAAACAGTCAAGCGGTATTAATACCTTCATTCTTGGCGGCTTATTCCGGCAAAAGTGCTTCTGATGTTTCTTTAGGCATTTTTAGAGATGTTCCTATTCCAAATTGGAATATCAAATACAATGGTTTAATGCGATACAAGTTTTTTAAAGACCGATTTAAGCGTTTTTCATTACAACACAGCTACAAAGCGGCTTATACCATTAATGCATTCAGATCAAATTTTGAATACGATAGAGCTCCAAACCAACTTGACCAAGCCGGAAACTTTTTTAATAAAACATTAGTCCAAAATGTCAATTTGGTAGAACAATTTAATCCTTTGATCCGTATGGATTTTGAAATGAAAAATTCGTTTAGAGTTGGAGCAGAATTGAAAAAAGACAGAGCCTTATCGATGAGTTTTGACAACAATCTTTTAACAGAGGTTAAAGGAGTTGAGTATGTGCTTGGATTTGGATATAGAATTAAAGACGTAACCATAAATTCAGCTTTAGCGGATAATCCACAAGGTGTTATAAAAAGTGATATCAACTTACGTATAGATTTTAACTTTAGAGATAATAAAACCATTGTTCGTTATTTGGATTATGATAACAACCAATTGGCTGGAGGCCAAAACATTTGGTCTGCAAAGCTTAATGCAGATTACATGTTCAGTAAAAATTTGACAGCCATTTTTTATTACGACCATACTTTTTCTAAGGCGGTTATTTCAACAGCGTTCCCATTAACCAATATTAGAGCAGGATTTACTCTTAGATATACTTTTGGAAATTAATAAAAAATAATATGCGTTTTTTTTTCAAAATAAGTCCATAAAAATTACATTTGCTGAAACAAACAAGGATCATGAATATACCATCAAATTTAAAGTATACCAAAGACCACGAATGGGTGAGTTTAGAAGGTGAAATTGCTACTGTAGGCATCACTGATTTTGCACAAAAAGAATTAGGAGATATCGTTTATGTTGAAGTTGAAACATTGGATCAAACTTTAGAAAAAGACGAAGTTTTTGGTACGGTTGAGGCTGTAAAAACAGTATCCGATTTGTTTTTGCCTTTAGCAGGTGAAATTATTGAGTTCAATGATGAGTTGGAGTCAAACCCTGAAAATGTAAACAACGATCCTTATGGCAAAGGATGGATGGTTAAAGTGAAAGTTTCAGATTTATCAGAGTTTGATTCTTTATTAGATAGTGACGCATACAGACAACTAATAGGTGCCTAGAACAGTCCGATTTGTTTTACTCTTTATTTGGCTTTTAGTAATTACTACTACAAGTTTGATTAGTGTAAACAAATGGTCATCGGTTACAGTTCCTCATTTAGACAAAGCAGTTCATTTTTTTTATTATTTTGTATTAACCTTCATGTTTTTTGGGGTTTTTAATTTTCCTAAAAATACAAAGAGAGAATGGAGACTAGCAGTTGTCTTTGCTGTTTTTTATGGCATAATTATTGAGGTTATGCAAGGAGTGTTACCCATTGACAGAAGTCCGCAAGGATTGGATGTTGTAGCAAATGCCTTAGGTAGTCTTACGGCTTGGTTTTTAGGAATCCGTATGCCCAAAAGGTTAAATTTTAAAAAATAATTTTTAGATTTTCGATAAATATTTATATTAGCATTTCAAAAACAGAAATATGGAACCAAAAAAGAATCCTAATGTAGACCCAAGACGAAATAGTTTACTCTATTTTCAATTAGGTTTGGCCGCAATTGCAGCATTATCTTATCTTGCAATTGAACTTAAAACATATGAGAAAGATTTGTCAGGGCTTACACAAAAGGTTGACAATAGCTTCTTAGATGAAGACGTGCCGGTAACAATGCAATTAAACACGCCACCACCACCACCGCCACCA
>NZ_DAIOUN010000030.1:0-20138 GCF_036759525.1 Flavobacterium sp. | reverse complement strand
ACAACTGTTTTGCCTAATGCTGGCTAATTTACTAAATTTAAACGACTTACAACAATAAACTATGGGCTTTCGTGACAGTGACGGGCTCCAAAACCCAGCACTAGGCAAAGCAGCAATACGTTATGCACCATTTTAGGACGACCCAACAAAGAACAAAGTGACGACAGAAAAACGATATGAATTATTAAACTCGTTGCCGACTTATGGACCAATGTATGTTCCTGTAACAGACAATGGAGAACCATTTTATTCGGAAGGTGTTGCTGTTCGCTTTTACAAGACAGATGGAACTAATTGGGTAGCAAATTTCCAACCAGGTTGGACAGACTTAAAAGAAATAATTGAATTTGAAAACTCAGAAAAACTATTAGTAATAGCTTGTGGAACTTGTTATTTAATGAACCCAGACGACACAAAGCCAATTGAAGTTTTCGGGGTTGGTTATTCTGAAGTTTTTAAAGCAAGCAATGACAGACTTGTATTGCAAGACCAAACCGACTTGACAATCATTGAACCCGACACAAAACATTGGCATGCAGAAAGAATTTCGTGGGACGGATTCAAAGAAATTAAGGTTGAAAACAACATTGTAACAGGACTTTCTTATGACCCAATGTATGACGCTGAAGAATGGGTTCACTTTACTTTTGACCTTAACACAAAAACTTTAATAGGTGGAAGTTATCATAGATATGAAAATAAAAAACCTTGGTGGAAAATATGGTAATAGAAAAATTTGCTTGCCCTTGTTGTGGCTACAAGACTTTTACTCAACAACCCAACGGAACTTATGACATTTGCCAAGTTTGCTTTTGGGAAGACGACCCAATTCAACTTAAAGACCCAGATTATGAAGGTGGTGCAAATAAAGTTTCATTAAGACAAGGACAAAGGAATTTTGAGAAATATGGAGCTTGCGAGAAAGAAATGATTAAGAATGTAAGACCACCCAAAACAGACGAAAAAAGAGACAAAGAATGGAAGCTAATAGACTGACAATGAAAGGAAAAACGGTGCATAACAGGCGTTTAGCTCAATGGCGGGTGACGTGGTTAATTGAACATTCTACCTCGCATCAGCTTTTGTGGTGTATTGACAGTTTAGTGCTCCAAAACCCAGCACTAGGCAAAGCAGCAATACGTTATAGCCAATTTTAGGACGAAAGAGTAAAATGAAAGACAAACAATTTGAAATAGAACTTTTGGACATTCACTGGTTGGAAGACACTCCTGAAGAAATTGACTTATGTGCTCACGGACAAGTGAAAGTTAGAATTGGAAATGAAATTATTGTAGACCGAAGAGAAAAAGAAAATCACTGGACATTAAGTGCAATGTCAATTCATTTATTGAGAACAATTGACAACAATCACAACCCAGAAAATTTAGTTGGTGAACATTTAATTCCTTGCTGCGGACACCATATTGACCACCTTGAGAATAGCACAGAAGTTCATATTCAAGGTTGCTTTACGGGAATCAATTATTGGGTTCAACATATTGACCAAAATATTAAGCTAACAACGGAATCTAAAGCGGAAATTGTAATACCGAAAAGGGAGTATGTAATTGAAGTAATAAACTTTGTTGACAAGGTAGAAGAATTTTACAAAACAAGTAAACCTAAACAAATGCCTGACGACAATTATGACAGAACGGGATACGAATTGATGTGGAAAGAATGGATACGAAGAAGAACTCAGATTGACACAAAATGAATAGAAAAACTGGCTATAACAGCACATTTGCAATAGGCGGGGTTTCGTGTTCCGTAGACAGTTTAGTGGTAGCCGAAAGTTTTGTGCTCCGCATCAACTTTAGTGGTAAAAATCCCGCCCATCGCAAATCTGCAAACCGTTACCAACTTACACAAATAAAAGCTCAAACAATATTGAGTACTGATTTTTAAAACAGAAATAACTTTATAAATATAAAATTACACATGTTTTTCAGAACTATATCTTTCTTATTTTTTTTAATTTTTGTTTTAAGTTACTACATAAAAATCCCTTACTTTTATGTAGTTTATTAGCTATTAAGCATTGTATTAATTTTTTTACGTTTAAAAGAAGTAAAAAGTTTCCAACAACAAATAGAGGATTGTAAATATGAATTTTACATTAGAATTTACGAAAATAATTTAGTTCTAAACTATTTTTTATCTTTTTTAATCATAGCAATAATTTCAGTTCTTATTATATCTATACCATATGAAATTAGAGAATTGACTGAAATAGATTTCGTACTCTTATTACTTACAATTTTCATAGCGAATTTCATAAATTGGAAAAAAGACAATTATGAGTATTATTACTTTGGAGAAGAATTTATACAAAAACCCGGACTAAATGGATCTAAAATATATTGGAGTGAAGTAAAGGACGTATATGAAAATGAAAAAGATGAATTAATTATTGTTGAATTACATGATGGAAGTAATATCAAAATTGGAACAGAGCCGTATTATAGTTTTTGGAAAAAGAAAAATGAAATATTGAATTTTATAAAGTATAAAATCAAATAAAATACATCGCCCAACAGCCGTGTTGCAAAAGCGGAGGTTTCGAATCCGCCAGAGGGGCGTATGAAGTGCTAAAATCCTCACCAGAGAGAAAATAACCAAAAGTAAATAATGTTGTTTGAGGTGATTCACTTATCCTAAAGTCTAAACCAAAAAATCCCGACTCACATCGGGATTCTCTATTTTCTATATGCTTTGCTCTATTTTCTCACCCTTTCACCGGAATATGCTCCAAAATCTCCAACACAAATTTCCAATATTTTTGTGCCGATGCAATCGAGGCACGTTCATCCGGAGAGTGAGCTCCGTGAATCGTTGGGCCAAACGAAATCATATCCATGTTGGGGTAATTGGTTCCTAAAATGCCACATTCTAAACCGGCGTGACACGCTACCACATTGGGTTTTGTTCCGTTTTGTTTTTCGTAAATATTTACCAAAACATCCAAAATGGGTGAATTTACATTGGGTGTCCAACCCGGATAACTACCACTAAAAGTTACTTCGCAACCCATTAATTCAAAGGCTGAACGCAAGGCATTCGCTAAATCAAATTTAGACGTTTCTACGGAAGAACGCGTTAAACATTGCACAGAAATAGTGCCTTCTTTCACGGTTACTTTCGCAATATTATTGGAGGTTTCCACTAAATCTTCCATATCAGCACTCATGCGGTACACGCCGTTGTGAGCCGCATAAATCGCACGAATCAATCCTTCTTGAACGCCTAGCTCCATTACTTTTTCCGGTAATTCGGTTTCGGTTATTTCAATGGTTAAATTCGGTTCTGTGGTTTTAAATTCTCTTTTAATATCGTCAATCACTTCTTGCATATCCAACTGAAATGCTCCTTCATAAATAGCCGAAATTATCACTTTGGCCACACTCTCTCTGGGAATGGCATTACGCAAACTTCCTCCGTTGATTTCTGCAATTTGCAAACCGAAATTTTCAAAACCATCAAACAACAAACGGTTCATGATTTTGTTGGCATTGCCCAAACCTTTGTGAATATCCATGCCGGAATGCCCCCCTTTTAACCCTTTCACGGTAATGATAAAAGCCAATGAATTTTCCGGCGTTTCTTCTTCTTGATAACTTCGGGTTGCGGTAACATCCACACCACCCGCACAACCGATATCGATTTCATCGTCTTCTTCGGTATCTAAATTCAAGAGAATTTCTCCTTTTAACAAACCGCCTTTTAATCCCATAGCTCCGGTCATTCCGGTTTCTTCGTCAATGGTAAAAAGGGCTTCAATGGCCGGATGCGAAATGTCTTTACTTTCTAAAATCGCCATGATAGTGGCCACTCCTAAACCGTTGTCGGCTCCAAGCGTAGTTCCTTTGGCACGAACCCAATCGCCATCCACATACATTTCGATGCCTTGCGTATCAAAGTCGAAAGTGGTATCGTTATTTTTTTGATGCACCATGTCTAAATGCGATTGCATTACAATGGTTTTTCTATTTTCCATGCCCGGAGTAGCCGGTTTTCTGATGATCACGTTTCCAACTTCATCTTTGAGGGTTTCAAGACCTAATTGCTTTCCGAAATCCATCATAAACGCAATGACACGTTCTTCTTTTTTAGACGGACGAGGAACCGCGTTAAGATCGGCAAATTTATTCCAAAGTGCTTTGGGTTCTAGGTTTCTGATTTCTTGGTTCATTTTTTCTGAGTTGCTGAGTTACTGAGATGTTGAGTTTATTAGTTAATTCCTTCAACTCTATCTACAAAAACATTTACTAATTTATGCGTATGATTTATTTCTAAAGTATCGTTCCAAAGCTTATTCATTGTAGCGAAAAATTCATTCATTTTCATATTCCCAAAACGAATGTGAATCACTTTAGGAGGTGGATTGTGTAATAGAATTTTGTTTGAAAAATCAACATCTTTTGTAATAATCGTCAAATTATTACTTTTTGCATAGTGCCAAATTTCTTCATCAGATGATTGATCGTTTATATCTTTTTGATGAATAAATTCTTCAGAGTTCCAAAGTGAAAAATAATACGGAAGATTTACATCAATCAAATACTTAACCATTTAAGCTACTTTTTTGATGGTGTAATTTCTATTCATTAAAGCCGAGGCAAATTTTAAACAAGCATCGATATCTTCAATTTCCAGAGAAGGATAATGCTTTAAAACTTCTTCTTTTGTCTCTCCTGCTCCTAAAAATTCTAAAATAGTTTGCACAGTAATTCGCAATCCTCGAATAGTTGGTTTACCATTACAAAGTTTGTCATCAATAGTAATTCTGTCTGCAATATATTCCATTGAAACTTACATTTAGAATCACAAAGTTACAAAAAAGGAGTGATTATGCGATATGCTTTTCGAAGAGTTTTTTAGCATCCTTAGTCGATACTTTGCCCACACATTCATTTTTGTGAATACACAAAACCGGAGCTTGTTTACACATGCCTTGACATTTCATTTTTTCAATCGCAACTTTTTCTTTTAAGCCATTGTCTTTGACCAAATCTTTCAGACAATCTTTGATTTCTTTGTTGTATTTACAGCATTTTTTGCCGTCGCAGAAATAAATTACTTTTTCCGATTTTTTTGCTTTTCCCATGATTGAAAAATGATGCTACAAATGTAAAATATTATTCTTATTTATTCTAAATAAAGAAGTTAATTTTATTAAAAATTCGCCTAACCAATTATCTTTTACCAATTACCCATCACCTTTTCATATATTTGACAAATCATGATTCGCAAAAAATACATTCTTCCGTTATTCTTACTCATACAAATCATTGTATTGAAAATCGCTTCTTTGTTTCCAACCTTTATCGAAGAATATTACAGTAATGGAATCTACCCAATTATCTCAAAAATTTCGAGAATTACGTTCGGATTTACTACTCTTTCTATTGGTGATGTGATTTATGGAATCGTTTTGTTCTACTTTTTCAGATGGTTTTGGAAAGTGCGAAAAACGTGGAAAATCAGTTGGAAAGACAATGTTTTGAAAGTCGCAAGTTTTGCTTCCGTTTTTTATTTTCTTTTTCATTTGTTGTGGGCAACCAATTACCATCGCATTCCGATGTACGAAAAACTGGAAATTGAAAAAGAATATTCGATTGAAGAATTAGAATCGTTCACGCTAAAATTGATTGAAAAAACGAATGCCATTCACAATAAAATTACACAAAATGATTCTGTAAAAGTAGTTGTTCCCTACTCCACTCAGGAAATTTTTGAGTTGAGTGTGAAAAGTTATACATCGGTTGAAAAAGAATTTCCTTTTTTAAAATATGAAAAACCGAGCATTAAACCATCGTTGATTAGTGTGCCTTTGAGTTATATGGGATTTAGCGGTTATTTGAATCCGTTTACCAATGAAGCTCAAGTGAATGATTGTTTGCCAAAGTATAATTTTCCAACTACTACATTGCACGAAATGGCTCATCAAATTGGGTATGCCAGCGAAAGCGAAGCCAATTTTATAGGGTTTTTAGCTTCTATTCATAGTGAAGATATGTATTTTCAATATTCCGGTTTTAGTTTTGCGGTGAAACATTGTCTGCGAAATTTAGAACGCATTGAAGAAGGAGGAAGTGAAAAATTTCTAACGTTACTCAATCCCGGAATTCTCAAAAACTTTGAAGAAAGCAAACGATTTCATGAAGAATACGAAACATTTTTGGAACCTATTTTCAAAACCTTTTACGACAATTTTTTGAAATTCAACAAACAAAAAGACGGTTTGGAAGGTTACAGCAAATTTGTAGGATTGATGATTGGGATGGAGAGAAGTATGGAGTAAGGATTTATTAGTTAGGAGAGTTTTCTGTTAACTCCTTACTCCTTACTAATAAATCCTTACTAATGACTCCCAACTTAAACTTCATCCGCCACAAAAGATGTCACATCTTTCTTTTTAAACGGCCTAATAATCAATCTACCTTCGCGATCTAAACGGATGTAATTATATATCCAATTGGTTAACACCACCGCTTTGTTTTTAAATCCAATAAGCGAAAACAAATGCACAAAAATCCAAACAAACCAAGCAAACACGCCACTAAAATGAAACTTCGGTAAGTCCACTACGGCTTTGTTTCTACCTATGGTTGCCATCGAACCTTTGTCTTTATACACAAAAGGTTTTAATGGTTTATTGTTTATTTTTTTTATGATGTTTTCTCCCAACCATTTGCCTTGTTGCATGGCGGGTTGTGCCATCATGGGATGACCTTTTGGGTTTTGTTCGGAAAGCATCGCCGCAACATCTCCGATGGCAAAAACGTTATCGTAACCTTCTACTTGGTTGAACTCATTTACTTTTAATCGCTCTGCTCTTGGAATAATGGCATTGGAATCAATCCCAGCCGGTAAAGCACCTTGCACTCCGGCTGTCCAAATCACCGTGGCCGAATTAAACGTTAAATCGGTATTGGTTGTCACTGTGTTGCCGTCGTAACCGGTCACACGAACATTTTTCCACACATTTACACCTAAATGGATTAGGAAATCTTCGGCTGCCTGTGATGATTTTTCACTCATGGAATCCAAAATTCTATCGCTGGATTGAATGAGGTTTATTTGCATTTTTCGCACATCCAAATCGGGGTAATCTTTGGGAAGAATGGCTTTTTTCATTTCGGCCAAAGCTCCGGCTAATTCTACACCGGTGGGTCCGCCCCCCACAAGAACGAAATTAATTAAACTATGTCGGTCGTGAATATCGTTGGTCAACAACGCTTGTTCAAAATTTTCGAGAATCAAACTGCGAATGTTGAGCGATTGCGGAATGGTTTTCATCGCCACGCTATTGCGTTCAATTTCTTTATTTCCAAAAAAATTGGTTTTGGAACCGGTTGCCAAAACCAAATAATCGTATCGCAATTCACCAATGTCGGCTTTTACTTTTTGGTTTTGGGTATCGATTTCGTTGACAAAACCTAAACGAAAATAGAAGTTTTGGTATTCCTGAACCACTTTCCGAATGGGATATGCGATGGAACCGGCTTCGAGTCCGCCTGTGGCTACTTGATACAAAAGGGGTTGAAACGTATGGTAATTGTGTTTGTCGATTAAGACGACTTGCACCCGTTTATTTTTGAGGCTTTTGGCGAGTGCAATTCCCGCAAATCCGCCACCGATGATGACGATTCTGGGAAGATTGGTATTTGGGATATTCATCTTTTTAAGGTACTAAGGTTCAGAGGTACTGAGGCTCTGAGATTTTGTAAGACAAAGATAGATGATTTTAACATTTGATGAATTGTAAGTTTTTTGAATGGTTAGAATTTAACTGAATTTTATCATTTAAGGGTTTGAGATTTTGCCACAAATAAAATATAGCACGAAGTATCTGAAAACCTGAAACCTGAAACTTGAAACTTGAAACCTGACAACGAAAATAGCCCCGATAGCAGTGGAAAGCCTTTTGCCGGATTGTTGCATTTTTTCTTGGCAAAAAAAAGCGACCAGTCCCGAAAGCTTTCGGGAGCTCTTTTTTTGCCTTAGAAAAACGCAACAAGACCAAAAAGCTTGGAACGGATAGCGGGATTGGCTTCTAAAAAAATACTATCTTGTAACAAATTTTACCATCCGGCTACTAACATCACATGAGTAATTCACTAGAGCAATCTTTTGTTACGCAATTAAAGGAAAATCAGAACATCGTTCACAAGATTTGTCGTTTGTACACGTCGGGTGAAGATGCTCACAATGATTTATTCCAAGAAATTACCATTCAGTTGTGGAAGGCTTATCCGAAATTCAGAGGCGACTCCAAATTTTCTACATGGGCGTATCGAGTAGGGTTGAATACGGCCATTACATTGTATCGAAAAAGTACCCGATCGATTGCCACGACCGACATGGAAGGCAAAAAACAATTTATTGCTCCCGATGATTATAATTTTGAAGAAGAAGAACAAATAAAACTATTATACAAAGCCGTTCAGCAGTTAAATGACATTGAAAAAGCCTTAGTGTTTATGTATTTGGAAGACAAAGATTATGAAGAAATTGCTGAAACACTCGGTATTAGCGAAGTAAATGCACGAGTGAAAATGAATAGAATTAAAGGAAAATTAAAAAAAATAGTAAATCCGTAGGAATATGACTGAGGAATTAGATTTATTAAAAAAAGCTTGGAAGAAAGACTCGCATGCCTATGAACAGGTGACTGAGAACCAAATTTATACTATGTTGCATAAAAAATCATCTACTACGGTAAAATGGATTTTTATAATTAGTTTGATTGAATTAGGTTTTGGTCTGGTATTGGGAATCTTATTATCATTTACCAAATACGATGCAGAAAATGTTGAACGCATTAAAGAATGGGGAATTTACGGATACTACATAGCTGTAAGTATTATTTTGTATGGTGTGGTTTTGTATTTCATTTATCGCTTTTATACCATGTACCGAAAAATTTCGGTTGAAGATAGTGTTCAAAAATTGATTCAAAATATCTTAAAAACTCGAAAAGTAGTAAAGCAATATATTGCTTTTAATTTGACTGCCTTTGCCGTTTTATGCATGTTGGTTTTTGGATTTGGATTCTACAAAGGCTACGGAGAAATTGCACTTGCTAATGGGCAAAGTCCAGAAATTCCTATGAATGTTGCACTTTTGGTTATGGCGTTAATTATTATTTTCACTGGAATTGTAACCTTACTTTTTTGGCTGTTTTACAAATTGATTTATGGAATTTTCCTAAAACGCCTTTTGAAAAATTATGAAGAATTAAAAAAAATAGATTATTAATATGATACGTTTATTGTTTTGGGTTGTTCTTTGCTGCTTTAGTTTTGTTCAAGGTCAAACCTTAGAAAAAACCTTATTATGGAAAATTTCCGGTAACGGAATTGAGAATCCATCCTACTTGTATGGGACCATTCATATTACGTGTGACAATCAGTTGCCTACCAAAGTTGTAAAGGCTCTAAATGAAACCCAACAATTGTATTTGGAGTTAGATTTGGACAGCCCTACCCTTCAACAGGAAATGATGATGGGAATGACAATGAGAAATGGAATTACCATGAGTAGTTTATCTAGTGAAGAAGATTTTAAAATAGTAGATGCCTTTTTGAAGAAAAATATAGGCTTTTCTGCTACTATGCTCAACGCTATCAAACCTTTTATGGTAAGTGCAATGCTGTATCCAAAAATGATAGACTGCCAAGTAAAATCAATCGAAAATGCCTTAATGGAAATTTCTAAGAATAAAAATCAATCGGTATTTGGTTTGGAAACCGTTAAAGAACAAATGGAGGTTTTTGAGACAATTGCTTATGATATTCAAATGGAAGAATTGATAAAAACTGCCAAATCAGAATTAGTAAATGACCGAAAGGAAATGCAACAAGTTATGGCTATTTATGCCTCGGAAGATGTGGATAAAATGGTAGAATTCTCGAAAAAGTCTGACAATAAAATCAGTTCTCAATTTGATTCGGTTTTACTTGAAAACAGAAATGTAAATTGGATTCCAAAAATAATTGAAATCGCACAACAAAAGTCAACCTTTTTTGGAGTTGGAGCCGCTCACTTAGGCGGAGAAATGGGCGTGATTCGTCTCTTGAGAAAGTCTGGCTTTACAGTAGAACCCGTATTTTAATAGCCCCAACGTCTTTTTTGATCTAATTCCTGTTGTTCTTGAAGCACTTCAACCGGAATCACTTTTAACATAGAAGGGTGTTGCTCTATGGCATACTCTATTTTTTCTACTATTTCTTCAATTGATTCGTTATCATAATCAATTTCCAAAGGTTCTTTTATAACCATAGACTGAAGAATTCCTTTTTTCTTTATTCGCAAACCTTTACGGTCAAACGAACGTCTAAATCCATCTATTACAATGGGAACAACAATAGGTTTGTGTTGTTTAATAATATGAGCAGTACCTTTCCGTACCGGTTTAAAAGATCGTGTAGTTCCTTGAGGGAATGTGATTACCCAACCGTCTTTAAGTGCTATTTTAATATTTTCAGTATCATTGGGGTTTACATCTCGTTTGATATCCTTTCCTTTAGCTCTCCAAGTACGTTCTACGGTTATGGCACCCGCATATGCCAGTATTCGGGGTAACAACCCCTCTTTCATTGTTTCACTGGCAGCTACATAATAAATATTGAGTTTGGGTTGCCACAAATAGCCTACATTTTTGATTGTATCTACTCTACCGCTCAAACTGGCATTAAACACATGAAACATGGCTACTACATCTGCAAAATAGGTCTGATGATTGGATATAAAAAGCACTCCCGTATCCGGTAAATTTTTAATAATTTCAGATCCCTCAATATGCATCTCGTTGAAACCTCGATATCTTCGATGCGTTAAAACACCAAAAACACGGATTAACCATTTTTTTAGGAAGAGTATATGTCCAAAGGGATTTCTTTTTATCAAACCCATATTTACGAAATTCAGTATAAAAAAACCAAATGCGAAAGTAGCAAAAACAAACTAATTTACAGAACGTTTTTTAGGGTTTCTTTGAGTTCACTCATCATCATAGCCGTAGCACCCCAAACAATATGTTCCTTCACTAAAAATGCCGGAACATCTATTGCCGCGGCATAAGAAGTATTTAATCGCCTCTGAACCACAATATTATCATTGAGGAATTCTTTCAAAGGAAATTCAATTATAGCGGCAACTTCAGACTCTTGTGGTGTAAAAGTCAAGGGATGATTTGCAATCCCTAAAAAAGGGGAAACCAAAAAATTACTGGGAGGAATATAAACTTCTGAAAATGCTTTAATCACTTCAATCTTTGTACGACACACCCCAATTTCTTCCTCGGTTTCACGAAGTGCGGTATCCATCATCGTTTTATCTTCCGGATCTACTTTACCACCGGGAAATGCAATTTGAGAAGAATGTACTCCCGGATAGGAATTGCGAACGATTAAAACCAAATGAGTATCCTTATCCTTTGGATACATAAGCATCATAACAGCCGCTTTTTTGGGATTCTTACTCGAAATATTCAATTCTTTTAACATTTCTATTCGCTCTACGGGCGACATTAAAAGATGAGCTTTTGCTGCCGGAAGCTTTTCTTTTGCTATTTTTGGAACATATTTTAAAAAATCATGAAACTCCATAAAATCCTAGTGTTATGCTTCGTTCTGAGTTTGTATTCTTGTCAAAAGAATTCTAAAGATACTATACAAAAAAATAGTGTCCAAAAAAAGAATTCAGATTCCATAGAAAATAAAATCCCTAAACCAAAATACGATTTAAAAACCGTAGTGATTACAGAAGAAAATGTGGTTGATTTTCTAACATGGTATGGAGAACAAAATACCGAAAACAAAGTCAAAATTGAGTGTTCATTTGGCACTATAGAAGTTGAGCTTTTTGAGCAAACTCCACTTCACAGAGCCAACTTTATTTATTTGGTTAAAAAAAATTACTTCAATACAACCTATTTTCACAGAGTTGTAAAAAACTTCATCGTACAAGGGGGTAACTCTGATGAAACCATCACCCAAAAAGAAAGAAAAAATATAGGGAAATATTTTGTTCCGGCTGAGTTTGTAAAGTCGTATAAACACCATTACGGTGCCTTAGCCTCTGCAAGAACATGGGAAAATAACCCGGAGAAATTAAGTAATCCCTTTGAATTTTATTTTGTCCAAAATAAAGGTGGAGCTCATCATTTGGACGGGGAACACACGGTTTTTGGTAAAATCACATCCGGATTTGAGGTTTTAGACGAAATTGCCTCTCAAAAAACAGACGAAGGAGAATATCCTTTATTGAATATCAAAATCAAGGTAACACTTTCAGAATAATGTTTAGTAAAGAAGAATCACAACAAATTAAAAGACAATTTTGGATATCGTTTGCAGAGGAATATCCCAGAAAATGGTTGTTATACAATACCCAAATAAAAGATGTTTCTTTCAAATTTTATGCCGACAATAAAAAAGCACAAGTTGTTTTGGATATTGAATGTAAAGATGAAGAGCTACGTAAAATCTATTTTGAAAAGATAGAATCTTT
Source organism: Flavobacterium sp. (assembly GCF_036759525.1). Classification (GTDB taxonomy): domain Bacteria; phylum Bacteroidota; class Bacteroidia; order Flavobacteriales; family Flavobacteriaceae; genus Flavobacterium. The sequence continues at coordinate 7,619 of NZ_DAIOUN010000030.1, read as the reverse complement.
AAAAACTATTTTACATTCAGACTATTTACCCGATGCGATTTTTGAAAAGAATTTTCTATTGGAAAATCAAAAAAAGATAAGTCGAATTTATGTAGAAATCGAAAATGTAAGTATTCACAATAAATCAACTTGGAATACTATTTTTGATTTTTTCTCAGAAAGCATGGATCTTTTTGAAAGATTTTTCTACGAATATGAAGATTATATACGGGATTTAGAAATTAATACCTAATTAAGAATTTTATTTCATTTCTATTCTTATTTCAATTATATTTGGAGAAATCAATAATTAAACATTATAATGTCTTCAAATTACCTTAAAACTTTCGGAAGATTTAATCCTAAATTTTTAAATCTTTGTTACCTCTTCCTGGCAACATCTCTATTTGTAACAAATTCTGTAACGGCTCAAAGCAAATACCAAGAGCAATACGACAGTAGTTTGTATTTATCTAATGGCGTTGAACTTTATGAAAAAGGCAAATATGCTGAATCTATTGTAGAGTTTGAAAAAGTTGCCAAAACCGATCCCAATTTTTTAAAAGCTCAGTATGAGAAATTAATGTCGCTTAGAGCATTAGAAAAAACTGATGAACAAAAAACATTGTTGGAGAGTCTTTACAATTCTAAATTGATGGCTGATGCTCCGGAATTACTTTTACAATATGGTATTTTTTTAAGCGATGCCAAAGAGTACGATGAAGCCGAAAAAAGATTTAAAGAAGCCGAAAACTTTATTCCAAATTCTTCGATGCTTCATTACAACCTTGCTATATTATACATTCGAAAAGAAGAAAGACAAAAAAGTATTGATTATTTAAAAAAATGCATTCTCGGAAATCCAAATCATGCGTCTTCACAATATTTTATTGGCCTTTTAGCCTATGAAGACGGAAGAATTGTTGAAGGTTCACTTGCCATGCTATCCTATTTGGCCAACGCACCCTCGGGAAGATTTGCCAAAGATGCAATCTTAAAGTTGAATTCTAAAATGGGACAAAATTTCCTGGAAAAACCCAAATATGTTTTTTCAGAAAAAGGCGACCAATTTGATGAACTCGAAACCATATTAAGAAATCAGCTCCCATTAAATGCCAAATATAAAATCAAATCAAAAATAGACGATGTTATAACACGTCAAGTTCAGGCCATTTTAGAATACGCTCCAACACATAAAGTTGGTAACGGATTCTTTGAACAAAATTACATTCCGTGGCTGGCTGATATTGCCAAGAAAAATTACACCGAGGCATTTACCTATTATATACTTATGTCAATGGAAGAAGTATTGGGCAAAAAATTAACATCCGAAAAAAAGAAAATTTTTGACTTTGCCGAAAACTACATCGGAAAACAATTTTGGGAAAAATACGCTCAAAGAACCATCACCCACTTTGGTAAAGAAGAAAAAGTAGTAGTATACCTTAGAAACGGCGAACCTTTTTTAATTGGAAAATCGGAAAATGGTGTAAATCAGGGAAAATTTAAAGTCGTAAACAACTTTGGACAACAAATAAGTGAAATTAATTATTTGAATGGTGAATTAGACGGTTTACAAAAATACTTTTTTGAAAATGGCTCATTGTCCGAAGAAACCTTTTTTGCCAAAGGAATTAAAAACGGAGAAACCAAAGAATACTTCAAAAACGGAAACTTACAAAGTGTTGGAACTTACAAAAACAACTTATTAGACGGATCGTTTGTTACCTATAATCCCAATGGCGGAAAACAATGTGAGCTAACTTTTAAAAATGAAAAAAGGGAGGGTTTAATGACCTGTTATTACCCCAATGGAAAAAAACGAAGTGAAGTTACCTATAAAGACGGACTTATTAACGGTTGGGTAATCAATTACAATGAAGTTGGTGACATAACTTCCAAATACAACTATGTGAACGATGAGCTCGAAGGTGAAGGCATTACTTATTTTGACGGTAAAACCATTAAAATGATTGCCACTTACAGCAAAGGCAAAATTAAAGATTCTTTAAAAGAATACTTTGAAAACGAACAATTGAAAAAAGAAAGTTGGTTTGTAAACGGCTCATTAAAAAAAGAAATCGAATATTTTGAAAATGGTGTACTCTCATCCGAAGCATTTTATGATGATAAAGGGTTATTAGAAAACTATACCTATTACGACCGAAATGGTGAAAAATATTTTGAAGAAAAATACAAAGCCGGCGAACTCAAAATGGGTTATCAATACGTAAGAAATAATCCAAAACCTACCGAAGTTCCTGTGAATAACAAAGCCTATGTTATAAAAACACTAGACGGCAAAGTGTTGGTTAACGGTTTCTTCGAAAAAGGAAAAATGAATAAAGAATGGACTTATTACAACAGAAATGGTAATATCAAAACCAAACAAACAATACAAAACAACATTTCAAACGGAATTCGTCACGACTATAACACCAATGGCGATTTAGTAGCTATCTACAACAATTCAAATGGTGCTATTAATGGCTTTTACGAAGGCTTTAGCAACGGAAAAGTAAATCGATCGTTTTATTTCAAAGAAGGGGAAAGAAACGGACCCTATGTTTACTATTACGATGACGGAACCGTTTCCTACGAAGGTTATTTGTTAGAAGATGACAAAGCCTACAAACAATACAATTACACCCAAGATGGAAAACTTTCTAGAATCAATCACTATCAAAATGATGTGCTAATCAAAACTACTGCCTATACAAAAAAAGGAGTAATAGAAAACGAAAGATCTTTTACAAACCTTAACGGCGAACAAAAACATACAGAATCAGAAGGAGTAATTGTAGTTACAAATTCGTATGTAAATGGTGTAAAGCAAGGGAAAGGCAATACCAAAGACAAAAATGGCACCCTTATTGCAGATGCAAATTATGAAAATGGAGAATACAATGGTCCGTACAAATCTTACCATCCGAGTGAAAAATTAGCTTTCGAATCCAATTACTATGCCGGTAAAATACATGGTACTGAAAACAGTTATGACTTGGCGGGAAATTTAAGATTAACTCGCGTATTGAAGTTCGGTAAAGAATTTGGTCCCATAGTACGGTACTACCAAAGTAAACAAAAATTATATGAATATTTGTCACTTGATGACACAAAAGATAAGGAACAAATTTTCTACAATCACAAAGGTGAAGCCGTAGCTGCTGTTGGTTACCAACTTGGAAGCGTAATATATTACCGAGTTTTAAATCAAAATAAAACCTTAGGCGATCCCATAAATGTATCAAATGGAACATTCGAAATTAAATCAAATTATCCCAATGGTAAAAAAGCCTTTTATTTAAAATTTGTAAAAGAGCACTACGAAGATAACATGGAAATATATAGCGAAGATGGAAAACCATGCTACATTTCAGGTTTCAAAAACGGAGTTTTACACGGTGACCGTATTGAGTATTATGCAAACGGTAATATGTACAAAAAAGAACGATTAAATTATGGGGATTACCAAGGAATTCAAGAATACTACACCGAAGATGCAAAACCACTTATTATGGCCTCCTATAATTTTGATGAGCTTCACGGCGAATTTAAAATATATCAAAATGGGGTTTTAAAGAAAACAAAAAAATACGATTCAGATGACTTGGTTGAACAAAATTAATTGCCTACTGATTTTAGTTTTTGGAATAGTAAACTTTGAGACTTTAGCACAGCCTTTAACAACTTTTCAGAACAAATATCCCGGACACAATGAGTTGATTCTTAAAGAATATCAATCTTATGACTTTTCTATAATCAAGGATAAACTACAAGTCATTCAAGATAATTATTTTGAATCCATTATTTTGTCTGATGTAGGAATTCATAACAATTCGGAATCGTTTACCTTTTCCGAATTGGTTCCGCTCAAAAAATTCGATGCTTTTACTATTATTCAAGCCAAAGGCAAAGAAAAAAAAATACCTATTCAACAAGCAACCGATAAAAATGCGAGACAAACAAGCATATTTTATAGTGATGTCAAAGAAAAAAAACTAACCTTTTCTAACCTTGAAGTTGGAGCCAAAAAGGTATATTCCTATCAATCGGAATTTCTTGACCCCTTTCTGTTGCATAAATATATTTTTGCAAACTCGGTTCCTATGGAGAAATCAACTCTTGAAATAACTGCAGATAAAAATATTGAAATCGGTTACAAAATTTTCAATGACCCCAACAATCAAATTTTATTTACCAAATCTGAAAAAAAAGGAAAAATAAGCTACAATTGGACTCTAAATGAAGTTAATCCCCTTAAGTTTGAATCCAATAATCCCGGGTTTCTATATATAGCTCCTCATATAATTGTTTACGTTAAAAATTATAAAGTAAATCAAAATACTAAAACGGTTTTGGGTAATGTAGATCAACTTTTTGATTACTATAAAAGCTTTGTAAAAAATCTTAACACCACTGAAGATCCGGAATTAAAACAGAAAACTCTTGAACTTGTTGGAGATTTAAAATCTAATGACGAAAAAATCAAAGCCATTTTTTATTGGGTAAAAGACAATATCAAATATGTAGCCTTTGAAAACGGATATGAAGGATTTATTCCAAGAGAAGCCAAATTAGTAAACGAACGAAAGTTTGGAGATTGCAAAGACATGTCGAGCATAATTACCGAGATGGCAAAATATGCGGGTGTTCCCAATGTAAATCTTTGTTGGATTGGTACCCGAAGAATACCCTACAGTTACAACGATATCGCCACACCTGCAGTAGACGATCATATGATTGCCTCCTATGAAAATGAAAACGAAATTATTTTCTTAGACGCAACAGATAAAGAAACTCGATTCGGTTTACCAACAGGATTCATTCAAGGAAAAGAAGCTTTGGTACAAAATGGCGATGGTTACAAAATAATCAAAGTTCCTGTTGTTGGGGCCAATGAAAACAGCATCAACGAAAAACTACAACTCAAACTATTAGATAACAAAATTGAAGGTAAAGGATTAATGGAATTAAATGGGTTAACCAGAAGTAACTACCTGTTAAACATTGGAGACGCATCCAACAAATCACGTTTCGAAATTATTAAAAGTTTGGTTCTAAAAGGAAACAATAAATTTCAATTAAAAAATTACAAGGAAGAGAACGTTAAAAACAGAGACTTACCCTATACTATTGAATTCGATTTCACTTTAGACAACTACCTCATAAAAGCAGGAAACGAAACCTATCTCAACCTTTTTCTGGATAAACCTTTCGAAAAATTAGTCATTGAAAAAGACAGAATATCTATGTATGAATTTGAAAACCTGGTAAAAAGCAATTACAATATTGAAATAGAAATACCATCAAACAAAAAAGTTGTATCTATGCCAGAAAACTATTCTTTTGATTCAGATTTACTCAAATATTCTATTCAATACACAAAAGAAAACAATACCTTAAATTTAAAATTTAGTATAGAAACAAAAAAGCTACTTCTCAATCTATCCGATTTTGAATCATGGAATGAAGCTATTAAAACACTGAAAAACCAATACAACGAAAACATTATACTTAGCACAAAATAAATTACCTAATCATGAATAAAAAAAAGGCATTCTTATTAATTGTTCTTTTTCAACTAACGAACAATTTTGCTCAAGATTTAAAATTCAAAAATTTTGACTTCTCAAACGAAACTATTGAAATCCCAAAAATATTCGAAAATGAAAATGAAGTTATCCTCCAAAAGGATATAAAAATTGAATTTATCGCAACCAAAAATTCGGCTTCACAATATTTTCTGCTCCATGAAAAAGTTTGGATAAATTCAGATGATGCAATAGAAAGAAACAATAGAGTTTATATTCCATTTCGAACTGACGAAAAAGTAATAACCAATAAACTTAGAGTAATACTCAAAAACGGAAAAATTATCGAACTCAATAATAAGGATATTAAAGAAGAAGTCGATGAAGAAAGAGGAATAAAATACAACTATTATGCTGTAAATGGTCTTGAAAAAGGAGCAATTATTGAAAAACTATTCCTACTTGAAGAAATACCGGAACTAAAAGGTAAAACCATAAAACTTCAAGACGAATATCCTATCGTAAAAGCTAGTTTCGAACTTATTTTCCCGGAACATTTACTATTTAAATACAAGTCTTACAACGGTTTGCCTGAAGCTACTTTTACCGAAAGTGTGGTAGAAGGAAAAAGCAATGTCTATCTCGAAGCCAATGCAATACCAGGCCTTCCTGATGATGAAAAATACGCAAATTGGGATGCAAAAATAATGATGTTTAGATACCAATTGGATGCAAATAAAATAAGCGGTGCCCGAAATTTATTCAACTATAAAGAATTTGCCAATGCCGTTTATGAAAACCTATACATAGAATTGGATAAAAAAAATCAAAAAAGTATAGATGATTTCTGTAAAACCATAACAAAAACCTCTAAAACAGCAGATCAAATTTGGAACATAGAAAACAAAATAAAGAAAACCATCGCATACAATAGATATTTTGATGGCAATAAAACTTTATCCGATGTACTAAAAACAAAACAAGCTAATGAATTGGATTTAATTCGATTTTATATCGCGGTGTTTAAACACTTTAATATTGAAACACAAACCGTTTTCACAACCAAACGTTTCACGCAAATTTTTGATAAAGATTTCGAAACCACAGAACATCTCAAAAATATTCTCCTTTATTTTCCGGAAGCTAATCAATATCTCGAACCCGAAAGTATAGAATACAGAACACCACTTTTTAACTTTAATTACGGAGAAAATTACGGGCTCTTCATTAAAGAAAAAGAATTTGGAGGTGCTAAAATGGGTATAGGTGAATTGAATTTTATTCAAATCCCAAGTGCCGAAATAACGCATGATATCATGAATATCACTGTCGATTTCACAAAAGATATAAACAACCCCCTAATTCATACCAACATTCAGTACGGAGGTTATTCTGCACTAAATTTTCAAACGATAAAAGATTTTGTACCCGAAGATCGTTATAAAGAAATTTTAAAAGATATCTCAAAAAATTATACTTCAGAATCCGATTATAAAACTCTAAAAACCGAAAATGATGGGACCGACTTTGTTGGAAAAAAACCTTTCGTCTTAGACCTTACCTTCGAAGGTAAAGACCTAATACAAAAAGCAGGAGATAACATACTATTCAAAATAGGAGAAACCATCGGTAAACAAATGGAATTCTATCAGGAAGATAAAAGAGTACTTCCCATTGAAATTTACTATCCACACTATTACACAAGAGTAATTAAAATCATCCTTCCAGATAATTACACCATCAAAAATTTATCCGATTTTAACATGAATAAATCAACAGATGTAGATGGTAAAAAAGTGGCTCTATTCGAAAGTTCATTCCAACAAAAAGAAAGAGAAATAACCGTAAACAATATAGAATATTACCAAATAATACATTACCCCTTAAACGTATTCGAATCTTACAAAGAAGTAATTAACGCCGCAGCCGATTTTAATAAGATAACCATCATTCTTACTAAAAAGTAAGCAATATAATATTACTCAAAAACTCCATTAGGACTCCCTAATGGAGTTTTTTTTTCTCAAACCGTACCCAATACCTATTACGGTAAAAAAGAAACCATTCACGGTTAGTATTTAAATTTGGGCGTGCCCACAAGGGTCG
>NZ_DAIOUN010000029.1:0-20377 GCF_036759525.1 Flavobacterium sp. | reverse complement strand
TTTGTAGTGTAATATAAAAATGAGATTTCTTGTTAATTGATACATTTCTTTGAAAACTTAACCAAATTATGATTTAGTTTTTTTTATGGAAATCAACAGCCCTACTCCTACTATTGCATTCACGTTATTCCAAATTGTTCTCCCTAAAGCAATTTTAAGAAAGGGTTGGAATAGTAATGCCAACAGTAAAAACACAAATACTTCAATGGATTTCCCCTGTTGATGTGCTTCCCATCCCAACCATAAAAAGCTTCCCATCGCTGCAAATCGTACAAACTGGTAGTAGCCATAAGGCATGTTGAAGAGGCAGAGGAAGAGTAAGAGGGCGAGGATGATTTTGAGGAGGTTATTCATGGGAATTTCGTTTATATAAAAAATGAAACAGCTTCAAGGTAATTGTATTAAAGAACCATAACACCGAGAATAACGTTAGCCCCATACTATTGTATTTCAAATCTTCGGGGTCAAAATTGCCGTGAATTCGTTTGGCAAAAAATCGATTGGAAAACTCTTGGGCATGTTCGATAAAATAGCCAAAAAACAATAACGCTATGAAAATAACTATATGAGGAACCACTTTCCCGTTGCCGAATAAAACGTTTACAAAAGCGGCACTGAAGAGGAAAAACAAAAAGTGCATTTCTTTATCAATAGATCGGAATATTGGAGGTAACTTAATCATCAAACCGACACAGGACACTCCTAAAAACAAGGTTAGTATCCCAATTTTATTGGAGGTTGGTATGTTTAGAGGTTGGGTCATCGGATTAAGTATTCATTCTAATGAAAATATTTAAAACTTGAAATAAACCTTTAAAAAAAGTACAAAGTTCTTTAATCAAAAAAAGTATAATCAAGAATCTAAATTTGAAAATACCTGATTCCCCTAACGTATAACAAGCTTGTTTTCGTAACATTATTACTTGTTCCATTACTGAAATTTATACTTCTGGCTGTTGTTGATGTTGCTTGAGTTGAACTCCAGTATGAGGTATTCAGAAAACCTCCAATTGCACTTCTATTTAAATACAATCTATTTAATTCATCATGACTTGGTAATACCCAATCACTAAACCCACCAGAAGTTAAATTAAAACATATCCTTGCAGCAATATTGGATGTAGAACAACCATTAACTATTAAATTGGTATTATTTAATCCTGAGGCCAAATTACTAGATGTTCCATTTATTGAAACGCCTGAACAACCCCATTGTGCACCTGTACTTTGAGTTGTTGTTGCCACAATGATACCTCTTATCTGGCCTGCAACATAACCAATATCACCGGGTTGATATATGTAACCTACTATTCCTCCTTGAAAACTTTGACCAACAGAAACCGGGGAAGGTAAAGTAGTAAATGTACGAACATTTCCATATCCTGTACCAACACTGTTTGTGGCATAAGCCCTCACATAATAAAGACTATTGGGCAACATATTTGTCATCGAGCTTGAAAAGGTTCCTACTCCTGTTCCATTGTTTGTTGTACTGTTAGCAATGGTTGGATTTGAGTTGGTATTACTCCAACACACGCCACGTGAAATAACCTCAGATCCTCCATTACTAGAAATTGTTCCACCACTGTTTGCGGAATTAAATGTTATTCCTGAAACAGCTGTAGTTGATGAAACAACTGGTATTGTTGATCCCGTTGTTGTAAAGGTTCTGTTAATTCCATAGGCAGTTCCAACACTGTTTGTGGCATAAGCCCTGACATGGTAAGTTGTATTTGGCAAAAGCCCAGAAATATTACTTGTAAATGTCCCGGTACCTGAACCATCGTTAGTTCTGGGATTTGCAATAGTAGGTGTTGTTGTTGTATTACTCCAGCAAACACCTCGTTGTGTGATGGGGGATCCACCGGTTCCGGTAACATTTCCACCACATAATGCAGTATTTTGAGTAATTGAACTTACCGTATTAGTCTGGACACCAGTTGGAATTGTTGCGGGACTTGTTATAAATGAAACAGTATTACCATAAGCAGTTCCAACACTATTCGTAGCAAAGGCTCTTACAAAATAGGTTGTACCTGGATTTAGTCCTGTTAAATTACTTGAAAATACTCCACCACCATTTCCACTGATTATAAAACTGTTGCTTAAAGTGGGATTGGGTGTTGTACTCCAACATACTCCCCTTGAGGTTACGTTAGCACCTCCATTATTGGTAACATTTCCACCCCCGGTTGCCGTTGTTTGTGTGATTGATGTAATTGAATTGGTCTGAATTGTGGGTAATGTTAATGAAGCAGTAGTAAATGTAATTTGGTTACCATAAGCAGTTCCAACAGAATTGGTAGCATACGCTCTCACATAATAAGTTGTACTTGGTGTCAAGTTAGTTAGGTTACTATTAAAGGTTGATATTCCTGTACCGTCATTTGTTCTTGAATTATTAATTGTTGGATTGGCAGATGTATTCCAACAAACCCCTTTTGAAGTGATGGCTGCAGCACCATCATTAGATATGACTCCACCACTCACCGCTGTCGTTTGGGTAATATTTGTGACCTCTTTTGTGGAAGATAAAATTGGAATGGTTGCAGGATTTGTAGAAAACGTCAATTCATTTCCGTAAGCAGTTCCTGAGGTATTGGTAGCAAAAGCTCTAACATAATAGGTTGTTCCCGGTTGTAAATTCTCAATTGTTGAAGAAAAAATTCCTATGGTAAAAGGTGAATTTGTTTTTTTATTGTTATTAATTTTTGATCCAGGTGATGTATGCCAACAAATACCTCTCTCTGTTAAAGTTTTACCCCCATTGGACACAATTTCACCTGATACAACAGCAGAGGTCTGATTTACACTAGAGACTTCAAAGGTACGAACTGCATTGGGCTGAAAACCAAATTCATGTTCTTTGTCGCATCCATTAATAAAAACAATTAATATTAAAAATAATATTGGGAATGTTATATTGTATTTCATAGAAACCAAATTTTTAAATTTATGACTGTAATTGTTGGTTATTTTTTCTTCAGGTTGAAGGTTATACCACCGAAAATTTCCGGTCTGTAAATGTCCTTCTCAATATCCATAAAAGACGCTCCTCCATTGATACTCACAACCCTTGAGATTCGAAAAGTCATCCCGGCACTTGAAAGGGTATACCCCTGCATTTCCACACTAGGAGTCCCTCCAAAATCATTTCTTTCGAGATAGTTGTAATACCCATATCCAACACCCAGATTTAAATATAATCTTGGAAAAATTTTGAAATTAGGACCTAAAACAACTTCATTTCTATTTTTAATTACAATTTCATTAAGGATGTCCTCTTCATTAGTTAAACTGCTTCGGGCTGACATGTGGAAGCCAACGGCTCTTCTGCCGCCTGTTTCATACAAAATACCATATCTGGCAATCTCACCTGTAACAACTCCAAAATTAGAAAAGCTACCCAATCTTGAAGGCTTTGATTTTACTTTCTTTTCAGACGACTTAAAACCTTTTCCCTCCTGGGTTACATAAATTTTTACTTCTTTATCACCAGCAGTTATTTTGAACCAATCTGACCGTATATATTCACTATTGTTGGGCAGGCATGAAACTGTTATATATTCTTTATATTTATTGATAACGCACCATGGAGGAACTAAAGAAACATTATACAAATCCGCGTTAGTTGATATATATGTTCTCTCTTCTGATTCACTTCCAGATTTAAAATTCAAATTTTTTGGTGATACATTAAGATAAATATCCCGTTTCACCGTGTTCCCTTGTTGGTCGATATCCACCCTTATTGTTTTGTTACCTGAGACTACATTGAAATAATCTCTTCTACTATTGCTTTCATTGTTTTTAGCACAGTTTATCACAAAATAATCATTATATTTTTGCACTGTACACCAGAAGGGCAATAAATTTATAGTGTATGAATTGGAATTTGTGATTACAGTGACATTCTCTCTACCACCAGATGAAGTAAAAGATAATTTGTTTTTTGACACACTAAAACTTGTATTATTTCTGGAATCAATAAAATTTTTACATTTTTCAATTTGACTTTTTGCAAAAGCATCTTTAGGATTAGAATCTAACACTAATTGATAAAACTCTATCGCCTTTCTATAATTTTTAGATTGATATTCTTGATTTGCAAGATTTAAATTCTTGCCACAAAGTTTTGCTCGTTCTAACTTAACTTCTGCTATTTGCTTATCTGATCCACTTGCATTTTTGAATAATATGTCATATTTTGACTCAGCACAAGCATAATCTCCACTTCTAAAACATAGATCACCTTCTTCCAAATAGTTTTGACCACATACTATTTGAGAAATTATTATTGTAAAAAAAAGTAAAACATATTGTTTCATGCTATTCAATGTTTTTTAACAATTTAGAAATGTCAGCATCGGGATTTGGAACTTTAAGTTTAATTACTTTGGACAAAACATTTGATAAATATGGATAATCCGCATGATTAAAGTCGAAGTCAAATATAAATTTTGAAATCTGAGTTTGAATTTTATTAAGTTTTAGTTGGATAACCTCTTTATCATGTCCTGAATTTGACATTACCAAGCCCTTCATATCTAAGTCAATTAAGCTCTTTAAACATTCAATTAACCCATTATTCACTGATTGATAATTCTCTAGTTGATCCTTTAATTTTTCTAGTAAAACTGACTGTTGTTTAATTTTGTTCAAATTATCTAATTTGGTTTTCGTTACTTCAGCATTAAATCGGTTATCAAGTAAATCTCGTGCCTCAAAATAGACTTTCAAGTCATTTAAAAGTAGTTTTAATTCAGTAGTACCTGTAATTTTTAAGTCTCGTTCAATAGTATTTTTAGATGAGTTAAGAATTAATTCGTCAAAACTTTTTCCATTGTAAAAATTAGTGATTTGATTTAAAAACTCCAATCTAGTTTTTTCTTTTTCACTTATCATGTTTTGCTCGTATTTCATTTTATCATCAGATATTTTTTGAGTAATTTCATTCTTTTGTTTTATCAGAGTAGAAATAGAATCACTTTTTAGTTTTAATTGTTCATCAAATTTTTTCTTTTCATTTTTAAACTTTTCCAATTTTGAAAGTGTAGATTTCAAACCATTAATAGAGTCAGTTTTGATTTTGAATTTTTCATTCAACAACTTTAAATCATCTCTTTCCTTCTTGATAACTTTTGATAAGCTATCGATGACAATGGTTTGATTTTTAATTTCACTTATTAGTTCCTGTTGGGCGTGGACCATACAAAAATTAATAACCAAGAATAACAATGACATTTTAATTTTCATACTTTTGTTTTTAATCAATAAACTTATATGCCTCAGTTCGATCTTTATTCAAATTGCTTAATAAAATACTATATCTGTTAGAATCAAATGAAAAATTATTTCCTTTACATCTTTCCTCAAAGTCACTTAATTCTTGCCTTAGGGGATTGTAAATAATGGTCTGATATTCATTAAAAGAATTGAAATCATTCTGTTTGTACTTACCAACCCATTGACCAATTTTATTCTCCAAATAAATTAAATATGAATTGATTAATTTTTTCTTTACGTCATCCAGTTCATTTTGTAAACGTTTGCAGTTTTTCAGGTATTCTCCTTTTTGTTTACTTTTATATATTTCTACTTTTGAAATCTCTGATTTAAAATCAGAAAATGGGAATCTTGATTTAAGTGTATAGTCTGAATAGTAGAAGCCTCTAGATGATTTGATAAAACTATTAATCTCATCATACTTACTAAGAACCTGTTGAATTTTCACAAGGGTATTATCTAGCGTACTGTTTTTTTCCAAGAAAACCGAAGAACGCAATGAGTTGGTCTCTTTTCTGATAAAACTCAAGTTATCAACTTTCCATTCAGTTCCATTGAATACGTAATAAACCTGACTGATAAACTTATCTGTATAAGTGAAATACAAATCTTTTAACAGAAGTTGTCTCCAATGGTCATTCTGATAAGTGTCTTTGCCTAAAAGTTTGTTTTTGTGATACTCGCTTATTAAATATTTTATTTCCTCATAAGTTTCTTTAGAAAATTTATCAGTTGATAAATTACCTAAATTTTTAATTTTTCCCTCTATTTCAGCTATTTGAGTATTATTTGCAGGTGGTACTTCTTCTTTTTCTGGGGAGCCACTCAATGAAATAAATACTAAGTATGAAATGAGTCCTACTACAGCTAATGCTAAACTAATTTTAATTACCTTCATTGTGTGGTTTTTTTTGTAATTCTTTCAAAGTCTTTATTGTCCCTTTTCCAGTAATTGAATTAAATTTTTGAAATGATTCTGAATTGGTACAAATCTGATCTAAATATCTTTTTAAATCACTATTTTTAAGTAAGCTATCTTCTTTTACTTTTTTTAGTAATTTATCATAATCTTCTTTTTGATTATTGCCCTCATGTAAATATTTAAGAAAATTAATATAAAGATCAATGCTATTTATGAATTTTTTGTTTTCATTTTTATAAGTCTCAAGTTCGGGAATAGTTATTGAATTACCCTTTAGTTTTGATATGAGAATTTCATTGTTAGCTTTAGAAGAAATTTCATTATTTGTATTTTCTGAAGTATTTGAAGTTTGATTTAATTTATTGGTTTGTGCTTTTGTCGGTGATGATTTATCATCCGACTGTTGAGCTAATTTATCTCTTTTGTTATCATCATTTATTTTAGGTGATTTTTCTTCACTTTTAATTTTATTTAGTATATCAACGATTTCCGACAATGTTTTATCATCAACATTACCAAGTTTTCTTTTAATTTCATCGTATTGTAAAGTGTCTATTTTTTTAATAGCTTCAAAAAATGGCTGTTGCATATTAGAGTAGGAATATTTTGAATTTAAGAGCTCTTTAAATTCTTTATTATTTACAAACTCTCTTTTAAATATGGCCTCATCAATAATTTTTAATTTTTCTCTCCATGCCATCAATTCTGTGGAATCTAATGATTTCTTTTTTCCAATTATCCAATCAGTTAAACCATTGTTTTTTTCAATAACACTTGGTTTTTGATGTTCAAAATCTCTTTTAAATGTATTTAATTTGTCAAGTAAAAGTGAGTCACCTTCTATATAGTTTTTAATCTGACTAAAGCTTAACGGTTCTTTATTTTCACTTGTATTATCTGTTTTGAAAATTAACCAAGCACAGAATCCAATTATTGCAATTGAAGCAATAAGTGAAATGACAAAAACAGGTTTTTTAACAATAGATACTTTTTCGTATTGAGCAATTAAAGTGTTCTTAGAGTCGTCGAGTTTCCAGCCAATAAATTTCCAGCCACTTTTTGCTTTAATAACATTTCGATTTAAATCACTACCATTGCTAAAATTTGAGTAACCTGGACAATCACCAGTTTTTTTTCCATGCTCACCAGCATCAATTTTATATTGTTTAGATTCTAATTGTATTTTTTGTTTTTCTTTTAAATAACTTTCAATTTTGAAACTATTTCTTGGAATAAAATCATTGATTATAGTGTCTTCATATCCATTTTTACGAATAGTAATATCATATTTATCATCAATCTGTTCGTTAATATATTCTAATTCATTGGTAGTTTTATATCCATTTGTAAGCTTAGTCCAAACCTGAAATCCCTCAATCTTTGAGGATGTGATTAGGTCTTTAATTTCAATAGATATTAATTTATGTTCATCTAGTTTTATCTCTACTATTTCTCTAGCTAATTCAGGTATAAAATCATAAATTGTTTTTTTAAAATTTTCTTTATTAAACGAAATGCTGCTTTTTCTAATAATATCCTCTCCTTTAAACTCATAAGTAAATTTATAATCTGTTACATTAAATTTAGGTTTTGTACCTATTTGAATTTCAGCATCATTTATAAATTCTCCGCCAAAATTTTTTACAATAAATGTAATTGATTTAGATTTTGGCTCTGGATTAGAAAAGGCATCCCATTTAATTAAAACTTGATTACCTTTTAATTCTAAGTATTTAAAGATTTCTGAATCTGGATTTGATAAAGTTCCAATAGCTCTAATAGGCCAAAAACATCTATCATCCTTTGAATATTTTATTTCAACCGGCCATTTAGCTCTTATAGAATTATTATTTTTCCCATCAGAACGTTCTTTACCATTCGCAATAATTATTATTCCTTTACTTCGATTATAGTTATTTAAGTAGAAATACTCATTTTTTAAATCTATATCTTTAAGTTCAATTCCAGAGTTAATCAAGACATTTAGAGGATTTTTATCGTTATCCTTTAAATCATTAGCAATAAAATATATTTGTTTGAAGTCACCATATTCTTCTTGAAAAGGTTTGTCAAAATATTCAAATAACTCCGCTTCATTCTTATAATATATATGTGCAGGGTCTTTAGCTCCACATTCTATTAATTCTTCTATTCGATTTCTATCCTGTTCCTTATATTCACTTAAAATAGCTTTTACAAATCCCCAATCTTCTCGAATTAATTTTTTTTCACTTCTGTTTAGATAATTATCCTTTATATATGCGTTGGTATAATCTACGGATAACTTGTCAAGTATGTATTTAACCTCTGTTCCTTTTATTGTTTTATTTTGATTTATATGCAATGAAAACGCAATGAAACCCAGAGCATTACTGCGAAGAGTATCTTTAACTATAAGATATTTTGTAAATACAAAGCCACTTTCTATAAATGATAATCCATAAACAAATCCCCCCAATGAACTGTCTTTACTTGCACCACTTCTTTTTTCTTCAGCAATCAAATAAGCAATATCATCATTCGTTGAATATAATGTTCGTAGCCCATCTTTTGTTGCATAGATTACTAAATCCATCTTTATAAATTATTTATTAAACACATCTAATATGCTGTTACCCTTTGGATCAATTCTACGCATTAATATATCAATAATATTTTCTGCTGTTTCAGAGTTAAAATCACAGATTTCTTCAAAATATACCGTCCCTAGTGAAAAGGGGAGTCCTAAAATTCGACCACCATTTATACTATGCTTTTTACATTTATCTCTTAGTGAGTTTACAAATCCTAAATAATTGCTACTATTTAAGTATTCCTTTACTTGCTCTCTTTTTGTGAATTCAGATTGAGGCATCAAATCACTTTTTGTCAAAACAATATAAATAGCATCGGTTGATTTGCCGAAAATATTATATTGAGAATCATTAAAAAAGGTAGCTGCAGCATTAAGATAATGGGACTGTCTGTAACTGTCTTGATCAGCATCATTCCCTCTGTCATAATCAACAAAAAAGAAATGCATTTTGCGATTAGGTCCATTTAGATATTTAATTAAAGTGTTGAAAGTTTCTTCATGTTGTTTGGTCGGCAGTGGCTTTGATGCGTTCTTGTAAAGGAAGCATTGAAAAATTTCACCACTTAATTCAATAAGTGAAACCGAACGAGCATTTCTTTCATTACTTTTCTTTAATATAAACGGTAAATATTGAGTTTTATCAGAAGGTGTTCCTGCTGGTAAAGTTGATATTTTATCGTAAAAAAGATTTTGTAATTGCAACATATAGTTATATCCCGGGCCTTGAGCTATTTCTAATAAACCATTTTTATTGGCTGTGCTTAAAACCGCAGAAAGTGCAGTTGTTTTACCGGAACCCCTAATTCCCCAAAAATAAACCTCAGTGAAACCATCTGGTATAGAAGCAGGTGTTGAACCCAATACAAAATCTGGAGTAGATTCATTTTTCAATAGTTTGTGAATTACTTCCTCAGGAATATTCTTTTGTAACAAATCTTCTTTGGATAATTGTCCATTTGACAAATAGTATCTTATTTTATCTGCGGGAAATTCTTTGGGATTTTTTTTTATTTCACCAATCTCAAAACCATTTTCTTCCAGTTCCTTTATTTTATTTTTTGCTTCTAAAGTGAATTTACCATTTGGGTACATACCAAGATACTGCGTAAAACTTAGAATAGTATTTTGATCTTGAGCATTATTCCATGCATTATCATCTTCTAAATGAGAAATTTTATTCTTTGCTTCTAATTTAAAAATCCCATTTGGATATTTTTCTATATAATCAGAAAATGCACTAATTGTATTATTTTCAATACACTGTTCCCAAAATTCCTCCTCTTCTTTTTCTCTATCTTTTAATAATTTTTCAATTACTCTTCTTTTGGATGCATCTAATTGACCAGTTTGTCTTAATTCAGGTAAGGTTACTATTCCTTGAATTATGTATTCAAATAATTGTTCTGCTGGTAAGTCATCAATATTGTTAAATATATTGTCTCTGTCCATATTTTTAATTTATAATTTATAATACTACTTCGTATTCAGCTGTTTTCAAGGCTCCGATACAACGGGAGTCTCGTTTGGTAATAAACCAATATAAAAGCATTAACACATAACCCAAAATTGAAATTAAAATAGATAAAGGAGAGGGCTTGCCAATTGTTGTAAACTGATTTTTTACATCTGGAAATGATGGGTTAGGAAAAATAAAAGACAAATCATCTTCACAGGCTGCTCTCTTTTGTGAAATATTAATTAAATTATTGAGACTTGTACTGGTATTCGTTTGTATATTATTAATCACATCAACTAAGCTAATGGGCTCCCAATTTTCTACACTTTTCTGTGCATCTTTTAACCATACTGAGTCACTGCTTTTTAAGGATTTAAAGTTTGCAGGAATTAATATCAGTTTTAGCACACTATGTTTGGTACTAATTTGTGTTTGTAAACTAACCCCGGATTGTTCATCAAAACCAAAACAGTTAAAATCTGATCGATCTCCTAATCTATAATTTACAGCATTTTCAAGTTTTCTAAGGTAATTAGAGTCCCTTTGTTTTACATATTTCTCGTAGTCATCATATAATTGTTCAAAATGACTGATATTGCTTAAAACTTTACTTTGAATTTCCTCCTTATTAATGGTTACTCCAAAATAGTGAGAAAACGGAAAATAGGTAATTCCAACCACTATCAAAGTAAAAAGGATCAGTAACATCCATTCCATAACTCGACATCTTTTACAATTACGCTTTGTTTTTTTGAGTTGTCTGGCCCCAACAGATGTTGCTATAAGAAAAATTATGATAACTACAGAAAATATAATACTTCGCATCTTATCGCCAAGCGTATAAAAATTCAATCCTAAAAAACAAACATAACCAATTGCAATTGCAGTTAGTACATTAATAACTAAGGCTAAAGGATACTTTGATTGATTCATATTTAATTTTTTGCATTTAATTAATTACTCCTATTTCTTTTAATTCTCTTTCTACTCTTTCGAGTTCTTCTTTTAAGCTATTTCGCTTCTCTAAAAGAGCATTTTTCTTGCTGTCCACCTCAGAATTGGGTGTATTAGATTGTCTTTGTGAATTAATATCACTTTCTAATGTAAATGAGCCAATGTGAATAGCATTATTTTCTTTTTTTATTGACCCCTTAAATTCTTCTGTTTTACTACCATATTTTACAGATACCGTATAAGAAGTTGCATCAATATTTGGCTCATGAATTTTGTAATAAATCACATAAACATTATAGGTTCCATTAGGTGCAGCATTATTTGGCCAATAAATATTTTCTATTGGTTTTTTACTGTCAGGATATTCAACATTCATATCAATTTCAAGTTTTCCTCCGCTTGAGACTCTTTTGTTTTTGAACCAAACGGCTTCACCATTAGGATCTGTACAATAAAGGTCCAGGTCGTTATAATTATTCCATTTCAAGAGTATTTGTACATCGCCCGTTGATGGTATAGGGGTGCAATCAACCACGTCGCCTGATTTTACCTTTAACAGAGCTTTATCTAACTGTATTAGATTACCAATATTACCTTGAGTGGGTAAACCAGTATTCTGAAGAATACAAATGATTTCTTTTGTAGTTAGTTTATCATTTATACTTTTCATTAATGCTACAGCACCAGCTATAATGGGTGCTGCCATACTTGTCCCATCCATAGACTTATAGTCATTTAATCCAATACTACTATAGATGCCTTCTCCCGGTGCAGATATTTTAGAAAATGAACCATAATTACTAAAGTTTGCTTTAGTATTTGACTGATTATCTCGATGTGTTGCAGTTGCAGCTACTGTGATAAAAAGTTCGGGACGTTGTAAAGCGTCTATTCCCGCCAATACATTATCATTTCCGGCTGCAATGACTAGGGTTGCGTTGTGATTTGCCGCAATTCTCATGACTTCTCGCCAAAGACGTTCCTCTTCTTTAAAATGATTTTGTATTAACTCCATTTGAGTATCTTCTGAGAATTGAGAAAGGCCACTAAATTGAGTTCCTAATGATACATTGATAACATCTGCCCCTTGATATAAAGCAAATAAAATTCCATCTAATACTGAAGTTGTTGTCATCACGCCGGCTTCATTGGCAACCTGTACAGGCATAAATTTACAGTTCGGTGCAATTCCTGATATGCCTTTTCCATTGTCAGCAATAGCCAAGGCTATCCCGGCAACATGTGTTCCGTGATCCGTTTTAAGAGGAAACACTTCATTTGAATGTTTCCAAACATTATAAGGCTGAATAACTTTACTTCGTAATTCAGGATGCTTCAAATTAAATCCGTTATCTACAATAGCTATGGTAATTTTTTCAGAGCCCTGAGAGATATCCCAAGCTTTAAATGCATTGATTTTATTTAGGTACCCATTTTTATTGTTATCATTAACTATAGGATCATTGGGTTTATAATTTCCTTCAAATAAACTCTCGTCAAATACAAAGAGATTATATTTGGGTTTAAATTTTTCTGGTATTTCTTTTTTCAAAATTTCTCGTTGATCTGATGGAAATTCTATTTGCAATCTTTTTACAACATCGTCATAATAAACCACTTTATAATTTGCATCCGGATATTTTACTTTAAAATCTTTAGCAAAATCCATGACAGACAAATTTTCATTTTCCATTAAAATGTTCAAACGGTTTCCAATAATTGTTGGATTGCCAGGGATTATTTCTTTGTTATCATCCAAAGGAGGTAAAACTCCCTGATTAGGCGGTAAAATGCCTTCATACTCAGGAGGAGTTGGAACAGGATTATAAGGGTTGTATGGGTCATAAATTCCACCACCATTTCTCACTCGTGGATCACTTTTTACCCATGTAGAATCATTATCGCTTAAGGCCGCTCCACCGGTTAAGTGATGTCCACTACAATTTCTAAACAACCAAAAGAAAAGTAGAAGTAATAATAAAATCAATAAAAGCCACAACAACCATCTTAAGCATCCTCTCCCTGTGAACAACTTTTTAAGCCAATTCCAGAAACGTCTATACCACGGTTCTTTGTTTGCTATTGGATTTTCTGTATTCTCGGGCTCGTCATTATTTTCTGTCTCTTCTATTTTTTCAAATTCTTTCTTTACTTGATCAATTATAACTTCTTCTTGAGGTTCAACCTCGATATGGGGTTCATTTTTTTTCTTTTCTACTAAATGTTTGCAAATTTCATTAATATCTTCTCTAATATTTTCTCGTAATTTCATTCCCCAAATACCAAGCACTACGATATCGTCGTAACAATAAATAAATCGATCATCTATATATTTAATGGCATTAGAAAGAAACTGAGCTTCATCATTCTTACCAGAATCTCTAAGATGCTCGATTTTTGATTTATAATGAGCAATAGTCTGCTCTTTAATTGATACATATTTTAAATAATTTTCCCCTTCCAACTCATTTAATAATTGGGGGATTTCAACATACTTTTTTCCATGGAAAACGATGGTATTGTTGTCTTGAACCGGATGGGCTAAAAAATTCTGATATTTTGAATCTATATACCTATGTGTAATATTTGATTCTGCATGATTATATCTTTGGAATAAGGTTCTTCCATCAATACCTTGTATCGCTGTAAAATATTTTAAATCTGTACTGATTAATTCCTTTTTTCCAATAACCATATCGACAATTTTTAGTAATTAATCGCTTCAGTTTCTTTTATAATTTCTCCCAGTTTTTCATTTGCAACAATGTCATAATTTGGAATGTCGCATACTGATACAAAACCTATTTTCAATCTGTTGTACCACAAAATATAATTTTGATAACTGGGTAAGGATTTCATTTCTTCAGGGTTATCTTGAATAATTTCTGCCCATTTATCAATTTTTTCAAAAAGTTCAGAGACTGACTTTTCATTTTGACTCTCATTAAGACTTAAAACTAATCCCAAATTATTATTTAAGTTAGCTTCTTGTAAATCACTAATTTCTGCGGTGTCGAAGTAATCAAATCCTATAGAAATTATACACTTATTTAATAGTTCAGCACTAATATCTGATATTATTTCATAAGGTAAATCAACCCTGTTTTGACCTTCAAGATATCGTCTGATTTTCTCAGCTATGAGTTTTGACAGATTTAATTTTTTATATAGTTTTTGAAACATATCTGTCAAATCTTGTAAAGCAGTAGAACCTTCACTTGCCAAAATTTGCTGAATTGTGTGCTTGTCGCTTAGAGTAACGTAAGCAAACCAGAATTCAATTAATTCCTCAGCTAATTGAAGTGCATTATTCTTAATAAGATCTGAATTACTACTTATTAATTCAAATAGATCAATTTGATTAATATCAAGTTCATCCCGGAATTTTTGTTTTTCTTCCTCATTGTTTTTTTCATAATGAACACATAACCGTTCAAAATAAGAATCTACAGTATCATTTTCAACTACTGGAACACTTAACCTATATGTATTATAGGTATTTAAATTTTTAACTTCTCTATGTTCAATATCATGTATTTTTTTTCGGAAAAGCTCATAAACGGTTGATTCATCTATCATCAACTCTTTTATCAATTGACCAAAGAGTTTAATATTATCACCCCTAAAGGCTGTATTTAGTTTAAATTGAATGGAACCAGCTTTGGATTTTGCTTTTTGAAGTTCCTCATCCTTATCATTGCTATGAAAATGTTTTAGCAATTCACCTTGAATGGTTTGTTTAATCTCGTTAAGATCTGTTCTTATTTTTTCTTTTCTTGCAGTATTGATATTGTTTGCCGCTATGCTAAGTTTTTGAATTATTAATTCAGAACCATCTTTATTGATGCTTGCAGCACTATCCCAAGACTCCGATGGACTTTCAAAATGACGTTTTATAAAAGGATATTCAATAAAAGATTCACGAAGTTTTTTTCTGAAATCCGGATAATTGGCGGGGTTAATTTCTTCTGATTCCATTCCTTTCTCAAGAAATCCTTTAAAAATCTGACTTTTAGATTCTGAGTAAACAAAATCCCGTAGTAGAAAAATATTTTTAAAATCCTTTTCAGACTTTGTCCAATTACTGAACCATTCATAAGTGTCTGTGTCAAGAAGTTCCACTGCTAAGGTTCTTTCAAACCTCTGGTTCCAGCGATAATTAAGAGAAGATGGGTTATCTTCACTATCAAGTAATGGATTATATTCAAGGTTAACATTAAAAAATGTTCCAACTATAAATAAAGGCGGAATTTTTGAATTGCTTATAAAGACTTCTCTTTTATCAGGAGAATCACCAATAAATTTATTTATCCAATTGTTTAACATGGTAGGCATAGCTCGTTGAGCAGCCATTTCATGTTTAGCACACAAAACAAAAATACTTATTTTGCCATAGTCAGAATATTTATTAAACAAGTAAGCAACTTTACCCCTTAAAAGTAATTCAGCTACATTTTCATCATTAATTTCATTTTCAGGTAATGTCATTCGAGCTCTTGCACCCGGGAAATCAAGCAAATCTGTCTCTTTGAGAAATGGCTTGCTTTCAAGTATTGTTTCTTGTTGAGAAAAAACTAATTCAGTAGATAATGCACAAAGAAATGACTTCAGAAAAACTATTTCGCTATTGTCTGGCAATAATACTCTTGTGTCAGGTTTATACTCAGATTCAATTTTATTAGGTTCTATGTAAATTTCTTTTAATCGTTTAACATCAAGTAAAGTACCATGCTTGTATAATACAGATTCCATAGGTAAATAGACCGTATTACTAAATTTCAATTTTTCATATTCGAAAATCAATTTCTCAAACAAATTAGTAAACCTTTCGTTTTTGTTCCATAGAATTGAAAAAATATCTTTCCACTCACCGGGATTAGACTTAGATATATTCAATGAAATTTCTTCAAAAAATTTTGAAAAAAGAATATTGCTACCTTTCAAAGAGAAGTTTTCTTTGAAATAATCCCGCATATCCAAAATATCATCTTCATTAAACACATGTTGCTGTTTATTTCGATTTTTTAAATTGTTGGTAATCTGAAATATTTCTGAATTTATTTGATCTGTTTGGAGTATTAAATTATGATCTGCTTTGATGTCATTATAATAACTATCACATAATACTAAGACTAAATCAGCAGGAGTCAGTAAAATTGCTTTTACAGGAAACTTTGAATTTATTGGTTTACTGTTTACAGAAAAACGAGAGACTAAACTAGTCGATTCATTACCTCCACCTGGAGGATTGATTTCTTTAATAAAATTATAGGCAATTTTATTCTCATCAACAATACTAAATGGTTTTCCTTCTTCAGACAACAAACTACTGATAAGATATGATTTACCTACCTGACTTTCTCCATAAATAGCTGCAGCAGGATTTCCCTCTAAAGCAAATCTTTTTTTATTTAAAGAACGACGGCAATCTACCATTTTATGGTAAGCAATTTTTTGTTTTTCACCATCTAACGAACTTTTAATCCATTCGTTAGATTTTTCAATAAGTTCTAGTTGCGATTGTATCGTTATTTCCATTATTACTTTTCTTTAACTTAATTGTTTGCATTATTAATATTTACTGAAAAAATGCCTGAATCGAGCCAAAAATTTTCAACTTCGCTCATACTTTGAACTTGTAAAGTGAAAAAATTGGAGTTTTCAGAATTCCCATCTCTGTTTAAAATCTCTTCTACTCTAAGTGTCTCAATATCTTCATTTATATCACGAACAATTGTTACTTTGAGTGGCATTTTCAACAATATTTTTGACTTTAGCTCATCTATTCCTGAATATACAGCATTCATGTCGTTTTCATTATCTAATCTTCCTTTGACCCGATCCTCGAGCCTTGATTCATTAAAATCAAACATGTAAAAAGGTCTTGATGGGTAGGATGGAACATCTATTTGCCTAACCCCAATCCTGAATGGAATTGAAAAAACTTCAAAGGAAACTCTATTAGAATCGGGAGATATTATAGTTTCATAAAACTCGAGTTGTTCATTAAGCTTCCCAAAGTAATTAGTTTTGGGAACTAACTTTTCTTTTAGTTCTTTTAGATTTAATGAAAAACCATTTAGACCACCATTTTCAGCAATATGTCCAATCATTGCCCCGGTTGTAATTATTGATTTTGGATTAATAAATTTACCATTACCGTCAATATATTTATATCGTTTATCTTGAGGATACCATCTACCAACTCTATAATCATTCATCGATTTCAAGCGGTTTGGAGATATTGCATAATATTTTAAAAATAAATCAGTTAGCGGTTTCAACGATGACGGTCTTCCTGAAATTAAGACTATATCACATGAATAATGTGAAAAGAGTGAAGAGATTTTTCCTATAAGTGAATCAAATGTTTTTTCAATAATTGAAGAGGTAATTTTTCTCTCAAATTGCCATTGGAGAGATTCTAGTTCAAACCCAAAATGCTGTTTAAAATAATTGAGCACATTTTTAGTGGGTAGATTATTATTGAAAATGTCATTAAATGATAATATTTGACTTTCAACCTTGTTTTGTTTGATCAATTCAAGATAAAAAGATACAATCTGTACTGAAACCTGTAGATTAAAATCTGCTCTAAGCTGTTTATTTCGGAAGGACATACCGGTATTTCCACCAAAAAAATCATTGTTTTTTTCTACAATTTCAGAAGAAGACATATTCAGCACCTTCATCTTTTTTTCAATAGGAGAATATTTGCCCTCGATTACAAGTTGTTTAATGAGTTCTTTTAACAAATCATCTCCTGCTTTATAAAAACTCTCCCAAAAAAGTGGAACAGGTGTCAAAACACATTGTCCGGCATTATCATCATATTTATAGGAAGCTATCATGACGTCAGTTGTACCTGCACCAATATCTACTGAACCCATAGTTAGAGATTTTTTACTATAATCTCCTATATCATGTCTTATTTTACCATAAAAATCAAAATAATCTTTGACATTCTTAAGGTAACGTTCTCCAATCTCAGCATAAAGAAAGACAAATTGAGCTGCTGTTGCTTCATCATAAATCCATTCTTTTCTATCCTCATTGTCCATTAATTTATTAGCTGAAGGAATTACTTTGATGTTGTTTCGAATTTGCTTCTCTTCAATTTCTTTTTGATAAGTATTGGAAAAAAATCTATCAAGAATTATGGCTGCATCTTCTGCACATTTTCGCAAGGCAGCTTGTTCTAATCGAGACATAGCCGTGGGACATGTAACAATGATTTTGCCAATTCTTCTGGGCATGGATTCATTGCCCCAATGATTTCTTTGCTCATAACTGTTTATTTGCATTTTTGCTTGAGCAAGAATTTCAAGAAAAGCAAAAGTCATTAAAGCTTTGCGGGAATAGTGCATTGTGATGCCTCCACCTCCATCTGTGTTCAAGGATCCATCAGAATTTAATTGTTCTGAAATACCTTTAATATAGATTGGTTTTGTGGCTTCTCCTTCTAACTGAACAAACTCCCATTCTTGCTTTTGAGGTTTAGTATCCCATAAAAATCGTTTAGGACTTGAAAAAGTGCTTGTCTTTTCAGCTCCTGTATTCAAATTCGTTGCTCTATGGATTAATTTATTAGCTTCTTTTCCTAATCGAATCATACTAGGGAAAACAAATTGTTGACTGTTTACTAGGCCAAACTTTCCTCCAAAATCCGCCTCACGGAATGCTAATCTCATATCAAAAGAGTCTCTGTATTTGTAAAGCTTTCCGGAAAAAACTGGTTCTGTGAAATCTAGTAATTCCAAAGGACTAGATTTAGTAAAATCACTATTATCAAACAAAACGGCACAAGTACGAGAATTACCAATATCAACTACTAAGTCAACATTACCATGAGCTACATTTTTATCTGAATACAATGTCACTTTTGGTAATACATTATTTTTAAAAATGTATCGGATTAAGAATATATACTGAGCCAAATATTCTAATTTAGGTTTTTGTCCCTTAAATTCATTTATGCTGTCAATATTATGATAGTGTTTCAGTAAATATTTATCTACCCATTCGCAGTTAGAAGCTTCTGTAAAATATCGTATTAGTTTGTATTCACTATTACACAAAGCATACTCTTTTGATTTATCAAAATCATTTGTAAATACAGGAGTTTCCTGAAGATCTTCATCTTCAAAATTATCGTTCTCAAACTTAGTTCTAGTATCAAAAGCAATTAACAGATTATATTTTTTAAATCTTAAATCAGTAGATTCAGGTATTAGTTTAAAACGACACCAATTTGTTGGCCCAAATTCTGATATTTTACCATTTAACAAAAAAAATGGCATTGGAAACCATTTGTTTTCAAGTCTTTCCCAATTTAATCGATTAATTGACATCTGAAAACATCCTGAATCTTTTGGATTATCAGTGTCAATAGGAATTATTTTTTTTCCATCTTTTAAAAAATCTTCTTTGATATTTTCCCACTCATCAATGACATTACCACGAACCCTTTCAACATACCCCAATTCTGATAAATCCCACTTTTTTACCCAAATATCTTCATCTGAAAAAAAATGAGCAATTTCTAATTTTAATTGACTTTCATTCGTATCAAACCACTCATGAAAGAACATTTTAAAATCATCATTTAAGTTGATTTCCAATGGAAAAGTAAAGCACTGAATACCTGTATTTGAAATTATGTTCATTTAGTTCTTTTTTATTAAATCTATCACTAGAGCTTGTGATTTTTACCACATTAAATTTCACTTGATTTTTTTACCCCTCAAACCTCAACCCACACTCCCCCACATACTCATAACTTCTCTTCTCTGCATTAAAAACTATTGGAGCCTTTAATTCTGCTTTCATAAAAGAAATATAATTGTACAAAGTCCGTTCTGAGACCCCTAATTTTTGACTTAACGCTTTGGGGTTTCCTGTATAGCCATTTTGTATGCAATCATGTATGCGTATGATGATTCTGATATCCATATCAGTTTACAATTTTAACTTTTACCACTGCAACCAGCATTCAGTAAGCCGAATTCATTAACATTTTTTTATCATCTTCTAATACTTTAAACCTGAATTTTAAGAGCTCCGGAATTCAAACTTAAGCGGTAATTATCATCTGTTTTTACGGATTCCCGTAATCGCTCAACATTTACCTAATTTCCGCAAACTCAATAGATTTTCTGATTTGATCTATGATTTTTTCGCAAGT
>NZ_DAIOUN010000028.1:0-23736 GCF_036759525.1 Flavobacterium sp. | reverse complement strand
AGATAGATCATCACAAGCAAATAATGGAGTGGGTTGTGGGTTTAATCCGCATGGAATAGAAATTAATTGGAATGGAAGAACACGAGAACACTCATTACCACTTGCAGTATTGAAAACAATGGCATAAACTGTTTGACCGGAAAACAAGCTCGGATAAGCAGTAGGATTAGTTATGAAAATTCCATTTAAGCCGTCATCGGAACTTAGGGCGTAATCAATAGTATAACCAAAATTACCCAAATTACCCAGAACCACTAGATCATTTTGAGTTAAATTATAGATATTATCTCCTTCACAATTGATAAGATCTATAGGTTCATTTACAGGTAAAGGAGGGTAATACTCAATAAAAATAGAATCTGTAACCGGACATGCATTTCCGAATGGATAAGCAATTACAGTATAAGTACCGCCTTCGGTAACCGTATAAGTTGGCCCTGTTTCTCCGGGTATTAACACTCCATCCAAATACCACTCATGAATAATAGAGGGATCAAATGTAGTATCTAAGTCAACCGTTTGACCTTCACATAAAGCATTACCGCCAGATTCTACAAGATCTGCTCCTAAATCTACAGGATTAGAACCAAAACTATTGGCTTGAATAAACACAGCCGAATCAAACAAATTATCTACAACATTGGCTATTGCCAACTTAATGTGATAAGTTTGTCCACATTGTACTTCGGCTCTAGCAGTAATATCTGTGGTAAACCCATCGTATTGAATGGTAGCACCACCACAATTATTAACATAATAAAGAGAGTTGGCTCCACCGGGTAAAACTGTTGGACATCCGGGAGCGTAACCCCCATTAACATTATTTATTGCAATTGGAATAGACGTAAAAGGTACTAGGGCGATATTGATAGCACCACCAGAATAGGGGCCTGTAATTCCGGGTCCGCTTAGAAAGAAACCAAAAACATCATTAAAAGTATCATCTACATATTCCGGATATTCTTCTGAGCCAAAAACGAATCTAAAACTCAAATCCGTTCCGGTAGGTACAAAATCGAATTCTAATATAGCAACATTACGAATATTCCCTGATGCCAAAGCAGCTAAGTCAGGGTCACCCGCTATTGGATTTGCTGCTGCATTGGTAGCTCCATTGGCATTATTGGGGCCAAC
The DNA here is from genome assembly GCF_036759525.1 of Flavobacterium sp. Taxonomy (GTDB): domain Bacteria; phylum Bacteroidota; class Bacteroidia; order Flavobacteriales; family Flavobacteriaceae; genus Flavobacterium. The sequence continues at coordinate 22,602 of NZ_DAIOUN010000028.1, read as the reverse complement.
TGCAACTTGAGCATTTCCGGTTGCTAAAATTATTCCAGAATCTAAACCTAGATTGGTCGGGTTTACTCCTGTAGAAAAAAAGCCAACTTGATCTCTAACCTGAGAAGCATTCAAAGCACTACCGTTAAATGTTATATTAGACACGGTTACCCCATCGCCAAGCAAAACACTTTGAACTAATTGTGCCGGAGTTTGAGCTGTATTATTTACGATCAATTGACCATGAGAGCAAATACAGTAGAAAACAAAAAAGAGTGAGAGTATTTTTTTTTTCATTAGGTTGAAAATTCTATGCTCTGAAGCAGAAACACTAATTGTTAATAAAAATTAAAAATTCAAATATAACCAATTGAGTAAAATAACTTTGTTAAATTTGTAGAAAAAAAGCTATATCCATGAATATAACACTCAAAGAAACTCAAAATCCTGCTATTTTAAAATTTGAATTTCCTGATTTTATAACCAAAAATAAAAGTTATGAATTCAAAAATATAGATGAAGCTAGCTCAAGTCCTTTGGCTCAAAAACTTTTCTATTTACCCTTTGTTAAAACGGTATATATATCCGGAAATTTTATTGCAATAGAACGTTACAACATAGTTGAATGGTATGATGTAAAAGAAGAGGTTCTTCAATTGATGGAAGATTATTGGACTTCTCAAAAACCCATATTAGTCGTATCTGAAGAAACTTCTAAAAAAAACCCGATAACTATTTATGCAGAAACCACACCTAACCCAGCAGTTTTAAAGTTTGTAGCCAATAAATTACTTACTTCAAAAATGGTTGAATTCAAAAATATTGACGAAACTTCGGCTTCCAAGTTAGCTTTTGAATTGTTTAAATTTCCATTTGTGAAAGAAATTTTTATGGATGAAAATTACATATCTGTAACCAAATTTGAATCTGCTTCATGGCAGGAAATTTCAAATGAAATTCGAATTTTCATCAAAGAATATATTGAAAACGGCGGAGAGATAATCGATGAAACGAAATTAAAAAATATTTCAAAACAAGAAAAACAAGAAGTATCCAACTTTGAGCATTTGGACACCACTTCGCAACAAATTGTAAATATTTTAGAGGAATATGTAAAACCTGCTGTTCAAGCTGATGGAGGTAATATTCTGTTTGATTCTTTTGATTCTGAATCCAAAAAAGTAAAAGTTATTTTACAGGGAGCTTGTAATGGCTGTCCTTCTTCTACATTTACTTTGAAAAACGGGATAGAAAACATGCTCAAGGAAATGCTAAATGACAGCGAAATAAAGGTAGAAGCACTAGCGTAAAAGCACATACTAATACCCTAAAAATGCCCCAAATAGTTTAACTTTTTGGGGCATTTTTGATTAGTGAAAATCTTGTTATTTCTTATTTTTCACATGAATATTAAATTCCTTAAACAATTCTAAAAGATTCATAGTCGCTTTAATCAAGTCGTTTGTTTCAAGAAGTAAACCAAAATAAAGTTTACTGTTTTTTGGACTTGTTTCTACAGTTCGAATACGGGTAATTTGTTTTTGGATTAAATCTGAAACTGTTTCTAGTATGTGGTTTTTCTCTTTAATCAAATCGTCAAGTTTATCAAAAGATTTCTTTTCAAAAATGGTTTCGATGCTATCAAAAAGCTTTTGCAAATCTTGATCTACACTTTTTAAATCGCGAATCTGATTGAATTTTAATTGCTTGTGATTGTTATTTACGTGAGAAAAACTATTTTGTGTAATAAAACTCAAGGATTGAATCATATCTTGCAGATAGCCTAAAATCATAATATAAAACTTACTGGCTTCTACCGAAGTTTCATCTAAATTTTTGATAAAATAATAGACATTACTTTTCAACTCATCTACCTCTTTTTCAAGTTTTTTCAGAGCCTTTTTATTTTCTTTCAACTTAGCCAAATCTTGTAAGCCTAAGTTATCAATAACATCGCTGTAAACTTTATTGGTAGTTCCGATAACTCTTGAAATTTGATCGGAACTTTCGTTTATGATTTCGTTAATGGTAACGATATCTTCTCTTCTAAGTTTAATCAGTTCTTCTTCTTCTTTCTTCTTTTTGGTATGTCTACGAGCACTTCTGTACAGAATAATGGCCAATAGAACTAATAACCCAATAAATGCATACACTTCACCAACCTTTAGAATGAATGCCATAATAAAAGCTCCTAAAAAGGCTACTAAGGCTGTGACAAACCATCCGCCAATTACATTAAACACACCCGCTACACGGTAAACTGCACTTTCTCTATCCCATGCTCTGTCTGCAAACGAAGTACCCATTGCCACCATAAAGGTAACATAAGTAGTTGATAAAGGTAATTTTAAAGAAGTTCCGATAGAAATTAAAATACTGGCAATCATAAGATTTACAGAAGCTCGAATCATATCAAAAGCCGGTTCATCTTTTTTCTTTTTGCCTTTAATTTCAGGTTTCTCAAATTGTTTGTCAATCTTAAGTTGAATAGACTGAGGTAAGAAATAATTTATAGCTTGTCCTAAATATACTCCGGAACGCACAATAAATCGAGATAATGTATTGGGAGCAAATTTCTCCACTCCATCACCTTGACGTGATAAATTTACTCCGGTCTCTATTACACTTCTTGCTTTTTTAGAAAACCAAAGCGTTATAACCATAACCACTCCGGCCAAAGCCAAAAAATAAAAAGGAGCTACAATTTTATCATTGGCCAAATCACCCATCATAAGTTGATCTCCATTTAATCCGGATGCAACAAAAATCTCGTAAGAGTTAAAAGCCGCAATTGGCACCCCGATAAAATTAACCAAATCGTTTCCTGCAAAAGCCAAGGCCAAGGCAAATGTGCCCACAATAATTATGACTCTTAAAATATTAACCTTGAAAAAAGTTGACAAAATTTGTGAGAGAACCGTGAAGAATGTAAAATTAACAAGTATAATTAAACTTTGATGCGATTGTATCCAATCATAGGTCTCAGGTTTTATAAAAGAAACGCCTTTCAAACCTTTAATCAAGATGAAAAAAGTTATAGCTGTTATAGCTAATCCTCCAAAGATAGCTCCAAAATATTTGAGTCTTTTTTCATAATGAAATGTAAACAACAATCTTGAGATATACTGCACAAAACTTCCCAATCCGAAGGATAAGGCTACCGAAAGTAAAATACTAAATACAATTTCCGAAGCTTTTTTGGTATTGATATAGGTACTTAATGATTGATTGCTATCCTCTGAAACATAAATATGATACAATGCCAAACAAACTGCCGCACCTAACAATTCAAATATAATGGATACTGTTGTAGAAGTTGGCAAGCCCATTGAATTGAAAACATCCAACAGCAAAATATCAGTAATCATTACCGCTAAAAAGATGATCATTACATCATTAAAGCTAAACATAGACGGAACAAATATCCCACTTCTTGCAATTTCCATCATACCACTTGAGAACAAAGCTCCAACGGCTACTCCCAAACTGGCAACAATCATGATTGTCTTAAATGAAACTGCCTTAGAACCTATGGCTGAGTTGAGAAAATTAACCGCATCATTACTCACCCCAACAACTAAATCAAGTAATGCTAATAGTCCCAAAACAAATAACATTACTACATAAATTTGTTCCATAAAATTGTATAAGTTTAACAATGCAAAATTCTATCAACTATTTCAAACGAATGTTAAGTTAATGTTATCAATTTAAAAGCATGCCACTTCTTTAAACACACTCCATTGAAAATCAATTGTATTCAGTATTTTTAAATCCAATGTGGAAATAACTACAATAGTTTATAAGTCCACAAGACTAAAATTCATTATTTTTAGTGAAAAAATGGCAAACACTCTTCATCTTGAATCAAGCCCATATTTGCTTCAACATGCTTCAAATCCGATACACTGGAAATCATGGAGCAATGAACAACTTCATATTGCACAAAATTCAAACAAACTTGTAGTTGTCAGCATCGGTTATTCTGCGTGCCATTGGTGCCATGTTATGGAGCACGAAACATTTGAAGACCAGCATGTTGCAAAAATCATGAACACTAGCTACATAAGTATCAAAGTTGACCGTGAGGAAAGACCTGATATTGACGCCATTTACATGAAAGCTGTTCAGATCATGACCGGAAGAGGCGGTTGGCCTTTAAATGTAGTATGCCTTCCTGACGGAAGACCCATTTGGGGCGGAACCTACTTTAAAAAAGACGAATGGTGTGAAACTTTGGAACAACTGATTCATTTGTATACCAATAACAGAGAAAAAGTTGAAGAATATGCCGAAAAATTGACCCAAGGAATAGGACACTTAGATGATCTAATCTTAAATACTCCCCAAAAAGAAACGAACTCAGATCACCTAAATCAACTTTTATTTAAATGGGAAAAAAGTTTTGATAAGGAATTTGGAGGAAACGCGAGAAGTCCAAAGTTTATGATGCCCAACTCCCTCCAATTTTTAATGCAGTATGGTACTTTTGAGGGCAACAAACTCTATTTGGACCATGTTGACTTGACTTTAACCAAAATGGCATACGGAGGAATTTTTGATACTGTAGCCGGTGGCTTTTGTCGATATGCAGTAGACCTAAAATGGCACATTCCTCACTTTGAAAAAATGGCTTATGACAACGGTCAACTTCTGAGTCTTTATGCTTTAGCATATAAAAGAACTTCTAATGAACTTTACAAAAATGTAGTAATTAAAACCATTTCTTTCATTGAAAACAATTGGCTAAATAACAAAGGTGGATTCTATTCTGCATTGGATGCTGATAGTTTGAATCCAGATAATGAATTAGAAGAAGGAGCTTATTATGTTTGGGAAAAAGCTCAGTTAATTACCCTATTTTCTAAAGACTTCCATTTGTTTACTGATGTATTTAATATCAATGATTTTGGACATTGGGAAGACTCTAAATATGTTTTAATACAAAATCAACCTTTAAACCAAATAGCATTAAAACACCAAATTAGTTTAAATGAGTTAACTCAAAAAAAAGAGGAATGGGAAAAAATTCTGCTTCACGAACGTCATAAAAGAAGCAAACCCAGATTGGACAACAAATGTATTACATCATGGAATGCCATAGTGCTCTTAGGTTTAACAGACGCCTTTAAAGCTATAGGAGATAAAAGATATTTAGACTTAGCCATCCAAAACGGTGAATTTATAACTCGTTATTTGTGGAGTTCAAACGGAAACTTATTTCACATTTTCACCAACGATACAGCCAAAATAAATGGCTTCTTGGAAGATTATGCTCATGTTATTTTAGGTTTTTGTTCGCTTTATGAATGTACTTTAAATGAAAGCTGGGTACACCACTCCAAAAATCTTATGGATTATTGTATTGATCATTTTTATGATGAAAAAAAGGAGTTTTTCAGATTTATTTCCAACACAGAACCCAAGCCCATTGTCCCACATTATGAGATAGAAGATAATGTTATTCCTTCTTCAAATTCAGTCTTAACTCATGCCCTACTAAAACTTAGTGTATATTACAACAATTCGTATTATGAAAAATTGGCTCAACAAATGATTTCAAAAGTAATTCCAAATGCAGACTATGCATCGGCCTACAGCAATTGGTTTATGGCCTATCAACTGACAGAGAATTTCAGAAAAGAAATTGCAGTTTGCGGACCCAATGCCTTAGAATGGATTACTCAAATTAATGCCCAATACTTACCAAACTGTATAGTATCAGGCCAAATTGACTCAAGCAGTATCCCGTTTTTAAAAGACAAACTCAATACTGCAAAAACTAGCGTTTACATTTGTCAAAATAAAACATGTATGTTACCTATTGAAGACATTCATTTGGCAATGAAAGTATTAAGAGAATAAAAAGAAAATTGTAAATTTGAGGAACAAACCTAAAAATAAAAAGACATGGGAATTGGAAATTTTTTAAAAAATCTATTTGGAACAGCCAAAGAAACCACAAAAGAAACCGTGAATAAAGCAGAAGAACTTTTAGACACCACAAAAAGCAATCTGTCTGAAGCGGTTGCTAAAGCAGAAACCACTTTAGAAAAAGTAAAGGAAACAGCTAAAGAAAAAGCTCCGGAAGTAATTGAAAAAGCTGAACAAGTAGCCGAAAACGTCAAGGAAACTTTATCAGAATTAACCGATAAAGCAAGTGCTGCCGTTGAAAACACTATTGACACTATTCGTGATAACGTTCACAACTACACCGCACCAAAAAATAAATTTGAAGAAGACGATTCTGCAGATGAATCAACCGATTTTAAAACCTATCAAAAGCCCTCTGATGAAAATGCAGATTAAGAAAAATTTATGTTTTTTTTAATCTTTTTTCTCACAATTAAATTTAACTTGCAGGCCTTAATTACATTAATAATTAAGGCTTTTTTTATGAATTTTATAAGTATCAATACCGATATACTCACAAATTATTGGGAATACATTTCTACTGTATTGAGAGATTATTCGCCAAGATTATTTTCGGCTGCACTTCTATTTTTAATTGGATGGTGGACCATTAAATTTATCAAAAAAATAATTGTGGGTATAATGACAAAACGTGAGATGGAGCCAACTCTATCCAAATTTTTGGCAGATATTCTCATTTGGACTCTCAAAATCTTACTTTTTGTTACTGTTATTTCCCGATTAGGTGTAGAAAATTCATCATTTGTTGCGATTATAGGTGCTGCCGGACTTGCCATTGGACTTTCTTTACAAGGATCTCTATCCAATTTTGCCGGTGGAGTTCTAATAATCATGTTTAAACCTTTTAAAGTTGGTGATTTTATTGAAGCTCAAGGCGTATCTGGAACCGTAAGACAAATTCAAATATTTGTTACCCAATTATCTACTGTAGATAATCAAACCATATTTGTTCCCAATGGTTCTTTATCCAACGGCACCATAATCAATTTCAGCTTTGCAACAACACGTAGAGCCGATTTAACTATTGGAATTAGTTATGGATCAGACATTAAGAAAGCCAAAGAAATTGCTTTAAATGTAATGATGGCCCACCCCATGGTTCTGAAAGACCCTGCTCCGATGGTATTGGTTAGAGAACTTGCAGACAGTTCCATTAATCTTGCTGTAAGGCCTTGGGCAAATATTGAAGACTTTTTTGTAATGCGTTCTGATATACTGGAACAAATTAAAACCAATTTTGATACTAACGGAATAGTAATACCTTTTCCTCAACGGGACGTTCATATTAAATCTTAAAACTTTAAATAAACCTATGAAATTTAAATCCTTTCTTTTAACCGCAGTATTTTTTACTTGTCACACCTTTTTTGCCCAACAAGTTGGAATTAGAGAATTAAACCGAGTTACAGACAACCTTTTACGAGAGAAACAGAATCAAACCAAAAATGCAGAAGGTTCTCAATATGTAAACGAAGGATTTTTTATGGTTAATACTCCTGATTTTGACAGACCATTCCTAGCTAGATACAATGCTTTTACAGACAAAATTGAAGTAAAAGACGAAGGTGTTTTAAAACCGAACAAAGAAATAACAATTTCTTCAGAAGATTCAAAAAATAATTACGTTTATGTTGATTATGTTGACAAAGAAAATGCCACACAAACAGGATATCTAAACCTAATCAAGAAAAATACAAAATTCAATCTTTTGAAAAGAGAACGCATTATTCTGGAACCCGCTTCTCAACCCAGTAATAGTTATGAACAATACCGCCCGGCCCGTTTTAAAAAAATGGAACCTGAATATTATTACAGAATTGGAGAAGCGGCCGCTCAACTATTACCCAAAAAGAAAAAGGATTTAGAAAAACTTGTTCCCGGTAAAGAAAAAGAATTAAACGATTTTATAAAAAACAATAAAATCTCATTATCAAAAGAAGAAGACTTAATTAAACTTGTTGTTTTCTTAGATTCAATATTGTAAAACCGAATTTTATTTACCAAAATAAAATTCCTTCAAATAATAAGGCTCAAAATAAGCTACATCTACAAAATCAGATTTCTGATACATTTGGTAGCTTATTTGGGCCATTTGTTTTGATGATGGATACCTATTCATTTCGCAAAAAACAAAGTTATCCTGTTTTAGAATGGTTTGGGCCTTTTCTAAAGCATCTCCAAGAAAATATACCGGCTTATCTTTAAATTCAGCATATGAAGTTTCATGTAATACTTTTGCAGAGACAACTTGAATCTGCTCAAATTCGGCTGAAAAAACCGCATCGTAAACTTCCATTCTTCGAGCATCAAGCATGGGAATAATATAGCCGGAATCAACCTTAATTTGTTGAGCCAAAATACGCATAGTATCAACCGCTAACAAGGGAATTTGTAAAGCATAACAAATACCTTTTGCTGCAGAAACCCCAATACGTAAACCGGTGTATGAACCCGGACCTTTACTAACGGCTACTGCATGCAAATCTTTAAATTGCAACCCTTCTTGGGTGATGAGTTCTTCTATAAAGACATGTAATTTTTCGGCATGAGAATATCCTGTATCTGCAATTTCTCTGGTTGAAAGTGCTTTCCCCTCAAAAGCAATCGTTACCGAACAATTCTTAGTTGAAGTTTCAATATTAAGTATATACATTGTGCTTTTCTGATTGAATGCAAATTTAAGACATAAAAAAAGGAAAATTAAAACAATTTCCCTTTTTTATAACTCCGTTTTACTTTCCTTTCTTGACGGTCTCTTTGGCCTGATCTGATTCAGACTTAACAAAAACCACATCTCCGGAATTCAAATCTTTTGTTACTGTTGTATAAGGTCCAATAATTACTTCATCATTTTTAGACAATCCTTCAAGAACTTCAATATAAGAGTCATCTTGGATCCCTGTTTTAATAATTCGGATTTTAGCCTTGTCTCCGTTTTTCACAAAAACACACTCAAACTTTTTCTCGATTTTTACTGCTTCTGTGTTTCCGGAAATCTTTGGGTCTACTTTTTGCACACTCGAAGTGTCAGCTTTCATTACCACAGAGCTTATAGGAACAGCCAATACTTTTTCTTTCCTTTTAGTAATAATATCAACTGTTGCAGTCATACCGGGTCTAAATGGCGAAAAATTCTCGGGCTTACCTTGAATCAAATCGGCATAAGATTCTTTAAGGATTCTAACTTTAACTTTGAAATTTGTAACTTGATCTGCCGTAATTGCATTACTGGCCGAATTGGATATACTGGTTACAATACCTTTAAATTGTTTCTTCAAATAGGCATCTACTTCAATATTTGCCGAATCACCTACATTTATCTTTACAATTTCATTTTCATTCACATCTACTTCTACTTCCATATTATTTAAATTGGCCACTCTTAGAATTTCAGTTCCGGCCATTTGTTGGGTTCCCAAAACTCGTTCGCCTAATTCCACAGAAAGCAGAGAAATTGTACCATCTGCTGGAGCATATATTGTGGTTCTAGACAAATTATCTTTGGCCTCGGTTACCGTTGCCGATGCACTTTGAACTCCATAATAAGCCGCTTGTTTTGAGGCTTGTGCAGTTTCATAAGCTGCAACAATTCTATCCCACTCAGACTTTGATATTACTCCTTTTTCAAATAAAGGTTTATTGCGGTTAAAATTAGCTTGAGCTTCTTTTAATGTTGCTTCAGACTGACTTAATCCGGCTTTTGTATTGGATAACCCGGCTAAAGAACGATTTAAACTTGAAGTATATAAATCGGGATTAATTCGTACCAACAACTGCCCTTTTTTAACCAACTGTCCCTCCTTTACCGGTAATTCAATGATTTCACCGGAAACTTCAGAGGAAATTTTTATTTCAGTTTCGGGTTGAATTTTGCCGGTTGCAGATACCGTTTCAACTATAGTCATTTCGGTTACAACAGCAGTTTCAACTTCTTTACCCTTGTTTTTATTTCCTATCACTCCCATTTTGGATAATGAAACTAAGATTACAATAATGGCAATAGCTACTAATAATAGGATGTATACTGTTTTTTTTGACATGATTTATGGTGTTTTTATAATTGGTATTCCGAAATAAAATTCTAATATTTTGGTTCTAAAAATATAGTCATATTTGGTTCGTAACACTTCGGATTGTGCATTTTGCAATATCGTTTGCGATTGATTGAACTCAAATGAATTAATTAATCCTACGTTAAACCGCTCTTGTGCATAAGCAAAAGCTTCTTGTCTGGCTTCTAAGGTTGCTAAGGCAGACTCATAGGCATTCAATGCTCCTTTCGTATCTGTAAAAGCGGTGTATACATTTCGTTCTAAGGTAACTTCTTCCTGTTCATAGGCTAATTTTGATCGCTCCAAAGCTATTTTAGATCTTTGTACCGCTGTTCGGGTTGCAAATCCGTTGAATAGAGGTACCGTCAATTGAAAACCAAAGTTTTGACCTTTATTATTTTCGAATTGATCTAATATAGGCAAAGCCTTACCTAATATTGGATTAAAATTGGGTTGAACTACGTTTTGATTGGTTCCTTCAACAAAACCAATAATTGAAGTTGGATTATCTGTATTTAATGAAACACCTGTTACTCTTTCCAAGCTGGTAGCCCGTGTACTAAAACTGTAAAAGCCTTGTAATCTGGGCTGATAGGCTCCTTTTGCGATTTGCAAATCTTTTTGAGCTATTTCTAAATTCGATTTGGCAATTTTCAATTCAGTTCGCGTTTCTTTAGCTTTCTCATAAATAGCATTTGGTGTCTGCAATAATAACGGACTCTGCTCAACGGCATATTCCCTGTCTTCTATATCAAAATCTTTAAAATCTTTTAATTGCAAGAGCTGTGCAAGACTAATTTTAGATAGTAGCAATGTGTTTTCTGCAACCACAAGCCTTTGTTCATCTGCCACGACTGTTGCTTTCATATCTAATAAATCCCCTTTGGGAATAAGACCTGCATCAAAAAGTTCTTGAGATCTATTCAATTGTTTTTTATCGTTTTCAAGTTGCTGCTTTTGGACTTTCTGATTCTCTTTATTAAATAAAATCTGCAAAAAAGCATTGGCTACATTTAAAGCCACATCTTCTTGAATTTTTAAAAACTGATATTGAGCCGCAACTTTGGCAAGATTGGCTCTACGTAATCTGTTTTGATTTTGCAATCCGTTATAAATATCTATACCAACATTTAAACCGGCAGATGTAAATTGAGTTGTTTGGTTTTCTAACAAACCGGTAGTGATATTTTGATTTAAACCCACATTCCATGAATGAGAAGAAGAAGCGTTTACAAAAGGCATAAAACCTCCCAATGCAGCCAATTTTTCAACTGAGGCAACTTCAAGATCAAAGCCTGTATTTTTAACAGTAATATTATTTTCTAAAGCATAATTCACACACTCTTCTAATGTCCATTTCTTTTGAGCTTGCATATTAAAAACTCCAAATGAAAAAACAACTACAACTATTTTAAAAAAGAATCGGGTCATTGTAAAGTATTTTGGGTTGAGTAGAAAAAACTGTTTTTTAAACTACTATTTTATTGCTCATTTGACGCATAAATTTATTTTGTGTTACAAAAAATCATAAAATAAAGTATTTTTACATCTTGAAAGTCAAAGTATCATGAAACGTTATGGAATCCTTCTGGGAATAGTTTTGGTTTATTTTTTTAATTCCTGTTCTACAACCAACAAAATTAATCTTTTAAAACCAGAACCTGACGATGCTGAGCCGGTTGTATATGAAAACACTACTTCTTTTATTTCATTACCTGTAAAAATAAAATTAAAAGACATTGAAAATCAAACCAATAAATTAATGCAAGGTTTGATTTATACAGATACTATTGCTCAAGACGATAATTTAGAAATCAAAGTTTGGAAACAAGCTCCCATTCAAATTAGCACCGAAAAAGAAGGTAAAACAACCCGATTAAAAACAGTCTTACCTTTGAAAATTAATGCTAAATATCATTACGGTTTTAACAAATTGGGGTTTAGTTTAAATGATAGTAAAGAGTTTAACTTAAACGGAGTGGTAACCTTAATTAGTGATGTTGGATTAACCAATTGGCAACTTTCATCTCAAACCCGAATTAAATCGTTAGAATGGATTGAAAGTCCAACAGTGGTTATTGCGGGGAAAAGTGTACCCATCACCTACTTAATTAATCCGGCTATTCGGGTTTTTAAATCCAAAATAGAGAAAACTATAGACGATAATATAAAAAAATCGCTCAATTTTAAACCCCAAGTACTCGAGGCCTTAGACAAAATGGCCACACCTGTAGAGATGAGTGAAACCTATTCCAGTTGGTTAAGACTTGTTCCAATTGAATTATATGTTACAGATGCAATTTTAACTCAAGAAGCCATCACGATGGATATGGGTTTAAAATGCAATATTGAAACCCTTATAGGAAAAGCTCCTGAAAAGCGATTTGACTCTTCAAAAATTATTTTGAAACCGGTAAGTAAAATGCCCGATAAAATAAATGCCAACATTATTGCTGTTTCAACCTACAAAGACGCCTCTGAACTCATAACTAAAAACTTTAAAGGACAAGAGTTTGGTGACGGAAAACGTAAAGTAAAAGTTAACCAAGTGAATCTTTGGCATAAAAATGGGAAGATGATTATAGCTTTAGACCTTATGGGAAGTATAAATGGAACCGTCTATCTATCCGGATTCCCGCAATACAACGAAGAAACGCAAGAAATATATTTTGACAAATTAGAGTATGTACTAGACACTAAAAGTTTTCTTTTAAAATCGGCAAACTGGCTTGCTCAGGGTTATATCTTGAGGAAAATACAAGAAAATTGCAGATACTCTTTAAAACCCAATTTAGAAGAGGGAAAATCAAATATTTTGAACTATTTAAAAAACTATTCTCCAATGAAAGGGGTTTATGTAAACGGGGTGTTGAATGAATTTGAATTTGAAAAAATTCAACTGACAAATAAAGCCATTCTGGCTTTTATTAAATCTTCTGGAAAAGTGAATGTAACTATTGACGGTTTGGAATAAGAGATTATTGAGAATCTTTCGATAACTTTTTTTTAAATTTCATTTTGTAAACTACATAAAAAACAATGGCAACCATTATGTAGGGAAATGCCATTAGATAAACAATTCCGTTGTTGATGGCCTCTGCCTTTGAGCTATCGCCTTCGCTTTCTAGGGCTGCTCTACACATGGCACATTGGGCATTTGAAGAAAAAGCCATCAGAAACAAAATAAAAGATAAAAAATATTTAGTACGCATAATAAGGTGCAATCATCATATAAACTATTACTCCGGTAACTGCCACATACAACCATACCGGAAAAGTATATTTGGCAATTCGCTTATGGCTATCAAAACGTTCGGCTAAAGCCTTAACATATGTTATTAAAACCATCGGAATTACAGCAATTGACAAAAGAATATGAGAAATTAAAATGAAAAAATACAAATACCTCAAAAATCCTTGTCCACCATAAGGAGTACTATCTGAAGTCATATGATAGGCAACATACATGACCAAAAACAATACGGAACAACACAAAGCAGAAATCATTAATCTTTTGTGAAGTTTTATATTTCCTTTCTTAATTGCATAAACAGCCAGTATTAAAAGCATAGCTGTTATTCCGTTTATAAAAGCGTAAATAGGCGGCAAGAAAGATAAGGGCTGTACATTTATTCCATAATCTTTCAATTTTACTCCAAAAAGAATAGCTACAACAACTGGAATAGCTATAGATAATACAACTATTATAGGTCTAAACTTTTTTTCAATTGTGTTTGGTACAATACCGTTTGGTAAATCTTCCATGGTTATTCATTTAAAAGTACTTTAATATCTTGTTTTAGAGCTTGAATTCCAGGCTTATATTGACCCGAAAAATCTTCTTCAAACCCTTCCGGATCCGAATAATTTAATCCACTGTAATAAACAATAGGATTACCGGAATTGTCTTTTCTACATCTGATTTTTCCTTTTTTATCAATCAATGCAAACAAACCGGAATGTTCAAAACCTCCATCCATTTCTTTATTTTCACCTACAAAAATAGTAAAACCTTTGTTGGCTATATCATATATATACTTTTTGTCGCCGGTTAAAAAATGCCAATTTGGATTTTTTACACCTAAATGTTGAGCATGTGCTTTAAGAACTTGCGAACTATCGTAATCGGGATTTATGGTAATAGAAGCAATTCCAAAGTTTGATTCACCTTCAAAATGATTTTGAAGTTCTACCATATTTTGATTCATTACCGGACAAATCGTAGGACAAGTAGAGAAGAAAAACTCAACCAAATAAACTTTCCCTTCAAAATCCTTTTCGGTTATAGTTTTTCCATCCTGATTGGTAAGAGAAAATTGAGGAGCATTGCCAATTTCTACCAATAAGTCTGAGGATGTTTCTTTAGCCCCGGAAACATTAAGTCTATCAATACGGGTTACATCATCTGCTGAAATTCTGGAAACAATTCTAGGAATGAATATGATTCCAAATATGAGAATTATGAAAGAAATTCCAATGTACGATTTGTTTTTCATGTTCTATTTTTTTCGGTCGGCACTATTCTTTTTGAGTGCCAAACGGTATTCTGCCAAAATAATTTTAATATCGTCTCCCATTTCGTTATGTAAGTCGGCCGCAGATATGGTATTGTAACCTTCTTTATATTCCGGCTCTCCTTTCTTATTTACGCCTTTTCTACCCCTAAGATTTAACTCTTTATCTATTATATAAACATTTGGAGTACCATAATTCTCATCTAACTGACCCACCAAATTCAAAGTAGTATAATAATTTTGAATTTCCTCTGGTGTTGCAAAAATATAGTTCCACTTAGATAAGTCGGAAATTCGGGAAAGCTCTTCTTTTACTTGTTCGGTTTGGGTCTCGGTACCAATTGGAGCAATATAAATCAATTGGAAATCCTTAAAATCTTTTACTTTATCGTAAATTTTTTGATTCAAATTAAAAGCATCTCCTTTATTGTAGAGTACTTTTGAACCGGGAAATCCCAAAATGGTAATCTTGTCTTGTAGTGAAAACGTTTCTCCTTTAACAGATTTCCAATTTGATAAATCAGGAATTGAAGTAGTAACTATAGGAAGATGGGTAAAATTATGAACACCCGATGCAAAAAAAAGATACGCTACAATAGGTAAAATAAATAAAGAAAACAGTACGATATTCTTTTTCATTGGAAATAATTTAATGCATACAAAAATAAAAAAAGGTACGCTAAGCGTACCCTTGTTTTATAGCAAATTTGTTGTTAAAAATTCCATTTTATCAACGAAGACTTATATACTTCATAAATATAATCTCCTTCTAGTAAGAATATTAGGGCAATGTACAAAGCCAAAAATACAAACGACCAGATTACAGATCTTCTTAAACTTGATTTTTCATCACGCATGTGCATGAAATCCCAAGTAATGTAATAGGCTTTAACAATAGTTAAAACTAAGAAAATCAAATTCAAAGGAATTAAATAAATTATAGGTGATAAAAGAATGTTCCCTAAAGTAGCACCAAGACCTCCTTCAAATGGAGTCATAAAACGGTTCATTAAAACCTCTGGTTTATAAATCCCCAAAACCACTTCAATTGCTGTAACTATAGATAGAAAAATTAACACTCCCCAAATCTTTTGTACATTCGATTTGAATTTTAATTTTCCTCTGAAAATTGCTAAATTATGTTCGTGTGCCATTTTTTATGCTTTTTTAAAAAATTAAACTAAGTAGAAGAAAGTAAATACGAATACCCAAACTAAATCTACAAAGTGCCAATATAAACCAACTTTCTCAACCATTTCATAACTACGTCTTTTCTCGTAAGTTCCTAAAATAACGTTTAAGAATATAATAAAATTAATTACTACACCAGAAAAAACGTGGAAACCGTGAAAACCGGTTATAAAGAAAAAGAAGTTTGCAAATTGTTTATTACCGTATTCATTTCTAACCAAATTTGCTCCTTCTACAACATGAACAGCATCATTCAATTTGGCCAAAGACTCTTCTCTGGTAAGAATCGTTTTGTGTCTTACTTTATTTAATGTAGGATGAACTCCGTTTTTATCATTTGATTCTTTATAAAACTCTTGCGTTCTAACCAAAATATTTGGATTTGCTTTGAAACCTTCAACTACCTCAGCTACAGAATATGTAGGCAATGAACTTTCATCTTTTGAAAACCAAATCCCGTTTTTGCGTTCATGTTGAACCCTATCTTTAGGCAGTGTAAGAGCAAAGTCGGAAACCTTAATTCTTTTTCCATCTTGGTCTACAAACTGAATGATACTTCCTCCTTTGGTTTCAATAGCACCATATTCTCCTTTGATAAAATTTTTCCATTCCCAAGCTTGTGAGCCTACGAAAATTAAACCTCCTATAATGGTTAAAAACATGTAGAAAGCTACTTTAGACTTTTTCATGTGATGTCCGGCATCTACAGCAAGTACCATAGTTACCGACGAGAAAATCAAGATAAATGTCATTAATGCTACATAAAGCATTGGCAAATCTTGACCATGAAGGAATGGAAAGTGATTGAACACTTCGTCGGCAATTGGCCAACTATCCATAAATTTGTATCTTGAAAAACCATAAGCTGCAAGAAACCCTGTAAAGGTTAAAGCATCTGATAAAATAAAAAACCACATCATCATTTTGCCATAGCTTGCTCCCATTGGCTCATTTCCGCCGTCCCAGATTTTTTCTTCAGTCGTAACTGTCGCTCCCATATATAGTTATTAATTAAAAAGTTTTCAAATTTACATATTTTTTCTATTAGTAAAAATAGAAAAATAAAAACAACAAAATCCACAAGAAATCCAGAAAATGCCAAAACATTGCACCAAGCTCAATTCCAAGGGTTTGAGTAGAATTGTATTTTTGTTTAAAATGATTATAAATTAGGATTAAAAGAGCCAAAACACCCCCAAAAAGGTGTGCCATATGCAAAACTACAATGATATAAAGGAAAGATGTTGTAATATTACTTTCACTTCCAGTAAAAAAATAGCCCGCTTCTATGATTTGATTGAAACCCAAAAATTGCAAAATCACAAATAAAGCTCCAAGTAATAAAGTCCCTAAAAGAGCTAAGGTTGTTGCTTTTCTGTTATCCTTTCGAATAGAAGTTAGAGCAAAATGAAACGTAAAACTACTAAAAATCAAAACCACCGTACTCAGGACAAATGCTTGTGGCATTTCGAAATCTTTTAACCAATCTTTCCTTGATGTACTTACCACAAATGCACTGGTAAGTCCGGCAAACATCATGACCATACTTATCATCCCAAACCAAAGTAATAACTTATAGGATTGGTTTTTTCTTTCTTGGTGTTCTTGAACCGTCATTTCCATACTATCTTAAAAATTTATCTGCAATATATATCAATTGCAATAAGGTTATATAACTAACACTAACTAACATAAGCTTCCTGGCACTTATTGCATCTCTTTTATGATACAATTTAAAGGCATAATACAACATCCAAATTCCTAAAATCAAAACTCCTATTGCCGCCCAAGGCGTAAGATACAATCGACTTCCTACAATACCCATGTAGGGAAAAAGTGCAGGCAAAAGGGAAGCAATGATCAACCATATAGTGTAAAGAATGATTTGCAATGCTGTAGATTTATCTTTTTTCCCAGTTGGCAACATGAAAAAACCGGCTTTTTTGTAATCGTCATACAAAAACCAACCAATAGCCCAAAAATGGGGAAACTGCCAAAAAAATTGTATCAGAAACAAGGTGCCTGCTTCTAGGCTAAAATCATTTGTAGCAGCTACCCAACCCAACATAAAAGGTATAGCTCCCGGTATAGCTCCTACAAAAACCGATAAAGGTGTAATTGTTTTTAAAGGCGTATATACACTGGTATACAAGAAAATGGAAATAGCCCCAAACATTGCGGTTTTAGGATTAATGCTATACAAAATTACTAAACCTACTAAAGTTAAAATTGAAGCCAGCCAAAAAGCTGTTGTAACCGACATTCTACCAGAAGCTACGGGTCTGTTTTTGGTTCTATCCATCAAAAGATCTAAGTCTTTCTCTATGATTTGATTGTAGGCATTTGAAGCCCCAACCATACAATACCCTCCAATAATTAATAAAAGTAAAGTTGAAATACTAAACGAAGCTAAATCTAAGATTCCCAGAAAATATCCGGCAATGGATGAAAAAACTACACTAATTGACAAGCCGGCCTTTGTGATTTCTTTGAAATCACGGTAAAGTATTTTAACCGAAAACGCATTGGGTATAGTATTCAACACAAGTTGGTTTTGAAAACAGGGGCAAAGATACAAATTTGGAGTCTTATATTGGATTCAACAAAATAGAAAAATGATGTTAAATTCAAATCTTTTGATTAATTCTCAATCCAAATCAAAAAATGATCTAGTAATCAAAGTACCAATTAAATAAATCCGAACGAATTCCTATTGAAAACCAGGTTGTATTTTGTTTGAAAGTAGTAACGGTGTTTTCTGAAGGATCAAAATTTCTATAAATTAAATTCCCAAATAATTTCAAATTACTAGTTGGATTCACAACATAACCCAATTGAAAGTCGGCTATAATAATTGTAGTTTTATTTCCTTGTCCAACAGACACCCCTTCATCAAAAGGTCTATTCTCATCGTAATTTTTATAAATATTGCTACCGAAATTAAACGAATTTTCTTCGGTGTCAAAATCTAAACCTCTTACTCCATAAGTTAATTTAGCATCGGCAAACCATCTTCCTCTGAAATATCTGGCAATACCAACCCATTCTTTTGCATTTCCGCCCCATTGATGTCCCAAACTTTGATTGTTGTGGCCATAATTGGTAATTGCATTGCTATGAGAATACACATAAGGTCTAATGTGATTGTACTCCAGTTGCAGCAACAAATTGGGTACCGAAAAAGCATTAAGATATTTGGCTCCAATTTGATATCCAAATTTATTTCTCCAACTTCTATTTCCGGCTTTTACATCGCTAAGAGCAAATTCATCCAATAAAAACTGTCCATAAAAATGCATTTGATTGGACCATTTGTACTTACTGGTAAGACCTAATAATGCATTCCCCGATTTGGAAGATGATGTAAATTCAACGGTTCTGAAAAATATTAAGGGATTTACAAAACTTGCATCAAAACCTCTTTCGTTGGTATTGGTCCAAATAACCGATTCAAAAAAACCTAAGTTCAGTCTTTTACTAACATTCCAACTTAAATAATGATTGGCCATATATTTAGTAGCATAGGTTCCATCTTCTGTAACTTCCGGCCGAACATCTTTTAACCACATGTAGGTATTGGTATATTTGATTTTCCAAAAAGTTGTATTGATTTTAAAACTGGGATAAGGACTTGCTCCATCACTCATAAGCAATGAACGATACCCATCACCAATAAAATTTCTTCCATATCCCAATTGAAGATTTATAAATGCATTGGGAGTGTAGGTCAAATTGGCTTCTGCCAAAGGAAAATCGTAGGCATCCGTTTTGAACTCTTTGGCAATACCGATACCCGGAATAATAGCCGGATTTCCACCGGAAGGACGAATACTTTCGGCATACGCATTGTAGTAATCTGCAAATCTCCCTTGACTTTCGTAAATAGAAGTTGTAAAGTTCAACTGAGAACCTAAACCGCCTTGTATTTGAATTCCTCTAGTGTTTTGATAGGTATAACTTGTAGTACCGGGATCGCTTTTTCCCATTCTTAAATCCAATATCGGATTAACAGTAAACCAATAAGAATCGCCTTGAATGGAAACCAAATGTTCGTTCCAAAATTTTCTTCCCCACCAGCCTTCTTTAGCTTTACTGATTTTGGAGTTATTTTGTTCAAAATCAAAATATTTTCCCACTTCAGTGTAGGTGAACGGTTTTGAGGCCGTATGATTATTTGAACCTATTTGTTGTAATGAAGATTCAAATTGAGCATACAAGCTATGTGAAAACGGAATGTTTAAATTACTTTTGAAATGTGGATTTTGAAATGTTTCGTACTTAATCTCTTCATATTCTGTTAAATCCTTATTGCCGTTTTGGAATTGAGATGATTTTGAAGGTTCTTTACTTTGTGTTGCGTTCAATGCATCCGGATTTTGTAAAGGAATCGAAATTCGCATAGAATATCTCGAATAGGTAGGTTTTCCGGCATAGGTAGGTGGAGCTATTTTGGGCAATAAATTAAAAACTCTTTTGGATTCATCTGCCAATTCTGAAAATGGGGCATCTACATACTGTACTTTAAATTCTCCATCTTGATTTACCTCAAAAAGAACAATAAAAGAACCTTTGTAATTGGATTGAACCACATTATCCGGTATTGCAAATTCTTTAAAAATATGTTTTTGAACATTTTTATAAAAACACTGTTCCAAATCAGTATTTATTAAATTCTCACAATCCGAGAATACCGGAAACTGTTCGATTTGTTTTTCTTGAGCCGAAAGAAAATGAAAACAAAGAAATAAGAGTAAAACAAATCGGTTTTTCATGGTGATTCAGTAGAATTTAGTAATTGTTGTTTGTGGATTCTCCTTTAGCGATGGCTTTGGCAGAAGATGTACCAATACGCTTGACACCCAAATTTATCATGGCTACTGCCTCATCATATGAACGAACACCTCCAGCCGCTTTTACTGGTAAAGGCGAACTGTTTTCTAACATCATAATGATACTTGGAAAAGTAGCTCCATTGGGTTTTCCTGCTTCGGTTTGATAAAATCCTGTGGACGATTTCACAAAAACATCTTGGTAGTATTCCTCTTTGAAATGTGCTATAACTGTATTTTTTATTAAAGCAGACAACTGAACAATTTCCTGGTCGTTTAAAGCTGCTACTTCAATAATCCATTTCACAACTTTATGATTCGACAGTCCTAATTGAGTACACTGTACGATTTCAGTTTTGACTAATTCAATTTCTTTATTTTGAAAAGCCTTGTAATTACATACAAAATCCAATTCGTCTACACCATCCTCAATGGCTTTGTGAGCTTCGTTCAATTTTTCTTGTGTAGTGTACGTTCCTTCCGGAAAACCTATAACCGTTCCTACCAAAACTTTTGAGCCAGCGGCCGAAATCATTTCTTTAGCCAAGGAAACATAGTCGGGACGAATCATAATCAATTTAAACTTTTCGTCTATGGCTTCTTGAATAAAACTTTGCACAACGGCTTTATTTTCATCGGGTGACAAACCTGCTTGAACTGGTGTTTTTAAATAGGTAGAGTCTAAATAATTTTTAATTTCCATAGTGTAAAAATAAAAAAATCCCACCGAAGTGGGATAAGAATATCAAAAATATTTTACTGACCCATTTTAAAGGTTATTGGCACCGTATATCTTACTCTAACGGGCTTTCCTGCTTGCTTGCCCGGGGTCAATTTGGGAAGTTTAGAAACCACTCGAATTGCTTCTTTTTCTAAATCGGCATATGCAAAGGCTTTGCTGTAAGCAGGCTTTACTTGTGTTATTTTACCGTCGGTATCTACAATAAACTCTACCAAAATAGAACCTTGTTCTCCCCTATCTCTGGCTCTTTCTGGATAATTCAAATTGGCCGAAAGAAATTTACTCATTTGTTCTCTAAAACAAGCTTCACGCTCTGCCCCTTTTAAACCCGCACACTTTTGAAAAGTAGGTGTTTCTTCCAAAGCCCACTTTTCGACAAAATCGGGTGTTTTTACCGGTGCAGAAACAGGAGTAGTTTCTAGGGGTAAATCTTCCGGCAAGTCATCTATTGGAACGGTTTGTTGGGGATCTGGATCAGGAGAGTCATTTGAAGTAGGTTTAACCTGATTTAGGAACACCGGTAATTTTCTCGGTTTAACTTCATTTGTTTTAGGCTTGGGCTCCTCTTTAGTTTCAACAATTAACTTTGACGGGAATGGTTTTTCAGAAATATCAACAATTCTGCGGGAATCCGGAACTTCTACAGATCTAGAAGGGGTTTCCATTTCAATCACAAGGTAAGCTAAAACTAAAGAAGCTAAAAGTCCAACTTGAAAATAAAGCTTTCCGTTGTGATTCACTTTGGGATACTGGTCTAAATTTCTCATAATAAAAGGATTAGTTATTATAGAGACATTTCAATTAGTATGCCAAAAAAAAATCCGCTTTATTTGAGCGGATTTTAAATTTTATTGATCTAATTTGAAAGTAATTGGAATACTCATAGTCATCCTTACTGGTTTCCCTCTTTGTTTTCCGGGTACCATTTTAGGAAGTTTAGACATAATTCTTTGTGCTTCTTTTTCAAGAGTTGGGTAAGGAGCTCTCATATTTGCAATAGATACACTTCCGTCTTTTTCAATTACGAAACTTACAAATACTTTACCTTGATGACCGGCATCAATAGCAGCCTCTGGATAAGAAAAGTTTTTGCGGATGTGAGCTTGTATTTTTTCTTGAAAACAATCTTTACGCTTTTCTTTGGCCACATTTTCGCAACCTGGAAACAAAGGCACATCTTCAATAATAGCAAAGGGAACATCAACATCCGGTTCTTCTTCTTTCGCTACTACTACTTTTTCTGCTTTTACAACCTCTTCCTTTTGGTTGGTTTCTGTAGATTGAATTTCAACTTCCTTAATTTCTTTTTTATCTTCAACAATTTTAAGAACCTCTGGTGCTGGTGGTGGTGGTGGCGGTGG
>NZ_DAIOUN010000027.1:125-24731 GCF_036759525.1 Flavobacterium sp. | reverse complement strand
ACCGCTGTTAGGCGACGTAACCTTTTTATTTAGCATTGTTTAAGAGCATCGCAGAGATTTCTTCCGGCGTGAACGAATTAAAAAATCCATCACGTAATTTTTCGCCACTTTTCTGTATTTTTTCTGCTAACCAATCAGTTATAAATTTCATTAACGTTTCAAATTTATCTAAATCTTCGTCCGAAAATGATTTTTGCTTGACTTGAAGGAATTGAATTTGAGTCTGAGTATCATCTTTATCTTTTGGTATAAGCATAAAAGCCACTCCAATTTCGCTTTCTGTATTGCCACGGTGAGCTATAAACTGATGACGTAAATCCATTAGATATTCATGAGTTTTCAATAAATCTGCTTTTCCAGCAAATATGTTACTCTCTAACTTTGGGTAACTATTTTTAGATGCGTCTGTAAAACACTTTCCATATAAAGAAATTAAAGAATATGATAAGGAAGATTCTATTGTATGCAAAGGTTTAGTTCGTAATAACGATATATATTCAAGTATTAATTTCATATCCTCACTCATTGAACAATAAGCAATGAATTTTTTTGACATAATTTCTGGAATAGCATACACCAGAAATTTATCTCCAAATTCTGCTTGAGCAGTTTTCATTAGTCCAATTAGCCTATCTTTCTTATTACTCATGGGTTGTCGGGTTATGTTGCCTAACTTGTTTATATGTATTATAAAAACAGATATAGTTAGCCCATTCGGGTTTGTAAGTTAGATAATTATCTTTTTTGTTTCTTTGGTAAGCCATTTACGTTGAGTCTTTTTGATTTTAAAATTATTTCAAAATGGATTACTTCTTTATGATTGGTTTGGTTTCGGAGCACTTCACTGTTAACCAAGCACAAATGTTGATAGAAGCAGTGCTATTGATTTAACCATTTCATCCCCCATGGAGGCAAATGTCTGTTAAATACTGTTTTTCTATGGAAATGAAGTAAATGATTCTACAACTTTTACGTGAGAATGAGACTTAATTTCGTTTGACCTATCCAAAAGTGACTTCTTGTACTTTTTCAATATTTCTAAAACTAGATAAATTGAACGAATTTTGATTATAGTGGAACTGACAATACCAACACTGTTTAAAAGTTGTCTATTTACATTTTCAAGTTGGTTATTCCATGCAGTATCAGGTACTTGAACGTCATTGCAAATAGTAATTGATCCATTACAAGCACCACAAGGCATATCATAACAGTCTTTGTATGTCCTTGTCTTTTTGTCAGCAATAACCCAAGTTGCCCAAGGCTCAGCATCTAATAAAGTCCCTTTTTTTATATAGCCAGTTTTGATAAGTCTTTCTATTTCATTGACGTTTGGTTGTAATATGTCTTCTTTCTCAACTTTTAAAGAATTTTCTAGCAAATTGATTTTTGAATCAACACCATTTAAGACTACTTCAAAGAATTGTCCATTGGTAACAAGCAATAAGAATTCACCATACTTTGGTAACCTTGATAATTTATCAAGATTAGATTCTGTATCGATAACAATTTTCCAATTTGCAAGTAAACCTGCCATTGTACTATGTCCAATAGTATTATTCCATTGTGGTAGTCTAATGTAGGTCTCATAATTAGATTCAATATTGTTATGTGCATGATATAACTTTTCTTTTTCTAGAATCCCTATAATTACATTTGGTAAGTCTTGAACTAGAGTATAGGTAGCCTTTGAATAGTGTAAAATTTCATCGACTTTCAGATTAAGTTGTTTTAACATATTCCTTATGTCTGCCATGTCGTCTGATTTGCCAAATATGCCGTTAGCGATTTCATCCCCTATTCGACTACCTATTTTTTCTGCAGCTTTTGCAATAATAATTGCACCTATAGCTGATGCTGTTGTTGGTTCTGCCATAATTTTCTGTTTTTTATTTTATTGTTATTTATTTGTCATTTTTTTCAAAACTTTATTTTTGCTGATAACTCCAATGTATGGATGTATTTGTAATTTGGATTGTCATTTCCATATTTATAAGATAGTCCGATAAAAGTATTCTTAAAAATTTGTCTGTCGATAGATGACTTTATTAGTCCAGCAAAATTGTTAGTCGCTAATAGTTGGACATCTGAAACTATGTAATAATAATTTCCTGTCGCTTTGAAGACCCATGTATCTTCATTTTTAGAGTTCAAAATTCTGGTTTTGTAATCAAATAATATACCAGCAGTTGAATACAAATCGTCAGAGTCATAGGTTTTACTATATCTATAACCAAGATTTGAAAAACCACCAAAAGCGATTGAATGTACAGATTGAATATATGGGTTTTCAGATGCGTCTTTATGCTTTTGAGATATTAGATTTACTACCAACTTTAATTGTCCAAATGCTAATTTTTCTTGAAAAAGCTTATCAGAATTATAAGATGGATTAAATTCGATTGCTTTGTTCCAAGCAGATGTTCTTAAATTGTCTTTACTTTTCCATTTCTCGCCATAAAACGCTTTACCCATATTAATTTGAAACAGAATATTGTTTTCAGATGAAGTTACACCGTCACCAATATTTACATCTGAGGTAGGAAGTATGTAAAAATTATTATGATCAAAAATTAGAAATCTTCCTTTCTTTTCATCAATTTTTTCAGTCCTATTGAAGTCAAATGAAAAAGTTTGAACAACTTTATTTTTTTGAAAGTCATGTGCTGCTCCAATTCTAATAAAGTCTTGTCCTAAAACTTTATTACTTAAAATTGTCGAGAGAGAAATAAAAAGCAGAGTGATTTTTAACTTCATAGCAAAATGTATTTTAGGATTTTTATAATATCTTCTCCAGTTTTTAGCTTTACGAACATATCATTTCGTAATTGTGTCGAATTGATATTTCGCCAAGTAATGCATATGTCATCGCAAAAATTGTCTTTGAACTCAGCAGCAATGTAGTTGTCCTTTATTGTCCTTTTAAGGTCAATTTTTGTGTAGTCCAATGGTGTGTAAGCAGCAATAATTTTCTGCAATTTTTCTTCGTTTGTCATCTTATTACTGTTTTGGTAGTTTCTTTGAAATGTCATATAACTCATTTATATGTCTGACAAAATCAGACATAGCATCTTTATTAGGGTTAACAAATCTGATTACTATTTTTTTGTTTTACTTTTTTGCCAAGTCATTAGACATTGGGGAAGTTAAAACTGTTTTAAAAACGTTTTGTTTTTACATGAACCTAAAACCGAATTATCATGGATAAATTGTTTTTATAGGTATTTGTAAAAATTAAAAAATAAAAAAGGGAATGTATTTACCACCCGGTAAATATGTTTTTGGAATCACTAATTTACACAAAAAAATAATTAGTTGTAACAAAAAGTTAATTTTTTTTTTGAATACAAAAAAATGCCTTCCGGATGAGAAGGCATTTGGGGTAAAAAATGAATTAATAGGAAATTATCTGTTTAGTAACTTTTCTAAGTAGTTTACTTTGTCTTTTTCGGCTTGAACTAAACGTTCGTATAATTCTACTACCTTGTCTAAAGGATTAAAATTAGGATGTATGTTTATAGCATTTAAAGTTGAATTATCATTACTTGTGAAATTATTTGATTTTCTATTTATAAAATACTTCTTCATTAAAATTCTTTATTACAAGTAAAGTAGGAGGGAATCTATACTTTATTAATAACTCTGCATTTATTGTTTTTTCAAGCTATATAAGTAATAGTTTAGTATTTTCTTGAAATTTATAATGACTTCTAACAGCGATAATTTGATTTTGCTTGCAAGAGTTATACTTTTATTATTCCTTTTTTAATAAAGGTATCATATAAATCATTTATCTTGTCACGCTTTAGATCATTATTTGATTTTTCAATTAAGAAATCGACTCTTTCACGTCTAAAAGTACCCGTAACATTAGAAAGTCTTTCTACCAAAACAAAACTTTCTTCGATACTCAACTTTTTATTTTTGACATCTGTGTAAAAGTGTTTTATGGCATTTGAAAGTCCCATTACACCGTAATCATATCTTACTGAGACAATGTATAAATTAAGAATTTCTAGTTTTGAGAATTGTTTTTGAAGCCAAAACGATAAAAGTATTTCAAAAATTTTTCTTAGATATTTGTTTTGATTTGAAGGAATAAATAGTGTTCTAGAAAGCTGCATAGTAATTGTTGAACCACCACTTTCAATTAAATTAAGCTTTTTTCTAAGAGGTTTAATTTGACTTAAAAGGGCACGAAATAATGATTTAAATGATATGCCATTATTTTCATAAAAAGTTTTATCCTCTATTTCAATTAAAATTGACTTTAAATTTTCGTAGTTAACATTTAAACGATTGATTTCAGTAATGCCTAATTTTGCTCGATACAAAATATATTCAAAATTATCTAACAGTCTAAATCGCATAATCTTAGCAATTATTTTAACTATATTTAAAAAGCATGTTTCATGTGTATCGTTTAAATTTCGCCTAAAAATAATAAGATATGTTAGTGATATGAAAATATTACCAAAATACCAAGGTATGAAAATAGTACCATCACTAAAAATGTCAAAATTATATTGAACTCTACCATTTGTTGTTAACCACCAAATAGCATTAACTCCTATAGTTAAAACCCAAAAAGGCATGCTTTGGAACATCAACCATCCGTTAAAATATTTGATTGTAAAAGGATTTGTAGCTCCTTCAACTCTCCAATTTGGAAGTGTTAAATGAATGTGACCATAATCTAAGCCAAGCATAGTTCTTAAAGTAACAACTTTTCGTGCATTAATTGTTATACTTTTTTGTAAGTCTACGAAATATCTTAAAATTAAAGCACCAAATACAAAAATAATTGAAGAGAAAAAAAGGCCATTTTCTTTTATTATTGCAAAAGTATTTGTTGAATCTGTTTCTTTTTCAAAAAATAAAGGAATTAAAATAGTTACTACTGCAAGTAAAATATTAGTTACCTGACCAAAAACTTTAGTTTGTCCATTCGCTATTTTTTGAGCTTCCTCAAATTCCAATAAAACTACATCACGGTTTTCAGGTTTAAAAGTGTATGTAGGATAATATTGCTCTGCTTTTGTATCCAATTTTTAACTACTTTTTTAATAACCCTCTTTGCTATTGGTCAAACTTTAATAATTCTTTAGCCTTTTAAATGAAAGTATTAAGAGAGTTTTAGATTTGATTTATTTTCAAATATAAGTAAGAAATTTTATTGTATTAAGTTTTAAGTTGATAAATTCTTCTATAGGTAATCAAATAATAGAAAAGCTTCATTTATAGATTGTTTTGATGAAGGTGTATTATTTTTTGGTAGAAAATTTAAGACCGAGAAATATAGGTAAGAAATATTCCTCAAGAGTTTTTAGAATACGGATTTAGGTACTATTATACTCTTGAAAGGATGGTTAATGTTTTTTTAAAGCTGATTTTTTTTGTTTACCTGCTAATGATTTGGCTACGGGGTATGAGATTCCTCGCGGGCTCGGAATGACAAGGGAGTGTGGGTAAGGCATGTGGCCTACTGCGTAGGGGATTCCTCGCGGGCTCGGAATGACAAGGGAGTGCGTTTGCCTACTGCGTAGGGGATTCCTCGCGGGCTCGGAATGACAATGCTGGTGGTTTAGAATGACAATGCTAGTAGCTCGGAATGACAAGGGATTGGGTATGGTGGTGTGGCTTAGTGCGTAGGGGATTCCTCGCGAGCTCGGAATGACAAGGAGCAGGGAAGGTTGTTCGGCCTACTGCGTAGGGGATTCCTCGCGGGCTCGGAATGACAATGCTGGTGGTTCGGAATGACAATGCTGGATGATTGTAATGATAAGGTTGGTGTAATGTAATGATAAAACGAGTAATACATCCTTTTTTTAATTTAAAATTTCATGTTCAATTTTATCAACACTTCCGGTTTTTTTCTTCTGGAGACTTCAAAGGTTTCGTCGTTTGTCATTTGGATGATAAAAGGTTCACCTTTGAAATAATTTTTTATGTAGGAGGCATTGATAAGATGAGATTTGCTGATGCGAACAAAACTCGATTTTTCGCCAAAATAGTCTTCAAAATCTTTCAGGTTTTTTGGAGTTGTTAGTTTTTCACCGGAATTAAGGATAACTTGACAATATCTTCCATCGCCTTTGATTACTAGAACATCTGAACTATTAATCATTTTTACTTTTTCGCCACTGTGAATGGCAAATTTTTTATCAGAAGTCTTTGTTTCCAAACTTTGGATTAAATTGATCACTTGATGGTTTTGATTGATTTTTAAGTTTACGTTTTTTATTACTTTCTCAATGGCTATTTCTAATTCTTTTATATCTATGGGTTTTAGCAAGTAATCTAACGCATTGAACTTTATCGCCGTAATGGCAAATTGGTCAAAACTGGTAACAAAAATGACCTCAAACGGAATTTCTTCCCACTTTTTGAGTAAGTTAAACCCGTTGGCTTGCGGCATTTGAATATCTAAAAAAACCAGTTGTGGTTGTAATTTTACACACAATTGATAGGCTTCCTCTACATTGGATGCTTCGCCGATGATTTCGATTTCGGGATGCTTTTTTTCCAGTAGTTTGGTGAGCACTTCTCTGCTGTTTTTTTCGTCATCTACCAAAATGGTTTTTATGGTTGCTGAATTGTTCATCTTCCTAAAGGTAAAAATAATTCAACTATTGTCCCACATGCTTTTTGATTATCATCATATACATCTTGAATTACCACTTTTACTTCATTGGTTTTCCAGATGTTTTTTATCATTTCCAAACGTTCTTCGGTGAGTTGCATACCAACCGAATGATGAATGGTGTTGGTTTTGAATTCATTGGATTTTGCTCTACCCACACCATTGTCTTCAATACTAATCTTAAGCAAATAATGTTCAGTTGTTATAGTTATTTTTAATTTACCGGCTCTCTCTTTATTTAAGTTCATTAACCCATGCCAAATGGCATTTTCAACATACGGTTGAATGAGCATCGAAGGGATTTCTATTTCGTAGGGATTGACGGATGGATCAATCGTGAGGAGATAATCAAACGCGTGGTCAAAGCGAAGTTGTTCTAATTCGATATACAACGCCAACATATCCAATTCTTCCTGTAAAGTTAATTCTTTGTTTCTGGAATTATTTAGAACCAGACGGACGAGTTTACTGAATTTGGTTAGATAGTTATACGCTTCCTCTTCTTTTTTATTGAGGATATAATTTTGAATCCCGTTTATGGCATTGAAAATAAAATGTGGATTCATTTGAGCTTGCAAAGCACTCAATTGCGACTCGGATAGTAAGGTGTTGATACGTGTTTTTTCGGCTTCTCTTTTTTTAACCGATTGAACGACTTGTTTTATGATTAGAATTATGACGAAAAGAATCAAAACTATCATCGACACGAGGAACCAAACTGTTTTCCAAAAGGGGGGATGAATTTTGAAATGCAACAATAATGGTTTTTCACTTTTTATACCATCATTATTTATCGCATACATTACAAGTTTATATTCGGCTGGAGCTAAATTTTCGAAGCGAAGCACCTTAGTATTCTCTTTTCTAAATTTGGAATCCTGACCGATTAATTTATACAATACACCTTCTTGATTCCCTTCTTTAAAATGCAAACGATCTAAGATTACGGTTAAATTGTTTTGCCAATAGTCCAGTTTAATGGTCTTATTTTCAAATGTATAAATAGAATCGTTTATACTAAGTTGAGCCACCAATAGGCGAGGCGGCGTTTGGTTTTTAAGTTCTGTTTCTATAGGAAATTGGCATAAACCATCAGGAGAAGAAAGAAAAAGTTTATTTTGATAACTACTCAAATGCGTAATATCATTGGATACTAATCCGTTCGCTTTGCTGTAAACATTCGATTTTTTGGGATGATACTTTATCAAACCGTTATTACTGGCTATCCAAATATTTCCTTGTTCATCTTCAGTGAGATCATTCATTACCAAACTGGCATTTTCTATTGGTATAGCAATTGCCATGTGATTTTCTATTTGATAAAAACCTTGCCCTCTGGTAGTAAAATAAACCTTGCCTTTTTTAGAAATTAAAATTTTTGAAACAGCGGTGTTGATGTCTTTTATTTTTTCCAACGTATTGGAAAGGGGATTTAATCTATACAAACCATCATTACAACCCACATACAGTAAATCTTCATTCAGTACTTTGAAACATCTTCCTTTAGAAGGTAAAGATTGAGGAAGGATCTCTGTTTTGTTTCCATTGTATCGATATACTGCACCAACTCCTAAAATATATATCTGACTGGCAAAAGCATCGAGTTGATAACCCGTTAAATTACCCATATTTTTAGGACTTTCTATCGTTCTTTCAACTTGATACTGGTTATTTAAAGTGCCAAAATACCCTTTAGTTGCAATGTATAACTTATTTTTAAACGCTAAAATATCGGTTATGTCTGTATTGCCGGTTGATAGTAATTTTGTGTTATAAGTTTGATTATTTTCTATTCTCAATAATTGATCAATTTCAGTTGATAAAAACAGTTGATTGTTGATGGTTTTTAAAAATGTAGTTTTCTTATTTAGTTCTTTTTTATCCGGATAATGCAACACCGAGTAGTTTCCGGCATAAAAAACCCCTTTTTCCGTTGTGGTACACCATGTACCACCTTCATTGTCCACCACAATTGAACTAACGGTTAATCCGTTTAAACCATGATTATACTTTTCTAAACTTTTGCTGTTGGGATAATGATAGACACCGTTGGAGCTGGTACCTACCCATAATCCATGTTTCTTATGGATGTAAAGTGAAGAAATTACACTTGAAAAAGGAATGACTTTTAAATTTAACTCTTTGTCTATTTGAATCAGGTTGTTGTGAACAGATACAAAGGTATAACCATCACTGTTTACTATTCTTGAACGCCAATCTAACCGGGAATCGTTGAGTAGGTTAATTGTAATTTTTTTTACTTTTCCATTTTCTACAATGGCAATATCTAATTGATTGTTTCTTTTTTGAAGTTCGCCTATCCATTTGATATTGTTTTTAACAAAAAAACTATTGTCTTTGTTTTTGTCAATTACCAAATAAGCATCTGATTGATAGTTGTTGTGCGAAGATAAATCAATAATGTTTTTTGTTTTTTTATCAACCTGTATAGTGCGTTGTTGCGAATTAATTATCAAGTTATCCTTAGCGTCTTTGTTTAACAGATAGCTGATGTCAAAGGTGTGTTCTAATGAATTTAGCGAAAGGTAGCGTTGAATTTTTTGCGATATATTTACTTCTTTAATGGTATTATCTTTAATAAATAAAAAGCGATTATTCGAGGTAATCAACATCAATTCACCCGGTTTTTTTTCTTCCATATAATACACCCCATTTTCAGTCAAACCATTTTGTTTGTCAAAAATGGTGCGACTGTCTTTGCTGTATTTTACCAAACCATTTTCGGTTGCAATCCAAATATACCCCTTGGCATCTTGCAGTACATTGTAACATTCTTGTGAGGGAAGATTTAAGGAGTTGCTTACGTTGGTAAAATAAATTTCTTGTCCGGAGAGAGTGGTGATCCATCCGAAAAAAAGTAATAATTGTATTGTTTGAAGTACTTTAATATACCGGTTTTTATATATTCAAAAATAACAGTTTTACTTTATTTAAGTACTGAAAATGTGTGCGATTTATGTTTTTAACGGTTCTTTAAAAAAGGAGTTGTTTTTTAGTTTAGCATTTTGGATGAATAGGGATTGAAAATTGGAATTATGTGGTAAATACTCCAATTTTTGATTCTGTTTAAATGAATTACTATGCAAAAAATTACTTTTTCATTTTTATTGTTGATGCTGTTTTCAACTATTTCGTTACATAGTCAGTGTACAACAGGAACTCCCGTAACTTCGGTAACGTTTACACCCAATTATTCCGGGAATGCAGAAACCATTGATTTGTTTACGGCTTCCAATGGAAAATACCATAAATTGAATGTATTGGCCAATCGTTTTTATACTTTTTATGCGTATAAAACCGGTGATGCAGAACAAGGGTATCAGGACTATTTAACCATTACAGATGATCAAGGTTTTTATTTAACAGCCGGTTATTCCCCTTTGGTGTTCAAAAATTTTAATTATAGCGGTGAAGCCCGTGTATATTATCATACCAATGAGGCCTGTCAAACCAATAGTATCAACAAAACGGTTTATGTGATGAGTTCACTTCAGGATCGTTTTCCACCCACAAACTTGACAATTACCAATGTATCGACCAATTCTGTTTCGTTCAGTTGGCAATGGGATTGGATTGGTTCGCCTCCTACCAATGGATATCAATATCATATAATTGAAGCTCCCGGAAGTTTTAGTTTACCTCTTCCGCCGAGTAACTCTTCTGATTCCGCGTTTACCGGATTTTCTTCTACAACTTCTGCAACCGTATCTAATTTAAACCCTAATAAACGCTATCATTATTGGGTACGTTCAAATTATAATGGGCAATACAGTGTATGGATGCAAGGGGGAGAGTTTGTCACTTCCGCAGTAGTTTGCAATCAACCCTCTAATCTAAGTGTGAACAATATCACAGCCAATTCTGCCTTGTTTACATGGAATGCACCTAGTCCGGCACCTTCTCACGGATATGAGTTTGCCTATAATTTAACCGGACTTGAACCGAATGCCTCTCAAACCTCTTATCCGCTCAATACCAGTACACTCATCGATAATTTATCCAGCAATACCACGTATTACTATTTTGTGCGTTCCAATTGTAATACGGTTCAATCTACTTGGTTATTTGGAGGAAGCTTTACTACTCCGCAAGGTCTTAATTGTAATGGTGCGTTTTATGGATTACATCCAACAGCCACTTTCACACCGGCATGCACAGGAAGTTCGGAAACGATTGTTTCAAATGCCAAAGCCGGAGAATATTCGAATATAAATGTATTGGCGAACAAACAATATACTTTTGGTAGCTCTATCGCCACGGATTATCTTACTATTACCAATGAATCAGGTACAGTTTCCTATGCTGCCGGAATAACGCCTTTGGTATGGCAATCCGGAGCTTCTGCGGAAACGGTTCGCTTTTTTCTGCATTCCAATTCGTCTTGTGGGAACAGTGCTACCTTACGTACCCGAACTATTAGCTGTGCTCCATCTGCCGAATGTACACCACCTAGCAATTTGAGTACGTTTAACGTTGGTGTAAATCAAGCCAGTATTAATTGGACGGCTTCTCCCTCCAATCCATCGTTTTATGATGTTTATTTTTCCATTAACACTACCGCACCCACAAGTGGAACAACTCCTAATGGAAGTATAGCTGCTACTTCGGCAACCATTAATAACTTGACCTCTTCAACAACTTATTATTATTGGGTTCGTTCCAATTGTGAGGGTTTAACCAGTACATGGATTTCCGGGGGTAGTTTTTCTACGTTATCCGTAGGAGCGTGTAACACTGCCTTTTATGGTTTGTATCCAGAAACAACTTTTACTCCCGCATGTACCGGAACGGCTGAGTTGATAGTAAATGATGCATGGGCAGGAGAGTACGCCAACGTAAACATTTTGGCCAATCGCTCCTATACATTTTCCAGTTCAGTAACAACTGATTATATTACGATTACCAATGCCGCAGGTACCACTATTTTTGCCAGTGGTTTATCTCCTTTATCCTGGAATTCTACCACGAACAACGGGATATTTCGTTATTACCTACATGCGAACGCCAATTGCGGAAATCAGAATGTAAATCGGTCCAGATTCATTAGTTGTCAGACCACTGCACCCTCTTGTGGTAGTCCATCCGGTATCAGCTTTTCGGCTATCACTTCGGGTACAGCTACTGCTACTTGGACGGCCGCTTCACCTGTGCCTTCTAACGGATATGATGTGTATTTGTCCTCTTCATCTACAGCTCCAATAGCAAGTACTACACCTTCCGGTAACGTAACCGGAACATCTGCCAACCTAAACGGATTGTTAGCCGGAACAGTTTATTATGTTTGGGTTCGAGCCCATTGTGGTGCTACGCAAAGTATGTGGATTTCCGGAGGAAGCTTTACGACACTTACTGCCAATGGTTGCACGACCGCTGTGTATGGATTATTTCCGGATGCTACCTTTACTCCAACGTGTAGCGGTACCGCTGAGTTAATTGTAAACAATGCGTGGGCGGGAGAATATAGCAATGTGACCCTAGTGTCTAATCGTTCTTATACGTTTTCCAGTTCAACGGCTACTGATTACATTACGATTACCAATGCGGCCGGTACAACTGTTTTGGCCCATGGCTTTTCTCCTTTGTCATGGAATTCGGCAGCCAATAATGGTGTTTTCCGATATTATTTGCATACTAATGCGTCTTGTGGCAATCAAGATACTGCTCGTTCAAAATTTATTGCGTGTCAAGTTCCAACAGGTTGTGCTGATCCGAGTGATATCAACATCATTTTTGCTACGGCTAATTCCGCTTCTTATCTTTGGACAGCTGCCAATCCCGCTCCTGTTAATGGGTATCAATATTATATTTCAACTTCTTCAACACCACCCAATGCATCAACTATACCCACCGGAACCGTTGTTAATCAAACTACAGTTAATGTTTTTGGATTAAACTCAAACACCTTATATTATTTTTGGTTGCGTTCCAATTGCTCACCTACACCCGGCACCTGGATTAGTGGCGGAGCTGTAAACACACAGGGTACTTCTACTTTTTGTTCTACAGCCGTTTATGGACAGCATCCTGCCACAACGTTTACATCGGCCTGCACAGAAACCAATGAAATAATTGTAAACAATGCTCGAGCCGGAGAATTCACTACCGTAAATATTTTACCAAACAAACAATATACGTTTACGAGTTCTGTAACCTCAGATTATCTAACCCTCACCAATAGTAATGGAACGGCATTGGTAGTTAGTGGACTTTCACCTTTGGTTTGGAACTCCGGTTCGACATCTGGAGTGATACGGTATTATATTCATGCCGATGGTGCATGCTCTTTTGAGAATGCCAACCGAGTTCGATTGCTTAAATGTGAAAATACGCTGAGTATACCCCAAGAGCTTTTGAAAGATATTACCGTTTATCCCAATCCGACTCAGTCATGCGTAACTGTTTCTGGAAAAGAAATCATTACAAAAATAGAAGTGATTAACATGGTAGGCCAAAAACTAACCGTTCAAACCGCTTCAACGGAGCAAACCCAAATTGATTTAGAGGGATATCCTGTAGGAGTTTATAGCTTGCGAATATACAGTTCTAAAGGAGTGGAAACCGTTAGAGTGATTAAAGAATGATTTTCCTTTAGAACTTTATGATTGAATATAAATCAAATGCCAATGGGTTTTAATCCTTGGCATTTTTTTTTCAAATTAAATTGATTGAAAGTAAATATTTAATTAATTGAGCGTGTTTTTAAAGTGCTAAAAGAATATACTTTTTATAATTGTTACTTGATAAGTATTAAACGTATTTTATGGTTTAAGTTGTGATTTAGATTCCTCGCTGGGCTCGGAATGACAATACTGGTGGCTTGGAAAGACATGGAGCAGGGAAGGGTGGTACGGCCTACTGCGTAGGGGATTCCTCGCGGGCTCGGAATGACAAGTTTGGAAGCTTGGAATGACTATGGTGTGTGGCTCGGAATGACACAGGGTTGGAAAAAGTTATGTGTTTTTAAACCTATTGTTACGTTATATTATTTCTAAGTGTTTCATTCTTAACAAACTATTACCGTATTGTTATTTTTTACATTTTATGTTGTAATACCCTTTTTTTAACTTTTGAGTTTAAAAATAAATGTTTATAATTGCATAAGAAAATACCTAAAAACAAACCACTCTTGTCAAAATAATCCTTTTTGTTTTGACATTTAAAATTTAAAAGTCAATTACCACACGACTTTTATTCCCCCTCATTATTGTCAATTTTTTATATTTTTTCTATGAAGAAAACTACTTTTCATGGAGGTATCTTTTTATTGATACTTCTTACTTATGGACTTCCTTTATATTCCCAAGATATTGAATGGGAAAAATCTATTGGAGGTAAACATGCCGATTATTTATTTGATGCCATACCCACTGCGGACTATGGATTTATTCTGGCCGGTAGCTCGCTATCCGGTAAAACGGGTAAAAAGTTACAAGCGAACCAAGGGGATTTGGATTACTGGATCTGGAAGATGGATGAAAAGGGCGAGATGGAATGGCAAAAGAGTTTTGGTGGTTCGGGATTGGATTTGTTGAAGTGTATTAAACACACAAATGATGGTGGATTCATCTTGGCCGGAAATTCAAAATCCGGAAAATCAGGAGACAAATCTAGCGAACTTTTAGGAGGTGACGATATCTGGATATTAAAATTAGATGCTAAAGGGAATGTTTTATGGCAATTGGCATTGGGAGGTGAAGGTCAGGACCTATTGGGTGATTTGATTGTAACTCAAGATGGTGGTTTTTTAATTGGTATAAATTCTTCATCATCTAGTACCTTGTATAATCAATCTCAAACGGATTTAAAAAGAACTGATAAGTCAAAGTTATTATTAAAAAGTACAAATAGTTTTGGCAATCTTGACTTTTGGATTGTTAAGATTGATAGAAATGGAGATTTGGAATGGGAAAGATCTTATGGTGGACAGTACTCAGATAAAATTCAAAGCATATTAGAGAGTAAAGATGGTTCTTTTTTGATAGGGGGCACATCAAATTCTACTGAGTATACTACTAGTACTGAAACAAATTTAGGTTATGCCAAAACCGAAAAGAATTATGGTATGCTTGATTATTGTGTTCTAAAATTAGACAAAAAAGGTGAACTTCTTTGGGAGAAAGTTTTTGGAGGTGACAAAGATGATTTTTTAATGACTGTAGTGGAAACTTCAAAAGGTAATTATATTCTTGGTGGTAATTCATGGTCACAAGTAACAGGAAATAAAGATTGCACCAATAAAAGTGGCTCTGATTTTTGGATAATTGAAATTAATGTACATGGTGAAATTATATGGCAAAAGTCGTATGATATTGACAAGAATGATAAATTAACTTCTATGTTTTTAGGTTCTGATGAATCTATATTGATTGGGGGTATGGCTGTGAGTGAAACCCAGGGAACTCCCAAAAGAGACAAAGAGGGTGTAGGTGATTTTGTTCTTATTAAAACAAGTCTAAGTGGCGATGAGGTTTGGCGTAAATATATTGGAAGTAATGATCAGAATGCTCTTTCTAAAGTTTTTGAAGCTCGAGACGGAGGTTATATACTTTCCGGTACAGCAAATGGAAAATCATCTAGAGATAGAAAAAGCTCTGTAGGGAGAGAGGATTTTTGGGTAGTTAAGTTGAAAGATAAGAGCAAGAAAGAAGTAGTGAAAGAGACGATAGAAGCTTTTCCAAATCCTGTTGAAACTTTTACCAACGTAATTGTAAATTATGAATTTAAAAGTGGAGAGATTTTTTTGTATGATTTGAGTGGTCGCTTACATCAAAATTTTGCTATAGAGAATAGAACTATTCCTCTAAATATGACCGGATTACCACGTGGAATTTATGTGGTTAAAGTAAAGACTGATGTTCAAGAGAACGGTTTAAAAATCATGAAACTCTAATTTAAAATTGATTAAAGATGAATAGATTAATATCTAAAACTATTATATATTTTGCCTTATTTTATTTTTTAGGCTTGCACCTAAATTATGCACAAACTCCTCCAATGGCTTCTATTGAAACCGATATGCCTAATATATCTTTACCCTCTCCAACCGTTGCCGCTTTAATGAAGTTTGAAGAAGTTCCTGTTGAAAATTATACTGGAATTCCGGATATAAGTATCCCGATTTACGGTATTGCAAGTATGTCTAAGGAAGTTTTAATTGATTTAAAGTTAAAGTACCATCCTGCCTCAATAGCAGTTAAAGAAATGGCAGGTTACACCGGTTTGGGTTGGAGTTTGACTGCTGGCGGTAGTATTTCAAGAACTGTTAAAGGATTGCCTGATGAAGTTTATCATGCGGCTGATATCTCTGGTAATAACAAAAGCCAAATAGGTATTTATCACAATAATTTTTCTGGTGTAAATAGGAATGATTACTATCAAGTATTAAGCTTATTGGGGACAAATTTGAATTCTGCACAACAGCAAACCATTACGAATTATATGTGGTATGCTTTTGAGAAAGGAATATTGGATAGCGAACATGACTTGTACCAAATTAATTTCATGGGACAAACCGGACGTTTTTATATAAAAATGGTTTCGACAGGTGTTTTAGAAGTTGTGAAACTTGATAGTGATTCTAATTTTCGTATAGAATTGGATTATACCTACAACAACAATTTGAGTTCAAATAAATACCAGTTTAATCACTTTGTGGTTTATGATGATAAGGGATATCGTTATGTGTTTGATGTAAAAGAGACTACGTCTGAAAGTTCAACAACCTACAACCAATCATTTAAAGTTGGTTCATTTCCGGGAACTAATGTAACCCAACCTATGACTTATGTGAGTAGTTTTCATTTGTCAAAAATTTATGATCCTAACCAACAATTACTAGTAGACTTTACGTATCAAAGTTCAATTGAGGTAATTACTGAGACTACTGAGCTGGATTATTTTATACAGCCTGCAGCTACTGAATCCTTAATTGTAAGTTACCTAAATGATTATAATATCAACGGATTATTACCAAAGAATTCTTTAACCATTAAACAGAAAACCATTACTACCCAAAAACCACAATTGATATCTGTAATTAATAAAGCTAAGATAGAGTTTGTTTTGGAGCAAGGGAGAGAAGATTTTAGATTAAATTCGAGTGCACATAAATTAAAAGATATAGTTATCAAGGACTGGAATGAAACACCTGTAAAGCGATATACTCTAGAATATGGTTATATTTCCAGTCCTTATATGGAAGTCCAGAACAAAAGATTGGCATTAGAGAGAGTTAGAGAACGCAACTATGCAGACAGCGTAGAAAATGTTTTTGAATGTGATTATAAGAACAAGAATGTAGGATCCGGAATAGGCAGTTATGATTATTGGGGATATTACCGAAATAGTGGTGTATCTAGAGAAACAGACCCCGTTTTATGTAGTACCGGTGTTTTAGAAAAAATATTATTACCTACCGGAGGTTTTATTAAATTTAATTTTGAGTCTAATACTTACACATACATAGGGGATGAGGAAGTTTTGAATTTTGAAACGCATCCTGATTTTTGGGATGTAACAAATCAAAACTATGTTTTAAATCATACGGGTCAAACCGTTCAGCAAAGTTTAGGAATTTCCAGTCAACCCCGAATTATAGATTTAAATTTTACAATTAGTCCCAATGAAGAGAATGGTTTTGTTCAAATAGTAACAGCTTTGAATCAATCTCCTGAAGTGTTGGATGAAAACCGTTGGTATTTAGAGCCTAATACTGAATATTTTATTCAATTTAATTGGGTAGATATATCAACCCCCGGTACATTAAACGTTCAAGTAATTACTAAAACCCATCCCTTGCAAACGGAAACTGTTTTGTATGGAGGAGGTGTAAGAATTAAAAGTATTGAGTATTATGAAAATTTAGATACAAACGAACCTTTGAAGTTCAAGAAATTTAATTACAATTTTTTTAATCATTCTAAGAGTAGTGGTTCACTGGTTTTTCCGAAACCGGTTTTTGAATATGTAAGATCGGCTAACACCATGAGTACACAACTTTCTCTTGGAACACTTGAATATAAAGTTGTTGCCGACTTTAATAATTTAATGGCTATTAAGACTAAAGGAGGGGATGTGGGTTATAAAAATGTAACAATATCAGACTCAGATGTGAATAGTAATGGATATACACAATATGAATATACATCTCCTATTGATTATCCAGAAACTAATTATTCCATTAATTATCCTTTTGAAGCTTCACCCAATTTTGATTACAAACGTGGGCTTTTGAAAAAAGAAAGGCATTATGCCAAAACGGGAACAAACTCTTTTAGAATTGTTGCTGAGAATTTATTTGATTATGATTGGGCCAGTACAGAACAATCTATAAGAACAGGTATAAGAGGGTACTTTGTAACCGGTTGTGCCATGGCTTCATCTTGGGATTTTTTAGATTTATTTTTAAATTGTTATACTAACAATGGCTGTTCTCAAGGCTGGGATCCAGATTGTAATCCGCAGTTTTATTTAAACTTTGTGAGTACGTATGAAAATTTTGCATGGACTAAGCTCCTATCCAAAGAATCAATACTCTATTTTTATGATAGTGAAGGACAAAAGCAAGTGAAACAATTTGAAACTTATAGCTACAACACTAGTAATAAAAAGCTCAACTCTAATACAATTACTACTTCTTTAAACGAAACCTTAACAGTTAATTATACTTATGACACCGATTTTTTGAACACCAATAGAATTGGAGTTATAAAACGAATAGAAAAACGTAGAGGAACTGAAATTTTAGAGACTAAAGAGATAAATTACAACAACAATTGGACAAGTAATAATTCATATTTACCTCAAACTATTTTGATGAGTAAGTCTACTCACAATTTAGAACCCCGTATTCAATTTATTAATTATGATGAGTATGGAAATGTATTGGAACTTAAACAAGAATTTGGAGCACATATAGTCTATTTGTGGGGCTACAATAAATCTTTACCCATTGCAAAGATTGAAAATGCAACGTATGCACAAGTAATTTCGGCTTTGGGAACCCATCAGATTAGTGAAACCAATCTTACAGCAATAAATAGCCTGCGATCAAATACAAGTTTGGAAAATGCCATGATAACTACATATACTTACATGCCACTATATGGTATAACAAGTGTTACTGATCCAAAAGGATATACATCTTTTTTTGAATATGATAGTTTTGGTAGATTGCGATTTATTAAAGATTCAGATTCGAATGTCTTGAACGAATATGAATATAACTACCGAGGTCTTTCGCAAAATCCCAACTTTGTGAAGTCGATTACTTATAAAAAGCCTTCTACTGAAGGTAGTATAGACGTAACCAACCCTTTGGATGCTATAATTGAAATTACTTTTTTGGATGGCATTGGGAGACCTATTCAGCAAAAAGCTCATAAGCAATCAGCTTCCGGAAAGGATATTGTTACCCCTATCGTATATGATTCTTTTGGAAGACAGACCAGAGAATATTTGCCTTATGTAACCCAAGGAGCAAACCTGAATTTTGAATCTAATATGCTACAGAGTGTAGTTGCTTATTACAACCAACCTCAATATGATTTTACTTTACAGCCTTATAGTGAACAAATGATTGAGGCCTCCCCCCTAAACAGGATATCTAAACAATCTGCTCCCGGGAATTCATGGGATACAGATAGTGATACTATGCAAAAATTTGAATATCAAACCAATACCGATAGTGAAGTTGCATTATTTAAAGCACAAACCGTATGGAGTTCAAATTTGGAAATTTATACTTCTACACTAGTTCGAGATGGATATTTTTTACCCAATCAACTTTTCAAAACAATCTTGAAAAATGAAAATTGGAAAGTTCAAGATGGATTGAATAATACATCAGAAGAGTTTAAAGACAAAGAAGGCCGCATCGTATTGAAACGTTTTTATAATGCAGGTATTAAACATGATACTTATTATGTATATGATATTTATGGTAATTTAAGTTTTGTTTTACCTCCATTGGTAAATACAGAAACGAATGTGGATGAGACTGTAATAAATGGTTTGTGTTATAAATACCATTATGATTATCGCAATAGATTGGTTGAAAAAAAGCTACCTGAAAAAATAGTAGAGTATATTATTTATGACAAGTTAGATCGTGTAATAGCAACCGGTCCTGTAATAAAACCATTTACTAATCTTACTTTACCCGGCTGGCTCATAACAAAATATGATATTTTGAATAGACCTGTTTTAACAGGATGGATGAGTTATTCTTCTAGTTTTACCAGTCAAAACAGGAAAAATTTTCAAACCCAACGCAATAATGATACGGTTTTGAGCGAATCTCGAAATTCGACTACAACCGATGCAACAATAGGTGGGGTAACCTTTAAATACTCTAACGTAGCATGGCCTACCTCTGGCTATCATGTATTGACTGTTTCTTATTTTGATAATTACAATTATCCGGATGCACCAGCCAGTTCAAATATACCCTCACAAATAGAAGGACAAACGGTCTATTATAATTTAACTCAAAAGCCAATAGGTTTATTAACCGGTGTTTGGACCCGTGTTTTGCGTAGATCTGATTCTTACAGACGCGAACTTAATTATACTTTATATGATAAAAAGGCCAATCCGATTCGCGTATTTTTTAGGAATGGTGAACTTGGAACCGGTGGTTACAATCAAACAGATTCTAAATTTGATTTTACCAACAAAGTTTTGTATACCGTGACCGAACATAAGAGAATAAACAGTGATTCACCTTTAATAACTAGGGAGGATTTTACCTACACCGAGCAAGACCGTTTGTTGAGTCATTACCATAAAATAGGAAATAATACGCCACAATTACTTGCTTTTCATGTATATGATGAGTTGGGTAGATTGGAAAGTAAGAAAGTTGGGAAATCTGTTCAAAACCCACTACAAAAAGTAGATTACAAATATAATGTTAGAGGTTGGATGGTTGCTATTAATGATATCAATGATTTAGCACAAACCGGTGATCCTACAGACCTATTTGCCTTTAAAATAAATTACAACCAAGTAACGAATTCTAATGGGCAAATGATCACTCCATTGTTTAATGGTAATATTGCAGAAACTTTTTGGAAAACCAATTCTGACAATCAGCTTAGAAGTTACAGCTACAAGTATGATCATTTGAATCGTTTGGAAGATGCTATTTATTTTAAAAATAATAGCTTAAATCAAGTTTATAATGAACATTTGACTTATGATAAAAATGGGAATATCAGAACCTTGGTTAGAAATGGAGATGTGGAAAGTGCTATTTTACCAATTATGATAGATCAATTAATTTATGAATATCCAAATAATAGTAACCGCTTGCACAATGTAGTAGATCTAACCGAAGACTCCTCCGGATTTAATGATGTTAATTTAAGCGGTAATGATTTTGAATATGATTCCTACGGAAACTTGACCAAAGACCGAAACAAGGGAATTAACCAAGATATAGAATACAACCACTTGAATTTACCAGTAAAGATACAGTTTGGAAGTTTGGGACAAATTGAGTATGTTTACAATGCAATTGGTGAAAAGGTAGAAAAAATAGTTACAGATAGTAGCGGAGTAACTACAACCAAATATATAAAAGAATACCAATATGTAAACAACGTTCTTAAATTTTACCCACATGCCGAAGGTTATGTAAATAAAGAAGGAAATCAATATAAATATGTTTTTAACTATGTTGATCACTTGGGCAATATTAGAGTAAAGTATTCTGATTTAAATGATGATGGTTTTATAGCCTCTAATGAAATTTTAGAAGAAAACCATTATTACCCTTTTGGACTTAAACACCAAGGGTACAATTATTATGCTGATAATTCTAATAAGTATGAGTACAATGGGAAGGAGTGGCAAGATGAGCTGGGGCTTAACTTCTACGACTATGGTGCACGAAATTATGACCCTGCAATTGGTAGATGGATGAATATTGATCCACTTATTGAACTTATGAAAGATGTTTCTACATACAGTTATGCATTTAATAATCCTGTATATTTTATCGATGATCAAGGTTTAATTCCCATACCTCAAATAGTAAGATCCCATAGAACATCAAGTCAATTCGGTTTAAGGTTTCATCCTATTAGAAAGAAGATGATTGGTCATGGGGGTATAGATTTAGCAGCTAATGTAGGAAGTGATGTTAGAGTAGCTGCAGCGGGTACAGTTGCTAAAATTGGTTGGGATCCTAATGGCTATGGTAATTATATTATTGTAAAGCATATAAATGGTTATTATAGTTTATATGCTCATTTAGATAAAGTAGCCAATGGTTTGGTGGCAGGTAAAAGTAAAGTTGGAAATGGTGATATTATAGGTTTGTCTGGAAATACAGGTGGAAGCACAGGACCTCACTTGCATTTTGAAATAATAAAAGCTAATTCTTTAAGCGGAGTTTTTAATAAGAATAATAAAATAGATCCATCAACTATTTATGATTTACATGTTCACTTATATGGTAATAGAAAATTGAAGTTTAATAATAGTTTTGATAATCCTAAATTTGATTTTTCTGATTATATTAAACAACCAATACCACATTTTGAAATGCCAGATTTAGATAAATTGTTTCCTCCAACTCCTGATTCTTCAAATGATAGACAGCCAATTAATCCTATTCCACCTTTAACGCCTA
This sequence comes from Flavobacterium sp., assembly GCF_036759525.1. Taxonomy (GTDB): domain Bacteria; phylum Bacteroidota; class Bacteroidia; order Flavobacteriales; family Flavobacteriaceae; genus Flavobacterium. The sequence continues at coordinate 2,430 of NZ_DAIOUN010000027.1, read as the reverse complement.
GTCCAATAACTCCAACGCCTAGTCCTTTACCTAACATAGACCCAATACCAATGCCAACACCAACACCATCACCATTGCCCTCTATACCTAATTTTCCACCAAGTAGAATAGATTAATTAAATAAATATGAAAAATAGAATATTATTAGTTCTAGCTATACTAAGTTTGTGTAGTTGTGTTAAATCAAAAGAAAGTCTCTTGCAAAATAATGAAGAAGAGATATTCAATGAATTTATAAATAGATTTATAAATGATAGTGTATTTAGGTTAAGTAGAGTTGATTTTCCTTTAAGAGGATATAATTCAGATGATTATGTTGAAGGTTTAAATCCTTACTATTGGGAAAAATCAGATTGGTTATTCTATTCTGAGGAAGATTTTAAAAAAGGTAATAGTTTGGAATTGAAAGAAAATGAAATTATTAAAACTGATACCTCTATGATTTACAGGATATATAAAAAGGAATCAGGATATGACATAAAATATTATTTTAAAAAAGATAATAAAAAGTATTATTTAAATTTTTATAGCTATAAAAATTTTTAGGTAGTGTTTTATAATTATTGATAAACCAAATCAGAACCGCTCCAATAATTGACACCGAAGGAAATCTTTTAGGAAGTGATAGCGAAGGCTGGACTGGTGAAGCCATTGTTATGGATAAAAAAGATTTTAAACAAGGTATGGAACACAGTAAAGCTTTAGAAAAAGGAACCGAGTTAAGTAAGTATGGGGAGGGAATTAATATAAGTGATAGAACTTGGAAAACAATAGAATCGAATGGTGGGACAATAATGGAACCTTTTGTTGAAAATAATAGTACTCAAACAATTTTTTATAAACCTGAAGGAGTTATAGATGGTGTGGACCAAAACCCAGGGAAAGATAGCAATGGAGCTTATCCAATTGGACCTGGGAAAGATTTATATGCTCGTGTAGATGGTGTAAATACTTCTGCTATTCCAGATGGTAAAGTCTTTAAAACTCCAAATGCTTTACCGAGAATTACTGTTGATAAAGCTGGAGTTCCCGATATCTCTGGAATTCTTGAAAATTTTGTTCCAAAAATAGGTATAGTTTCACCACCAGACCCGTCATGGAATAATTTAGAAAATTCTATTAAAAAAACACCTGGAACTAGTAATCCTATTCCAAATATATCGCCTACAACTTTGATGCCTGCTGGTGGATTTTAAACATATATCTATGAAAAAGTTAATATATTTACTTATAATTTCAAGTTTAATAAGTTTAGTTTTATTTATTTTGATTCTTTTGAGTTATTATGTTTTCGATGAAAATCTTTATATTGTATTTATTTTGAGTTTATTCTTAAGCTATATTAATTCCTTTTTTTTAATTATATTGGTTTTAATAAAAAATTTCAAGGTTATACCTTATCTTGTTTTAAATTTGTGTGTAATATTATTTTATTGGTTTGATGTTTTTAGGTTTGTAACAAATATTTCTGATTGACCCCGCTCCCGCCCGAATCCTTTCGGGTGGTTCTAGCAAATAATTAAAAGTTTTATTACATTTGAAAATAAGAAAAATCAGATTAATTAGTTTTATTTATTTCAGACGTCAAAGTAGGCAAAACAGTTTACCAAGGCAGTCAAGATCCGGTTGTAACCGATTATTTAGGCGGTTTTCAATATGTGAAGAATGAATTACAGTTCTTCCCTCACCCCAGATAACTATGGTTTAAGCAAATAAAAAATGTTAATTTTTTCATTGATTTTTTGAGAATAATTCAATAAATTTGGTTTAGGAAAAACACAAGTCTTGCGAAGGGGAAGAGAGTTTTTATCTTTTCCCTTTCAAAAGAAAATATGTTTTTAAAGTTTAAGCTATTTGTCTTTTCTCGTACATTTTATCTTCTCTGATACAAGCACAAACTCGATGTATTAATTTGTTTCTAACATTGTTTAATACAAGCATTTTACTTTTTCCCTCGGCAACTTTTCTTTGATAGTATTCTTTTATCTCAGAATCGTAAGTCGCAGCACATAGAGCACATAAATGCAATTGCTTTTTTAATTTTTTATTTGCACCCGCTCCGCAAAGTCTTCGAGTATAAAGTTCCTATGAAAAGCTCCGCAAATGTCTCCCGACTTTGCGGAATTTAAAAAAAGTAAAATATAAAATAAGGAATAATTGAAATTTTATTATTTTTATTTAAAGTTTACACGCCATGAAAGAAGGATATGTGATTAGAGACCAAAATTCAGCTCCGCAAAGTCTTCGAGCATAAAGTTCCTATGAAAAGCTCCGCAAATGTCTCCCGACTTTGCGGAATTTAAAA
>NZ_DAIOUN010000026.1:0-27243 GCF_036759525.1 Flavobacterium sp. | reverse complement strand
ATTGTGGCCAAGCTGCGTTACATCCTTCCAACATAAAATCAGAGATAGATACAATTACAGGATCTGTAGTATCTTCAATAGTTATGGACTGAGTTGCAGTAGAAGTATTTCCTGAACAATCAGTAGCAGTCCATATTCTGGTATAAACACCCAAACCACAATTGTTTAATTTTTGAGTATCAACAAAAGTTAATGTTGGATTTGCATCACAGGTATCTGAAACTGTTGGAGTACTAAAAACAGGTTCCCCTGGACATTGAATTGTATAAGACTCACCCACACCGGAGATTACAGGAGGAGTTGTGTCTAAAATCGTTATAAGTTGTTTGTGATATACGTGGTTTGCACAACGATCTGATATTTTCCAAGTTCGTTGAAGTAAATAAACTCCGGCACAATCGCCAGGGTATTCAAAATCACCTAAAAATTGAATAAAAACAGTACCGCAATTATCTGATGCAACAACCTCTCCCGGTTCCGGAATAGCCATTCCACATTCAAGAGTGATATTTGGCGGACCTGAAACAACCATTGGATTTACAGTATCCACTATATTAACAGTATAAGAACAAGTAGATATACAACCTTCTGGGGTTGTAATTCTTAAACTTAAAGTATAGGTTGTATTACAAGATATACCGGCATTAACCGAAACTTGTTGTTGTGTTGAAGAACCCGAAATGGTTCCGTTTCCTTGGATTGTCCATTGGTATTGGTAATTCAAACCTGCAGTTCCCGTGAATACTGTTCCAACAGAACCCGGACAAACCGATTGTGTACCTTGTATACTGCAATCATCAGGACAGTTACTACATCTTTGACAGGAGGGACCATTCGCAGGAGCAGATGTACAATTGGTTCCGGCTTTTGAGAAACCAAGGGTTGAAGTAGGAACATAATCATCTCTGAAAACAACTGTAAAAGTTGCACAGGTATTACCTCCTAAATTCAAATTGTCCCATTTAAGTCCGTAAACCCCACAAGTTGGATCTGTTCCAACAGACCAAGCATTGTAAGGAACTCCATTAATTAGTACCGATTGTATATCGGCAGCTGTAAAACAATTGGCTAATTGCAGAACATAATGGCTAAGTGCCGGTGATCCCCAACAAACCGTATTGCTGTAAGATCTACCGCAATTGGTAGTTGATAAACTTGAAGAAGGTACCACAGAAACATTCAATTGAGAATCATCTGTACCCACTCTTTTGGGTTTAAATTTAGTTTCAATTACTGACTCATCATGTAGTACTTGAGCCGAAACAGTAGAAGAAATAAAAAGTAGAAGAAAGGAAACAACCAAAAACAAATGGCTAATCCCTAAAAATTTTCTACTTACTCCTTCTTGTAATTCTTTTTTGGGAGAACTACAACAACTGAATGAGAGTAAATAACTTGGATTAAAAAAAATAATTTTGTTCATAATAAACGATATTAGGTTAATACCATTTCATGAGTAAAATTAGAAGACAAATAGATTTGGGGAGGGCTAGTTAATCTTTAAATACTAGTTTTTTAGATTTTTTGAATACTTTGGTTTCTTTTTTTAGGTTAAACAATCAACAAAAAATGATACTATAATCAAATGAATTTTAATCCTAAGTAAGGATAAAATTAAAATTCATTATTAAGGTTTTTATTGTTTTTGGAAACTTTATATTCTTCGTGAGTGGCTTTGAGATTACTAAATTCTTACATTTTTTACTTTAATTAACATAAAATCGTCAAATTGCATAAAAAATCGTTAAAACATAAAAAAGGAGCCCTAAAGCTCCTTATATCAAATTATTTGACATTTTTTTGTGATTTTTATTTACAAAAATTTTACATCATTTTCATTTTTACCCAACATTTCCATAACTTTATTGTAATCGGAATAATCTACTCTGGCTGAACCAAAATAACCCGGTATCAATACAATTCTGAATGTTTGATTTAACTTCCATTGCGAATCTGCAAAAAACAAATCAAAATCAGAATCTAAAAACAGACTCACATCAAATCGAGTAAAATCGAAATTGTAATCTAACTCTCCTTGGGGGAGATAAACCGTTTGAGGGATTAATCTCCAAACCGGACTACCACCATCTGTTCCCCACAAGCGATATACCAAAACCACATCCGAATTAAAAATTGGAGGATTTAAAGGAATAAATGTACTGTAACCATTTTGAGGTGTAAAATTAGTAGTTACTTGAAAAACCTCACTTATCGTATCATTGTCAATTACGGTTCGGTCATCTGAAGTGGTACAACCTTGTAGTGTTATCATCCCGACTAGCACTAAAAATAAAGTAAATTTTTTCATGATTCAATTTTTAAATGGTTAACATATTAGCTATAACCAATACCCATGCCAAAGTTATCTTTTTTGAGTAATTTACCCTAATTTATTTTTCTTACTTTTGAAAAATGGAAGAAAATCAAACCCTTTTTATGGTGATGTTAGGAGCTACTCCACCCGGGAGACTGACTGAACAACACGATATTTTTTTTGGAATAAGTGAAAATTTAAAAGCATTAGTTCCCGACATGAAAGCCTTTTGGCCGGAAGCAAAAGGAAAAATTCACCTTGATGCGTGGCGAAAAGTGACTTGTGTTGACGATTATACAATTGAAGTTGTTTCACGCGAGAAAAACATTCACAACACCGAAAAATTATTTTTCATCAATCTAGGTGGATACAAAGAAAATGAGTTTGAAGAGTACCATTATAAAGTGTTAACCGTAGCTCAAAACAAAGCGGAAGCCATCAAAAAAGCCAAAACCACTTCGTTCTACAAACATTGCAGTTTTAAAGGAGCCACCTCTCATATTGATGACAAATACGGCGTGGATGTTGATGATATTTATGAAATAGAAGATATTTTATCACCACAATTTAAAGAAAAATTCCAATTGAAAGTTTCTAAATCCGAATCCAATCAACAAGATGTTCTGGAAATTGGTTACGTAAAAATTGATAAATTACTGAAAGATGGGTAGAAATAATCCAAAAAACATCAAAATTCACAACGACAAGTTGCACAAAGAGCAAGCCAAGAAGAAAGAGAAGGAAATGGCGAGAAAAGAGAAATTGAAAACCATTACCCGAAAATTCAACGAGAATAAAACCTTGTAAAAACTTATATGCCTTATATGGTTAATTAAAATAAATTTTACATCAATTTCCTTGTAATCGCACCCAAATTTTCCCTAACAATTTCTTTGCCTGTGCCCTATTTTTATTTGGTAATTCAGCCGCTTTGAATTCCCCATTTTCTACCGTAATTTGATAACTGAACGAAAACTGCATGTTATTTTTATCTGCATTCATCACACCAAACCGCAAATCATTAAAAAACAGTTGGTTTTCTTTTTGGGTGATGCAATACCAGCCTTCGGATATTCGTTTTAATTGTTGAATAACGGCGGCATCTTCAATATTACTTATCAATTCTTTTTGCGTAGGAATGAATTGAAATTGAATCGGTTGTGTATCAAAAAAAGAATAATCTCCAATGTAATAACCATTATCCACTTTGACATTGGTTGTCCATAAAATAATGTTGAATGGTGATGGTTTGACGACAATTTCCTGAAAGGTAATATTGTCTGCTTTCAATTGGTTTTCAAATTTATGCGTCACAACCGATTGTACGAAAAGCGTAAAAAACAAATACGAAGTACTTACGATCAATCCGGTTCTGTTCCAAAATAGGCGTTTCGGGTCGTCTTTCTTTTTCTTCATTGAAAGAATTAGAAACACCAAAAACGGCAAGGTATAAAGCGGATCAATCACAAATATGGATTGCAATGAATATCGTGTTTCGAGTGGCCAAAATAATTGCGTTCCCCACGTGGTAAACAAATCGAGTAAGGAATGCGTTTGCAAAATAAGGAACGAAAACAGTGTTGCTTCTCTGAAGTTCACTCCTTTTTTATGTTCCATTTTCTGTACAATCCAACCTAAAATGGGGGAAAGAAATAGAAAAAGTAAAGTAGAATGACTAAAACCACGGTGAATTTCGGTGGCGGTTAGCGGGTCTAACAACTTTCCATATAATACATCCAAATCCGGCATCGTGCCGATGATGGCACCGTAAAGAATGGCTTTGTTGCCCAACTTTTTGCCGAGCACTTGATTGCCTACTGCGGCACCGAGCACGATTTGACTGAGTGAATCCATTATTGCATATTTCCATCAAAAAAACCGGAAATTATTACACTCCCACCTGTTATTGGATTGATTGCTTGGACATTTTGAAAATCTAAACGGTATTCATTAGTACCCCTATGTGTAACCTGAACCGTAAAACCTGCTAAACTGTAAAACGAATTTCCTTTGACATAGGTGCCATTTGCAAAAAGCACTTCTCCAATTACCCCTATTCCAAAATCATAAATTCCACTGGGAGCAGTACTTGAATTGGTTGGATACATAATATTAAAGACAATGGCTTCATAATTTGAAGATCCTACTGTCCCTTTTGATAAATTAAAATTCAAAGCAGATTCCCCCGGAATAGTGGAATTGGCTTGTACTACTCTTGCTGATGTTGGTATGAAACGAACATTACTTACCAAAATATTTGATTCAAAAGTACTTGAAGCATCATCCGAAGATGAACAAGAATTCAGTACGAATACAGATAAAAATAAAATAAGAATTTTTCGCATTTTTTTCTTTCAAAAATACAAATCAAAATCGAAATAAAAAACCTTTCAAAAATGAAAGGTTTTTTATTATTGCTAATTAGATTCTACATATTCCTCCTATACTGCCCTCCCACTTCAAACAACGCACTCGTAATTTGTCCCAGCGAACAATATTTAGTGGCTTCCATCAAACGTTCAAAAATGTTTTTGTTTTGGATGGCGGCTTCTTGCAGGTTATTCAATTGCTCTTTTACCTTTTCGGCGTGCAGTTGGTGTAAGGTTTCCAAGGTTTTAATTTGAAATTGTTTTTCTTCTTCGGTGGCACGAATTACTTCTGCCGGAATCACCGTTGGCGAACCTTTGGAACTCAAAAACGTATTCACCCCAATAATCGGGAATTCACCTGTGTGCTTCAAGGTTTCATAATACAACGATTCTTCCTGAATTTTAGAACGTTGGTACATGGTTTCCATCGCACCCAACACACCACCACGTTCGGTGATGCGGTCGAATTCTTGTAAAACCGCTTCTTCCACTAAATCGGTTAATTCTTCAATAATAAACGAACCTTGTATAGGGTTTTCGTTTTTGGCCAAACCTAATTCTTTGTTGATAATCAACTGAATCGCCATCGCACGACGCACCGATTCTTCGGTTGGTGTGGTAATGGCTTCGTCATATGCATTCGTGTGCAACGAGTTACAGTTGTCGTAAATCGCATACAACGCTTGCAGCGTGGTTCGGATGTCATTGAAATCAATTTCCTGAGCATGCAACGAACGTCCCGAAGTTTGAATGTGGTATTTCAACATCTGAGCTCTTTCGTTGGCTCCGTATTTATGTTTTAAAGCTTTTGCCCAAATTTTTCTTGCCACACGACCAATCACGGCATATTCCGGATCGATACCGTTTGAGAAAAAGAAGGATAAATTGGGTCCGAAATCGTTGATGTTCATGCCACGACTCAAATAATATTCCACGTAAGTGAAACCATTCGCCAGCGTAAACGCCAATTGAGTGATCGGGTTTGCACCGGCTTCTGCAATGTGATACCCCGAAATGGAAACCGAATAGAAGTTACGCACATTCTTTTGAATGAAATATTCCTGTACGTCACCCATCAATCGAAGTGCAAATTCAGTAGAGAAAATACAGGTGTTTTGTGCCTGATCTTCTTTTAAAATATCGGCTTGCACCGTTCCGCGTACTTGGGCTAAGGTTTTCATTTTAATATCGTTGTACACCTCTATCGGCAACACTTGGTCTCCGGTAACGCCCAAAAGCATCAACCCTAAACCATTGTTTCCTTTGGGAAGTTCGCCGTTATAGCGAGGTCTTTCGAAACCTTTTTTCTTATAAATTTCGTTGATTTTTTCTTCGACCTCATCTTGTAAATTGTTTTCCAAAATGTATTTTTCACAATTTTGGTCGATGGCAGCATTCATGAAAAAGCCCAACAACATGGGAGCCGGCCCGTTAATCGTCATACTCACCGAAGTCATCGGATGACTCAAATCAAACCCGGAATACAACTTTTTAGCGTCATCCAAACAGCAAATGGAAACTCCGGCATTTCCGATTTTCCCATAAATATCCGGACGATGATCCGGGTCATTTCCGTACAAGGTTACCGAGTCAAATGCGGTAGACAAACGCTTGGCCGGCATTCCCAAACTCACGTAGTGAAAACGACGATTGGTTCGCTCTGGTCCGCCTTCTCCGGCAAACATTCGGGTGGGGTCCTCGCCTTCTCGCTTAAACGGATACAATCCGGAGGCAAAGGGGAATTCACCGGGAACGTTTTCTTGTAAATTCCATTTTAAAATATCGCCCCACGCTTGGTATTTGGGCAACGCTACTTTTGGTATTTGCGAATGCGAAAGGGATTCGGTATGCGTTTGAATTTTGATTTCTTTGTCACGAACTTTAAACGAATAAATCGGATTTTTGTATTTGTTTACTTTTTCGTCCCAGTTCAAAATGATTTCCCAGTTGAATGGGTCGAGGTTCATTTTTACTCGGTCGAATTCTTTGGTTAATAAACTTAAAAATTCTTGATTGGTTGAAGATTGAGCCGCTTGCAGTTGCTCTTCATTCAAACCGTATTTCGTTAATCCTAATTTGTTGATGTGTCCAACCGATTCGATGGTTTTATAAATCCCATATAATTTTTGAGCAACTTCTACTTGTGATAAAACCGTTTCGTCATATTTACGGTTATTCTCTGAAATTTCAGAAAGATAACGGGTTCTGTGTGGTGGAATGACGAAGATTTTCTCGCTCATTTCACGTGTGATTTCAAAAGTCGAATGCAAATCGGCTTCTGTTTTTTCGACGATTTTGTCCATCACTTTTTTGTAAAGTGTGTTCATTCCAGGGTCATTGAACTGCGAGGCAATGGTTCCGAAAACGGGTAGCGAATCTAAGTCGGCATCCCAAAGATTGTGATTTCGTTGGTATTGTTTTTTCACATCGCGAAGGGCATCGAGTGAACCTCTTTTGTCGAATTTGTTGATAGCCACTAAATCGGCAAAATCCAACATATCAATTTTTTCGAGTTGCGTTGCAGCACCAAATTCAGGTGTCATCACGTATAACGAAACATCGGAATGTTCTAAAATTTCGGTATCGCTTTGACCAATTCCTGAAGTTTCCAGAATAATGATGTCGTATTTAGCTGCTTTGAGTACTTGAATGGCTTCGGCCACATATTTGGATAACGCTAAATTCGATTGACGCGTTGCCAAAGAACGCATATACACGCGAGGGTTATTGATGGCGTTCATTCGAATTCTGTCGCCTAACAACGCTCCACCCGTTTTTCTTTTGGAAGGGTCAACGGAAATTAAACCGATTGTTTTTTCAGGGAAATCGATTAGAAAACGACGTACTAATTCGTCCACTAACGATGATTTTCCTGCACCACCGGTTCCTGTGATTCCAAGAACAGGAATTTTTGACGTTTCATTTTTTTTATGAATGGCATCGAGCGTTTCTTTTGCAATATCCGGAAAATTTTCTGCAGCAGAAATCACTCTGGCAATGGCTCTTGGATTTTTTTCTTCCAAGTGATTCGCTTCACCATTCAAATTGTCTCCAATCGGGAAATCGGCTTGTTGAACCAAGTCATTTATCATTCCTTGTAAACCCATGGCACGGCCGTCATCGGGAGAATAAATTCGGGTGATTCCGTATTCGTGTAAATCTTTGATTTCTTCGGGAAGGATTACTCCTCCTCCACCGCCAAATATTTTGATGTGACCGGCTCCTTTTTCTTTGAGCAAATCATGCATGTATTTGAAATATTCGTTGTGACCACCTTGGTAGGATGTCATGGCAATTGCATTGGCATCTTCTTGAATGGCAGTGTTTACGACTTCTTCCACACTTCTGTCGTGGCCAAGGTGAATCACTTCTACACCGGTAGCCTGAATGATGCGTCGCATGATGTTAATGGCAGCATCGTGTCCGTCAAAAAGGGATGCGGCAGTTACAATTCTTACTTTATTTTTAGGAATATAAGGAGTTGCTTGTTCCATTGATAAAAAAATGATGTTTTTGAGGGTGCAATTTACGGAATTAATAAAAAATATTATGTTTTTTTTGTTTCAGGTTTCAAGTTTCAAGTTAATGATTTTTGTTTTAGGTTTCAAGTTTCAGGTTTTAAGTAGGATTTTGGTGCGAAAAAGAAATGGTTGGATGTTTTTTTTCTCACAGAAAAAACGGAAAGCAAAGAAAAGATTGCTCTGCAATAAGTCTTTTAAGAAAAAATGAACGCATCAACTTGAAACCTGAAACTTGAAACTTAACAACCCCAACTTTAAAAAGGCATGGTAATTGCTTATTTTTGAACTATAAATTTTATCTACAATGAAAAAAACAATTTTACTTTTATGTGCCTTTACTTTTTTTAGTTGTGCGGAAATGCAACAAATTGCGGCTCAACTTCCTCAAACGAGTGGTGTGCTTGGCAATGCTGACATTGCCAACGGATTGAAAGAAGCGTTAAATAATGGAATTGACAAGCAAGTTTCGAAACTGACCAAAACGGATGGATTTTTTAAGAATGAAGCCGTAAAAATTTTACTTCCGGATGAGTTGAAAATAGTAGATTCCAGACTGCGGGCTATGGGTTTATCGAGTTTGGCAGATGAGGGTTTGAAAGTGCTGAACCGGGCTGCCGAAGATGCCGTGAAAGAAGCCACTCCGATATTTGTGGATGCCGTGAAACAAATGACATTTAACGATGCCAAAAATATTTTGATGGGCAATCAATCGGCGGCAACTTTCTATTTACAAAACACCACTTCAAATGCATTGTATGTCAAATTTAATCCCGTTATTAAAAATTCGTTTGCCAAAGTAGGAGCAGATAAAGTTTGGTCTGAAATCATTACAAGATATAATGCTATTCCTTTAGTAAAAAAAGTAAATCCCGATTTAACCGATTATACTACAAACAAAGCGATGGAAGGTGTTTTTAAAATGATTGCTGTGGAGGAAAAAGAAATTAGAACGAATTTGAATGCCAGAAGTTCGGATTTGTTAAAACGCGTTTTTGCAATGCAGGATAACAAAAAGTAGTTTCAAGTTTAAGGTTGAAATATGAGACGCCTAATTTTTTAATAATCAATAACATATATATAACAAATGCTTAACATAAAGTGTCCGTAATTCTTCGGATATTTGCATCATACAAATAAGAGTTTTGTTTGGTTAGAGTTAGTTAAAAGAAAATCACTCCGGCAATTGTCGGAGTTTTTTTATTTAATAAAATTAAGATTATGCTAATTTTTGCGACTTTAAATAGCCAATGACCGTTTGGTTAAAAATGACCGGTTGCTCAACATTTACAACATGTCCACAATTTTGAACAACATAAAGTTGAGCTGTTTTGACATGATTTTCTACCACTTTTTTAACTGAAGGTAAAAACATATAATCCTCTTCACCCATGATATAAAGAGTTGGAATATTCACTTCAACTTGTCTAAACCATCGAAGTACCGGATTAATTTCTGCCGTTAATTTAAACCATTTGATAAATTCTTTTTGGTACAATTTTTTGGCTTCGTTAATAAAGAGTAAACGCGATTGTTTGTGATTTTTTTTAGGCATAATCACAAAAGCAAAAAAGCGATACAATACCAAATAAGGTAAAACGTATTTAAAAACATTCCCCAAACGCATTAAAATTTGCGAACGAAAATTCATTTTTAGAATGGCTCCACCCATAATCATTGATTTTACTCTAGTGGGATACATTTCGGCCAATTGTCTGATCACAATGGTACCTAAAGAAATACCTACAAAATGAGACGCTTCGATTTTTAAATGCTCGATTACTTCGTAAACATCTTGTGCAATGGATTGGAACGTATATTTTTGATTGAATCCTTTTTTTAAATTAGGTTTTGAATCACCATGACCTCTTAAATCTAGCAATAAAACATTAAAATGCTTTTGGAATTCCCTAATTTGTTTAAACCAAATAGATGAACTTCCGCCGGCACCATGCACGAAGGTAACCCACTCAGCACTATTTTCGTTTCGGTAAATCGTATGTGCAATCAAAGATTCAGATTTTGAACAAAAATAGTATTTTTATCCACAAAAGCAATCTTAACAAATCTTAATGAAAATTTAATCTTTTAATAATGTATCTTTGCCAAAACAAATTTTACCCCCAATGAAAGGCGTATTTAAAGAAAATAAAGACTTGGTTTTTTTAAAAGAGGAGTTCTCAACTTTTGTAAAAAAGAAAAAACAATCACCAACTGAAAAATCTGAAAAAGTAAATGCTATTCCCCAAAAAGAAACTTTGGTTTTGGAAGAAGCCCAATTATAATCTTTGTTGCATAGCCTTAAAATAGTCAAAAGCTTTCAGAATTCTACTTCCATACCAAGAAAATAGTTCACCATCTACAAATAAGGTTTTGGCATGATGCGAATGACGTCCGATTTCGAAGGCATGTTCATCTTTAAAAGGAAACGGTTCTGACGATAAAAAAACAATTTCCGGGTCGCCTTCTTGTCGCATTTTTTGCAATTCAATTTCAGGATAACGTCCTTTTTCCTCGTATATATTTTGAAATCGATTCAAAGTAAGCATTTCATTGATAAAGGTATCTCTTCCCGCAACCATGTACGGATTAGCCCAAATAAAATAGGCTACTTTTCGAATAGGTTTGTCTTGGATAAATTGCTGAAAATCGTGATATGCAAATGAGATTTTATCTTTCCATTTTTGAGCTTCTATGCGTTTGTTAAAAAGCTTTCCAAAATCGGTAATCATTTGCAAATTATCTTCAATGGTAACAATATTGGTCACCCAAACCGGACAAATTTCAATCAATTCTTCAACAATTTCTTTGGTGTTTTCTTCTTTATTGGCAATGATGATATCGGGTTGAAGGTCTTTTATTTTGTCAAATTTCACTTGCTTGGTTCCGCCAACAATTTGTTTGGTAGCTCTCAAATGTTTGGGGTGAACACAAAATTTGGTAATGCCTACGATTTCGTCTTCTAAGCCTAAATCGTATAACAATTCGGTTTGTGAGGGGACGAGTGAGACTATTCTTTTGGGAGAATTTTCAAAAGAATGCAAAATACCTATTTGATCTTGAATAATCATTTCAATAAAATATCATCTGCCCAAATCCCTTCTTTTTTTACTTTTTTGCTTTTAGAAAACAGCTTACCTTCTCCATTTCGTTTGTCATTTTTCCAAAAACCTTCATACACTTCGCCATTTTTCCATTTGTAAACCCCATATCCCTCTCGTTTATCATCGTTAAACTCACCTTCGTATTGTTCGTTATCTTTCCAAATAAATGTTCCTTTACCGTGTCTGAGATTGTTTTTCCAAAAGCCTTTATAAACACTACCGGTTTCAAAAATACCTACTCCAAAACCCTCTGCAACCCCATTTTTGGTTTGTCCTATGTATTGAAACTTTTTCCCTTTGGAACTCGTCAATTCAAGAATTCCATTAGCCATTTGAAGTTCGTTCAACTTAAATTTGGCCAATTCCAAATCATTCTGAGTTCTTGCTAACTTTTGTATAATTTGGGTATCATAGGCTACTAGGGTTTCACTTTGAATTTCTTTTGGTGTACGATTTATACTTTGGAATATATCTGAACTTTCCTTTTGCGAATTTTGTTTTACCCATTTTGAAAAATGAAAATAGGTGTTTTTTAATAAAGAATCTGATTCCGGAATTTGATTAATATAATTAAGTGCTTCCTGTTCTGAACCTTTCATTAAAAAGGAAGTCCCCAGAAAATAATTCTTGAAAACCAAAAGAGAATCTGACTTTTGAACTTGACTCTTCTTCAAGTAATCTACCTCATATTCGAGATCATTTACTTTAGAATAAAAAAGTAAACTCAAAAAGATACCGCCAATTAAAAGAGCGAATACTGAATATTTAATAAAATTTACTTTTGTCATGATTTGCGAATTAATCTGAAAATCTTACCGGTTGATCATTCGATTTCCAAAGTCCACTTAACTGATCAATATACAAACCAACCATTAAGCCTCTTCCATGATCAAACTCAATTCCTGTAGCACCTCGAGTTCTAAATCGGTCAACATATCGAAGCTCAACCCGAGCTACATCCAAAAAACGGTATCCCAATCCAACATACAACCGGTTTTGATTGAAAGTATTGTAAACGACATTTTTACCAATATTTAAACCCATTTCATTTGAAACGGCAGCATAAAGCGTATGGTTTTCGTAAAAATCGTTAGTATTAATCATGTATCGAATTCGATATCGAAAACGAAAACGTGTAAAGAAACGATAATCATCGGTTTGCGGTTGCTCTTGCCAACGCAACTCGTAGCGATACCTCCAAGTATGCATCCACTCTCCATTATCGTGTTTGTAATGATGAAAGAACTGAAATGTTGTTCTTAGTTCGTGATAGGGTAATCTAGAAAAATCTTCCGGTTTACCAACATATTCATTGGTATACATATAGCCAATAGGAGAAATGGATAAACGTGCATTTTTTGTAAACTGATAATTCATCCATGGTCGAAAACTGGTTCTGAGATGACTATCAAACATACTTCCAGAATTTAGCTCATTTTTACTTCTGTAAACAAAATCGGCTCCAACTCCCCAATTTTCATTAAAAAATTCATTAATCTCTGTTTTGTGCCAAAATACCGAGTGAGGATATACTATTTTACTTTCTTGACCGAACATGAGAATGGGCAAAAGAGGAAGTAGAAGGTAAAAAAATCTAATTTTCAAAGCTGCACTATTTAAACCTAAAAAACAAAAATAGGTTTATCAGTAAAATTTAAAAAATTAAAGGCGTTAATTTCCTCCTAATTTTTAACATTTGTTCAAAATCTCTTCCATTTCGTTTTGCAACTTCAAAGCTTCTTCTCTTGCTTTTTGAGCAAAATCAGTTGCATTGGAAGCATAAATAATGCCACGTGATGAATTGATTAATAGGCCAACATTGGCGTTCATTCCGTATTTACACACTTCTTGCAAACTTCCGCCTTGTGCTCCTACGCCGGGAACTAGAAGAAAACTATCAGGCACAATTTTTCGGATTTCAGTGAAATATTCGGCTTTGGTTGCTCCCACTACATACATCAAATTTTGACTGTTTTTCCACGTTTTGGAAGTTTCTAAAACGTTTTTATAGATTTCTTTTCCATCAGAAAGTTTCGTTTGAAAATCGAACGCTCCTTCGTTGGAAGTTAAAGCCAATAAGATGGTATGTTTATTTTCAAAAGCCAAAAACGGTTCCACGGAATCTTTTCCCATATAAGGAGCAACCGTAACCGAATCAAATTTCAAATCTTCCAAAAAAGCTTTGGCATACATGGTCGATGTGTTGCCAATATCGCCTCGCTTCGCATCGGCGATAGTAAAAATTTCAGGATAATATTTGTTGATGTATTGAATCGTTTTTTGAAGTGACTGCCAACCTTTTAACCCATACGCTTCATAAAATGCGGTATTAGGTTTATAGGAAACACACAAATCGTGTGTAGCATCGATTATGGCTTTATTGAATTCAAAAATCGGATCTTCTTTTGCTAAAAGATGTTGCGGAATTTTGGTCAAATCGACATCTAAGCCAATACATAAAAATGATTTTTTTTGATGAATTTGTGCAATGAGTTGTGTTGTTGTCAAAACAGAAAAATTAGTTGTTTGGCAAATTTACAAAGATGAAAACTAGTTTCCACAGAATTATGTAACAAACTCTAAAAATTATGTAACACTTCGGAAACAAATTAAAAGCAACTTTGTAAAAGTTAAAAGGATTGCAGAGGTTAACCCATTTTTACTTGAACTATATTAGTATATTAAGGTATTATTTTCTGCTTCCTCCATTGGTAATCTTAAACTAATTTATTATGAAAAAGCTTATACCCTTACTCACTTTATTTCTTATCTTCTTTACTTCGTGTGCCGAACGTATAGTAGGAACTTGGAATGTAGATCGATATGAAACCCAAAAAACCGGTCAACAAAACCTATCTTTAAAAAACATTGGTACCATTACTTTCAATAAAAATAATACGGGTGAAAAAAAATTAAATTACTCCGTATTGGGTGTAGAATCTTTTGATTATGTACCATTTCGATGGAACTCTGATAAATCATACATTACGATAAGTAGTGAAAATTCTCCCATATCAAAAACATGGATTTTGATTGAAAACAAAAGAAAATCACAAAAATGGAAATCGACAGATGGCTCAAACGAAATCCAAATTCTAGAATTGAGTAAATAAAACCCAAAATAAGATCTCTTTGAATTTAAAACGAAGAGGTCTTTTTTTAGGTTAAAATCCATTTACTTTTCCTAAATTTACTTCCCTCTAATTTCCTTTTATGAAGGCATTTTTAAAATTTGACATTCCCTTACTAACCAAGAAAGTATTGGAAGAAAAACTAACTGATTTTGGTTATAAATTTAATGTAGTAGGCTTTGGTGAAATAGAGTTTTTAGAATCTATTCCTCAAGAAAAGTTAGAAGAGATAACACTTCTTATGAAAGAATATGGCATTGAGGTAATTGAAAATCAGAAAAGTATTTTGGTTCAAAAAATCAAAGATACCCTTTTGGAAATGATTCATAGTCCGGAACCTTTGAACGTAAAAAGTTCGGTTTATTTGACCGAAAAATTAAATCACAGCTACGGTTATTTATCCAATTTATTTTCGGAATTGACCCATACCTCTATTGAAAATTACATCATTATTCAAAAAATTGAGTTAGCCAAACAGTTGATTTTGAACAACCAACTGACTTTAACAGAAATCGCATTTCAACTCAACTATTCCAGTGTAGCACATTTGAGTACCCAATTTAAAAACTGTACCGGTATAACCCCATCTGCTTTTCAACGTATTATTACCAAACGCAGAGAAAAAGCTTTAAACCCATAATCCAAAAATATGCAAAAAGAACACCTTATAATTGCACTTGCTGATGATGATGCCGACGATAGATTGTTTTTTAAAGATGCTTTTGAAGAGCTAAAAGTAAATACCATAGTGAGTGTGTACTGTGATGGTTGTGAATTGATGGATTACCTTCATAACCCTAACACTATCTTACCCCATATTTTATTTTTAGACTTAAACATGCCTAAAAAAAATGGCTTTGAATGTTTGCTTGAAATAAAAAAACACGAAAAATTTAATGACATAGCCGTTGCAATTTATTCTACTTCTTCATCTGAAGAAGATATAGAAAATACATTTGTAAATGGAGCCAATATATACATCAAAAAACCAAGTGATTTTGAAACTCTAAAGAAAATATTAAATGAAGTTGTAACCTTGAATTGGCAATATCATACCTCGGGTTTAAATAAAGAAAACTTTCTCATGAGAATGTAAAAATGAAGATTAATACGCTACATAAGTCGTTTTTATTACTTCGAATTGCCTTTGTTATTGCAATGGCAGTAATTTTATTTACCGCAGCTGTATCTTACAAACACAATATAAACCTCAATCATTCCAGAGCTCTGGTGATTCATTCCTATGAAGTTCAACTTGAATTGGAACGAATTATATCTTACATCAAAGATGCCGAAACCGGCTACCGGGGATACATGCTGTATGGAGATACCATCTTCCTTGACACCTACAGTAATTCTCGAGAAAAAGTGAATAAAGCCTTTTTTAAACTCAAAGACTTAACAAAAGATAATTTAACACAACAACAAAAGTTAAAGGAACTGTACCACCTCATTGTGCTACGGTATACCTACTTTAATAAAAATTATGAAAATAAGGAAGCTTATAAAAGATATTACGAATCCAATGGAAAAAAGGTTATGGATGAGATTCGCAGTAAAGTTGATGAGATGATTTTACTCGAAAATAAAGTCTTGAAAAAAAGAGAATTTACCTTCCAAGACAATGTTTCCTATACCCCACTTTACGGATTATTAGTAACCTTAATAACCTTGGTTCTTATAATTTTGGCTTATTTTAAAATGAGTGGCGATTTTAATAGAATTCAACGTTCCAACTCCAGATTAAAAGTTTCTCAAGAGTCTATAAAACAAGCCGAAATTTTAGGGAATTACAGCAGTTGGATTTGGAATTTAGAACGAAATGAAACCCAATTTTCTGATAATCAATATAGACTTTTTGGATTGGAACCCCAACAATTTGAAGCCACTCACGATAGTTTTTTAGACTACATTCACCCGGATGATGTAAATTGGGTATCTAACTCAATCCGTGATATACTAACCCTTGAAAATTTACCTACCATAAATTATCGTATCATTCGCAAAGACGGAGAATTAAGACACTTGCGAAGTGTTGGAAAACTTTTCATCAATAGATTTAATGAAAAAATAATCATTGGTACCACACAAGATGTTACAGATGATATTCTAAAAAAACAAACGCTTAGAGAAAAAAATGCCGAACTGGAGAGAAACAACAAAGAATTGACCGAATTTAATTATGCTGCGAGTCATGACTTGCAGGAACCGCTTCGGAAAATTCAAACTTTTATTTCCCGCATTAACGATAAAGAAAAAAACAATTTATCAGAAACCGGTAAAGAGTACTTGGAGCGTATAGTGGTTTCTGCCACTCGCATGCGAGTCTTGATAGACGATTTACTCCAATATTCCAGAACCAATAAAACAGATGCTCAATTTGAAAAAGTCAACTTAAATGAGGTAGCTTCCGGAACCCTACAAGAGTTGTCTCAATTAATAGATGAAAATAACGCCATTGTAAATTTCACAAAACTTCCTACCCTACACGGTATAGAATTTCAACTCAGACAATTGTTTATCAATTTGATAAGCAACTCTATTAAATACAAAAAAACAACTGTTCCCCCGGAAATTAAAATTACTTATAAAAAAGTAAAGGCCTTTGAAGATTCGCACATAGATGAAAATTCGAATAGATCCTATCACAAAATTGTTTTTTCTGACAATGGTATCGGATTTAACCCGGAAGATTCAGAAAAAATATTCCTTTTATTCAATCGTCTTCATGACAAAGACAGCTATCCGGGCACTGGAGTAGGATTGGCCATTTGCAAAAAAATTGTAAAAAATCACAAAGGTTTTATTGCGGCCGAAGGGAAACCCAATCAGGGAGCACAAATACTGATTTACTTTCCAATAGAATAGCAACCATGACACCAAACTAACCATCCCATTTTCAATGGGATTTTTTATTTTAAATCCATTTCAACTTTGAACTAATGGGAATTTTGTAACAATTTAAAAATATCATGTAACACAATTTGTTGCGATGGGTTGCAACTTTGTAATGTTAAAAGCAATGAAAAATGACAAAACTTTTACATATACAATTCATTACACTTACCGCAGTAGTTGTGCTGTTCTTTACAGCCTGTAAAAATGAAAAAAAAGTTTATTCCAATGAGACTCACATTGATGTGAATCACCTAAACAAAGCAAACAATATAAGCCTTAAAACTGCGGTAATTGCTAATGAGTTTATAAACCAGAACCCAGATACATTATGGGTTAATACAATTCAAAGGCAGAAAAAGAAAAATCAAAAAATTGATACCCTCTTAAAGTCACTTGCCCAGCAAAATTTAATTGTACTAACAGATACGGTATTCAAAAAACAAAAAATTTTAAACAAAATGAAGTCTGTAAATATTGAAACTTATATAACCTTTCTGAAAACGCAAAAAAATGAACTTCAAATACTGACCGAGCTAAATTCGAACCTGCAGTTACAAAACTATTTGAATAGTAAAATCAACGAAATGGAAAGAAACATCTCAGAATTAAAACAATTACACACCCTCATATATCAAGATTCAATACAATAACCTTTTAAATTTTAAACCATGAGAAAATTAATTTTAGCCCTCGTACTTTGTACATCTTTCTTTACTTCAAAGGCACAAAACAATGAAAATCCATCAACTACCGGTGCTAGTTTTGGTATCAAAGGAGGATTGAACTTTTCAAATCTATATACAGATGATGTAGATGATAACAATGTGTTAACCAGTTTTAATGCCGGTATTTTCATAAATATGCCGCTCACCCAATCTATCTCTATCCAACCGGAATTTTTGTTTTCCAGAAAAGGAGCCGAATTGGTCTACGACAATGCCTTTGCTCAAGGTACCGGAAAATTTAAATTGAATTACATAGAGGTACCGGTTTTATTAAAACTTAATCTAACCGAAAACTTCAATGTACATGCCGGCCCTTACTTTGCCTATTTGGTAGATGCCCAAGTAACCAATGAATCCAGCAGTGGCAACTTTGATTTTGAAGAAAACCTCAATAACGATGATTTCAACAAATTTGACTTTGGTCTTTCGGCAGGGATAGGTTTTGACTTTGATACTTTTGGTATTGGAGCCCGTTACAACTATGGTTTAACAACTGTAGGTAAAGAACGTACCTTTTTGGGTACCTCATACACTTTTCCGGATGGTAAAAACAGTAACTTAAGTATCTATGCAGCTTTCAAATTTTAGATACAAAATTTAATTAAAATCTTGTGTCAAATTTATTATATACAATTGCGGTAATTTTAATTCTGCTGTGGGCTCTTGGATTCTATGTATACAGTTTTGGATCACTTGTACATATCTTATTAGTTATTGCAGTTATTGCCGTTTTATTGAGAATCATTAAAGGAAAAAAAATATAAACCCTTAAAATTAGAAATTATGGAATCGAAAAATGTAGTATTAGGAGTATTAGGCGGTTTGGCCGCAGGAGCTGTATTAGGTGTATTATTTGCCCCGGATAAAGGAAGCAAAACACGTAAAAAAATTGCCAAAAAAAGTAGCGATTTAAAAAACAATGTCAAAGATAGTTTTGATTCCTTTTTGTCTTCCGTTGAAGAACAATATCAAATTCTTACTTCAAAAGCTGAAGAAACAGTCGAAAAAGGAAAGTAATTAATAAAAAATAAATTAAAAAAGAGATGGAAAGTATAGCCCAAAACATAGGTAAATTGTACGACAAAGCAGAACAGTATTCACGAACCCGTTTTGAACTTATGAAGTTGAATGCCATTGACAAATCGTCTGATGTAATTTCTTCATTGGCCGTTGTAGTGACATTAACCTTGATTTTGGCTGTATTTACCCTTTTTGTAAATATTGGCATAGCTCTCTTGATTGGCTATGCCTTTGAGAATTTTGCTTTGGGATTTTTTTGGGTTTCCGGTTTTTACCTTTTATTGGCTATCATCGTTTTTCTTTTTAGAAAATCACTAATAAAAAACCCCATAGACAATATTGTGGTAGGAAAATTATTGAAACAAAAGGGCCCTTTGTTATCCAAAGAAACGACACCTCTTTCAAACTAAAAACAGATGAAAAGGAGAAACCAAACCGAAATATTAGATCAGAGAATTGCTCAATTAACGTTGCAACACAAACAAGAACTTATCGAGTTAAAAGAACAGTTTAATGAGGTTCAAAATCAATTGACACCATCGTATTTGGTTCAGGAAGGTTTGAACGGATTGTTTAAATCCGTAAATCTTAGAGAGAATCTCATACATACGACGTTATCTTTTTTGGGTGGTTTTATTTCAAAAAAAATGGTGATAGGAAACTCTGAAAATCCATTAAAAAAAACACTTGGCAACCTGATTCAATTTTGGGTTACCGGATTTTTATCAAAATTCAATTCGCAAAATCAAGATGAAAAATAAAATCCAAAAAACATAAAATCATGAAAAATGTAAAAGCCTTTATCCTTATGGCCAGTATGGCATTCGTATTTACCTCTTGTGCAGAGGATGAAAAAATTCAAGCCGAACGTGTAATAAACGAATTTACAACCTATGTTGACTCTCTTGCCCAAGTATCAACCCTAGCTTTAACTGAAAACTGGAGTGATATAGAAGAAGAAGTTTTGACCAAAAAAATAGATGCCGAAATTGCTCTTGGAACTTTAGACAATAAATTAGAGCTTAGTCAAAAATTTAAAGCCAGCTCTGACAAATATGAGGCGTTTAAAATTAAACTCTACGCCGATATTCAAAAAATGGAAGCCCAGAAAGCAAAATCGGCTCTTCGAGCCTCACTTTTTAAAGGAAGGTCAATAGATGATGACAGAAACTTTAGTTGGGTTAATAAAGACAATATTTTAGATACCTATGAATCCTTTGTTAATACCGCTTCCGAAAATAAAGAAAACTACACTCGAGAGGAATGGGACGAAATTAAGATGTTGTATGAAGCCTTGGATACACGCAAAAATACAGTTGAAAAAGAAGGGCTTACTTCGGCTGACAATTTGAAAATTGCCGGTTTAAAAGTACGATTTGCTACCTTTTTTAAAATACATCGAGCCACAGCCAAATCGAACGAAAATGCAAATGCTAAGTTGTAATTTAAATAAAGCATACAAAAAAACGGAGTCTTAATAAGCTCCGTTTTTTTATTTAAAATACTTCCGATTCTTTGAGTTTTTCGGTATTCGCTACCAATTGCAACTCGTCAATCATTTTTTGGATATTTCCGTTCATAAATCCGTCTAAGTCAAAAATACTCAATCCAATACGGTGATCAGTGATTCGACCTTGAGCATAATTATAGGTACGGATTTTTGCCGAACGGTCACCACTACTCACTTGCGAAGTACGCTTGGTTGCATCTTCCGCTTGTTTTTTGGCCAATTCCAATTCATACAAACGCGAACGTAAAACCGTTAACGCTTTATCTTTGTTTTTATGTTGCGATTTTTCGTCCTGACATTGAGCTACCAATCCGGTTGGAATGTGCGTCATACGAACAGCCGACTTCGTCGTGTTTACCGACTGACCACCGGGACCTGACGAACAGAAATAATCAATTCGCACATCGTTCATATCAATTTGCACATCAAATTCTTCTGCTTCCGGTAAAACCATTACCGTTGCAGCTGATGTATGCACTCGTCCTTGAGTTTCTGTTTGTGGAACTCGTTGCACACGATGCACACCGGCCTCAAATTTTAAGGTTCCGTACACATCTTCTCCGGTTACTTCAAAAATAATTTCTTTGAAACCTCCGGCTGTTCCTTCGTTCATATCTACCACAGAAGTTCTCCAACCTTTGCTTTCACAATATTTGGTGTACATTCTGTATAAATCTCCGGCAAAAATAGAGGCTTCATCACCACCGGTTCCGGCACGAACTTCCACCATTACGTTTTTAGCATCCTCCGGATCTTTCGGGATGAGCATGAACTTGATTTCTTCTTCCAGTTCCGGAAGACGTTGTTTGGCATCATCCAATTCCATTTTGGCCATTTCTACCATTTCGGCATCTGAACCATCGGCAATAATTTCGTTGGCTTCTGCTATATTTTGAGTCAAACGGATGTATTCTTCACGTTTGTCCACCAACCCTTTTAAGGTTTTATATTCTTGGTTCAATTGCACATAACGCTTCTGATCGGCAATCACATCTGGTTGAATAATCAAATCGGAAATCTCGTCAAAACGTTGTTTTACATATTGTAATCTGTCTAACATAGTTGTAGTACTCTATTTTGGAGTGCAAAAGTACGATTTTTTGTTTCAAGTTTCAAGTTTCTCATTTCAATGTTTTGTTGTAGTATTGTTTAACGAAATCTTTGGTTATGAAAAATAAAATTTACGTCCTGTTTCTACTCGCAATTTGTTGTTTTTCTTGTGAACAAAAATCAGCAACTTACGCAGAATTAGAAAAAGCAAGTTGGTTTCTGGGTCGATGGGAAAACAACACGCCAGACGGTATTTTTTCAGAAGAATGGAAAACTGAAAACGATTCGGTTTTAGTTGGTACCAGTTATTTCATTAACGGAAAAGACACGTTGTTTGCCGAAACTGTTCGATTGGAACAACAAAAGAATGATTTATTTTATATCGTATCTGTTCCCAATCAAAATGATGAAAAACCGGTAGCCTTTAAACTCACTTCCTCCACTTCAGACTATTTGGTTTTTGAAAATCCGGAGCACGATTTTCCAAAAAAAATTACGTATAAATTAGTCAACAAAGACAGTTTGTATGCCGAAATTAGTGGCAATGATAAGAGTGAAGGGTTTCCGTTTAAAAAGGTGAATTAAACTTAAGTTAAACTGTTGATTCGCTAAAAAAAGAATCCGTGATACAGCAGCTAACAAACTTTTAGATAAAACAATCTATCTGAAAAACATTCCAAAATCTTCAATACCTATTTATTCTCAGAGTCAAATCTATCCCAAATAATTGCAATTTATTTTCAAAAAAAGCAACTGATTCTCAATATATTATTTTCATTTCAACTTTTTTATTTAAAATTAATCTAAATAAACTTTGCGATTTTCAATCTAACCTTTATTTTTGCATTATTATTTTTAATTAATCTAAATAAGATATAATGAAATCTATTTTCTTTCTATTCACAATCATGCTTAGTGCTTTAAACCTTCAAGCACAAAACGGAACCCTAACCGGAACCATCCAAAACAATCAAAATCAACCCTTGGAAAATGTAAATATTAGTATTTTGGGTACTTCAAAAGGAAGTAAATCCAATACCGATGGTTCTTTTGTTATTACAAATCTGGCAAATGGAACTTATACGTTACAGTTCTCTCATTTGGGCTATACAACCCAAGAAATTACTGTTAACTTAAACCAAATGATGCATTTGGGCAACATCATCCTTCAAGAAAAAAACCAATCGCTAGAAGAAATTGTGCTCAACGGAAAAGTAAACAAATACCGTAGAGAAGAAAGTACTGTGGTTTCTAAAATGCCTTTAAAAGACATTGAGAATCCACAGGTTTACAACGCCATTCCGGCCGAACTTTTGAAAGAACAAGTGGTAACCAATTTTAACGATGCCCTTAAAAATGCTACCGGAGTGACTCGCCTTTGGGAATCTACCGGAAGAAATGGTGATGGAGCCGAATACTATTCTATGCGTGGTTTTGCCGTTCAACCCACGATGACCAACGGTTTGCCATCTTTAACCAACACAACGATTGACCCCATTAATGTTGATAATATTGAAGTTATCAAAGGGCCTTCGGGAACCTTATTTGGCAGTAGCGTTATTTCGTATGGTGGTTTAATCAACGTAATAACCAAAAAACCCTACGAACGATTTGGTGGGGAAATCAGTTACATCAGCGGAACCTACGGTAGCAATCGTGTGACGGCTGACCTCAATATGCCTTTGAGTGATAAAGCGGCATTACGTGTTAATACAGCTTACACCACCGAAGAATCGTTTCAAGATGCCGGATTTTCCAATGCTTTTTTCATTGCTCCTTCTTTAAAATACCAAGTAAATGACAAACTAACTTTCTTGGTAAATACCGAGTTTTACAAAAACACCTCAGCCAGACAAAGTATGATTTTCTTAAGTCGATTTGCTCCGCTTTCTTTTGACAACATGAACTTGTTTGACCAAAACTATAAAAGATCATTCACGTCCAACGACTTAACCATGACCAATAGTTCGTTTAACATGCAAATGCAAGCTTTGTATAAGCTTTCAGAAAATTGGACTTCGCAAACGGTTTTATCCAAAAGCAGCACCAAAACCAACGGATATTACCAGTACTTGTGGGATTCTGCCAATGGTGACGAATTCACGCGTTTCATCTCCAAAGCAGACGGAACCTTTTACACTACCGACATTCAACAAAATTTCATTGGCGATTTCAAAATCGGAAAAATGAGAAACCGATTGGTTGCCGGATTGGATTATTACAATTCCCGATTACTCAATGGCGGATCGGGTTGGGTGGCCAATGGTACGGTTTCATTGGTAAACGGAACCGATACCGGAATACTAACGCAAGCCGGAACAAACGCCCTATTAACCCAAAGTTTTGCCGGAAATACCGAAGCTAATCAAGAAGTGATGAGTGCGTATGTTTCAGATGTTTTGAATATTACGGATAAGTTATCGGTAATGGCAAGTTTGCGTTTGGATTATTTTGACGGAAAAACATCGCAATACGATGCCGAAGAAACCAAAGGTCAAGTAGCGGTTTCACCAAAACTGGGTGCCGTGTATCAATTGATTGAAAACAAAGTTTCCGTTTTTGGTAATTATATGAACGGTTTTCAAAACGTAGCTCCGGTTACCGTAGCCGATTTAGACGGAAGCAATCCGAGAACCAAAGAATTTGACCCCGAGCAAGCCAATCAATATGAATTTGGGTTAAAAACCAGTTTGTATAAAGATGTCATTTCGGCTTCGATAAGCTATTACAACATTCAGGTAAAAGACCGAGTGATAACCGACCCAAACAACATCAACAATTCCATCCAAGGAGGTGAAGTAGTGAGCAAAGGAGTTGAAATCAGTATTGTTGCCAATCCGGTTAAAGGGTTAAACATTATCACCGGTTTGAGTCATAATAATGCCGAAGTTACCAAAGAAACTCCGGGTGAAGGCTATTTAGGATTACGTCCCGAAGAGGCCGGTCCGGAAACCTTGGTTAACTTCTGGGCCAACTATTTGTTTACTGAAGGTTCATTCAAAGGATTCGGAATTGGTTTTGGCGGTAACTACGCCAGCGAATACAAAACCTTAAACAGAGCCAATACCGGAACGTTTGCTTTGCCCTCATACACGGTATTAAACTCGGCTTTGTCTTATGACAGTCCAAAGTTTACGGTTTCCCTAAAATTAAATAATCTATTGAATGAAAAATATTATTCGGGTTGGTCAACGGTTACACCTCAACGTTTGCGAAGCATCAACGCCGGAATAACGTATAAATTTTAATTTACACTAATCGTTTAAAATAAACTCCTCACGCCGATGGGGAGTTTTAGCATTTCACTATGAAAAACTCTCCCTTCAAAAAAGGCATTCGAAAACTGCATCTTTGGCTAGGATTGTCAACAGGTTTGATTGTATTTCTTATCTCGATTACCGGAGCCATTTATGTGTTTCAGGAAGAAATTACCCATTCCATCAGAAAAGATGCTATTTATCATTATGAAGAAAACATCGCTGATAAAAAACCGCTTTCGCTAAAAGTTTTAGAGCAAAAAGTGGATGCATTTACGAATGAAAAATACCCGATTCATTGGGTAACGATTCCGATTGACAAAAGCCGAAGCTACATTTTTTATTACTACGAACGCAATCCGGAAGGCTGGAACTTTTATGAAGAATATGTGGTTTACAAATCAGTGTATGTAAATCCGTTTACGGGAGAAATTCTTGGGGTTTACGATGAAACCGTCGATTTTTTCAACATCATCAAATCCTTTCATTTCAGTTTTATGCTAAATACCGAATGGGGAACATATGTGTGCGGCATTCCAACGTTGATTTTTCTGTTCATGCTCATTTCGGGAATTATTTTATGGTGGCCCAAAAACAGAAAAGCCCGCAAACAACGTTTCGCTTTCCGTTGGGAAAACGTAAAAAGTTGGAAACGCAAAAACTATGATTTGCACAATATTTTAGGGTTTTATGTTTCTTCGTTAGCTTTTGTGGTGGCCTTTACCGGATTGTTTTATGCGTTTTATTTCATTCAAGTGATTTTATACGTTGTCTTTTCGGGCGGAAGCACTACCTATCCTGATTTTTCCCATATTCAAACCCAAGCTCCTATTGAAATGCGAAACGAGCACACCCTAGATAAAATTGCACAACAAGTGGAAGCCTTATATCCCGATGCCTTTCAATACAGTTTAGATTTGGGTTACGACCATTTAGACGACCACGAACATCCCAATTATGATGTGTTTGTCAAGCAACTCTCCTACTCCTATCATGTGAATCACAGTTTGATTTTTGATGAAAATTCAGGAGAATTATTGCACCAGCATTCGCACCAAGACAAAAACTTAGGCGAAAAAGCCATTGCCGCCAATTACGACATTCATATTGGAGCTATTTTTGGTATTTGGAGCAAGATTTTAGCACTGATTATCAGTCTCGTTTGTGCCTCTTTACCCGTTACCGGATTTTTAATTTGGTGGGGAAGACGAAATAAAAAATAAATAGATTAAACAAAGTTAGTAAGCCACTGATTCGCTGATTTTTGATTGGTGAATTGGTGGTTTTTTTATTCTAATGTTAAAAGTATTATTTATATTTGGGAGGATGAAAATTGAATTTATTAAACACATATACCCTATTTAGGGTAGATAAGTATGATTTTGTAAGACATATAAACAAGTTAGCAGTAATTTTTTAAGAACATGATAGATTTTAAGGAAATCGACCAAAATGGTGAAGAATGGGAATTGTTTGCAAGGGATTTTTTGCAACAGCTAGGATATTATATCGAGACGACTGTTGATAGAGGTCCAGATGGAAAAAAAGATATAATAATATCAGAACAACTGAAAGGCAATCTTGGAAATTATAGATTTAGATGGTTGGTGAGTTGTAAACATTTTGCAAATCGTAGTAGAAATAGTTCTGTTAAAGAAATAGATGAACCGAACATACTTGAAAGATTAGAGGTTTTTAATTGTGATGGTTTTATGGGTGTTTATTCTACCATTTCATCATCGGGTTTAAATACAAGGTTAACTCAACTCAAAGAAAATCAGAAGATAAAAGATTACAGAATTCTTGATCATAAACTTATTGAAAACTATCTACTAAGAATTGGATACTCTGATCTTCTTATGCGGTATTTTCCAAAAAGCTATATAAAAATAAAGCCACTTCATCTAATAACTGATAATTATATTCCTTTAAATTGCAAAACTTGTGGTATTGATATTCTTCAGGAAATGTATAAAAATGAATATCATGCTAATTACATTCAAATTTACACTATGAACAATCATTCAGAACATATTCTTGATACTTTTTGTGTATGTAAAGGACAATGCGATGATTTTAGAAGCAGAAACTTACCTGCTGGTCAGTATAGTAATTGGCAAGACATTGGCGACATAGCTATACCAACAAAATATGTACAATGGGTTTTAGCAACGATAAACTTAATCTCCTCAGGAAGAAATACATATGAAGAAAGTGCTTTTAAAAAAGAAAAAGATTTCATTATAGCAATTTCTCAAAAAGTTGTTAGAGAGATGACACCAGAAGAAAAAGAAAGAGTTAAAACTTTAAGGGAATACGGTTTATAAAAACTACTGCTAACAACTGT
>NZ_DAIOUN010000025.1:0-31678 GCF_036759525.1 Flavobacterium sp. | reverse complement strand
GTACGATAACCGTACCGGGTGAGGAGACTGTAAGTACCGACCCACAACCGGGTATAACTTTAACCAAAGAAGGGACTTGGATTGATTCTAACAACGATGGTTGGGTAAGTATTGGTGATACAATTTTATTTGAGTTTACCGTAACCAACACAGGAAATGTTACTTTGACGGATATAAACATAACAGATGATTCAATGGGACAAGAATTAGAAATCTCAAATGTAACTCCATCAGTTTTAGCACCAGGGCAATCAGGTTTTGCAACGGCTACTTATGAACTAACAGAGGATGATATTTTTGCTGGAGTTGTTTACAATATAGCTACTGTAAATGCATCAACATTAATTGGAACTCCAGTTGTAGATGATTCTGAAGATCCAACTCCAATAAGTGAAGATTCAGAGTTTTTCAATCCCGATTGTCCAGAATGTACTGTAGTTATTTTACCTCAAGAACCTAGTATAGCTTTGATAAAAACGGCTACATTCAATGACGAAAATGGGGATGGATACGGACAAGTTGGTGAAACCATAACATTCAATTTTACAATTACTAATACCGGAAATGTTCCGTTATCAAATATCACCATAACAGATCCGTTGCCAGGACTTGTTCTAACAGGTGGCCCTATCAGTTTGGCACCCGGAGAAACAGATTCAATTAGTTTTGTGGGTACCTATTGGCTAACAGCTCAAGACATCTATTTAGGTAATGTGACAAATCAAGCTTTAGTAAGCGGTACAAGTCCAATAGGTGAGATTGTAGAAGATTTATCTGATGATTCAACACTTATTGATGATACACCTACAGTATTGCCAATTACAGGATGTGTTGTAGAAGTGTTTAATGCTATTACACCCAACAATGATGGATTAAATGACTTTTTATACATTCAAGGTTTAGATTGTTATTCAGACAACTCTATTGAAATCTATAATAGATGGGGAGTACAAGTCTTTAAAATGACAGGGTATAACAACCTTGACAGAAGATTTGAAGGATATTCTCAAGGAAGAGCAACATTAAGTTCAGACAAAGGGCTTCCAACAGGAACATATTGGTATGTCTTAAATTATAAAGATCTGTCAGGAAATTCAAATCAAAAAATAGGATACATCTATATCCAAAACAATTAATGCAATCAGACTGATTAAATTTCAGAAAGATTAAAATTTTTAGAGTATGAAAAATAAAATAGTAATAATAGTTTTAGGATTGATGTGTAGCGTTGTATACGCACAACAAGATGCTCAGTATACCCAGTATATGTATAATACGATTAACGTAAATCCAGCTTATGCAGGTTCTAGAGGAGTTATGAGTTTGTTTGGTTTACACAGAACCCAGTGGGTTGGTTTGGATGGTGCTCCTGTTACCAATGCATTTTCACTAAATTCTCCTATTAATAATAGTAATTTAGGTGTGGGATTATCATTTGTAAATGATAAAATTGGACCTACAAATGAAAACACCATTTCTGTTGATGTATCTTATTCTGTCCAAACGTCAGAAAATTACAAACTCTCATTTGGAATCAAAGGGACTGCCAATCTGTTTAACTTAGATGTGAATAAATTAAATCCTGCAAATGCCGGTGATCCTCAATTTCAAAATTTGTCCAATAATTTTACACCTAATTTCGGGGCTGGAATTTACCTTCATTCGAACAAAACCTACATCGGATTGTCAGTTCCAAATTTCTTTGAGAATGTAAGATATAGTGAAAATGATGTAGCAATTAGTAAAGAAAGAATGAATTTCTATCTCATAGGAGGACATGTTTTCGATTTGAGTCCATCGCTTAAATTTAAACCGGCTTTCTTAGCCAAAGCAGTTGAGGGTGCTCCGCTTCAGTTGGATGTATCTGGAAACTTTTTAATCAACGAAAAGTTTGTTTTGGGGGCTGCTTGGCGATGGGATGCCGCTTTAAGCGGAATGGCAGGATTCCAAATTTCAGATCAATTATTTCTGGGATATGGATATGATTTAGAAACCACAAGATTAAGGAATTATAATTCCGGATCTCATGAAGTTTTTCTAAGAGTAGAATTGTTTACTAAACATAACAAAATCGTTTCTCCCCGATTTTTTTAAATCAATAACAACATGAAATATTTCGTATTAAATATATTTATCTGCTGTGTAGCAACTTCTCTGTTTGCACAACAAAGACTTGAAAACAAAGCGAATTCAGACTATGAAAAATATGCTTATGTTGATGCAATAGCAACCTATGAAAGGATTGCAAATCAAGGATATAAAAACAGTACCCTGCTTAAAAATCTTGCGAATTCTTATTACTTTAATGCAAAACTTGTAGATGCAGCAAAATGGTATGGAGAGTTATTCCAATTAGGTGAGGAAATGGAAACAGAGTATTATTTTAGATATGCTCAATCTCTGAAAGCCATCGGAAACTATAAAAAAGCGGATGAAATGATGGAATTGTTTTTTTCTAAAAATAAGAGCGATTCTCGAGGAATATTAGCATCTGCTCAAAAAGATTATTTGGAACAAATTGAAAAGAATTCCGGAAGATATGAAATTCAGGAAGCTGGAATCAATTCAATTTATTCAGATTATGGGAGTGCATTTTATGAAAATAAAATTATTTTTACTTCTGCTAGAGATACAGGTAACTTTACCAAACGCAAACACTCCTGGACCGGAAGTAATTTTACCCGACTTTATGCTTCAGAAAAAAATGCAGATGGATCATTAACCAAACCGGAAAAGTTTGCCAATGAATTGCAAACAAGATTTCACGAATCTACACCTGTTTTTTCCAATGATGGTAAAACCATCTATTTTACTCGAAACAATTTTAACAATGGAAAGAAAGGGAAAGATAGTGACAAGCGTACCTTATTGAAAATATATCGATCTACCAAAAGCGATAAAGGGAACTGGAGTGTTCCGGAAGAACTTCCATTTAATAGTGATGAATACCAATGTGCACATCCGGCTTTAAGTCCGGATAATAAGTGGTTGATTTTTGCTTCTGATATGCCTGGTACATTAGGAAAGTCCGATTTGTTCAAAGTTGCAATAAATAATGACGGAACCTTCGGGACTCCCCAAAATTTAGGTCCTAAAATCAACACCGAAGGGAGAGAATCTTTTCCGTTTGTTTCAAAATCAAATGAACTATTTTTCGCTTCAGATGGTCATCCCGGCTTAGGAGGACTCGATATTTTTAGAGTATTGTGGGATGATACGTCAAACATTTCCGAAATACTTAATATAGGAAAACCCGCTAACAGTTCATTTGATGATTTTGGTTATATAATTGATTCCGATTCAAAACTTGGTTTTCTTTCGTCCAATCGTGAAAAAGGGATTGGAGATGATGATATTTATAGATTTAAAGAACTTAAACCACTTCAAAAACCTTGTGAACAGATTCTTAACGGATTGGTTACCGATGCTGAATCTGGTCAAGTTATTACATCAGCTAGAGTAACTTTATTTGATCAAAATTTTTCTAAGTTAGATGAGACAGTTTCTGATAATCAAGGAAAATTTAAATTCAACACTGTAAGTTGTGATGCCAAGTATTATGTAAGAGCCGAAAAGACGGATTACAATACGAATGAAAAAGCGGTACAAATTCCTAAAACAACAGGAGAAACCTTTTTGCCTATTGAGTTGGAAAAAACTCAAAAACCTATAACTGTGGGAGATGATATAGCCAAAATTTTTGGTATTAAAGTAATTTATTTTGATTTAGATAAATCGAATATTAGACCTGATGCTGCTTTAGAATTGGCCAAAATATTGGATGTGTTAAAGCAATATCCAACTTTAAAAATTGACATTCGTTCGCATACAGATAGCCGACAAACGCATAAATACAATGAAGCTTTATCGGACAGAAGAGCTAAATCAACCCGTGAATGGCTCATTCAAAACGGAATTGATAAAAACAGATTAACAGCCAAAGGTTATGGCGAAACTCAATTGGTTAACCAATGTTCTGATAATGTGGAATGTACAGAAGAAGAACACCAACGTAACCGTAGAAGTGAGTTTATTGTAACGGAATTGTAGCAAGGTCTGCAGTATTTAGTTGATTTGAGAAAAGCATCTTAACACGTTTTTAAGGTGCTTTCTCTTTTTTATCTCCCCCAGAAAAACGCATACAAAAACACCAATACTATCAAAATTGAAAAAGCACTAATATTGAATAATGAATCGGTTTTGAAAGTTTCTTTTTTCAGTTCAAAGGCTTTTGAGTCACTTTTGCCCTTATTTTGAATTTGGCTTATTAAACCAATAACTGCCATAGTTGCTAATGTGGTGTACCCCATTTGATCCAAGAAAGGTAAACTTGGAAAAAGGTTTTCTAAAGCCGAACCTTCTGCCCAACCTTTGGGACCTACTTTGAAAAACATAGCTATCGGAATAGAAAGGAGAACTCCCCATATTGCAGCCTTGTTTGTAGCTTTTTTCCAAAAAAGACCTAATAAAAAGAGGGCCAAAATACCCGGACTTACTACTCCTGTATATTCTTGAATAAATTGGAAAGCTTGATTAATACCACCTAATAAAGGAGCTACAAATGCACTAATAACTAATGCTACTACAGAGGTCAATCGCCCCACTTTTACCATCGTTTTATCATCTGGATTTTTATGTACATATTGCTTGTAAATATCCATAGTAAAAATTGTCGAAGTAGAATTTAGCATCGAAGCCAATGATGAAACGATGGCAGCTGTTAAAGCAACAAACGCCAATCCTTTTAATCCCGTTGGTAAAAATTGTATAAGCCAAGGATAGGCCTTGTCAGCTTCAGCATTACTTGGAATATTTATTAATCCTTCCATTCCTAAACGAGCCAACATTTCGGGGTCATTTACTATCACATAGGCAGCAATACCGGGAATAACCACTATAAAGGGGATCAATAATTTTAAAAATGCAGCTAATAAAATTCCTTTTTGAGCTTCTTTTAAAGATTTAGCAGCCAAAGCTCGCTGAATTATGTACTGATTAAAACCCCAGTAATAGAGATTAGCTACCCAAAGACCTCCTACTAAAACCCCAATTCCGGGTAGATTTAAATATTCCGGATTGGATTCGTCCAAAATCATTGAGAATTTTGTTGGAGCTTTATCGTAAATAATTCCCAAACCTTCCAGCATACCTTGTCCGTCTGATACGGTATTTAAAGCCAGATAAGTTGTTGCCAATCCTCCAATGACCAGAAAAACAACTTGGATAGAATCTGTCCATGCTATTGAAGCTAATCCACCATATAATGAGTAGGCTGCTGCAAACAACGAGAGTCCAATAATGGCCCACATCATATCAACTCCCATTACGGTGTTCATCGCTAAGGCTCCTAAATATAGTACAGAAGTTATATTGACAAACACATACAATCCCACCCAAAAAACCGCTAAAATAGTCTTCAATTGGGTTGAATACCTTTTTTCTACAAACTCAGGTATGGTGTAAATTCCTTTTTCAATAAAAACAGGTAAAAAGTACTTTCCTATAATAATTAAAGTGAGAGCTGCCATCCATTCATAGGATGATATGGCTAGTCCTATTGCAAATCCGGAACCGGACATACCTATGAATTGTTCGGCAGATATATTAGCCGCAATTAATGAGGTGCCTATAGCCCACCAAGGCAAGGATTTGCTAGCCAAAAAATAATCTTCTGCATTTTTTTGATGGCCTTTTTTGTCGCGTGACATCCATAATCCTACCCCTAAAATTAGTAAGGCATAAGCAATAAAAACAATGTAATCCAATAGTTCAAATCCGGTGTTCATGAGTGCAGAGTTTGATTAAGGTTTTAATTTATAATGCAAGGTAGGCAAGTCTCTTAAAATTGCCGCACTTTTTTCTGGGGAAATGTCTCGTTGGGCTTCGCCTAACATTTCATAACCTACCATGAATTTTTTTACTGATGCACTTCGCAACAATGGCGGATAAAAGTGCATATGAAAATGCCATTCCGGATGAGCCAAACGGTCGGTTGGTGCTTGATGAATTCCGGAAGAATAAGGAAAAGAGGTTTCAAAAAGATTGTCGTATTTAACCGTAATCGTCTTGATGCTATCTGCAAAGGCCAACGTCTCCTCTTTACTCATAGCGATAATGGTTCCAAAATGACGTTTGCTAATTATTAGGGTTTCATAAGGCCAAGTAGCCCAAAAAGGAACAACTACTGCAAAATATTCATTTTCATACACCAATCGTTCTTTAACTTTTAATTCTTCTTCCAAATAATCTTTTAAAAGACTGCTTTTGTATTGTTGGTAATAGCGATCTAAATTTTTTTGCGTTTTTTCAACTTGGGTTGGTAACGAAGATTGTGCCCAAATTTGACCGTGTGGATGCGGATTGCTACACCCCATTACCGCTCCTTTGTTTTCAAAAATCTGAACGTAATTGATAAAATCATGATTACCCAATTCAATATATTGTGCGGCCCACGTTTGAATCACTTTTTCAATGTCACCAATTTCCATTTCCGGTAAGGTCAAATCGTGTTGAGGGGAAAAACAAACTACTTTGTTGATTCCGCGTTCCGGTTTGAGTTTGAAAAGGGTAGAAGTTGAAGGTTCCATGATCACTTCCTCTTTCAATAAAGCCGAAAAATCATTTTCAAATACATAACAATCCGAATAGTCAGGATTTTTGGTGCCATTTGAACGCTCGTTTCCGGGACACAAATAACAAGTTGGATCGTATTCAGGAAGTGAAGCTAGTATTGGGTTTTCTTTCTGCCCTTGCCACGGACGCTTGGTGCGATGGGGAGAAACCAAAATCCATTCGTCTAATAGCGGATTGTATCGACGGTGCGGGTGTTCGTTAGTGTTGAATTGTTGCATATTTTTATTTTCGAGAAACCTCGTTTATTTTGGATTAACGGTAAACCTGACAGGTTTCAAAAACCTGTCAGGTTTAATCAGGTTTAAGTTTCTTTTTGAAAAATTTATCCTAATTCCTTTTTTATTAATTTTTTATTTTCTTTTTCACTTTTGAAGTGCCTCTGGAAATCTTAACCTTGTAACACGATAAGGTTATACCAAATTGTTCCCGGTAGGCTTTCGAAATCGATTCAAAAAGGGCTTTTTCACTTCCTTTTTCTACCAAATTAATAGAGCAACCTCCAAAACCACCACCCATCATTCTGGAACCGATAACTTGTTTTTTCTTTTTTACAAAATCAACCAAAAAATCAACTTCGGCACAACTTACTTCGTAATCTTTCGATAAACCTTCGTGGGTTTCAAACATAAGTTTACCTAATTGCTCAAATTGCTTTTGGTCTAAAGCTTTCACCGCTTCATTCACTCTGCGAATTTCATGAATTACAAAATGGCAACGTTTGTACATTGTTTCGCCTAATTCATTACGTAAAGATTCTAATTGATCTTCGGTACAATCTCGAAAGGTTTGCACACTCGGATACTGAGTTTTGATACGATTCAATCCTTGTTCAACTTCATTTCTGCGGTCGTTGTATCCGGAAGTCAAATGCGTGTGTTTTACATGACTGTCAAATAAAACTAAGGTATAATTTTTAAAATCGGCAGCATGGTATTCGTGTTCCAACGAAGTACAGTCCAATTTGATAACGTGATTTTTTTTGCCAAATACACTCGCAAACTGGTCCATTATACCACATTTTACCCCTACAAAAGTATGTTCCGATTGTTGTCCGATTAGGGCAATTTCCTCACGGGATAATCCCAATTTAAATGTTTTATGAAGTGCATAACCGAATCCGCATTCTAAAGCCGCAGACGAGGAAAGTCCGGCTCCCATGGGGATTGTACTGCTAAAAACTACATTGAGACCTGTAAACGAAAATCCTTTCATTTTCATTTGATACAAAACCCCCAACATATAATTTACCCACATTTTATCGACGGGTTGAAGTACTTCATTCCAACGGAAACGGTACGTTTCATTCAAGTCTTGAGCTACCAAAATAAATTCATCCGTTTGTGATTTTGAAACCGCAAAACAAATGTATTTGTTGATGGCTGCCGGCAATACAAATCCATCGTTATAATCTACATGTTCACCAATTAAATTGATTCGTCCAGGCGATAGGAAAACCGATTCGGGTTCCTGCTGGAAAACCGATTTAAAATGTTGAGTTGTAGCAGTAATTAACTTTTTTTTCATTTTATTTTAATGTTAGGGTAGCGGCTTTTAAAGTAGGATGTTCGGCTTTAATTTTTAGGGTTTTTTTCAATTGATTAGTGCGAAGTAAAATCGTAGCTATTCCCGCTTCTGCAGTTATCGGGTTTTGGCCTATCAATTCAGCTTGTTCGCCTTCTATACTGAACGTAACAGCATGATTGGCGTCCGGTACAACAGTGCCATTGGCATCAACAATTTTTGCATACACAAAAACAACATCCGGATTGTTAGGATTGATTTTTACATTCGATTCGTCTATAACCAACTGAATAGCTGAAGCCGATTCAGGTGATTTTACAATATGTTCTGTTACTTTTTTACCGTTAATGATTCCTTCGGCACGTAAAATTCCTTTCTGAAATGACGAAATTTTGAATACAAATGGGGGATGAGGCAATTGATCGGAAAAAGCATTCCGCAAAGGCTTTTGTTTTGCAATCAAGATATCATTGAGATACAACGCTACTTCGTCACAATTACTAAAAACGGTTACGTCTAAATTTGATTTTTCATTCCAATAATTGGCAATGTAAACCATAGGGCCGGAAACTAATTTTTCCGAAAGTTTTACAGTTGGTGATCGCTGACTTTGGTAAAAATAATGAGCAAATTTCGGTATTCTGAATATATCGCTAATTCCCGAACTTTCAATATCATCGGCATACCCGCGGTTGTAATCAAACATCAACCAATTGGCCTGACCAATGGTGTGTTTTCCTTTAACATTAGAATTGAAAGCTTCCTGATAATTGAAGGCTTGTTGCAACAAACGTTTTTCTCCAAATCCTCGCAATTGTCTGCTCGTGCGTTCTTCTTCTTTTAAATTGGCAAATGAAGTTTGGTTAAATCCGGCATTTTGAGCATAATATTCCCAATCGCCATATTCGGCTATGAAAATTTTTCGATTATTGTTTTCATAATGATTCCAATAAGCGGGAGCTTTGCCGTGTTGTCTAGCCGGAATGTAAAGGTCATAATTGAGGTTGTCTATCCAACCTGCCGTATAGATGTGTGCATAAGGCAACTCTGCTTTTAGAAGCGTGTTCGCTTTTTGCATATAAGGTTCTTTCATGTCGCTTTCATTTAAAGAAACTTCCCAAAAAACAACACTAGGATGATTTCGATCTCTTCGGGCTAAGTCGCGAATTTCCTGAAATGAATTCTCCAGAAATTTTTCATCGCCCGAAAATTGCCAACCTGAAATGCAATTCATTACCAAGATTCCCAATTCATCGCAAGCCTTTAAAAAAGCTTCTGTTTGCGGATAATGCGATAAACGTACAAAATCAAATCCTGCATTTTTAATTTTAACAGCATCGCGGTAATTGGCCTCATCCGAAAGGGCATAGCCAATGTAAGGATACTCTTGATGTCGATTGGTTCCGTTGATGAATATTTTTTCGTTATTTAAATAGAAGCCATCTGCTTTCAGCTCAACTTTACGGATACCGGTTTTGAGTGTTTGCTGGTCTAAAATGCGATTTTCTGATATTACATTTACCTCTACATTATACAAATTAGGTTGTTTGATTCCCCA
The DNA here is from genome assembly GCF_036759525.1 of Flavobacterium sp. GTDB lineage: Bacteria > Bacteroidota > Bacteroidia > Flavobacteriales > Flavobacteriaceae > Flavobacterium. The sequence continues at coordinate 21,966 of NZ_DAIOUN010000025.1, read as the reverse complement.
AAGTTCAGGATTCAAAATTTCTAGAGTCGATGTAATAGATTCATCGGTTTTTGAGCCTATAACGACTTCTTTTGATGTAAATTTCTTTTTGTTGTTTGGAGTTGAAAATGTGATCTCCAATTTTACTTTTTTGGGTTCATCGCTTTCATTTTTTACATGAACTTTAATAAATCCGGTTGCTATTTCGGGGTTAATTTCATCAAAATGAACCAAAATCCCACCACTATTTACTTGATTGGCATGTACAGCATCGGTAATATAAACCGAGTTTGTTTTTACAAGATAAACGTTGCGATAAATACCGCCATAATAGTTGAAATCCAATGTTTTTAGAGTTTTTCCGGGAGGAATTTGCGGATTGTCATCGTTATTAACTTTTACAATAAGGGTATTGTTTTTTTCTTGCACCCAATTTGTGGCATCTACTGTAAAAGGCAAGTAACCCCCTTGGTGGTGGGAGACTTTTTTTCCATTAATCCAAATCCAAGCCTCATGCATAATGCCTTCAAAGTAAAGAAATACCTTTTCGTTTGCGGTTTTTTCAATGTCAAATTGCTTTTGATACCAACAATCGCCTTGCCATTGGTTGTTTACAACCAAAGGTTCTATTTGAGCCGTATGCGGAATGTTTATTTTTTCCCAATTCAACGAAGTCGAATCTTTGGTAAAAGTCCAATCGGAACCAAAATGGGTTTTGGTACGCGTGTAATGGATTTCATTTTTTTCACAAGACATCAGGAAAATAACAGAAAACGCAAGAAGAAAGTAATATTTCATTTGTAGATTTTTAATTCGTGCCATTTGTATAATTTGTTGCAATAAAAGAGTCTATTGTTCTTTAAAAGCATCCAATGCCGGTGAAGGCTGTCCGTTGGGAAGCCAAGCACTCAAGCTATAACCGCTCCAGCTTTTTTCACCTTGGGGTTCCCAGTACAAAACACCCAGACCTTTGTTGTCCGGTAAGGCCCGAACCGCTTTGATCGTGGCTTCCAATAAGGCTCTCGTGTTTTCAACTTTGTCATATTCGCCACCTACTTCTACAACCATTACTTCTTTGTTGTAGCGAGATATAAGAGCTTTTAAGTTGGTTTCTAAGTTAGCAATGGTTTCCGTGTAATCTTTTTTGACCCAAAACGGATAGTACGATAACCCAATAACATCATAACGCACTTTTTGTTCGGTAGCATTATCATAAAAAGTTCTGAATTTTTCAATGTTATCGCCTTCGTCAACATGTACAATTACTTTTATTTTTGTATCAACGGCTTTAACAGCATCGTATCCTTTGTTTAATAATATTCCCAACTGTTTCCAGTTGTCAGTACTGCCATCAGGCCATAACATACCACCCGGAATTTCATTGCCAATTTGTACCCACTCGGTTTTTACTTTTGCTTTCTTCAAAGCAGTCATTACATCAAAAGTATGGTCGTAAAGAGCTTGTGCCAGTTTATCAAAAGGTAGATTTTTCCATGCCTCGGGTTTGTTTTGTTTGCCGGGGTCGGCCCAAGAATCACTGTAATGAAAATCAATCATGATTCGGAAGCCCATTTTTTGGGCTCTCACAGCAAAAGCTACGGTTTCTTCTTTACTACAATGGCCACTACGTGGGTCATCAGAGGGATTCACAAAAACACGCAGGCGTACGGTATTCATTCCTCGGTCTTTCAAAAGTTGTAAAGCATCTTTTGGGGTGCCGTCTGAATCATAGAATTGATAACCGGTTGCTTCCATTTGCGGGAGCCAACTCACATCGGCACCTTTAGAAAACTCAAATTGCGATTGTGATTCAACAAATGTACATGTCAAAAAGAAAATTAATAATAGGTATTTTTTCATAATTAGTTTTTGTTAAAGACTTTAATGGCCGGAAGGGCATTTGAATCAAAATCCCACAAGGCTTGATTTTCCCAACTTGAGCCGTTAGTGGCTTGGTTGCCTCTAAAAGAAGTCCACTCGGTTCCCCAATAGGCAAATCCGAGTCCGTGTGGATTTTGTTGAATGAGATTTTTTAAAGTAATCAAAAAATTACGTTGGCCTTCAGGTGTAGCCGGATAAGCAGGTATCAATTGGTTTTCGAGACCTACAATATTATTGGTCCAATCGTTCCAGCTTAATGTAAATGGATAAGCCGTTTCTGCAATCAAAACCTTTTTCCCAAAGGTGTTGCCCAAAGTGGTTAGAGTCTGATTTACGGTAGCCAATTGTTTTCCATGCCAAATAGGGTAATACGATAAACCGATGTAATCGTAGTCAACGGAAGTCATTTTATTGAAAAACCAATCCGAGCCATTAAGTCCGGCATAATGTATCATAATTTTCGTTTCAGGTTTAATCGATCGAACCGTTGAACTGGCAGCTTGAAGTAATTCTATGCACTGAGCTTCATTGGAAATCAAATGTCCTTCGGGAAACAACAATCCTACATTAATTTCATTTCCAATTTGAATGATGTCGGGTTGGATTTCTTGCATCAAGGTCGCAGTGTATGAAGCAACTACCGCTTTTAGAGCTGTAAAATTCATACTTTGCCATGCTGCCGGTTTGGTTTGTTGCCCGGGATCGGCCCAAGTATCCGAATAATGAACGGTGAGCCATACTTTGAGTCCGGCTTGTTTAACCCGTTGGGCCATGGCTTTTACTTCGTTTAATCCGGAATGAACCGAGCTTGGATCTTTCCAAATTCGCAAACGAACGGTATTACAGCCTTCATTTTTTAGTGTAGTTAGAACGGCTTCGTTTTGACCGTTGTTCTTGTATAGGGCACCGGCACTTTCGGCTTCGGGTAAAAAGGATAAATCGGCAGCCCGTATAAAGGGGTCTGTGGCTGTAGGAGTTTCTTCTTCCGGACTTTTTTCACTGTCTGAACAGTGAGTGAAAATCAATAGAATGGGAATGAGAATAAGAGAAAAGACGATTTTTTTCATAGTATTTTAAGATAATAATTTAAATGCAAATTGGGTTTCGTTGACATAGCATTCTCCTTTTTTCAGCACAGCACTTGGAAAGTGAGCATGATTTGGGGCGTCCGGAAAGTTTTGCGTTTCAAAACAAATTCCACTTTGCGAATGGTAGCTGGCGTTGTTTTTCCCCGGAATTTTTCCAAAACAGTTTCCTCCTACATATACATGCACGGCAGGTTGATTGGTACTTACAGTAAGTTGCAAGCGATTGGAATCACTATATAAGGTAGCCGCAGTTGTAAATCCGGAATCCAACACAAAGGTAGTGTCTATAGCGGTTGGGCATTTTTGGAGTTGGTTTATTCCCGGAAGTTGGGGACAATCTGTCAAAAAATTTCCGGTTGGAATTTGATGAGCATCGGTTTCCAAAATTTGAGAGGCGTGAATTTGCACCCATTGGTTGCCAAGAGCCTGCTCATGTCCGTCTAAGTTAAAATAGCTATGTTGCGTAAGATTCAAAAGGGTGTCTTCATCGGTTTGGGCTTCAAACCGCACTCGAATTTCATTGTTTTCGGTAAGCAAATAAGTAACAGCAACGTGCAATGTACCAGGGTAACCATCTGTTTCAGGGGTGCATTCGCACGATAGTGTGATTGATTTTTCAGGGTCAAATTGCTTTAATTTCCAACATAAAGTACTCATTCCATTTGGACCTCCATGAAGGTGATGAACCCCATGATTTTGAGGTAAATGAATGGTTTTGCCGTTCAAGGTAAATTTTCCTTCTTTTATTCTTCCGGCATATCGCCCCACTACAGCTCCCAAATACGGAGCACTGGGTAATTGAAACGAATGCATATACGATTCCAAATCCTCAAATCCCAATACGACATCTACCTTTTGGCTATCCGAAATTGGAATGACTAAAGAAGTTAGGGTTGCACCATAGTTTAGGACAGAAAAAGAGGTGCCCTTTGAATTGGTTACAGTGTAACAAAATACTTCTTGTCCCTCGGGTAAGCAACCCAATGATTTTACATTTTTAGTAGATTGAAATTGAGAATAATGATTTTTTTGCATATAAATTTTGGAGATATAATAACAAAATTAGAAAAGAATTAAAATTTATCATACCGGTACCTACCAGTTTTTGTATCTTGCCCACCAGTTAGCTTTTACTTATGAAAATTATTGTGATTCAACCTCAATCAGGAGTGCCCAAATACAAACAAATTGTTAGTTCAATTGAAATGGCAATTGCCGAAAACCGAATTGCAAAAGGAGATCAATTGCCATCGGTTAATAAAGTTTGTCTGGAGTTTGGTATCTCAAGAGATACTGTTTTATGGGCTTATGAAGAATTGAAAAAGAGAGGAATTGTATTTGCCATTCCCGGAAAAGGGTATTACATTAAAAGCACCGAATTTAGTTTTGAGCAACGTTTTTTTGTTTTGTTTGACGAGCTAAACGCTTTTAAAGAAGATTTGTATGTGTCCTTTCTTGAAGCTATAGAAAATAAAGCTCAAGTTGATATTTATTTTCATCATTTTAATGAAGTATGGTTTCGAAAATTGATCAATGAAAGTAACGGATTTTACACCAAATACATTATTATGCCCACTCATCTCAAAGGAGCTGCCCAAGCAATAAAGGTTTTACCGGATAACGATGTTTATATTTTAGATCAAACGCACGCCGAATTGAATCAATACCCGGCTATTTATCAAAACTTCTCTCAAGACATGTATCAATCTTTGAAAGAGGCTTTAAGCTTACTCAGGAAATTCCATAAATTGGTATTGCTTTATCCGGGATTCAAAGAACCCTACGGAATGGTTGTCGGATTTGAACAATTTGCAACAGAGTTTTCGTTTCCATTCGAAGTAATTTCACACTTCGGTCCTGGTGAAAAAATTGAAAAAGGTACCGTTTATGTTATTCCAAACGACAGGCATTTGGTTCAAGTATTAGAGCAGGCCCAAACCCAAAATCTCACCATTGCTCAAGATTATGGCATTATTTCCTATAATGATACGCCATTAAAAAAAGTAGTTGCCAATGGGATAACTACAATTTCTACCGATTTTGAATTCATGGGAAAATGTTTGGCCGATATGGTTTTAAACAATAAAAAAAAGAGTCTTCAAAATCCGTGTCGATTACTCATTCGAAATTCAATTTAAGAGGCATGATAACTATCAGTCTTTCTGCGGGTTATTTTTTGTAACTTTGACTGTGTCAATGCAAAATTAAACCCCATGCTTAAAACGATACAACTTTCGTTACATTCATTTTTGGAGGAAATTGGGGCTTTGGCTTTTTTCACCCAAAGGTTTTTCATACAACTCTTTAGGGGTGCTTTTGAAGGGAGAGAGTTTGTGAAACAATGTTATGTAATAGGTTATAAGTCCTTATTGTTAGTGGGGTTAACGGGTTTTATCATTGGATTGGTTTTTACATTACAATCGCGTCCCACTTTACAAGAGTTTGGTGCCGTTTCTTGGATTCCGTCTATGGTAAGTATTTCCATAATTCGCGAAATCGGTCCTATAATTACAGCACTCATTTGTGCCGGAAAAGTGGGGTCGGGTATGGGAGCCGAATTGGGTTCTATGCGTGTAACGGAGCAAATTGATGCTATGGAAGTATCGGGGACCAATCCGTTTAAGTTTTTGGTAGTAACCCGAATTTTAGCCGCGACTTTAATGTTGCCTTTGTTGGTCATATTTGGGGATGCAATAGCCGTATTTGGATCGTTTTTAGTAGAACACTTTAAGGGTAATGTTTCCTTTATGCTCTATTTCAATCAAGTGTTTGAATCTTTGGAGTTTGGCGATTTGATTCCGGCTACTGTTAAGTCGTTCTTCTTTGGCTTTGCCATCGGATTGGTTGGGTGTTACAAAGGCTATACGTGCAAACGCGGAACTGTGGGCGTGGGAATGGCGGCCAATAGTGCGGTGGTCTATACCTCGGTTTTGCTCTTTGTACTCGATTTTATCGCCGTATTTGTAACCGATTTGTTTTACGATTTGTAACAAAATAGACTATGAAAAACTCACAAAAACCGGTTATACAAGTAAGCCAATTGGTCAAAAGTTTTGGAACCCATACGGTTTTAAAAGGATTTGATTTAGAATTGTTTGAGGGCGAAAATTTGGTGGTCATGGGAAAATCGGGTTCCGGAAAATCGGTTTTAATCAAATGTATCATTGGGTTGGAAACTCCCGATTCCGGGTCTATAGCAATTTATGGCAAACAAACGGAAAATTTTGACGAAGCGGAGTGGAATGAAATGCGAACGCAAGTGGGGTTTTTATTTCAAGGGAGTGCTCTATACGACTCGATGTCCGTTCGAGAAAATTTAGAGTTTCCCTTGCGTAGGCATCGAGGTAAATTCGGAAATTCTAAAGATAATGCCTCTTTGGTTTTGGAAGCACTCGAAAATGTAGGGTTGGCTCATGCTCTGGATTTAATGCCCAGTGAATTATCCGGCGGAATGAAAAGACGAATAGCCCTAGCTCGAACACTTATCTTAAAACCTAAAATTATTTTGTATGACGAACCCACTACCGGTCTCGACCCCATTACAGCCAAAGAAATTATCGCTTTAATGAAAGAGGTGCAACAAAAGTATTCTACTTCTTCTATCATAATAACCCACGATGTAGATTGTGCTCGAGTTATTGCCAATCGAATGGTACTCTTGGTAGACGGTGTTAATTATGCCCAAGGGACTTTTGATGCCTTGCAAAATAGTAACGACCCCAATATTCAAGCTTTTTTTAAATAACAACGAAAATGGAAAATTCAACCCAAGAAAAAACGAAACTCGGAATGTTTGTTCTAGTCGGATTGGCTCTTTTTGTACTAGCCATTTACCTCATAGGGAACAAGCAAAGTATGTTTGGTAATAATATCCTGATAAAAGCAACCTTTTCCAATGTAAACGGATTGCAAATTGGAAACAACGTGCGGTATTCCGGAATCGATATTGGTACGGTTAAAGCCATTGAAATGGCCAACGACTCCGTAATCGAAGTGACCCTTGCCATACAAACCAAGATAGCCCAACATATCAAAACCGATGCCATTGCTTCCATAACTTCAGACGGTTTGGTGGGCAACCGAGTAATCAATATCATACCCGGAAAAAAAGGGGGGCAACCCATACAATCGGGAGATTACATTCAAACCTACAGTCGGATTGGGACCGATGCCATTTTGGAAACTTTAAATGTAACCAATGAAAATGCAGCTTTGCTCACCGCTGATTTATTGAAGATTACGAAGAAAATCAATGAAGGAACCGGTACAGTAGGGGCCTTGTTGAACGATAGTCTAATGGCCCAAGATTTAAAAGTCTCCCTACAGCAAATTCGAAAAACTACAGCGGGAACCCAGCAAACGGTTGAAAAATTGAATGCGATGCTGGTGAGTTTAGATCGAAAAGATAATGTGGTAGGGGTTTTGAAAGATACAGCAGTGGCGGGACAAATCAAGAAAATGGTCCAAACATTGCATCAATCAAGTAAAGATATTTCTGGGGCTGTGACCCATCTGGATCAAACGATTTTAAATGTAAAAGAAGGGCAAGGGGCATTGAATTATTTGTCAAACAATCCCAAATTGGTTCAACAAATAGATTCTACCATGATACTCTTAAACCAAGCCGGAATAAAATTGAATCAAGATTTAGAAGCTCTTCAACACCATTTTTTGTTTAGAGGCTACTTTAAAAAAATGGAAAAACAGAAACAAAAAGAAGCTCAAAAGAACTAATTCCATTAAAAAATAGTCTCGATTCCCATTCTTGTAAAGGGAATGAAGGGTTGGCTCTATTTTCTATTTTCAAAAAATAAGTATATTTGTGTTTCAAATAGGAAATGGTGTGCTTCCTAACCCAACCGCTCTACGAGCTGATGACGCCTGATTTATAGACGTATTAAACCTTTGAATCAGGAGTATGAAACTATTTTCCAAAGTAAAATCTTTTTTGGCAATGTCTGGAATACATTCGGTATGGAGCTTGACTTTTGCAAAAGCAACCGGGTTCTATATCCTGCGTTGGGTTGTATTAACGTTGATTTTGGGCACGGTCATCGGTTCGGCCTCAGCCGGGTTTTTGGTATCTTTGGATTGGGTTACCAAAACTCGAGAAAACCATTTGGTATTGCTTGCTTTTTTGCCTCTGGCCGGATTGGTAATAGGTTTGGTTTACCATTATTACGGAAAAGAGGTGCAAGCCGGGAACAATCTGTTACTGGATACCCTTTACACTCCCAAAGAAAAAATTCCTTTTAAAATGGCTCCTTTGGTTTATCTGGGAACCTTGCTAACGCATTTATTTGGCGGCTCTGCCGGGCGTGAAGGTACGGCTGTTCAAATGGCGGGAGCACTGGGTGACCAAATTACGCCTTGGCTAAAGCTTAATCCCGATAATCGCAAAACTCTTTTAACTGCTGCTGTAGCTGCCGGTTTTGCTTCTGTTTTTGGAACCCCTTTGGCCGGAGCTATTTTTGGTTTGGAAGTAGTGCGAGTAGGCAAGGTGCGATACCCATCGCTTTTACCGGTTTTTGCCGCAGCTATTTGGGCTAATTATGTAACTCATTTATGGCAAGTGGCTCATACGCCATATCGTATTTTGGCTAAAACCGATTGGGAACCTGTCTTTTTTGTGTATTGTATAGGAGCGGGAATTCTTTTTGGTCTGACAGCGGCAGCTTTTAGCAAACTGATGCACGGAACTACGCATGTTTTCAACCGGATTATTGCCTATCCGCCTTTACGTCCTTTTTGGGGTGGAGTTTTGGTAGCGGTAGGGGTTTGGGTACTGGGAACTTCAAAATACATAGGATTGGGCCTACCCACAATTTTGGAATCATTTGACCAGCCGTTGCCTTTTGCCGTTTTTGCTTTAAAATTGGGTTTTACGGTACTTACTTTGGGTGCCGGTTTCAAGGGAGGCGAAGTGACGCCACTCTTTTTTATTGGAGCTACTTTAGGAAGTGCTTTATCCGGAATTATACCCTTACCCACAGCTTTACTGGCCGCTATGGGATTTGTAGCCGTTTTTGCCGGAGCTACCAATACGCCTTTGGCCTGCACAGTTATGGGATTGGAACTTTTTGGGATTGAAAACGGAACCTATCTGGCTTTAGCTTGTGTAGTAGCCTACCTGAGTTCCGGACATCATAGTATTTATACAAGTCAAAGAGTAGCTCAAGTGAAACTCTCCCATCTTCTGCATCATAAAGACAAAAAGGGGGGAGCTATTCATTCTGATCAATCAAATACCGACAGTAAATAGGTAATGATTTGAAGTTTTAGGCCGGATCTTTACTGCGTAAAGAAACCAGAATGCCTATTCCTAGGGCTACGGCAATAAAACTCAAGGAAACCCATTCCGGAAATTTGTAAAAATGAACGAGGAGCATTTTAATTCCCACAAAACTCAGTATGGCTATTAAACTGTATTCTAAGTGAGCAAATTTGTTGAGCATATGCGACAAAAAGAAATACATAGAACGCAATCCTAGAATAGCAAAAATATTGGAGCTGAATACCAAAAACGGATCGGGGGTTATAGCCAAAATAGCCGGTACACTATCTAATGCAAACAGAACATCCATAAGTTCTATAACAATTAAGGCTACAAATAAAGGTGTGGCGGCTCTTATGTGTTTTCGTTGCACAAAAAAATGCTCGTGATCCAGGTGCATTGTTATGGGCATTACTTTTCTCAAGTTTCGGTAGATAAATGATTTTTTCGGATTGAAATGGCTTTCTTCTTTTTTAAACAGCATTTTTCCGGCTGTAAACAAGAGAAAAAGACCAAAAACATAGGTCATCCAACTGAATTTATTTATCAAAATAACGCCAAAGAAAATCATGAGACCCCGAAATAAAATTGCTCCGAGGATTCCCCAGAACAAAACCCGATGTTGGTATTTTTGCGGAATTCGAAAGGAGGAGAAAATCACGGCAATTACAAAAATATTGTCAATGCTTAAGGATAATTCGATGAGGTAGCCCGTAATAAACTTCATAGAAGCTACAAGGGGAGTGTAATCTTCCGGATTGGGGATGTGGCCTTCCTGATAGAGCCAGTAGATTAATCCAGAAAACAAAAACGACAGGGTAACCCAAATTCCGGTCCAAATTCCGGCTTCTTTAGAACTGATAATATGGGGCGTTTTATTGAAAACACCCAAATCTAAGGCCAAAAATAACAGAATAGCCGCAATAAATAAGACCCAAACCAGCATAGCTTTTTTTGCCGTAAATGTAGTAAAGTAATGGCCATTTGGTAACGGGTTCCCCCAAAAATTTTAGGCCGTTGCCTAGATGAATTAAAGAGTGATTCACACAAGGGTTTCGGGTTAAATGTAAGCTTTACCAGGAGCTGGGAACCAATGAAAAAAATAAACTTCTATCCTTTTTTTGTTGAAAAAAATTAATTATTTGCCATTAAATTTTAATAACTTTTTAAAATAAATAGTTTTTTATTAAAAAATCAATAATTTAGTTGTATCTTTGGCCTTTATTAATACAATACTTATTATGAACGAAGGAACCATTAAATTTTTCAATGAAGCCAAAGGCTTCGGATTCATCACTCCTAAAGATGGGGGACAAGATGTGTTTGTACACGCAAGTGGTCTTAACGAATCAGTTCGTGAGAATGACACCGTCTCTTATTCTGTAGAGAATGGACAAAAAGGACTCAATGCAGTGAATGTAAACGTTATCTAAGATATATTTTTACCTTGTAATGAACTAAGCCAATCTTTTAGATTGGCTTTTTTAGTTTTAGAATAATCCTTAAAGTATTAGAAATGTAAAATTTAGGTTCTATTAGAATTGGTCTGATTGTCTGTATTAGTTGAAAGAAATTTGTTTAACCTCTTGAACTGATGTTTATATTACAAAGAGCCAATAGCCGGCATTTGTAAAATTATTATATGAGAAAGTAAAATGGGTTTTTTATTTTGATTGTATTTGGGGTTTATTGCCCATCAGGATTGCCTGGTATACCTCTTCTCTTTTAACTTTGAAATACGTGCAGAATTCCTCTATGGTAACGGGTTGGTGTTTTTCTTTATCAAAATGTTTTCTCATCTCGGCTATCATTTTATAACTCATTCTTTGGCCTTTTCCAAAAAACAATTGGATGTCACGTGCCGTAATTACTTGTCGAGCTATAGTCCTTTCCATCGCATTAGGGTATTTCAGGTTATGGGACAAATTTATTTAGGACTTGTTTATGTTCCGATTTTTATTTGAAGAGTTTACGCACCAACCTTGGAGAATTTACGCTCCGTTTTTGTTACCTGTTGTAAATCAATTCTTTGACTTTGTTGTACCACAATTCTCGATCTTTATTTGTAGCTTGTTCTAGTGTTTTGGTTGTATTTAACAGTTTCATTTTATAGTTGTTGTTATTGTACCAACTTCTAAATGGCGTGTCTTTTACCACGATAAGATTATCTTTTTCAGCCATCATTCTGTATAAGAAGCTAACTTGAGCTATTGATTCTAATCTTTCGTTTAACTCTTCAAACAGCAAAAATGCTTTTGGGTTCAAAAAAATATGTTTGGGATAGTCTTCTTGGTTTTGTTTGGTGTTGTATATGGGTTCCGGTATTTCTTTGGGTTGGGATTCAACTGCCCTATATTGGGTTAATTCTTGAGCGAATTCCTCAATGCATTTGTATTCTTCCGGGGTTTCTTCCCAATTTAAGGCGGTTTTGCGTATATCCAGAAGCTTGTTGATCATGGTTTTTATTGCTTTATGGAATTGCAATCGCTCTTTTGGAAACTCTTTTAATTCGATTGGATTTGCATATTTGGGAAGAATGAAAAAATTACTTTCATTGTTTTTATAATTTTTAAAATAATAGTTTTTATCAAAACTTAAGAGTGCTATTCGATACGATTTATCTGCGGTATTCAATGCATGGTATATGTCATCATAAATCAGATTGATATCCAATACCTTTTTGGTCATTTTATTGATTAATTGTTCAAAAACGGTACTTTCAAAACCTTCAATTTGACAATCAAAATTTAGAGCATCAACCTGAGTAAAGTTCCTTTCTACTTCTATCAAAAACTTTTTATAGGCCTCCATTTTTCCTTTTAAATGAGGTGGTGAATCTTTGGTAATTGTGAGGTACTTCATTTCATTGGAAAGATCACTTTCAAAATTACCTATTGTAACCGGAACATATTCTTTGTTGGAGCGAATTGATGTCCCCCTTTTTATAAAACTATCTACACTGTTGAGCACATTCGGGATGTACTCCCCTTCAAAATAATCGAAGTACTCTATGATAATCCAATGTTTCAATTTTTCTAATGTGAATTTGACAAACGCTTCTCTGTGGTTTGGAATATCTGGAAAATTATTCCCATTGAATTCTTTTATGGCTTGATTTCGATAGTTTGGATTCATTAACAGATTTTGATTTTCCATTGGATGTTTCTTTAAAAGTGATATAAAAATACTACAAATATTTTACTTTACCAATTTTCCTACACGACTCAACTTCCTTTCAATTTTCTCCTTCCCGGCTACATTCACCCTACACTATCCCTTCTTTATCCCTTACGTATCCCTTACGTATCTCTGCTTCATTTTTGCTTTAGCTCACTGCACTATTCTGCATTTTTTTGCCTTGTTCTGTCACTTTCTGCACGAGGTTACAGTTTTGCGAACTATTATGTAACTATTTGCAATACAATACCTTGTGTGAACCCAACCTTTGTGTAGCCTTTTTAGCTGTTTTAGTTTTGGCTCATTATTAATTTTTTAAATTTATTTATTATGGCAAAGTTCGAAGGAATTTTTGAAATTTTTGGCACTATGAAAGGGATGACCTTTTACAAGTCCAAAGACGGGCTCTTAATCAGAGCCAAGGGAGGCGTTTCTAAACAACGCATTAAAAATGATCCTGCTTTTCAGCGAACGCGAGAAAACGGGGCAGAATTTAAGCACAACTCTCAAATGGGACAGTTGTTGCGACAATCGGTAAGTCCGCTCTTGCGGTTGGCCAAAGACTACCGTGTGAGTAGCCGACTTAACGGAGTGATGAGCCGGATTAAGAATCTGGATGGGGTTTCCAGACGTGGTGAGCGAAAAGTTCCCATAGGTATTGGTACTGTTGCGGGTAAGGCCTTGTTGAAAGGTTTTGATTTTAATCAAAATGCGGCTTTTCGGACTCTTTTCAGAACCCCTTATTCGTTGGATACGGTGACCGGCGTTTTTACCGTAACCGATTTTCAAAGTGAGTTTCACTTGGGGTTACCCGAAGGGACAACGCATGCCAGTTTGAGTAGTGCCGTTGTGGGTATTGATTTTGCGAATCGTGTTTATGAAACACACTACAGCAACAAAGAAAATTTTGCTATTGGGAGTATCCCGCAAACTATTACTTTGACGCCAGCGGCCCTGCCTACGGTAACCGAAACGCGATTGTTCTTTATCTTGATTGAATTTTTTCAAGAAATTAATGGAGAACAGTATCCGTTAAAAAACCATGCCCATAACGTATTGCATATTTTGGAAGTTGTGTAATACTGAAGCGGTTGTTTTTGTAATCCTCTTGAGATTTTGGTCTTGGGAGGATTTTTTTTGTGGTTGGTGGTTGGTGGTTGTTGGTTGGTGGAAGTTTGGATGGGCAGTTGAGGGTGTCGGTTGTCTGTTTTCTATTCGGGGTTTTCGGTTTTTGGTTGGTGGATGACGAAGGTTGATTTTTTTGGTTTTCTTAGTTTTTGATTAACCTGATTTTGTTTTGCCTAAGTAGGGACTATTGTATTCTTTTATTTCTTTGATTTTTTTAGTTTTTGGTAATTTGGAGCACAATGTTCTCTTACATATTATCGTTAAAATAGTTGTTTTTTATTGCTTTTTTAAGAATACCTAAATTGCTTAACCGATATTGTTATGATAAAAACTTTTGTTATTCTATAAAAATAAATTTAGCATATATATTTGATTTTGAGACAATTATTTGTATATTCGTTTTTCCAAAAACAGGTTCCTGAAAAAAATCCCTTTAATTATTTTGAAATGATTTCTCATAAAGATATATCATATATAGCTTAATATCTTTTATGCTTACAAGATTTATTCTCAATTAATACAATAATTTAAAAAAAAGTCATGAAAAAAACAGTACTATTTTTATTAGCCCTTCAATTAGTTGGTTGTAAGGTTTTGAATCTCTCAAATAAAAACTCATCGAATGGTAAATCGAATTCTACTAGTGATTTGCACAAGTGGGCAGTTAACAATAATGTTGATACAACTCGTACCAATAATTATGAGATTGTTTATGATTTTAAAACCGGGTTATATGAAAAAAACAATCTGCAATTAAAAGTTAACACTCCTGTAATTTTTCGAATAAAAAATATTAATCGATTGGCTTACGAGGTTAAAATCAGCTCTAAAGACTCTATATTGGCGGAAACATTTATTTCTGAACTACCAATTTCAATAGATAGTAAAAGTAAGGAAGAAGGGATATCTTCAGATTGGAAAACTAAATCTACCAATGTAATTTTTACTTCAAATAATTTTGGATTGACCGATTTGATAGCCAAGGAGGATGTAAAAAATGATAAAATTATTTCTTTTAAAAATGATTTTTCAAATCTCATAACATTAATTCCCGAAATCAACGAATTAGATGCTAAAAAAAATAAGCTGGAATCAGATTTACAATTTTTTAGAATAGATGAAGCTTTTTATATTCAAGAAATAGAAAAACTAACTAAAGAAAAAAAAGCTTTGGATATCAAAAAAAATGATACAGATGATTCCAATATTAATGAAATGATTTCATATTTTGAAACAACAATTGATAAATTGAAAATAGAAAAAAAATCAAAAACAGAAGAAATACAGCAGTTAGAAACTTCTATTATTGCATTGAAAAGAGACATCAAATTAAAGTCTGATTTAGTTACCAATGAAGCCATAAGGAAGTATAATTTAGACAATCAAGCATTACAAGAAACATTCAGAAAACTTAAAGATTCCTATATTGCTATTTTGAATTTACACAATGGTTATATACAAATAAAAACTATTGCAAACATTCCAAATTTGTCTAAAAATGTTTATTTACTAGAACACAAAAATACCATTTACCCAATTGCTAAGAAGATTTTATTGCAAAGAGAAGTGCTGATTAATTTCAAATCTAATTTTGATGAATTAATTTCTCAATACAATCACATCTATTACAATCCCTATTTGTCAGATTATTTCACCTTTGGTGGTAAAGTGAAACTATATTCGCAAGTTGATCATTTAAAGCAATTGGCAGAGCGATATAACAAAGAAGTAGGCTCTTTAAATGTTCAATCTCTAATGGAAAAAATAGACCACTTATTAGTTTTTCTTGAAAATGATGATGCTTATACTGTAGAATCTGCTCCTATTCAACCTTTAAATGATGTAGCTATTTTTGATATTTCAATAAAAAAGCACAATGAAAATGGTGCGGTGATTTCAAATGATAAAAAATTTAGACATCGTGAATTTACCTACGGAGGAACACGTATTGATTTTAGTATCGGATTAGCCGCCAGTTACTTTTCTGATACACCAGTGTATGAATTAGGGTCTGTTTTGAATTATGAAACCAACGAACGAGAGACAAGAATTCTAAGAAAATCTGAAAATCTAGTTGTACCATCTTTAATTGGGTTGGTTACCATGAGTTATAGAAAAACGGGTTATGTTACTTTTGGGGGAAGTGCTGGCTTAGGGATTGATGTTGTTGACGGAAAAGTTCAACTAAGCAATTTTTTTGCAGGCCCAACAATTCTTTTCGGAAAGTTTGAGCGAATGTTTCTGTCTTTTGGCCCTACTTTTAGAGATGTTGGCACCCTTAGAGGAGGATACAATCCAAATGATTTATTACCAAGCGGAAGCAGCGATATTAATGATTACATAACCACTAAATATAAGGTGGGTTATTTTGCGTCGCTGACTTACAACCTTACAAAAGGTGCTAAAGACAATTATAAAAAATTAAAACAATTATGATAAAGTTGTGTCTTAAAAGTTTGCAATAATATAAATGAAAAATTAATACTGATTAATTAACAATTAAAAAACAAAAACCTACCAGGTGGTGGGTGAAATCCTTTGAATTTTTTTGAGTGCGGAAATCCGTAAAAAGTAGCTGATTTAATTCACTTTTTTTGTTTATAATTACTTATTGTTTACAAAATAATAATAGGTTAATTTTTGTAAGTTTGAGAATAGGTAATTCAAAAATAAGGGCTATGAATGATATTGAAGAAATAATTGATGTATTGGTTAAATTCCGAAACGAAAGAGATTGGGAGCAATTTCACAATCCTAAAGATTTGGCTTTGGCCATAAATATTGAAGCAGGCGAATTGTTGGAACTTTTTCTTTGGAAGAATGCAGAGGATGGAAATCCTGAAAAAGTAAAAGAGGAATTAGCTGATGTGTTTGCCTTTTCTTTTTTATTGGCTAATAAATATGGTTTTGATGTGAAACAAATTGTTTTAGATAAAATCAAAAAAAATGGTGAGAAATATCCCGTTGACAAAGCTAAAGGGACTGCCAAAAAGTATAATGAACTATGAGTTTAAAGAATACATTTGAAGTAAGAAGTTTTGATTTTAACTCCAATATTTTTACTGAATTTCAAAATATACATTATGCTAAAGATCTTTGGCCTGTAGTTTATTTATTGAGTGACGATAAAATTATGGAGGCCTATGTGGGCGAAACAAGTGATGTGTTTTCCAGAATTTCTACGCATTTAAAAAATAATTCCAAAAATAAACTCACAACGATTCAACTCATAACCAGTGAAAAGTTTAATAAATCGGCTACACTTGACATAGAATCAAATCTTATCAAGTATATTTCCGGTGATGGTCAATTTAAATTGATTAACGGTAACATTGGTTTGGCGAATCATAACTACTATCAAAAGAAAGAAATTTACTGGGATATTTTTAAATCCATATGGGATAATCTGAGAGCCGTTGGTATAGCCAAACATCCTATTGATTACATTGATAATTCCGATTTATTCAAGTATTCACCATACAAAACCTTAAGTTCTGAACAAAAAAGCGGACTGATGGTTATTATGAATAACTTATTAGACAATACCTATAAAAATATTATAGTTGAAGGAGGTGCAGGCACTGGGAAAACAATTCTGGCTATATTTTTATTTAAGTTATTAAATACTAGTAATGATGATTTTAATTTTGAAGAGTTTGGCACAGATGAATTTGAATTCATGCAAATTGTTCATGATTTAAAAGAAAAATATCCTTCCCCTAAAATGGCATTAGTTGTACCGATGTCCTCTTTTAGAAATACTCTAAAAAAAGTATTTAAAAACATAAAAGGATTAAATGCCAACATGGTAATTGGTCCTGCAGAAGTTTCAAATACTACTTATGATATTCTTGTTGTTGATGAATCCCATAGATTAAGACGTCGTATTAATTTAGGGGCCTATTATGGTGCTTTTGATATTGCTTGTGCTAAATTAGGTTTGGATAAAATGAGTTGCAGTGAATTGGATTGGATTGTCAAACAATCTGAATCTTGTGTTCTATTTTATGATGAGAATCAATCGATAAAACCCTCTGATACCAAAAAAGAAGATTTTGATAAACTGAAAGCGAGTCCTTTCACAAAAATAGAACATTTAAAATCTCAATTTAGAGTTCGTGGTGGGAATGATTACGTTCAATATATAGATGATCTTCTCAATTGTAGACTAGACTCGACGTCAAAAATTTTTACTTCTAAGGAATATGAATTTCTCCTTTTTGATTCTATAGAGGAACTCGTAAATGAAATCAAATTACGTGACAAAGAAAATGGTCTTTCACGTTTGGTAGCCGGATATTCTTGGCCATGGATTTCAAACAAAAACAAAAACCTCTATGACATAAAAATTGATAATATAGAATTGCAATGGAATAGTGTGGCAAATGATTGGGTAAACTCACCGAACTCAGTTAATGAGGTTGGGTGTATTCACACAACTCAAGGGTATGATTTGAATTACTCAGGAATCATCTTTGGAAATGAAATCACTTATGAACCTGTAAAAAATGAAATAGTTATCCTCAAAGAAAATTATTTTGACAAAAACGGAAAACAGTCTATTAATGACCCTGAGGAATTAAAAGATTTTATCCTCAATATCTACAAAACCATCTTATTGAGAGGAATTAAAGGGACTTATGTTTATGCTTGTGATAAAAACTTAAGAGCCTATCTTTCTCAGTTTATTCCTATGAATAAGGTGATAAAAAAAGTTCAATTTTTACCTCAAAATGAAGTTATTCCTTATGTAAATTCTATTCCTTTGGTGGATATAAAAGTTGCTGCAGGCCAATTTAGTGAATTGCAAATAGCAGAAGATTGTGAATGGATTGTATTGCCGGAACGATACAAACCTTCATCTGATTTATTTGCTTGTAAAATTGTAGGAGAATCAATGAATAAAATTATACCTAATGGGTCAATTTGTTTGTTTAAAAAATATTCCGGCGGATCCCGGGATGGTAAAATTGTTTTGGTAGAGCATCACCATATTCAGGATTCCGATTTTGGTTCAGGCTATACCGTAAAAGAATATAGAAGTAAGAAAAAAACAGTTGGTGAATTATGGAGTCATGAGTCCATTGTTTTAAAACCGCTTTCCTTTAACTTAGACTATGAGGATATTATTCTTGAAGAAGATGAGTTGAGTAGTTTAAAGGTTATTGGGGTTTTTGAGTGTGTGTTGTGAAGTTTAAACTGAAAATTTAAAAATAGAACCATCATTTCATCGAAAAATAATTGAAACTTAATCAGAAAAATGAGAATCCTTACTATGGAATTGAGTGCATTAGAGCGGGAGATTGATTTTATGGTGTATGGGTTGTATGGGTTAAGTGAGGAGGATATCAAAATCGTGGAAGAATCGTAAATCAATTATATGAAAAAACTGGCACGTTTTATTGATGAAAAACAAACATATATTACAATGGCATTTATTTTAATACTATTTTTAATAGTGCCTATTTTAGTTTATTCAAGTCATTTTTATGAAAAAGATTTGAGCAAAAGTTTATCGGATTGGGCTAACTTTTCGGTGTATTTTGGCCTGTTTGTTTCCATTGCCAATTTATTTGTTTTTATAATATTAACATTTAAAATAAATGAATTTAACGATAGAAATAATTCCAAAAATCAACAGCTACAAATAAGTTTAAATAGACCCGTTATTAGTTTTAGAAGAAATGAAGGAAATAGCGAGTATCAAATAGAAAATATTGGCAATGCTGTGGCTTTGAATGTAAAGCTTAAGTTAAGTACCAACAAACAAGGTAATTGGAATGTTGGATATATTCTTCATTCATTCAAAAAAGACTATAACAGAACTATTATTGACAAACCTTTAAATTCAATTTGTGCCACTTACGATGATGTTTTTGGCAACACTTATTATTCTTATATGAAAGGAGATTATTTAACTATAATTGAAGCTTCTAAATTGGATGAAAAAAATCAACTTCATAAAAAATTATTAGAAGATGTGAATAATTACAAAATCATGACGGGGTAGCTAAAATGAATTAGATAGTAACATTAAATTAAATATTCCTTTGGCGGACACGAGTGCATTAGAGCGGGAGATTGATTGGATGGTGTATGGGTTGTATGGGTTGAGTGAGGAGGAGATTAACATAGTAGAAAACAGTTAAGGAAAAAGATAGGGTTTGTAGGAAATGTTAAATTAATTTTTTAGATTTGGGTTGGTGAATGCAAATACCAAAATTCTTTACAATTAAATTGTTAACTTTGATGTTAGGTAATTACTTAAAAAATTTGTATAACCTGATAGTTATTAGAGAACTATGTGAAATGGTGTAACATTTTCAAATAAAAAATAAAGATTAAAAAATTGTATCATTGTTGTATAAAATTTGTAATTTGTATGAGTGAATGGAAAAAGAAATCGAAAGAAAATCAAAAAAGTGCTAAATTATTAATTCAAAATTCTAATTTTTCATCAAGTGTTCATTGTGCATATTACAGCAATATACAACTAATGCTTCATATTTTATTACATGATATAAAATTGTCTGAGACTGAAATTGAAGCTGAATCAAAACAAGGGGCATTAGATGAGGGTGGATTTCACAATTGGTTAAAAGCAGCAATTACTAGAGAATTATTTGTTAGAGATTTCATGTTAGTTAGAGATTTTAATAATTTTTTTGGTCAATTAAAAAGCTTAAGAATAAAAGCTGATTATAAAAATTTATTAATTTTAGAGCAAAAAGCAAAAAATGGTTTAGATTTGTCCAGAAATATCACTAAATTGCTAGAAGAAAAATTTACAGTATGAAAGTTAAAGATTATATCATTGAAAAAATTAATGATTTAGTTTCAGTTTTTCCAAGTCTTAAAGTTTCTTATCAAATTGACAATTATTCTAATTCCAATTACATCAAAGTTATTCCAAAAAAAGATTTTGAGAGTAATTTAGAATATCAAAAATTTGAAACTGAATTAATAATTGAATTCATTGAGAAATACCCTTTTGATGAAATAGTTTTTGTAACTGATGATTGTCTAATTGACATTGACAAACCAATTTATGAAATTGAAGGTAGTTTATTTATTCAGAATTATTTAGAATGGAACTCTGACTTATGGTCAAATGAAATTGAATTAGATTTTAATTTAACTTTAACAAAATCTGTTGAGGAAATTGTTGGCAATTACAATTCACTTTCAGATATCCTAAAATCGTTTAACAATAAAGTTTGTATTAAACCAATAACTGAAGAATCTTCAATTTTGGAGCAAATAAATGAATATTCTTATGCTTTAGCTGCGTAATGTTTATTATGGAAAAAAATTCATTCAAATTACTTAATATCGTATTAGTTGAAAGTTCTTTTAAAAGAGCTATCCATATTGATTTTTCTAATAAAAATTTAAAAAATAATATTGATATTGATATTCAAAATTCAATCAATGAAAATATTTTAGGCGTTACCTTAACCTTAAAATTTAATACATCAATAGAAAAAGAAATTGTTATTTCATCTGAAATAAAAATGGCTGGTAACTTTGAATTTACCAAAAATACTAATATATCACTTGATGATTTTGGTAATATAAATGCACCTGCAATTATATTTCCTTTCATTCGAGAACACTTATCCAATACTTCCATGAAAGCAGGAATACAACCGATACTTCTGCCTCCTATTAATTTTGTTGATTTAGCAAAGAAAAAGAAAAAATAACTATTTTATAAATTCACGCTAAGCAAAGTGTTCAGCACAAATTGCCTATGAAATGTCCCGCTCGGCAAACCCCGATAGCAACCCGCTCCGCGAAGTCTCCCGACTTCGTGGTATCATTAATAACCCCGCTACGCAAAGTGTTCAGCACAAATAGCCTATGAAATGCTCTGCAACAGTTCTAAACAAATTAAAAAACGAACTTAGAAATGAAATTTGAAATACCTTTTAATTCCCAAATTTATACAGAGCAAATGACGCTGAATTTCAATACTGCTTGGAATAAAAATCTGAAAAATAATAGAAACAGATTGTTTTGGGCAGTTCCTATGATTATACTAGGAGGATTAATAATCTATGGAGAAAACAATCTTGGATTTTTATTCATGGCAATCGGTATTCATTATTCAATTAACTTCTATGACTATTATGCATATTACAAAAAAAGTAAGAAAGCATTTTTTGAATTGGTAGAAAAAGAAAAAAACGGACAAATTGTAGCGAATGAAAATTCTGTTTTGGAATTTAATGATGACTATTTTAGTTATAAAGACTATAAATATGAAGCAAAAATAAAATGGAAAGCATTCAAAAGTACCAGAATAATTGACAAGAACTTGTTTCTTGACCTTGGCCTTGGAAATAACTCATCATATGTAATCGGTGAAATTGAAATAGGTTCTGAAAATTTTAATACTTTAATTGAATTTGTAAAAAGAAAAATCGTGTAAATTCA
>NZ_DAIOUN010000024.1:0-31864 GCF_036759525.1 Flavobacterium sp. | reverse complement strand
AATTTTACCTTAAAGTTTAATAATTAAAAAAATTTAAACCGAATTAATATGATTTTAAATTTATATCTTTTATGAAAATTGTAAGTCGAAACAAGAGGTGATAATATATTATTTAGAATATGTAGCAGATTCGTCTTTGACAATAGTCATTTCAAAACAGTATATGAAAAATTATTTTTAATAAGGACAAATGATATTACTTTTAACAGATTTATTTACTTAGAAACTAATTAATTAAACTTATGCTTAAACTTGGTGGGTACTTGAATATTTTATTTGCAATCTTACATATTGTTGGATTGCTTTGGGCTGAAAAAATGTTTGAAGTTGTTGGTATAGCGGAGGGAATGGCTCTCGCTAAACGAGACATACATCCTCTCTACCCATATTTTATTACGGTAGTAGTAGGAATTTTATTTTATATAATGGGTTTATATGGACTCTCGGCTGATAACAAGTATAAAAAACTGCCATTTTTAAAACCAATGGTATTTTTTATTGGAGGGATTTATTTGATTCGTGGTATAGGGGAACTTATTATTGATATAGGATGGCAAAAAGCTAGTCCATTATTAGAAAATACCTACTCACTAATTGCTATTTTTGTAGGGCTTTTGTATTTAGTAGGTGGACTGATAAAATGGAAAATCATAAAACAAAATAATAAATAATGTCAAGCTAATGTTTAGTTTTGAGTTTTTGGTAATTTCATGTTTGCTTGCATTGTAAGAGGACATTCAAAAAACATTTAATCTTTACAAAACATATAAAAAAATGAAATATATAAGCAATACGACCCAAATTTTTAAAGCCCGAACCATTGGGTCTTTTGTTCTATTAGCTTTTTTAGCCTATGGTTTTGGACGGCATCTATTCGAAAGTACCGACAACGTAGAAAAATATTTTGGTGCATTACTAATTATTGTTAACTCAGTAATGGTTCTCTTTATCGGAATTTTATTCAGAAAAACACTTAACCAATACAATTCGTTAGTTGGTAGTATTTACCTTTATACGAGAGTATTTGAAGCATTAGCACTTGCAAGTCTTGTTTTAAAATTATTCCTTAAAGGAATTTTTTCAGACGATTTAGGATATTTTCTTGCAATGTTGGTCTTAGGACTTGGTAGTATTCCAATGTGTTTGACACTACTCAAACACAAAATCTCACCACCTTGGTTAGCGATATGGGGAGCAGTGGGCTATGCTATTTTTGCCTTTGGCTTTTTAATGGAGTTTTTTGGAAAAAAATGGAGTATGTATCTTCTTGTACCCACTGGACTTTGGGAAATTACATTTGCTATTTGGTTAATCATATATGGTGGACAAAGTTTAAAAACAACGACTCGCTAACATCGTATTGTCAATAGTGGTGTTTAAAGTTATAAACTCAACATTTGATATTCTATTGAACTTTTGTGCAAACGTTGGGTTGACTTTTTTCAAATGCACACCATCACCAATACTTAAACCGTTTGCTATTTTAGTCTTTGTTAAACAGAAACAGGTGATTACAAGTTTTTGATTTAAAAAGTAATTTATAATTTAATTGTATTTCGTAATCGTAAAATCAATAATGGTAAATTTGCAATAAATGATTTATAAAGAATATCTTCCTAACAAATTATTAACTGACTTCGTTAATAAGTATTGGTGGTTTGATAATACCACAAAGAAGAAACTCGACTATACAATTTTGCCAGACGGTAGTTATGATCTCATCATTTCATTTGACAAATACCAACAAAATGAAATTTCGCTAACCGGAATTTGGACCAAACAAGTGGACGTTTCTATTAAGCCGAATCAACAACTTTTTGGAATACGATTTAAATTATTGGCCATAGATTATATTTTACAACAAAGCATTTCAACACTTTGTGATAGTGAAGAGCTAAAAGAAAATGACTTTTGGCAGTTAGACAAAATTTCATTTAGTCAATTGAAAATTACAACAGAAAAATTGGATAAAATAATGCTCTCCATCTTAGGTAGTCAAAAAGGTATTGACATGAGAAAGCAACTTCTATTCAACTTGTTGTACGAAACTAAAGGCCAACAAACAATTGAACAATATTTACAACAACTTTTTTGGACATCCCGTCAAATCAATCGCTATTTTAAAAAAAGATTCGGTATTTCATTAAAATCATATTGTAAGATTTTAAAACTTTCTGCTTCCTATATGCATCTCAAAAAAGGTCAATTGTTTCCTGAACAAAATTATTTTGACCAATCCCATTTTATAAATGACTTAAAAAGCATACAGGGAAAATTCCATCTGAATTATTTGAGAATAAAAACGACCGATTTTTACAATTTTCTACGATGTCCAATGATTAGATTTGCTAGTCATACTAAACAACAAAAAAAATGAAATTCAGTAACATCAGACTTTTAGTGAACGACTTTGATAAGTGCTTCACTTTTTATTACAACATTCTCGGCTTAGAATGTTCTTGGGGGAAACTTGGCGAAAATTATGCAAGTTTCAATATTGGTAATCTATCTGGTTTGGCATTATTTAAAGCTGAACTTATGAGTAATGCCATCAATAATGCACATGCGAGTATTAGTGAGATTTCACAGGATAAAGTGGCAATCATTTTACAAGTGGATAATGTGGATGATACTTACAACTTATTATATAGCAAAGGAGTGAAATTCTTAACCGAACCAAAAGACATGACCGCTTGGGGAATTAGAGTAGTCCATTTCAGAGACCCTGAAAACAATTTGATTGAGCTATATTCCGAATTATTAAAAGAAAAATGATACGGCTATCTAATTGAACTAGTAAAGACTGTTTTAATGAAGATTTATGGAAGTAATAATTAAGAAGAATCCTGATGTTAGCAAGCGACTGATTTATATCATCAGGATTTAATAATTTATTAAAAAGATAAAAAAAGTAGTTCAGTAGATGAAAAAACTGTTTGAAAAACATACAATTCGAGAAATACTAAGAAAAAGTGAAATTCTTTTAAAAGAAGGAGGGTTTTGTACATTAATTAATTACATTCTATTTGGATGATTATTACAATGCCAAATCAATCAATGTTGTTTGAGAAATTATTTTTGTCTTAAATCTTCAAGGTGATTGGTTTTAAAATCAACAAAATCTTATAGAACAATTCCTAACATTTACTATGGTTATAACATTTTCTAATGCAGAAGTAATTCCTTTAAGTTTAAATAGTTTTTACAACCTGAATTCAATATTATAATCATTTTAAAACTTGGTAAAATCGTAAATCTAAAATAAAACAGAACTTATATTTTCGAGCACTTATTATCTCCAAAAGCGAAATGATTACTTTATTAAAGTAAAACCTAAAATGGTAAAAGAGTTTATTGTAAAAACGAGAGTAAGTTTTATAAACTTAGCTTAAAGATTCTGAAAGGAGAAATAAAGCAACCAAGAGTTCATGAGTCTCATATTACTATATAACATCCCAAAAATACTTCTAGTACAGATGAAAAATATAATTTACTTCAAAATTATAAGTTCCCATCAAAAATAAGTTTTGATTCGATAAGTTTAATTGAGCAAATTCAAGATGAAAAGTGAAGTGTATTAGAAGAGTGTAAGTTAGAAAAATAAACTGCTAAATAATTCCTGAAAAATGCTAACTTTTTTGAATATAAATACCTGTCATCAGGTATTTTTTTATGCTTAAACCCTCATTAATTTTACGCTTTAAATTAACAATAAAAAAAAAATGAAAACAACAAAATTACTTTTATCCCTAGCATTGGCTTGTTTATGTCAAATGTCTTATGCAGTAGATCGAATTGTTCAAGAAAACGGACCTAGTGGTACCTTTAGTACTATTTCGGCAGCCATTACAGCCTCTGTAAATGGTGACAGAATTATTGTGCACCCAAAAATAGGTGACAGCCCATACATAGAAAACATCACCATCGATAAAAGTTTGGAACTGGTATCGGCCACTGACGGCATTCGTTATCGCATTCAAGGAAATATCGTTATCACTGCTTTAAATAACAGAACGGTTACTATTATTGGGGCTCAACTAGTATCTGGAAGCATTAGCGGTTCATCAGCAGGCTGGAGAACCAATGTGAATATTTTGGGGTGTCGACTTGATGGTGGCAATATTGATTTTAATAATCAATATTATGTTAGTGTGGTTTCAAATGTGTTAGATAGTGGTTCTATAAGCATATCTCATGGTAGAATTATTGGAAATCAGTTGAATAATGAATCTTCTCTAATCACTATTAGTAATTCAACTTCAATAACTAATGATGTTATGAATATCATTGGAAATATTTTTCCAAGATTATGGTCTACAAACACATCAGACATTTTTTTGAACATACACAATAATTTTATTCGTAGGTTATCAGTAAATACAAATGCTGATACCCATTCCATACGTTATTCTTTTTCTAGTACATCTACAAAACTTAGTATTATTAATAATACAGTTATAACGCCATTCTCTAGTTTTAGTGTTGGAAGAGCTCGATACTTGAGTTTGAGCTCACCTGCGATTATAAAAAATAATATTTTTGAAGGCTCTTCAACTACCGGTTCTTGGGGACCTGATGTATTACTTGTATCTGTAGGTAATTCAAGTTCTTACAATTACATCAGAAATAATCAAGCTTCATATCCTGCTTTATCATCTACAGATACTGTTATTATGAGTTCAAATGTTAATCAAAATACCGGACAACTCATTCTTCCGACACCAGCTTTAAACGGTGCTGACCCAAGTTTTGAATTCTATGATTTGGATTTATCTCCAGGGGATGCCGGTTGTTTTGGAGGTAGCTATTCGTTAGATAATTTTTTCCCAATCACCGGTAGTTCACGAGTGTTTTGGTTAGATGTTCCTTTTGGTATTACCACAACCGGTGCTCCGTTGCAAATTAGAGCAGAAGGATTTGACCGTTAATAAAATTGATATGCATAGAATAATAGTTTTATTAATTTTTTTCTTATCCCATTTAATGTTTGGCCAACAAATACAGCAGGCCGAATACTTTTGGGATACGGATCCGGGACCGGGAAATGGTATTGCTCTAACCACTTTTGATGGCAATTTCAATCAAGCTCTTGAAACGGTGTTTAGCAATAATGCCACTTTACCTCCGGTAGGAAATCATGTGCTTCACGTTAGGGTTAAAGGACAAGATGGAACATGGGGACCTGCTTTTAGAAAGGTTTTCAGGGTTTCCTCTTCCACCAACACCAATTTAGAAGTAAAGATTATCCAAGCCGAGTATTTTTGGGATAACGATCCCGGAGACGGAAATGGATTAGCTTTGTTGGCTTTCGATGGTAATTTCAACCAAGCTTTTGAGACGGTTTTCTCTAATAACGCTACTTTGCCAACAGTAGGAGATCATGTTTTGCACGTTAGAGTAAAAGGAAGTGATGGGAGTTGGAGTCCTGCTTTTAGAAAAGCATTCCGGGTATCAGCCAATACGAATACTAACTTAGGAGTAAGCATTAGTCAAGCAGAGTACTTTTGGAATGATGATCCCGGAGCCGGAAATGGTTTGCCGCTCTTAGCATTTGATAGTAACTTTAATCAAGCTTTTGAAACAGTGTTTACCAATAATGCCACACTTCCAACAGTAGGCGATCATGTGCTGAATGTACGTGTAAGAGCACAAGACAATCTTTGGAGTCCGGTGTTTAGAAAAGTTTTTCGATTAGTACCCAACAACAACACCAATTTAGAAGTTAAAGTTGTTCAAGCGGAGTATTTTTGGGACGATGATCCAGGTGTCGGAAATGGTTTTGCTCTTATTGCTTTTGATGGAAACTTTAATCAGGCGTTAGAAAGTGTTTTTGAAGGTAACGCAACACTTCCTGCTGAGGGTGATCACATTTTAAATGTTAGAGTAAAGGCACAAGATGGTAACTGGAGTACTCCTTTTAGAAAAGTATTTCGATTAGCACCCAATAATAACACGAATTTTGAGGTAAAGATTACCCAAGGGGAATATTTTTGGGATGTGGATCCGGGTTTTGGTAATGGTTTACCATTACTCGCTTTTGACGGGAATTTTGACCAAGCTTTAGAAACTCTATCCAATTCTCTACAAATTACGGTACCCTCCGGAATTCATGTTTTACATGTTAGAACTAGAGCAAATGATGGTAATTGGGGACCAACTTATAGAAAAGTGATAGGGGTGAACGTGGCCTATGATCAAAAAGTACTGCTACAATCTCCTTTTAATTTGGCAACCAATGTTCCCGTATCACCTACTTTGGTTTGGAATCAACTGAATCAAATTGAGAATTATGAATTTGAAGTTTCTTTGAGTCCAAGCTTTGAAAGTTTTATTGCTTCCGGATTTACTACTAACGTTACTTCTATTGATATTCAGAACTTGGCAACCAATACTACTTATTACTGGAGAGTGAGGGCTAATTTAAATGGAAATGTTAGTTTATGGTCAGATGTTTGGAGTTTTACTACTACAAATAGTTTAAACTTAACGGAGATTGAATTGATAAAGCAAATCATCATTCATCCAGTACCTGCCGTAAAAGAGTTATTGATAAAATGTTCAAATGTCCTAACGGAATTGAATTATGAGATTTATGATACGCGAGGTAGAAGTATCCTAAAAGGAGTTTTAGATAATTATAAGATTAATGTTGAAAGTTTACCAGAGGGTATCTATGTTTTATCATTAACAACAAACAATAACTCCAAATTTTCAACTCAATTTATTAAATCAAAACAATAAAATTGAACTTTATATCATCAACCAAATTATTTTACAGTTTTTTATTCATTTTTATTATTGGATCAGCTGTTAATGCTCAAATAGACACATTAACAGTTGATGCCAGTAGTTTAGATAACAAATCGATTTCAATGGGTAAATCTTGTTATTTGATTTATACAAAAAAAGGAAAAGATTTACCGGCTACTGATTTGACGTTTGTTGAAATGGAAGTTTTCAAAACTAATTATCAAAATGTAGCTAGCTACAAAATTATACAAAAGTGGACAGAAAAAGATACTTTGAGTCATACTTCTGAGACTATTTTAAAGGATAGTAACCTATCTACCATTTACCATAAAATTTGGTGGAGGCGAAGTAATCAAACTAGTGAAATTGATTATTTAAGTGGTAAATATATTATTAATGGTGGTGATGATAAATCTAAGCAGAGAGCAGAAGAAGGTTTTAAAGCCTCTTTAAGTGACCTATTGTTTGTTAACTGGCACTGCGATTTGCATCTTTTTTCATTATTGCCATTTAATGATAAAAAAGTATTCAAAGTTAAAGTTTATGATCCCGGTTTTTCAGCACCAAGATATGAATTTTATGAAGTATTAGGTACAGAGGTTATTGAAAATAATCCTTGTTGGATTCTAAATTACAAATTACCAAATAATATGGGATATCAACGATTTTGGATTTCTAAATCAGACAGAATAGTAATTAAAGAAGAGGATAATTTCAGAGGGAATTATAGATTTAAGTTAAAGGTAATCAATCCCTAATATTTATTAAACGAGTTTACAAATGAGAGTTTATGATATTCATTCTGAAGATTTTTTTATTTCAACTGATAAATCAAAAATGGATGTAAAAGAGATTCATTTTTTTCTGTCAAATTATTCAACATGGAGTAAACATATTTCATATGATATTGTAAAAGCTTCCATTGAGAACTCGTTAAATTTTGGATTATTTTACAAGAATAAACAAGTTGGATTTGCAAGAGTAATATCTGATTTTTCGACAATTGCCTATTTAGGTGATTTTTTTATTCTACCTGATTTTCAGGGTTATGGTTTGTCTAAAATATTGATGAACTCAATAGTAAGTCACAATGATTTACAAGGCTTGAGAAGATGGATTTTAATCACTTCAACGGCACCTTGGTTATATGAAAAGTATGGCTTTAAAAAATTACAGAATAATGAAATATATATGGAAAAATATGATCCGAATGTTTATGATCATTAATTAAAGTGCATTAATTTGTCAAGTACTTTTTTTAGTTTTTCCATAATTTATTATTAAGGATATTTTTTAAAATTTCATGATAGTAATTTGCTTTTTATCAAGTTATGTGGTTAATCTGTTAAACAAATATAAATTGAATGATGTAATGAAAAATGAATTAAAAAATTGGATTGAATCCGGAAAATATCTCAATTATAATGGTTATAAAATTTTTTATAACCAATTTGGGGAGGGTCCTGATATTATTATTTTACATGGTTATCCCTATAGCTCATATGAGTGGAAAAATTTTATACCCTTACTCAGTCAATATTATAGAGTAACCGTATTTGATTTTTTAGGTTTTGGTTTTTCTGATAAACCTGAAAACCATTTGTATTCTTTTCAAGAGTATGTTAAAATACTCAATTTAGTCGTATTAAATTTGCAGATTAAAGAAGCCCATTTACTTACCCATGATTTAGGAGTAAGCGTTGCACAAGAGGTTTTAGCAAATTATAAGCACGAAGAGAATTTATTTTCTATCCAGTCTATTTGTTTTTCCAATGGAAATCTTTTCTCAGATGTTTATAAACCAAGATTGATTCAAAGAATTTTATCTCAGACACCTAATTTTATTGGTAGGTTTATCAGTAGGCATATTTCAAAAGCATCTGTAAATAAGACTATAAGAAGTTTATATGGTAAAAAGACACAACCAGATGAAGCATTTCTTGATGAGCTTTGGGATGTTTTAAATTATAATAATGGAAAGAACATTTCCTATTTACTTGGAAAACTTGTGTTTGAAAAAGCTTTATACTTAGATAGATGGACTTTAGCAATGAGAGGTACTGAAATCCCTTTGTGTTATATCTGTGGACCTGCAGATATGAATTCTGGGATTGACATGGCTATTGCTTTTCAAAAGAGGGTACCAAATGGTACATTAATTTGGATGGATGATTCAATAGGACATTGGCCTATGATAGAAGATAGTGATTCTTTTTTAAAATATTATTTGGATTGGATATCCACTCAGGTAAACCGAAAACTGAGTTTTTAATAGAGTAGGTAAGTTAAAAAGTTAAATTATGAGAACTACAAAAAATTTATTGAAAGGATTATTTTTATTTTTTTTATTATCAATCATAATTACTGGATGTTCAAGTGATGATAATTCCAGTAATAGTAGAAAAGTTACATTTAAAGTGGTTGGGAGCAACGGTGCAAATATCACTACTATTGTTTATGCATTGAATTCTGAAACTTTTCCGGTGTTAAATGTAAACAGTTCTAATTGGACAAGTGAAGAAATTACACTACCTGCCGATGTAAATATTTTATCCCTCTCCGGGAATGCTATCGGTTCAAGTGCTTCATCCTCTATAAGGTTAGAAATACTTGTAAACGGTCAAGTCAAAAAACAACAATCAGCAAGTGGTACAGTTATGAGTACATTTACACAGTATACAATAAACTAAAATTTAAATGTTCTTTATAGTCGTAAAACCTTATTCCTTGGTTAGCTTTTGTCAATAGTAAATGGCAACAACTCCTTAAAAATCAAATTTTATTTACCAAACATAATATATTTTGAGCTATGGAAAATGAATTAGTATTTAAAATTAAAAACCTAGAAAACAAATACAAAAAATTAAAGTTTATCTTCATTGTAAGTATTTGCATTTTATCGGTTGCTCTAATTGGCTTTGGTTTTTCAAAACCAGAGGTTTTTGATTTAATCAAAGCCAAAGGAATAATAATTGTAGATGAAAATGGAAAAGACAGAATTTTAATTGGAGCCCCAATCTCTCATTCAAATAATAGAGTAAGAACCGTTACTAGTTTAGTAAGAAAATATTTTGCTAGTAAAATTTATCCTGAAAATCCAAATAAATATATGGAGTGGTATAAAAATTACAGACATTCTGCTTATGGAATGGTCGTATTAAATAAAGAAGGAATGGATGTTTTACAAATTGGTGACCAACTTTCGGATCCAAATTTAGGTAGAAGAATGTTTTTGCCTACAGGGATTTTATTAAACAACCAAAGTGGTTTAGAAGTTGGTGGTTTTGGTTCCCACACATTTGAAGATGGTAGAAGTAGAGTAGCTTTGGGATAAGATGATTCAGGAAATGGAAGAGAAGCACTACATGCTTTAGTCCTTTCCGATGGAACGAGGGCTCTTATTCTTCAAGATGAAAAAGGGAAATTAGTACTGGGCTTAGGAAAAGCCTAACAGCAAAATATTCAAAACTGTTGATAGTATAAGTTTTGTTGAGGTTAAATATTTTGATAAAAAAAATAATTTGATTTGTGAACAGAAAGTTAACCAATCAGAAAGCTCAAAAAATAAGACTAAACAAAGCATTTAATAATAAATATAGTGCAAATACCAAATGTCTATTAGACATTATAGTTCTTTTTAAATCTAAAAAAAATGATTATGAATGTTATCAGAATAATTTATATAGTTGTAGTGAACCTATGTTTGTTCAGCATACAAGCTCAAACGCTTCCTGAGTTCAATAATAAACCTTGTCTTTTTGATGAGAAGACAAAAAAGTTAATTGATCTTGAAAAGTCTGGTTATCAGACTATGGCAAAAGCCAAAGGAATATTTAAAGCTGAAGCTGGTTTCTTTATGGATGGAATTACCTCATCTGTTAAAATTGAAAGCCAAAAAGAGATCAAGTTTATTGTAAAAGTGATTCCCGGAACTGATCCAACGTCTTTGTTTGATTTGGTCCAATTTGAAATTAAAAAAGATAAGAGAGTATTCATCACTTCAAAAGCATCTATTAGTAAAAGCAGTAATTCATTTGAAAAGATAAATTATGAAGTTAAGAAGATTAAAGAAGGTTATTATTTTTTAATAGTAAAGGATTTAGCTCCAGGGGAGTATTTTTTTGGAGCTAATGATTTTATGTATGCTTTTAGTATACAGTAAATATAGTTGATATATTTTCTGTTTTTAATGTTATTTGAATTAATGAATGATACTAGTAATTTAATCGTTTCATAAAAAATATTAGATAATGTCAATTTTTTTCAGAAATAGTATATACGTTTTTTTTCTTTTTCCAGTCTGGCTTTTTACTTCTGCCCAAATACAACCTAAGACAGAGGCTGATAGAGCACTTTTAGCAGCTTCATTGCACGGTGATGTTCAGGGAATTAAAAAGGCTATGAAAGATGGGGCAAATGTAAACATTCAAGATGCTGAAGGATTCACCCCTTTAAATCGTTCCGCAAAATTAAGTTATTATCATTTAGTGTATTACTTTGTTGAATTGGGTGCAGATGTTACAATACCGAATTATGAAAATATTACACCATTGCACTATGGAGTTGAGTATAATAATATTAAAATAGTTAAACTCTTGCTGGAAAACGGTGCAGATATTGATGCAAGAGATAAAATAACAGAGTCACCCTTACATTGGGCTGGTTGGACAGGAAATTACGAAGCTGCAAAATTGTTACTAAAGCATGGTGCCAATCCCTATGCTAAAAACAATACCGGTGTTACTCCAATTGATTTAACCATCAGACAAGAACATAAAAAATTAGAAAAGCTTTTTAAAAGAAAAAAATACCAAAAGTTTAAGAATAAAAATTAAAATGTGTACCATAAGGCCATGAATTTATTTAAAAGGTTATTAAAATGGTCTATAATTATTTCCCTCTTATATTTTGTTTTCACAACACTATATTTTGGTTATGATGATATAGATGCCAACAAAGGAATGTACAAATTTTATTGGAGTGGTCTTAGAGGTATATGGGAAAAAAACAGAGATTTTGGGTTTAAAGTCAATAAGGTTGTACCTACTCATTTAGATGGTGTGGATGGACCCTATGTCGTAAACGATTCTGTTTTTTATACAAACGAATATAATGAATTCTATAGACAAAAATATGTTAAAGGAAAACCTATTATAGTTAGAACAGAATCTCCACACTTAAATGAGTTTTCTGTAAGAATAAAAGATAGTATTACCATTGAAAACGACACTTATGAAATG
The DNA here is from genome assembly GCF_036759525.1 of Flavobacterium sp. GTDB lineage: Bacteria > Bacteroidota > Bacteroidia > Flavobacteriales > Flavobacteriaceae > Flavobacterium. Next base: position 19,874 of record NZ_DAIOUN010000024.1, on the reverse strand, counting down.
CCCGAAAAATTGATAGCTATATCTGATATTGAGGGAAATTTTGATGCACTTTACAGTTTTTTGTTTTCAAACAAAGTTATTGACAAACATGGCAATTGGATTTTTGGTAACGGTCACGTGGTGTTTAATGGTGATTTTATGGATAGAGGTAAACAAGTAACACAAGTATTGTGGTTAATTTATTCTTTGGAACATCAAGCAGAAACTCACGGGGGTAAAGTTCATTTTATTTTGGGTAACCATGAAGTTATGAATATGTATGGTGACGTTTCCTATAATGATTTCAAATATATTGAAGTTGCCAAGAGGGTAAGTAAGAAAGATGATTGGGATAAAAGTTTACAGTACTTGTATTCTGCTCAATCAGAATTAGGCAAGTGGTTACGTACTAAAAATATTGTTGAGAAAATTGGGGACTTTATTTTTGTTCATGGAGGTTTGAATTTAAACCATGTGAAAAAAAATTATACCATATCTGAATTTAATACTGTGGCAAGACGATATTACGGTATCACACCGGATAATTATGGTGTTGGTTTTAAAGATCACGAATATATAATCAATGCCACTGAGAGCCCATACTGGGACAGGCGTTTAAATTTAGATCTCAAATACATGATAATGTATCGTTTGAGCGGAATGAATGTAGAGCCAATCACAACCGATGAACTTGAAAAAATTTTAAGTTTTTACAAAGCGTCTAGAATGGTTATAGGACATAGTGTAGTTGATGATATTAAGCAAGATTATGAAAATAAAGTCATCAAAATTGATGTTAAGCATGGAAGAGATTTTGCAACAGGCCAAACTAAAGGACTTCTGGTAGATAAAGGAAAGTTATATAAGATTGATGATCTTGGTCAAAAACAAAGACTTTAGGTGTAAACAAATTCAAAAACTTTACAATAGCTGAATTCATCTATAGCAGACATGAAAATCACAAAATTTAAATAAAACATTAGATTTATGAAGAGAGAGTTAGAAGATTGTAAAATTAATATCAGAATTAAGCTTGCTTTATTGTGGACGACCATTATGTTTTGCTATATCTATGGGGATTATTTTGATCTTTATGTTCCCGGTAAAGTAAATGGTTTAATCGTCGGTAAAAATAATTTAAATAGCCCATATAAGTTATTTACTGCCACTATCATACTTACTATTCCGGCTTTGATGATTTTTTTATCAGTGGTATTAAAGCCAATGATAGCAAAGTGGTTAAATGTAGGGGTTGGAATTTTTTTTACAGTATTTACTTTACTGGTTGGCATGTCTTCTATTTCTGAATGGACAATTTTCTATGTTTTTCTATCATTTCTAGAAAGTACACTCACCACGATTGTTGTTATTATGGCATTGAAGTGGAAGAGATCATCAATCAACTAGCACTAAGTTTAAAATAAATACCTATAAATAAAGATCAGTAAATTATCAATCAGTAAATAAACAAATAAGTGAATCAAAAAAGAATATTATTAACAGCAAGAATAACAGGAGTATGGTATTTGTTATTAGCTATTTCAGGGGTTTTAGGGTTTATAATCTTTCAATCCAATACTTTTGTAGCTAAAGACCCCTATCAAACACTTTCTAATATAATAGCTCAAGAGTCGACTGTTAGAATAAGGCTTTTCCTTGAAGTAATCATAATTATTTCACAAGCCCTAGTTGCAATTTGGTTTTACAGGCTTTTCAAAAAAATCAATTCTTGGGCAGCTTTTGCCATAAGTACTTGGGGTTTAATGAATGCAGCAGCCATCATGATAAGTGCCGTTTCAATGGCAACTGCAATTAAGTTAGCTAATTTTCCAGCAGCTACTGAACAAGAAAAGATAGTTTTCATACATCTTTTGAATGTTGTTATTTCAAATGCGTGGTTAATTGGGGGACTGTTTTTTGGTCTTTGGCTAATCCCAATGGGCTACACGATTATTACCTCCAAGTGTATGCCCTTGTGGTTAGGTAGAATACTTATCATTGGTGGAATGGGATATATTCTTGGAACTATTATAAAATGCATTGGTTTTTCTCATCCGATGTTAGCTTATATAACAATTCCTGCGACAATTGGTGAGTTTTGGATGATTTGCTACCTGCTTATTTTTGGAATAAGAGGTCAAAATATTTTGATTAAAGATATGTAAATACTAACTGCACAACAAAATTTATCAATTGATAAGATGTATAACTTTAACAATTAAAAAACAATAAAATTTAATACTATAACTATAAAAATTGAGTCTATGAAAACAGCAAAAAACATTTTATTCTTAATTTTCTTTTAATCTACAAGTTTAATTTCTGCTCAAGAGGCAAAAGAGTCAAGATTTATTCAAGTGGGATTCTTTGGATTTGGATACGGCATTGTTGAAAATGAAAATCAACCTGATTATAATCTCAACAGCATCAATGCTGAAGTACTTTTCAATTATAGTATTAGCAAAAAAATCGGGGTTGCTTCGGGAATTGAAATAAATGAATTATCCGGTCAAGGATTTAACACTTTTGGAAATTTCTATCACGAGAGAACATTACTTAAAATTCCGGTTTTAGTGACTCTGAATACCAATGTCTCTGAAAACATATCATTTTTTTCAAATTTTGGTTTTTAAGGACAAATAATTAGCAAAGACGAGTTTAAGTATTTGAATAGTACTCAGAGAGATGTTTATGAGGGATGGAATTTTGGGGCACAAGTTGGAATTGGATTTTTATTTAAAATGTTTGACCGGGTGAGTGTCGGTGTAAAATACAATGGACAAACAGACTTTAGTTCTTTTAAAACCAATAATAGTGTTGCTTTTTGTGATGAACAAAAAATCAAGTACTTAAATACCATTGGCTTGGTATTCAAAGTTCAATTGTAATTTTTTATTTATAAAAAAAAATGCTTACTAATATATCTTATAAAATTTGCATTTTAAAAAGAAGACTATAATGTTCTATGGAGACTTGTATAAGTTTTTCTAATAAATATTTGTAATAAAAATGATAGCAAAAATATGCTGTAACGGTTAATTAATCACAAAAAAAGAATATCAATCAAAAAATTAAAATATGAAACTAAAAATCACTACCGCAATTGTCTTACTACTCACGGGTTGTTTTACAAGCTATTCACAAACGAAAAAAGATTCGATCCCATTTTCAGAACTTAAGCAAAGAATCAATGATAAACTTAAGCAGGGAGGTATCGTTGGCGTGGGAGCTGCAATCATTGATAACAAGAAAACAACTTGGATGAAAGGTTTTGGTTATTCAGACAAGGAAAATCAGTTGCCCTTTACCCCATCAACAGTTATGAATATCGCCTCTATCAGTAAAACATTTACCGGTTTTTGTATTATGAAGGCTGTGGAAGAAGGTAAGTTATCACTTGATGAAAATATTAATACCTATCTTCCTTTTAAAATTATTAATCCCAATTTTCCGGAAGAAAAAATTACTCTTAGACATCTGGCTACTCATACTTCAAGCCTTACAGATCGTTATCCTTTTTATAGTGATAGTACCATGTATGAAGTAACTAAAACTCCCGAAAAATTAGGCACTTTTCTTAAAAGTTATTTTGTACCAGGTGGTAAGCATTACCTGTTAGAAAATTTTCTTAATCATAAACCTGGGACTTTTAGAGAGTACTCTAACTTTGGAGCCGGTTTGGCGGGTTACATTGTTGAATTACAGACAGGGTTGAGTTTAGAGAATTATGCAAGAAAAATGATATTCAAACCTTTAGGGATGAAAAGCACCACTTGGTCTTACCAAAAGAGTAAGCTCAAAAACTATACAAAGCTATACCACAAAGATAGGAACGGGATTCAATCAATACCATTATACCACGGAGTAACCTATCCTGATGGAGGAATTCGCACTTCTGTAGAAGATTTGAGTAAGTTTTATGTCTGTTTATTAAATGACGGAGTTTACAATAGTAAAACAATTTTAAAAAAGGAATTAGCTCAGGAATTGATGCGTTTTCAGTTTACAGAATCCAACAAACCCACCAATGTAAATTTAAAAAAGCTTAATTCCGGAATTTTTTGGGCTACAAAGAATAACGCAATCAAAATTGGTCATAACGGAACCGATCCGGGAGTTAGGACATTCATGTTATCCGATTTGGAAAAGAAACGTGGGATTATCCTTTTCTTTAATACATCACTGGAAGAGGAAAAGGATGAGTTAAATTACTATGAAATATTCGATTTGTTAGACCTTACTAAGTTTTAGAATCTAACTTTTATAAATTTTTTCAGTATTGTGAATGTATTAGAATTAATCCAAAATTTTAAAATGGTGTTTTTAAAATAAAATTATAAGATAGAAATAGAGAGGATTTAACATAGATATTCAATTAATCAAAAACTTATTATGGTTTTGAATAGGTTTATAAAATTCTTGAGTAAATTAAAAAATAGTGATTACAAGTGAAAAACTATAAAAGCAATATTTATTTACAGATTTTTGTAATATACATACGCTATTTTATTGGGGTTCTTTTGTATTTGCCAGCATCATTAAAATAAAAGGGAAAAGATTTACAGCAGAAAGTGGTGCACTTGAACCCATTAATTCTGCTTGGCACTTTTTTGAAACACTGTATGAATCAGGTTTTTATTGGCAGTTTTTGGGGATCATTCAGTTCATAGCAGGAACATTTTTACTAACACAACGCTATGCAACACTTGGAGCTATTATTTCTCTCCCAATTAGCATAAATATTTTTGTAATAACCTTGTCTTATTATTTTACCTATACACCAGTAGTAACAGGTATATTATTGCTTCTTAATCTTTTTTTAATTTTTTGGGATTGGAATAAACTAAAATTCTTTTCAATTTTAAATATAATGAAGAGACTTATATTGAATTGGATAAAGAAAATATTTGGTTTTATACCGGGTTAGTACTTTGTTTATTTACCTTTATTTACCGATTATTACTTGACAATTATAATGTGCTTTTTTGGATGCTTTGTTCTTTCTTAATAGGACTTCTTGGATTTTTACTTTGGTATTTTAACTTTAAGCGACTACATAAATATTTTTAATTCAATAATTAAACTTACTTTCAATTTGATTTACCTGATAACAGGTATTTCATAGGATATTATCCCTTGTTACTTTTGGGAACAATTAAATATCAAATTATTTATGGATAAAAGAGATGAAAGTACATTAGTTTTGTTTAAAAATCATAATTTTAACCTAAAATTCTTCCTACTATTTTTTTTGATTTTTTTTATGGTGTCATGTGAGGAAGAAAACTACATTAACCAATCCGGAAAATTAGTCCCAAAAACCGTTACTGAAGACACTTCTTTGCCTTCTATTACAATCAATGGTGCCAAACTTCACTCACAAGCATTTGGGCCGGTTGAAGGAATCTTAGTAGTATGCATTCACGGTGGGCCCGGGGATAATTATAAATATTTGATGAACTGTAAAAGTTTAGCAGATAAAGGATTTAGAGTGGTGTTTTATGATCAAATTGGTTCCGGTTTATCTCAACGGTTTCCCAAGCATTGGTACATGGATAAAGGTGATAATGCTATCGAAACAATTTTTTATGAAGAATTAAAAGAAATTATTAATTACTATAAGAGTTCTGACAACCAAAAAGTGGTTTTATTAACTCACTCCTGGGGTTCTATACTTGCAACCGGTTTTATTGGAAAATTTCCAAATGAAATTGATGGATTAATTTTAGCTGAGCCAGGTGGATTAAAATGGAATGATATTAAACAGTATGTTGAAAATTCTCAATCCATTAAATTATGGAGTGAGGCCTTTAATGATGCGACTTATTTAGACCAATTTATTTCAGGTAAAGAGAATGATCATAATATTCTTGACTATAAGTACTCGTTATTACAAACAAGTAATACTATTACAGGAGATGTGCCAGCAACATTGGGCATAAATGGAAGTTTTTATCCTTCTCGACGTCAAGGTGCAGTTATCTCTAATGCGATGTTTGAAATTGGACAAAATCTAAATCCAGATTTTACTATTGGGATTAATCAATTTCAACAAAAAGTATTATTCTTTTATAGTAGTAATAATGGTGCTTATCCAACTTCTTGGGCAGAAAGAATATCTGCTCCGTTTGTAAATAAAGAACTTATAAAGGTAGATGATGTTGGGCATTCCGGTATGTTTGACCAACTTACTATTTGGAATACAATTACTGAACCTAAAATTTTAGATTACCTCGAAAGCCTTTAAAAAAATGAAATCAAAATATTTAAGAGTTATTTATTTGCTAGTCGCTTTACAATCTTATTTTTTACAAGCACAAACTATTAATTGGAATGCAATAGATAAAAATAAAAACCTATTACATGTTTTTGTTGGTGCAGATCATGCTACTGTTTATGGAATAGGATATGGACATAAACTAAATACTAAATTGCCAATAATTTTAGCTACCACAGTAACCGTACCTTTTGGAGAAAAGACGGTTGATGATTTTAAAGTTAAAATTGGGGGTCAAAGCTCTATATATAAATACAAGAATTTTTTTGGTGCAGTATCCTTGCAAAGCATATACAGGAGATATTCCACCGAATATGTTGTAATACAAAACTTTGGAAGTGATGTCAAAGGAACTTTCGGATTTTACAAGCCTAAATGGTTTACAGCTTTAGAAGTTGGTTTCGACAAGGCAATAGTATCGCACTTTAAACATACCCAAAGATATAGAGATGAGGTCTACAATGATGTTACAGATGGTTGGTATCAACCCTCAACAGGAGGAAATTTTTATTATGGTTTTCAAGCGGGTTTTAACTTTAATAAAAATCAGGTGGCTCTGAATTTGGGAAAAATAGTTTCGCAAGATTTTAGTACTAAGCCTAGTGTTCCTTTTTACTTAAGCATTGGCTACATGTTACATTTATAATTATGAATAAGAGTTTAGGAATTTTCTCTTTTATTATTAGTTTATTAATATTCCAATTATCATTCTCACAAGTTGACCCAGAGGTTTATTTATTTTCTGAACATATTGAGAATAAGCTTAAAAATGATACCACAGCCTGGAAGTTTCAAACAGAAGCAGTTAATTATTCATTTGTATTGAATCACAAAAAGGCAATTTCCTCTTGGTATAAATCAATGAATCTAAGAGAATATACTCCATCAAAGAAAGATTCAATACTACTTCTCAAAGGAAAAGTTTTAAATGCTAAAGATTATATTTTATCAAGGGCAAAAAAAGAAGAGTTATTGATCATAAATGAAGCACATCATCTTAGTATGCATCGTTCTTTTACGCTTAGTCTTTTAAAAGAACTTTATGATTATGGCTATAGATACTTAGCTTTAGAAGCTTTGCATGATTCATTAATAAATAACAGAAAATTTACAACTTTAAAAAGTGGCTACTACACTCAAGAACCTGAATTTGGAAATTTAATTAATGAAGCTTTAAAAATTGGGTATACAGTTTTCGGCTATGAAGCTTCTATAGGCATTAATGGCAAGGAACGTGAAATAGAACAAGCAAAAAACATACAAAATTTTTTAAACCGTCATCCTAAAGGAAAACTTTTAATTCATTGTGGTTTTGATCATGTATATGAAAATGAGGTAGTGGGTTGGGAAAAAGCAATGGCAGGCAGATTAAAAGAATATTTAGGTATTGACCCCTTTACAATAGATCAAGTTAAGTTTACTGAGAAAGGGAATAATAAATACGAACACTTTTTTATTCATGCAACGAACCAAAATCAACCTTTTGTGTTAATTGATGAACACAGTAAACCATTCAATGGGTTTTCAGAACCCAAGCAAACTGATATTGTTGTGATCCATCCTACCACTTTGTACTTAGATGGCAGACCTAACTGGTTCATCAAAAATAAAAGCCCATTTTTGATCAATAAAAAGTTATTAGATAAAGATCATTTTCCAATTCAAATATTAGCTTACAGAGAAAAAGAATACCACCTTCAAGGAATACCCGCTGACATCGTTGAAGTCAATGATAGTAAAGATTTAAAGAAACTATATTTAAGAAAAGGGAAATATATAATTATCATCAGAAATAACAAATATCAAAAACTAAAAACATTTAAAATTAAAATATAATGAAAACTAATTTAGGTAATTATTATTTTCCATAGATCATTTCAATATTTTAATGTTTAAGTACTATTTTTTTGAAAAAATGCAGTAAAAATAAATTGCAGAATGTAGGGTGAAATGTATTCAAATGTGTCTAAGTATTGTAATCTAAAAAAATTAAACTTATGAAAACAATTAAATTTTTGTGTATTTCTTTCTTTTTTGTTTTGTTATCTTGTAATTCAAATGATGAAAACGTTTTACAAGATGTGACAAAAAGTCGTGCTACTCGAATTTATTTAAACGCACTAAAAGAGTCTATGCATTCTAGCAACTTGAATTCAAATTCTTCTTCTTCCTTTTGTTATACCCCAGTTTTTCCTATTGAGGTAGTGTATTCTAATGGAAGAAAAGTAAGTATGAATTCAATAGAGGGACTAAAAGATGCCCTTCGATCTGAAAGTAAAGCTCTTCATATTAATAGGATTATATATCCTTTTCAAGTACAATCTGATTTAAATTTAGAAGTTTTTGAAATTAATAATGAATTACAATTTGAAGCCCTTTTATTTAGTTGTGAGAGTATTAATAGTATTGACCATTATTTTTCTTCTTTAACTTGTTTTGAATTTATTTTTCCTTTAACTGTTAAAAAAAATAATGGTGATGTTTTGTTTTTCCCAAATTATGAAAGTATGCAAGCTGAATTAAATTCATTGACTCAAAATGATTATTGGGTGGACTTTATTTATCCCTTTAAAATTAAATATGGAGAAAGTGAGGCTTTGATACAAGATATTTGGGATTTTTATGATTATGTTGATTGTACTCCAGAATTTGGATGTATTTGTACCTTAGAATATAATCCGGTATGCGTTCAAACCTCTAATGGAATTCTACACTTTGATAACTCTTGTTGGGCTGCATGTGCAGGCTATTCATCAGACGATTTTATTGATTGTAATGAATCTGATTGTGAATGTACAGAAGAGTTTATGCCAGTATGTGTTCAGACTCCCAATGGAATTCTCCAGTTTACTAATTCATGTTGGGCTGCATGTGCAGGTTATACATCAGAAGATTTTGTGAGTTGTGACTAGTTTTTAGTTGGTTTAGAAATCATTCGTGTATTATTATATGCACGAATGATATTTTAATTTAATTTTCTTTTTAAGCTTTTCTTATAGTTTTAAGCATTCAATTAAAAGCTAACTTGATTTTCTAGGGTTACCAAATATTTGGATTTTTTAGATTCAATTTTAGTTCATTCTGTAATTGTGCTACAATTGGTTTTTTAAGTAAAATTGATTAATTATTAAAGATAAAAGTTTTCAAAGCATTACGATTTTATAATTTTCCCATGGAAATCAATCCTATCAAAAATGTTTGTGATGATAAAATATTTAAGCTATTATTTTCAAAGCATTACAAGCTGTTACGAAATTATTTAAAATACAGATTTAATGATGTTGATATTGCTGATGAATTTGCTCAAAATGCTTTTTTAATTTTATGGGAAAATTGTGGAAAGATTAAGCCTATACAGGCAAAAAAATTTCTATTTACTACCTCCTACAGATTGGTTTTAAATCACTATCGAAGAAATAAAATCGATAAGCGTCATAAAGAACAATTAATATACAATGAAATAGATTTTAAAACCCCTGATATACTTTTTGATGAGAATGAATTAAACTTAAAAATATATGCTGCAATCAAGGCTTTACCGGAAAAACAGCGAATCGTTTTCATGATGAATCGTTTTGAAAATCAAACCTATAAAGATATATCTGAGGTATTGCAGATTTCCGAAAAGTCTGTTGAGAAAAGGATGCAACGGGCATTAATTAATTTACGAACCGTTTTAAAATAGATAAGATATGAAAAAATTAATGAATCAAGATACTTTTTTAGCCAAATGGATTTCAGGAGAGCTAAATGATTCTGAATTGAAACACTTTGTGTCTGAAAATGATTTTCATTCTTATATGCTTTTAAAGGAAAGAATTTCAGGTATGCAATCTATATCTCCTGATATAGAGAATGCTTTCGAGCAACTTAAACAAAAGCAGTTGTCACCCAATTTTAGGGTTTTCAAAATGGACAGAAAATTAAAACCATATTATTCTGTTGCTGCAATCTTACTTTTATTTGTAAGTATAATGGGGTATCATTATGGTTTATTTGGTGCTCAGCATATTTTAACATCAACTCAGTCTGAAAAGTTAGCTATTGGAGAAAACGTTTTCCTACATATTTATCAAAATAGTTCCATTAAACAAAGTGCTCCTTTTTATAATCTCAATGAAGTTGAACTTGAATATGGTTCGGTTTATTTTGAGGTTAAAAAAGGGCAAGATTATAAAATTAAAACTCTACATGGTTTGGTAGAAGTTTTAGGAACAAAGTTCAAGGTTACATCAAATGATAATTTTCTTAGTGTTACATGTTTTGAGGGTAGTGTGAGGGTGACTCACCATAATAAGGAGTATATTGTTGACGCGGGAAAATCGTTTAATTCCATTGATAGAAGAGTAGATGCAGTTTTAGAAAATAAATCATCCAACAGTGAATCAGGAATACTATATCACGAATTTAAAAGTACTCGTTTGGTTGATGTAAAAATTTTTTTAGAAAAAACATATAAAGTAAAAATCACTTTTCCAATGGATATTTTGAATCGAAAATTTACCGGAAATTTACCCATAAATGATTTAGAATTAAGTTTGCATTTAATTGCAAGTTCATTTCAATTGCACTATGAGATCAACCAAGGGTATGTTTTTTTCAAAGCATAAGTTACTATTTTTTCTCTTTTTTCATGTGATTGTTGTTACCGGTCAAGAATCTAAAAAGATTAAACTTCCTAAAGAAGGTAAAACGGTAGATTTATTGCGTTATGCTGAATCAGGTTTTGGGGTTTATTATTCCTATGCAGATAGTTTATTGTATGATAAGTATTTAGTTTTGAAGGATGTTAAATTATCACTTGCTGATTTTCATCAATTATTGTTGAATGAAAATGATTTACAGGTTGTTCCTGTTCGAGATAATCTTTATGCGCTCATAAATAAAATTGAAAAAAATAAGTCTATTGCTTTATCAGAGGTGGTGGTTAATGGTTATTTAATAAATAGCATTAAAAAAGATTTAAAGAAGACAAGCTTTCGTTCTTTTAACCAAGAAGTATTACCGGGAATTAGTGATTTTGATGTCTTGAGAGCGTTTCACTATTTACCCGGAGTTAAAAGTCCAAATCAGACATCAAGTGGATTGTATGTGAAAGGGGGTGGACCGGATCAAAACCTACTTTTGTGGAACAAAATAAGGATTTACCATCCCGGTCATTTATTTGGGATGATATCCCCTGTGAATTCTCAAATTGTTGATGAGGCTCTATTTTATTCTTCTGTATTACCAACGGAATTTGGGTCAAGGACTTCATCTGTTTTTGATTTAAGGACAAGTCGCGGAGGTGCTGCGAATGAATCATTCGATTTTGGGGTAGATATGCTTCATGCTGATTTATCACAACGCGTTTTTCTATTCAATAAGAAAGTTGGTCTTAGGTATACTTTTAGAAAGTCATTAGCTCCCCTTTTTTCAACTCCGACTTATCAAAGTTATACTGAAAAAGTATTTCAAAACTCCGGATTTTCGCTTAATGATGAGCAAAATAATTTTGATTTTTGGGATGGTTCTATTGTTTTCGATTATTCCATTAGTGATAAAACAAATATGTCAATATCATCTACTTACATCGGAAATAATCTTGATTTTTCGTCTAATTCGCCATCAAATGATGACCAGAGCCAAACAATGGATATTGAAAATTTAGGAGCAAGCTTACAAATCCATTCTGATTTATCTGAAAGATCATTACTCAGTTCTACTTTACAGTTTTCACGATATGATTTTTTTTATCAACGGCGGTTAGAAAAAGAAACAAGGACCGATCATTTTTTAAAGCAAAATGATGTTTTGGATTTATCTGCAGATATATCTTTTCGATACAAGCTCTCTGATGCAATGAGTTATTTGTTTGGTTATCAATTTACCCAATATTCCATTAGTCACCAGATTCGCAATGATAATGAAAATTTCGGATTTACACTTTCTGAAAGAAGCGGTGAACTTTTTTCTAATTGTCTATATCTTAGTTCAGACATTAAAAGGGATCGGTTCGATTTTCAATTAGGTTCTCGACTTACCTCTAATTATACGACTCCCTTTTTATTTGAACCAAGGTTAAATTTGACTTATCGGTTTAGTAAAGAATTTCAGGCCCTAGTATCATTTGAACGCAGGAGTCAACTATTACAACAAATTAATGAAAATGCAGCCGGTGACATTAGTTTAGAAAATTATATTTGGGTGCTCTCAGATCAACATTCCATACCGGTGTTATTCTCCAATCATTTTCATGTTGGATTATTATATAAGAAAAATAGTTTTGTAATTGATTTAGATGTTTACCATAAAAAGATAGCCGGCATTACCAATTTTTCTAATGGTGTTGTTTTTAATTCTGCAGATTTATCAATTGGTTTGGCAGCACTTACCGGTGGATATTCTATAAGCAATGGATTAGATTTGTCTTTGCAAAAAGAAATTTCAAGATTTAAATTTTGGTCGAGTTACTCTTTTCTAAATTCAAAGAATAAATTCGAAGGGATTAATAATGGAAACTATTTTAATTCAAACGGAAACATATCACATACTATCAATTTTACTACCCGTTATCAATTATCCTCATTTTTTATTACACTAGGTTGGTTTTGGAATTCAGGGAGACCTTATAGTGTTTTGGATGAAAATAATGGTTTATTAACCCTAAATAATAAGACATTAAGTGATTTTCATTCTTTGGATTTTTCATTTCTGTATACATTTCTTTATAACGCTAATTATAAATTAAAAGCCGGAATTTCAATCAATAATCTATATGACCACAGGGTAATCATAAATAAAGAGATTTCCAGATTGTATGAAACTGCTAATGATATCGGTAATCCAAGGTATGCGATTTCAGATTATTATTCTTTGGGATTTACTCCAAATTTATTTATCAAGTTTTCTTTTTGATATTATTTATTTGTGTATTTATGATATGTTGATTTCAAAAAATTTGAGATTATATAATTACTATGTTTTGTTATTCAATAACTTCTCCAATTATTGAATTAGAGTTATAAATCTTAACAATATTTTTTACTATTGAAAGGATTACTACGTTTATTCGCTACGCTCGGGTTTAGCGTTAGCTGGGTTATTATAATGTTACTCAATTAGCTTAAAGAAGGTTCCTAAAAATTATTATATGGAGTTCCACCTCCGTGTTCTTACTAGTGATTATAGGATTTTCTTAAATACTGTTCAAACTCATTTTCTGAGTTAAATTCAAATAGATTGGGTAGATAGATTTTCATTAAACCAATTCCATTTGTAATCATAGTATCTGTTATCATAATTACATTTTCTAAGCAATCTTAGGGGTAATAGCAAGTAACGGTTCTCAGCTATAAGCAGGCAGGGCTTTTAAGCACTTAACTTCTAATTTACCTCTTTCCTGTCTTACGAAGCACGAAACCCCTGCTTGCGTATAGTTGATGTTACAGACTGACGTTCTTGTCTTTATGTACTTTTCAATTTGCATATTGTCCATTTGTTATGGTTTCAAAAATACGTTTATTTCTTTTCTCCATTAATTCTAGAGTATGGTCTTTATACTGTCTATACTCGTCAATTGTCTGTGGTAATGGCGGTCTGTTGAAATTGTCAAACGGTAAAGAAAAATCAATTTGCTCTTGTTGGTCAATAAAGTCTTGTAAATGAAAAAAGTCAACATAGCCTTTGAAGTTAACAAACAAGTCAAAAAAGTCCTTGTAATTTGTAATTGTCTTTGAAAGAGGACTTTCTTCGTCTCTGTAAAAAAGTCTTATACACTCCAATGTCAAATCAAACCTGTCACAAATTATTCTACTTACTCCTCTGGCTTGATTAATTGTAAATCCATTCTTTTTATGTGCTGGAAAAACTATGTGTCCGCCAATTGTCCGTACTTTATGTTTTAGTTCTTCTCGTTCATCGTCTGAGAGCCAACCCTCAAATTTGTTGCTATACTTTCCGTCAAAATGAGGACACATTCTGTCGCTTGACAAATTCATTGTAAAGTTGTTTTTCAAAAGAAATCTTCCGTAACGGTCCCCTTTAATTTCTAAAGTAAATTCCTTACCGTTTGGTAATTCTTTACTCCATAACAATTTGTGAGTTTCATATAATTTTGGACTGTCTGTATCAGGGTCGCCACATTTGCTGTCTTTTCGAAAGTCAAAATCTATATCAATTTGTTCTATCATTTATGCTATAAATTTTTTTTTTCAGCCGGGTCGTATTGTTTAAAGCTTGCCTGAAATTCATTTATAAGTCTGATAAAATTAGACGTAGCAAGCCTGTTTGATTGTATGAATTTGATAAAGATCGTTTTTTGATTCATTCGTTAGCTATGTCCGATGACTTTATATAATTTTAAAATTGTTTAAAAAGTTCCATGACTAGTTCCATTTGCAAAGCCGCAAACTGTGTACTGTATGCTAAGATAAAAAATTTTCGTGAAGAAAGAAGTTCAAATCAAGAAAAACCAGCCCTAGCGGCTAATAGCTGTTATGGGAAGCTGCTATATACTCAAATTTACTTTATGACAATTTCGGCAATTTTATACACATGAGAGCCGATGCTTGATGGAAAGTCTTCAGAGAGATTATCTAGAGCTTTAGCTTGTCTTATGGCATCATATATTGTTGGTAAAAATCTTGATGGAATGGGATTGCTTTTATTATACCCATCACTCAAAAGATCAGATAAGAATTTATCAATATAAGTTCTGTTTTTCGAGACTTTTTTGTTGTTTAGAATTGCCTTTATTTCAACTTCTGATAATTCTGAAATCTCTTTTATGTGTAATAATAGCCAAAGTTCAAAGCATGGATTACTAACCGCAACAAACATATTTCCTTGTGCTTTACACAATTCGACAATTGATTCTATGTTCTTCCATTTGTCTTTGTCAATAATCATCCAAAGTTCATCTTGACTATTAAAATTATATTCTTCTTTGGCTTCTTTTTTTAATTTATTGAAAACATGAATTGGAGCACTATTTGTGTCATTTTTTGGTCTGCTCAATAGATGTAGATATATTACATCATCATTAAATTTCACATGGGATTTAAGTTCATCAAAATATATACGTTCTGTATCATTTCCTTCAAAAGCTAAAACAATAACTTTTTCTTTAATTTTTGAATTGCTTTCAAGAAATATATCTTCTCTTTCTCTAGGCATAAATTATTTGTTTTGATTTGGCAAAACTGTGAGTTTATCTCGATTTCCTAATCGTGGAATTGCTTTGTATCTTCCTAATAAATAATCTTTTCTGATTTGTTTATCAAAACGAATGTTGTATTGTTCAAGAGAATGAAGCTTACTTGATCCTTCAATATCTTTTACAATAAACCAAACTTCATCTTTTCTCAATAATTTTTGTGTTAGTAGGGAAGATTCATGACTTGCCAAAATGAGCTGACTATTCACATTTTTACTTTTTGATAAAAACAAATCAATAAGGTCATATATTAAGTTTGGATGTAAACTTCTCTCCATTTCATCAATTATAAATACATTGTCACCTAGTAATAAATCCATTAACAAAGGAATAAAATCAATAATTCTATTTGTACCATCCGATTCATCACTTGTGTCGAATAATTCATCTTCATTTTGACCTTTTACTTTGTGCTTTGTCATGAATTTTTCTGCATATATTTCGTTGTCCTTTTTTGATAGAAAGTAAGTTGTATTGACATTAGAGAGAATTGAAGCTCTTATGTTTTCTGACTTCACATTTAATAAATCCTCTTTTATTTGATTTAAAATTTTGGATGGAACATCAATATTATCAAAGTCAATCTTTTTCAAGCAAACACCATTAATTCCTGTGTCGAAATATTCTAATAATTCTTGAAAAGCATTTAGTAGTCTTTCATCACTTTTTAACTCAAACTTTAATCCCTCATTGTATTTATCATTCGGAGAAATTACTTTTAATGAATTCTGAAACCAATCAATTACATTTAGAATATCAGTAATGTTTGTAACATTTTCTTTAACTTTTCTTGTTCTAATTTCAGTCAAAAATAATTGATTGTTTGGAGTTCCTTTTGCTATAAATTTCAAGAATTGTTTTTCATCTTCTTTTTTGTTCTTAGAGTAAAGTAAATCTAAGTCAAAAATTTCATTTTGATTTTTGTTTCTTTCAAAAATCTTTATGTCTTGAGTTTTTGTTATTTCGTACAACCATTCTTCGACAATTTCAGCTTTATTGAAAACAAATCCATAAGCATAGTTTTTATTCTTGTGTTGAATTTCATATTCAATTCTTGAGTCTTTATTAATATACTCAGAATCTAGTCTAAAGTTTTGAAATTCTATATTTTGTTCTGGTTTAATTCCCTTTAATATAAGTTTTTTTCCAAAGTCTATAGCTTTTATAAGATTGGATTTTCCAGAAGCATTTGCTCCAAAAATCACAGCTGACTTTAATACACTTATACCTTTAATTGGTTTTGTTCTATGGTCTGATTTTAGAGTTCCTTTTCCGGGAATCATAGAAAAAGTTTGTCTGTCTTTGATTGACAAAAAATTCTCAACTGAAAACCTAATTAGCATAATATTTACGTTTTATTAGGCGAAAGTAGTGAAAAAATCACATATACAAGCTTTAATTGCGTTATTTTTTGCACTGTTTCCGCAACATTGGCACCAAACTCTTAATATGTCCTGTAAAATCAGACATAGTTAGCCCATTTGGGTGCATAAGTCTGATAAATATCTTTTATGTTTCTTTGGTTAGCCGTGTACAATGACTCTTTGTAATTTTAAAATTGTTTCAAAAGTTCCTTGGCTAGTTCCATTTTCAAGGCCCGTAAACTGCGTACTGTATGCTAAAATAATATTTTACGTGAAAAAATAAGTACAACTCAAGAAAAATAGACAATAGTGTGGAGCTGAATGTAAGTTATTTAGCTTCGAAGTCAGGAGACTTCGAAGAGCGGGCTACTGATTTCTATCGGAGACCTTAACGTCTGGCATACAAAAACTTTTTGGAGCGGTGGGAAGCGGTGGCGACAGGAGTACTAAAATTTTAAACCGGGTAGGGAAGAGTTGTTTTAGTTTTTAGATTTAAAATTTTGATTTCCATTCGAAAGTATTCGAATGGAAGCGGGGGTAAGGGCGTCGTTTAAAAATCATATAAATTCTCTCTTAATTAGTCTATAATCAATATTTTGAGGTTTTAATTTAAGTAATCTAAGTGAATATGCGTTGAGTACTCTCATTTCATTTACACGATCAATAGATTGAACGGTTATTGTCTTTACATAGAATTCACCAAAGCTTGTTCCCGTCAAGTTACTACCAAGAATTAATTTCCCGTCAATTATTTCAACATTTTCCTCCAAATCGTCTGTGTGTTTTGTCAAACCGTTGATTGCAAATACTATTTTACCAGATGGATATATAGAAATTTCGATTTCAGCAAACTTGTCATGATGTTGATCATCAATTATTGTTTTTATAGTTTTAGAATTATTTGGTGAAATAATTTTTAAAATCAAAAAAGTGTTAACTTGAAACAATTGCACCCTAAATTTTTTATTGTCTTGATGCCCATATTCAAAAATCACATTATTTTCATTAATTGAAATTTGCAAAAATTTTAATTCCAGACAAAATCTAATTCCCATATTTTTCTTAGCCCTAATTGGAAACTGAATGTACGATTTTGAGAAATAAATACCTTCCAAGATCTTTCCATCCTTAGCTATCAAAGGTTTAAAATTTTGATTTGAGGAATGTCCGTCATTATTTCCAACTAAAAGCGAATAGAATTCATCAAATATTTCTATTAGAATTTTTGTTATTTGAATGATTATTTCGATTACTGATTCAGGATATGGTTCTAATAATGAATTATAAAGCAGGCCATACTTTTCTTTCTTATGTTTTTCGGGAAGCATATGAAGACCACCGTTATATGCTACACCCAAAATGAATTCTTGAACATTGTATGTGTGATTATCAATTTCCGCAATAATTGTTCTAAAAAAACTATCTAAATCAATTTCTTTGAACTGTTTTCCTGACTTATCAAATTTTGAACAGTATTTGAAATTATTTCTAATTTCTTTGTCTAGGTTTCCAAATTCATGGTCAAGTGCAGCTAATCTAATAAAGTCGAATCTGTTAATTTCTTTAACCCATGTATTAGGTTCGTCCAAGAACATTATTCTGACAAATAGAGGCAAGGAAATGCTTAGTCTTTCAACATCATTTTCAAAATCCTTTTTTAGATATAAAAAATGTTTGACTCCTCTATCATTCCTGCTCAGACTGTTCTTTTTCATTTCTCATTTTCGACATATGAATGTCATTTCTTTGCAATTCGGTAATTCGGGTGTGATCATGCACCCTAAAGTTTTGCAACTACCCGAAGGTGGCGATTTAGAAGCGATTCACTTTCAGTTAAGTACGAACTTTGATAGAAGCACAAAGCTTGGTTTAACCACTAAGCCGCCACTTTTGGGTAGGTGCTGTTATGGCAAGTTTTTATTTTTCCATTGTCAAGTATGTCAATAAAGTTGTTACGTTCAAGCCTAACCAAAATTGCCAATTTGAAATATTTACAAATGTCAAAATGGTCAGAATAGAAAATAGAACTAATGTCAGCTTTTGTCTAAAAGATAATGATTTGAATGTTTTAATTACTGTGTGCTTTTTTTCAACAGCTAAACCACAAAGCACTCTTTCATTTGGAAAAATTTTTGTTCCCATTTCAGAGATTTTTCCATCATCAACAATTGCCCAACCAATTGAATTTTGACCTAAGTCAAGTCCAAGTATTTTACTCATAATTATTCAGTTAATGTTTCAAGTTGTTCTTTTGTAAGTATCAAAAAGTTAGTCGTGTCATAAGTGTTCTTTTCAACTCGTTTTAAGAAAGCTAAGTAATTTAAAATTCTTAAAAATGTGCGTTTTACAGATTCATTATAAGCGATGCCTATTCCAATTCTTCCCAAGGATGCGGCATTGACCATACTTCCCATTATATGCTTTTTTGTGCTTGTGTTTTCGATTTCAATTGCTAAAAAGCATCGAGCATTTTGGTTTTTATGTTTCAAAATGTCAAATTCAGGAATTGTAATTTCATTTAACCATTCTTCTCCAACATTTTCAACGTGATAGTCATACGCTTTTCTTAAAAATCTGTCAATTGTTTCGTTTTGCAAGATTCGGTTGTACTCTTCGGTCTGGTTTCGGTTAGGGGTTATACTAAATGGTCCAACAGCTAAATCAACTCGTGGAGAGTATTGATAGCTCATACCTCTAAATGCCGACCACTCACTTAAAGTCTCTAAATTGTTCAACTTTATCGCAATTCTAGGTAAAATAAATTCTTGATATTGTTTTGCTGTCATTGTCTTGTTTTAAAATATGCCATAACTTGTTTATATGTCCTATAAAACAGACATAGTTAGCCCATTTGGGTGTATAAGTCTGATAAATATCTTTCTTTTTCTTTGGTTAGCCATGTACAATGACTCTTTGTGGATTTAAAATTGTTTCAAAAGTTCTTAGGCTAGTTCCATTTGCAAAGCCCGAAAACTATGTACTGTATGCTAAGATAAAATATTTTCGTGAAGAAAGAAGTTCAATTCAAGAAAAACCAGCAATAACACGAAACCGCTGT
>NZ_DAIOUN010000023.1:0-32439 GCF_036759525.1 Flavobacterium sp. | reverse complement strand
GCTCGAGCTCTAATTAACAAACCGGCAGTGATATTTGCCGATGAACCCTCGGGTAATTTGGATACCGCTTCTGCAGAAAACTTACATGAACTTTTTTTCAAACTTCGTGACGAATTGGGTCAAACCTTTGTAATAGTAACCCACAATGAAGTTTTGGCTCATATGGCCGACCGAAAATTGGTTATGAAAGATGGCCTTTTTGAAGAGTCGACTACTTCCCTACCGAACGTTTAAGTTTACTTAGAGCTATGAATCTTTTGGAACTCAAAGATTTTTTGGATGAGAAAGTGGCCTTATACAATCATCCGAACTTTATTGATAGTGACCCTATTCAAATTCCGCATCGGTACCAACTTAAAGAGGATATCGAAATTTCGGGGTTTTTGGTGGCAACCATTTCCTGGGGTAATCGCAAAATGATTATTAAAAACGGAATCCATTTTATGGAGTTGTTGGGAGATTCGCCCTATGACTTTGTAATGCATCATGGCGAACGCGACTTGAAAAAATTAGAGTCATTTGTACATCGAACCTTTAACGGTACCGATGGCAAGACCTTTATTAAAGGTTTGCAAAACCTATATAGTATTCACGGAGGTTTGGAAGCTGTTTTTAGTCAAAATCAAACCGACAATTCTTTGCAGCCCGCGATATCCCAATTCAAAAAAGCCTTTTTTGAAATTTCACATGAATTGCGAACGCAAAAACACATTTCGGATCCCATGCAAAATTCGGCGGCCAAACGCCTTAATATGTTCCTCCGTTGGATGGTACGGCAAGACCCTGCCGGAGTGGATTTAGGCATTTGGAAATCTATTGCTCCGGCTAAACTTTCTTGCCCTTTAGATGTTCACTCTGGAAATGTAGCCCGAAAGTTAGGTTTACTAACCCGAAAACAAAACGATGCCAAAGCCTTGGTAGAATTGGACACCCAATTGCGATTACTAGACCCAAATGATCCGGTAAAATACGATTTTGCCTTGTTTGGTTTGGGTGTTTTTGAAGGGTTTTAACAGACATAGACCCATTCCCTTAAAATTGTGTACCTTTGCCGAAATTAAAATCAGTATGAGTACATTCCAGGATTTAGATTTACCCAAATCGTTACAAAAGGCCATAGATGAGTTAGGATTTTCAACCCCTACCCCTATTCAGCTCAAATCGATGCCTGTAATCTTATCCGGAAGAGATATGATGGGAATTGCACAAACCGGTACAGGGAAAACCTTTGCCTATCTTTTACCCATTTTGAAACAATGGAAATTTCAAAATACGCATACCCCACGAGTTCTCATTTTGGTACCAACGCGAGAATTGGTTGTTCAAGTAGCCGGAGAAGTAGAAAAGCTAACGCAATACCTTTCGGTTAGAACTTTGGGCGTTTATGGTGGCGTAAATATAAATACGCAAAAAACAGCGGTTTATCAAGGTGTCGATATATTAGTAGGAACTCCGGGTCGGGTAATGGATTTGGCTTTGGATAATGTGGTTCGATTTGATGAAATTCAGAAATTGGTCATAGATGAATTTGATGAAATGCTCAATTTAGGTTTTCGTTTTCAAGTTACCTCTATCCTATCTATGCTAAAAGCCAAGAGGCAAAATATATTATTTTCGGCAACGATGACTGATGAAGTAGATGAAATGTTGGATGAATATTTTGATTTTCCGGTAGAAGTTTCATTGGCTCCCTCGGGAACCCCGTTAGAGAAAATCACGCAATTGGGCTACCGAGTTCCTAATTTTCTAACCAAGTTGAATTTACTGAAAGAACTTTTGCATACAGACGAAGCTATGTCTCGTTTGTTGATTTTTATCAATCATAAGAAATCAGCCGATTTGGTCTCTCAGGCCTTGGAAGAAGAGTTTCCGGAGCAGTTTGGTTTGATTCACTCTAATAAATCTCAAAATTACCGACTCAATACGATGGCTGCTTTTCAGGAAGGCAGTTTGAGAGGAATAGTTACTACAGATGTAATGGCCAGAGGATTAGATATTTCGGACATTACCCATGTTATTAATTTGGAATTTCCCGAAGTACCGGAACAATATATACATCGAATAGGAAGAACCGGACGTGCCGATAAATCGGGGATTGCCCTAAGTTTTGTGAGCCCAAAGGAAGAAGAAATTCAAATAGAAGCCGAGATTTTAATGGAAAAAGAAATCACTTTTCTCCCTTTACCGGCTATACCCATTGAAGAAAAGCTACTCGAATTTGAAAAAGAGAAGAAAAAAATAAAAATGCTCCTTAAACGCCCCAAAAAAGAAGGCGGAGAGGCATTTCATGATAAGAAAGAAAAAAACAAGAAGGTAAACTTAGGCGGCCCGGGAAAACGAAATCCCAGAAAAACCGAATCTCGTAACAGAGAAGTAGAACGTAAAAGAGCGGAAAAAAGAAAAAAAAGATAGTCAAATAGCCCTTGACAAACACTGCTTTTCCTGTTACATTTTGATTTGTGCCTTTGAAATATAAAAACTATCTTTGACAAACTTTCATTTAATGCAGTTTAAACATCCCGAAATTCTGTATTTTCTTTTTTTGTTGGTACTGCCAATTTTAGTTCATTTATTCCAACTCAGACGTTTTAAAAAAGAATATTTTACCAACGTAAAATTTTTAAAAGAACTCACACTTCAAACCCGAAAAAGTTCGCAGCTCAAAAAATGGTTGCTTTTGGCAACGCGTATGCTTTTGTTAACCGCATTAATTCTAGCTTTTGCTCAACCTTTTTTCAAAGCAAAAGACGCTACGGGTAGTCAAAATGATATGTATATACTTTTGGACAATTCATTTAGTATGCAAGCCAAAGGTGCCAAAGGTGAATTATTAAAACGTGCCGTTCAAGACCTACTGGCTACAGTTCCCGAAAATCTAAATTTCACCTTACTTACCACAACCGATAAGTTTCAGGATACCGATATCAAATCGATTCAAAAGGATTTACAACAGCTGAATTACCATCCCAATGCTTTTGATTTAGCAAATTTACTTGACCCAATTGAACAGAAAAAAAACAGTACCGGAAAAGACATCATTATTTTATCGGACGGCGTGAACCTTAACCCTTCAACCCTTCAAAAACTTAAACCGTATAATACGCTCTGGAGTATTTACAAAGCCGAAAAAAAAGAAAACCTTTCAATTGACAGCGTATTTGTGGCTAAAAGTTTTGATAATTTAATAGAAATTGGTGTGGTTTTGAAAGCCTATGGGACTTCTAAAATTGAGACTTCTGTAGCTGTTCAGCTCGACAACAAATTGGTTGCCAAATCTCAAATTTCTGAAAACAAAACGAATACGACCTTGTACTTTACACTTCCAAAAGAAGATGCTCAAGGAGTCGTTAGCATAGAAGACAACAGTTTGAATTATGACAATACCTATTTTTTTAGTTTAAACCAACCGAAAAAAAGCAAAGTATTGAGTATTGGAGCTGTCGAAAAAAGTTTGTTTTTACGTAAAATATACACCGAAGATGAATTTGATTATGTTCAAACCGAATTGCAAAATTTAGATTTCAATAGTTTGGAACTGTATCAAACCCTAGTTTTGAATGAAATTGATGAGATTCCACAAGCTCTTCAAACTACGCTCAAATCGTATTATGAAAAAGGAGGCAACATCATTTTTATACCTTCTTCAAAACAAAAAATAGATAACCTCAAAAGCTTTGTTTCACCCTTTGGAAATTTTGCCCTAAACGAAGGTCTAAAATCAGAGAAACTGATAACCGAAATAGCTTTTAATCACCCTTTATATGCCCAAGTTTTTGAAAAAAAAGTTACTAATTTTCAATACCCTAAAACCTTGTTTTCTTTTCCGGTAACAACCACTTCGAGCTCCTTGTTGAGTTATGAAGACAAAAGTCCGTTTTTGATGGCAACCACAAATGGTGTAGGTAATTTTTATTTTTTTAATGCCGCTCTTTCACTTGATAATTCAAATTTTCAAAAGTCACCTTTAATTGTTCCTACTTTTTACAATATGGTTCAAAATGCCACCCTTTCAGGTTTGGCTTCTTTTACTTTAGGTGATAATCAACCTCGTATTTTCGATTTGAAATTGGAAAATGAGGAAATTGTAAGTTTAGAATCTGCTGAAGACAAACAAACGGTAATTCCGCAACAGCAAACTTTACACTCTAAAGTAAAATTGATTTTTGGTGAAAGTCCCCAAAAAGCGGGCAATTACCAAATGGTAAAAAACAAAACCAATGCCTACTTGTTGAGTTTTAATTACCCCAGAACAGAAAGTGATTTGAATGCTATTTCAAACACAACTCTAGAAAATATAAGTTCCGAAAGTTTAGAAAGCCATTTCAATACACTACAAACCAATCGTTTAGATAATACTTTGTGGAAATGGTTTGTAGGACTCGCTCTTCTCTTTGTATTACTGGAATTACTCATCCAAAAATTTGTAAAATGAAAACCCTAGTAAGAAACGCAACTGTAATTGACCCCAACGGTCCTTATCACAAGGAAGTCAAAGACTTGGTTATAACTGATTCTAAACTTGAAGAAATTGGGACTCATTTACCCAGTAGGCCCGGTTATACTGAAATTGTTTTAGAAAACTTGCATGTATCGCCCGGATGGTTTGATACTTCGGTATCCTTTGGCGAACCCGGATATGAAGAACGCGAAACCCTTGCCAACGGATTGGATGTTGCAGCACGAAGTGGTTTTACTGCAGTAGCTGTTCAACCCAATTGCTTTCCGGTAACAGACAATCAAGCACAAGTGCGTTTTTTGATAGAGAAAGCCAAAAATAAAGCCACGACACTCTATCCTATAGGAAGTTTGACGCAAAAAAGTGAAGGCAATGATCTAGCCGAACTCTATGATATGAAGAATGCAGGAGCTATAGCTTTTGGAGATTATGGCAAATCTATCGCCAATTCAAATTTGCTTAAAATTGGTTTGCAATACGTTCAGGATTTTGACGGATTGGTTGTATGCTATTCGCAAGACGATCAAATAAAAGGTCAAGGTGTGGTTCACGAGGGAATAACTGCTATGCAATTGGGATTAAAAGGCATCCCCGATTTGGCAGAAGAAATAGCGGTTGCCCGAAATTTGGCCATTTTAGAATATACCGGTGGAAAATTGCATATACCCACCCTATCTTCTTTAAAATCTGTGGCATTGATACGAGAAGCCAAACAAAAAGGATTGCAAGTAACTTGTAGCGTAGCAGTAGCTCAATTGGTTTTAAACGAAACACAATTGAATCGGTTTGAAACACACTACAAGCTCAATCCCCCTTTGCGAGATGAAGCAACAAGAATTGGTCTTTTAAATGCGGTTTTGGATAACACCATTGATTGTATAACTTCAGACCACAATCCGATAGATATAGAACACAAAAAAGTTGAATTTAATTTAGCCAAAAGCGGTTCAATTGGATTAGAGTCGGCCTTTGGTGCTCTTCTAACCGTATTACCCTTGGAAGTTGTCGTTTCGAAATTCTTAAACGGAAAAACGGTTTTCAATTTGGATAATCCGGTTATTGCAGTCAATTCACCGGCCAACTTAACCCTATTTAATCCGGATACCCATTGGATTTTTGGAACTGAAGCTATTCTTTCGAAATCTAAAAATGCCGCTTTTGTAAACCGCCCCATGAGAGGAAAAGTATATGGAATCATCAACAACGGTCAAATTATTATCTAATTTATTATGCAAAATTCACCTGAAAAAAATACTGCAACCGTAGCCTACTTAACACTTATAGGTTTTTTAATTGCTTTGACTATGAATGCTGAAACCAAAAATGCATTTGCCCGTTTTCACATTAGACAAGCTTTGGGTATTCATGTTACATTTTTGGCTTTGGGTTATCCCATTGGATATTTTGACAATTGGATGATTAGCTCTGCTTTTTACATTTTTTTCATCATTTTATGGGTTTACGGATTTATGGGAGCACTTAATGGTGAATACAAAAAAGTACCCTTATTGGGCGATTTTTATCAAACCCTTTTTAAAAATCTATAAAAATGCCATTGGAATACCTACTTCAAGAACCTGTTAGTATTCAGGAAAAAAATCCCTTGATACTCCTAATTCACGGATATGGCAGTAATGAAGAAGATTTGTTTTCGTTTGCTCCGGAACTACCCCAATCATGTTATGTTATATCGGTTAGAGCCCCGCATCAATTGATGTATGGGAGCTATGCTTGGTATGCAATAAACTTTGATGCCAATGATCAAAAATTTTCAGATATTCCACAAGCTTTGGATTCTCGTGATTTATTGATGGAGTTTATTTCGGACATTGTGGCCCAATATCCGATTGATCAAAATCAAATTCATTTGATTGGTTTTAGTCAAGGTGCAATATTAAGTTTGGCTTTGGGTTTATCATATCCTGAAAAATTTTCCAAAATTGTAGCTCTAAGTGGCTATTTAAATACAGAAATGGCAACACCGGGATTTGAAAAAAATTATTTTTCCCAATTGAAAATGTTTGTTTCTCATGGAACGGTAGACCAAGTTATACCGGTTGAATGGTCGAGAAAAAGCGTACCGATTTTACAAAATTTGGGAATCGATTGTGTTTTTAAAGAATATCCGGTAGGACACGGCGTATCACCCCAAAACTTTTATGATTTTAAAAATTGGTTGGAAATGTAGTTAGTCCTCTATTTTATCGCTTCCGGTAATTTTTGGACCTATTTCGCCATCACCCGAAAACACAATAGTATCCCCTTTTTTTAGGACAAACCCTTTCCAAGGTATAAGTTGCCAGTCTTCGTGTTTCCAGGGCTGACCTTCCATAGGGCGAATGAAAATAATTGATTTTTCAAAATTAGGCAAGAAAACTTCGGCCTCATTACCACCGTCTTTACTAAAAACGATATACGCATTAAGGGTTTCGTCTTCATTGTTTTGATTGGTTTGCGGATACAGCGTAATTGCCGATTCGTAAACTTTAATACACTCTTTGTTTAATTGCGACCACATATATCCCGCCGAAATTAAACAACCGTCTTCATCTTTATCCGATAAATTGAGCGTATCCTTTTGCGAAGCCAGTTCTTCTTTTTCTACTTGAGTTTCTGTTTCCCATTTTTTACAAGCGATTAACAGGACAAAAACCAGCAAGTATAGTACCTTGAATTTCATGATTTATCTTTTAAAGTTTAAAGATACAAACTTTACTGTTTGGGATACAAAACCGTTTGAATAATTTCAAAAGTTATGTTTTCATCTTCTTCAATGAAATACTTAATCAAAACCTCACCCCACAAGTCGCCATTGCTGTAATCGGCAATTATCCAACGGTGATTAAGTACTTGAATTTTATTAATCAAAAACTTTTTTGAATCTATTTTTTCATATCCGGTTAACGGATTTCCTTCCGGATTTTCATTCAATTCGAGAATTTTATTCTCAATGTGTGGAATTAATTTGGAAATTGAATAATTCTCTAAATAGTTTTGAGCATTATCATTCATGGGTAGACTAAAATGACCGGCATCCATCCATTTCGAGTTGAGGACATTAATGGAGTCGTTCATTTGGGTTTTGAAATTTTCAAAACGTTGTTCTTGAAAAGTTACTTTTTTATTGAAATACATAAAAGTGAACAACAACATCAAAAAAGTAAGAATAAATAAATAGAGAAAAATAGATTTTTTCATAGTTAAATAGTGATTTCTAAATTATCATAGGCCAAATATACAGATTCCGGCAATGCAGCTTGCACTTCTGCATGAAAACCTAATAAGTGACTGATGTGCGTTAAATAGGCTCTTTTGGGATTTACTTTTTGTATAAAATCTAACGCTTCTTTTAAGGTAAGATGGGTTTCATGAGGTTCTTCCCGTAGAGCATTGATTACCAGGACGTTCAGATTTTTAAGTTTTTCAAGTTCGGGCTCTTCCACCGTTTTTACATCGGTTAAGTAGGCAAAATCTTTGATGCGAAAGCCCAAAATTGGAAGATTTCCATGATAGGCTTCAATTGGAATTATGGGAACATTACCCAAATAAAACGGTTCGTCTTTTGAAACCTCGTGGGTTACAACAGACGGTGCTCCGGGGTATTTGTTTTCGGTTTCAAAAATATAATCAAAACGGCGTTTTAAATTGGCTATAACCCGTTGTGAGGCATAAATAGGTATACCCCCTTGTTTGAAGAAAAAGGGGCGAATATCATCCAAACCTGCCGTGTGATCGGCGTGTTCATGAGTAAACAAAATACCGTCAATATGAGTACAGCCGGAAACCAACATTTGCTGTCTGAAATCGGGACCACAATCGATTACAATCGATTGATTATCGACTTGAATCCAAACCGAAACACGTAATCTTTTATCTTTTCTATCGGTACTTTTACAAACAGAGTGTTGACTCCCAATAACCGGGATTCCCTGTGATGTACCTGTTCCTAAAAAATAAACCTTCAAGACGTTAAATTTTCACAAAAATAGCACAATTAATCTTTTATTACGGTATGATATTTGTTAACTTTGCATGAGAATATACACTACATATGGAACGATTAGCCATGGAAATTAAATTAAAGGGAGATAAAGCCATTGAGCAAATTCCCTCTATTAAGGATAAAGCCTTACGAATCAATCTAAACGAAAATATATACGGAACTTTTGCAGAAATTGGAGCGGGTCAAGAAACCGTTAGACATTTCTTTAGAGCCGGAGGTTCATCGGGAACAATTGCAAAAGCGATGTCGGCTTATGATAAAGATTTTAGTGATGCCATTTACGGTGTTGAAAAAGACGGTAGGTATGTTACCGAGAGTCGACTTAAAAAAATGCTCCATCATGAAGTAGATTTGATAGAAAAACGTTTGGATCGTGTAAAACATCCCAATAAAATGTTTTTCAGTTATGCCAATACCGTTGCCACCATAGATTTTGCTAAACAATTCAAAGGTCACGGTTGGGTAGGTATCAAGTATCAAATTGAACCGGACGAAGATTACAACGAAATCATTTTGCACATTCGTTTTAAAGAAAACGATGCAAGGTTGCAACAAGAAACACTAGGAATATTGGGAGTTAACTTAATTTATGGAGCTTTCTACAAATACAATGATCCCAAAAAACTACTCCGTTATTTGTATGATCATTTAGATAAGGATCAATTGGAAATTGACACCATTAACTTTTCCGGTCCCCGATTTGCTAATGTTGACAACCGCTTGATGAGCTTGCAATTGGTAAAAAACAACATGACCGATGCCGTTATGTTTGGTCCCGATGGAAACAATATTTTACCGGCAGCCATTTTGTATAAGAAAAATATATTGGCCTTACGCGGAAGTTTCCGCCCGGTTACTAGGGTAAACATGGACATGTATGAGAAATCATTGGAAATGTTTTTAAATGAAAATAAAGTAGATGCCGATAATACGTTGGTTATCTTCGAAATTACGTTGTCTAATTTGCGTTCTGAAGGAGAAATTGATGAACGTGACTTCATGGATCGTGCGGAGTTATTGTGTTCTTTGGGTCAGTATGTAATGATTTCAAACTTCCAAGAATACTATCGTGTTGTAGAGTACTTCTCCAATTATACGAAAGCCCGAATGGGATTGGCTATGGGAGTGAATAATTTGATAGACATTTTTGACGAGAAATATTACCGTCATTTAAGTGGAGGGATTTTGGAAGCTTTCGGAAAATTATTCTACCGCGACTTGAAGGTTTTCTTATATCCTATGAAAGATGAAGATGGCCAAGTAATCGATTCTGAGAATCTTAAAGTACATCCAAGAATGAAAGAATTGTATAAATTCTTTAAATTTAATGGTAAAGTTGTCGATATCGAATTGGTTAACAAGAATAATTTGGAAATTTACTCCAGACATGTACTTAAAATGATTGCCAAAGGGACTCCGGGTTGGGAAGAAATGCTTCCCAGAGGTATAGCCGAATTGATAAAAAAAGACAATCTTTTTGGTTACGATCCTGTAAAAGCCGTAATTGAATCTTCTAAATAAACAAAAACCGGAGCTTTAAACTCCGGTTTTTTTATTTTAATATTTGGGCTGTATGTGCTTTGGTTTTCACCTCTTTTATAACATCCTCTATTATTCCGGATTCGTTAATTACAAAAGTAGTTCGATGAATGCCATCGTATTCTTTACCCATAAACTTTTTGGGTCCCCAAACGCCAAAGGCTTGAATGACTGCTTTGTCTTCATCTGCCAAAAGTGGAAACGGAAATTCGTATTTGTTTTTGAAATTCCCTTGGGCTTTGGCATTGTCTGCACTCACGCCTAGAAGAGCATAATTTTGAGCTTGAAAACGAGCAAAATTATCTCGTAAATCGCAAGCTTCTGCAGTGCAACCGGGGGTATTGGCTTTGGGATAAAAGAAAACTACAAGTTTTTTTCCTTTGTAATCGGACAAAGAATGAACATTTCCGTCTTGATCTTTTCCTGAAAAGTTGGGAGCTTTATCTCCGGGTTGTAATGTGGTCATAGTTTGGATTTTTGATTTTAATTTTTTTGGATTTTTAGATTGTTGGATTGTTAGATTGTTGGATTATTTAGAAATCTGTTTTTTTATAATAGAATAATCCAAAAATCAAATCCAATTATGTTTCTGCCCCAGATTGCAGTGGAAAGCTTTTATTGAAGAAAGCTAGTTTTTGTATGGCTAAAAAAGCGACCCCAAGGAAGCTCTTTTTAGACTTAACAAAAACAGCTTTGTGAACTAAAACTTGCAACGGAAAGCTGGATTAGGCACATACTAATTATTGTATTAAATTTACAGTGTTAAAAATACAAAAATGACTAAGAAAGAGCGTGCAACATTTGTTATAAATACGTTAAACGAATTATATCCATCTATACCCATTCCGTTAGATCATAAAGATCCTTACACTTTACTGATAGCCGTTTTATTATCTGCTCAATGCACCGATGTACGGGTAAATCAAATTACACCTATATTATTTGCCAAAGCCGATAATCCGTACGATATGGTAAAAATGAGTATTGAAGAAATTAAAGAAATTATTAAACCTTGCGGTTTATCGCCCATGAAATCAAAAGGCATACACGGATTATCTGAAATTTTGATTGATAAGCACAATGGCGAAGTTCCGCAAAGTTTTGAAGCCTTGGAAGCTTTACCCGCGGTTGGACATAAAACCGCAAGCGTTGTAATGAGTCAGGCGTTTGGAGTTCCGGCTTTCCCGGTAGATACTCATATTCATAGGTTGATGTACCGATGGAATTTATCGAATGGTAAAAGTGTGGCTCAAACCGAGAAAGATGCCAAGGCTATTTTTCCAAAAGAATTATGGAACGATTTGCATTTGCAAATCATTTGGTATGGAAGAGAGTACTCGCCGGCTCGAGGATGGGATTTGGAAAAAGATATAATTACCCAAACCATTGGAAGGAAATCGGTATTGAAAGAAGTAGAAAAAAGAACACCCCGAAAATGATTCCGGGGTGTTCCTTTTAATTAGCTATATTCTCGAAACTTAATGTACCTACCTTAACAATGCTCAGTGCTTTAGAATACTGAAGTAAAAAACTTATAGTTTCTTTTTTAGGTAACATTTTTGGAGTAGCTAATTTTTTACTAGTGTAAAGTTTCGCCATGTATAAATATTTAGTTTATAGTATGAACGCAACTTTATAAAATATATTGTTTTAATTGGTTAAAATAATTTGATTTTTTTCTATCACCTTGCGAAGGTTCATTAAAGCATATCGCATTCGTCCCAGAGCCGTATTTATGCTAACTCCTGTTGATTCGGCAATTTCTTTGAAACTCATATCTTGATACATTCGCATTAAAAGAACCTCTTTTTGATCGGCCGGTAATTCTTCGAGTAAACGTTGCAAATCATTTTCAACTTGGTTGGTAATGATTCGACCTTCAATATTAAGCGAATCGTCAGACATAAAGGAAAAAATTGAATACTCTTCGGTTTCCCTTTGCATGGGCATTTTTTTGACTTTTCTAAAATGGTCTACAACCAAGTTGTGAGCAATACGCATTACCCAAGGCAAGAACTTTCCTTCTTCGTTATACGCATTAGACTTCAATGTTTTAATTACCTTAATGAAGGTGTCTTGAAAGACATCATCCGCTACATCTCGGTCTCCAATTTTGGAATAAATAAAACCATAAATTTTGGATTGATGACGTTCAATAAGAACAGCCAAAGCTTGCTCTTCGCCAGCGATGTAATTTTTTACCAATAAAGCGTCAGGGTGATTAACTAAAGCCATAATATACCTTTTAGAGTTCGTGTTTTGATATCGCTATTTTTTCTAAAAAGTATTTTTATACTATAGGCAATTGTTAAATTAAGATTAAAACTATGTCAAATGTAACACAATTTTATTGGAACACCCAAACAAAATTTTAAATTTTAACATAATTTGTACAATAATTGCGGGAAACCACAATACCATTTTCACAAAAACACAGCATTTCAATGTAAAGTAGTATATAAAAATGAAGTAGCAAATTGTTATCTTTGCCAAACTTTGACTTTTTGCTATGAAACCCGAAGAATTTGCTTTATTGGAACCTAAAAAATACATCTTAATTAAAGGTGCTCAACTTCACAATTTAAAAAATATTGATGTAGCAATTCCGCGAAACCAAATGGTTGTAATCACCGGATTGTCTGGTTCCGGTAAGTCAAGTTTGGCTTTCGATACTTTGTATGCTGAAGGACAGCGTAGATATGTGGAGAGTTTATCCTCTTATGCCCGGCAATTTTTGGGCAGATTAGACAAACCCAAAGTAGATTATATCAAAGGTATTGCACCTGCAATTGCCATAGAACAAAAAGTAAATACTACCAATGCCCGAAGTACGGTGGGTACCTCAACTGAAATATACGATTATTTAAAATTGCTTTATGCTCGCATTGGTAAAACCTACTCTCCCCTTTCGGGTAATGAAGTAAAAAAACATAGCGTAAGTGATGTAGTGGAACGCGTCTCTCAAATGGAAATTCAATCTAAGTGGTTGCTATTGGCCCCTTTGGTTTTGGAGCCCGGAAGAGCTTTGGAAGACAAACTTAAAGTACTTTTACAACAAGGTTACATTCGAATTTGGTCTGATGATATCATATACAGACTGGATGAGGTGGCCGTTTCTGATTTAGAGGGAAAATCTCTATATATAGTGGTAGATCGTATTGTAGTTCAATCTGACGAAGCTTTTTTTAATCGATTGGCAGATGCTGTACAGACCGCCTTTTTTGAAGGGAAAGGTATTTGCGTTGTACAAAATGCATCCAATACAGAACGCTACGAGTTTAGTATCAATTTTGAATTGGATGGGTTGAATTTTTTAGAACCCAATATTCATTTGTTTAGCTTTAATAATCCGTACGGTGCCTGTCCTACTTGTGACGGCTATGGTTCGGTCATAGGCATTGATGAAGATTTAGTGGTTCCCAATACAGGATTATCCGTTTATGAAAATGCCATTTACCCATGGCGGGGTGACAGTATGGGATGGTATAAAGACCAATTGATAAATCATGCTTATAAATTTGATTTTCCGATTCACAAACCGTACTTCCAACTTACTGAAGAACAAAAACAACTTCTTTGGAACGGAAATAAATATTTTACCGGATTGCACGATTTTTTTCAAGAGTTGGAAGAGAAAAATTATAAAATTCAAAATCGAGTAATGCTTTCCCGCTATCGTGGAAAAACCAAATGTACGGCTTGTAAGGGAAAACGGTTGCGACCAGAGGCCGATTATATTCGGGTGGGTTCCAAAACAATATCCGATTTGGTAGATATGTCCATACGTGAGCTGATTCCTTTTTTTGAAACCCTTACTTTATCAGAATACGACCAAAAAGTAGCTCATCGTCTTCTTATTGAAATTAAAAGCCGTTTGCAGTTTTTAGACCGAGTTGGTTTGAATTATTTGACTCTAAATCGCAATTCTGCTACTTTATCGGGAGGTGAATCGCAACGAATCAATTTGGCTACTTCGTTAGGAAGCAGTTTGGTAGGTTCCATGTATATTTTAGACGAACCCAGTATTGGATTGCATCCGAAAGATACCGAAAAATTGATTGAAGTATTGCAAAATCTTAAACGACTGGGCAATACTGTTATTATTGTGGAACACGATGAAGATATTATGAAATCTGCCGATCGCATCTTTGATATAGGGCCGGAAGCAGGTAGTTTGGGAGGTCAACTGGTTGCAGAAGGGAGCTTTGCCGAAATACTTAAAGCCGATAGTTTAACGGCTAAGTATTTAAGTGGTAAACTCCAAATAGAAGTTCCTAAAAAACGTAGAATCTTCAAAAATTACATAGAAATAATTGGGGCTCGAGAAAACAATTTAAAAAATATAGATGTTCTTTTTCCCTTAGATTGTTTAACGGTAATTACAGGTGTATCCGGAAGCGGCAAAAGTACTTTGGTAAAAAAAATAGTTTATCCGGCTTTACAAAAAAAATTGGAAGGGGTAAGTGATAAACCCGGACAATTTACCGAAATAAGAGGAAGTTACTCTCATATAAAACACATTGAATATGTAGATCAAAACCCTATTGGCAGAAGTTCACGATCCAATCCGGTGACATACATTAAGGCTTATGACGATATAAGGGATTTGTTTACAAAACAAAAACTTTCTAAAATAAGAGGGTACCAACCCAAACACTTTTCGTTTAATGTAGATGGAGGACGATGCGAGACTTGTAAAGGAGATGGAGAAGTAACCATTGAGATGCAATTTATGGCCGATGTGCATTTGGAATGTGAAACCTGCCAAGGCAAACGTTTCAAAAAAGAAATTCTAGAAGTGCAATTTGAAGGAAAAAACATTGATGAAATCCTAAAGATGACTCTAGACGATGCTCTGTTGTTCTTTGAAAAACACCAACAAACCAAAATTTTACAAAAACTTAAACCCCTTCAAGATGTGGGTTTGGGCTATGTCCAATTGGGTCAATCCTCATCAACTTTATCCGGTGGTGAAGCCCAACGTATCAAACTTGCCACTTTTTTGGTAAAAGGCACCACCAAAGATAAAGCTCTTTTTATATTTGACGAACCCACCACAGGTTTGCACTTTCACGATATCAAAAAATTAGTTGCATCCTTTGAAGCATTATTGGAAAAAGGTCATTCGATACTGGTTGTAGAGCACAATTTGGATTTGATAAAATGTGCCGATTATATAATTGATATGGGTCCGGAAGGAGGAGCTTTAGGGGGAGAACTTATGGCTTTTGGTACGCCTGAGCAAGTGGCTAAAAATCCAAAATCCCTCACCGGAAAGTATTTAAAGGAAAAATTAAAATAGATATTTTAAAAAATATATACATAAAAAAGTCCTGCTACTTGGGGATTTCGCAGGACTTTCATCAACCAAACTTAACCAAACTTAAAAGGTAACTAACTAACTCAACTTTTATAGGTTTTAATTTTTTATTTCAGCACGTGTGCCATCGGCTCTGTAATAGTAATAACTGTTCGCGTTGTAAGGCTCTTGGTAAACATAATCTGAACTTCCGTAATAGGTTCCGGTAAATCCACCGTTTCCTCTATGTCCGAATACACTACCCACTATTTGAGCAATGGCTCCTCTGTTTGTGTATACAATTCTAAGACCTCCAACTCGTGTTAAGCCAAAATGATTGTAACTCATATATACACTTCCAATTCTACTCACTCGGTTTAATCTATCATAGTTTACAAAAGTATTTCCTACTCTTCTTACGCGACCAAAACTGTCGTGTTCAATTCGTACTCCATAATTGGCACTGTTAAATTGATTGCCTCTAGAGGTTGCGGATTTTCGGTAAAAAAACCCTCCGTGACTGTCTTGTGGACGAGTATTGAAATCGAAATCACCAGTAAGAAACACATAAAATTCAATTCCACGCTCCATAAATACAATAGGCTCGGCATCTATGAAAGCTACAGCTCCACGATTTCTTTCTCTTTCTGAAAGATCCACTATTTGAGTGGCAAACGCTCCACTTGCAAAGGCTAAATGGAAAGCTACGATGTAGGTAATTTTTTTCATGATACAACAATTTAATCTTTTGTGCCTACTCTTTAGTTTTTCGGCTTTCACTTTCAAAAGAGCTGTTATTTCTTTTGATGTTAATGGAAATTCAATTGTTGTGCCAAAAACCCAAATAGGGTTGTGAACAATTTGTTAATGATATTTAAGCCCTTGATTTAAAGAATATTAAAGTAGCAATAAAAGTATAAATCAAAATAAAAAAATAAACTACACTCGTTTTAAATCTAAAATTTAATTGATAAAAAAAGTATTCCTATTTACTTCTCAACAAAAAATCAATTATTTGCTTACTTTTAGCCTTTTACAATTGTACCCCAATGAAAAAAAACACATGGATTTTATTGTTTGTATTTGGAGCTAGTTTATATTTCCAAGCGTGTATGGCTCAAAAGAAAGTTACTTTAAAACCAACATCGCTCTATGTACCCTATAAAATTAAAGATAAATTTGGAATAGCAACCGA
Organism: Flavobacterium sp.; assembly: GCF_036759525.1. GTDB lineage: Bacteria > Bacteroidota > Bacteroidia > Flavobacteriales > Flavobacteriaceae > Flavobacterium. The sequence goes on along the minus strand of NZ_DAIOUN010000023.1, from coordinate 15,947 downwards.
GGATGGAAAAATCGTTGTTACCCCTCAATTTGATTATATCGAATTAAACTATACTCCAGAATTTTTTACCTGTTTTACCTACATGGATTCAAAAAGTTATCGAACTTCATTGGTTGTAAAAGATAAAATAGTTTTGGAAAATCAACCTTATTTTGGTTATTATAACACACGAGATATTGTTTTTGCGGTGATGGAAGTTGGCGGTCGGGGTTCGGGATATTATTCTTTAAAACCCGAAGAAATTCATCTCTACACTTTAAAAGGAAAACGAATAAGTCCTGAGGGTTTTTCGCATGCCAATACATTTGACGAATTGGATCCCAAAAACGAAATCGCACAAGTGCTTTTGTATTTGGTTCACAGAGACAAAACCTATTCTATAGTACAATACGACCTCAAAAAACAAATCATCACTTCCACTTGGATAGATAAGGCCCGAGATATTGAATTTGAAGATTTAGGAATGCTTTATAGAACCCAAGAACTTCATGTTAAATATGTAGATGCTCAAAACAAGGGAAAAGAATTGAAAATTGGAATAAAAGGAAAGTCGTATGTAAAAACCTATGAAGGAACTTATGAAATAAATAAAAAGTCTGACGATTTATTTTTAGATGGAAATGTTGCCGTACCAAACTGGGATTCAGATAAACAACCCAAACCCCGAGTTGAAGAAAGAGAAATTCAATCGAAACAAATCCGTTTGAAAAAAGATTATCAAACGTATCGCCCTATGAAATTAATTGTAGAAAATAAAAAATTGGACCCCAAATACTATAAAATTACATTTGAAAACAGTAAAAAAGGGTTGTACGACTCGTATGAAAATAAAGTGGTTTTACCCACAATTTACGACGATTTCTTTTTTGCCGATTTTAAAGGTATTCATGCCGGTGGCTATATTTTAAAACAAAACACTTCTTATTCTTTCCAAGTTTATGGATCATCTCAATCCAAAGGGCATTTTTCTTTATTCCCCATGATTACCTTTTATGCCTATGGACGTCCCGATTTTCATCTTGTTGGACTATTTGACGAACAAGGCCAATTTATTTGCTATGCCAATCAGGACGGAAAAGTTTACCTTGAATAAGGAGTCATATATTGGTTTTGCTTAGAATCCAGAAATTTTATTCTGTTACTATACTAGTTGCCTCCTTTTTTCTAATAAAAAAACAAAACAAAACATTGAATATTAGAGAAAAACATTACTTTTGGTCAAATTTTTAAATAACTATAACTAAATGACTAAAAATTACTTCTTTGTCTTAGCTTTCCTTAGTTTCTTTGTTACCTCTGCTCAACAAGCCGGTGATTTAGATACTTCTTTTGGAACCAATGGTATTGTAAAAACCAATATGTGGGACGCCACTTTTAACGTTAAAAGTCATGTTGTTTTATCGGATGGTAAAACTATTGTTGTGGGAGAAGTTGCTACGGGTAACGAACCCAGAGGTTTTATAACCCGTCTATTGGCCAATGGGTCTGTAGATACCTCTTTTGGAATACAAGGCAAAGTGGTTCATCCTTTCTTGGGTGGTATTCAAGTTGTAAAAATTCAAAACGATGGTAAAATTTTAGTAGGAAGCACCTATGCAAACGATTTTGCTGTTGCTCGCTATTTAGCAAACGGAACATTAGATACCGGTTTTGCTTATGATGGTACTTATTACAACACGAATCCAGACCCTAATTCTTTTACAACTCATTCTGTTTTGGATTTAGAAATTCAGTCGGATTCAAAAATTGTGGGTTTAACTACGTCTCAGGTATCAGGTGCCAACAAATACCGTTTGTTTCGTTTGAATAGTAATGGTATTTTGGATTCATCCTTAAACGTGAACGACAATTTTAGTACAAATGATAATCCGGTTTCTTTGAGCTTACAAACTGATGGAAAACTATTGGTATCGGGATATTTTTATAACGGTTCAAGTCCCAATGCGTTTATAGCTCGTTACAGTACAACAGGAGCCTTAGACACTACATTTAACAGTACCGGAAAACGTTCATTTTCTATAACCAATACAACTGCAATTCGAGTTACAGATATGCAATTGCAATCCGATGGTAAAATTCTAATGGGAGGAAATTATTTTTCCAATGGAAATGCCATTTTTATGATTCGTTTTAATACAAACGGTTCTTTTGATACAACTTTCAGTGGAGATGGTTTTCAAGCGGCAGGTTTGCCGGCTCAATTGGGAAGACCCGGAGGTATCGCATTACAAGCAGACGGAAAAATTATTCAAATAGATACCTATTTGAATCCTAATTCACAAAATGAAGATATCTTAATAATTCGATACAATTCCAATGGAGATTTGGATACCACATTTAACAATGGAAGTTATGGTGTTTTGTTAAATTTTAATAATCTTAATGATGTAGCAGCCAGTGTATCAGTGGTAAACAACCAACTTTTGGTAGCCGGAAATACCGAAACTTCTCGATTGGATAACAGCATGGTTTTTGCCAAATTCAATTTAAATCCTCTTGCTTTTGATGCAACATTTGGAAATGGTGGTTCTATTCAACATACATTATCTTACCCTACTTATGAAGAAGTAAAAAAATCGGTTGTTCAATCGGATAACAAAGTCGTTCTTTTAACTAAAATATTTGTAAACAACTTGTATTTCTATGCTTTACATCGTTTTAACGAAGATGGCTCTCCTGATGCAACCTATGGAACAAATGGAAAATTAGGCCTAGGCTTTTACTTCACCGAGTTTGACGGAATGGGCATTGACAGCAATAATAATATAATTCTTGCCGGATATACCACTTTGTCTAGTGGATTAATTTTGCGTATTACACCCAGCGGAAATTTAGACAGTACTTTTGGCACACAAGGAATTACCTACCTGGAAGATGATATTAATTTTATACCTGAAATCAATTCTATTCAAATCCAAAATGACGGTAAAATCGTTTTAGGTGGTGGAAACATTGTCAATAACATTATTGATTATTTATTGATTCGTTTGAATGCCAATGGAACTATAGATACAAGTTTTGGAACCAATGGTATAAGTCTTGTAGGTTTGGCTAATGTTTATGAAAAGATTATTGATATCAAAGTGCTTAGTGATGGAAAAATAGTAGCTTTAGGATTCTCGCAAGAGAATTTTGCTTCCAGCTTGCAAGCGGTTATTCTTAAATTCAATTCGGTTGGTTTATTAGATCCTACCTTCAATGGAAATGGAAAATACTTAACCAATCGTGAAGTAGATTTTTATTTTAATGGTGCTTTATTGGTTCAGAACGACGGAAAAATTTTGAGCACATTTGAAAGTATGGATGATAACTTTATCATGTACCGATTGAATGCTAATGGAACTCTAGATACCAATTTCGGTTTTGGAGGTTATACTTCAACGTACATCAACGGTAGCGATTTCTCATCTCAATTGTATTACAACTCTTCAAACCAAAAAATTACGGTTATAGGTACTACTTTGGTAAATGACGAAGGACGATTTGTCTTAGCCCGATACGAAGGTAATGGATTGTTGGACCCTACTTTTGGAGATTCCGGTGTTGTGATTACCGATTTAGGTTACAGTGCTCAAGCGGTTACAGCCGTTGCAACAACCGATGGGAAATTGGTAGTAAGCGGTATCTTGTTTGACGATGTATTTCAAGATTACGACCAAGTAATGGCAAAATACTATTTAGAACAACCTCTAAGTTTGAACAATCCAAGTACGCCTCTACTTACCTTATACCCGAATCCAACCAGCGAAATGTTATTTGTAGAATTACCAAATAGCACCACTGAAAATTCTTATCAAATTACCGACCTAAACGGTAAAGTAGTTTTAAAAGGAAACTTAAATTCTCAAGGTATTCGTGTAGCACCTTTAGCTAATGGAGTATACTTCTTAACCGTTGAAGGAATGCAAACCACGCGTTTTATCAAAAAATAAAAAATACTTTTTCATCATAAAAACGACTTCAATTGGAGTCGTTTTTTTTATTTTAAAATCTGAAGTTAAAGCAATGATTTCAAGTATAATTGTTACTAAAACCTGAAATTAGTATCTAGACAATTCTCTGTTTTAATTCAAAATTTACTCTCCTTTTGAATGAGTAATTCGATTTGAAAAACGGGTAATCATTTGATTCAAATCCGAGGAGATTTGTAATTTATAATTGAGTCCCCAATAAAACAAAGTAATTAAAATTGATTTTAATAAAATATTGAGAATGGGATGAAAAGAAAAATCCCAAAAATAAAACAACCCCAAACTCAGAGCAATGATTCCAAGTGAAGCAATTGTTTTTAAAGTAAACGGAAACAAATGCATTTTAAAAACTACAAAAAACAATTTTGCCAAGCTATATAATGCAATAGAAATTAAAGTGGCAAAAGCTGCACCTTCTATTCCGTAAAGCGGAATAAAAAACATGTTTAAACCAACCGTTACTACTACCAAAGCCAGCCCCAATAAAAGAATAATTTTGTAGTATTTGGAATTGAAAATAATAGAGTTGTTGTTTCCCAACATCAAATCAAAAAACTTGGAAAATGCGATGAGAAAAACCACAGTGATTCCACCGCTGTATTTTTCAGGGAGTAAAGTGTAAACTTGGTGGATATTGGTTAGAATCCCAACCAAAATATAACCTCCAACAATTTGTAACGTAAGAGCGGTTTTTTTATACAATTCGTTCAATTCTGCCTGTTTTCCTCTAGCCATCAAATCGGTAGTAATGGGATGCGTAATTTGATGCATCGCTCGCATAGGAACCGATATAGTGAGTGCTATAAACAACGCAACCGAATAGTATGCGGCTTCTTTGATGGGCACATATTGCCCTATCATAAATTTATCAATATCCAGAAGTAATACCGCAATTCCGGATGAAAATATGATAAAACCAGAATATGTAATAATTTCTTTCTTCTCTTTTGGAAACTTCATATGAAATTGTGGTTTCCGTACCTTAAAAGCTACCCAACCCATAATACACATCATACAAAAATAGATTCCAACCAAACTGTAAACAAATTGTACTTTGGTTATCCAACCCCAATAAACAGCTCCTAAAAAAACCGTTATAAAAATTCGTAACAAAACTTCTTTAATAAAATTCCCAAAAACCGATTTCAAATGCACCTTGACCCACGCATAGAATATCTCAAAATACCCCATGAATAAAGCGATGAGTGGTATCAAACCTACGTAATCAAAAATTATGGGGTTTTCCCTCGATACCAATGTTGCCAATGGCGTATAGGCCATAAATAGAAATGCGAAAAGGGGAATTGCAACCGCTAAAGGCAATACCAACATTAAATTTAGAAAACGAGATTTTTCGTCCTCCGTTTGGTGTTCGGCATAATAACGAATTAAGGTGTTTTGGATACCAAAAGCCATCAAAGGCATAAGTATATTTGCGGTTGAAAGTAGAAATGCCGTTAATCCGTAATAATCTTCTCCCAAAAAATGGGTGTACATAAAAAGGGTGTTAATCGCTCCAATTCCAAAACCTATAAAGGTGATGATAGTGTTTTTAATGGATTGATTGACTACGATTCCCATTTGAATGTAAATTGGTTAAGAATTAAAGTATGTGCGATGCCAATTGTTGGGTTAAACTCTTCCGGCTGTATTGTTGCAAACCTACCGGATAAACTTTTAAATTTTGGTTCTTATAATCCCGATAATGAACCAGAATTTGGTGTTTCAAAGCCTCTTTGGACTCATAAGTAAAAAAATGACCGGTATTGGTTTCATTTAATATGGATTCAAAATCTGATTCTGTGGGTCCGATAGCCACAATAGGTCGCCCTGACACCATATATTCAAATAACTTTCCGGGAATAATGCATTGGGTTTCCTCAGAATTAATCTCAATTAAAAGTAAAACTTGCGAAGTTTTTTGATGTAAAACAGCCTCACTGTGAGGCAAATAACCCAGATTAAGAACGTATGGGCTTAATTTAAATTCGGCAATAGTGTCTAAAACTTCCTGACTCACTTTACCTATGAGTTTTAATTGAAAATCCGATGCAAAACCGGGTTCTTCTTTAATTAACTCCTTAAGGGCTTTCCACAATATTCTAGGGTTTCTGTCCGATAAAAAAGAACCTATATGTGCCAATGAAAATTTTTCGTCCAAAGCAAATGGGGTAACCTTTTCAACATCATAACCATTTGTAATTACCGAAATGGGTTGAGACGTTATTTGAGCAAATTCCTTTTGGGTGGTTGGACTGGTTACTACAATCAAATCGGCGGTTTGGAGAACTTTTTTTTCTAAATCTTTATGCTTTTGAGCCGATTTTTTAGTTAAACGCAATTCTTTATGGTAACCAATTGTAGTCCAAGGGTCACGAAAATCGGCTATCCATTGTACATTATATTCTTGTTTTAAATGCAGCCCAATGAGATGCATACTATGAGGAGGACCTGTAGTTATTACAGTTTCTATACCCTGTTCTTTCAGATAATCTTTTAGAAAATGAACCGAAGGTTTAACCCATAAAACCCGGGCATCGGGAATAAAAATATTGCCCCGTATCCATAGCATCAATTTTTGTAAAAACGATTGCTTTTTAACTTTCGGAATAATTCCGGAACTAATTTTTTGTGTTGTTGTTCTGGATAAAAATGAAGCTAATCGGTAAGGCTCTCGTATTTTGTTTTTTACAATCACGGCTTTGTTGGAAACCTCATCAACCCAATGCTCATCCAGAATGGGATAGGTTGGATTTTCCGGAATATAAACATGAGGTTCAAAACCAAAATCAGGCAGATATTTTACAAACTTTAACCAACGTTGCACACCAGGACCACCGGCTGGAGGCCAATAGTAAGTAACAATGAGAATTTTTTTTCTAGTTGTTGGTAAAGTTTCCAAAATGTAAAGATCTAATGGGTTGTTATCCCTTTTTTACGTTCGTTATACAAGCCACCCAAGATTAATAAAAGCATACCCATCGAACTGAATAAAGCAATTGAACTTCCTTTTTGAACCACTTCCGGTTCAAATGTAAACTCTATAGTATGTTTTCCGGCCGGTATTTGTAATGCCCTTAACACAAAATTTACACGAAACATTTCTACTTCCTGACCGTCAATGGTTACCTTCCACCCTTTTGGGTAATAAATCTCTGAAAAAACTCCCACTCCATTTTGTGAATTTTCAGAAATATATTTAAGATAATTGGGTTCGTATGAAATTAACTTAATAGAACTTAAACTGTCGGTTTGAAATTTTTTGTTTTCCAATTCTTTAGCTTGAGAAATAAAATCTTTACGATTTAAAACCGCAGTAGTTTTGGTATTCAAACTATCCAAAGCTTGCATTTCGGCATCCGCAGAATTTACTGCTTTAATTTCATTGACAAACCAAGCATTACCGTTCGCATTTGGATTTTGCAATGGTATAGGTTGTCCTTCGTCAGTGGTTTGGATAACATACTTCACATTAAGCATATTTAAAACCTGAATGTTATTTTGAGAAATTTGGTAATCATACAATTGCTGCATTCGCTGAGGCTTTACAGCACTGTATCCCCCAATAGATTTATGAAAATACGAAGTCCTTCCACTGGCCATACCCTGACTTGGCTCATAAACCCTAAAATTCGGATCGGTATCTTGCAAGATTTTCAGGTCTGCCGGTGTAGGTTGAAAAGGTTCCATTACTTCTCTGGCACTAACAAAATCTTGTGCGTTTACATAATTTTTATCAATAACAATTAAATCTAGAACCATTACAGAACCTGCCAATACCAAAGCCATTACTTGTGACATTCGCTCTTTTATGAACAACCAAAAAATAGCAAAAACTAAGGCTATCAAACCCATAGAACGCAATAAATCTGAGGAATACATAGCTTTGCGGTCTTCTTTTAAAGCGTCAATAAAAGGTTGACCTATCTCTCCATAAGCCTGTCTGAAATATGCATCGCTGCCTCCTGCAAAATTAAAGGCACTTTTACTTACAAAAAGTAAAGCCAAAATACCCAAGGCAACCGAAGCCGATTTCCACAAGGCTTTCCACTGTTCGTCTTTGTCTAATTTAAAAAAGGAATGCAAACCCAATATGGCTATAACAGGAATACACATTTCTAAAATTACCTGAATGGATGAAACGGCTCTAAATTTGTTATACAACGGAAAATAAGAAATGAAAAAGTCGGTAAGTAGTGGAAAGTTTTTTCCCCAAGAAAGCAGTAACGATAATACTGCTCCGGCTAGGAAAGCATATTTTAACTTTCTTTTCTCTGTAAACATTCCCAAAACAAACCAAAAGAAAACTACCGCACCTATGTAGGCCGGTGCCGCAACAATGGGTTGATCTCCCCAATAAGTTGGTGCATTGTTAGCATATTCTAAAGCATCGTTTTCGGGAGCACCTAATCCTATGAAGAAATCATACAAGTTGCTTTTTTCATCTAACTTCTCTGCATTTCCGCCTCCAAAAAGTCGAGGAGCTATTAGATTGAAACTTTCGAAAATTCCATAACTGTACTCGGTAATGTATTCGTAGGACATCCCCGACTTGGTCTCTATTTTTTCGCCATCAAGTCCTAAAGTTAACTCATTTTTACCGCGGGTACTAAACTCCGTATATTCTGCAGTAGCCCATAAATTTGAAGCGTTGGCACCTAATGCTAATATTCCGGCAACTGCAAATACACCCATTGCTTTGGCTATGTTTTTAAACTCCTTAGCTTTGGCTAACGCATAGATGTAATAAACAGCAATCACTATCAAAAGCAGCAACAAATAGTAAGTCATTTGAAAGTGATTGGCTTGAATTTCGAGAGCTGCAGCAACCATTGTGAGTAAGCCCCCAACTATAAAACGTTTTTGAAAAACCAATAAAACACCGGCTACAACCATGGGCATATAGGCAATGGCATGAGCTTTTGCATTGTGTCCTACACCCAGAATAACAATCAAATAGGTAGAAAACCCAAAAGCTAAAGCTCCAAAAAAAGCTTTGAGAGGGTCGATCTTCAAAACACATAAAAGAATATAGAAACCTAAAAAATAGAGAAATAGATAATCTGCAGGTCTGGGTAAAAAGCGTAACAAACTATCTACCGATTTGATGTAATTGTGCGGATATTTTGCACCCAATTGATAAGTGGGCATTCCTCCAAAAGCACTATTAGTCCAATAGGGTTCTTCACCGGTTTGTTGTCTAAAATCGTTTTGTTCTTTGGCCATACCCGTATATTGTACAATATCGGATTGCGAAATTTGTTTGCCTTGTAAAACCGGATAAAAATAGGCCAGAGACAAAAGAACAAAGCCTAATAGAGCTAAAAGATGGGGAAGAAATCTTTGAAAATACTTCATTGTAAATTTTTAATAGTCAACTGTAAATATAGTAAAGGAAAACGAACTATTCTACTTCTTCATAATCTATGTACTCACCTACTTGTTTTTTGGGTTTTGGAGTTGCATTTGAGGTTGATGAAGAATTGGATTTTGCTTGGTTTTGAGCATATTGTTCGGCTTGTTGTTTAAAGTTTTGTTCTGCTTTTTGAACCATCTTTCGCAACAAAATGGGCATTAAAAATCGGGCTAAGATTTTAAATGCGTAATAAATACCAATTATTATGAGTAGTGTTCTTATCAAACCGGGAACAGAAGCTGTTTGCATGGGTTACAATTTTTGGTAAAAATAAGAATAACGGACTTTAAAAATAAAAATACCGTCTTAAAATACTAATAAAAATCTTATTTTTGATTTTTATAAACTTTCAAATATGAAAAAAATCATCTCCACCTTGTTCTTTGTTCTTCTTTTGAGTAGTCAATGGTGTGTAGCTCAATACACAGATGTTATCAATTCAAACAGACCCGGACTGTCTATGTCTGCTTTTTCGGTAGGAAAATCGGTATTTCAATTGGAAAGCGGTATTTATGGTATTCGTGAAGATCATAACTTATTGCGATACAACTACAATGGTTTCGGAATTGATTTTGATGCCCGATATGGCGTATGGAAAGAAGAGTTGGAAATAGTAGCCAATTTTAAATTTCAATACGATCAGTACTATTCTCCTTTGATTGAAGATCAACGCAGTGGATTTCGAACCACAACCATTGGGGCAAAATATCTTATATACGATCCTTTTAAAAATTATGAAGAGAAACCCAATTTATATAGCTGGAAGGCTAATAATAAGTTTAAATGGCGTCAATTTATACCGGCGGTTTCTGTTTATGCCGGAGCCAATTTTGGCTTTGCCAACACCGATTATGCTTTTCCGGACGAACCTTCCTTTAGCCCCAAAATAATGGTAATTGCTCAAAATCATTTTGGAGGTCATTGGGTATTGGTTACTAATATTTTTTATGACAAATTTACTACCGACTATAAATCTTTGGGGTATATTTTAACCTTAACACGTGGATTTAACGAGAAATGGTCCGGGTTTATTGAAAATCAGGGAATAGACGGCGATTATTATTCTGATGGTATCTTTAGAGTTGGAGCCGCCTATTTGTTTCAACCTAATTTCCAAATAGATGCTTCAATTAGTAAAAACTACAAAGACACCCCAGACATACTTTATGGCGGTGTGGGTGTTTCTTGGCGATTTGATAAAAAATACCAACCCGTTAAAATTGAAAAAGAAGAAAGTGGTGGTAAAAGAGCCGGAAATAAAAAAACAAAATCTAAAAAACGTTTAGATCAAATAGAAGGATAATTCATGATAACTGTTGTTCAAGCCACTACCCCAAAAGAAATGCTTTCTTTTGTTAAATTTCCATTTCAATTGTATGCTCATAACCCGCACTGGGTACCTCCTCTTATTCAAGAAGAATTGGATAGTTTTAATCCCCAAATAAATCCGGTTTTTGATCAGGCGGAAGCCTATTTTTATCTTGCCTATAAACAGAATGAACTGGTAGGGAGAATGGCTGCGATTATCAATTGGGAAGAAGTAAACCATCAAAATAAACGAAAGGTTCGGTTTGGATGGTGGGATGTGATAGATGACGTGGAGGTAACCGAGGCTTTATTAAAAAAGGTTTATGAATTGGGTAAAAAGAACCAATTAGACCATGTAGAAGGCCCAATGGGTTTTTCGAATTTGGATAAAGTGGGCGTAATTACAGAAGGTTTCGACTTTATTGGTTCTATGATTACCTGGTATAATTATCCTTACTATGCCAGCCATCTGGAAAAACTGGGTTTTGTAACTGAAAAAGAATACATCGAAAGCGAATTTTCTTTTACCAATGTAAATCCGGAGCTGTTTGAGAAAGCTGCCACGTTAATTTCACAACGCTACCAACTGAAATCTTTGTCTTTTACTAAGACGAAAGATCTTATGCCTTATGTAGATGAAATGTTTGATTTGTTTAATACGAGTTATGCCAAATTGGCTTCTTTTGTGGCATTGAACGAAAGGCAAAAGGCCTATTTTAAAAAGAAATACATTAGTTTTATTAATCCGGAATACATAAAGTTTGTGGTAGATGCCCACGGAAAACTCATTGCCTTTGGGATTGTGATGCCTTCTTTCTCTCAGGCTTTGCAAAAGACTAAAGGAAAACTGTTTCCGTTTGGGTTTTATCATTTGCTTCGAGCTAAAAAACAAAGTAAAGATGTACTTTTTTACTTAATTGGTATTGAACCCGAGTATCAAAACAAAGGCGTTACAGCTTTACTTTTCAAGGAATACTATACGGTATTTAAGGAAAAAAATATTCAGAAGTGCATACGAACTCCGGAGCTGGTAGACAATTTGGCCATACAAAATCTTTGGAAAAACTTTAGTCCCAAAGTAACTCGCCGGAGAAAAACTTTTCTCAAGAAGTTAACTTCCTAAATTAAAAAAGCCAACCTAACGTTGGCTTTTACTATTTCTATTTCAAACGTTTCGTTAGGAAACATTTTCTACACTGGTTTCGGCAATTTTTTTATAGGTTCCGTTAACCAATTTCTCTCTGATGGCCTCAAAGGCTTTTAGGGTCTCGTTTATGTCTTCGAGGGTGTGAGAAGCGGTTGGAATCATACGTAATAAGATAATTCCTTTTGGAATCACGGGATATACTACTATAGAAAGGAAAATACCATAGTTTTCACGCAAATCGTTTACCATAACCATAGCTTCGGGGATGGAACCTTCTAAATAAACGGGGGTTACACAGGTATTGGTATCGCCAATATTGAAACCTCTTTCCTTTAAACCGTTTTGAAGGGCGTTTACATTTTCCCAAAGTTTATCTTTTAGTTCGGGGTGATTGCGAAGTAGCTCCAAACGTTTTAAAGCACCCACGGTTTGAATCATTGGGAGGGCTTTGGCAAACATTTGCGAACGCAAATTGTATTTTAAATAATCAATGATGTCTTTATCTGCGGCGATAAAAGCTCCGATGCTGGCCATAGACTTGGCAAAAGTAGAGAAATAGACATCTATTCCGTCTTGGCAGCCTTGCTCTTCGCCGGCACCTGCTCCGGTTTTACCTAGGGTACCAAAGCCGTGGGCATCGTCTACGAGCAAGCGGAAGTTGTATTTCTCTTTGAGAGCTACAATTTCTTTTAATTTACCTTGCTGGCCTCGCATACCAAAAACACCTTCGGTGATGAAGAGGATTCCTCCGCCGGTTTCTTCGGCCATTTTGGTAGCTCTTTGGAGGTTTTTTTCCATGCTTTCTAAATCGTTGTGCTTGTAGGTAAAACGTTTCCCCATGTGCAAACGAACGCCATCAATGATGCAGGCGTGGGCATCTACATCGTATACAATTATATCGTTTTTGGTAACCAATGCATCTATGGTAGACATGATTCCTTGGTAACCAAAGTTGAGCAAGTATGCGGCTTCTTTGTGAACAAAAGCAGCGAGTTCTTGTTCTAATTGTTCATGAATATCGGTGTGACCGCTCATCATACGAGCTCCCATAGGATAGGCAGCCCCGTATTGAATAGCTGCATCGGTATCGGCTTTACGTACTTCGGGGTGATTGGCCAACCCTAAGTAGTCGTTTATACTCCAGTTTAAAATTTGTTTTCCGTGAAAAGTCATTCTTGGACCTAACTCGCCTTCTAATTTTGGGAAAACGTAGTATCCTTCGGCTTGAGATGCCCATTTTCCTAATGGACCTTTGTTGTTTTGGATTCTTTCGAATAAATCTTTTACCATGGTTTCGATATATATAAATAATATTCCGTGAAAAAACGCGTCAAAAGTACGTATTTCTTCTTTGGTTTCATAAAAAATATGCGATTGATTCCTAAGGGTCTAGTTGATTTTTATTTTCATCTTATTGTAGGGCCATTTTACGATTTGTTTTTAGGGGTTTACGGCCAGGATTTGGTCTTTAGCCTGAACGGTTAACTCGTATATATTGGTAAACAGGAGGTCTTTATCGACGGGCTTGGTCATGTACTTGTTCATCCCGAGCTGGAAGACGCGGTCTTTGGTGGTTTCCATGACATCGGCGGTAAGGGCGATGATGGGGATGTTTTTGAGGGCCAAACCTGCGGCTCCGCTGCGAATGGCGGTTGTGGCTTCGTAGCCATCCATTACGGGCATTTGTAAATCCATGAGGATGATATCGAAGGGTTGTTCTTTGAGCTTATTGAGGCCTTCTTGCCCATTATTGGCAAAGGAAACGGTGGTATTGTCCCATTTTTTGGTGATCATTTTGAGTACCATTTGGTTCATGGCGTTGTCTTCTACCACAAGGATTCTGGTTCCTTTGAGGTCGTAGTTGAGGGTAACGGGTTCTTCTATTTTGGTTTCCTGAACTTCTACTTCTGTATAGTTGAGGGTGAGCTTGCATACGGTGCCTTGATTGGGGATGCTTTGCAGGTCTATGCTTCCGTGGTGCAAATCGGTTAGGGTTTTTACGATGTAGAGGCCCAGACCGAGACCGCCAAACTTTCTTTTGTTGTTGGTGGTTTCTTGGGTAAAGGATTCGAAGATGGAATCCATTTTTTCTTTGGGGATTCCTACTCCGGTATCGGCAATGGCGATTTGAAATTGGAGGGTTTTATCGGGGTTTTGGGTGGCTGTAACGGTGCAATTGATAAAACCGTGTGTGGTGAACTTTAGAGCATTGTTTAGAATATTGTTTACCATTTGCGTAAGCCTCATTTTATCGCCTAAGACCCACTGGGGCATATTTTCGGGCAGGATGGTATTGAAACCGAGGCCTTTGTTTTTGGCGTTTTGGGCTGCATTGGCTGTGAGGTGCTGCAGTACTTCTTTGATGTTAAATTTTTCGGAATCGAGTTTGATTTCGCCCTTTTCTATTTTGGAAAAATCGAGGATATCGTTTACGGAGCTGAGCAAAGCATAGGACGATTCTTTGATGATTTGGCTGTTTTTTTGAATGGTTTCGTCTTGGGCGGTGGTGCTCATTTCTTTGGAGAGATTGAGAATGGCGTTGAGGGGTGTGCGGAGTTCGTGGCTGATATTGGAAAGGAAATAGGATTTCATTTCGTTCATTTCTTCTGACTTTTGGAGGGCAATGCGTTGGAGGTTTTCTCTATCGTCGCGGAGTTTTCGGATTAAATTGGCCATGGAAAGCGAAAGGAAAATGACTTCGACTCCGGTGCCGAGTTTGGAGCCGTTTTCTGTGTAGAAATTTACCGGTAGGACGCTAAAATTCTTTAGAATAAACACAACAAATCCTGCGATGAGGAAGAAAATACCTGTAGCGAAGAAGCCGTCTATGCGGTGGGTTTGGCGGTAAATGGACACGATGGAGGCGATAATGAGCATGAGTAGGCACAGTCCCAGAGCATTGGCAATGGGGTAGGAAAATTGCAGGGCAGCAGGGTATATGAACAGGGAGGCAAAAAGGATGAAATCTAGTGCGAACACGACATAAAAGAGGTTGTTTATGGTGGTGTTGTATTGTTTTATTTTGAGGAAGACTTGGGCGTATCTGCCTAAAAAGAAATTGGCCAAGCAGGCGGAAAGGATTACGGAATTGAGCGAAAGCCAACCCGCTTGGGGCGTGATGAGCTGGTAGAACAGGCCGTCTAGGGCAAATTGCAGCATGCCGATGAAGGTTACGTATAGACTGTAGTATAAAAAGCTGCGTTCTTTCATGGCGAAGAAAAAGAAGAGGTAAATGATGGCGGCTATGACGAGGATGCCGTAGAAGATGCCAAAAATCATTTGCTCGAGGGATGTAGTGGTGAGGAGATTATCTATAGAACGCAGGGTGATGCCGGCGTTTATGACTTCGCCATCGCTTTTGAGGTGGAGGTAATAGGTGTATTGCTGTTGGGGCTGCAGGGTGATTTTGAAAATGGTTTTGCGGCTTTTGAAACTCTTGGCTTCGTAGGGAATGGCGTCTCCGGATTTTTGGACTTGCAGCACGGTTTGGTCTTGGGTGGTGTATAGGGTTGCGAAATCTACGATGGGGCGGCAAGCCTCGAGGTAATAGATTTGCTGTTTGGCGGTGGTGTTGTGTATGGCAAAGCGTATCCAGTAGTGAGCGGCGGTAAAACCGAGATCGGTGTTGGGTTGTGTGAGGGGTGTGAAAGCCCTATTGGGGTCTTGGAGTATTTGATTGATAGAAACGTTTTGGTTTTCGAGATTGGCAATTTGGGCGTGCTCGTGGAGGGATACTTCTTGCGGTAGATCCTGGCTAGTGAGGGTGAATTGGGCTTGAGCTCCCAGAAAATTGGCGATAAGAATGAGGCATAGCCCTACTCTTTTGACCGCTTGGCGGCTTGATGGGTAACGGTGTTTCATGTTTGGGTGTTTTATTTTTGGTATGGTATATACGAGGGGAATTGGGGTTTGGTTTTTTTTGGATGTATTTTTTTTGAAGTATGGATTTTAGTGATGGGCGTTTGGAGTTGGGAGCTTGGGGTTTTGTGGGGTTTGGAAGACCGAGGCCAAAAGCTGAGCGACCAAGGCCTAATGCTGAGCGACCGAGGCCAAAAGCAGAACGACCAAGGCCAAAAGCAGAACGACCGAGGCTAAAAGCAGAACG
>NZ_DAIOUN010000022.1:0-33359 GCF_036759525.1 Flavobacterium sp. | reverse complement strand
CATGCAAGAGTAAAAAAAGACGCTCGTATCGGTTGCGAACAATAGATAAAAGTACAATTTTGAAAGCAATTCACAACTATTTGTGATTCCTTAAATATTCCCATAGTGTTGCGAACAATAGATAAAAGTACAATTTTGAAAGCAATTCACAACTTCACTTTTTTACGAGCTGCAGCCATAACGTTGCGAACAATAAATAAAAGTACAATTTTGAAAGCAATTCACAACAGTTTTGGAATAAAACCATATATGTTTTGGGTATGTATCTTTATTGTCACGATGACCTTAAAACATTCATTGTGTACCCTTTCGTATAGCATTTTGTTAATAAGAGTTGATGTCCGGTTTGAAAGTTGTAGGAGTTAGTAGCTCTTATAGTCCCTCAACTTTCCAGTTTGTTGTACCTTTTCTATTTTTCACCACAAGTAAATCTTATCCCCTCAAAACCCATTGTCCTAATGTTACCATCAATAAACCGAAGAGCAATATTTACTGTCTTACTTGAAAAGCTATAGGTGGTATATAAATCAAACTCTTTTTGTTTGATATAAAGTAATTTATGAAATTTTAGGGCGTCATTTAAAAAGATTTGTATATTTGTATTGAAAGGATCTCATAGCAATCTAATCAATTCTGATGAGGCAATCAGTTCTAAAAAAGGCGTGTAACTCATGCCTTTTTTATTCTATTATTCCTCTACTTAACTCTCGTAGTCAATTTTCTGTCTTTACAATATACACTTTAATCGGATTTTCATATATATTTTTAAATTCTGTTGAATATTTAAATAATGGTCAACCTAGCAAAAAAAGCCTTATCCAATACAGCATATCACACCTTCGCCAACTGTTTCAATCTACCCTGATAAGACTGCAAATAATTCCGTTTGGTAGTGTCATTCAAAAAAGAAGCGGCTACCATTTTTTCAACCAAATCAGATTTAGAGAGCATCAGTTCCATTATGACTTGAAAATTCTTTTCACTAATTCCGGCTAGCTCCGCTAATTTGGCAAATTGCAAACCTATTTTACCTTGAGCCAAATTTTTAGGCAATAAACCATCGTTCAAGGCAAAATCTTTATCTTCTATATGAATACGACTATTGAGCAAGTCATAAGCCGGACTCAAACGATAGTCGCCCATCGACGTTTCAAGAACAGAAAAATTTTTAAAATGAGCGTCTCCATTCGAAAAAAGATAATTAAACACCAATAATTTCAATAGCTTGGGAGCTTCTATTTTATAAGTGGGTAAATGCCTTTGCATCAACTCAAACAGTTCTAAATAATTACCTAAATATTTGTAATCAGCACCATGTGTTTGCGGTGTTCGCTGTGCCAAAGAAGCAAAATCTTCTTGAGCCAATTTTGAACCATCGCTTTGCACATCAAATCGTTTAGTGATATAAGCTGGTGTACCATCTTGGAAAAAAATCATGGCGTTTTCTGCTGTTTCTATACCATACAATTGACGGGCTATTTGCATGGTTAAATGTTCATTGGCAGGCATTTGATCGGGTTTCTTTCCGGCACTGGGAATAGGTTTCAAGATATAGGTACCTTGCTCATTTTCAGCTATGAGTCGTAGTTTGTTTTTTTCAAGCAGCACAGAAAATTTTTCTTGAACACCGGATATCGACATTTGTCTACGGTTTTCCTCAAACAAGGCAGCTGTTTCGGCATTAGAAGCAGGAGAAACATAAGGCAAAATAGGATGCACTTTTTTGCCTTTAAACACTCTGTTCAAAGCAGTTTGGCTATAGGTGTTAAACCCGCTGGCTAATGTGCCTGGGCAATGGGTAAAGGTCAATAAATCGGTATCGGTTGCAATGTCTTTTGCTTTCATAAATAGCGATTATACGTTATACTTCCTGTACTGTTTCAATAACGCGTACGGCTCCTATGCTGTCATTCTTGGCTGTGGTAAGCAACAAACCAAAATAGTCGTTACGGTCAATTCTATTTAATTTGCAAACAACCTGCTTGTTAGAACCTTCGGGGAGTAAATTATAAAAAAAAGGAAAAAGATAGGGTGATTGATACTCCTGCTGTACTTTAGGTAAGCCCAAACTAATAGCAGGTTTATTCTCGTTGGCAAACCAGGCATCGTCATAACGAAAGCTAAACGAACCATCATCATGCTGAATTAAAATTCCAGCGGCTTCATTTTTAAATAGTATTTTAGCACTTCTCATGTACCAATCGTTTTAACTTTTAAGCAAACTTCCATACCTAACACGTCGGCTACCTTTTGCAAGGTCAACAGCGTTGGGTTTCCTTTTCCGCTCTCCAGCTGTTTCAAGGTCCGCAAGCCAACGCCAGATAGTTCCGCCAAAGTCTCTTGGGTCACTTGCAAAACTTCCCTACGTTCTTTGATGGTTTGTATGATTTCCATAAAGTGCATTATATAGCATTATTTAATACAAATATAAAACTATTTTTCTATTTAACAATAAAAAGAGCATTAAAAAGCACTATTAGGCATTTTAAGAGACTACAATCAAAGTAATGGTGATAAAAAGTGCCGTAAAAAGCACTTTTAAGAAAAAAAACTGCTTTAGTCCAAATTGGTAAAAAGTTCCAAAAATTCAAATCTATTCCACAATGTTCACAAACTATATTTGTTCACGTTGCCGTGAACAGTAAATAAAAGTGAACATTCTATTATTTTTGACATATCCCATTTGCGTAACACTACACAATCAGTAGTAGATAGCAAACAAAATAAAGTGCTTAAACAAAATTTCATTACTACACAAAAATACCTCGCCATACGCATTCACATCGTCTCCCTTTACTTCTTCTCCTGTCCGATGGCGGATGGAGAGAGATTTAAGGTAAGATTAAAAAAACCACTATAAAACGTAAATGTTCTACAAAACTCTCACCGTCTAGTCTCCCCCTCTTTTGGAGGGGGCCGGGGGGAGGAAATCAAAGCCTACCAACCCACTTCCCAATTTCAAACAACATTGCTTCAAAATCAGGTTGTCCTTTATAATACAATGGAGCAGTTGCTTTATAACGTTCAATAAACCGAGTTCTGATTGCCGCATTACACAATAAAAAAGCTTCACTTTCAGCAATCGGTAAATCAAAATCCACCGTTGGAAATCGTTCCCTTTTATGGGCAAAATACGCTTCCGTTCCAATAAATGCTTGAACCTCCTCATTTTTCAACAAACTATAAATGTCATAATACTGACGCATCAAATTTTGACGCTCTTCCTTATTTTCTTGTTCTTGTCTAAATTTGGTAGCTACGGTCTGCAATTTTTCCACAAAAGTAAAACCGGGATGATAGCAAGCAATAGAGAGTGCTCTGTTATCAAGTATCGCTACACCAGTCTTAATAGCTTTTTCATAAGCCCACGAAGAAATGTCCTTAATTGTATTAGGTGTCACCTGATCAAAGCCGGCTTCAAGAAGTATTCCGTCTTTTATTCCGTCTTTAGCTTCAGTATGCGATTGATAATGCAATCGTACACCGCCACTACGATACGATTTCGTATCATCAAAATCCGTATCTCGGGTTGCCGAAACAATTCCATTTATTTTTATGCTGTCGGCAAGCCAATCATAGAACTTTTTTCTTGCTTCAATATTTCTAGGCTTGTTGTTCTTCGGGTTTTCATTTATCCCAAATATAGCGGGAGGTTTAATGTGTATATCAATATCTTCCGAAAAGCGGTCGATAATGTGATAACCTTTGGAAAGTGATGTACCGCCTTTGAGCTCAAAATCAAAGTTAAGTTGCTTCAAGCCATACAAAACATGCATAATCCAATAATCTTTTTCAACTAGTATAGGCTCAATACGCAATTCATTACCTACAATACGCAAAAGGGCAGCAAAATCCGGATGGTTGTGCAAATAATCAGCCATATCAACTACTCAAAATAGGTTCCAAAATCCGTTTGGCTTTACTACTCCCATAATCAAGTAGCACTTTTTTCAACTTTTTTTGATCCATTGTTTTGGCTCTAAAGCGAACGTTAGAAACCACTTCTTTGGGGTCTTCGGCAAGTTGCTCCAAATTGTTCAATAAGTCAACCAACAAAAACTCTTTAGTAACTTTAGTCGGAAAATGGGGCTTCACTCTAAACGAAAAGGTTTTCCCTCCCAAATCAAAATCACCATGACGTTTATGATTGTAAACAATTTTTTGGTTATACAGTTGTGTGGTGCCAACACCAAGAGCATTATAGGCATTAAACGAAGTAAGCAAAAAACGAGAGTCCTTCAAAAACGAACGCACCAAAACATCTTCCTCGGGAGGTGCTTCGCCAAAAGCAGTAACCTCCGGATAAAAGTAAAGACCATGCGAAAGTTTTTGCAGTGTACCCTCACTCACCAGTTCATCAAGGTGACGGTCAACAGATTTAGACCACCTAGACAAATCTGCCCGGCGGTAAACCCTACCCCTACGTAAATGCTTTTTTAATTCCTGCAACTTGTTCATAACACAAAGGTATAAAATAAAAAACAATTGCATGAATTTTCAATTAAAATTTATGCAATAAACCTAGACAACTTAATTTTATTAGGTATATATACATCTCTCTATCAATAAATTTCCACGCCCTTCACATCCACAACGTCTCCCCCTCCTTCGGAGGGGGCCGGGGGGAGGATAAAATCGACACATCAACTTCCTCCTCCCCTTCCAACTATCATTCCGCCACCTATATTTATTCTTATAAATAAAATTCCTAACAATAGCACCAACAACTACAACAATTACCGCCAAACCAATAACCTCCCACCATTCCATAATTAAATTTTAAAATTTCGCTCAAAATAGAAACCAAAATTTTATTCCACTATGCAATTCCAAAATTTAACTATGCAAAAACAAATGTATAATTAATCAGTTTTAGACATAAAAAAAAAGATGCATTATGCATCTTTCTTTATTTTCTATTTTAATTTCTTTCTAATTATTTACTTTAACGGAAAAATATATTTGATTCATTTTTCCATTTTTTTCTAGATTTGTAACTTTAATTTCAACCTCTTCTTCTTTTACTTTATGAAAAAAAAGATTATGACCTTTTTTAACATAACCTATTAAATCTTTTCCTTTTAAAATTTTAACTGCATTCTTGTCAAACTGATTTTTAGGCTCTAATTCAAAACGTAATTTATCGCCTATTTTTACACAATCTGGCGATAAATCTAAATGAGATAAAGCAGCAATACTCGATATAAAATTTATTCCTATTCCGTTATGTCTTTTTGGATATTCTGCAAGAAATTCAAAAGTATCCGTTGCCAGTTCTCCTTGTGTGAATCCTAATTCGTCAAACCAGTCTAATCCTTCTCCATTAGCATTCCAAAAAGACAAGTAATCATTTCTGTCTGCTCTTGTTTTAGGCATCAACCTTAATGTAAGAGCTGTTTTCAAATTGGTACTGTATTCTTTATTAAAATCTGGAAAATCTGGATAGTTCAAAAAACCAATTTTTTGAGCTTCTTTAACTTGATCATTTATATATTTAAACACAATATCATCACCTGATGAATTTTCTCTTGAAAAAATACCAACTAGATATCGACCATCTCCTTTTCCCGGTCGCCAACTCAAATAGATTTTTTTTAATAACACCTTATAGAACTAGTAATCATTTCGTATATGAATAATAATTTATCCATTCTCTTAATTGTTGAACTAAAAAATGAACTGTAGTACTTGGATTGGCCTCAATTGGATTTTTTCCTTTCTGATTCTCAAGCAATAACTCTGCTCTACTAATAGCAAGATCAACATTACCAATTTCAAATACAATATCTATAGTTTTCTTTTGGGGGTGTGCGTGAACATACACATAAGATTCATATTTTTTAGTTTTTCTAATCTGTTCCTGTAGCATTTTGTATACTGCTTTTCGGGGCAGAGCTACATTTTTATTTACTTTAGTAAAATGGAGCAAAAGCCACAATTCAAAAACCTCATTACTGTAGGCTATCTCAAATTTTTCATCTGCTGCAATTGTAAATGCATCCTCAAAATTTTTAACTTTCGTTTGGTTTTCATCTGCATCATCTTTGTCAAAAACAACCCAAACTTTGTCAACCTCCCTTTTTGATTCAAAAGCTAATTTATTACGCTCATCAATTGCACTCAAAACAACTCCTTTTGGGTCTCTACCAACTCCAACTGACCTTAAATAAATACTTTCTTCCGGTATTTGAACTTTAAAATATTCAAAATAACTTGGTTCTGTCTTTTGATCCTCACAAACGATTAAGAATAAATATTTATATTTTTTTAATCGTTCAGGTCTTACTTCAGATTCCGCTAATACTGGTTTATCAATCTTACCTCTTTTTGCCATCAACTTTTAAATTTAAAGAGTTAAAATTAGCAAGTATAGGAATAGCACCATAACGTCCCTCAAAATATCGCTTCTCTTTATCAGTATCTGGCCTCTCTTTTCTTAAATTGTTTGTTTTATCAAGGTAGACAAAATCAGACAAGGAATAGATTTCAGTTGATTCCCATTTATTTTTCTCAGAAAAATAAATTTGGTCGCGTCGTAACTTTGAATAAGATAGCAAGTTAGTATCATGCGTTGCAAATATCAGCTGAGCATTATTAGTATTCGTTTCCTTATTCAAAAACAAATTGATTGTCTCTAATGTCATTATAGGATGTAACTTGGCTTCAATTTCATCAATAATTAAAACTCCTCCGTTTACTAAAGCCCATAATATGGGACCACTTAAATGAAAAGCCTTATTTGTTCCGGCTGATTCCCTATCTTCCAATTTCCAAGAAATAGTATCTTTTGTTTCATTCCCCGTGGAAGAATAAAGTTTGTGTTTTGTGTAAACGGTAAAACTTTTTTTCCCGCTTAACTGTTTTATAAGCTTATTTCTAGCATTTTCATTTAATGTATCAGGTAACTCTGAAGAATCGAAGTCTTTGGTCGAAATATCAATCCCAACCAATCCAAGACCCAAGTTCATCATATAATTATTAATTTTTTCTTGATATTCTTTGTTTTCCCATAAACTTACTGTTGTAATAGTTTCTGTATTGAGACCATCAATCATATGGAAATTCTTAAACCACTGAAAAATAATTTTAGCCTCTTCAATATTAAACATGTCACAGGTAGAAAGAAATAAAGCATTGGGTTTAGTAGCTTCAATCGCAGCATCTATAATCTTTGCATTTCCTTTCAATGCAGATGAAGGATCAATTATATCACCCTTTCTCAAAAACAAATCAACTTCTCTCCCAATAGCTTTTTTATACAACCATTCAGATACTATCACATCTTGAAAAAATTCGAGACCGTATCTATATTTAGTGGCATTTATAATAAAAGTTACCTCAAATTTTGTTGGCTTTTCGTCCCATCCTTTCCTCAAAAGAAATGGATCATAGGGCAAACGTGTAGTAGAAGAAGACCTAGCAGAAAGATGCACAAGTTTATCTAAAAGACTCATAGAAAGCAATAGATTACTCTTCCCACTAGCATTAGAACCATAGATTGCTATCGCATTCAAGGCTTTATGTTTTCCACTATCAATTACATTATCATTTGAGTCACTCTTTTTAGTGTCGGGAACAAGACTTAAAATTTGTTCCTCGCCAATAGATCGGTAGTTCGACACTCTAAATTCAATCAACATATTGCTTTTGGTTAAAATTTAAGCAAATATACATAAGTTCACAAACAAAACACATGCTTTATAAAATATTTAGCTAATAAACGTAAATGAAAGCGTATTGATCCTTTAACTTACGATGCTTGCTTCCCTAATGCTTACAGCCTTATTTAATTCATTGGTTTAATGAAAATCAAAAAATTCGTTGTATTATTGCATTACATTACTCATTTAAGTACATCTTTTTTACTGCTAAAAACTCTTTGATAACTTCATCATAATAATCACCTAGTAGCTTGAATTCAGACATCAAAATTGATTGATATTGGTTGATCAAATGATTTGGCATTCCATAAAAGGTATTTCTAAATATTTCTGAAGCATATCTATTTTTATCATTTATTGTAATAGAATTAATGAGATATAAATGCTTTAAAAATTGTATGCAAGAAATAATAATGTTTGGATTATTATTAATTGTGAATTGCAAATTTTCTAATAGAAGTGTATAACAATTATCTCTACCTGTTATAAAATCAAAAAACTCATTTTTTAAAGTTTCAAAATTTATATTAAGTCCTAAATAATTTGATTTTAGTAAGAATCTATAAAATTCAGTATTACATTTTTCTGGATAAAAAGTAAGAAGATATTTTTCAGGATTTAAAAGATTGTTATATAGGCCCGAACTATGATTGAAAAGAAAAATAGAACTATCACTACTTATTAACCTGTGATTCTCTCTAATCGAAAGATACATTGAATCAATAATTAATTTCATAAAACTACTTTCAAATTTCTTTCCTTCTTTAGGTAGTTTTAATATAGTTTCTAATTTTTCTTCAACCAAATCAATCTCACAATTTGTATTTATCCATTCTAACAATGATTGTAAAAATTCAATTCTTTTATTTTGATAATTTTCCGGTGTCTCATATTTTCTTACTCCATCTAAACTAATGTTTATACTAAAAGGAGAATGAGGTGAGTTTATTTCTTCTGATATATTTGCTTCAACTTCTGCTTTAATATTATATGGTATAATAAATCTATGATTAAACTCAAAATTTAATTCTTTTTGTAGAAAGTAAAAAAGCAATAATGTGCTAAAATCTAAAGCAAATTTTTGATCTACAATACTAATGTTTATATTTTTTGTGACCTTGTTAGGCAGGGTTGTAAACCTTTTTCCAATTAAGCTTGTTAAATGTAAATACGCATCAATTGAATTTTCTCTGAAAACACTAGTTACAATTTCGGAAAATCCAATTTTATAATTGTAATAGTCATTAAAAAGTTTATTTGTTCTAATTTTTTCTTCCGTTCCACTTGCTCCAAATTGTTCAATTAAGAAATTTTCTAAATCTTTTATGTCGGGTGGAATGCTAAATGATTCAAAGCCTAATTCATTTATAGGATTTTGAGCTTCTTCTGATATTTCTCTAAATAAGTTTATTGCGTCGTTAAAAATTTCTAATATTTCAATGGTACTTAATTTTCCTGATAAAGAGGATTTATGACTAAATTTATCCCCAACTTTTTTACCTATAAAATCTTTTTGAATACCTTCTTTTTTAAGAATCTTAATTCTTTCAATTCTACCATCTATGTTATATCTAACCCAATGACCATAAGTAATTTCATTATACTTTTCAAGATATTCTTCAAAAAGCATTGAACCTCCAAAATAATTCTTTCTAGCGTTTGTATTGTTTGGATTCAAGGCTAAATTATACAAAATCTCGAACCCCTTTTTAGTATTGTTTTTATTTCTTAACAAAATGCCAGCAATATTAACACCACTTATCTCATCACTAAAGGTGGAGTTTATATTTAAAGAAACTTCTTTGATTTTATTGTAATCTTTTTTTCTTTCTAATAATGCTAAATAAAAAAATAAATACTTTTCGTTTTCAGGAAATTTATTATATAAAAACTCGTCAATTTCTTCAAGTTTATCCAAATCATTTATTTCAGTATATAAATT
Organism: Flavobacterium sp.; assembly: GCF_036759525.1. GTDB lineage: Bacteria > Bacteroidota > Bacteroidia > Flavobacteriales > Flavobacteriaceae > Flavobacterium. The sequence goes on along the minus strand of NZ_DAIOUN010000022.1, from coordinate 23,756 downwards.
ATGTTCAAACCCAAGAAGTTGTTCATCAACATAATTACTATTCAATCTCCAAAATTTCAATAAAATTAAAAGTTCTTTATACCTTCCTCTTTCATTTTCTTTTTTATTATGTAATTGCTTATGAATTATAATTATGTAAAGTCTTAAAGATTCAGAAACAATTGTCTTATCAACATATGTTTCCATAAATTTTAACGCTTCACTTGCTTTTCCTATAAAATCTAAATTATCAGCAATTAAATTTTTGCAGTTGTTGTCAAAAAGAGGATTGGATTTAATGCTAACAAGGACGGAGTATATTTCTTCCTTGTCAAAGTCTTCAATAAATCTTACTTCTATAATAACTTTAAATAGTAATTTTAAATCTTCAAAACTAAAAGATTTTTCTAAAACCTTTTCTAATAAAATTTTATAAGAGCTTTTTATTCCAATTTGCTTTTGAATATTAAAAAAAGCATTTATTATATTAAATACGTGTCTTTCATCTAATAATTCAATTGAATCTAAATATCTTGAATAAAGTGGTTCTATTTCATCATTTTTACCTAGAAAATGAAGTATTACTGATTTAAAAAGGTAGAATTCACTATTTAAATCACCATTTAACTTTTCATACTCTAATAAAACACTTAATGACTTTTGAAATTCTTTCTTATGATTTAATACTTGGCAACAAGTATTTGTGTAGAACCAATTGGGTTTTTCTAGTTCATCATAAATTTCAACAAGGTATTTATAGTTTTCATCATTATTTGTAGTTATGTAATTTAAATAATTTACATAATATTTTTGGTGCTTGGTTGTCTCTGAAATTTCTGTTTTTTCAAGTGCATTTACATATTTACTAATAAATTTTATTACAATATCTATTTCAGGAACATCTTTTATTATGAAGCTCTCTCCTGAAATATATCTAATAGGATAATCATTAAATATTTTATTAATCAGTAAGTCGATGGTAACAATCCATGCTTCTTTATTATTGTAATTTACTTCTTTATACTTTGTAAAATCAAAAACTAATTTAAACCCAAAGTCCTCAATATCTTCAAAGTAATTAAGTTTTACAGTTCTTAAAACATGATAAATAATGCTTAGCTGGAAATTGTAATCTTCTTTAACAATTTCGGGAATTGATAATAAAAACTCTTTTAAATTATTTGAAGTAACTGCTTTAATATACCAAGCTGTAATATTATACTCATCAGTAGCCAATAGATTTTCGCATATTCCAATTGCTTTAGGAATATCAGATAAATTTAAATATTCAACACAAACCCTGTTCTTAATTGTCGCATCATCATTATTCAAATTATATGCCTTAATAAAATCTTTAGCTGTGTCTTCTTTAGTAAATTCAGGTAATTCTTTTTTACAAAGTGCTTTTAAAAATAATATTTTACTCTTTGTTTTATTATCAATTTCTGCTTGACTATTTTGAATTCTACTCTCTAAACTATTTAATCTTTCTAGAGCTGTTCTGGGTTTAAATGATAAAATTTGTCCATTTATTTCATCTAATTGTTGTTTATATTCAGCTAGTAAAAATGATAATCCGTCAATAAAATTCGTTATATTATAAACATCACCAATGTGCGACTTTTGAGCATTGACAGTGCCATAATTTAAATTTTTATTTTCCATAATCATCGCCAATTCTAAAATTTCCGCTTATATTCACATTTCCTGTATTCACATTTTTACTGTGTGAAATATTATTTTCAATTTGAGGTAGGTTTTCTAAAAACTCCTTTAAATAATTTTCAAAGGTTGAATTATCTTCAATAGAATTTGTAATTATTGCTCTTGCATTGCTAATTTTTTCTTCATTGTCTGGTGATTCTTGTAGTTCTTTTAAAATCTTTTTAGGTTCATTTTCTTTGTAGAACAATGATTTTAACCAATTAAAAGCACCTTCTGAGATTTTTTCCCCTCCAGTTTCAAATGCTTTTTCTAAACCTTTTGTTGCTAATACACTTAAAAGAGTTGTAATTGCTGCTGTAGTAATTATAGGCATAATATTTCTTTGTTTAATTATTTTTAGTTAATATTTCTTCAAGTTCATCAATAGTCAAATGAGGATTCTCAATCATTAAGGAAATGATTTTATCCATACCATTTTTAATAATAAAATCCAATTGTGTTTGTATTTCTTTCTGTGTTTCAGGTTTATTAAATTCGGATAAGAATTCTTCATAAGTAGGCTTAACATTACTTTCAGGTAATAAACTAAGCATTATTTCATAATATTCATGATTAAAATCTTCCTTTAATTCTTTCAAATCACTTTCTAAAGAGCTTTGAATTTTGTATTCAATCTTTTCATAAGTACTTTTCGAAATCTGTTTTGCTGTTTCTCTTAAATGTTGTTCGATATTGTTTAATAATTTATCGAGAAAAGTTCTGCTTATTGAGTTATTAGAATGATTTTCTGTCTGACTAGATTTGAGAAAGGGAACAATATAATTAGTTCTAATAAAATCAAATTTCTTTCCGATTCCCTCTAATTCAAAATAACATATTGGGTCATATTGCTTTAATGATTCAATAGATTCTTCAAGTTCTTGAAAACAATTGTCGTTAAGTGTTCCCGATTTTAGGGTAATAAAAGGTAAATATTGTTTTGGAAAAATTAAAGTATTTGCTTTATCATCTTGAAAATAGAGTAATTCACTAAGTCTATTTAGGTAATGCCAACAATTGAGCATGTTAGACAAAACAATGTTTAATTCTTTTATTTTTTCAATATCTACTTCTACTTTTTTAGATTTATTACCAAAATAGAATCCTGCAATTAGTAATATTATAGGAGTAACTACTTTTTCAATTATTTCAAAAGTAAGATTATTTGAATCGTTCATTATCAATGCATATTTTACGATGAAACACAATATTACGATTTTATAACCTATTTAAGAAAGGAAGAAAAATTAAAATATTAACTAAATTATTGATTTTTAAAAATTTTCACATTTACTATACAACACCTCTAACACCCTAAACTTTTTTATAAATAAAAACATCAATATAACACAACTAATAAACATAATTAAATGTACTAATTCTATTACTCTCCCATATTTTTAATTCTGCAATTATCTATTTTTATTCTTCCACCTATCATTCCACCACCTATATTTATCCCTATAGATAAAATTCCGGATAATAGCACCAATAACTATAACGATAGCCATCCCAATTATTTCCCACCATTCCATAAATCTAAAATTAAAAAGTGGTTCAAAATATAAACCCAATTCTAATTCTAGTATGCATTTCCAAAATTTAACTATCCAAAAACAAACAATGCACTAACAAAAAAAGGATGCCAGCGGCATCCCTTTTTTTGTGTATTTGGATATGGAAAATATATTTTTACATTAGTTGCAAATTTAGATTGCAGTATAGTTTATTCTTGACATCTTACTTTATAATTCTTAAATAAGGAATTTTATTTTGTTTGAATAACTGCATTTCTTTTTCCGTTAATGGTTTCATTGACAAAACTTCATATGATTTTTCATTCTTGTTTCTAGTTTCTTTAAGTTTAATATGGATTTTAACTATATCAAAATTATAAGAACCCGACGGTAATACATCTGTAAATTTAAGATTTAAAACTTTAATAATTTTGTTTAAATGCCACATATTATATTTAGATGATTCCTTAATGTTTTCAACTTTTCCAACAAACCCATCAGCTAAACCTAACATTTGTGATAAAGCCATCTGACTTATGATAGGTTCTCTTTTTAAACGAATCTCTCTAATTTTCTCAATAATATTAAAGTCAATTTCAGCTATAACAATTTCTATTTCTTTTGCAGTTTTCATAACTGAAAGAAATTGAAAATTAAAAAAACACACACATCCATATAGGGATATTAAAAATAATTATATATATTTGAAAAATGAAATATCATTTGATATAAATCAAATGATTAATTAACTTTGCGATTCTTCATGTAAAAAATTGAAGCATTCGCTTTGAATCTCGTTATCAAAAACTGGTAATTTTTAGCACGCGAGATGATAAGTATGATGCTCACGTCCTATGGCGTGGGCTCTCTTATTCGTGTGCGGGTATACCAGTGCCTTGATAGCGTTTAAGTTGAGTTCCACGCTTTTTTTATGCCCCACAGGCACTCTCTTAATTCTTAGCACTGCTTTTTTTATCTTGAACGTTTCGCGTCACGTTCTTAGCAGCATTTTTAGTTAGTTAGATCTATGTCGCTCAACCTTGCCCCATCCACAAGCACGAGCGGCATAGTTCCCCTAACCCAAAAACCCATTTAACCTTTTAAACCATTAAACCCTTAAACAACACTTAACCTTTAAACAACTTTAAACAATTAAAACTATGTCAAACCCTAAAACCCCCTCGCCTATGAAATAAATCCCGCCCACATGTGCTTTGCGTCTTTGCGTCTCCACGAAAAACAAAAAAAGCAAAGCTTTTATAAAATCTCAGCCTCAGTGGCAAAAAAGAGCAAACGACACCAAACACCTTGCGTCTTTGCGTCTCCGCGAGAAACAAAAAAAGCAAAGTTTTTAAAAAACAGTGTTAATCCGAGCAACCTGTCCGCCGTGGTAGATTAGTGGCAAAAAGCTCAGTACCTCAGCACCTTTGTGCCTCAGTACCCCAAAAAAAGGTCCCCTAACCCGTCGCCAAACTAGATAGAGGACCAAGCAAACAAAACCAATGTTTCATTTAACTAACCAAGTATATGAATAAATTTTCATTAAACCAAAGAGCCAAACTATTTAGGTATTTAGGCTTACTATCATGGCTTTTGTACAGCGTTTCCACATTAGCCCAACAACAACCACAACAACTCATAACCGGTACGGTAAGCGATGCACAGGGCAGTTTACCCGGTGTAACCGTAAGTATCAAAGGTAAAGCCTCTGGTACTTTAACCAACGAGAACGGTCAGTTTTCCATCAATGCCACCCCCTCAGATGTGCTCGTGTTCTCCTATATGGGCTATAAAACCCAAGAAATTACTATAGGAAACCAAAACGGGTTTCAAATTTTACTCCTAGAAGATACTACCCAACTCAAAGAGGTGGTGGTAAATGCCGGTTACTACTCCGTCAAAGACAAAGAACGCACAGGAAGTATTGGCCGCATCACCGCCAAAGAAATCGAAACCCAACCCATTACCAATTTGGTCGGTACACTACAAGGTAGATTGGCTGGGGTAAATATCGTGCAAGAAAGCGGTATTGCCGGGGGTGGCTTTCAAATAAATGTTCGTGGGGTCAATAGCCTTCGCACGGGGGCAAACAATCCGTTGTACATCATAGACGGGGTTCCCTACTCTTCAGACCCCATTAGCGATAGGCAAACCTCAACCTCTATCCCGGGAGACGGAAATCCCTTAGCAAGTATAAACCCCAATGATATAGAAAGTATAGAGATTCTCAAAGATGCAGATGCTACAGCTATTTACGGTTCAAGAGGAGCAAATGGGGTGGTACTAATAAGTACAAAAAGAGGAAAATCAGGGGCTACATCAGTAACAGTGGAAACCAACCATTCTTTTGGCTCGGTAACCCGTATGATGAAATTGATGAATACAGAGCAATATTTAAAAATGCGAAGAGAGGCTTTTGCAAACGACAACATTACAACATATCCGGCAAACGCCTTCGATATAAACGGCACTTGGGATCAAACCCGCTATACCGATTGGCAAAAAGTACTCATTGGCGGTACGGCTCAAACCAACTTTTGGCAGGCCTCTGTCAGTGGCGGTACACAACAGTCCAATTTCCTATTCAGTGGCAATTACCGTACCGAAACCAGTGTCTTTCCCGGCGACTTTCTCTATAAAAAAGGAGGGGCAAGGGTAAACTACAACTACAATTCAAAAGACAATAGGTTTCAGTTCAATTTTTCGGCTAGCTATATGGCACAAGACAACAACCTCCCTTGGATAGACTATGTTACGCTAGCTCGCAATTTAGCACCCAATGCCCCTGCTTTACATGACAGCCAAGGCAATCTAAACTGGGAAAACAGCACCTGGGAAAACCCTTTGGCAAACTCAGAAAGCAAAAGCCTTATAAACACTACAGACCTTATTTCAAATGCGGTTTTAACCTATAAAATAGCCAATAACCTTACCGTAAAATCAAATCTGGGCTTTACTGATTTAAAAAACAACGACAGCCGTTCTTTACCCTCCACAATGTACAATCCCGCATTCAATCTTACCAGTCAGCAATCCTCAATTTATTGGAACAATTTCACTAGAAATTCCTGGATTGTAGAACCCCAAATAAACTGGGTAAAAAACTATGGCAAATCATCGTTCAATGCATTAGCAGGAGCTTCATACCAAAGTCAAAAAAGCGAAAAAACAGCCACACTATCAGCTATCTTTTCCAGCAATAGTCTTTTGTACAATCAAGCAGCAGCAGCTCAAAACATCATTTACAACAATGATGAAATCGAATACAAATACCAAGCTTTTTTTGGTCGCCTCAATTACGATTATGACAAAAGGTTTATTATAAACCTAACCGGTCGTAGAGACGGCTCCAGTCGTTTTGGTCCGGGAAAACAATTTGCAACTTTCGGAGCCGTTGGTGCCGCATGGTTGTTCAGCAACGAAACGTTTGTTCAAAACAAACTTCCGTTTCTAAGCTTTGGTAAACTTCGCTCCAGTTATGGTACAACAGGTAGTGATCAAATTGGAGACTACCAGTTCCTAAACACCTACTCCAACTCAAGCTTCCAATACGCAGGGACTATTGGGCTTCAACCGGCTCGCTTGTACAATCCAAACTTCAGTTGGGAAACAAACAAAAAATGGGAAGCTTCCCTGGAAATAGGCCTACTCAATGACCGCATTTTTCTCACAACGGCCTACTATATAAACCGTTCATCCAATCAACTGGTAGGCTTACCCCTTCCCGGCACTACAGGTTTTCCATCCATTCAGGAAAATCTAAATGCCGTTGTAGAAAATCGCGGATGGGAAACTACTTTAAGGGTAATACCATTTAAAACCGACAATTTTTCTTGGATTGCAAATATCAATTTCACAAAAGCGGGAAACAAATTAATTTCCTTCCCGGGACTTGAAAACTCAAGCTTTAGAACCCAATATGTCGTAGGTCAACCCACTACTATTCGAAAATTATTCAATTTCACTGGAGTAGATCCACAAACAGGGCTGTACCAGTTTCAAGATGTAAATGGCGATGGGATAATTTCTTTTGAATACGATAGAGAAACCGTGCGAGATTTCAACCCGGACTTCTATGGAGGTTTACACAATCTTATTACGTATAAAAAATTTCAACTGGATTTCCTATTCCAATTTGTAAAACAAGAAAACTTCAATTTTGCCAATACAAAACGTAATGCGGGTCATTTCACAAACCAGCCGGTGGCCTATCTCAACAGTTGGTCACAAGTAGGTGATAATGCACCCTATCAACTCTACGGTACTACTGCAAATCAAACCGCTACGCAGCGAAGTGAGTTTTTTAGTTTAAGTAACGGTGCAGTAAGTGATGCCTCTTTCATTAGGTTAAAAAACATAGCATTAACCTACGAAATTCCAAAAAAAGTTCTCAAAGATCTAACCTGTAGAGTTTCACTACAAGGACAAAATATTGTAACCATTACTTCATACCAAGGAGCCGATCCGGAGTTTACTCTAGGCGGTACTTTGCCTCCATTACGCATTTATGCTATGGGACTTCAACTAATATTTTAATTAAAATCTAAAAAAATGAAAAACAGAACACTATTTCAGCAATACAAAAAGGTATTAGTAATCCTTACCTTAGCTTTTTGTTTTCAAAATTGCGATGATTTTGTTGAGGTAAACCAACCCAATTCGCAATTAACTACACAGGCTGTTTTTGAAAACGCCACTACAGCTAGAGCCGCACTTACAGACATTTATGCCCAAATGCGTGAACACGGCATTCTAACCGGTAGAATAAATGGGCTTTCGTGTCTCTTAGGTACGTATTCAGATGAACTTATTTCATATGAAAATGGCATCTATACCACAGAGCCGTTTTACAACAATGCATTATCGGCTTCCATGACCTATATTGGTAATATCTGGAATCGCTCCTACTCTCAAGTCTATGCAGCAAATGCGGTAATAGAGGGGATTAATAATTCTACAACAATTCCTGAAAATTTAAAAAACCAAATAAAAGGAGAAGCATTATTCATTCGGGCTTTAATCCATTTTCATTTGGTCAATTTATACGGAGACATTCCATTCATTACAACTACAAATTACATGCAAAACAGTGTAGTGACAAGGCAATCCAAAGAATTGGTTTACCAAAACATAATAAACGATTTAGAACAAGCGGTTAGCTTGGTAGAAGCAAACTACGTGCAAGCCGGCAGAAACCGTCCCAACAAAGCTACGGTACAAGCCCTATTAGCAAGGGTTTACTTGTACAACGAGAATTACCCCCAAGCGGCAAATTGGGCTTCGGCGGTTATTAATGAAACTGCATTATATTCGGTAGTGAACAATCTGGACCAAGCCTTTTTAAGAACAAGTACATCTACCATTTGGCAATTATCTCCCGGCCCAAATGGACCAAACACTTACGAAGGTTCTATATTTATATTTTTGGCCGGTCCGCCAACTCGGGTATCATTGTCCCAAGAATTAATAAACAAATTTGAAACAAACGATTTAAGAAAAGTACATTGGATAAAATCTGTAACAAACGGAACCAATGTATGGTACCATCCTTTCAAATACAAGCAAAATAATCCAACGGCATCCAGTCAAGAAAATTCAATTATTTTCAGAATAGAAGAACAAATATTAATCCGGGCAGAAGCACGTGCAAGACAAGGTGAAATTATTGGAGCAATAGAAGATATAAATACAATCCGTAACAGAGCAGGATTACCAAATACTACTGCTGTTACCCAAAGTGAAGTAATCGAAGCCATTAGGCAAGAACGTCAAGTAGAGTTTTTCACAGAGTTAGGGCATCGGTTTTTCGATCTCAAAAGATGGAATCTGTTAAATCAAGAACTGGCATACAAGCCGGGGTGGAACAATACAGATGTCTTATGGCCTTTGCCTTTAGCAGAAATGAATGCAAATCCATTTTTAACACCTCAAAATCCGGGCTATTAAAATGAATTATTTTCCATTTCAAAAAACAGTAGTTTTCTTCGACCTTCGATTGACCACAATTACATTGCTATTCATTCTTTTAGGTTTAAAAATGCATGGTCAAGAACTAAGCAAACAACAAATAAAGGAGAGTGACTTTCAAAAGTGGGGCAAATTAATAAATCAGGCTATTTCCGAAAAAGGGAATTGGATAAGCTACTCGATGCAATACAGCGAAGCACCGGATACTCTTTTTGTAGAAAGTGTAAACAAAAAAAAGAACTATCAATTTGCTAATGCAAACAAAGGCGAGTTCATAGGCGAGATGTCATTTATCTATTTAGATAAAAACAAGACACTCAATTGGATGGATTTAAATTCAGGAAAAGTGAAAACGTTTAAAAACATCAAGTCCTATGAGGTGGCAAACGGCCATTACATTATAACAATAGAACAGCGGGACAACAAGAACTATTTAGGTATAAGAGACTACAAAGCTAATAGCCTAGAGAGTATAGAGGGTGTAGTTGAATACAAATTAAATAATTCAAAAGATGCTTTACTATGTTATAAAGAAGAGAACCAATTAAAAAGTATAACAATAATTAAATTGGGGGCACCAATTCAAAAAACACAAATTTGGGAAGAGAGCCAAGTGCATTTTTCAAATATGGTTTGGAGCGAAAGTAATCAATCAATCGCTTTTTTAGCAGAGTACAAAGAAGATGAAAGCAATCGCAAGCTCTATCATTATTCACTTTTGCAAAATAATTGGTTCGAACTAAATCCAAAACAAATCATAAATTTTCCAAAAGAGTATCAACTTAGTTCAAGACATAATAACATAACAATTTCTCCAGACGATAAACGTGTAATTTTGGGTATAGTTAAAAATCTTACCTCTCAGGGTAAAAGAAATACCGTGCAAATTTGGAAATCTAGTGACGCCGTAATCCATTCCGAAAAAAAGTATTTAGGTGAACTAGATAATAGTTTTCATTTGGCAGTATGGTGGCCTCAAACCGGCAAGTTTTCTCAAATTACAGAAGAAAACAAACAGTATGGCATGCTAAATAATAACAAAGACTATGCACTTATATACAATTATACCGATTATCCTCACCAGTACACAATGAATAGAAATGTGAATTATTATGTCAAAAACCTGGAAACTGGTGAACAAGATACAGTAATACATAATCAACTTACCGTTTTACGTAATTCGAGTATGTCACCAAGAGGTAAATACTTTGCGTATTTTAACAACAAGGGTTGGTGGGTTTATGATTTTGTCAAAAAAGAGAATATAGCTTTATTGCCAACTGTTGATTTTTCAAAACACGAGTATGCAAATGAAAAAAGTAATTTTGGAGTGGCAGGTTGGTGTCAAAAAGAAGAAAATATTATACTGTATGATCAATATGATGTATGGAAAGTTCCCTTAAATGGTGAAAGTCCTGTAAGAATCACTAGGGGTCGTGAAAAAAAAATAGCTTACAGAGTAGTTCATGAAAATAAAAAAAAATATTTCTTAGCAGCTGGAAATAATGACCCAATCATTAACTTCAATAAAGAAATTTTACTTTCGGCTACAACGGATAACGAAACGGGGTATTTTGTACATAAACCAAACGGAAAATTAGTCGAGATTAGTTTTGATAAATCGTTACATTCAAATTGTTTAAAAGCATCAAAAGCCAATAAAATAATTTTCCTCAAGCAAAACTACGATACCCCGCCAAGGCTAATGTTGGCAAATACCAATGCTAACCAGTCATCTGTTATCTATCAAAGTAATAGTCATCATTTTGACTACCAGTGGCACAAACAAGAAATAATAACATTCAAAAACTCCCACAATCAAGAATTAAAAGGAATGTTGTATTATCCAAACAATTACAATCCATTGCAACAGTACCCAATGGTAGTATACATCTATGAAGAGCAATCACTTCAAAAAAACAAGTATACCAATCCATCCAAGTACAATATGACCGGATTCAATTTAGCTACATTCACATCTCAAGGGTATTTTGTACTCATGCCGGATATTACCTATCAAACTGGAAATCCGGGATTATCAGCCTTAGATTGTGTGGTAGCTGCAACTACAAAAGTGATAAACTCAGGTAAAGTCCAAAAAAACAAAATTGCTCTCATGGGGCAATCCTTTGGGGGCTATGAAACCAATTTTATCATATCACAAACCAACTTGTTTAAAACGGCAATATCGGGAGTGTCAATATTCGATACAAACAGAATGTACTTTACTTTAAGCGAAAGTTCAGGCAGACCGGAAATGTGGCGGTTTGAATCCCAGCAATGGCGTATGGGTAAAATGCTCTTTGAAGACAGAAAGGCTTACAGCAATAATTCACCCGTAAATTTTGTAGAAAACATAACTACACCCCTACTAATTTGGTGTGGCGAGGAAGATAAACAAGTAAATCCGGATCAATCCATAGCGTTATACCTTGCCTTAAAAAGGTTAAAAAAAGAGGGAATCCTGTTAATGTATCCAAACGAGTCCCACTCTATTAACTCCAGTTCAAATCAAGTAGATTTGTATTCTAGAATTAAGGATTGGCTGGCGTACCACCTAAAAGAGGAGCCTCCTGCAGATTGGATAAAACAAAAAAAATAAAATAGAAGCAGGCAATGGGGATTCCTATTGCCTGCAACTTTTAAAAACGTACCCAAAAATTACGGCTGATGTGTAAGTAGTTCAGTACAGTCTGAAAATTCAGATAATTTTCCATACATCTGGTTTCCCGATGCATCTTTACACAAAACGTCGCTAATGTTATTACACTCACGAACAGGCACACAGTTAAAAGGCGATATTCTATTCCATCCTTGAACGGTAGTTGTCGCTTTAGAACTTTGGGTCATTTGGCTACTGCTTACAGCACCGGCAGAGGCCAGTACAAAGGCAGCAACAGGCAACAATAATTGAAATGATAAATTTTTCATAATAATTAAAATTTAATAATAATGAATTTGACCTACTCTTTTCTACAGGTTTTCGATCTCATCCCTGGAACCGGCCGGTTATATTTATTTTCTTTTAAAATGTTTAATTAGTTCCGGACTAAAACGATAGGATACCAGTTTCGTCCCAAAAATCACATACAGATGCGTATCAGTAACATACATATCATCAATTTTAGCTCCATCAACTTTATACACATAGAAACTCATTAGATAAGATTTTGATAGGACATCGTAAACATCTATCACATGTGCATTTTTCCACATCCTTTTTTCTTCGTATCTACTGGGTAAAGTCGAGTTTACAAATAACAAATTGTGATGAAGAGCACTCAATCTGTTAACCATGAGAGGCGGAGCAGAAAATTTTCGCTCATTTTTTGATTTTACATAATCAATTTTAATAGCAGCTTGGGTGGTGGTATCGATAGTATGCCCTCTATCAATTAAATTGAGGTGCTTATCGGTTATAATATATTCATTGCGATAATAATACAAGTAAACAAACTTTTCAAGTGAAGAACTGTAATTCAGTATTCCATCAGTGTCAAACAATCCGTCAAGTTGTTTTTCAAGTAATGGAGGGGCAGTTTGCACTTTTTGAGTAGTAATATCCAATGTCGCCAATAAATTTTCACGGGATTGATTTAAAGTTCTAATAATAAATGTGGTCGAATCAACAACTTTGGCTTTGGTAAAACTGGGAATAGTTTTAGTTTGTAAAACAGCTTGTAACTGATCGAGTTTACCTTTAAAAATACAAGGCACTTTACCATCATAAACAAAAAAATGAGGGGGTTCAACCAGCAACTTAATGTTCAAGAATTTAAATAACGTATCTGTAATTTGAAAAGGGTAACTTCTTGTTATTTGCAATGAGGTATCTATTTCAGTAATTAATGCCGGGGCTGTAATGTTTCCCAAATACAGTTTGCGATCACTTTTTCCGGCAAAATAATAGCTGTTGGCCTGGAGTTCCATTACTTGATCTCTTTGTGCAGGAAAAGGCGGAAATCTTCTAACGAAGTTATTGCGTTCATATAGTATTTCTTCCGATTTATGAAACAACCCTACCATTAAAACCACACTAAGACTAAAAACCGCAACAATCCGTGTAACCAAATATATCCTATCCGCAATCATAAGTGACAAGGCTAGTAGGCCCAATAAGCAAAAACCAATATTAAAATACAAATGTTGGGTCCAGCTCATTTGCTCTAAAACTCCACCACAGGAACAAGGTATAAACGAACTGTAATTCAAAATAAGGTAAATATAAACGGTAAATAGCACCATTAATCCCATACTAAAGAGTAAACCTATTTTTCGATATCTAGAAATGCTCAACATCAGGGCTAGCAGCAATTCTAGTAAAGGAACCCCCCATACTAAATAACCGGCAAAAGCACTTAACAACGGCGATTGACCCAACTGTACTTTAAAATTTTCAAAGTCTATCAACTTGCTCACCGCCGCATAAACAAACAGCAATACATAAAGATAACATACAAGGAGCACTACTATATTCTTAAACTTTGTATACATCATATCCGGTATTTTCAGTGGAGTAATAGTGTAAAATTGCAATATTCAAAATAGTAACACTATGCAAATCAAGCATTTCGGTATGCCATTCCAAAATTCCATCACAATATCCCATCACCCATTATCCCCCCTACTAAGCTCACTTGGTGAAATCCCAAACTTTTTTCTAAAAGCTTTGTAAAAATTCAAATACATCCCAAAACCACAATCAAAAGCAATCTCTTTCAATGGAGTCTGGGTAAAAACAATCAAGTGGAATGCCTTTTGCAACCGTTCATCTTGATAAAATTGATAAACACTCGTATTATATTTTTTCCGAAACAAGGTTCTAACCCGATGCTCTTCACTACCAAATAGGGCTACAAAAGTTTTCAAAGTTGGCAAAGGTTCATCCAGATGTTCAAGTATGTAGTCATGAATTTGTACCACAACCTGCAAGTCCATTTTTTGTTGGTCAGTAAGAGTCTTTGAATTCCGGGTCTCAGTTATAGAGTCCATACATATTTGCACAGATACCAATACAAACGTTTGATGGTATACCCATGAGGTCATACTGCAATAAAAAGGGATTTTGTTTCCCTTTGAAGTACACAAATAAAGAGGAGAATCAAAAGCTAGAAACGTTCCCGGTTTAAATTGCATTTTAAACAATTCCCATTTCACAACCGATTCAGTATCCAAAAGGGCGGTAAGCTTTTTATCTTTAAGTAACTCGGGAGAATACAACAACTGCTCTGGAACCGATGTATTAAAGTCCAGTATAGTGTAAGTTGAATCTAATACAAATAGTAAAGGGTTTTGGGTTTGAAACCTAAACTTTGGGGGTAGAGCATCGTGCTTAATTATCAATTCCCGCAAGCGTGTACCGGTCTGCAGCAACTCTTCCAATAAAGAATCAAAAGCATCATGGGTGTGAAAAGTCTTATACACTAGAGGGCTTTTCCCATGGGCTAAATCAAACAACAATTGGTAAATCAACTTGAGTTTTTCGTCAATAGAAGAATCAGACATATTCAGATTTTATTAAATAAGTTTGGATTAACATGAAGGAGTACATTAGCAAAACAAACCTATCAAAATATAGCAAAGGACACCAAAACAATACTGTTGGATTCTGGAATCCATAAGGGAATAATTCTGATTTTCAAATAAATCAAACAAAAATTAAAATAAACATATACAATTAAAATACAAGTATTTAAGTGTGCCTTATGAAATCTTTACTTAATATATAAATGCATAATAAAGGAGGCGTCATATTTCCATGTAAGCCAATGAAAACTACTATGCTTTTTCAGAAAATAATCTATGCCATTCCGGAAACTCACAGCATGCCATTTGCACAATCCAAAGGTTCAATTTAGTTTTGGTTCAAAATAATAAATCGAATAATTTACATTACATAGTGCTTTAAAGTAAACCCAAAGCATCGGTAAACTCTAGTGCATAAAATATGAAAAACTTTGCAAGCGAATTAATCAATCAATTAGAACAAAAATTAAGCCTTACCATCGAACTCATAGAAGAAAACCCATTAGAGCACGGCACACAAGCTATAGAAATGTGCACAAAAGAATACTATAAACTAAGAAAACAATTCTTAAATTCCCGGCTCTCAGAATCAGAAGAAATAGAATTTTTTAAAGAATATAAACCCAAACTCACCAGACGAATCATTTACTTCAATGAGATATATAAAATAGAATACAATAAACCGGCCGGAACAAAAAAAACAATTCAAAAATATTACAACTACCATTTAAAAAAAAGAGAACAATTTTTCATAGATAATGCCGAATTTTACAAGTATTTCAAACGGCGTCACACCTACCTAGACTCCAAATATTTTTTGAGAAATCAGCAAGATTGTTCCCTGGCATTAGACAGTTTTTATTTCCAATTAGATCAAAAGTTTTCTACTTCGCATGACTACAAAGCGGCTCAAATTATGGCCAACGAAGATTTACAATGCTATCTAATTGCCAAGAGTAAAAAAACAGAGTCAAATTCCACTGGTACAAACGATCGTAAATTGCAATGGACAGGCTCAAAAGTTGGTCTCGTAGAACTTATTTTTGCCTTACATACAGCTGGTGTTTTCAATTTTGGCACAAGTGATGTTGCCGAAATAGCTCACCACATAGCCAAAGCATTTCAAATAGAATTAGGGCAAATTCACAGAACCTTCTATGAAATCGCTGCCCGTAAAAACGAACCTACCAAATTTTTAAATCAATTACAAAATGCCCTTAAGGAACGCATCTTGCAGGGAGATGCAATAAAAAGGCTACCCTAGAGGGTAGCCTTAAAGATTATTCGGTACCTATTCCGGTTTTAAGAGCAACCGATATAGAAGTTGGCGTGTCCGTATTCAAACCGTATACAGAACCTACTATGCACGTGGTAAGCCAGTTCCAATCTGGGTCTGTATTCTTTTTAGGTCTTTTGTTTTTATGATACAGGGCATGTCTGGCTATAGAGGTAATCCGGAGTAAAAACTTCTTTTCTGTACCGGAGTAAGTATGCTCATCAAGAACAAAAGATTCATAATCCAATATAGAATCATAAACGGTTTCATATTTTTCATCACTTTCTATTTGCAAAAACAAAGTAGATAAAAAAGACTCAAATGCGGCTTTGGCAGGGGTACTCAATACACTGGTATCCAAGGCATCATGCAAATGCGTTTCAGGACTCAATAAAATAGCTTGAATTTTAGGGGTCGGAAACAATGAAAAATCAAAATCAGAATGAGATAAAAAGTAAGGATGTTTTGAGGTTGCCTCATCAATAAAAGTTACTATGCTATCCAATTGGATGGGTAAATTAGGATGTTCATAATAAGCTTCAAAGAGTTCGGCAAAAATCGCACCGGTTTCATCATATACATTAGAGCTATTGGTAGGAGCTATAAAGCCGGTACGGGCTGTAGAGAGCTTATTTTTCTCAAAGTCCGTATCAAAGGAATCTTCCCTATCACAAGAAATCAAAAACAAAATAGAGAACAAAAACAAATAAAAATTTTTCATGGTAATGTGTGTGTTAAATGTTACTGATAATTTTAAAATCAGTTCATTTTTCCCGGGATAATTTGAACTTAAAAGGGGTCTTGCCGCTTAACAAAACCATTGAATTCGAGGTCAAAACTAGACATTGAATAAAAGGGACACAACTGCTTCTGTACCGAAAATCTGAATTTAAACTAATGAATTCCGGAATCAAACAAGGTAAAATTTTTAGAGGTAAAGGATTACAATGTTGGGAGGTAATAAAGCATATTCCCATTTGATTTTTTGGGGTTATGAAGCCCAAAAGCATATAAAATGGGAATTAGCTTTATTTTCTGTTTTTATTTAATAATTTTATTTTTCTTTGCTCTCTCTCAAAAAAATCAATAGTTAAACCCCCTTAAATAGGTAAAAAAGCGTAATGAAAATAGTAAAAGCACTTTCGGTTTGGACATTTGTATTTTTAACAACTGTTGAGGTTCAATCTTTTAGTCATACTTCAAAAGGCAATTCCAAAAACTACAACTCTTTTGAAGAAAAAATAAACCGAAATAAACCAGATACGGCACAAGTTTTAGAAACCGCATTCAATTGGTTAAAACAAGCCAAAAAAGACAAAAATCCGGCTCAACAAGTAAATGCCTATAAACACATAATGCATTGGGTAGAAAAAAAATACCGAATGATTTATGCAGATAGTTTAATTCAAACGGCTTTAACTACAAACAATAACCAAATCGTCGGAAGTGCATATCTTACGGTTGGTGCAGCATACTATAACAATAGAGAGTTAGTAAAAGCTCTGGATCATTATGTAGAAGCAAACAATTACATTGTAAAAACCCAAGACAAATATTTAATAAATAAGGTAAAATATACCATAGCCCAAACTAAGTTTCATTTGGGCTATTACCACGAAGCTATCGCTTTGTTCAATGAAAGTAGTGCATTTTTCAAGGACGAAAATGAAACAGCCTATCTAAATACACTTCACGCCTTGGCTTTATGCTACAATAAAATAGAACGATTCGATTTGAGTAGCTACCACAATCAATTGGGTATGCAATTGGCTCAAGAATACGAAAGGGAGGAGCTTACTCCATACTTCAAAAATGCCGAAGGGATAAACCAATACAGTCAAAAAAATTACAACAAAGCAATAAAACTTTTAAAAGAGTCTTTCCCGGTTTTAGTGACAAATCAGGATTATGCCAATCAGATTGTTTCCCAATTTTACCTAGGCAAATGCTACTGGGATTTAAATCAAACAACTGAAGCTCTTCCCTATTTTGAAGATGTAGTAAAGCAAATAGAAGCCAAGAACTTCATTCGTCCCGATTTACGTGAAAATTTCGAAATCCTCATTAGCTATTATGCATCCCAAAAAAGACTTAACAAACAATTGGAAATAATTGAAAAACTGTTAGCATACGACAATAACCTCAACAAAGAGTTCAAATACCTAAGCTATAAAATTCATAAAGATTACGACACCAAGAGTTTAATCTTAAAAAAGCAAAAAATCAAGGTCGAGTTAGAACGGAACAAACACAACACCTATCTCATTCTACTGGGTATTGGTTTACTAGTTATAGCTGGGGTATTCTACTTTTCTAGACTAAAAAAAAGAGAACAAAAAAAGTTTGAAAACATTTTAAATACGCTAAAATCAGAACCTAAGTTAAAAGTAAAAAATCAGGATAACTTAAAAACAACGATCAGTCCGGAACTCTCCAAAACAATACTCTCCCATCTGGAGAAATTCGAAAAACAAAAAGGGTACTTAGAAAAAGATATGAATTTAACCAAACTGGCAACAAAATTAAACACCAATACCAAGTATGTCTCAGTAACAATTTCACAGTACAGAGGAAAGAAAACCACAACCTACATTAACGATTTAAAGATTGAATACATTTTAAAACTTCTTTTGGAGCATTCCAAATACAGAAACTACACCAATCAAGCTTTGGCCGAAGAGGCTGGTTTTGGCTCAACCCAAATATTCACACAGTGTTTCAAAAACAAAACGGGCTTATCTCCAACTTCATTTATACAACAGCTCAATGCATCAAACCAAACAATAAAGTAAAAATTGATTTAATTTTTATAAATCAACATTTTAAAACACTTTACTTAAAGTAAATATAAACATAAAGTAGAACTTTTTTTAAAATCAAAATACTTGACAACATTTTAATTAGACTAGCCATTTTCATATCCAATATAGTAAAAACTACATTTTTGTTTTCCACTTCTGATTGACTTCTGAAATAAAACAAATCAATCTATACAATTTTGTACCATAACAATCTAAAACATACGTTATGGCAATCGAAGTTATTACCCGTGAAGATTTAAACGAATTTAGAACACTATTACTAAAAGACCTGCAAGAGTTAATTCACTCCAAACCGCAACAAACAAAACAGTGGCTCAAATCCAATGAAGTTCGTAAACTATTAAACATCTCTCCAGGAACTTTACAAAATCTCCGCATCAACGGAACACTTTCCTACACCAAAATCGGTGGCACACTCTACTACGAGAACGCCGACATCGATAAACTCCTAAACACCAACAAAACCCAAGCCCTACCAAACCTCTTCAAATAAAACGAAAAATTAGCACAATCTCAAAGTCACTCTACTCCATGTCTCGCCTTTGCGGATAGAGAGGGATTTAGGGTGAGGTAAAAAAACGAAAAATCAAAATATACCACCAAACCCTCAACGCCTCGTCTCCCTCTCCTTTGGAGAGGGTTGGGGTGAGGAAAAACCTCAGTAAATCAGCAACTTAGCAACTCACAGAAAAATGAACTACATCAAACACCTAACCGGCTTCTTCGAAAAAGTCGTTCTAGACAAAGCCCTCAACCCTACCCATGTCAGCCTCTACATGGCCTTATTCCAATTTTGGAATTGCAACCGCTTCAAAAACCCCATCAGTATAAATCGCGATGAGGTAATGCGTATAAGTAAAATAAGTTCCAAAGCTACCTATCACAAATGCCTGAAGAACTTGCATAGTTTGGGTTATATCAATTACGAGCCCTCCTACAATCCATTTAAAGGAAGTCATGTCATTTTATTCAACTTTTCAGAAGATTTAAAACCAGCTCCAAAAAGTGAGAGAAAACCAAAAAATGAACCCCTTATTGAACCGGTTTCAGAACAAGCTCTAAACAAGTCTTGTACCAGTGATGAAACAAGTACTGAACAAGCAGTAGTACCTTCTATAAACTATATAAACAATACAAACAGTTCAAACGAAAAAAACGTTGCAAACTTGAACGAGCAAGCAAAAAATGTCATTGCGAAGAATGAAGCAATCTCAGAAATAAATAATTCAGATTTAGAAAATGAAAAAATTAAAGAAGAAAAAAGTTCCGCTAAAAAAGAAGAAAAAGAAATGCAGAATTTCAATTCTGCATTCGCCAACTCCATTGAAAATCAAATAAAAAACAGTTGGCAAAAAGATGTTGGTGGTTTTGTCATACCGATCGAAGCCGAGGTATCTCCTTTGAAAAAGGCAAAACCAACCATCGAAGAAGTCAAAAACTATTTCCAAGAAAACAACTTCCCGGAACTCGAAGCACAAAAATTCTTCAATTATTTCTCCAGTGTTGGTTGGCTGGTCGGTGGCAAAATTCCAATGATCAATTGGCAAGCAGCAGCTCAAAACTGGATGATTAACGCACCTAAATTTATTTCAAATGCAGAACAACCCAACAGACCAAAACACCTCAACACCACAACCGATAAAAACTATGCAGAACCGCTTTAATCTACATTGTCTCTCCAAGCCACCGGCCTTGTCATTCCGAGCTTCCATACTTGTCATTCCGAGCTCGCCGAGGAATCTCCTACGTAGTAGGCAACATGCCATACCCACACACCATTGTCATTCCGAGCCTGCGAGGAATCTCCTACGTAGTAGGTACTGTCATGCTGAACTTATTTCAGCATCTCATCCTTTGCGTCCCGAAAGCTTTCGGGATTGCGTATACCTTTGTTGACTTTGCGGTTAAACTTATGAAATCTATCAAAAGCGAAGCGTCTTAACACAATCCAAAGAAACTATAAAATCTATGTTTCTATGTGGTTAAAAAAAATCCGTTCACACGAGACCAAAGGTCGAACTGACGAAGTAATCTGTGACCCAAGGCTTTAGCCGAATTAGCGAAGCACATCCGTGTTCTAAAACCTTCGCTTTAACCCAAAACCTATGATAAACTATCAAAAGTGAAGCGTCTTTAAGCAATCTGAAAAAAACTATAAAACCTATGTTTCTATGTGGTTAATAAACAAAATATGGAAAACGAAATAAAATCCCACTACAGCTACACCGAAGTAATCAACTGGCTAGAGCAAAAAGGAGTTGAACTATACGGCAATCATTTCAAAATTTTGGAAACCGATTACCCAATCGTGTACAAACTAATCGCCTATTTTTTAAAAGATGAACAAGCTTGTTATCAATTCAACATCAATTTAAAAAAAGGCATTCTATTAACCGGACCAATCGGCTGCGGCAAAACATCACTCATGAACCTTATGAAATACCTAACCCCAACCGATCATAAATTCTCTGTAAAACCCTGCCGAGACATCAGCTTTGAATTCATTCAAGACGGCTACCAAATAATCCACAAATATAGCATCGGCAAACTCTACCAATCCGAACCAAGAACCTATTGCTTCGACGATTTAGGCACAGAAAACAACCTAAAATACTTCGGCAACGAATGCAACGTAATGGCAGAAATACTGTTAAGCCGCTACGATTTATTCATTTCCAAAAAACTAGTAACACACATCACCACCAACCTCTCAGCAACTGAAATTGAAAACCATTACGGCAACCGAGTCCGTTCCAGATTACGAGAATTATGCAATTTAATAGCATTCGACAATGTAGCTAAAGACAAGCGTAAATAAATTGCATAATCACGAACACCAAAAAAACAATAACAAATCGTGAGTAGATGGTAAATATAATCGCATACGATAAATCAACACCTGATAAACGATAAAACAACTTAGCGAACCTTGCGAAAAATCTTTGTGCTCTTTGCGGTTTAAAAAAAACTATAAATCTACTTTTCAACAACTTGAAACCTGACACGAGCCCAAAGGGAGACTGGCGAAGAAAACCTGACACGAGCCCGAAGGGCGACTGGCGAAGCAAACCTGACACGAGCCCGAAGGGCGACTGGCGAAGCAAACTTGACACGAGCCCGAAGGGCGACTGGCGAAGCAAACCTGAAACAAATGAAAACTATAACCAACTTCTGGAACCACTTCCAACAAAACAACTTCGTTTTCCTACTCCTAAACGAAATCCCAAAAAATGAATTAAAAAAACATTTAGACATACTCATGGTACAATTACACAAATACAATCCCCATTTAGATATCATAATAAAAAACAAAAAAACAAAAGCCGAATTAATAATTACAGCCCACGGAAACCCCTACTTGTTCAAAGATGTAGAATTATTGGTTTATCACGCTCCAAAAATAAAACGATGGCATATAACGGCTTTTCTGCAACCTCAGCTCGATATAGAACAGTATGAGAAGGGCTTAGACAAAGCATTAAACTATTACGGTATTTCACTGCGTATAAGTGAAATGTATTTTACACTCTTACCGGTTCCCAATAAACCATTTGATTTTGGTATAAAAGTTTTCCTCAAAAATTATTTTCTGTATGAAGACCACCCCAGACTCCAAGATGCAGTTTTTGTACAGATTGAACATCTAATAGGTGAAAAACTATTTGCCAATACCATTAGCTTTATCGAAATAGACCAACTGGAAATCCAAAAGGGTTACGATTATGATTTAATAAACTTGTATTACCTTCACAGCTACCTGGAAACATTTTTAAACTCCAAAATCAAAAATTCACTACATTTAATACTTTCAAATCATCGAAACAATAGTTAGTAATCTTTTGATTTCCTTAAAAATAGATACATAAAAAACTTAGAATTACCAATCTATTTAAAAAGCTTTGGAAATGAACTTACCAAAATGTGAAGTTTTTCATAAAATACTTATTCTAAAATCTTTTTGCAGCTTTGCATAGTATAAAAACCTGTGTAAAATAAAAAAGGCAAACTTAACGCTTGCCATTTGGGTTTAAATTTTATCTCAGTAGTGATTGCAAATGGTTAATTTTTTTTCATTACTAACTTTGGAACATTACCAAAATTCCACAAAGTCAGGTCCCGAAAGCTTTCGGGATCGCGGAGCTTTTCATAGGATATTTGTTGTAAACACTTTGCGGTGCGATTTAAAACTTACAAAATAAAGGCCTTCTGGGTTATGACCCGAGAAAATAGTCGAACAGACGAAGTAAATTTATAATTTCTACTCATACTTTGGCTTTAATTCAAATGTAGTAAAAACTTTCTTTATATATTACAACCACACGAAGGGATTCGTGCGGTAGCGGGGGGCTTTTATTTTAAAATATCTGATGATTAATCGACCTATAAAAAAAAGTGCAATTAAAATTAAAAGCAATATAATTGTATTTACAATGCCTGAATATATATAATTTCCCATAATAACTTTACAGACATTTACAACTTATAAGACACATAAAAAAGCACTCTAATCTTAAATGTTTATATCAAAGGAAAATCCCAAAAGTCCCGAAAGAATATAATATAAAACGATAAGTAATACTACCAATCCTCCTATTTTTTCATCACTTATATTAGCTCCAAAACGTTTTAACAAAAAACGAAGTAAAAAATAAAACAGTATAATAATTATTAGCTTTAATAAAAAGCTAAACATTTTTGGGTATTTGCTAAGTAGCTCCATAAATTAATCGAATAAATTTTTAATCCCTTTCCATAAATCCTGAAAACTCGTAGGTCCCACGCTTTTTCGTTCTCCTGCACCATTTCCTGAAGGCGTATTCATAGCTTTCATCATTGTGCCATTTTGGATATGCTGTACCCCCCGCTACGCAAAGTCTTCTTAACAGCAACGATCCCCCCTCTCCCCGCTACGCAAAGTCTTCTTAGCAGTACGACGCTCCGCAAATGTCTCCCGACTTTGCGGAA
>NZ_DAIOUN010000021.1:0-42490 GCF_036759525.1 Flavobacterium sp. | reverse complement strand
TGGTACGGTCCCGGATGGGGATGGGGATGGAATCCTTGGATGTGGGGAGGCAACACTTACGTATCCTCATATACCGAAGGAACCCTCTTTATCGACTTTATTGATGCCCGTAAAAAAGAACTCATTTGGCAAGGTGAGGGCGTTGGAATTTTAACCAAAAACACCAAAGACAAAGAAGAACGTATAACCGAGTTTGTAACAAAAATTTTAAATCAGTATCCACCCAAAAAGTAATAGGTTCTTAAAATTAGCTATCTTTGCTACTAAACTATAACGTTTGAAATATGGACGCGTCTTTTGAAAGCAACCCTTTAATTGATAGATTACCCAAACATTTAAAACAATTTATCAAACCTCAAGATTACGAGGATTATACCCCAATTAATCAAGCTGTTTGGCGGTATGTTATGCGTAAAAATGTAAGTTATCTTTCAAAAGTAGCACATGAATCCTATATCGAAGGACTGCAAAAGACCGGATTAGAAGTAGACCAAATTCCAAACATGTATGGAATGAATCGCATTCTAAAAGAAATAGGTTGGGCTGCAGTAGCTGTAGACGGATTTATTCCGCCCAATGCTTTCATGGAATTCCAAGCCTACAATGTACTGGTAATAGCCAGCGACATCAGACAATTGGAACACATTGAATATACTCCGGCACCCGATATAATTCATGAAGGAGCAGGACATGCTCCCATTATTGCCAATCCTGAATATGCTGAATACTTAAGACGATTTGGTGAAATAGGATGTAAAGCTATTTCATCCTACAGAGATTACGAGTTGTATGAAGCTATACGATTACTTTCCATCCTTAAAGAAGCTGAGGATACACCCGCTGAAGAAATTAAAAAAGCCGAAGAGCGAGTTGATTTTCTTCAAAACAATATGGGCGAATTATCCGAAATGTCTCGTATACGAAACCTGCATTGGTGGACTGTAGAATATGGCCTGATTGGCACCCCGGAAAACCCAAAAATTTACGGAGCCGGCTTACTCTCTTCTATTGGTGAAAGTGCCTGGTGTATGACTCAAAATGTCAAAAAAATACCTTATGATATTTCTGCTGCCGATCAAAATTTTGATATAACCAAGCCTCAACCTCAACTCTATGTAACACCCGATTTTGCACATTTGAGTTTGGTATTGGAAGAATTTGCCAATACTATGGCTTTACGAACCGGCGGCCCTAAAGGAGTACAAAAATTGATAGACTCCAAGGCTCTAGGCACTATCGAGCTCAGTACAGGTCTTCAAGTTTCTGGAGTATTTACCAATGTTATTGAACACAATGGCAAATCCATTTACATACAAACTTCAGGACCTACTGCCCTATCCTACCGCAATAAGGAATTAGTTGGTCATGGAACAAATTACCACAAAGAGGGTTTTGGAAGCCCAATTGGCATGCTCAAAGGGATTAATTTGGCCATTGAAGATATGAGTCCAAGAGATTTAAGAGCCTATGATATTTATGAAGGTGAAAAAGTGACTCTGGAATTTGAAGGTGGTATAATAGTTTCTGGTGAAATCATTACCGGTTCCCGAAATTTGCAAGGTGAAATTATCTTAATCAGTTTCAAAAACTGTACAGTTACCCATAACGAAACCTTTTTATTCAAACCCGAGTGGGGTGTTTACGACATGGCTGTGGGTAAAAAAGTGATATCCGCATTTTCAGGCCCGGCAGATGTTTCGAGTTTTGACATGATAAACCATGTACCAAGTTCCAAAACTATAAAAGCAAAAAAATCAAAAGAACGCGAAGAATTAGAGTCCTTGTACTTGGCTGTTAGAAAAATCAGATCTAATGAAAGCTCCGATTTAAGTCTGGAACAAGTATTTGAAATTCTCAAACAAAACCACCCTAATGATTGGTTGTTGAGTGTTGAAATGATTGAATTGACAACCCAAACCAACTCCACTCAATTGCAACAGGAATTAATAGCTTTTTTGGAAAAAGTAAAAACCAACAGACCGGAAGTTGCCCATTTAATCAACGATGGACTGGATTTGATTTTTCAAAAAGAAACGGTTTAATGGGAAGTGTAACCTTTGTTACTTCCAATTATACCTAGCTATCCTATATTTGTAGTCAAATTATAAAAATATGGGAATTTTAGACATTTTAGGATTTGGATCAAAATCTGAAAATTTTAAAGAGCTAATAGCTAAAGGTGCTGTTATTATTGATGTAAGAACAACTGGAGAGTTTCAATCCGGACATATCAAAGGGTCGAAAAATATGCCCCTAGACCAAATTTCTTCCAAAGTGAGCGAAATAAAAAAATGGAACAAACCCATTATTGTATGCTGCAAAAGCGGCATGAGAAGTTCGCAAGCCAGTTCGATTTTAAAAAGCAATGGAATTGAAGTGGTGAATGGTGGTGGATGGGAAAGTTTGGGAAGTAAATTATAATTAAAATTTGAAATTAGATTTTCTGGTTTCAAGTTTTTGAATTTTTTCATTTAAAAGCTTTTTGAACTTTAAATAGCTTTTTGAATTTGGATGAGTGGGTTTGTGTGATAAGCTTTTCTGAATGTTATCAACTTCGTCCATTGTGGATTTACAATCTTCAGAAATAGTTGAAATTACAAACTGAATCCAAATGTAATCAATAGCCGTTTGATTGGGATGCAACATGTCTTCGCCATAAAATCGATAATCACGTAACTCATCCATCATGATTTCGTAGGCAGGGAAATAGGTTGTAGGTAATGAACAAAAGGTGATTGTTTTGTGAATGGCCACAATCAAATGGGCTTTACTCAACGTATTTTCTGTAAAACCATCTTTTACATGACGCACGGGAGATACTGTAAAAATGAAGTTGCTAGTTGGATTTACCGAATGAATCAATGAAACTATATTTTGCAAACTTTCCTCTATTTGACTTATCGAAAGTAGTTCTTTTGTAAACTGCTTTTGAGGTACCTTATGGCAATTGGCAACAATTTCATGGGTTTCGGTATTGCGATACACCCAAGAAGTCCCTAAGGTGATAATACAATGGGTCAAAGTTACAATGTGCTGACGAGTCGATTCTAAAATTGAATTCAAATGACTCAGAAATTCATCTTTATCCGGATTGGATAATTCGGAATGCACATCATAGCAATGCCACAATTCATTATGATAGAAAATATCGTTTTCACTAAACGTTCTGTTTTCAACAGCTCGTCGAATTAACTTTTCTAAAGAAACCGCATTAAAAATAATTCCAAAGGGATTCGTCGTACTTTGGAATTTAAAATAAGCAAATTTATTGCCCATATTTTCCGCAAAGCAAGAACCTAATAACATGATTTTCGAATCGTAATCGATGGGAAAACAGCTTTTTTGAATGGGTATTTTAGTGGTGAATTGCAAATCTATAGGGTTTAAAGTCCAAATTTAAACTACTTTTTACATAAAACGAGTATTTTTACTCAAGATTTAATACCACACAAATGATTGAAAAAGAATACATCGAACCCAATGAAGGTTTTTCTCAAACGGTTGTAGTAAAAACCGGAACTTTTAAAACACTATACATTTCGGGGCAAATTGGATTGGGTGCTGATTTGGAAGCCCAAACTATTACCACTTTTCAAAATTTAGAAAAACAACTCACAAATTGCAATGCAACTTTTAAAGATGTAGTTAAAATGAATACCTACATTGTAAATTTTAATCCAGAAATCGATTTACCTATTTTCAGAAAAGTCAGAAAAGAATTTCTTGGAACTGAAAATTATCCAGCAAGTACTTTAGTTGGAGTGGAAAGTTTAGGAAGAAAAGAATGGCTAATTGAAATTGAAGCTATTGCGGTGGTAGAATAATTTCTCGGAAACTCGCAGAGTCGCAAAGTTTTAAAATAAATAGTATTTTTTTTCAAAAATTCACAGAGTCGCAAAATTTTGAGGTTGTTAATTCTTACTTTGCGACTCTGCGACTTTGCGTGCTATTTCAAATACTCAACCACTTTCTCCAATGCCTCCTTAATTCCATTCACATTTTTCCCTTTTCCAGATGCGAAGAACGGTTGTCCGCCACCATTCCCGTCGATTAGTTTTCCTAATTCTCTGATGACATTACTGGCGTTTAATCCTTTTTCAGCGACTAATTCTTTTGAAATATAACAGTGAATATTTGGAGCATTATTTTCAATTGAAGCTAAGAATACAAAGGCATTTGGTTTATCAGAACCTAATTTATGAGCCAAATTTTTTGTTGCTGAAAAAGGCAAATCTACTTGCATCGCGGCAAATTGAATCCCATTTATTTCTTTAAAAGTATCATCAAAATATTTTGCTATATTAGATAGTTTTTCTTCTAACAATTGCTCTAATTGTTTTTTCAATTTCGCATTATCCTCTTGTAAAGAAGCCACTGATTTTAAAACATCCTGCGGATTTTTCAATACTTCTTTGATTTCCGCCAAAGTATTTTCTTGGTTTTTGTAGAAATCTTTCACCGCATCACCGGTAATCGCTTCAACGCGACGGATTCCAGCTGCTACAGCACCTTCTGAAACAATTTTGAAATGCCAAATATCAGCGGTGTTTTTCACGTGAATGCCACCACATAATTCCTTGCTATCGCCAAATTCAATCATACGAACCGTATCGCCATATTTTTCACCAAACAAAGCCATGGCACCTTGCTCCATTGCTTGTTGGATTGGAATATTTCGGTGTTCTACCAACTGCAATTGCTCTTCAATTCGAGCATTTACATATGCTTCAACCTGACGCAATTCTTCATCCGAAACTTTAGAAAAATGCGAAAAGTCGAAACGCAAGTAATTTGGATTTACTAAGGAACCTTTTTGCTCCACATGGGTTCCTAAAATCGTTCGTAAAGCCAAATGCATCAAATGCGTAGCCGAGTGATTTTTAGAAGTCGAAGTTCTTAAATCGGTGTTGACTTTTGCTAAAAAACTCGCATTCAAATCTGAAGGAAGATTTTTAGCAAAATGAATAATTAAGTTGTTTTCCTTTTTGGTATCTATAATTTCAATAGCTCCCTCTCCTTTGGAGAGGGTTGGGGTGAGGCTTCCTTTATCTCCCACTTGTCCACCACCTTCTGGATAGAACGGCGTAGCATCTAAAACAATTTGGAATAAAACCCCATCTTTTTTAGAATCTACTTTACGAATTCTAGTGATTTTAACGTTGTTTTCCGTTTGGTCATACCCAACGAAAGTTTCCACATTCCCATCAATTAAAACGTTCCAGTCATCAGTCGTTACTTCAGAAGCGGCACGAGAACGGGCTTTTTGTTTTTGCAATTCCGTTTCGAATTCAGTTTCATTAAATGAATAACCTTTTTCTTTTAAAATCAAAGCGGTTAAGTCTTTCGGGAAACCAAACGTATCGTACAATTCGAATACTTTTTCTCCAGAAACCTCTTTTCCAGCTGTTTCTGCTACTACTTTATCTAATAATTGCAATCCCTGATCTAAAGTTCTCAAGAAAGACGCTTCTTCTTCACGAATGACATGGGTAACCAATTGTTGTTGCGATTTAATTTCAGGGAAAAATTCACCCATTTGGTTCGCTAAAACTTCCACTAATTTGTTGATGAAAGGCTCTTTCGTTCCTAAAAATGTAAATCCGTAACGAATCGAACGACGTAAAATTCTACGAATTACATAACCTGCACCAGTATTTGAAGGCAATTGTCCATCTGCAATGGCAAAAGCAACCGCACGAACATGATCTACAATGACACGAATGGCAATATTGGTTTTGTTTTGCTCTTCACTTACATTTTTTACTTCGTTAGAAGTGTATTTTAATCCTGTAATTTCTTCAACTTTCGCGATAAGCGGAGTGAAAACATCCGTATCGTAATTTGAAGTTACATTTTGCATCGCCATACACAAACGCTCAAATCCCATTCCAGTATCTACGTGTTGTGCTGGTAATTTTTCTAACGAACCATCGGCTTTACGGTTAAACTCCATAAATACGTTATTCCAAATTTCCACTACTTGAGGATGATCGGCGTTGACTAAATCTCTTCCTGAAACAGCAGCACGTTCTGCATCGGTTCTTAAATCGATATGAATTTCTGAACAAGGTCCACACGGACCTTGATCGCCCATTTCCCAGAAGTTATCTTTTTTATTCCCTAAAATGATGCGGTCTTCCGAAACGTATTGTTTCCAAATATCAAAGGCTTCTTGGTCAAACGGAACATTCTCTGCCGGATTGCCTTCAAAAACCGAAACATACAAACGGTCTTTGTCTAACTTTAAAACTTCGGTAAGAAACTCCCAAGCCCAAGCCAATGCTTCTTTCTTGAAATAATCACCAAAAGACCAGTTTCCAAGCATTTCAAACATCGTATGATGATACGTATCAAAACCTACATCTTCTAAATCATTGTGTTTTCCTGAAACACGAAGACATTTTTGCGTATCGGCAATTCTTGGACTTTTTGGCGTTCCATTGCCTAAGAAATATTCTTTGAATTGGGCCATCCCTGAGTTGTTGAACATCAAGGTTGGATCGTCTTTTAATACGATAGGTGCAGAGGGAACAATGAGATGATTTTTACTTTTAAAAAAATCCAAATAGGCCTTTCTAATGTCTTGTGATTTCATGTATTTAAATCAACGTTTATATTTTGGTAATTTATTTAGTACAAGCAAACGGAGTAAAACACATCAAAGAAGTTTCAGGTTAATTAGATTAAGAATGAAACATTTCTTAAATTTGTTCGACTCATGAATAGAAGCACAAAAATAGTATAATTTAAGAAATGTCGAAGAAAGTTAAGTATTATTACGATACCGAAAGTTTAGCCTACAAAAAAATTACTCCCAAAAAAGGGAGAAAATTTGGCTACACCCTTTTATTCTTGGTTTCATCAGCCCTTTTTGGATTTTTGTGTTTTGTAATTTTATTAAACACGCCCTATTTTGAGACGCCAAAAGATCGATTACAAGCCCGTGAAATTGACAATTTGAAATTGCGGTATTCCATTTTAAACAAAAAAATGGATCAGTTGGATGAAGTATTGGCTAGTTTGGAAGAACGGGACAACAATTTATATCGGGTTTACTTTAACTCCTCTCCTATTCCAACCGAACAACGCAAAGCCGGTTTTGGTGGAGTTAACAGATACAAAGAATTAGAAGGATATGACAACTCCGAATTGGTTATCAATACAACCAAAAGAGTGGATATTATTTCCAAACAACTTGCCATACAGTCAAAATCTTTGGATGAAATCTTAACTTTGGCAAAAGGGAAAGAAAAACTTTTAGCCGCAATTCCTGCGATACAGCCGGTTAAGAATGAAGACTTAACCCGAATGGCCTCCGGATTTGGATATCGAAATGACCCCTTTACCAAAATACGAAAAATGCATTACGGTATGGATTTTACGGCCAAGACCGGAACTCCGGTTTATGCCACCGGCGACGGGGTTGTTGAAAAAGCCGACAATTCTCTTTCCGGTTACGGAAATCTTATTGTAATCAGGCACGGTTATGGGTACACTACCTATTATGCCCATTTGAGCAAATACAAAGTAAAACCCGGACAAAAAGTAAAACGAGGAGACATTATCGGATTGGTGGGAAGTACCGGGCGTAGCGAAGCTCCGCATTTGCATTACGAAGTTCACAAAGACGGTGAACCCATAAACCCCATTAACTTTTACTACGGAAGTATTTCTGCCGAAGAATACATTGCCATTTCAAAAATTGCTAACCAAGAAAATCAAGCTCTGGATTAATATGCACATCAATTTACCTGAAAAACGCTATTACAGCATAGGAGAACTCGCCAAAGCATTTCAAGTGAATGCATCCCTTATTCGTTTTTGGGATAACGAATTTGACATTCTGAAACCCAAAAAAAATGCCAAAGGAAATCGAATGTTCACCCCCGAAGATGTAAAAAATTTACAATTGATTTATCACTTGGTTAAAGAACGTGGTTTTACACTTGAAGGGGCAAAAATTCATTTGAAAGAAGGCCAGAAAAAAACGTTAGATAAATTTGAAATTATCGCAAAACTAGAGGGAATCAAAGCCCAACTCAAACAAATTAAAGAAGGTTTATAACTTAAATCTTTTCCTTAAATCAGTTACTAATACAATTCAAAACCTTTAAAAAAAGCAAAAATTATGAGAAAATGGTTATTACCCGTCGGAATTATTGTAGGACTTATTTTAATTATAGGGTTCTACGTGGTTGGTATTCAAAACACTGCCATTACCAAAAGTCAAGCCGTAAATAGAAGTTGGGGTGATGTGCAAACCTCATACCAACGCAGAAGCGACTTAATTGGAAATCTTGTAAACACGGTAAAAGGTGCCGCCGATTTTGAAAAAAGCACTTTAGAAGCTGTAATTTCTGCAAGAGCAAGAGCTACTCAAACCACCATAGACCCAACCAATGTAACAGCTGAGCAATTGGCTCAATTTAACCAAGCACAAAGTGGGGTTTCTTCAGCTTTATCTAGACTTTTGGTAACCGTTGAGGCTTATCCGGAATTGAAAGCCAATCAAAATTTCTTAAAATTACAAGACGAATTGGCCAGTACAGAAAACACCATTCAAACAGCTCGAGTTCGTTTTAATGAAACTATAGAGTTATACAACAATTATATTTTGAAATTCCCAAATAGAATGTTCTTGGGAGAATACAAGGAAAAACCCTTTTTTGATGCAGAACCCGGCTCTGAAAAAGCTCCAGAAGTAAAATTCTAATAGAACCATGTCTGAAACAGAAGAATTTTTATCGGCAGCAGAAGAACAAGAAATTGTCAAAGCAATTGCATTGGCAGAAAAAAACACTTCTGGCGAAATTCGGGTTCACATTGAAAATCACTCCGACACCCCTCCTATAGCTCGTGCAAGAGAGGTATTTGACGCTCTGAAAATGTATAAAACCAAAGAACGAAATGGAGTTCTTTTTTATGTTGGCGTTTCAGATCACACTTTTGCTATTATTGGCGATGCCGGAATAGACGATGTGGTTGAATCCGATTTTTGGGAATGTACCAAAGATGTAGTTATCTCTTATTTTAAAAATAAGCAATATAAAGAAGGTTTGGTTCAAGGTATTTTAAGAGCCGGAGAAAAACTCAAAGTGTTTTTTCCATACGATTCAAACGACCGTAACGAACTTTCCAATGAAATATCCAAAAGTTAAATGAAGTTTACACCCAAATACCTCACGCTTTTCTTGCTTCTGCTCCTTCCATTTACAGGTTGGAGCCAATACAAAATTCCGCCCGTTCCGGCATTGCAAACCAGCGTTTACGATTATGCTGATGTATTGAATACTGACGAAGAACAAAGACTCAAGGAAAAATTAATTCGGTATTCAGATACTACAACTACTCAAATAGTTGTAATTACAATTCCCGATCTAAAAGGCGAAAACATTGGACTTCTTGCCCCAAAATGGGGACATGAATGGGGAATTGGCGGAAGTAAATCAAACGACAACGGCGTTATTATTTTAGTTGCCAAAAACGACCGACGCATTCATATCTCGCCCGGTTATGGTGTTGAAGACAAATTAACAGCCGGAATTACGGGCGAACTCATTCGCAATTATATCCTACCCGAATTTAAAGCCGGGAGTTATTATAACGGTTTAGATAAAGGTGTCGATGCTATTTTTGAAGTATTAAAAGGAAAATACAAAGGAAAACCTCAAAAGGGAAAAGGAAGTGCCATACCTCTACTCTTAGTATTTCTTTTCATTTTCATTTTTGTTATCATCGCTTCTCGCGGCAATAAAAACAACCGTAACGGAGGCTCCGGTAGATTTTCCGGACCAGACCTAGCCGATATTATCATCCTAAGCAGTTTAGGCAGAGGAGGTTTTGGTGGTGGTGGTTCTTCCGGTGGCGGTGGTTTTGGTGGCGGCTTTAGTGGTGGTTTTGGCGGTGGTGGCTTTAGTGGCGGCGGTGCCGGCGGAAGCTGGTAAAAAAAAAGGAGCGATTCAAAACATCGCTCCTTTTTTTATCTAGTCCATAAAAAATATTCCGCCTTCTTCCTTTTTCTTTCCGCCAAACTTTTCAAGTTTGTAGGTCAAAGAAAACATAACATACCTGCGAAGAACTGTATTTTCGGTATCGGTTATAGCTGTAGGGGTAATCGTTCTTCTCACTCCTAGGTTTTGATTCAACATATCGTAAACTTTCACTTTGGCCAACAACTTATCTTGAAAGAAATTATAACCTAAACTGGTATTCCACAAGTAAAAATCTTTCTGAAAACCGGAAGCAATATTGGAATTGTAAGTATACCCAAAATCGTTACCAAAAACTAAATTTTTAGGCCAATAACTGGTGAATTCCATTTTAAAATTGTGGGTAAAATTATTGGCATTTTCAATCACATAATTGGTAAAATCGGTGGTATTAAATGAATAGCGATATGAAGGAGCTACGGTTACCAAACCTTCGATACTCCAACTAAAATTTACTTTGGGCTCCATTCTCCAAGATTTAGCCTCAAACAATTCGGCATTGGTCAATCCTTGTGAAAAAGTGTAACCGCCATCTATTCCGGCAGAAAATCGAAAAGTTCGCTTTTCCTTTTTATAAGACTTACTAAAGTTAAACCCCAAATAGGACGAAATATTCCGATCTACGTTTTCATAAGTTGTTGTCGCTTTAAAATTTTCGTCATAAACTGTAGAGGCTACAATGTTATCGGTATTAAATGTAATACCCGAATATAAAAAATACCCCGATCGGCTTGCCCAATCGTAATTGTTAAAACTCAAGTAGCTCCCGTGTGATCGGGTGGGTTTTAAATTGGCATTTCCTAAAAGTGTATTAAGCGGATTAGACAAATTCTCTACGGGTAAAATTTGATTGGCCTCGGGTAAATTTACCGAATAATTGTATTGTCCGTAAATTGACTTGGTTTTAGAAAGGGTATAATTCAAATTACTCGTAACTTTTGGAAAAACATAATTGCGGTTTAGTTGTGTGGTTACACTCAAATAATCGGAAGTATTTCTAAAAGCCACAAATTCGGGCCCCACATTAAATCGAGCTCTAAAATTTTTCTTCTGTAAATTCAAGCCTGCCGATGGGAAATACGAGAGCCTTTTGGAAAAAATTTCATTAGACAAAGGAGCGTTAAAGTCGGAATACGAATTACTAACCTCGTCAAAATCGAATGTGGCCAGTTTGGTATTGGAATCTCTGTATTTGATTTCAGAAGTTAAACTCAATTTAAGTGAATCTGTAATGGGTTCTCCAAAACGAATTTCTGCACGAGCCGAATTGTAGCGTTGGGTAGTGATTTGATTTTGATTTCGAATATCATCCGGCAAAGTGCCTTGAAAAAAAGTTCCGGAGGAAATGGTTGAAACATCATCGTTTTGCGTATGCGAGTGGTCAAACGAAAACGTCATGGCTCTTCCTTTCTTCTTAAAAGAACGGTAGTAATAAATGGCATTTTCAAAATTGCGGTTTTCATTTTCGGTAAACGAAGTTGAATTGCTTTCATTCAATAAATTTTGCATTTCATCAACCGTTGTTTGATCTGATACTGCTCTATTTTTGGTTTTGGATAATGAAAATTTAGGGGTAAATGAAATGGTAGATAGAGAGTCTATTTTGATTTCAAAATCCAATCCTACATTATGAGCGTTACTCAATCGGGATGACGTAGATTCCGATTCGGTAAAAGTAGTACCGGTAGGCAATAGATTGGTTCTTTCGGTACGATTCACATTGTCGGTTTCGGCATTGTTAAAATAGTAATTGCTACTAAAATCGACTTTCTCTTTCCATTTATCTACATAGTTTATTCCAATCAAATTGGAAGCTGTAATTCCGGTACCGCCACCAAAACTCATTCCGTTAATACCAAAAGTACCGTTATCGTTGTAATAAACCGAAGTGTTCCGACCGCCACCCATATTGTCAAAAATCTCATTCATGGAAAAACCAACCGAATTGATATTATTGGAAGAAGCCAAAACGCTCAATTTTTGTTCTCCTTTGAAAGAATTGAGCAATAAACTCGATTCATACCGTTCGTCTGAACCGTAACCGCCCATAACTTTCCCAAAAAACCCTTTGTTTTTATCTTCTTGAATGGTAAGATTTATCGTTTTATTTTCAGAAGTAGCAGAGTCTCCCGAAAGTTCTTCTTCTTTTGTTTTGGTATCTACAACTTGAATTTTTTCTATGATTTCGGCCGGGAGATTTTGAGTAGCAATTTTACCGTCTTTACCAAAGAACGGTTTCCCGTTAACCAATATTTGATTGACTTCTTTTCCGTTTACGGTAATCTTTCCTTCGGGTGTAATTTCTACACCGGGCAGTTGTTTCAATAACTTTTCTACATTGGCATCGGGACCTACTTTAAAAGAAGCCGCATCAAACTCCAACGTATCGTTTTTAATTCGAATGGGAGGAGCTTCGGCTTTAAGAACCACCTCATCCAAATTGGTATCCAATTCCTTCAACAGCAACAATCCCAAATCAATATCGGAAGTAATCGATGAAAATTCACGTGTCAGATTTTGATAACCTAAAAAGGATACCTTCAGAAAAAAAGGTTGTGTGCTTTTTCGGGTTTTAAATTCAAACGTTCCGTTTTTGGAGGAAATGGTGTAATCTATAACGGTTGAATCTTTTTGCGATGTGATGTAAACAGTAGCCGATTCGAGTGGATTCTTTTGATTTTCGTCGGCAATTTTCCCTTTTATGGTAAAGGTATTTTGAGCCATTGCAACCGAAATAAAAATCAAAAAGAAGAGTGAAAAATAAATTTTGTTCATGAAAGTGTTTTTGTCTGTGAGAAAATTCTATAACAGCGAATTAACACTTTTCGTATGTAAAGTTAAAATTTCTTACCTAAAGTTTAACAGTTCCATTTTTAAATTCCGATTTTAAAATTGACACAGAAGAAAAATCACTACTGTTTTCCAATGAGTTAGCCTCGCAATTTCGGCTCTCTTCAAACGGTAGTGATTTTACTTTTTTTTTGACAAAAATTATTTCTCTCGAATGTAAATATCAATAGGAACTCCGGAAAAATCCCATTGTTCTCTGATTTTGTTTTCCAAAAATCGTTTGTAGGGATCTTTTACATATTGCGGTAAATTGGCAAAGAAAACAAATTGCGGTGTGGGCGTAGGCAATTGCATGCAATATTTTATTTTGACATACTTTCCTTTTAAAGCCGGCGGCGGAAAAGCTTCTATCAATTTCAACATGTATTCATTGAATTTTGAAGTGGAAATGCGTTGTTTTCTATTTTCAAAAACTCGAACGGTTTCTTCCAAAGCCTTAAGCAATCTTTGTTTGGTTAAAGCCGAAACAAATAGAATTTTTACATCTGTAAACGGTTCAATTTCCTTTCGTATTTTGGCTTCGTAATTGCGAGTAGACATCGTATCTTTTTCGACCAAATCCCACTTGTTTACCAGAATAATAATTCCTTTTCGGTTTTTGGCTGCCAACCAAAAAATACTTTGATCTTGACCCTCAAATCCGCGAGTGGCATCAATCATTAAAATACAAACATCGGCGTGTTCAATGGCTCGCACCGAACGCATTACCGAATAAAATTCTAAATCTTCTTTTACCTTGGCTTTTCTGCGGATTCCGGCTGTGTCAACCAAATTGAATTCAAAACCAAAACGGTTGTATTTGGTATCTATAGCATCTCTCGTGGTACCGGCTATATCGGTTACAATATAGCGGTCCTCACCTATTAATGCATTAATAAAACTCGATTTTCCGGCATTGGGTCTTCCCACCACGGCAAAACGCGGCAATTCTATTTCTTCTTGCGTAGGTTCGGGTTTATTGGGAAATACTTCTACCAGTTTATCCAATAATTCCCCGGTTCCACTTCCTGAAGTTCCCGAAATGGTGTAATAGTCGCCTAAACCCAAATTGTAAAACTCATAGGCATCCTTCTCACGCATGGCATTATCTACTTTGTTTACAACTACCAAAACCGGTTTTGTAATTTTACGCAGCAATTTGGCTACTTCATCATCCATTGGGGTAATGCCTTCCTCAACATCTACTACAAACATAATAACATCGGCTTCATCAATGGCCAATTCTACTTGTTTGCGAATCTCGCCTTCAAAAATATCATCCGATCCTTTGATGTACCCACCGGTATCAATTACCGAAAATTCCTTTCCGTTCCACTCACTTTTTCCGTAATTTCGATCGCGGGTAACGCCACTTACCGAATCTACAATCGCCTCTCTTCTTTTGATTAAACGATTAAAAAGGGTAGATTTCCCAACATTTGGCCTTCCCACAATTGCAACAATAGTACTCATAATTCGTTTTTCTAACTTGGGTGCAAAGGTAGTTTTTTTATTTGAACTTTAGCTTTTCTGTTTTGAAGAGCAAACAAGGACTTTGCGTACCGAAAAATAAAGGGCTTTTTTTACGTTTTCGTTTATATTTTGTAACTTAGTGTTTTGTAACCTTAGCTCCAATCTGAAGATGGATTTAGACAACCAATTGCCTTTACGATATCGGTTTGATAAAGTAGTGCGTGTTCCGTATGATACACTTTTGGCTCGATGCGAATCGTTAAAAACAACTGTAGAACCGGATTATAAAATCAAAATTTCTGGCCATCATATTTGGTTGCACATTGGCTTGTTATCCCGAGAAAAACATTCGCCCCACTTGCATTTGGAATTAGAAAAAATGGAAGACGGCAACACCTTTGTTCGGGGCTTGTTTGGTCCCGATCCGGTATTGTGGACCCTTTTCATGTTTTTACATTTTATTGTGGCCGGAATTTTTATCATTTTCAGCATGATTGCTTTTTCCAAATGGTCGTTAAATCAACCGTTTCAATTTGACCTAGTAGTCATGTTTGCCATGGTCAATGCTTGGTTTTTGTTGTATTTTATTGCCCGACTCAACCGGAAAAAAGGGTTACAACAAGCACGGGAATTGGAAGCCTTGATGGAGCGTATTTTGGAAGAATAAATACCCTTTGTTAGGAGCAACCCTTACTATTTGATTCGAGTAAATCGATTGTACTGTTACTTGGTGTTGTATCCCAAACGACGAAGTTGAAAACTGTTGCTACGCCAATCTTTACTTACTTTTACAAACAATTCTAAATGTATTTGTTTGCCGAAGAATTTTTCCAAATCGGCTCGGGCTTGCATGCCCACTTTCTTCAAAGCAGCCCCTTTGTGCCCAATAAGAATCCCTTTTTGCGTTTCCCGTTCTACCATGATTAAAGAACGAATGCGAATGATGGTATCGTCTTCCAGAAATTCTTCGGTTTCTACCTCTACAGCATACGGAATTTCTTTATCGTAATTCAATAAAATCTTTTCCCGAATGTTTTCGTTTACAAAAAAACGCTCGGGTTTGTCGGTAAGTGTGTCTTTCGGATAATAGGGCGGACATTCCGGTAAGAGTTCTATAATACGATCGAATACTTCTTTAACATTGAAATTTTGCAAAGCTGATAGGGGAAAAATCTCGGCATTGGGTACTTTTTCTTTCCACAACGCGACTTGTTCTTCCAATTGTTCTTGATTGGATTGGTCTATTTTGTTTAACAACAATAAAACCGGAATTTCACTGTGTATAATGCGTTTGAAAAAAGCTTCGTCTTTGAGTTCCTTCTCGCCTATCTCAACCATATAAAGCAATACATCGGCATCTTCAAAAGCCGATTTTACAAATTGCATCATCGATTCTTGCATTTCGTAGGCGGGCTTTATAATACCCGGCGTATCCGAAACCACCACTTGAAAATCGTCCCCATTAACAATACCCAATATCCGATGCCGGGTTGTTTGAGCCTTGGAGGTGATTATGGATAACTTTTCTCCAATGAAAGCATTCATGAGTGTTGATTTCCCCACGTTTGGATTTCCAATGATATTTACAAAACCGGCTTTATGCGACATAATCTTTCTTTTGGGTACAAAGGTAACTTTTCTTTTGATTGGTATCTCAAATTTAAAAAACAGTTTGCAAAATACCCCACTATAAACCCCACGTAAAGCACTTCCCAATCCAAACTAACAAGAACAGAATACCCCGGAACACAAGCTACTCTTTAGCCCTTTATCCGAAAAAAATAAAGAAGTTGTAAAATGAAAAAAGACAACCCTAAAGGCATGCTACCTAAACTCAAAAGGGAATCCCTCTAAATAGAATGCTTATCAAAACATAAACATTATTTATGTATTTAATAAAATATATAAATAAAAATATATGAAAACTAATACTGAAATTTGTACCACTAATTGAAACACAAATCAAATGACACGAATTACAGTTGCCAAAGGTGATGGGATAGGTCCGGAAATCATGGATGCTACCCTTGCCATTCTACAAGCTGCAGGAGCTGCACTAGAAATTGATGAGATTGAAGTAGGTGAAAAAGTTTACCTCTCCGGTAATCCCGCCGGAATTAGTCCGGAGTCGTGGGATGTAATCCGACGCAACAAAATCTTTTTGAAAGCTCCTATAACAACGCCGCAAGGAGGAGGTTACAAAAGTTTGAATGTAACCACTCGTAAATTTTTGGGATTGTATGCCAATGTAAGACCTTGCAAGAGTTTACACCCTTTTGTAGCCACCAAACACCCCGAAATGGATTTGGTAATCGTTCGCGAAAATGAGGAAGATTTGTATGCCGGTATTGAACACCAACAAACAGATGAAGTAGTGCAATGTTTGAAACTCATTAGCCGACCCGGATGTGAGAAAATCATTCGCTATGCGTTTGAATATGCCAAACAACAAAACCGCAAAAAGGTAACTTGTTTTACCAAAGACAATATTATGAAACAAACGGACGGTTTGTTTCATCAAGTATTCAATGAAATTGCATTGGAATATCCGGAAATAGAAAACGAACATTGGATAATAGATATCGGGGCCGCTAAAATGGCCGACACGCCTGAGGCATTTGATGTGATAGTTATGCCCAATTTGTATGGCGACATCTTGAGTGATGTGGGAGCTCAAATTGCCGGTTCGGTAGGTTTAGCCGGTTCGGCCAATATAGGGGAAGAATGTTCTATGTTTGAAGCTATACACGGTTCGGCACCCCGAAGAGCGGGACAAAACTTGGCCAATCCCTCGGGCTTGCTACAAGGTGCTGTAATGATGCTCAACCACATTGGCCAATCGGCAGTAGCCGAAAAAATTCAAAATGCGTGGTTAAAAACCTTGGAAGACGGCATTCATACCTATGACATTTTTAAAGAAGGAAGTAGCGTAGAAAAAGTAGGCACCCGCGAATTTGCAGAAGCTGTAATAGCCCGATTGGGTTCTAAACCCGCTTTACTCAAACCTGTAGATTATGCCGAACGCCCTCCGCTCAATTTACCCAAATATACCCGCAAAGCCCCCCAACCTAAAGAGCTATTAGGTGTAGATGTTTTTGTACACTGGCGTGGCGAACATGCAGAAGACTTAGCCCAAAGGCTTCAACTTCTGGAACAAAACGGTGTTTCCTTACAAATGATAACCAATCGCGGTATAAAAGTTTGGCCCGAAGGATTCAAAGAGACCTTTTGTACCGACCATTGGCGTTGCCGATTTCACGCACCATCCGGTACCGTATTGAACCCCGCTGTTATCCCCCAACTACTTGAAAAAGCACTAGCCTTGGAATTGGAAGTAGTCAAAACAGAAAATTTATATGCCTTTAACGGCAAACCGGCCTTTTCTTTGGGACAAGGGCAATAACTAAAGTCCGTGTGCCCTAAAGAGCACCAAAAAATTTGTTTAGGTTGTAGTTAGGGAATTCCGGTGGCTTGGATTTCATTTGCAAATCTGAGACCATCGGAATTTTAATTTCCAAAGAGCAAAGGCTACATATACTACTATAGGGTATTGGGATACAAGGAGACACTTTCCCCAAAAACTTTTACTCCCACTATCCTCCCACTATCCTCCCACTATCCTCCCTTTATCCTCCCTTAGGCTTGGCTCAAATTTACCCCTACTTTACACTAGTTATATCTTTCATTATGAGATTACAATAAACTTATAGGAAAGAAATTCCAAACCGAATAACTTTGAAATTAGGTGAAAATTAGTACATTTGAATTTGCCTAACCTTATTTTATGAAAGCCTTATTACTATTCTGTCTATTAACTATTAGCTCTTCGGCTTGGACTCAAGCCTCTTTTGCCAAAGGTTCCTATCAACTGCTCGACGGGACTTCAAAAGACGGCTACATTGAATCCAAAGATTGGTCAAAACCTTTTACCACCATTCGTTTTAAAATAGATGTAAACGCCAACCCTGTTACAATTCCGGTAGAACAATTGAAAGCCTTGTTGGTTTCGCCCCATATCCGATTTACCCGCAAAGAGGTTTGGTACCAACCCGAATTTAGCAATGGCAGTACAGGTTTGAACTACACCCAAAAAAAAACAGTCTTCTTACGGGAAATCGGTATCGGAACGGTGAGTCTCTACACCTACTTTGCCGGAAATGAGGAACGTTTTGTGTATCAAATGGATTCCAAAAAATGCATGGAATGGGTTCCACCTTCCGAAGGCAAATTCAGCACCACTTCTATCGATTTTAAAACTCAAATACAAAGGGAATGGAACCCTTCTCGTTACAAACCGGAAGATTTGATGAAACTGCAATACCACTGGGACGCATTGGTAGATTTTGTTCGAAATTACAACTATCCACGAGTAGAAAATTCGAATATTTCAATCGCTTCCGAAGAAATAGCCGTACGGGTTGACGACTCTTTTGAGGAAGCCGACAACACCAATATTCCGTATGCCGTAGTAGAACAACCTCCCGTTTTTCCGGGTTGTGAATCGGAAAAAGGCGAACCCGGACTTCAAACTTGTTTTAGT
Source organism: Flavobacterium sp. (assembly GCF_036759525.1). Lineage (GTDB taxonomy): Bacteria > Bacteroidota > Bacteroidia > Flavobacteriales > Flavobacteriaceae > Flavobacterium. The sequence continues at coordinate 23,659 of NZ_DAIOUN010000021.1, read as the reverse complement.
GAACAACTAAATTTGTTTTTCAAAACCCATTTTAAATGCCCCAAAAGTGTGGCAAATACTGAAGTAAAGAAAATTTTCGTTACGTTTACCATAGCTTCAGACGGACGTGTAACCTATCAGTTATTGCGAAATAGCAATCCGGAATTGGCCGCAGAATTGCAACGTATTTTTGCCAAACTCCCCCAACTGAAACCCGGAATGATGCGAAAAAAACCGGTTTCGGTGGTTTATACCCAGGCTTTTACATTAACCCCTTAATGAAAATCTAATGACTTGTGCCGCACTATTGACCGAAATGGAGTCCTTGGGCTCAGAACAAATGAGACGCTACAACAGCAAACACGGAGCCGGAAGTCATCAATATGGTTTGAAACTGGGCAGCATTCGGGAATTGGCCAAAAAAACAGGTAAAAATACAGCATTGGCCAACGAACTTTGGGCAACCCAAAACATTGACGCTCGTTTGTTAGCTTGTTTGATTGTGGTTCCTACCGACTGGGACGCTTCTCGCTTGGATGCTTTAGTTCATAGTATTGATTATGTTCAAATTGCCGATTGGTTTAGTGCCTATGTTTTGAAAGACCACCCGGATTGTGAAAAGCTTCGGCAGCAATGGATGGTTTCGTCACACAAATGGGCCGCTCGATTGGGCTGGGCTTTAACCGCAGGATTGGTTTCTAAAACCCAAGACCGTGAATTTTTGGATACTTTGATGCATCGAATAGCGAACGAAATGCCCACAGCAGAACCTGAGGTTCAGTGGACACAAAATACGGTTTTGGCCATGATAGGAATTCACCATCCCAATTACCGAGAGTCGGCACTGGCTTTGGGTGAACAGCTGGGCCTGTTTCGGGATTATCCCACCTCCAAAGGTTGTGTGTCTCCTTTTGCTCCCATTTGGATAACCGAAATGGTGAAAAGGCAAAAAAAGTAACCCGCTTCTTGGTAATTGAGTCAAAAAGTGTACCTTTAACTTCCTAACCTTTAAACCTTTAACGTATGCCTCCCATTCTTCGTCTTATTTTGGCCATTATTGCCGGAATTTTCATTGGTAGCTCTGTAAATATGGGCCTTATCATGTTAAGCGGTTCTGTAATTCCTCCACCGGAGGGTATCGATGTATCCACAGCCGAAGGTCTCAAACAAGCCCTTCCCCTGTTTGAACCCAAACACTTTATATTTCCGTTTTTGGCACATGCTTTGGGAACCTTGTGTGGAGCTTTGGTTGCCGCCTTATTATGTCCGAAAGCTGCCGGAAAAGGGGCTTTCATTGTGGGATTGTTTTTCTTTTTAGGAGGCATAGCCAATGTCTTTCTATTCTCGGCACCCACTTGGTTTATCGCCACCGATTTGATTTTGGCCTATTTCCCGATGGCCTATTTAGGGTACAAATGGGCTCCCAAAAAATAAATGTTTAATTTTTAACTTCATTCGATATAAAATTTATCTCTATGCCCGAAACTACGATTCCTAAAATGTCTTGGAAAGGCCGATTGATTTTTGCCCTAGTAAGCGGATTGTTTTTTACACTTTTGTTGTGCATCCTGGATCTTTTTAGTCCCTCGTCTTTTTACAGTTGGCCCGCTTTGATTTTTCAAGGCGTTACCTTTGCTTTGCTTATGGGATTGGGTATGCCTTATTTTTTCTCACGTATGGGAAATCGCTTTTTGCAAGTAACCCCACCCGAATTTACAACCGATGAATTGCTACGGTATGAAGGTCCGGCCAATTGCTTTCGCGGAAAAGAAGCGGTAGGAGGTCGATTGTACCTCACCTCTACCCGCCTTGTTTTTGTTTCCCATAAATGGAATTTACAAACCGGTAAAACGGCCCTTCTGTTGAAGCATATTACTGCAGTAGCTCCTCGTAAAACGATGGGACTGATTTCAAACGGATTGGCTGTAACCACCACAGAAGGCACTGCCTTTCATTTTGTAGTCAATGAGCCCACCTTATGGATACAGGAAATAGAAACCGCAAAAGCTAAAGCTATGACCTAATGCCGACTAGAGTGGCTGAACAGGAGAAAAACACATTTTTTAAAAAAAAGTCTTGCCTTTCTAAATATTCGTTGTATATTTGCACCCGAAACACCGCGGGATAGAGCAGTAGGCAATTCGTTGGGTTCATATCCGCCACGGCGGACACAGGTTCTTAAAAGATTTAAAAAATATATCGCGGGATAGAGCAGTAGGCAGCTCGTCGGGCTCATATCCGCCACGGCGGACACAGGTTCTTAAAAGGTTTAAAAAAAATATATCGCGGGATAGAGCAGTAGGCAGCTCGTCGGGCTCATAACCCGAAGGTCACAGGTTCGAGTCCTGTTCCCGCTACTAAGAAGCTTCACAGTTATGTGAAGCTTTTTTTATACAATTATGGAAGAATTTGTGGTTTATATTTTATTCTCAAAGAATTTCAATAAGACCTATGTGGGGTATACATCCCATTTAATAGAACGATTCAAATCACACAATCATTTAGGAAAAAAAGGATACACCTTAAAATATAGACCTTGGGAAGTAATTCATGTTGAATTTTTCACCACAAAAGCAGAGGCTTTACAAAGAGAACAATTTTTTAAAACCGGAATTGGAAGAGAGCATATTAAAGAAATTATCTCTAATTTATAAGTTCATGGGCTCATATCCGCCACGGCGGACAAAGGTTCGAGTCTCCGACTCGGCGGACTACTAAGAAGCTTCACAGTTATGTGAAGCTTTTTTTATACAATTAGGGAAGAATTTGTGGTTTATATTTTATTCTCAAAGAATTTCAATAAGACCTATGTGGGGTATACATCCCATTTAATAGAACGATTCAAATCACACAATCATTTAGGAAAAAAAGGATACACCTTAAAATATAGACCTTGGGAAGTAATTCATGTTGAATTTTTCACCACAAAAGCAGAGGCTTTACAAAGAGAACAATTTTTTAAAACCGGAATTGGAAGAGAGCATATTAAAGAAATTATCTCTAATTTATAAGTTCATGGGCTCATATCCGCCACGGCGGACAAAGGTTCGAGTCTCCGACTCGGCGGACTACTAAGAAGCTTCACAGTTATGTGAAGCTTTTTTTATACAATTAGGGAAGAATTTGTGGTTTATATTTTATTCTCAAAGAATTTCAATAAGACCTATGTGGGGTATACCTCCCATTTAATAGAACGATTCAAATCACACAATCATTTAAGCAAAAAAGGATACACCTTAATATTCAGACCTTGTAGGACAATGAAATCATCAGAGAAAATTTTGTTCGTAAAATCAATGTGTTGAAGTCAACACCCGAGCGAAACAAAACCTATTCCAATACTTTGCAACAGGAAATTTTTGAGTACATGGAAACCCATGATCCACATTTACTACTCTATGTTAAATTCCTTTGTTATTCTTTCTTACGTCCAATTGAAATTGGAAGGCTCAAAGTGGGTGATGTTGATGTGGTTAACCGAATCATCACCTTTAAAGCCAAGAATAGTCCGGTGAAAACCAAAATTATTCCTGATATTCTTTTCAAGGAATTACCTGATTTAAGCAAGATGGACAAAAACTTGGATTTATTCACTCCCGACACCATTGGAGGCGTTTGGGATACCGAGGAAACCCATAAACGAGACTATTTTTCTAAACGTTTTAAAAAAGTAAAAGAGCATTTTAATTTGGATAAAAATTATGGGCTCTATAGTTTCCGTCACACGTTTATTACCAAACTCTACAATGACTTTATAAAAACGATGACGCAAAACGAAGCCAAAAGTAAACTCATGCTCATTAGTGGTCATAAAACCATGGATGCTCTCGATAAATATTTACGAGACATTGATGCGATGTTGCCAGAGGATTATTCGGGGAGTTTGTAGAGCAATAAATCCTAAACGTATTTATCAGGCACGAACCAAACCACCGCCTCCTCTACGAAACTTTACTTTGTAGTTATTGCATCGGCTGCAATCTCTACCAAATTGCCATATCAATGAAAACTCATGTATCCCTTGGTTTCTTCTAAACTTTGTTGTATTGATATCATAAGAATATCCAAATATAAATTCGCTGAATTTTACGGACATTACGGGGTTCACAGAAGTTAAAAAATGACCATCGGAAGATTTACGCTCAGGATTTGTGGCAAACAAAACGCCTAAACCAAAAACTTCAGTTTCAAAAACCCCTCCAACATCTAATCTATTATACTCTGATTGTCTCATGTAATTTGCTGTGAGAAGCAAATTAGACCCTTCTGGAATTAAACTTGAAGGAGAATTATCAAATTCTACATAATATCCACCATGCACAGATAAAAACATATTCAACGGAACATTCCCATTCTCCCGAAAAGAAATATCCGGTCTGTTTAAATGTCTGATTGCAACACCTAACCAAGCATCTTCCGAATCAAATAGAAAACCAGCCGAAGCGTCAAAAAAATTAATTTTGTTAAAATTATCCATAACACCAGGGTCAATACTCCCAGGACTGATAGCACCGGTATTGATATTAATTTGGTCTTCCAGAATTAAATTATTAAAATTAAAATCTTTTCTGCCAAAACCAGCCTCTACACCCAATCTCAATCTCCACTCGTAATTCAACTCTACGATATAGGAGAAAGTACCGCTCACTTTAAAATAATTGTATTTTGTAAAAACTTCATTATGATTAAGTACGGTTAAACCAAGCCCTATCTCATCAGTTACCAAATTATTTGCATAGGCAAATTGTGTATCAATTTTTGTATTCCCATTAGGCCATTGTCGCCTATGCATTACTCCGGCACTCCATGCATTAGAAATCCCGGTAAAAGCAGGATTCAAAGTTTCGGGCACTAAATAATATTGAGTAAAAATTGGATCTTGAGCTTTGACTTGAAAGCAACAAAAGAATAATATAACGAAAGTTAATCTCAACTGCATAGGTGTATTTTTTATTTAATAAGAACAAACGTTTGATTTTGTTGAAAAATCCTTCCGTAAAAAGTTTCAGCTGTTACAACAGCATAATAATTTCCATTTTCCGCATGAATCCCTTTGATTTTACCATCCCAACCAACAAGTGAATCTCCTGTTTCAGAATAAATCACAGAACCCCAAGAATCGTAAACATCCATTTTAACACTCTTTAAAAACCTGGTAACCGGACGAAACGTATCATTTAAACTATCGTTATTAGGGGTAAAAGCAGACGGGATAACCAACAAATAGCCTTTTTCAACTAATAGAGATATCGTTAAAACATAGGTGCAACCAAAAGGATAAGTAACAGTCATAGTTACAATATATTCGCGTTCCAACTCATAGGTGTGTACCGGATTGAGTTCATTGGAAAAAGTACCATCCCCAAAATCCCAAACTACATTTAAATAGTCACCTGTAACATTTCCATAGAATTGAATAGGGTCATTTACGGAGTAAATTCCATAGGTCAAATACCCAAAAGATTCTGTGGTAATATTAGGATTACCTATAACCGGTGTTTCAACATTTACATTGTAATTAATACTACAACCCAAAGCATCTGTTACTGTTAAAATTACCATTCCATTGTTAGTGGTCTGCATAGTTTGATTATTAACCCCACTAACCGTTCCACTTGACCACTGATATGTGTAAGGAGGAAGCCCTCCTGAAGCTTGTGCATTGAAATATTGAATTACTTCTCGAGTTTCACAATCTGCATCAGTTTGAGTTGTAACCGAAACAACTAAAGGATTTGGTCTAATTAGAGTAAATTGACCACTAATTGTACATCCATTTGCATCTACAACAGTAACAGCATAATTTCCGGCAACTACTCCGGTTAAATCTTCAGTTGTTACTCCGTTTGACCACTGATACATAAAAGGAGGTGTACCACCCGATACTATCAAATTTATAGCTCCACTAGCAGCATTTAAACAATCTAAAGGCTGCGTCAAAACTGAAGATACAACTAAAGGCTGTGGTTCAATTATAGTAAATGAACGTATAATAAAACAAGGAGTACCATCGGCTATAGTAGCCGTGTACGTTCCCGGGGGTAAATTATTCCTAATTAATCCTGCTGTACTACCATCGCTCCATTGAAGGGTAACGGGTGCTATCCCTCCTGTTAAATTCAAATTAATACTTCCGTTATTTGCCCCAAAACAAGATATCTGATTTACAATAGGATTTATAGTAAAAACCGGAGCTTCGGGTATATTGATGGTTACTATACGAACACAACCCAAAGCATCTGTAACCGTTATAACATAATCCCCGGCAGACAAATTATTCTGATTTAAAGAAGTAGCTAAATTATTCCAAGTAAATTGAAACGGTGGGACCCCTCCGGTTAAAGTCACAGACAATGAAGCATCATTAGCACCATAACAACTTATTGGAGTAGTAGTATAGCTTATTATAATTTCAGGAGATTGAGTTAAGACAACCGTCAAAGAAGTCTCACATCCATTATCATCCAACACCACAAGTTGATAGGTACCTGCAAAAAGGTTTTGAATATTTTGGGAACTACTTGTAAATCCATTAGGTCCATTCCAAGAAAAAGTATAATCCCCCGAAATAGTTCCACCAAATGCTTGCACTGTTACTGCACCTGTTGCATCACCAAAACATTCGATATTTACCTGATTCAATAAAGATACCTCTAATAGAGGGGGTTCCGAAATTTTGAAGGTCATTAAAGCCGGATTACAGTTATTCGCATCAGTAACAGTCACTTCATATGTGCCGGGAGCCAAATTGGACAGATTTTGCTCATTGGAGTAAAAAAGATTGTTTTGGGTCCAAGTAAAACTATACGGAATGGTTCCACCGGTTACCTCTATTTCAAGTATTCCATTATTCAAACCAAAACAAGTAATATCGGTTTGTTGGGCGTTTGAAATTACAATCGGGTCGGGTTCCGTTATTTCAAAATTCGCAGTATAAGGACAATCACCTGTATCCTCTATTAGTAATGTATAGATACCGGGAGCCAAATTGGTTATTGAAGGAGTTGAGGCGGCAAAACCATTTGGCCCAGTCCATGTAATAGTATAAGGAGGAATACCCCCTACAATATTTGTAAGTATAGAACCATTATTAATTTGAAAACAGGAACTGTTCGCAACCACGACATTAGGACTTATGGCAGGATTTACGGTTACAACAACCTGAAATACGTCTCCTACACAGTCCCCTGAAGTTGGCGTAACCTCATAAATTACAACAGCTGGATTGGTTGTTGTGTTGATTAAATATTGACCTATGCTGGATTGCTCATTGGAATTAGCTGTAGCTCCGGTCACTGCATTAGGTGGTGTTATAGAAACGACAGTCCAAGTGTATAAAGTCCCACTAGGTATGATATTTGGAAGCTGATTTTGCGGTGTAACTTCAAATGAATTATCGCTGCATATGGTTATTGATTCATTATTTACAACTGGAACTTGATTTATAGTAATAGTAACCACATCAGTTACAACCGTAGAACAATTTCCAACCAAAGAAGGAAAGTTAATTACGGCATAATAGAAAAATACGCCTTGTTGATTTGTAGGAGGTGTAAAATCTACAAATGATGCTCCCAACACGGGTGTTCCACCTGAATTTGAATTAGTTGTATTCAAAAACCATTGAATATTTGGAGTTCCAACACCGTTAATCACTGAGAAGGTTAAGGCTTGAGACACATCACCCAAACAATAAATATTTGAGTTCGGTTGAATGGAAACTTCAGGTGCCAAATTGACTGTTACCCTAGAAATTTCACTGAAAACACTACATCCGGAATCTTCAGTTTGAGTTATTAAACTGTAATAATAAAAAGTCCCGGCTACATCGCTTGGTGGTATAAACTCACTTGAATTAGCTCCAAAAATTGGTGTCCCTGAACCTATACTATTTGATGTAGACACAAACCATTGATAATTAAAACTACCACTAATCCCTCCAGAAACTACAACACTGAGTGGCTGAGCAGAAGTGTTTTGGCACAAGGTCTGATTTGGTAAAGGCTGTTGCTGAACCACTGGGTCAGGTATAACATTTACTTCTGCTAAGGAACTTACAAGGGTTCCACACCCCACTCCATCAAAACTAATTTCTACGTAAAAATAATAAGAACCAACAGTTGTAAAAACTGACGGGGTAAAACTTGGATTTGTAGCCCCAACAATGGCAGTACCTCCGGTGTAAGATGGCACACTGTTACTAAACCATTGATATGTAGCATTTCCGGTCCCTCCTGAAAAAGAAACGACAAAATTAGGCACAACACCCCCTTCACAAACGGTTTGAAGTGTAACAGGCTGAACATCTATCTCGGGAAGTGGTACAATTGTAATTACGGCAGTACTGGAAGTTATTGAGGTACATCCACCGGATGAAAAAGTAATAACAACATAATATTCGCCAGATATTAGATTTGATGGGGTATAAGTAGCTGAATTTGCACCCGGAATAGGACCTGCCGAATCAAACCACTGATAGGAAGCGGTTCCAGTACCATTGGTGAAAGAAACCTGAAGTGGAGCTAATGTCCCTCCTTCGCAAACTTCATTTGATTGGGGTTGACCTGTAAAGGTTGGAGCCGGAACTACTTGAACTTGCGACGTAGTACTAGTCACCGAACATCCCGATGCTCCTTGTGTAGCAATAACATAATAATACAACGTTCCTACAGTAGTTGTGGGTGGTGTATAAGAACTGGATGTAGCTCCCGTGATAGCTGTACCAGAGGTGGTATTGTTACTTGTATTACTAAACCACTGGTAATTTATTGCACCTAATCCGCCACTAACTGTAACTTCCAAAGGAGTAGCCGACGACCCTTGACACTGAGTCTGAGATGCTAAAGGCTGAGCACCAATTACCGGATCAGGAACCACCTCAACTGTTGCTACCTGACTCACTACCGAACCACATCCGCTTCCGGTTAAAGTGATTTGAACGTAATAATAAAAAGTCCCGGAAGTATTGAAAACCGGTGGAGTATAATTACTAGAAGTTGCCCCTGCTATAGCTGTACCGCCACTATTGGAAGGCGAAGTATTGGTAAACCATTGGTAAGTTGGCGTACCCAATCCTCCTGTATAACTTACTGAAAGTGCAGGTATAACACCTCCAATGCAAATACTTTGAGTATTCGTGGGTTGGGTGCCTATCTCGGGAAGTGGAGTTACTGTTACTGTTGATGTAGCTGAAGTTGTACTGGTACAACCCCCACTGCTAAAAGAAATCACCACATAATAATAAAGAGTACCCTCTACGGATGAAGGCGGAGTAAAACTATTGGTGGTAGCTCCTCCTATAGCTGTTCCACCGGTATTTGAATTGTTTGTTTGGCTAAACCACTGATAGGTTGGTGTGCCAATACCATTGACAGTCGCAACCGTTAAAGTTGTAGTAGCACCGCCAAGACATATTGTTTGTGTTGCCAAAGGTTGTGAAGATACGGTTGGAGCCGGAACTACTTGAACTTGCGACGTAGTACTAGTCACCGAACATCCCGATGCTCCTTGTGTAGCAATAACATAATAATACAACGTTCCTACAGTAGTTGTGGGTGGTGTATAAGAACTGGATGTAGCTCCCGTGATAGCTGTACCAGAGGTGGTATTGTTACTTGTATTACTAAACCACTGGTAATTTATTGCACCTAATCCGCCACTAACTGTAACTTCCAAAGGAGTAGCCGACGACCCTTGACACTGAGTCTGAGATGCTAAAGGCTGAGCACCAATTACCGGATCAGGAACCACCTCAACTGTTGCTACCTGACTCACTACCGAACCACATCCGCTTCCGGTTAAAGTGATTTGAACGTAATAATAAAAAGTCCCGGAAGTATTGAAAACCGGTGGAGTATAATTACTAGAAGTTGCCCCTGCTATAGCTGTACCGCCACTATTGGAAGGCGAAGTATTGGTAAACCATTGGTAAGTTGGCGTACCCAATCCTCCTGTATAACTTACTGAAAGTGCAGGTATAACACCTCCAATGCAAATACTTTGAGTATTCGTGGGTTGGGTGCCTATCTCGGGAAGTGGAGTTACTGTTACTGTTGATGTAGCTGAAGTTGTACTGGTACAACCCCCACTGCTAAAAGAAATCACCACATAATAATAAAGAGTACCCTCTACGGATGAAGGCGGAGTAAAACTATTGGTGGTAGCTCCTCCTATAGCTGTTCCACCGGTATTTGAATTGTTTGTTTGGCTAAACCACTGATAGGTTGGTGTGCCAATACCATTGACAGTCGCAACCGTTAAAGTTGTAGTAGCACCGCCAAGACATATTGTTTGTGTTGCCAAAGGTTGTGAAGATACGGTTGGAGCCGGAACTACTTGAACTTGCGACGTAGTACTAGTCACCGAACATCCCGATGCTCCTTGTGTAGCAATAACATAATAATACAACGTTCCTACAGTAGTTGTGGGTGGTGTATAAGAACTGGATGTAGCTCCCGTGATAGCTGTACCAGAGGTGGTATTGTTACTTGTATTACTAAACCACTGGTAATTTATTGCACCTAATCCGCCACTAACTGTAACTTCCAAAGGAGTAGCCGACGACCCTTGACACTGAGTCTGAGATGCTAAAGGCTGAGCACCAATTACCGGATCAGGAACCACCTCAACTGTTGCTACCTGACTCACTACCGAACCACATCCGCTTCCGGTTAAAGTGATTTGAACGTAATAATAAAAAGTCCCGGAAGTATTGAAAACCGGTGGAGTATAATTACTAGAAGTTGCCCCTGCTATAGCTGTACCGCCACTATTGGAAGGCGAAGTATTGGTAAACCATTGGTAAGTTGGCGTACCCAATCCTCCTGTATAACTTACTGAAAGTGCAGGTATAACACCTCCAATGCAAATACTTTGAATATTCGTGGGTTGGGTTGTAATTGTTGGTAAAGGTGCAACGGTTACAGAACCGGTATTTGAAATTAGAGAGTTACATCCGGTACTTGGTAGGGTTACAACAACATAATAATAAATAGTTCCAACGGTTGTAGTTGGAGGTGTATATGTAGCAGTTGTAGCTCCTGATATCAAAGCTCCTCCCGTATTAGAATTACTTGAATTGGAAAACCATTGATAACTTACGCCAGGTGTTGTAGGACTGATCACTACAGTCATGGGTGTTGGATTACCCCCAAGACAAACTGTACTTGAAGCAGGCTGGGTCGTGATGTTTGGGGCTGGGTTAACCACAACGGTATAAGTAAAGGGATTCCCTTGACAACCATTTAATGTTGGCGTTACTACATAAAGTACTTGTCCGGGTGATGATCCCGTTGTAATAATAGTTTGGGCCGGAATAGTATTACTAGTCCCTGAAGCTGTAAAACCGGTAATACCGACAGTTCCAGTTGCAGTCCAGGTAAAAGTTGTACCCGGCTGATTTGCAGTTATAACGACAGGAGTTGTGGTTAAGCCAGAACATATCGTTTGACTTGAAATTGTATTGATTATTTCGGGGATAGGTGAAATGGTAAAGGTTTGTGAAGCCACATTTGATGCACCACAACTATTTGAAACCGTCAATGAAACGGTATAATTTCCGGGAGTTGCATATTGAATTGTTCCCGGATTAGCACTGTTGCTACTACTTGGAGTTCCTCCCGGAAAAGACCAATTGTAGGTCAATGCAGTACCTGTGGGTGCACATCCATTTACCGTTGCGTTGGGAGAAATATTCACTGCACCACACGCATTTGAGATAGAAGCAAGAGAAACGGTAGGCGGACTCAATACATTTATGGTTCTTGTAGTTGTTGCCGAGCCACAACTATTGGTTGTGGTTAAAGTAAGGGTATACGTACCGGGTTGGGTAAAGTTAAATGAAGGATTCGCTGAAGAGGCATTAGTACCACCGGTAAAGGAAAAGCCAGAAGTTGTTCCGCAATTCGCAGCAACATAAGAAACTTGCCAATTATAGGTTGGTGGAGAACACGTTGTACTTAAATTAGTAGTATTAGTTGTCGACACTGAAAAAGGGGCACAACCTGTATCATTCGTAACGGTGAATTGAGGTGTAAGAGGTGATTCAATACAAATTTGTTTTGATCTACTTGTAATACCACAAAAGTTTTGTGAGGTTAAAGTAACTGTATAAGTTCCTGGATTTGAAAATACATGAGAAATATTTTGTGGCGATGATAATTGACCTGTGGTAACTGTTGGTGAACCATCACCAAAATTCCATGTATAAATAGCATTTTGATTACAATTTTGACTAAACCCACCAATTGTAGTGTTTGTAAACAATACACTTGTATTAACACAAGCTATAGGAGGCGAAGTAAAATCGGCTTCTGGTCTTTTTATAACTGATATATTTCCAAGTGTAAAAGGAGTTGTTCCACAAGCATTGGTTACATTTAAAGAAACGGTAAAACTTTGATTTGGACAACTACTATTGTTATATATGTGTGGTATAGGATAATTTAATGAACTTGATGGATTTGATGAGTTATAAAAAGGTGATGCAATTAATTGATTTTGGGTCAAAACTAGATTTGGAGTTCCATCACCATAATCTATAGTGTAGGTTGTATCCAATGAATTTGTTCCCCAATTAGATAATGAAAATTGTAAACTTGGTGTAGGAGCACATAAATTTTGGGTTGATCCAGGGCTATTAAGGCCTCCTAATGGATTTGATATGTTTTTTATTGTATAAGATTTGGTACTAATACATCCATTACTTCCAGTTGCTGTCATAGTCATAGTGTATACACCAACCTGATTGTAAATATGTGATATTGGAAAAGTAATATTATTTTGCACATTTCCATCTCCCCAATTGACTGAATATGAACTAATACAAGTTGATGTAGAAGCATTGCCAACTGTAATACTGTAAATCGAATTTGAGGAAGCATTGGAACAATTACTAAAAGGATCAAAAGGGCTATTTACATCTGTAAAATTTATATCTGGCTTTTGTATAACTGAAACTGAATTAGTCCTTGTAACAGTACAACCACCACCAGTTACCGTAAGTGTTACATTAAAAGTACTAGTACCGCAGCCTAATGCTTGAAAAGAATGGGTAGGATTCTGTTGCGTTGAAGATGGGGAACCATCACCAAAATCCCAAGAGTATGTATAATTACCACTTCCAGTAACATTGGAGGTGAACTGAATTTGTGTGCCTGAACAAGTATTATTATTGCTAAAGCTAAAATTAACAATGGGTGGTGAAGTAACTACAACCGTTTGACTAACATTTACGGTTGTTGGATTATTTGGTGGCTGAGAATCAGAAACACTTACTAAATTATAAATAAATGTTCCTGCGTTGTTACTATTTATGTTCAAAGTTGTGCTATTTCCTGTACTTATTAGAGGTGTTTGAAGAACCCCATTAATAGTATAATTAAACGTATAGGGAGCCGTACCCCCACTCCCTGTGAAAGTCAAGGTAACGTTTCCAGAATTTTGACAAACTGTAGTTCCACCTGTAAGCGTTGCTGATAAATTCAAGGGATCAAATTTAGCAAAGGCCGTTCCTATGTGACTCATCAAAAGGAGCACCAATAGAGGTAAATATCTTTTCATTTTTTCGTATTTAGTTGAATGATTTTCAAGGACTAACCTAAAATCAAGGTCTCAAAAATAAGTTAAATTTTAACACTTTATTTACATTTTTTATTAATTTGTTACTACAAATTATAATATTTGATTAAATCTCTTTTATAGGGTAGATTATTCCTCCCATCTACAAAGTGTCAACCCCATTTCCTTAGCTTCTTTCAGAGTTACTTTTTTCACTTCTTTTTTGCAAGCCCCCAATCCCCTACAGAACTCTTTTTTATGGTATTTGGTCGCATTTTTACTGTAGCATATATATACTTCACTCCCGCTTTGGGGATGGATCAAAAAGGGTATTATTACTAGTAAAACGAACTTCTTCATTGGGCTATAGGGTTTGGATTAGTATGTTATTGAGTAACCAAATTGTATTCGTTCCCATCCTCATCTTGGGCAAGTAACTTACCATAACCTACCCATTCAACAATTACCGAAAAAGAAACTCCTTTTGAATCGGTTAACTTGCCATTTCCATATTTATTTTTAATGGTAATAGTACCTCGTACTTCATTTCCATCAAGATCTTGACCCATAACATCATAATTGTAAGTGTAGTGACCGGGCTTTCCAACACGGTATTCGTAATCGGTAGAAGTATCTTCTTTATAGCTAGGTTCAGCTTTCGGATTCTTTAAAACCGTTGAAGGTTCATAATACTTTTGAACTTCAAAATCTTGATTTGGAGTTGGATTATCTTCTCTATTTTTACAAGCAATTGATAAGCTGTAAATGACAATCCAAAAGAGTATTGTTTTTTTCATTCCCGTGTTGTATTTAGTTGATGGTTTTGATTTTAAAGAGATTTATCTCCTATTTAATGGATTTGAAATTGAATCCATATAGGAACATGATCCGACACTTTTCGGGCATCATTCCAATTTTGAAAAAATTCATAAAAAGGTATAATACCCTTTTGTTGTAGTGTAACAGATGAGGTGGGATAATAAATATTATCAAAAGCAGAGGCCAAACAATCGTTTTGAATGCATTGGGTTCTGAGCGTTGTTTTTTGGTTCTCAAAAGCAGAGGCATAGCCCATCTTTTTCAATGGATTGAATACGGTATGAGTTTCGGGACAATTGAAATCACCTACAAACAATAAAGTTAGGTTGGGGTAGTGTTCCGGTAAAAATTTGAAGTATTTGATTTCGGTTTCGGGTTGTCTTTTTTGGGTAATGGCGTGAAAATTGACTACTGTAAATGGTTTGTTTTGGTAGTGAAAAGTGGCATAAAACGGTTCGCGGTCAATTTCTAAATGGTACTTCTTCTCAAGCCAGGGTTTACCAATCAATTGCACCACATGGGTTTTCCACAAAAAAGCATAGCGTTCCGCTTTATAAGCACTACTGGTAGTGGGGTCACTAACAGCATATGTCCACTTGGTACCCGTTTTGGTAAGTTCAGCAGCCAATTTGGCTACAGCTTGGGCTCCACTGGGATTCACCACAATTTCCTGCAAAGCCACTATATCATAGTCTTTAAGTATTGAAGCTATAAATACTACAGATTGGTCGGTCTTACTACTGCCAAAGTTTTGAAGATTCCAAGAAACAAGTGTGGGTTGGGCGAAAAATAGAAACGGAAGAAAAAATACCAGCAGCAATAATTTCATATTGTATTTTTTTTATCAGTTAGAAACCAACTCGAAGCAAAAGCAGTAAAAGTTCCAAAAAGCCCAACACCGCCTGTCATCAAAACTACAGCAATAAATCTCCCTTCAGTTGTAATAGGAAATTTATCGCCGTAACCTACTGTTGTAATAGTAACATAAGCCCACCACAAAGCATCTTCGGCAGTTTTGATATTACTTTCAGGATCTTTTTCTACTTGTAAAATGGCTATAGCAGAAAACAAAACCAATAAAATAGCAAGTATTGAAACCGAAGTAAATGTACCCTGAGCTCTGTTTCTAAAAACATGTGAAACAATTTGCTTGGTAGAACGAAATGCACGTAGTATCCTAAATATTCTAATTAATCTTAATACTCTGCCAGCTCTTAAAAAATCAACCGCTGGAATACTGGACAATAAATCAATCCATCCCCATTTCATAAAATGCAATTTGTTTTTTGCTCTATTTAATCGAATAACAAAATCCAATAAGAAAACGATGCAAATCGCATTGTCAATATGATTTAGCAACCGAGAAGTTTCCTCAGGAAGTTTCCATAAAGTATCAATTAATAAAGCCCCTAATACATATATTGATAAAACAAATAGGAGAATATTGAGAAAGGTAAGCTTTTCTTGGGTTTCGTTCATTTGTGACTAATATTTTTAAACTTCTTGTGAAGGGTTTTATACATGTTCTTCACTTGCTGAAAAACACTTTAACTCTTTTAGTACGGATTTTCTTTAGCTTAAATTTTTAGTGTAAAAAGTATTATTTATCTTTTTTCTCCTGATTATTATTCCTGTTTAAAATATCCGCAATAATAATCGCAGGTGATTCATTTTCATTAATTAGTCTTTGAAATGCTTCATATATATCTCTCGCCGTATCATAATGTCTTATTATTTGACTATAAATTTCATTTCTATATAAAAGAGGCAGTAATAAATTTACTTTGTGATGATACTCTATATAATGATTATTAACATTCACAATTACTACTCCATCACTTAATACATTATTAAAGTGAGTTGCTAGAATAAAGAAATCAGTAGTTAAATCTAAAGGGTAATTCTCAAGGATTTTAACACTGCAATGGAAACTATATTTACCTACTATATAGTGGAAAACAACTGGAGTCTCTTTACTAATCTCAAAAACAGTCTCAATATATTTATCATTTTCATACACACCAGATCTCCATCCACAATCTGCATGGAGTTTTTTTATATCTTTCCAAATAACTTCTTCCTGTTTTTCATAATTAAGTAACAATCGATAAATTCGTATCAGATATATTTTAATCTTGTTCATGTGTTCTAAATATTTTGTAGTGTAATATAAAAATGAGATTTCTTGTTAATTGATAAATTTCTTTGAAAACTTAACCAAATTATGATATAGTTTTTTTTATGGACAGCAACAGCCCCACTCCCACTATCACATCCACGATATTCCAAATTGTTCTCCCTAAAGCTATTTTAAGAAAGGGTTGGAATTAATGCCAACATTAAAAACACAAACACTTCATTGGATTTCCCCTGTTGATGTACTTGCCATCCTAACCATAAAAAGCCCCCCATCACTGCAAATCGTACAAACTGGTAGTAGCCATAAGGCATATCTGCAAGACAAATAAAGAAAAGAATTGCTAAAACTATTTTAATTATTCTTTCCATTAACGGTAATATTTAATGTAATACAATCCTGTTCCAGGTATGCCAAAACTCCAATATTTTCTCCCATCTGGACTTACACCAAAACGAAAACCTAAAAATCCAACGCTTGTTCCTAAACCCTTTTTAGAAACAGTTGTACTGAATGGTCCAAAGTTCTTTGATTTACGCCAACGCCAAGCCATAGTTAAACTTTCTTTAATTCAATAATTTCGTTCGTTCCTTTTTCTTTGAGTTTAAGGCTGTCAGAAGTTAGTTCTGTAATGAGATATTCAATGGCAATGTCTGGAAGTTCAATTTTAATTTCGTCCTTAGCTGTCGAAACAAAGTTCCATTTTCCTTTTGTCAATTGTTCATTTTCGAAATATAAAAGTTCATTGTCCGAAACAGATCCATTTCTAAAGCAATATTCAATTTTGTCTGCTGCACCTATTTGTTTCCAAAAATTATCTTCAAGCTTCGGAGCAACTATTTTGTTACTTTGGTTAATTGGTTGCGAATTTGATTTTGCAAGTTCATCTTGATACCATTTGTCGATTGCGATTTTTGCTAGGTGTTCTTGTTTTTGGGCTAAATCGTCAAGAATTTTTTGATTATTGCGTAATTCGTGTTCAAGACGCTGCTTTTCAACTTTCATAAATGTATCTCCTTCTAATTTTGCTGTTTCTCTTGCTTTTTCAAGAAGTTCATTAATTTTAGAATTCCACCTGGAAATATGCTCTTTTTCATTTATGTAATGTTCATATTCAACTCTATCAAGAATTTCATCGTAAGGGCCACGTTTACTTAATAGTTTAACCAAAATTGGTGCGGTTTCAATTACAATGAAAAGAAGCATAATCATCCAACTTGTCCAAGCCATAGTTGAGTTTGAGGCTGTTAAGTTCCCCATAGCTTCAAGTTGAGTAATAAAATTGTTTGTATAACTTTTTTCTTTAATCTTCACACTCTCGTCAAACTGAATTTTTGCGATACTGTCAGCTTGTGCTTTAGTTTGTCTTGACTGTTCAATCTCTGCTTGTTTTTCATTCACTTTTTGAGCCATTAGTGCTTTATAGTCATTTCTGGCTTTCTGAATTTCAGCATCTAAATCTTCCACTCTCTTTTGTTTAACCTTAATTTCATTTTGAAGTATATTTCTACTGTATGAAAGGTCGTTGATAGTTTTTTTAGCTTCAGAATTTAATCCTATTGGAAAAGTTCCTGTGCTGTCTGTTTTATAAACAATGTTATCTGGGTTGTTTCTTGTTTTCGTAATTTGTGAATTGTAATCCGAAATTTTAGGATTGTTTGATTTAGAAACATTATTATACTCTTGGAAGGCAAAATTTCTATCTCCCAACAATTTTTTGAAATCATCATTTGTCGGGTCTCCTTGCCTTAAACTATCAAGTGTTCCAAGTTCGTTGTTTTGACTTGTAATTGTGTTTTCGAGTTTTGTTAAGTCATTCAGTTTGTCAATGGATAGTTTTTCATCTTCTAGTTTTTTTCTCTTGTCTTCTAATATTTGTTGTTCAATTCGACTCTCGAAAATTCTAACTTCTAATGGCTTGGCTATAACAATAGAAATGATAATTGCAAGTATGAAACGAGGTGTAGCTTGCAATAACTCTTTTTGAATGTTACCTTCTTTTCTAATGCTGGATACAATAAAGCGGTCGAGATTTAAGATTACGAAACCCCAAGTAATTCCAAAAATTAAGGCATATGTAATTGCATTGGCTTCACCCCGAAAAATTGTATATAATGCATATCCGCCTGATAGGGAAGCCAACAAACCTGTGAAAAAGATAGTTGCTCCAATCCCTGAATATTTATTCCATTCGGTTCGACATTGAAAAAGAATATTTTTGTCTGCACCTGAGCAGAGAATGAAAAACTGTTGAATCCAACTTGGTTTTTCCATTTTGCTATCTTGATATTTTTCTTCTAATTGCTTCATATGCTCTTGAAATGTTAAAGATTGAAGTTAGCTCCATATGCGAAGCCTTAATTGTTTTTAAATCAACTGAAGGTTCTGTAAATTTTAGTTTCTCAGAATAAATGCTGTTTAAATTTATTGAAACGTCAATTTGTGGTGAACTTACTTTTATTGGACTTAGGTTTATTCTACTATGAAAATCAGGCATAGGAACTTTAAGGCTTTCTAAAACTGGAGTTGGAAAAACTCTTATTTCAATTTCATCAGCCGCTTGTCCAAAATAGCCAATTGCACTTATTTTATATCTCGTATCTGTTTGAGGTTTGATTCTTAAACTTCCTGAATTTGAGATTTGACCAATTCCATTATCAATTGTAATTGAATGAGCATTTTCCACTTCCCAAGTCAATTCAACGTCCATACTATTAATTACTGCGGACTTATCACTTTTAAATACTTTTATTTTTGGTGGTTCTTGTATTGCTTGCAATGCAACTTTCCAATCCGAGTAGGAGGTTCGAGCTACTGGATTTTTATAACCAAAGTTTATGGTATGCGATAATTTGTCCTTTACAATTTTAGGTATAACCGAGTTAACCCAAGGTAAATATTGGTCATAAATAACTTCGTTTGCTTTTTGAAAATAGGGGACGGTTTTATTTATAAATGGCCATTGATTCTGTGGAGTAAAATATTGCTTTGCAATTCGTGGAGAAAGCTCTGTTAGGTAGAAAAGTGGGTGAAAAGTTGTCATTAAATAGTGAACTCCAATAGCTACTGACCACCTGTCCGAATAAATGTCAACATTTATTTTTTCTCCCTTCTGTATTGTAGATTGCTGTTCCCATATTTCAGGAGCAACCCAATCATTCGCAGCACCCCAACAAGTTGGTTCATCATCTGCATTTTCGGTTATTACACCGCTGTCATAGTCAATTACCGCAATTTCAGCTGAATTTAGGTTTATAAATAAAGCACCTGGTTTTAAATCTGCGTGGATAAAATGAAATTCTTCTAATACTTTAAAAGCAGAAACCAATTGAAAAGCAATTAACATTTTCCTTTCAATCGGGAACTTTTGATATTGACTTAGCAGGTTTGCATCTTGCAAAAAATGTTCAAAATCTGTAAATCCTAAACTCACTAAGTTGTCGGAAACAAACCCTATTACAGTTTTACCATTCAGATTTCCATGAAAACTGAATTGAGGAAGCCCCTTAAATGCAGGAAATAATTCAATCAAAGTCTTTCCTTGTTGCGAAAGAAACTTTTGATTTTCCTTGTCAACTTTTTTCTGAAGCCTTTGGGTGGTCTTAAAATTATGTTCTGCTGAACCTTTTGAGTTATCAATGAATAGCTTAATCACTTGTTTTGTTAATGGTGAAATCCCATTTATTGAAATACAATGATAAACTTCACCAAAACCACCAACAGCAAAAGGCTTGTCTTCAATCTCAATAGTATTAATGAGACTGAATTCCGACCTTAAGCCGCTAGATAAACCACTATTGATTTGGATTTTCTTCATTATCTTTTAAAGGTTCGGATTTCTTTTCAAACTCTATTTGGTGATAATCAATTGTTCGTTCAGAAATAATTGCTCCAATCGTTGTGTCATCGTGCATAATTAATTTCTCTTTTAACTCTTCTAGAAATTGATTGAGTGTGAATTCTAAATCTTCATTTTTGGCATCACGAGGGTTAGCACTCAAAAAATTTGATAAGTGATTATATAAGATTGGAAGAGTTTCTTCACCTTTAATCCAAAGAGTATTATTAGCGTCTTTCCCAATTGGCACAGCATCATTACTAAATACACCATCGGTAGTTGCGATAAGGATTTCTCCCGGGGAGAATTGATTTTTACTTAATATCAAAACAGTAGGCCTATGTTGAGTATCAGAAACAGACAAGTATCTATATAAGGCAGCTTTGCCTTCTTGCTCAATACTATGTGGGTTTAACAAATTGATTGAATTCCAAGGCAAATAAAAATTCTTGCCAAACTTATTAAAACGTCCGTCAATCTGCCAAACTGAACCATTACCTGCATATGCAATTTGATATGTCTCACCACAATCAATAACACAAATTAAAGTTGTTCCTAAGGATTGGCTTTTGTCAATACTACTAAAGTCAAATTCATCAGTATTTTTTGCATACTCTATTAATGCTAATTTGACATCCTTGAAATGTTTTTCAAAATTCAATTCATTGATATCAATCAAGCTTTCAAGTATGTCCTTAAGTTTAATTGAACAAAATTTTGCTGCAATTTCTGATTTGAAATGAGAACCTATACCGTCAGCTACTACAACACCTGAAATTCCAATAGTTGAATTTTCGAGTGTTACGCAATAGTCTTGATTTGTGCTACTCTTGTTTGTGTTTGTAGCACAGGCGATTAGTTTTCCCATTTGTTACTCAATTTTGATACCTGCTGATTGACTAATTGACCGTTCAAAAAATGCTCTTAATGCTTCACCATCATATACAGTAGTGTAATAAGTGGCTGGGTCAGTGCTAACTTCTTTTAGCACCTTTTGGGCATCAGTATCAATCTCTCCAACTGTTCCGAAATATGCGGAAGCCATTAAAATTTTAGGATTGGATTTCAAATTGCTAGCAACTGCAACAGTTGTTTCAGGCTGGAAACACATTCCATCTGACATTAAAAGTATAAGAACTTTATGAGGCACTCCGTCAGGAGGGGCGTTGTTCAAAAAGTTTTCTGCCATCTTTTTAGCTTCATTCAATGCTTCAAAAATTTGCGTTCCGCCACCCTTGCCTATTGTCGGGTCGTAGTTTTCATTCATTAAGACATTAAAGTCAAATGGAGTTTGAGGTAGTGAAACTGTTGCAGTTTCATCAAATTTTATGCAAGCAAAGGAGAAATTCTGTTTTACTCGGCTTACGTTGATTCGATTGAATAACTCCATTACGGCAGCATTTACTTCTCTTGCTTTGGTTGAGTTCATTGCTGCTTTTTCGGTCATTGAACCGCTTCCGTCTAAAACCAAAATTCCCAACTGGTGGAAGTATCTAGGAATTACGGGTGTTCCTACTGGTGCGTTTGTGTCCATATTTATTGAATTTTAAGTGAATTTACTGTTTTATGTGCGTTGGCAAAAAATGGCTCTTTTGGTTTTGCGAAGGGTTGGTTTGTGAGTTATTGTTTTAATTTTAACATTTAAAGTTCATAAAAATAAATAAAATATAATAAAATTATACAGATTTATTTACTCTCCCTCATAAACCCCCACCGTCTCCAACAACTCCTTTTCAAACAAATAAATATCATCAATACGCTCAAGGGGGTGTTTGGCTTCTTTTTTGTTGTCGTGAAACAAACTGATGTATTTTTTGTTCCCATTGAGGTGTAAGCGACATAAAGGTTTACGGTTATTATCGTCCAGTAGAATTCCAAAATAGGATTGGGTGTCACGGTGAACGATGCGTTCTACAGGCAATTTTCTTCTTAAAATAGCAACAACAATCCTGTAAGCATCCATTTCTTCATCAGTTGTAACTACTTTATTTTCATCTTCAACAAGCACTTCAATTTGTTCTTCTTTTTGCTTTTGGGCTTCTTTGTTGAGAGCAGCATTTAATCTGTCGTTGATTTTTTCACTAATAAATTGATTAAAACCTTTTTGAACCAATTCTTTAAACTCCTCCATTACTTTTTCAGTAAGTCTGCCGGAATAGACTTTGTTGGCAAAGAGTTTTACAAATTCAACTGAAGGGTTTTGTAATTCGTTGTCAATCTGCTTTTTAATTTCTTTGGTATATTTGAGCGAACTGGCGTTACTTACAATCTTATTGACATCAAATGCCGATTTGTGAAACTTGGCAATTTCATTAACTACATTGTCTTTTAAATTGGTTATATCAAATTCTAAAAACGGCTTTTCATCCATTTTGTTTTTTTCTTCCAAATCAGTGTAAAATTGATAGTTTACGCCATTGGTCAACAATGCAAATCGGGTTTTGGTTACGTGAAAATAGCGAAACAATTGTGAGCCATGAATGGAAAGATTTTCTTTCCAATTTTTACATTCTACAATTAAAATTGGATCCCCATTCTGAAAAATGGCATAATCTACTTTCTCTCCTTTTTTTAAACCTAAATCAGCAGTAAATTCAGGAACTACCTCAGTTGGGTTAAAAGAGTCATATCCTAAAATATTGACAAAGGGTAGAATAAAAGCATGCTTCGTTGATTCCTCAGTTTCGATTTTATCCTTAAGCAAATTGATTTTATCTGCCAAAGATTTGAGTTGGGCTTGTAATTCCATGGTTTATTTCATTTTTTCTAAAAGTGAAGATTGATTTGTTTCAACTGGACGAATGACTGCAGGTCTAATTTCAATTAATTTCAAATCTTTTTCTTCAATTGTTCTGAAATTTTTGTAGTAAGCCAACCAACCCGTAACGGTTAATTCAGTTTTGCCATTTTTGGTTTTAGCGTCAAATTTAGGTTCTACCAATAAATCGGCATTGTTTTCAATTAATAACACCCTAATGATTTCGTTTTTTGCATTACTAAGTGACTCCATATTTTTAATCACCATAGTTTTGGAGGATTTTTCTTTTGCAATTTCTAAATCGGCTATGACGGGTTTGTGTATTACACCCACTCCAGAAATTTCTATAGATTTTGAAGTCCCCGAATTAATCGTTTTACATGAGATCATCAAAACTGTTGCTGTAAAAGCAATAATAATTTTTGTTTTCATTGTATTGATTTTAAGGTTTTAAACAAACTTACTTTAAAACCTTACTCTCATTTTACGGATTCCCGTAATCGCTCAACATTTACTTAATTTCCGCAAACTCAATAGATTTTCTGATTTGATCTATGATTTTTTCGCAAGT
>NZ_DAIOUN010000020.1:1532-44458 GCF_036759525.1 Flavobacterium sp. | reverse complement strand
GGATGGAATGTTGGCTGGGGTTGGAACAATTGGTATGGACCCGGTTGGGGCTGGGGATGGAACAGTTGGTACGGACCCAATTGGGGATGGGGCTGGAATGGCGGTTTTGGATGGAACAATTGGCATAATGGATATTACAGAAGTAATTATGTATATAATGGTGGTAGAAGAGGCAGTGGTTATTACACAGGAAATAGAAACACTTCCGGCAACCGCTCATCCTATTACAATGGGAATAGAAGTTCATTGAATTCAAACAGAAACGGATTCAACAGAAGTTCACAGTTCTCTTCAACCAGAAGCCAAAACAATCAATCTGGTGTTCGTTCTAATACAAACTCGGGGAATAGAGGTCAAAATTACAATAACTCAAACCGAGGCAATCAAAATCCTTCAACTACTTCACCAAGATCAAATAATTCAAGAGGCAGTAGTACGCCCTCCTATTCAGGTTCACGATCTTCAGGAGGTTCATTTGGCGGTTCATCCGGAGGAGGTGGAAGATCATCCGGAGGTGGCGGAGGCAGAAGAGGCTAATCAGCTTTTTAAAACACTTACTATAAATTCAGTTAAATCGTAACTACTTTATGAAAAAGATACTATTTTCAATTGCCTTATTGGGTTGTAATCTTACCCTTTTGGCTCAAGAAATAACTCCTGCCAATGCCATGCAATATGCTATGGATAATTTAACCGGAACAGCTCGTTATAGAGCTATGAGTGGTGCATTTGGAGCTTTGGGAGGTGACCTATCGGCCCTAAACAGTAATCCCGCCGGTTCTGCGGTATTTAGATTTAATCAAGCATCGGGTACTTTAAGTAGCATCAATACCCGAAATAGTTCGTCTTATTTTGGTACACGAACAATTGAAAATGAATATGCTTTGGATTTAAATCAAGCCGGTGTAGTTTTTGTTTTTGCCAATCAAAATCCTGACAGTGATTGGAAAAAATTTAGTTTGGCCATCAATTACGAAAACAACTCCAATTTTGAAAATCAAATTTTTACCCGTGGAGTCAATCCTTCTCAATCTATTGATCGTTATTTTTTGAGATTTGCCAACGGACTTCCAAACGAAGGAGGTATTTTTTTAGACGTTTTAAATAATGCTTTCTTTGAAGATTTGAATTTTATTGACCAACAAGCTCTTTTAGGGTATAACGCCTATATTTTTAACCCTGTTGAAAATGTACCGGACAATTCACTTTATGTAAGCAATGTTCCTACTTTGGGCAATTATTATCAAGAAAACTTTACCTCCATAAATGGATACAATGGCAAACTAACCGGAAATTTTGCCACATCATACCAAGATAAATTGTACTTAGGAATTAACTTGAATGCTCATTTTACCGATGCTACAACTGTATCTTCTATATACGAAAGATACAACGCTTCGCAAGGATTACAATCTGTTCAATTTGACAATGAAACTTATACCTACGGGGGCGGATTTTCTTTTGCACTTGGAGCCATAGCTAAAATTTCTGAAAGTCTTAGATTGGGACTTACTTACGAATCTCCCACTTGGTACACTTTACATGACGAACAAAGACAACGCATCCGAACTTTTTGTAATACTTGTGCCTCAAACAATCCCATTATTTACGATCCAAATGTAACTATGATTTACGATTCCTATCGTTTGCAAACTCCTGGTAAGTGGTCTGCAAGTGGTGCTTATGTTTTTGGTAAAAGAGGTTTAATAAGTGTAGATTACAGTATGAAAGATTACAGCACTACTACCTACAGACCCAGAACCGATAGCTATTTGGAATCATTAAATGATTACATGAAAACAAATCTAACGGTTTCTAACGAATTGCGTATTGGAGGTGAATTCAAACACAAACAATGGAGTTTAAGAGGCGGTTATAGAATGGAAGAAAGTCCGTATAAAGAAAGAAAAATAATAGGTGATTTACAAGGTTACACCGGTGGTTTAGGTTATGATTTTGGTGATTCGAGAATTGATTTAGCTTATGCGTACAGTAGCAGAAAAATGGATTTTAATCTAATCAGTTCCGGAATGACAGACACTTCAAGGTTGACAACTATAAACAATAATATATCTGTAACGTACAGCATCAACTTTTAAAAGGTATTTAAAAGAAATTACAACCATCTCAAAAGGATGGTTTTTTTTGTTTTAAGTGTTATTCGAAAATAAAAATGTAATTTTGCAACCCCTTTCACACAATTGAATTCAATATGAGAACAAAAACAACCCGAAAAAACAAAATAAATGTAATCACTTTAGGATGCTCTAAAAATGTATACGATAGTGAGGTATTGATGGGCCAACTTAAAGCCAATGGAAAAGAAGTTGTTCATGAGGAAGAGGGAAACATTGTAGTAATTAATACCTGCGGATTTATTGATAATGCCAAAGCCGAATCGGTTACAACTATTCTGGAGTATGTAGATAAAAAAGAACAAGGCTTAGTAGATAAAGTATTTGTTACCGGCTGTTTATCCGAACGATACAAACCCGATTTGGAAAAAGAAATTCCAAATGTAGACCAATATTTCGGAACAACCGATTTACCTCAACTTTTAAAAGTTTTAGGAGCCGATTACAAACACGAACTTTTGGGTGAACGATTAACCACCACTCCAAAAAACTACGCTTATCTAAAAATTGCTGAAGGTTGTGATCGTCCCTGTAGTTTTTGTGCAATTCCACTCATGAGGGGAAAACATGTTTCTCAACCCATTGAGAAATTGGTTCAAGAAGCGAAATCTTTGGCTGCTAAAGGAGTAAAAGAACTTATTTTAATTGCACAAGACTTGACCTATTACGGTCTTGATTTGTATAAAAAAAGAAACTTAGCCGAACTCTTAGAAAATTTGGTAAAAGTTGAAGGAATTGAATGGATACGATTGCATTATGCTTTCCCAACAGGTTTTCCTATGGATGTTTTGGATTTAATGAAAAAAGAACCAAAAATCTGTAATTACATTGACATCCCTTTACAGCATATTTCAGACAGTATACTCAAATCTATGCGAAGAGGAACTACACAAGAAAAAACAACTCAATTATTAAAAGATTTCAGAGAGAAAGTTCCTGGAATAGCCATAAGAACAACATTAATTGTAGGTTATCCGGGTGAAACCGAAGAGGATTTTGAAATATTAAAAAAATGGGTAGAAGAAATGCGTTTTGAACGTTTAGGATGTTTTGCTTATTCACACGAAGAAAACACCCATGCCTATTTGTTAGAAGATAATGTTCCATTAGAAGTGAAACAACAACGCGTTTCGGAAATAATGGATATCCAATCTCAAATTTCATGGGATCTCAATCAAGAAAAGATTGGACAAACCTTTACTTGTATAATTGATCGAAAAGAAGGACCGTATTTTATTGGTAGAACCGAATTTGACAGCCCGGATGTTGATAATGAAGTTCTTATAGATGCGTCAAAATTCTATGTAAAAGTTGGCGACTTTTGTCAAATTAAAATTAGTGATGCCACAGAATTTGATTTATATGGAGAACCCATATCGTAAGATTCCTCAAAACTTTGAAAACTGATATTTATCATACTTAAAATGGTTTAGAGTTTGTAATTTTAATCAACAATTTAGATTAAAGTGTAACTTCAAAACCATAAATAATCATGATAAGTAAACATCCCATCATCCAAGAATTTCCGGAATATTTAGAAAAAATCAAACAATTAAATCATGAAAACGAAGAATTTCAAGTCTTATTGGATTCGTATCATTCTTTAGATTCTGAAATTTACAAAATAGAAACCGGAGAAATTCCTGCCACTGATGATACCTTAACACATCTCAGAAAAGATAGGGTTTTTTTGAAAGATGAAATTTTTAACTTTCTGAAAAATTAAATCTGAATAAAAAAACACCAATTTACATTGGTGTTTTTTTTATAATTCTTATTAACAAATTTTATCATATCTTTGGTATTCATTTTCAAAGTTATGCGTTATTTAATTTTATTTTTCCTAATCGTATTTTTTACCGAATCTCAAGCTCAAGTTGATCGAACTATCGGAAACTCTCAATACAGAAGAGCAAAAACTACTCCTTCAGAAAAATTAGATCCTGTTGAAGCTTCTTTGGAATATTTAAAGAAAGAACTTGCTTTGGATAGTTTTCAGGAAGCTGCAGTAAAAGTATATTTGCAAGAACACCATGAAGCCAGTAATAAAGCGGTGGGAATGGTAGATAATCCTGGTGATTTAAATACTAAACTAACTGAACTTTTAGATAAATTAAACGCCAATATCAATTCGGTTCTAACACCAGGTCAACAAGAAAAATTCAAAAAAATTCAGGACAAAACCAAAAAGAAATCCTAATTACAAAACCAATAAACCACATTTTCGGAGTTGATTAACCGATTTTGAATACCAAAATATTTCAAAATCAGGAAAATTATTTTCATAATCTTCTTTTACTTGTTGGAAATTCATTCTTGAAGGATTCAAAATTGAAATTTTGGATACTAATTCAAGCAACCATTCTCCTTTTTCTTTTTCAAGTAAAATTTCGACCGTGTCAATCTTGGAGTGAAAAGTCAACTTCATCATTTCCCATTTCTGACCTTTCTTAGATTTGGTAAATATTTCAGTTTTCGGGTTACCTCCTATCCAAACCAGTTTTGCAGTGGGTTTCGTATTGAAAGTCTCTTCTTTTTCCAAACAGGAAATAATGTAGTCCGGGGCAATTTTGGTTTTGGGAATTTTAAAATCGAACCATTCTTGTAATTCATAATCAAAACAAATTCCGTGCATATAATTAAAGAGTGATTTCTTCAATCCGAAGCTGAATTTATCATGATTGATACCGGTTTTGTCTGTAAACTGAATATCGTTATTGGCAAAAGTAATATCGTTTTGTTGTGGAATTACGCCAAATTCTTCCGGATACATTCCAACTGGAGAATGTGCTGTCATCGCAAATTGATGCCAAAAACCCGATTGTAAAATACCCAATTCAAACATTTGACGTACCATTTCCAAACTATCAATGGTTTCTTGAACTGTTTGGGTGGGATAACCGTACATCAAATAGGCATGAACCATGATACCGGACTCGGTAAAATTTCGGGTTACTTGAGCTACTTGTTCAACTGTAACTCCTTTTTTGATGAGTGCCAATAAACGATCGGACGCTACTTCCAATCCTCCGGAAACCGCAATACAACCGGAAGCTTTGAGGAGCTTACATAAATCGGCGGTAAAACTTTTTTCAAAGCGAATATTGGTCCACCAACTTACCGTTAATTTTCGTCTGAGAATTTCTAACGCCACTTCTTTCATCAAGGCTGGAGGAGCCGCTTCATCCACAAAATGAAAACCGTTTTCGCCGGTTTGGACAATGAGTTCTTCCATTCGATCTACCAATAATTTGGCAGCAACAGGCTCATACAATTTAATATAATCGAGTGAAATATCACAAAAAGTGCATTTTCCCCAATAGCAACCGTGAGCCATGGTGAGTTTGTTCCAACGACCATCACTCCAAAGACTGTGCATGGGATTCGCAATTTCGATTACGGAAATGTACTTATCCAAGTGCAAATCGGAATAATCAGGTGTGCCAACTTCCGATTGTTTGTAGTCGGGTTGAGTTGAGCTATTTTTGAAAACAACTTGGTTGTTTTCGAGAAGGAAAGTACGTTTATATTGGTTGCAAGAAATCTTTCCTTCATCAGAATGACAAACTGCACGATGTAAAAGTTCAATAGGTAATTCTCCATCATCCAACGTAATAAAATCGAAAAATTCGAAGACCCTTTTGTCTTTTAAATCCCGTAATTCAGTATTGGGAAAACCGCCACCCATGGCAGTTTTGATATCAGGAAAATGGGTTTTTATCCATTGTGCACTTCGAAAAGCACTGTATAAATTTCCCGGAAAAGGAACCGAGAAACAAACCAATTTGGGTTGAACTTCAATTAGTTTTTGATTTAGAATGGAAAGGGTAATTTCATCAATATACGTTGGTTTTTGAATCAATTGATGGTATAATTCGTCAAAGGAATTAGCACTTCGCCCCAATCTTTCAGCATAGCGACTAAACCCAAAATTTTCATCCACGCAAGCCACAATAAAATCAGATAAATCTTCGAGGTATAATGTAGCTAAATGTTTGGCTTTGTCTTGCATTCCCATGGTTCCAAAAGCATATTCCATATCATCCAACTGTTCAAAACGAGAAGCCTCGGGAAGAAAATTCCCGGAACAAATTTGACGAGCTAAAGTTGGATTTTTTCCTTGAAGAAAAGTAATGACAGAATCAATTGTTTGGATATAATCATTTTGTAAAGCATAAATCCTTTCACAATTCTCATCAACCTGAAACTTGAAACCTGAAACCTGAAACACTTTTTCTAAGCCTTTATTTGAAAATATATCCAAAATCACTTCAATACCTAAATCCATCTGAAAAGAGGAAATGTTTTTGGAATTTAGAAAACCTTTCAAATAAGCCGTAGCCGGATACGGTGTATTCAGTTGGGTGAAAGGTGGCGTTATGAGTACTAAATCTTTCAATGGAAAAAGCTTTGGGCAAAAATAAGCTGAAAAATTTTAATATTTCATTTCCTAACCAATTGTTAAACCCCTTTTCACTACTTTTATTTTCGTTAATTTTACGAAAACATTTTAAACTATGCCAACCGATTGTATTAGCTATCCAGAATCCGGATATTTTTCTGCGTTAATCAACGATTATCTGAATAAAAAACCGGAATTGAAAGGCTTGTATCATCGTTTTCCGAACTTGGAAAATTTTAAATTACAGTTGGAGGAAAAAGGGAATAATTTCAATGGCAATGACAATTTCAATGACAAAATCAATGGGAAATTTAAAAGGGAAATTTTAGTTTCTGTTTTGGAAAAACAATATGAGTCAATTGAAGCCTCTGATTCGACTTTAAATAACATTAAACTTTTAAAACAATCCAACACATTTACGATAACAACCGGACATCAGTTGAATTTGTTTACAGGACCGTTATATTTTTTGTATAAAATCATTTCGACAATTAATTTGTGTAAGGAATTAAAAAATGCCTTTCCAAAACACCATTTTGTACCCATATATTGGATGGCAACCGAAGATCACGATTTTGAAGAAATCAATTTTTTTAATTTCAAACATAAAAAAATCAGTTGGAATCGGGAAAGTTTTGGGCCGGTTGGACGATTATCAACTGAAGGTTTAGAAGAAGTATTGGCCGTTTTTGAATCGGAAATAGGTTTGGGTAAGAATGCCGAATATTTGAAAACATTATTCAAAAAAGCCTATGTTGAACACTCCAATTTAGCCGATGCCACACGGTTTTTAGCAAACGAATTGTTTACCAAAGAAGGTTTGGTTATTATTGATGGAGATGCTACCGATTTGAAAAAAATGTTTATTCCGTACATCAAAAATGAATTGCTAGATCAAACGGCATTTACAGAAGTAAATGAATCCATTCCTTTATTGGAATCGTATTCGGTGCAAGTGAATCCGAGAGAGATTAATTTGTTTTATATTGAAGACAATTTACGTGAGCGAATTGTTTTTGAACATGGAAGATATACTGTTCTCAATACAAAACTGACCTTTTCGGTAGAAGAAATTTTGAAAGAAGTTGACAACCATCCCGAAAAATTTAGTCCGAATGTGTTGCTTAGACCATTGTACCAAGAAGTCATTTTGCCAAATCTATGCTATATTGGTGGTGGTGGCGAAATAGCCTACTGGTTGGAATTAAAATCGTTTTTTGAAAGTCAGCATGTAATTTTTCCGATTTTGTTACTTCGCAATTCGGTTTTGTTGGCCACTGAAAAACAGGCCACAAAAGCAGATAAATTGCATTTGACCTGGCGAGATTTATTTTTAAATCAGCAAGAATTATTCAATCAAAAAACAAAATTACACTCTAATTTTACAATTGATTTTACACCTCAAAAAGAAGCTTTGAAAAAGCAATTTGAAGGTTTACATAAAATAGCAAAAACCACAGACAAATCGTTTTTAGGAGCTGTAAAAGCACAAGAAGTAAAGCAAATAAAAGGTTTGGAAAACCTTGAAAAACGTTTGTTGAAAGCCGAAAAACGTGTTCATCACGAACAATTAAATCGTATTCTTTCGTTGCAAAATGAATTATTCCCGAACCAAAGTTTACAGGAACGAAAAGTAAATTTTTCTGAATTTTATGTGGAATTTGGAGAAGAATTGATTGAAAAATTGTTGAATGAATTGAGACCTTTGGAAATGGAATTTAAAGTGGTGGTTTTGTAAAACAATGTATTTAAATGGTTTACTACCTAGCCCCGATTGCAGTGGAAATCTTTGGGTTGGCGAGCTTAACTCGCGAACCAAAAATTGGAACGAAAAGCGGGAAAATGGATTCCTGAAAAAGCCCAAGCTATTGGCTCCAAAAAAACTTGAAACCTGAAACTTGAAACTTAAAACAAAAACCTTACCTTTGCACCCGAATTAAAAAATATAAAAATGGCTACAAATAGAACATTTACCATGATTAAGCCTGATGCTGTTGAAAAAGGACACATCGGAGGAATTTTAAATATGATTACAGAGGGCGGTTTCAAAATCGTTTCTTTGAAATTAACACAATTAACGGTTGCGGATGCACAAAAATTTTATGCAGTCCATTCTGCAAGACCATTCTTTGGTGAATTGGTTGAATTTATGACAAGAGGTCCTATTGTTGCTGCTATCTTAGAAAAAGAAAATGCAGTGGAAGATTTCAGAAAATTAATTGGGGCAACCAATCCGGCAGAAGCTGCAGAAGGAACTATTCGTAAAAAATATGCTACTTCTATAGGTGAAAACGCTGTTCACGGTTCGGATTCTGATGAAAATGCTGCAATTGAAAGTGCATTTCATTTTGCCGGAAGAGAAATGTTTTAGTTGACAGTCTCAGTTTACAGTCACAGTTGACAACATAAAAAAATCCCTTTTTTTAAAAGGGATTTTTTAATTTATAGTATCAGCAGTACTAAAACTGAAAACTGGGACTGCGACTGAAAACTACCTTAAAACCAACTCCTTCACTACTTCTTTACGTAATTCATCGTTGAGTAGCGTGATAATTTTTTGTTTACCATAACTCAATTCTTCTCTTAAAACGGCTGAAGACAAAGTCACGTATAAGGTTGAACCCTTTAAGATTACTTCTCTTGTATAGGTATTCACGCCATTGCCCATCAAATCTTTCCATGCCTTTTCTACATCAATTTTATCCATACCGGATTGCAATTTATTGTTTTCAATAAAGGCTTTCAAAACTTCTGAAACGGGACTATCGTTATGCAATCTTTTGCTCATTATTGAATAGAAATGGGTTTAAAACGTTTGTAATGATACTCAAAACCTTGCTCATTTTTTACAATCAAAATACTATCTGTCAAAACTTGAATTTGTTCTTTCCATTTGGAATACTTGGTTTGATAAAACAGGTAAAAATGTCCGGAACTATCTTTTATCTGAATAGTTTCAAATTCATCATTGGTTAGATAGGTTCCATCCAATTGGGGTGTAACTTTTTTACGAAATCCCTTTTCATTTTTCCATTCAATAAAATCTACGGTTTCATTAACAGTATATTCTTTTTTTTCATGGTTGGGGAATTCTACTTTTTGAATTTCCCAATAGCCATTTATCTTAGAAAGAGATTCTTTTGAAACTTTATCTTGACAAGAAGTAAAAATAAAAACCACAAACAAATAAAAAAATATAGATTTCATTATCCAAAAAATAAAACATAAAAGTACGATTATTTTAAAGGAATTAAAAGTAAATTTGACTAAACCTTTTGACAAAATTGAAGTCCAATACCAAAAGTCATCTTATGAAAAAGTTATCTTTTCTTTTATGTATCACAATTTTATTGGTCAATTGTTCCTCAGATGGAAATCCGGCTGATCAAAATCCAACAGAAACCCTGTATTTTCCACCCATCACCGGAACTACATGGGAAACCAAATCTATGAGTTCTTTGGGTTGGAATGAAAGTCAAGTACCCACTCTTTTAAATTATTTAGAAGAAAAACACACCAAAGGTTTTATTATATTGGTAAATGGAAGAATTGTCATGGAAAACTACTTCAACGGACATACGGCAACTACACCGTGGTATTGGGCTAGTGCGGGAAAAACCTTAACCACTGCTACAGTTGGAATTGCCCAACAACAAGGATTATTGCACATTAATGATAAAGTTTCAGATTATATAGGAATCGGATGGACCTCTGCTCCTATTGCCAAAGAAAATTTAATTACCAATAAGCATTTATTATCAATGACCTCAGGACTAAATGATGAGTTAGGAAATGGAAATTCACCTTCAGAATTAGTCTATTTAGCAGATGCCGGAACCAGATGGGCTTATCATAATGTCTTTGAAAAGTTACAAGATGTGGTAGCTCAAGCTTCAAATCAAACTTTTACAAACTATTTTACTACCCATTTGAAAAATAAAATTGGGATGACAGGAACTTGGATAAATGTTGATGAATTTAATGTGTATTGGAGTACAACCCGAAGTGCAGCTCGTTTTGGATTATTGGCATTGAACAAAGGAAAATGGCAAAATGAAACTATAGTTCCGGAAGCTTTTATGATAGAATCTATATCACCTTCACAAACTTTAAACAATGCCTATGGCTATTTATGGTGGTTAAACGGAAAAGCCAACTACAGATTACCACAAACACAATTGCAATTTCCGGGAAGTTTAATTCCGAATGCTCCGGCAGATATGGTTTGCGGATTGGGGAAAAATGACCAAAAAATTTATGTTATTCCCAGTAAAAAAATGGTTGTTATTCGCCTTGGCGAAGTAGCTGATGGTGAAAATTTTGCCTTATCAAATTTTGACAATGAGTTATGGGCTAAAATCAATGCCGTTATAAATTAATCCCGTATTTTTCTTGTAAATAATACACTAAATCTACTTCGTAATAACGTATTACAATTATAAATAACGCTCCAAAAAGAGCTAAAACCCAATTGTATTTTTTATAGAATATGACATAAGCTGAAGAAATACCCAATAATACAAATGGAACGGTTAGAATTAAATTAGGAACAACCCAAGCACCTCTTACTATTGCTAAAGATTTGAGCAACACAAAAAAAAGACAATAAAACGAAACAATTTTAGTTAACGATACTAGATATTTATTATAAATCTTTGGCTCTTCCATTATTTAAAAAAAGAATCTACAAATTCGAATTTATTAAAAACTTGAAGGTCTTCAATTCCCTCTCCAACACCAATATATTTTACCGGAATTTGAAATTGGTCAGAAATTCCAATTACCACACCACCTTTGGCTGTTCCGTCTAATTTGGTTACTGCCAAACACGAAACTTCGGTAGCTGCAGTAAACTCCTTAGCTTGTTCGAAAGCATTTTGTCCGGTAGATCCATCTAAAACTAACAATACATCGTGAGGTGCATCGCCAACCACTTTTTGCATGACGCGTTTTACTTTAGTTAGTTCGTTCATTAAGTTTACTTTATTGTGTAAACGACCGGCTGTATCGATAATTACAACATCTGCACCTTGTGTAACAGCACTTTGTAGTGTATCAAAAGCTACCGATGCCGGATCACTACCCATTTGTTGTCTTACAATAGGCACACCTACTCTATCTGCCCAAATTTGGAGTTGATCTATTGCTGCGGCTCTAAACGTATCTGCAGCACCAAGTACTACTTTATGTCCTGCCTTTTTAAATTGATAGGCTAATTTTCCAATGGTTGTAGTTTTGCCCACTCCATTAACACCAACAACCATAATCACATAGGGTTTTGTATGAATAGGAACTTCAAACTCTGTAGCTTCTCCGGAATTGGTTTCAGATAAGAGTCCGGCAATTTCTTCGCGAAGAATTTTATTTAATTCATCTGTTCCTAAATATTTATCTCTTGCAACACGGTCTTCAATACGATCAATAATTTTTAAAGTCGTTTTTACTCCCACATCAGAGGTCACTAAAACTTCCTCTAAATTATCCAAAACATCCTCGTCAACAGTTGACTTACCGGCAACAGCTTTTGACAATTTGGCAAAAAATGAAGTTTTCGTTTGTTCTAGACCTTTATCTAGTGTTTCTTTTTTATCCGATGAAAATATGCGTTTGAAAAAGCTCATTTTAAGTACTATTTTAAGTAGTAGAGTACAAATATAAAAATAAAAAAGCTACTCTCAGAGAAAGTAGCTTGGGTATAATACGATTAGAACGATTATTTCTTTTTTAAGAAAGAATCAACTTCTTCTGGATTCATAACAGATTCAACAAAAGTATAAGCTCCCGTTTTAGGAGATTTTACCATTTTAATGGCTTTAGTTAATCTTTTTGAAGCTGTTTGTAACGTTGCTACGGTTTTCTTTGCCATTTCTTTTCTTATTTAATTTCTTTGTGAACAGTAACTCTCTTCAAAATTGGATTAAATTTTTTAATCTCTAATCTATCTGGAGTGTTTTTTTTGTTTTTTGTTGTAATATAACGAGAAGTTCCAGGAACACCTGATGTTTTGTGCTCTGTACATTCTAAAATTACTTGAATTCTATTACCTTTCTTTGCCATTGTAATGTATATTTAGAAGGTTAAATTACGAAATAAATCCGTTAGCTTTTGCATCTTTCAACACAGCAGCCAAACCTTTTTTGTTAATAGTTTTAATAGTAGATGCAGCTACTCTCAACGTGATCCATCTGTCTTCTTCTGCAAGATAGAAACGTTTTTTAACTAAGTTCACAGAAAACTTTCTCTTAGTTTTGTTCATAGCGTGAGAAACGTTGTTTCCAACCATCGCTCTTTTACCTGTAAGGTCACAAACTCTTGACATTATGCTTATCTTTTATCGTTATTCAAAATCAGGGTGCAAAGAAACGAAAAAGGAATCTATTACACAAACAAATTTTAGTAGTTTTTTAAAATTTCTTTTAAAAGCAGTTCAAGTCCTTTATTTACTGCTCTGTCAATCACTTTTTGTCTGGGTTGACCAAAATTAAAAGCTTCCGAAAAAAAGCCTTTGGGTGTTGCAATTGCTATACAAACCGAACCTAAATCAGCATCGGCATCACCTTTTGATGGTCCTGCGTTACCGGTTGTAGCGATAGCAAAATCGGCTTTCATTAATTTTTGAACGCCTTGGGCCATTTCTTCAGCAACAGATTGGCTCACTACTGAAAAAGTATCTATTGTTTTGGGTTTTACTCCAAGTATTTCAATTTTGGTATCGGTAGCATAAGAAACCACGCTACCTCTAAAATAAGCCGATGAACCTGCTACAGAAGTAAGTGTTTCTGCAATTTTTCCTCCGGTGCAACTTTCTGCGGTAGCAAGTGTAAAACCTTTTTCTTTGAGTAAATTACCCAAAACCACTTCGATAGGTTCATCTTCTTCAAATCCTACAATAATATCGCCGATAATTTCGGTTAAGCTGCCCACTAATTGTTGAATCGTATTGTGCAAAACCTGCTCTTCTTTTCCTCTGGCAGTTAAACGTAATCGCACGCGACCCGGACTGGGCAAATAGGCTAATTTTACAAATTCAGGTAAATTATTTTCCCATTCTTCAATGCGTTGAGCTACGATACTTTCTCCTTGACCATAAGTTAAAATGGTTTTGTGAAGAATATACGGGCGTTCATATTCTTTGACAATTTTAGGAATAAGTTGATGGGTAACTATTGCTTTCATTTCATAGGGTACACCCGGCATAGAGACAAAAACTGTATTTTCTTTTTGCATCCACATTCCCGGTGCAGTTCCAAACTGATTGTGAAGCACTATGGCTTTAGAAGGCACCAAAGCTTGGTCTTTATTGACCTGTAAAACTGTAAAATTGAGTTTCATAAATAAAGCTTCAATGTGTTTTTCTACCGCATCATTTCGTACTAAAACGTCATTAAAATAGTCGCAAAAAGTAATTTTTGTTATATCGTCTTTTGTAGGTCCGAGTCCACCGGTGATAAGCACAAAATCAACTTGGTTTTGTACTTTGGCAAAGGTATCTAAGATATGCTTTTTGTCATCACTAATGGAGATCATTTCATGGACTTGAATTCCGATTTTCTCCAATTCTTTGGCTATAAAACCGGAATTGGTATCGGTAATTTGTCCGATAAGAATTTCGTCGCCAATGGTAATGATGGTTGCTTTCAATTGGATTGTTTGATTTTTCCGATTTTTAGATAGTTCGACTGTTGGGCTTTTGGAAAGTTCTTTTTTTGATTCGGCTATACCTAGCCCGGATAGAAGCGGAAAGCCCGCAGGAATTAAAACTTTTTTTTTCTTCACTTTTTAGGGCGACCAAAGGAAGCCACAAAAAAGGGTTAGAAAAATAGGTTTTAAGGCCGAGGACTTATAGCGGATAGCCGGAATAGCTTCTTATAAATCGAAATCTTTATTGATTTCTTTTACCGCTTTTTCAACTTGGTCTTCAATACTTTTGAAAATCTCCTTAATTTCTTTGCGTTTCCCTTCGCGTTTGGTCCAGGCTTCTACTTGAAGAATTTCTTCATACGCCACATTCATTCCCAACAAATCGAGTGTAGGTTTGATTTTGTGTGCGTAACTGTAAGCTAATTTATGGTTCTTTTCTTCTATACCTTGCTTGATAAACTTCATATCTTCCGGTACTTCGCTTACAAAAAGCGTGATAATTTGGAGAACAAATTCCGGATCGTTATCTGAAAGTGCATAGACTTTGGCTAAGTTATAATGTAATGCCATTTTTATTTTACTTGTATTCTAAATAGTTTTTGGTCTTCTATAAACCCTTCTAAAAGGTCGTTTGGTTTGACAGGAGCCACTCCTTCGGGAGTACCTGTAAAAATTATATCCCCTATTTTAAGAGTAAAAAATTGGGAAACATAGGAAATAAGCTCATCTATTTTCCATAACATATGGCTGGTATTTCCTTTTTGAACGGTGTTTCCATTGTTCTTTAATTCAAAATTAATATTTTCAACGGAACTAAATTCTTTTTTCGATAAAAAGTTGCCAATAACCGCTGAACCGTCAAAAGCTTTGGCTTTTTCCCAAGGTAACCCTTTTTCTTTTAGTTTGGCTTGTAAATCACGAGCGGTGAAATCGATTCCAAGGCCGATTTCGTCGTAGTAGTTTGGTGCAAATTTGGCATCGATATATTTTCCGACTTTATTGATTCGTACAATAATTTCAACCTCATGGTGAATGTCATCACTAAACTCCGGAATTACAAACGGATGTTGTTTCAATAAAATTGCACTGTCCGGTTTTAGAAAAACCACAGGCTCATCGGGTCGCTCGTTTTGGAGTTCTTCGATGTGTTTGGTGTAATTTCGTCCGATGCAGATGATTTTCATTTCTTTCTGAGTTACTAAGAAACTGAGTTGTTAAGAATCTAAGTAAGTTTATTGTTTAATTTTCTGAGTTTGATGGCGGTGAGCACTTTTTTAGTATATAATGGAAAATCGGCATTTTGAATCCAACCAAAATAACCGGGCTCATCTTCCAGTACTTTATCAACTACCGCTCCTTTGTGTTTACCAAAGGTAAATATTTCTTGACCTTTATCATTTAAGGCAATAAATCCGGCAAAATCAACCGATTTTTTTCGAGTGGTGAATTCAGAGAGCGATTTCATGTCGTTTTCCAATTCGGGATAGCGATCGAGTTGAGCTTTCAAAATTTCGTAAGTTGCCAAAGTATCGGCTTCTGCGGAATGAGCATTTTCGAGTGTTTGGCCACAATAAAACTTATAGGCCGCACTCAAGGTGCGTTCTTCCATTTTATGGAAAATGGTTTGAATGTCAACCGAAACCCGATTTTTCATATCAAAATCAACTCCGGCACGCAACAATTCTTCGGCCAACAGAGGAATATCAAAACGATCTGAATTAAATCCGGCTAAATCGGCATCTTTAATCATGTTGTAAATCTGACCGGAAAGTTCTTTGAAAGTAGGTTCATTGGCCACCTTTTCATCTGTTATACCATGAACTTGAGAGGCCAGAAAAGGAATTTTCATTTCAGGATTTACCAACCATGTTTTACTTTCTTTATTTCCGTTGGGATAAACTTTAAATATAGCAATTTCGACAATTCGGTCTTTTGCGACATCTACTCCTGTAGTTTCGAGGTCAAAAAAACAGATGGGTCGGTTTAATTTGAGTTCCATTTTGAAAATTTAGAGGGCAAATATAAGAGATTAAATGAACCATTGAACGATGGCTGTTTTTTTTTAAAGGTATTTTAAGTATTACGTAAAAAAACCCTTTCACATTTTCTAATGAAAGGGTTGAAATTTTATTTTTTTATTTTTAGAATTCTCTATTCTCGCTAAATCCTTCTAAATAATCGGCTACTCGTTTCACGAATTGTCCGCCCAATGAACCATCTACTACACGGTGATCATAACTGTGTGACAAGAACATTTTGTGACGAATTCCGATGTAATCTCCGGTTGGAGCTTCAATAACTGCTGGAACTTTTCGGATGGCTCCTAAAGCCAAAATCGCTACTTGCGGTTGGTTAATAATCGGTGTTCCAAAAACACTTCCAAACGTTCCCACATTGGTAACGGTGTACGTTCCACCTTGAATTTCGTCTGGTTTCAATTGGTTGTTACGAGCTCGGTTGGCTAAATCGTTTACCGTTTTTGTTAATCCAACCAAATTCAACATATCTGCATTTTTGATAACCGGAACGATTAAGTTTCCGTTTGGTAATGCAGCGGCCATTCCTAGATTGATGTTTTTCTTTTTGATAATGTAATCGCCTTCTACAGATATATTAATCATCGGGAAATCTTTGATGGCTTTTGCCACAGCTTCCATGAAAATGGGTGTGAACGTTAACTTCTCCCCTTCTCTTTTTTCAAAAGCGTCTTTTACTTTGTTTCTCCAGTTTACAATGTTGGTTACATCCACTTCAATGAACGACTGTACGTGAGCCGAAGTTTGTTTGGATGCCACCATATAACCTGAAATCAGTTTACGCATGCGATCCATTTCGATGATTTCGTCTTGACCGTTTACAGAAACCGGAACTTTTTTCTCCGGTGTTGCTTCTGCTTTTGGAGCTTCAACTTTAGAAGTTTCAACTTTTGCTTCAACTTTTGGAGTTTCAACTGCTACCGGTTCTGCTTTAGGCGTTGGAGCAACAGCCGGTTTATTGGCTCTATCTTTTACATATGCAATGATATCATCTTTGGTAACACGTCCTTCTTTACCGGTCCCTTTTATGCTTTCTAATTCTGCAATGGAAACCCCTTCTTCTTTGGCAATATTTTTTACTAAAGGAGAAAAGAATTTTTCAGATGTTGAAAAATCAACTTCTGTCGGTGCAACGGCTTGAACCGTTTCTTTCACCACTTCAATGGCTTTCTCAATTTGTGCAACTGCTTCAACTACTTCTTCTTTTGGAGATTCTACAGGAGTACTTCCGCCTTCGGTGTCAATGATTGCAATGGTTTGACCTACTTTTACAATATCATCTACATTAAAAAGAATTTCAACTAACGTTCCGGAAACTTCAGATGGCACTTCGCTATCTACTTTATCGGTAGCGATTTCCAAGACTGCTTCATCTGCTTCAATTTTGTCACCTACTTTTTTGAGCCAGTTGGTAATGGTTGCCTCTGCAACGCTTTCTCCCATTTTGGGCAATTTCAATTCAAATTTTGCCATATCGTTAACCTAAAGGTTTATTTTTTGTTTCAGTTTGCGAATTTACTAAAAAAAGGATTGGTTTTGGTAATTATCAATAAATTTTCAATACCAATGTCGAAAATCAATGTCAATATCAATTTCAAAAATCAACAATCTAAATTCATCAATCGTTTATCAAAATCACTTGACCTCTATCGTTGCTGCTGTTGCTTCCAATCATGAAATGACTTTGATTGGGAATGATTTTGAATGTTACATTTTCACTTTTATATGTTTCCATTGCGGAAATGATGGTTGAAAATGGTAAAGCATTCTGATCAAAAATAATTTCAACGTTAGAATGTATTCCTTTTAAAAGCGAAGGTAATTCATTTTTAAAAGTAGCGGAAAGCAGCTTCACATTTTTTCCTAACAATTTTTCAAGTTTTTCTTTTAATAACTCGTTTTGAGAAACCAAAATATACTTGTCAATTATTCTATTGGATTCTGTGGTTTTATTTTTCTTTAGAAAAGCAAAAAAGAAACTTCCAAATTTCATAAAAACATAAAAAAAAGCTGACTTTTTGAAATGTTTGGCATAAAAATATTCCATTGCTTCTTGAAATCGCTTCATATACGTTCCGTCTTTCACAGTGCTTTCGCCTTTGTAATGAATAACGGTTGTTTCGGCAAAATAGTAATTAATTTTATCTTTTTTCAACACCCTATAACTCAAGTCGATGTCATCGGAATACATAAAACAGTTTTCGTCAAATCCACCCAATTCAGTATACAAATCACGCTTCATAAACATAAAAGCTCCAACTAAAATTTCAACATTTCCGGATTGACTTTCGGTTAAATGCTGAGCGTAATATTGATTGAAGATTTTGATCTTTGGAAAAATTTTATACAACCCAAAAATCTTGGTAAACGCCACCCAAGGAGATGGGATTCCTCGTTTGCTTTCCGGGAGAAAATTTCCAGTGCCGTCGATGAGTTTGCAACCGATTATTCCGAGTTGGGATTTGGAAGTTGGGAGTTGAGAATTCAAAATTTTGGTGAAAGTATCTTCTGCAACAACCGTGTCGGGATTGAGAATGCAAATGTATTCACCTTTTGCTTGAGCAACACCAATATTATTACCTTTCGGAAAACCAGTATTTTCATTATTTTCAATGAGTTTGATGTGAGGAAAACGTGTTTTCATCATTTGACAACTATCGTCTGATGAATTGTTATCTACCACAATTATTTCACCATCAATGTGTTGCAAAGCAGCTTGAACGCTAAGCACGCATTGTTCTAAAAAATAGCGAACGTTGTAATTGAGGATGATGACAGATAGTTGCATTGGACAAATATAATATGAAAATGTGGCAATTTGAAAAATTGTACACCTGACAGGTATCAAAAACCGATAAGTTGTAATAGGTCATGAAGTTTCAGTAATTCGTTTCAGAAAAAATAAAGCATTACTTTTGCACTTTTAAAATCATTGACTAATTGGCAAATTGCCTTATTGACACTATTAAATGAACTATCTTTCCGTAGAAAATATATCCAAATCCTTTGGGGAACGCGTTTTGTTTGAGAACATTTCGTTTGGCATCAATAAAGACCAAAAAATTGCTTTTATAGCCAAAAATGGTTCGGGAAAAACGACCATTATGAACATAATTAATGGTTTTGATGAACCCGATACGGGTCAAGTGGTGGTTCGTAAAAATATTCGAATGGCTTTTTTATCGCAAAAACCGAATTTGCAGGATGAATTGACCATTGAGGAAAGCGTTTTTGCCAGCGATAATGAAACCCTGAAAGTGATTGAGCAATACGAAAAAGCGTTGGGAAACCCTGAAAATGAAGAAGCGTATCAAAAAGCGTTTGATTTAATGGACCAACACAATGCGTGGGATTTTGAAACGCAATTCAAGCAAATCTTGTTCAAATTGAAGTTGGAAGATTTTAAATTGAAAGTCAAAAGTCTTTCGGGTGGACAAAAAAAGCGACTTTCATTGGCCATCATTTTAATTAACCGTCCGGATTTATTGATTTTGGATGAGCCAACCAACCACTTGGATTTGGAGATGATTGAATGGTTGGAGGATTATTTTGCCAAAGAAAATATCACGTTGTTTATGGTGACGCACGACCGTTTCTTTTTGGAACGCGTTTGTAATGAAATCCTCGAATTAGACAACGGGAAATTATACCAATACAAGGGAAATTACTCCTATTATTTGCAAAAAAAGGAAGAACGAATTGCTTCTGAAA
The DNA here is from genome assembly GCF_036759525.1 of Flavobacterium sp. Taxonomy (GTDB): domain Bacteria; phylum Bacteroidota; class Bacteroidia; order Flavobacteriales; family Flavobacteriaceae; genus Flavobacterium. The sequence goes on along the minus strand of NZ_DAIOUN010000020.1, from coordinate 24,533 downwards.
ACGCCAGTATTGACAAAGCCCAGAATCTTTTTGTGAAAGAACTGGCATGGATGCGTCGCCAACCGAAGGCTAGAACTACCAAATCGAAATCGCGTCAGGATGATTTTTATAAAATCAAAGCCGTTGCCGAAAGTCGCAGAAAAGAAAATGTGGTGGAGTTGGAAATCAACATGGAACGCATGGGAAGCAAGATTATTGAGCTTCACAAGTTGTATAAAAAATTTAAAGACCGAGTGATTCTCGACAATTTCTCGTATGACTTTCAACGTGGCGAACGCATTGGAATTATTGGAAAAAACGGAACCGGAAAATCAACTTTCTTAAATATTTTGACCAAAACTATTTTGCCTGATGCCGGAAAAGTGGTGATTGGTGAAACGATTAAGGTGGGTTATTATACACAAAGCGGCATCAATCCAAAACCGGGTCAGAAGGTTATCGATATTATTAAAGAGTATGGCGAATACATTCCGCTAACGAAAGGTAAAATTATTTCGGCTTCGCAATTGTTGGAACGTTTTCTTTTTGATGCTAAAAAACAATACGATTTTGTGGAAAAATTGAGTGGCGGCGAATTAAAACGACTGTATTTATGTACCGTTTTGATTCAAAATCCGAACTTTTTGATATTAGATGAGCCAACGAATGATTTGGACATTGTAACGTTGAATGTTTTGGAAAGTTTTTTATTGGATTTTCCCGGTTGTTTGTTGGTGGTTTCGCACGATCGCTATTTTATGGATAAAATTGTCGATCACTTATTCGTATTTAGAGGCGAAGGAGTCATAGAAGATTTTCCCGGAAATTATTCTGATTTTAGAGCGTATGAAGATAGTGCCGAACCCAAAAATTTATCAAACGTAAGTACCGAAAAAACAAACTGGAAAGAAAAGCAAGTTAAAGAAGGTCTAACATTTAACGAACAAAAAGAATTTCAAAAAATTGAACGCGAAATCAAAGATTTAGAGTTTGAGAAAAAGCAAATTGAACAATTGTTCGCAGATGGAAAAGTAACGGATGATGCTATTGAGAAAAAAGCGAATGAGTTGCAAATTATAATTAAAAAATTGGAAGAAAAAGAAGAGCGGTGGTTTGAACTTTCTTCAAAAATGGAGTAATTTAGCTCGCAAAGACACAAAGTCGCTAAGAAAAACTGCGACTTTGCGACTTTGCGACTTTGCGAGAAATGAAACATATTATAAAATCATATCTGAAATTCCTTTTCCATTCCAAAAACGAACACGGAGTGCATTCGCCATTTGTGTTTGATTTAGTAACAAAATGTTTTTATGTTAAAACGAACTATCCCGAATATTCCATATTAAAAGATTACCGAAAATCCCTTTTAGAAAATCAAAACACCATTGAAGTAACCGATTTTGGTGCCGGTTCAAGAGTTTTTAAAAACAATCAAAGAAAAATATCCGCTATTGCCAAGAATGCCGGAATTTCTTCTAAAAATGCTGAATTATTGTTTCGAATTGTTCGTTATTTTCAACCTGAAAGCATTTTGGAAATTGGAACTTCGTTGGGATTAGCAACATCTGCCTTGTCGTTAGGAAATAAGAATGCTAAAATTACTTCGTTGGAAGGGTGTCCGAATACATTAAAAGTTGCAAAAAATAAGTTTCAGGTTTCAAGTTTCAAGTTGAATTGCGAAAACATTGAATTTGTAAACACAAAATTTGAAGATTTTTTGACAACTGACAACCGACAACAGACAACAGACAACCTCATTTACTTCGACGGAAACCATTCAAAAAATGCAACTTTAAGTTATTTTGAATTATTATTACCCACAATTTCAAACGATTCGGTTTGGATTTTCGATGACATCCACTGGTCCAAAGACATGGAAGAAGCATGGGAAATCATTAAAAATCACCCAAAAGTGACCGTTACAATTGATACGTTTCAATGGGGAATTGTCTTTTTCAGAACAGAACAAACCAAAGAACATTTTATCATCAACCCAAATAAAACCATTAGTTCGCACATTTTGGAACGAATTCGAATTTGATTTGTAACAAAAACCAACTTTTTTCTACTAATCCTGTATTGAATGTAAAAATGCTAAAATCTGCAATCCAATGGCTAATCCATTAATAAAAATCTCCGCATTAAAACGAAACTTTGTATTGGGAAGTGAAACCATTTATGTTTTAAAAGGAATTGATTTGGAAATTAACAAAGGAGAATATGTAGCGTTGATGGGACCTTCCGGTTCCGGAAAATCTACTTTGATGAACCTTTTGGGCTGTTTGGATACACCCACATCCGGAACCTATATTTTGAATGGAAAAGATGTGAGCAAAATGCACGATGATGAGTTAGCCGAAATCCGTAACAAAGAAATCGGATTTGTATTTCAAACCTTCAATTTAATGCCAAGAACTACGGCTTTAGACAACGTTGCTTTACCGATGGTTTATGCCGGTTATTCCAAATCTGAACGTTACGAGCGTGCCACAGAAGTATTAACACAAGTGGGATTAGCCGATAGAATGGATCACAAACCCAACGAACTTTCGGGTGGTCAACGGCAACGTGTGGCGGTAGCCAGAGCCTTGGTAAACAAACCTTCTATCATTTTGGCCGATGAACCCACCGGAAATTTAGATTCCAAAACATCGGAAGAAATCATGGCTTTGTTTGGCGAAATTCACAAAAACGGTAATACGGTAATTTTGGTTACGCACGAAGAAGATATTGCCGCATATGCCCACCGAATTATTCGTTTGCGTGATGGAATTGTAGAAAAAGACGAACGTGTAAAGTAAACAATTTGTAACTTTGTTACATAAAGTTTATTTTCTATGAAAACCCTAATTATTGTCATGGTCGTTCTTTTTGTGGCGGTTATCATTGTCACTCGAATGGCCAATAAACAAAGAGGAAATCGCCGTAATCGCAGCTTCAAAACCAATTATTATTCCAAAAAGAAACAATAATCTGATGAAAATTGGAATACTCACCTGTGCCCGATTACCTGAACTTTTAGAATCGGATCAACAATTAATTCCGCTTTTTGCGAAGGAAAATATTACTGCAAAAGCCGCTATTTGGGATGATGAAACGGTTGATTGGACCGAATTTGATTACTTGATTTTCAGAAATACTTGGGATTATTATCAAAAAGAAAACGCATTTCATTCATGGCTAGATAAAATTGAATTATTGGGAATTAAAACGTTCAACCCGATTTCAGTTATTCAAAAAAACAAACATAAATTTTACTTAAAAGAATTAGAAAAAGAGGGTATTTCAATACTTCCTACGATTTTTTTAGAAAAAAATTCAACTTCTAATTTACACGATGTAATTCCGAAAAGTTGGGAGAAAATGGTTATCAAACCAGCGTTTTCTGCCGGAAGTTATTTAACAAAATTAATTGACCGAAGCGAATTAGCATCCATTCAAACAGAATTCAAAGAACATTTTGCAAGCAAAGATTTTCTATTGCAAGAATTTCGTCCGGAAATAAAAGAATTGGGTGAAACTTCTTTTATTTTTTTTGATGGAAAATTTTCGCACGCTGTCAACAAAAAACCGCTTGAAAATGATTTTAGAGTTCAAATTCAATACGGTGGAAAATATACATTAATTGAACCCAATGCTGATTTACTACTTCAAGCTGAATTAGTTCTATCAAAAATTCCTGAAAAATTGCTTTATGCACGTGTTGACGGCATTGTCATCAAAAACAAACTTCATTTAATGGAAATCGAACTTATTGAACCCGATTTGTATTTTGATTTGGCTGAAGGAGCAAGAGAACGATTTGTGGAAGCTTTTTTAAAAGTTACTGAGTAGCTGAGCTACTGAGTGGCTGAGTAAAAAAAACTTCGTAAATTAGCCAAATAAAAACTCAGCAACTTAGCTATTCAGAACCTCAGCAACTATCTTATGAAAATATACACCAAAACCGGCGATAGCGGAACCACAGCACTTTTTGGCGGAACACGTGTTCCCAAACACCACATTCGAATTGAAAGTTACGGAACAGTGGACGAGTTGAATTCGCACATTGGGTTAATTCGCGACCAAGACATCAATCCATTACATAAAAATGTATTAATTGAAGTGCAAGACCGCCTTTTTACCGTTGGAGCTATTTTGGCTACGCCACCGGAAAAAGAAGTTTTAAAAAACGGTCAACCGCGTTTAAACATCAATCGAATTTCTGAAGCAGATATTCAATTGCTAGAAAATGAAATTGATACCATGAACGATTCGTTGCCTCCTATGACACATTTCGTTCTTCCGGGTGGACATACAACGGTGTCATATTGTCATATTGCTCGTTGTGTATGCCGAAGAGCCGAACGCCTATCGGTGCACCTTCACGAACTTGAACCGACAGATGAGCAGGTTTTAAAATACTTAAACCGACTTTCTGACTACCTTTTTGTGTTGGCACGAAAGTTGACATTTGACCTTCATGCGGATGAAGTAAAATGGATTCCGAGGAAGGAGTAATCGGTTGTCGGTTGTCTGTTGTCAGTTTAATCTGATCACTATCCCGAAGCTTCGGGACTGAATGCTGAACACTTTCCTAAATACGTTCTTACCTTTAAAAAAGTATGAAAAATTACTTTTTGGTAAAATAAATTACTTTTTACTTGACTATTTCAGTAGAAAATTTATTTTTGCATAAAATTAAATCGATAGAAGATGTATTGGACATTAGAATTAGCATCCTATTTAAGTGATGCACCGTGGCCAGCCACCAAAGATGAGCTTATTGATTACGCCATCAGAACGGGTGCTCCCCTTGAAGTAGTGGAAAACCTTCAATCTATTGAAGATGAAGGAGAAATCTACGAATCGATGGAAGAAATTTGGCCGGATTATCCAACCGACGAAGATTATCTTTGGAACGAGGATGAATATTAGACAAAAATAAACAATCAACTAAAAAAGTCTCATTTGAGGCTTTTTTTTTGTATAAATTTGCCTCCCGAAGTGTCGGGAATTTATAATTAAATAAATCAACATAAAATGAGTTTCATCAATAGCATTCTCAAAGCATTAGTAGGAGATAAATCGGAGAAAGATGTAAAAGCGATTCAACCGCTAATCACTAAAATAAAATCATTCGAAAGCAGTCTTTCTTCGCTTTCACATGACGAATTGAGAGCCAAAACTACTTCATTCAAAGAAAAAATAAAACAAGCTCGTGCGGAAAAAGATGCGAAAATCGCCTCTTTAAAAGCAGAAGTTGAAAAAATAGTCGATATAGATAAACGCGAAGAGGTGTATACTGCTATTGATGCGTTAGAAAAAGAAGCCTACGAGATTTCAGAAAAAGTTTTGAACGAAATTTTACCGGAAGCTTTTGCAGTGGTAAAAGAAACTGCCAGACGTTTCAAAGAGAATACCTCTATCACAGTAAGAGCTACTCCAAAAGATATTGAACTTTCGGCTTCAAAATCATACATCACTCTTGAGGGTGACAACGCCGTTTGGGCCAATTCCTGGAATGCTGCCGGAAAAGAAATCACATGGGACATGATTCACTACGATGTGCAGTTGATTGGTGGTGTGGTGTTGCATCAAGGAAAAATTGCCGAGATGCAAACCGGTGAAGGAAAAACGTTGGTAGCTACACTCCCACTCTATTTGAATGCGTTAACCGGAAACGGGGTGCACTTGGTTACCGTAAATGATTACTTAGCCAAACGTGATAGCACTTGGAAAGCTCCATTATTTGAATTCCATGGGTTAACTGTCGATTGTATAGATAATCATCAACCCAATACTGATGCGAGAAGAAAAGCGTATGAAGCGGATATTACATATGGAACCAACAATGAATTTGGTTTTGATTATTTGAGAGACAATATGGCTCATTCGCCAAACGATTTAGTTCAACGCAAACACAACTTTGCGATTGTGGATGAGGTGGATTCGGTTTTGATTGATGACGCCAGAACGCCATTGATTATCTCAGGTCCAGTACCTCAAGGAGACCGACATGAATTTAATGAGTTGAAACCGAAAGTGGATCATTTGGTTAATTTACAACGCAATTTAGCGACTCAATTTTTGACCGAAGCGAAACGATTAATCAAAGAAGGTAATGCAAAAGACGGTGGTTTTAGCTTGTTGAGAGCCTACAGAGCTATGCCAAAAAACAAAGCCTTGATTAAATTTTTGAGTGAAGAAGGAATCAAACAATTACTTCAAAAAACCGAAAATCAATACATGCAAGACAACAATCGCGAAATGCCAAAAGTTGATGAAGCTTTGTATTTTGTGATTGAAGAAAAAAACAATCAAGTAGAATTGACCGATAGCGGTATCAAATTCTTATCTAAAGATACGGATGAAAACTTTTTCGTTTTACCGGATATCGGTACCGAAATTGCTCGAATTGAAAAACAAAATTTAAGTAAAGACCAAGAAGCCGAAGAAAAAGAAAAATTATTCCAAGATTTCTCTATCAAATCGGAACGTATTCACACGCTTACTCAATTATTAAAAGCCTACACACTTTTTGAAAAAGATGTAGAATACGTAATCATGGACGATAAAATTTTAATCGTTGATGAACAAACCGGTCGTATTATGGATGGCCGTCGTTATTCTGACGGATTACACCAAGCGATTGAAGCCAAAGAAAATGTAAAAATTGAAGCAGCTACTCAAACTTTTGCTACGATTACGTTGCAGAACTATTTCCGTATGTACAGCAAATTAGCCGGTATGACGGGAACAGCGGTTACAGAAGCCGGTGAGTTATGGCAAATTTACAAATTGGATGTTGTGGAAATCCCAACCAACCGTCCGATTGCCAGAAAAGACCAAGAAGATTTGATTTATAAAACCACACGCGAGAAATTTAACGCCGTAATTGAAGATGTAACCAAACTTTCGCAAGCCGGAAGACCGGTATTGATTGGTACCACTTCGGTTGAAATTTCAGAGTTATTAAGCAGAATGTTGAAAATGAGAAACGTTCCGCACAATGTTTTGAATGCGAAAATGCACAAAAAAGAAGCTGAAATTGTAGCTGAAGCCGGAAAACCGGGAGTGGTAACCATTGCAACCAATATGGCGGGTCGTGGAACGGATATTAAATTGACTCCGGAAGTAAAAGCAGCCGGTGGTTTAGCTATCATTGGTACAGAACGTCACGATTCGCGTCGAGTAGACAGACAGTTACGTGGTCGTGCTGGACGTCAGGGAGATCCGGGAAGTTCGCAGTTTTATGTTTCGTTAGAAGATAATTTGATGCGTTTGTTTGGTTCTGAACGTGTGGCCAAAGTAATGGATAGAATGGGCTTGAAAGAAGGCGAAGTCATTCAACATTCGATGATGACCAAATCGATTGAACGAGCTCAGAAAAAAGTGGAAGAAAATAACTTTGGTGTGCGTAAACGTTTGTTGGAATATGATGATGTAATGAATTCGCAACGAGAAGTAATTTACAAACGCAGAAGACACGCTTTACATGGCGAACGTTTGAAAGTGGATATCGCGAACATGATGTATGACACGTGTGAAAATATTACGAATGAGAACAAAGCAACTTCTAATTTTAAGAATTTTGAATTTGAATTGATTCGTTATTTCTCCATCACCTCTCCAATATCGGAAAGCGAATTCAACAAGTTGAGTGAGATGGAAATTACCGGAAAAGTATACAAAGCAGTTTTGGCACATTACGAAGAAAAAAATGCACGTGATGCCAGAGAAGCGTTTCCAATCATCAAGAACGTATATGAAAATCCTAGTAATCACTATGAACGAATCATTGTTCCTTTTAGTGACGGACAAAAAACGTTGAATGTAGTGACCGATTTGAAAAAAGCGTATGAAAGTGAAGGAAAACAATTGGTTGCCGATTTTGAGAAAAATATCACGCTTGCCATTGTGGATGAAGCTTGGAAAAAGCATTTACGCAAAATGGATGAATTGAAACAATCGGTTCAATTGGCGGTTCACGAGCAAAAAGATCCTTTGTTGATTTATAAGTTTGAAGCGTTCAATTTGTTTAGAGCAATGCTTGATAAAGTGAATAAAGAAGTAATTTCTTTCTTGTTCAAAGGTGACTTACCCAATCGAAACGAGGCTAATATTCAGGAAGCACGAGAAATTCGTAAAAAAGAAAATTATACAGAATCAAAAGCATCCACTGAAATTAACGATGGAGCACAAGCTAACAGACAAGCCGGAGAAATGGCTAGTCAGCGACCAGCGGTAACCGAAACAATAGTTCGCGAAATGCCAAAAATCAACCGAAATGACACTGTTACAGTAAAACATGTGATGAGTGGAAAAACAGAATCCATGAAATACAAAAAAGCGGAAAGCTTAATTGCGAGTGGTGAATGGGTTTTGGTATAAACTTAAATTACAATCATTTTTTAAAATCCCTGGCATATACATTGTCAGGGATTTTTTAGTTAAAAATATTGCATTAAGTTCAGGAAATTAGGATTGCAAATCTATTAAGGCAAAATCTTTCCTGGATTTAATATTCCATTCGGGTCAAAAACATATTTTAACCGCTCCATCAATTCTAAATGAGGTTTCGAAAAAGCAATATCCATAAAATCTTTTTGTACAAAACCAATACCGTGTTCGCCGGATAACGTACCGTTTAGAGAAACGGTTAATTCAAAAATTTCCCGAATGCCTTTGGGTACTTCCGTTTTCCAATTTTCATCGCTTAGGTTTCCTTTAATGATATTAACATGCAAATTCCCATCACCGGCATGACCGTAACAAACCGATTGAAAACCATATTTTTTTCCAATGGATTTTATGCCTTTTAATAATTTTGGCAATTCATATCTCGGAACAACGGTATCTTCTTCTTTGTAAACCGAATTGGCTTTCACGGCTTCCGCCACACTGCGACGCATTTTCCACAAGGCCTTTTTTTCGTCTTCGGTATCGGCAAAAAGAATGTCATCAATTTGAAATTGTTCTACCACTGTCATGATTTTTTCAGCTTCAGACATTAAAATTTCAGGATAATTTCCATCGACTTCAATCAATAAATGAGCTTGAATATCTTCTTTCACATGAACGTTTAACCCTTCTACAAATTGAAGTGTCCAATCAATGGCGTCGCGTTCCATGAACTCTAACGCACTAGGGACAATTCCGGCTCTAAAAATGGCTGAAACGGCTTCACACGCTTCATTGGCTTTGTAAAACGGAACCAACATTAAAACGTTATGCGTATTTTTAGGAAGTAATTTTAATACAATTTTTGTAACGATTCCCAGTGTTCCTTCACTCCCCACCATCAATTGTGTGAGATTGTAACCCGTTGAGTTTTTTAGTGTATTCGCTCCCGTCCAAATGATTTCACCCGTTGGTAAAACCACTTCTAAATTCAAAACATAATCTTTGGTAACGCCATATTTTACAGCTCTTGCACCGCCGGAATTTTCGGCAACATTTCCGCCAATGAAACAACTTCCCATACTACTAGGGTCAACCGGATAGAATAATCCTTTTTCAGCAACGGCTTCGCGAAGCACTTGTGTAATCACACCGGGTTCGGTGATAACTTGTAGATTTTGTTCGTCAATTTTTAGAATTTTATTGAATCGCTCCATCGAAAGTCCGATTCCTCCTTGAACGGATAAAGCACCGCCACTCAAACCGGTTCGAGCTCCAATTGGTACAACCGGAATTTTATATTGATTGGCTATTTTTAGAATTTCGGAAATTTCTAAAGCTAATGATGGTTTTATTACCACATGTGGTGGAAAAACATAATCTTCGGTTTCATCATGACCGTAGTGATTTCGGGTTTCTTCATCGGTAAATACAAACGATTGACCAACGATATTTTCTAATTTGGATATAATTTCGGAATTGAGTTGCATACTTTATTTTTAAACCAATAAAGGTAAAAAAATTATAGCATTGAAAGTAGCCAATACCAAAAAGCTAAGGTTAAAAAAGAAAGCGGAATTCCAATACCAATCATCATGCTACTCAATTTCGGTTTTAATCCATAGTTTGAAGCCAAAATCGCTCCGGTTATCATAGGAGCCATTGCTGCTTCAAGGATGGAAACATTGACAATCAATCCTTCGCCACTCAAAATAAATTTGTATAAAACCAAGAAAAAGAAAGGCGTTAGCATCAATTTAAAGAACAATCCCAACGCTAAAAAATTCCAATGCTGACTTTTTTTATCAATTTTTAATTGCAAACCAACAGAAACCAAAGCAATTGTTGAAACCGTTCCTCCTACTTTTTGAAAAACAGTTTGTAGCATATTGGGGAAATCTATGTTCAAGACATTAAGCAAACAAGCCAACACAAAAGCAATAAACGGGGGAAAGAAAACAATTTTTTTTATAATAAGTTTCGAATCGACTTCCCCTTTTGAAAAAACAGAGGCAATAGTTACTCCTACAGTGGCCAACACCACAAATGAACCGGGTTGATCTACAATAATTGCTGTCTGTAACCCTTCTTGACCATATAACGCTTCAATAACAGGAAATCCAACAAAGGAAGTATTTCCCAATCCTCCAGTTAAAATTAAGCAGCCCGTTAATTTTTTAGACCACCCGAGCCATTTTCCTAAGCTGTAAAAAAACAAAAAAGACAACCCAAATCCGAGCCATGCCACACCGATTGGAAAAAGTAATTTTGAAGAAATTTCAATTTTCGGGATGTAATACAATGCTAAAGCCGGAAGTGAAATATAAATCACAAAATGGTTTAGAGCTACATATCCGTTTTTGGGAAAACTTTTGAGAAATTGGAGTCCAAAACCAATCGTTAAACAAAGAAAAATTAAAATGATATTTTCCATTGAGATTTAAAATTCAAAAATACGTTTTTGAGTATAAAAACAATTGAAATAAACCAATACATTTTTCTTTTTTGTAACTTTACCTTTCAATTGATTTGTTGTGGCTCAAAAATCTTCAAAAACATCTGCTTTGCAGGAGAAAGACGGTGTAATGCAACCGGAAACGGTCAATTCTAATTCCGTTAAGCTTATTCAACAATTCCGTAGAAAAAATAGTACTGCAGAAGAGTTAGTTCAAGGAATTTTAAATGGAAATATTTCCGATTTAAGTCGTGCCATTACTTTAGTTGAAAGTACAAATTCGAATCATTTAGCAAAAGCTAATGAAATAATCGCTGCTTGTTTACCTAAGGCAAATAATTCCATCCGAATCGGAATTACCGGTGTTCCGGGAGTTGGAAAGAGTACGTTTATTGAAGCTTTTGGAAAACACTTAACTTCGCTAGGTAAAAAAGTAGCTGTTTTGGCCGTTGACCCGAGTAGCACCATTTCTCAAGGAAGCATTTTGGGCGACAAAACCCGAATGGAAGAATTAGTAAAAGATATAAACGCTTATATCCGACCTTCAGCTTCAGGCGAAACGTTGGGTGGAGTAGCCCGAAAAACCAGAGAAACAATTATTTTATGTGAAGCTGCCGGATTTGATACCATCATCATTGAAACCGTTGGTGTAGGTCAAAGTGAAACTGCGGTTCACAGTATGGTTGATTTCTTTTTGTTATTGAAAATTTCCGGTGCCGGCGACGAATTACAAGGCATCAAACGCGGCATTATGGAAATGGCCGATGCTATTGTCATTAATAAAGCCGATGGCGATAACATCAAAAAGGCCAAACTAGCCAAAACCGAATTTAACCGAGCTTTACATCTATTTCCGGCAAAAAAATCGGGTTGGATGCCAACGGTTTCTACTTGTAGTGCGATAACCAAAGAGGGAATAGATGACGTTTGGAAAACCATTTCCAATTATTTGGAATTAACACAATCCAACTCCTATTTTCAAGAAAAAAGACAAGAACAAAATCAATATTGGATGATGGAAACCATTAATGAACAATTGAAAAATCATTTTTATACGCATCCTGAAATTACTAAACGCTTGGACGAAAAGAAAAAAGCCGTTCAAAACAATGCCCTTTCACCTTTTGCGGCAGCGATGGAATTACTTTCAACTTACTTTAAAGAATTCTAATTTTATACCCTATCTAATTCAAAATTAAAAATATTTTTATTTTTATACTATAAAAGGTATAAAAAAATGATAAAATTTAAAAATATACCTTTTATGGTGTGATTTTTCGAAATTTTTGTATTTTTGTAACTTAAAAGGTATAAATATGCGAGAAAATTTAACCGACTTGAGTAAGCACATCAAACTAAAACGCAAGCAAAATAAACTCACACAACCTGAACTTGCTTTAAAAGCAGGAGTAGGTTTACGATTTGTGCGGGATTTAGAACAAGGCAAAAACACCTTGCGAATGGATAAAGTGAATGATGTGTTACGCTTATTTGGAGAAACCTTAGGGCCAATTCCAATGGACCGAGAAAAATTAATTTCAAATGAATAGAAGCGGAAAAGTATATATGAAAAACAAATACTGCGGAACAGTTTTAGAAACTGATCACGGCTATGTATTTCAATATGATTCCGACTATTTAAAAAGCGAAAATGCTGAAGCAGTTAGTTTAACTTTGCCTTTAACCGAAAAACCCTATCAAAGTAAAACCCTTTTTGCTTTTTTTGATGGATTGATTCCGGAAGGATGGCTATTAGACCTTGCCGAAAAAAATTGGAAAATAAATTACAAAGACCGAATGGGATTACTCCTCACCTGCTGCAAAGATTGCATTGGAGCTGTAAGTGTTATAAAAAATGAAGAACTATAAAAAGAAATATTTAGCACGATTGGAAAATCCTACCCTAGAAGTTCAAGAACCAGGAACATTTTATGGTAGAAGATGTTTGTTTTGCTATGAGCCTCTTTTTGATTCTTCATCCGATTTTCACGAAGCCTGCAACAAACGTTTTTTTGGTCAATTAAAAACGCCACAGCTCAATTACAACTTGGAAAATCTGCAAGAGTTAGCCTCAAAAGTTATCCAAAGTCAAATGGCAGTAACGGGAGTTCAGGCGAAAGTTTCGTTGAGTTTATTTCGAAAAGAAGAAAAAAACCTAACAAAAAAGCTCACTATTGTCGGGCTATATGGAGATTATATACTCAAACCACCTTCGGAACATTACGAACAATTACCGGAACTGGAAAGTGCAACCATGCATATGGCGGATGTTTGCGGTATAAAAGTAGTTCCGCATAGTTTGGTGAAATTGCAAGATGAAACCCTTTGCTACATCACAAAAAGAGTGGATCGAACCCGAAAAACCAAACTTCACATGGAAGACATGTGTCAGTTGAGCGAACGATTAACCGAAGATAAATACAAAGGAAGTCATGAGCAAGTTGCAAAATTGGTCTTAAAATATTCGAGCACTCCGCTTTTGGATGTGAGCAATTTTTATGAACAGGTTTTATTTAGCTTTTTCACTGGAAATTCAGATATGCATTTAAAGAATTTCTCGTTGTTAGAAAAAGATGGACAAGGTTTAAGTTTATCTCCGGCTTATGATTTAGTACCCACAGCCCTTGTCAATCCGGCTGATACTGAAGAATTGGCTTTGACTTTAAATGCCAAAAAAAGAAAATTAAAATACCACGATTTTTTAGTTGCGTACGAAAAATGTGGATTAAGCAAGAAAGTTTTGGACAATACGTTAGAACTTTTTGTGTATGCCAAACCCGAAATGGAAGCCGTTTTGGCAAAAAGTTTTGTGAGTGAAGAATACAAAATGAAGTATATAAGTTTGATGGAGAGTAGATACAAACAATTGGAAATACTTTAAAAATGCCGTTTTAGAATTTAAAACGGCATTTTTTTACTCCTCATACCGTTCCATCTCTCTATCATAAAAAGCTCCGGCCAATTCAATTAATTTTTCCATTTCGGTTTCTAATTCTTTTTCGTCTTCCTCGTCAATTTCCTCTAGAAATTCTACTTCGTCATCTTTTAAATTAATTAAAAATCGAGGATAATCTAAATGGATAATAAAAATATCATCGGGATAATCGGTGTTGTCTGCTAAAACAAATTTTGGTAAGTCCATTTTTTTTATGGTAATTGGTTATGGGTAATAGCTCAAAGGTAATTGAATTAGTATTCAAATGTACCAAATTCACTCGTAATGGTTAATTTTTTATGTTCGGATGCTTCTACTCTGCCGACAATTTGAGCATCAACATTGAATGATTTTGAAATTTCGATAATATCGTTTGCAATTTCGGCCGGAACATACAATTCCATTCGGTGACCGCAATTAAAGACTTGATACATTTCTTTCCAATCGGTTTTGGATTGTTCTTGAATCAGTTTAAATAAAGGCGGTACTGTAAATAAATTATCTTTGATAATATGTAAATTATCAATAAAATGTAAAATCTTGGTTTGTGCACCGCCACTGCAATGCACCATGCCGTGAATTTCTTTTGGTGAATATTTCTCTAAAATCGCTTTGATAATTGGAGCATAGGTTCGTGTTGGTGAAAGCACTAATTTTCCGGCATCAATAGGACTATTTTCTACTTCATCTGTCAATTTTACTTGACCGGAATAAACCAAATCAGAAGGAACCGCAGCATCAAAACTTTCCGGATATTTTTCGGCTAAATACTTTGCAAAAACATCATGACGAGCAGAAGTCAAGCCATTGCTTCCCATTCCGCCGTTGTATTCTTTTTCGTAAGAAGCTTGTCCAAACGAGGCCAATCCCACAATCACATCCCCAGGTTGAATGTTGGCATTATCAATCACATCACTACGTTTCATTCGAGCAGTTACAGTAGAATCGACAATTATTGTTCGAACCAAATCACCTACATCGGCTGTTTCACCACCGGTGGAATAAATCGTGACACCAAATGATTTTAATTCTTGAATTAATTCTTCCGTTCCGTTGATGATGGCAGAGATTACCGTAGCCGGAATTAAATTTTTATTTCTTCCAATGGTGGAGGAAAGCATAATATTATCTGTTGCTCCCACGCAAAGCAAATCATCAATATTCATAATCAGGGCATCTTGAGCAATACCTTTCCACACCGAAATATCGCCTGTTTCTTTCCAATATAAATAGGCTAACGACGATTTTGTCCCGGCACCATCAGCGTGCATTAAGAGACAATATTCCTCATCTCCGGTTAAATAATCGGGAACAATTTTGCAAAAAGCTTTGGGAAATAATCCTTTATCAATGTTTTTGATGGCATTATGCACATCTTCTTTGGCGGCAGAAACTCCGCGAAGGGCATAACGTTTGCTGGTATCCGAACTCATAGTTGTGTTGTTGTGTTGGGCAAAGATAGGATTAATGTGAAAATGTCACAATGTAAAACCCATGAGAAATTATTATTTTTCAAGAATGAGAATTTCTACTCTACGATTAGCAACTCGTTCTTCTTCATTTTTTTCCGGTAACGGATAAACCGGTTTAGAACTTCCAAATCCTTTGTAAGAAAGACGAAGCTCATCAATACCATTTGCAACTAAATACTTGTATACGGCTTGAGCTCTTAGCAATGAAATTTCTTCCGTATCATTGGTAAAACAGCATATATGTCCGTGAATTTCAATTTTTAAATTTTGATTTTTCAGCAAAACTTGTAACAAATCTTCTAAAACGGGGAAAGATTGGGGTAGTATTTTATCGCTTCCACCATAAAAGTTCAATCCTTTGAGTTCAAAAAATTGATTTTTTTGGGCTAAGTTTACAGAATGGGCTACTGATTTATTTTCAGTTGTGTTTCGAAACCAAAAAGTTACTTTCCTATTTTCACTTTGATGGATAGAAAAATCAAAAACTTCACCATATGGAATTCTTTCTAATTCATCAAATATTTTAATTTTATTGATTTTCAAAATATTTTCTACCGAATGAATTCTGCGATTAGCTAATTTTAGATTGTAAATTTTTGAATCAACAGTATCACAATATCCTTCTATCATATAAACTTCGGCTAACGGATTTTGTTTTATCCAATCATTTAAAACTTGAATTGATTTTGAGTTTGGGTTTGATTTATTGAAATCAAAATAAATATCCAGTTTCTCCTGAGCAGAGAGCGGTATAAAACTTAAGACCAAAAATATACAGTTTATTAATTTCATTTTTTTACAATTTCAATTTCAACTCTTCGATTGGCAATTCTTTCTTCTTCATTGTTTTCAGGAATTGGATATATTGGTTGATTACTTCCAAATCCTTTATAAGCTAATCTTCGGAGTTGAATACCGTTGTTTATCAAATAATTATAAATTTTGAAAGCTCTTCTGAACGATAATTTGGTGTCTTTGGGATCAGGATTACAACAAATATGTCCGTAAATTTTAATTTCTAAATTTGGATTTAACTCCATAATTAGCAACAATTGTTCTACTAAAGGTTCTGATTCCGGGATAATGACTTCTGAATTAAATTGAAAATGAATATTATGAATCACAATTTTATCCCCAATTTTCGCCATTTCAAACTTGTCTATGAGAGAAATTCTTTCCTTTTCAATTTTCTCAACAAGCGATTCTTCTTTGGGATTTTCATCTACTATCGGTTCCGTTTCAGTGATTGATTCATCCAAAATTCTATAAGTAAACGTTACTTTTCGATTTTCTGCTTGAATTTTAGATTGTTCAAAATCTTCTCCAAGAACATTTTGAATTAAATTGTTAGCAATTCTACAATCTTTTGATTTTAATAAATTTAAAACATTTAAAATTCTTTTTGAAGCAAGCTTCTTGTTTGACAAATTGGTATCAACAGAATCACAATAACCCGCTATTGTTAGAATTTCAATATTAGATTGCATTGAAATCCATTGTTCAAAATGATTTAAAGAAATGGCATTGGGCATTTCTTTTGCAAAATCAAAATAAAGTGTTTTTGATTCTTGAGCTTGAAGAAATGAGAAGAATAAACAAAAGAAAAATAAGACTTTCAATTTTTAATAATTTCAATTTCTACTCTGCGATTGGCGGCTCTTTCTTCTTCATTTTTTTCTGGCAAAGGATAAATGGGTTGGCTACTGCCAAAACCTTGGTAGGTAACTCTTGAACTATCAATTCCGTTTATTCTTAAAAAATTACTAATTGCTTTTGCACGTTGGGTTGAAAGATTGGTTCTATCTATTGACATGCAGCATAAATGCCCTTGAATATCAATTACTAAATCTGGATTTTGTTGCATTACTAAAAGTAATTCATAAAGTTTTCCACGACTTTCATTGACAATTGCAAAAGTATTCAATTGGAAATTGAGGTTTTCTAATTTTAATTTGTCGCCGGGTTTAGCGGAGTCTATTTGTTGCATGAATGCTACATTTAATTCAAAAGTAGACTCTGTTCCATTTGGATTTTGAATTACAATAGCTTCCGGAAATTGTTTTTTTGGTTTAGGTTTCGTCACAACTTCTTCTTTCTTAATTCCTAAAATTTCATCTTCACGAGCTAAATCTTTTGTTTCAAGATAATAAAGGGTAACCCTTCTGTTTTCAGCTTTGTTATTGGATTGTTGGTGTAATTTTCCGAAACTACGGGTTTTAAAATCTTCACGAATTTTGACTTTATCTTTTACCAGTTTATAAATAAAATCTACTCGTTTTTGTGCTAATGTATCATTAAAACCGATGCTTCCGTCTTCGTCAGTATAACCATTTATCGCAACAATTTTCACTTCTTTGTGAGTAGAAATCCACTCGTTTAGTTTTTGAATTTCATTATCTTTTAATTCAAATTTATTAGAATCAAAGTAAAAAGAAGCTTGTTCTTGTGCCACCAAAGTGGTATTTATGAAGATTATGAATATGTAGAAATAGAAATTTTTCATGTATTACATTTATAAACGTAAAAATTATAAAATAATTTCAATTAAAAAAAAAGCAGGATAACAAAAGTTATCCTACTCTTTTTTAGTGGTTATTTGTTGGAAATTTAGTTTTTATAATTTCTCAAACTTTTTTAAAGTATGAGGTGTTGTATTAAAACGAGAACTAAAATATGAAATAATTTAACACAAACACATTTTGAACTAAAAATTTATAAAAAAAACAACTTCTTGGGGAGAAGTTGTTTTTAACCTTACCTAGTGAACAATAGTTCTCTATATTTGGTTAGGGTCCATATTTCATCGTCTATTAACAATTCTAATTTATCAGAATGAGAACGAATGACATCAAAATAAGGCTTAACTTTAAAGCAGTAAGCATGGGCTGTTTTTTCGGCAGAGTTTAAGGCGTTTGCCTTTTTTCTTTCTTCAGTCATGGCTTCAACATTAGAATTGATTCCTTCAATATGAGATGAAATTTCTTTAATAAGACTAATTTGTTCTTTGGCAATTTTATCAAATTCTTTTCCGAAAATTTCTTTTAACCCTCTTACATTTTCTATCAATATATTTTGGTATCGAATTGCAGTAGGAATTACATGATTTCTCGCAATATCTCCTAAAACTCTACCTTCAATTTGAATTTTCTTTGTGTATTCTTCCAATTCAATTTCATAACGGGCCTCTACTTCAACATGATTCATTACACCTAATTCTTCAAATAATTCAATAGCTTTAGAAGAAATTTTTGCTTTCAAAGCTTCCGGAGTAGTTTTGTGATTACTTAACCCTCTTTTTTTCGCTTCTTTTTCCCATGCCTCGCTGTAGCCATCTCCTTCAAACAGAATAGCTTTAGTTTGTTTGATATATTCTCTTAGTACGTTAAAAATGGCCTCGTCTTTCTTTAACCCTTTTTGTTCTACCAAAGTATCAACCTCTACTTTAAAATCTTTTAATTGTTTGGCTACAATAGAATTTAATGTCGTCATAGCATTGGCACAATTGGCTGAAGATCCAACAGCTCTAAATTCAAATTTATTTCCGGTAAAGGCAAAAGGAGACGTTCTATTTCTATCGGTATTATCTAAAAGAACATCGGGCAATTTACCTACTACATTCAATTTTAAATCGGTTTTCTCTTCCGGTGATAATTTCCCTTTGGACACCCCTTCTAATTCTTCTAATACTTTGGTTAATTGTTGACCAATGAAAACAGAGATGATGGCAGGAGGTGCTTCGTTGGCCCCTAATCTATGATCATTACTAGCCGATGCGATAGCAGCACGAAGTAGTTCTTCATAGGAATGAACTGCTTTAATGGTGTTGATAAAGAAAGTAAGAAATTGAAGATTACTCATTGGTGTTTTACCCGGGCTTAATAAATTTATTCCGGTATCTGTAGCCAATGACCAGTTGTTATGCTTACCTGAACCATTTACGCCTTTGAACGGTTTTTCATGAAAAAGAACTGTAAAATCATGTCGCTCTGCAACTTTTGACATCACATCCATTAAAAGTGAGTTATGGTCAACGGCTAAATTCGTTTCTTCAAAAATAGGAGCTAATTCAAATTGATTAGGAGCTACCTCATTGTGTCTCGTTTTCACAGGGATTCCAAGAAGCATACATTCGTTTTCCAAATCTCTCATATAGTTAAGAACACGTGTGGGTATTGATCCAAAATAATGATCTTCCAATTGTTGTCCTTTTGCAGAAGTGTGGCCCAATAAAGTTCTTCCGGTAAGTAATATATCAGGTCTTGAATTGGCTAAAGCAGAATCTATCAAAAAATACTCTTGTTCCCAACCCAAAGTTGGCGTTACTTTTTTTACATTTTTATCAAAATATTTTGCAACTTCTGTAGCAGCATCATCAATGGCACTTAAGGCTCTCAATAGAGGTGTTTTGTAATCTAAAGCTTCACCTGTATAAGAAACAAAAACAGTTGGAATACATAAAGTTGTACCATATATAAAGGCTGGTGAAGTGGGGTCCCAAGCCGTATAACCTCTTGCTTCAAAAGTGTTTCTTATACCCCCATTTGGAAAACTAGAAGCATCGGGTTCTTGTTGTACCAATTGGCTACCGCCAAATTTTTCAACAGGGTCAGAACCATCAAATGAAGTTTCAAAGAAAGCATCATGCTTTTCTGCAGTTGCTCCTGTTAAAGGTTGAAACCAGTGAGTGTAATGCGTTACTCCTTTTGAAAGAGCCCACTCTTTCATTCCCATGGCAATGTAATCAGCTAACTTTCTGTCAATTTTTGTTCCGTGTTGAACCGCATTTTGTACTGCTTTTAAAGCTTCAGGAGTGAGAAATTGTCTCATTGCCTTTTCGTTGAATACATTCGAACCGAAAATTTCAGATTTTCTGCCTAATTCCTCAACTTTAACAGGCTTTCTGTTTGTAGTTTGATTTAATGCTTGAAAGCGAAATGTTGACATATTTTTTTAATATTAAAGTTTAACCCCATTATTTTGAGGTCAAAAATACAATTAAATATTAAAAAAATTACATATACCCCTATTTTTTTAGGGGTTGTTAATAAAAAAATTAATTAAACGTTAGATAAACAAACAATACATATGAAAAAACCAACACAATTCCGGCACGTCTATCTAAAAATCCTTTTTTAGGCATGGCCACAAGCGGAAGCAATATAAAGGCAAAAAAAAGCATCCATAAAATATCAAAAGTCATTAATTGCGTATCAACTAATTTTATTGGATGTATTAATGAAGCAATCCCAAGAACTGATAGAATATTAAAAATATTAGAGCCAATTACATTACCAATAGATATAGAACTCTCCTTTTTTAAAGCCGCAATTATTGACGCAGCCAATTCAGGGATACTCGTTCCAATTGCTACAACTGTTACTGCTATAACTCTGTCAGAAACCCCAAATAACTGAGCAATATTTACTGCTCCTTTAATTAATAGCTCCGAACCACCCCATAAAGCCAAACCACCAATTACTAGAAACCAAATTACTTTTGCTGTAGTCATAGTTTCATCTAATGGTATTTCTTCATCTGTTGTGTCTGGTTTATTTTTTAGTAACAAAAGCACAAAACCGATAAGCAGAACAAATAATACTCCACCTTCTATCCTACTAATATCTCCACCAAAAAACAACATAATGTAGAGTAAAATAGAAGCAATCATCATAGCAGGCCAATCTGACTTAAAAAAAGTGAAATCAATTTTCATTTCACTAATTATCATTACAAGACCTAAAATAAGACCAATATTGGCAATATTTGAACCCACAACATTACCTAATGCAATATCTGGAAAGCCATCTAACGCCGACTTAACACTTACAATCAACTCTGGTGCTGAAGTGGCAAATGATACGACAGTCATACCTATTACAATTTTGGGCACATTCAACCGTAATGACATTCCTACAGCTGATTTTAGCAACCAATCTCCACCAAAAACTAAAAGAATTAATCCAATTACAACAAATAAAAAATCCATCTTATAAAATTTACCATACAAAGGTAAAATTTTAAAACCAAAAAAAAGGAGACACTTGCGTGTCTCCTTTGAAATAATGCTAACTGTTAATTATTTCGATATAATCTTTTTAACTTCAGTTCCTTGGTTTGTAGTTATTCTTAACAAATAAACTTGACCACTTTCTCTGATAAAGTTAAAATTCAATCTAACTTCTTTGTTTTCGAAAGCTTCTTTATCATGTAAAGAATACAATAATGAACCTCTTAAGTCAAACAATTCTATCGTAACATCTGATTTATAATTGAAATTATATTTCACTGTTAGTTCATTCTCAAATGGAACCGGATAGGCATCAAAACCTGCTGTAAGTCTTGAAACTGAACCGCTATCATTTGTAGCACTTGATCCACCCAACGGACAACCGGTGTTATTTAACGCATCTAATTGTGAAGCTAAGTTACCCGGAGTATTTCCTCCAGCTAAGAATGCAGCATTTACAGCGTTAATAATTGAAGCGGTTGTATTGTATGGTGTTGGATAATTGATGTCAACATGACAAGCATTTAACAATGCTGCTACTGATTGACGACCCAAATTATTTACACCTCCACCACCAAGATTCAACACTTGTAACAGAGTTCTTGAGGCTAATGTAGATGGTGCATTTACAAACACACTTCCATACAAAGTAGAAGGACTGTAAGCAGAACACCATCTGTTGGTATGGTTTTTCCAGTATCCAATTGTACATCCATCAAAACACTCTGGTGTTGTGAAAGTCGCTGTACGCTCAACCATTGAACCACACTCATCCATTACTTGGAATACAACAGTTAATGTTTGTCCTGCTCCAGGTAATACTAACCCACTCAAGTCTGTAGCAGTCAATTGACCACAACCTCCACTATAAGTAAATCCAGCAATCCATTGTGCAAAAGCAGCATTAAAATCTGTTTCACAAGATGGTGTGTAATTCTGTGGACAACTAATTGTAATGGGTTTAGAATTAATGGTAAATATAGCCGAAGTTGTTTCAAAATTACCTGCACAATCTGTAGCTGTAAATTCTACCACAATACTTCCACATATTCCTTCAAAACCATCGAAATTATTGGTCCAAGTTACATCACTACAAGAATCAGTAGCTGATGCTCCACCGTTATTTGCTAACCAAGATTCAAGATCTGATATATTCCCATAACCGTCGCATTCAACAGTCAAATTATTTGCACTAGTTACAACTGGAGCGGTAGTATCTTGAATAGTGATAGTTTGAGAAGTTGTCGCACTGTTTCCGGCACAATCTGTAGCTGTCCAAGTTCTGGTTACAGTTCCTAAACCACAAGCATCTAAATCTTCGCTATCTACATGAGTTAAACTTACATTAGCATCACAAGCATCTAAAGCTGTTGGCATACTGAATACCGCTTGTGTTGGGCACTCAACTGTATATGAAGCCTCTACTCCACTGATGATTGGATCTGTTGTGTCTTGAATAGCGATAGTTTGAGAAGCTGTTGCACTGTTTCCGGCACAATCTGTTGCAGTCCAAGTTCGGGTTACAGTTCCTAAACCACAAGCATCTAAATCTTCACTATCAACGTGAGTCAAACTTACATTAGCATCACAAGCATCTGAAGCCGTTGGCATACTGAATACCGCTTGTGTTGGACATTCAACTGTGTAGGAAGCCTCAACGCCACTGATTATCGGATCTGTTGTATCCTGAATAGTGATAGTTTGAGAAGCTGTCGTACTGTTTCCGGCACAATCTGTTGCAGTCCAAGTTCGGGTTACAGTTCCTAAACCA
>NZ_DAIOUN010000020.1:0-1432 GCF_036759525.1 Flavobacterium sp. | reverse complement strand
TAGCATCACAAGCATCTGAAGCCGTTGGCATACTGAATACCGCTTGTGTTGGACACTCAACTGTGTAGGAAGCCTCAACGCCACTAATAGTTGGTACATCAATATCTCTAATTATAATAGACTGAGATTCGGTTGAAGAGTTACCACAAGCATCTGTCGCAGTCCAAGTTCTGGTTAATGTTCCTAAACCACATGCATCTAATTCTCCGCTATCCACAAAGGTTAAAACTGCATTTGGATCACAGTCTATTAAAGTTGGGGTATCAAATTCAGGTGTTGAAGTTGAACATCTGTCACAAGACGAAGGTCCATTAGCTGAAGTTGAATTACAATTAGGTCCAGCTTTAATATATCCTGTAGATGCAGATAATGGGTAGCTGTTTTTAAACACAACTTTGAACTCCGCACATTGATTATCACCTAACTCTAAATTATCCCATTTTAAACCATACACATTACAAGTTGGATCGTTTCCAATTGTCCAATCCTGATACAATTGACCATTAATATAAACTCCTTCTACGTCTGATGCTCTCAAACAAGTTGGTAAACCTAAAACATAATGACTAATTGCAGGTGTTGTCCAACAAACATTGTTAATGAATGATTTTCTACAAACGTCATCATCATTAGGAGAACAATCTACAATAATATCATCTCCAATTCCAACAATAACTGGTGCGGTTACATCGTATGTTCTAGTTACTACGGTGCTTACACTTGCACTGTTTCCACAATCGTCTGTTACACTAAAGGTGTAAGTACGACTTTGAGTACATCCGTCTTCTGAAGTAACTACATCGCCGGCTACGCCACTAACAGAACCTCCTGCTGAACAGTTGTCGCTCCATGTAGTAGTTAATTGTGGCCAAGCTGCGTTACATCCTTCTAACCTATAATCTGGAACAGAAACAATAGTAGGATCTGTTGAATCTATTACTTCAATGATTTGTTTATGAATAATAAAGTTGCCACATAAATCAGTAGCTTTCCATAGTCTGATAATAGTGTAACTAAAATCACAATCCCCATCTATTCTAGTTTCAAGAACAGGAAGTACAGTTGCAATACCGCAATTATCAATAGCAGTTAACACTTCTGCAACCGGAACACTATCACATTCAACTGTAATATTTTGAGGTAATGTTCCAACAAATGTTGGAGGTGTTACATCGTATGTTCTAGTTACTACGGTGCTTACACTTGCACTGTTTCCACAATCGTCTGTTACACTAAAGGTGTAAGTACGACTTTGAGTACATCCGTCTTCTGAAGTAACTACATCGCCGGCTACGCCACTAACAGAACCTCCTGCTGAACAGTTGTCGCTCCATGTAGTAGTTAATTGTGGCCAAGCTGCGTTACATCCTTCTAACCTATAATCAGAGATAGATACAATAGCTGGTGCGGTTACATCGTATGTTCTAGTTAC
>NZ_DAIOUN010000019.1:0-47129 GCF_036759525.1 Flavobacterium sp. | reverse complement strand
AATAGGTTGTGAATTGCTTTCAAAATTGTACTTTTATCTATTGTTCGCAACTTAGTTAACGAAGAGGCAATCAAGAGAGATGTTGTGAATTGCTTTCAAAATTGTACTTTTATCTATTGTTCGCAACATTGTAAGCGTGTATCTGAAACTGATCTAAGTTGTGAATTGCTTTCAAAATTGTACTTTTATCTATTGTTCGCAACCTTTTATTGATGAAGCATCTCAATGCGTTGTTGTGAATTGCTTTCAAAATTGTACTTTTATCTATTGTTCGCAACTTGGCTTCAATGATAACATTGTGCAATCCTGTTGTGAATTGCTTTCAAAATTGTACTTTTATCTATTGTTCGCAACGATAAAAGATGGTGCACCAATTATCTACACGTTGTGAATTGCTTTCAAAATTGTACTTTTATCTATTGTTCGCAACAAACGACAGGTTTGATTCACAACCATTAACGTTGTGAATTGCTTTCAAAATTGTACTTTTATCTATTGTTCGCAACAAGTAGATAACACACCTTTTCTGATTATAAGTTGTGAATTGCTTTCAAAATTGTACTTTTATCTATTGTTCGCAACCTATTGGCTTATAATAGCCTGATAGGTTGCGAGTTAGATAAAGGTATAGAAATTTAAAAAAAAGGAGTTTTATTTATGAATTAATCCTAAACGAGTAAAATTTAAATTCTATTTTATTTAAAATAATTCCAATTGTTGAGAAGGTTTTTCAGGTTCGACCGGTTTTTTTCCATAAAAAAGTTCCATCATGCCAAATTGTTTATCCGTAATTTGCATGACACCAATTTTTCCGAGCTCCGGAAGATTGTTTTTGATTCTTTTTGTATGTACTTCTGCATTTTCACGGCTTGCACAAAACCGCATGTAAATTGAAAATTGAAACATACTAAAACCATCGTCCAATAATTTCTTACGAAATCCACTGGCCATTTTTCGCTCTTTTCGCGTTTCTGTGGGCAAATCAAAAAATACAAGTATCCACAAACTTCTGTACTGATTTAAGCGGGTATAGTGTTGATCATACATAAACCGGGTATAAGATTTTTCGAGAACTTCCCTCAAAACACTCATAAAGGGAATTAGTCGTTCTGCTCATGGCCACCATCAATGGGCTACTTTTCCCATCCAATTGCACATCGATACTGGCCACACTCAATAACTGCTTCTTTAAATCAACCGTCAATTCATCATAGTTATCTTCTGTCTCTACTATATGACTTACAATCAAATCCACATAAGGCCTATAGGGTTCCATAATGTCATCCGCCAAACAATAAGCATTGTACTTATTGCGATGAAAAATACCTAACGTGGGCAACATACCCGAACTTACCAAGGCTCGTGCAGTGATGCCACGCAAAATTGCATATCCATAATTCAATAAATTATTCGGTGCTTTTCCTTTTTGACTTCGGTTAAAATTTTCATCTCCAAAAAGTTTTGACCAATAATAAACTGCAGCTCTCGACTCATGATTTAAACTATCCCCAGAAGTAACCTCTTTTGACCATAGCTCCATCTTTCGGGCAGGAATTCCTTTTTCTTTCAGTAGACCTGCTTGATTCATTATTTTGGCACATATTGTTTGTTGCCATAAGTTTTTTTTGAGTGGGAGAGAAGCATTAATTTGATGTTTGAATCGTTCGGTTTGCTCACTGTGCCCACTCAAAGGCATTAATAATCCTACAGGCATATGCTGTTGATCACAATTAATTACTGCCACATTATTGTGGATCAGTTTTTCTAATAATCCAATGGTAATCGTTATTTGTTGGTTTTCTAAAACAATCACCCCGATATCTTCTATAGCCACCGTTTTGGATTCCAGTTCCTTTTGTGGATAGGAAACCAACAATTGCTCATTTTTAGTACTTAAATAAGCGGGGTTACCGAAGAAAAGGGTGCGTTTGATCATGATTTGGCTTTTGAAATATTTCCTAAACGGTCTGAAATAATCTTGAAACAAAACTCTTTAATAGATTTACCATTAAGACTTTGATAACAATCTTGGGACCCAAATTCTATTTTTTTTACAATGGTATCAGCAATAGTATGCTTTAGAAAATAAATTTCTTTACCACTAAATTTTTGAACCACATAAATATTCTTACTTCTTTCTGATATATTTTTCCAATACTCTATAAACAAAGGACTTGATTCATCCAAAATAACTTCTTCATCGTCATCTGGGAGATATACAAAATCTCCTTGTTTTAAAGAAAAAAGTAATTTTGCTTTATTTCTTTCTTCAAAATAATTTTTAAATAAAACTTCAGTATTAAAATTTTTCTTGTCTTCTGAACCATTGAAATTAGATTTTAAAAGTTTGGCTGCGTCGAAAAAAGTAATCAAGTCGTAATGACGTTCAGTTTTATTCTCTTTTAATTTTTTGTTAAATACTTCTTTCTCCATCACTGCAAATAGATAATTATCTCCCGTTTTAACATAAAGAGAATTATTAAATGATTTTTGTCTGTCTAACTTTTGCAATGAAATATCATCTTCATCATTAGTTTTCTTCTTTTTGGATTTTGACGGATCTTTATAATAAATTTTTATCGTTGAAATTGGTGGATGTGGTTTTGGATTTCCTTGTTCGTCTTTTCGTTCAGCAAGTTTTTTATTTAAATCTAATATTCCTTCGGCTGAAAACGCTTCTTCTTTTTTACCATAAAATTTTAGATGTTCCTCTATTATTTTCTTTAAAAATGGATTTACAATTTTTTCTATTGTTTTTTCTGTAGCAAATTGCTTTCCTGCAAGTTTATTAATTGGAATCCTATATATTTCCTTTCCATTCGAGAGACCATACAAAGTTCCTTCGTGTAATTGTCCTCTTAACTTTATTTGTCTATTTCCTTGAATATCATATTGCAACAAAAGTTTATCTTTAGGCTTATGTGAAACAATAATTTCTTTAAGTTTTTGCTCTGCTTCTTCGGGGAAACCATTCCATGGCATTTCTATAGCTCTGAATTTCTCCAGCTGATTAAATATTTCTCTTCTTTTTTCTTCTTCTGAATTCAGTACTTCGTCAAGCAATTCTGTTTTAGTACCACTAAAGCTAGGAAAGAATTTTTCTTTGTTTTTATCTAACCATTCTTTCAGAACTTGATTGAGATCATTTAGTCTTTTGATATGCGCAGCTTGCGTACAAGCTATAACAAGGGCGTCCATTGCGTGATGTCTATGATCTATTCTTTTACTCCAGCCTTTTATTATTAGTTTATTGTTTTTCTTTCTAATAAACTCGTTTTTGAATTTCTTAATAAAAGTTTCTTCATCTAAAATAGGTTCATTAAATTCAACACCAGCTTTTTCATATTCTTTAACCTTGTTTTCAATTTCTTTCTTATAATTATCATATTCTAATTGAGCAAGTTTAGGTACTATAACTTCATATCTTTCTTTAAGTAAAACTTTAAATTTATCTGTTAACCCCCAATGATTTCTAAGATAGTCTGTAACTCCTCCAGTTGTAGTTTTTACATTTTCGTTCCCAACAATTTTGTTCAATTCTTCACGGATACGGATGGAAATATATTGAGTGTCTTTTATCTGTCTTTGTATAGGATCTTCTGGTATGGAAGTTGCCAAAAGGTTTCTTCTTTTTTTTCCTGAAAAATATTTGTTTGCGTGATCTATAAACTGATCTTTTGTAAAAATTTGGTAATTTACTGAACCTACCTCGAAATATTCCATAGAAGTTCTGTTTCCCTTTTCATTATTGATGGATTTTTCACAAATCACTTTATTGGAAAGGGAATCATCAAAATATCTTGATTGTGGGATGATGTGATCAACATCATATCTTTCACGATTAAACAGTTCAGAAAGCGGAATTGGCTGTCCTGTATATGGTGATATATGACCTTGAGATTCCCAAAGTTTTAACTTTTCTATTTCAGATTTGGACGGATCATTATAGTTTTTAAGATATGCTTCCTGCAAGTTTTCTTGAGAGACCCACAATTTATATTTTTCAATATTTGCAATTGAAATCTCCTGTTTAAGTTCAATCAATTTATTTCTGATTTCCGCATTATGTTTCTGACTTCTTAAATTTGCAGAATAAATTTTACCACGTTCAACCGCATTATTTTTAAGCTCCCTCGCCAGCTCTACTCTTATTTCATCCGGCTTAAAACCATATTTTTTCCAAATATCTCTTACAATAATTAATGCCTCATTAATTATTTGTTCCGCTAAAGGATTTCTTAGTTCTCCTTGTTTTAATCTTGAAATCTGTGTATATTCTTTAATTAACTCATCTTTAGAATATTCTTTAGCAGTATGCTTATCATAAACCAATATGGTTGCAATAGCATTTACTATGCCTCCACCAGTTAAAACATCCTGATTTTTGTCTAAAAATTCCTGAGCAGACTTTTCAAATGGATCTTCAACATTTTCATTCAGAAGTTTAATGATTTTATCTTTTAATGTATCAGAAAAATTTTGATCAAAATACTTTCCCGCTCTTACCAATGGTAAAATATTTTCAATTGCTTTAAGGCTAAGGTTAGAATAATTTCTACTGAACTTTATTTTAGACATCTTAATCGCAATTGCATCCTTATTTTCCAAGTCTTGTGAATATTTTTCGATAAAAGCTAATATTCTAGAAGTTCTATCACTTGTCAAATCATATTCATTCCCCTTCCCATTATAAAGTATTTCCCAAAGTTCCACTTGCTTTTTAAAATCATCCAAAAGAAATACATTCCACAGTTCTCCTAAAGTTTTTTGCAGAATTGCTTTTGTATCATTTCCTTTTAACTTGTCTTTGACATTCATTCCGTTAAGAAAATCTACATTCTCTCTCAGATTAAATTCTTTTTTGAGTTTATTAAGTATTGGACTAAAAGAAACCTCTTTTTTGCTTTGCAGTTCTTCATATAACCACTCTTTTAGAGCTGTTGGAATTGGTCTGTCAATATACTTGTATCTGATTTCACCTTTTCGATTTACCCCATTTTCAATTTTTGTATTAATGACTAGTTTATTTATCTGCTCCCAAATTTTATATTCCTGAAAAACAGGATGACTTTTAGCTACTACTTTTTCAGTCGGTTCAAAACGACAGTTAGAAATTAAATCCGATTGATCTTTTAATTCTCTTTGATAAAATACAACCTGATTTTTAATAACATACTTTAGACCTTTTTCTAATCCTGTTTTTCGTAGCTTTTCCTGACTTTCTTTTTGTCCTGGAAATATGAATTCCACTATTTTTTGTAATCTATCCATTTCTAAATTGTTTAGAAATGGATAATATTTCGATTGTTCTTTCCAAACTGCTTCAAACTCCGATTCATAGCGAGAACGCAAAATCACATTGTTGCGGATTTTTGACCATTTATTTTCTTTTAGAATATCGAACAACAGTTCTGAGATAAAATATTCTCGACCGAGTTCCTTTGATTTATCAGCTAATTGTTTCTCGATATTTTCCATTTTCTTTCTCCAACTTGTTTTGTTGGGAAGTTTTATGGTAATAGTATCTCCTGACTTAGCACGACGAATATTAACCTGAAGCTCTAAAGAATCATCTTCTTTTAAACTGTCCAAAAAAGTTTCACCCTCAATGATTCCGTCTTCCGTTTCAATCGAAATTTTTCTTTTATTTAGTTTTTTCTTATTTATGATAACTTCTTCCAGCAATCCTAATGAGAGAACTTTGGAAAAAACCACCAAACTCTCATTTCTTTTTTCTTTTTCTTCGCTTTCATCATCATTATTATCTTCTTTTTCTGGTTCTGAATTACCTCCAGA
Source organism: Flavobacterium sp. (assembly GCF_036759525.1). Lineage (GTDB taxonomy): Bacteria > Bacteroidota > Bacteroidia > Flavobacteriales > Flavobacteriaceae > Flavobacterium. The sequence goes on along the minus strand of NZ_DAIOUN010000019.1, from coordinate 41,333 downwards.
ATAACCTCTTAATTGATTGTATTTATAAATAATTTTACCTAGTTCTTTCAATTCAATTTTTTCAGTCAATGCTTTTACACGCAATTCTAGTAAATCAAAAGCCGTTAACTGATGTTGATTTTTAGAAATTGGAAGTATTGAAATTTTATCTAATTTATTTGGATTTGAAAAGTCATTTACCAGCTTAATTTGATCAGGTAGCATTCCAAGTTCTTGCAAAATATAAATCAGTTTATTTCTTCTCTGTTTATATCTTTTATTGAGTTTCCTCGTTCCTCTTGCTATTCTTCTGTTAGCATTTTTAGTTTGAGCTTGTCCTTGTTCAAACTTACTTAATTCTGCTCCCATCGGGATAACACGACTACCCATTCCAAGAATTTTACCTTGTTTGTTTTCAAAATCTTGTTCTATTAAAGCCCATCCAATGCTGTTTGTTCCTAAATCTAATCCTAATATTTTTTTCATAAAAATGGTTTATTTTGCAATGTATATAAAAGAAAAAAATGTGTTTTACGGAAATCCGTAATGTATATTTAAAAATTAATTTGTATTATTGTACTACAATTTTGAAGCAATTCACAATAAGGATTATTCCGTTGTGAAAACATTCAAAGCGGCCTCTCAAGGGTCGCTTTTTTTTATAGGCAAAAAGAGTACTTTTAGTAACTAAAATTTTGTGGTGTTCGATTTTTAATTACTAATGTTGTTTTTGGAATTACTAAAATATAAAAAAACTTTACATTATCTTTTTTTGACCATTGGAAATTTTAGAAATTGGAAGCTTTGAGAGTTTTTGTTTTAAAATAAGCATATCCTCACTCACTTTTCTATCCAAAACTTTTGCATAGTGTTGTGTGGTTCTCAAGTTTTTATGCCCAAGCATTTTACTTACACTTTCAATAGGGACTCCGTTTGTAAGGGTTACAGTTGTTGCAAAGGTATGTCGAGCAATATGAAAGGTTAGCTCTTTTTCGATTTCACATATTGCTGCTATTTCTTTCAAATAGGCATTCATTTTTTGATTGGATAGGATAGGGAGGAGGCGACCATTATTTAAGCATTGTGGATGATTCTCGTATTTCTCGATTATCATTTGAGTTACCGGAAGAATTGGAATCTTAGAGGCACTTTCCGTTTTTTGTCTGTGTGTGAAAATCCATTTTTCACCATCAATTCCATAGCTTATATGTGATTTTGTTAAGTTTTTGACATCTATGTATGCTAAACCGGTAAAGCAGCTAAATAGAAAAATATCTCTGACTAAAGACAGCCTTTCTGTTTTGAAATCTTTTTCGATTATGGATTGTAATTCGTTCTCAGTTAAAAAAACTCGTTCAACCTCTTTGACTTTGGATTTATAATTTGCGAAAGGATTTTTATCGAGCCAATCATTATTTAAACAGATTTTGATTATTTTATAAAAATTTTTGATGTACTTTACTGTAGTGTTATTTGAACAGTTCCTAACGCTTCTCAACCAAAACTCGTAATCGGTTATGAAGGCATGATCAATCTTCTTAATATCAATATCGGATATCTTGTATTTCCATTGCATAAATTCGATAGTATGCTTGAGTGAAGTAGTGTAGCGTTCTAATGTTCCTGGTGCGTATTCTTTACCAACCAATTCTTTTATTTTGTTGTTGTGATCTTGGAAGATGGGAACGAGCATTCTTGGACGCTCATCTTTTCCAGATAGTTTGCTTTTAAAACTTTCTGTTGTTATCAATATTTTTCTATGGATAAATTCCATCTCAATTTCCCTAATTTGACCTCTAAGTAAATCAAGATGTCTATTTATTGAACTTGCTTCAACTGAAGTTCCTTTCATTTTACCCGCTTCTGAAGACCATTTGGAGATTTCTACAAATCGATTGGTGCTTAATTCGATTCGTTTGCCATCAATTGTAATTCGTGTGTAGATTGGAACTAATCCGTTTGCATTGGCTTTTGCTCTCTTAGCGTAAAAGAGAATAGAAACTTTTGTTTTCATGGTGGTGACCTTTTTTAGTTGTTATTAAATTTAACTTCGTAAGGACTAATCTACAAGATGTACAACTTCTAAACGGGTTGTTGAACTAGCTGTAAAACCCTGTAAATACTAGTCTGAAACAAAATTCGGTTACCCTGATTAGAGTTTGTTTAGGGTAACCTATTTTATCCCTTTAGGTTCACGTATGAATGAATGATTTGATAAGAATTAAAAAGAAAAAACCCTTAAAATCATACGATTTTAAGGGTTTTAATTCAATTTGTATTTCTACTGGCGGAGAAAGAGGGATTCGAACCCCCGGACCTGTTACAGTCAACAGTTTTCAAGACTGCCGCAATCGACCACTCTGCCATTTCTCCAATAAACCGCAATCATTTTGCGATTGCGAGTGCAAATATAGCATGTTTTTTTGTTTATGCAAGCGTTTCTCTTTTAAAAAAGTATTGAAAAACAATCTTTTTTTATAACGGTTTCATATTCTTTTACTTAGTGTAAAATAGGTAATCAAAAAAAATTAAAAAGGAACGTATTCTGTAATTTCCAGTCCGTATCCAATCATACCTACTCTTTTTGTTTGTTCAGAATTTGAAAGTAAACGAATTTTTGAAATATCTAAATCATGTAAAATTTGAGCTCCAATTCCAAAATCTTTTGAATCCATTTTGATAGGAGGTGCTTTCATTTGGCCATCTTCCTGAAGTTCTTTGAGTTCACCTATACGTTTTAGTAATTCAATTGAAGGGATCTCTTGGTTGATAAAAAGTATTGCACCTTTACCTTCATCGGAAATACGAGCAAACATGGCTTCCAATCTTCTGTCGGAATTATTAGTCAAAGTTTCTAAAATATCATTGTTTACTTGCTTAGAATTGATTCGAGTTAAAACGGGATCACCTTGATTCCAACTTCCTTTTGTTAAAGCAATATGAACCTGTTTGTTGGTAGTTTGAAGGTAGGCTCTCAATCTGAATTTTCCAAAACGGGTAACCATTTCAAAATCTTCTTTTTTCTGTATCAAACTATCGTGTTGCATTCTATAGGCTACCAAATCTTCAATTGATACTAGTTTTAAATCAAATTTTTTGGCTACCTCAATTAATTCAGGAAGTCGCGACATAGTACCGTCTTCATTCATAATTTCACAAATAACACCAGCCGGATTAAATCCGGCTAATCGAGCAAAATCAATTGCGGCCTCGGTATGTCCTGTTCTTCTTAAAACGCCTCCTTGCTTGGCAATTAATGGAAAAATATGACCTGGACGTGCTAAATCATAAGGTTTGCAATCCGGATTTACAAGTGCTTGAATGGTTTTGGCTCTATCTCCAGCAGAAATTCCGGTTGTAACACCATGACCTTTGAGATCTACAGATACTGTAAATGCCGTTTCCATATGATCGGTATTATTGGTTACCATTGCATGTAACTCTAATTCTTTACATCTGCTTTCGGTTAAGGGTACACAAATGAGACCACGGCCATGCATTGCCATGAAATTTATCATCTCAGGAGTAACTTTATCGGCTGCAGCTAAAAAATCGCCTTCATTTTCTCGATCTTCGTCATCTACAACAATAATAACTTTCCCTTGACGTATATCTTCAATTGCCTCTTCTATAGTATTGAGCTGAATTTTCTCTGACATGATGTATTTATTTTCGGTATTGTGATATGAATGCTTTTACTTGATTTCGGTTGTAATAATATAGGAATATAAAAAAGGGAAATCCCACTAAAAAGGTTATCCAGATTGAAATATCTAGGGGTTTTCCGGATATTCGACTCATACTTTCCAAAGTTTGATGGATTTTGTATAAGAAAATATAGAAAACAATTAGATTAACAATACCAAAAACAATCAATATAGGCACCATTGTTCCGCTCAAAATCATTGCAAGCAAATAACATATAAAAGTGATTTGATTTTGGGATTTAAATTGACTGTAAAGTGAAGTTAGTTTTTCATATTCTTCATTTCTTAAATCTCCACTCTTGGCCAAATCTTGTTGTGTGATACCTCTAGTTTCTAATATTTTTAAAGCTTTTAATCGAAACGTTTCAGTATAGTCAAATTGTTTGGCATTTTTTACAGTTTGAACTAGGGATTCATCTGATAAACTGTTTAGTTTTTCCCAATCTTCATCCGGTGTAAGGGTAACTGAATTTAAATCGACTATTTGAGTTTTTCCTTTTTCTTCTTTTGTTGCAAACCATTTTTGAAAGGGAGCTGTAATCCAATCAAAGTTTAACATTAACCCGATATCGTTCGTAGCTCTGTAGGTTAGTAATAATGCAAAAGGTGTTAAAAGTAAGGATGACATCCACGCCCCTAAAAAAGGAGTGATGCCGTCTTCTTGAGCTACTTTTTTTCCAAAAACATTGATAAAATGATACACTATAAATATTACCATAGCAAAAACTATAGGCAATCCCAGTCCGCCTTTGCGAATGATGGCCCCAATAGGTGCTCCAATAAAAAACATCAAAATGCAAGCATAGGCAATCACAAATTTATCATACAATGCAAGCCAGTGATTGTTAATGTTTTTAGTTTTTGAGGCAAATTCAAATTGAGATCCTTCAATACTGTATTTAGTGTTGGCCACATTCGATTTGGCAATTTCAAGCAATTGAACTTTTTGATAATTTTCTAATATTGAGGTAACATCCGAAATTAAAGTATCTTTTACTTTTGGTTTGTTATGTACGTCTGAATTGATAACAGAAAAGCGTTGATGTAAATTTTCAGAAAACGAAATTATATCCTTCTTTTTATTGGTTTCTAGTGAATCAAGTGTGTATTTCAACTCATTCACATTGAGCATTGTATTGGTATTGGTAATTTGATCTTCCGGTAAATCCGATTTTTGCAAGGGAGCCAAATCAAAATTGATGATGTATTTTTCAAACGAACTCTTGGCAAAAGGAACTTTATTGCGTTCTTCAAAGTTCTTTGGAGTGACATCTTGGTAAAAATTCCCATCGTAAAGTACCAGTTGTAAAAAGTTGGAGTTCTCATTACTAATTAATTCTCCTCTCTTTGATTTTATCACCTCGGTTGTTCCAACACCTAAGTTTGAAATTTTATGTATGGTTACATCTTGAAGTAGATTTTTATTTTCACCATATTTCTTTTCCACTTTTATGGTATAACTGCCTACGGTGCTAAATTGTCCTTCTGCAATTGCCATAGAAGGTTTTTGTTGTATGATGGTTTTTCTTAAGTTTACAAATTTGAATTCGGCTTGAGGAATAACATTATTTGCAAAAAAGAAAGCGGTAAGACTCAATATTAGAATAAAAACGGTTAGCGATTTCATGGCTCGCTTTAGTGAAATTCCGGAAGATTTCATTGCTGCAAATTCATAATTTTCAGCAAAATTCCCAAAGGTCATAATAGATGCCAATAAGACCGATAAGGGCAATACTAGGGGTACAACTTTGGGTGAGTAGAAAAGTAAAAACTTTACGATCAAAAAGCTATCTAAATCTTTACCTGTTAAATCTGCTATAAACAACCAAATTCCTTGTAAAATAAAAATAAAAAAAAGGATAACAAATACCGTAGCAAATGTATTAAGAAAGGAAGTCAGTATATAGCGATCAAGAATTTTCACCTCAGAATTAGTCTATTCTATTGATGTAGTAATTTTTGTATTTACTCTGGTCAAAGATAAACTGATTTTTTGAAATGGGTTGATTGGTTTTGAAAGAATTAACAACGAGGGTAGTTTTTGTTCCTTTTTTTCCAATTTCTATTAAGTTGTATATGTGTTTCGTTTGAATGTCTATACCCAGCAATATTTCTTTTCGCTCGTCTTTAGAACTGATGGGAACCAGTTTGATGTACTGAATTTTTCTGCCTTTAACATCTTGAACAATATCCATATAATATTTATATCCGGAGTTAAAGAAAGTCAACATTTTAGATGGAGTGATGGCATTTTCATCTTTTTCATCTACTTTAGAAATGGTAATTTCTTCATCTTCGGGTACAATAGTATAGGTTTTTTTTCCGTCAAAAATTTTTGTAACCCCCATAAAGTTTAGGTAATAGAGGTTTCCTTTTAAAGTTACACTGCCTTTGCTTTCTTGGTTGATGTTTTCCTTTGTATTTTGGAGTGTGTATTTAAAATCGATAACAATATTATCATATGATTTTACTTTGGCAGTTACTTCATCCAAGAGTTCTTTTGCTTTTTTATCTTGAGAAAAACTTAAAGAAGAAACAAATAAAAAAATTACAATCCAGAGGTTTGGTTTCATTTTAGGCATTATTATTTTCATTATTAAAAAATTCGTTTAGCGAATTCAAATCAGGGATATTTACAGAACGGGCTTTACTACCTTCAAAAGGTCCTACAATACCGGCCGCTTCGAGTTGATCTATAAGTCTCCCGGCTCTGTTGTAACCTAGTTTTAATTTACGTTGGAGTAGGGAAGCAGACCCTTGTTGTGCTGTAACAATAATTTCTGCAGCTTCTCTAAACATTGAATCGCGTTCTGAAATATCTATATCAAGCACTGTGCCATTTTCTTCTCCAACATACTCCGGAAGTAAATAAGCATTGGGATAGGCTTTTTGGGAACCTATATATTCGGTAATTTTTTCTACTTCGGGCGTATCAACAAAAGCACATTGAACACGAACCAAGTCGTTCCCGTTTGTGTAAAGCATATCTCCACGACCAATTAACTGATCGGCACCTTGAGTGTCTAATATGGTTCTAGAGTCAATCTTTGAAGTAACCCGAAATGCAATACGTGCCGGAAAGTTGGCTTTAATTAAACCGGTTATTACATTAACTGATGGTCTTTGAGTTGCAATAATTAAGTGAATACCAATGGCACGGGCTAATTGAGCTAAACGGGCAATGGGCGTTTCTACCTCTTTTCCGGCAGTCATAATTAAATCGGCAAACTCATCTACTACCAAAACGATATAGGGTAAAAAACGATGTCCCTCATTAGGATTAAGTTTACGTAATTTAAATTTCTCATTGTACTCCTTAATATTTCGGACCATAGCATCTTTGAGCAATGAATATCTATTGTCCATTTCAATACAAAGTGAGTTTAAAGTATTGATTACTTTGGTGTTGTCAGTTATAATTGCATCAGATGTATCGGGCAATTTGGCCAGATAATGACGTTCAATTTTATTAAAAAGGGTAAGTTCAACCTTTTTAGGGTCAACCAAAACAAATTTAACTTCTGCCGGATGTTTTTTATATAAAAGTGAAGTGAGAACTGCATTTAAACCCACAGATTTTCCTTGTCCGGTAGCACCCGCCATTAAAAGGTGAGGCATTTTGGCTAAATCGACTACAAAAGTTTCATTAGAAATGGTTTTACCTAATGCAATTGGAAGTTCCATTTCTGCTTCTTGAAAACGTTGAGAAGACAAAACCGATTTCATAGGAACCATGGTAGGGTTTTTATTGGGTACTTCAATACCAATTGTACCTTTTCCGGGTATTGGAGCTATAATTCGAATTCCGAGTGCCGATAAAGATAATGCGATATCATCTTCCAAACTTTTAATTTTTGAAATTCGTATTCCGGCTTCCGGAACAATTTCATATAAAGTCACAGACGGACCAACGGTTGCTTTAATTTGAGCAATATCAATTTTATAATTTCGTAGCGTATCTACAATTCGATTTTTATTTTCCTCGAGTTCTTCTTGGTTTATTGTAATACCTGCAGAACCGTATTCTTTTAATAAATCAAGAGTGGGATATTTGTAATTGGAAAGTTCTAAAGTTGGATCAAATTCGCCAAAATCTGCAACCAATCTGGCAGCCAAATTTTCTTCAATTTGTTCTTCTTCCGGAGCTTTTTCTATGACAAATTGTTCATCATCTGTCTGAATTATTTCGGGTTCCTTAGTAATTGGAGAAGGTTGAGAAGGAATCTCTTTTTTGATTTGGGGTTCCAAATTTATTTCGGATGCATTTTCAATGGTAGGTTTTAAGGCTTCTTTATTTATTTCAAAAGAAAATGGTTTTTGGGGTTCATCTTCTTGAGTAAAATCTTTAGCACTTTCGGTTGAAGTTTTATCAAAAGCCTTTTCTGATTCCGCTTCTACAATATAATCATCACCTGAAACAACGGCTTTGGGCTTCAAAAACTCTTGAATAGAATCAATCGAAATATTTACTTTGAAAAGTAAGTAAATAATTAAACTAAAAATTAGAACAAGGATAATCCCGGGTCTTCCCATGAAATCTTCGATGTATAAATTCATTTCATACCCAACAACTCCGCCAAGTTCAGGGATGTAATTGTGAAAAAATCCGAAAAGAAGAGAAAAATTTAGCAAAGCAAAAAGATCCCAAAACCATATGTTTTTTAGTTTTTTGAATTGTAAATTCAAAATTAGATACCACCCGCTAACAAAGAAAAGTTTGACAAATAAAAACGAAGCAATCCCAAAACCTTTATAAAGAAATAAATGAGCCAAGTAAGCTCCTAATTTGCCCAACCAATTATTGACTCCTACGGTTCTATCAGAAAGAATGGATACAGCACTTTGGTCTTGTTTCCAATAAATAAAAAAGGAAACCATTGATAAGAACAAGGCAACAGAAAATAAAATAAAAACAATCCCCAGCAAAAATTTTTGTTGTTGGGTTGGTTTTCCAATTTTGGAATTTATTTTAGAATTATCTGTATTCTCTTTTTTGTTGCTTGTTGATTTGGTCATACCGACAAAATTAGTGCAATTTGATTTGACGATTAATTAAAACATTGCGAAATGTAAGGAACATAAATTATACATCCAATTACTATAGCCGTAACAGCTGCAAAAAACACGGCACCTGCAGCAATATCTTTTATAAAACCGATTCGTTCATGATAATCCGGATGAACAAAATCAGCTATTTTTTCTACAGCGGTATTTAATCCTTCAATAGAAAGAACTAAACCTATGCAAAAAATTTGAATTATCCATTCCACGGTTGTAATATCAAAATAAAATCCGGCCCAAATCACTAAAATTCCGATAAAAAATTGAATTTTAATGCTAGGCTCAGTAAAAATTAGTTTTTTAGCTCCATTTAAAGCAAATAAAACACTTTTTAATCTACCTTGCACAAAGCGAGACTCTTTTTTGAATTCCATCACGAAGTTACAAAACGCTTAAGGCGGCTTCGTAATTAGGCTCGGTTGCTATTTCTGGAACTTGTTCGGCATGTGTTATGATACCGTTTTCATCAAGGACAATAACCACTCGAGAGTGAAGTCCGGCTAATGGTCCATCTGTAATGGTTAAGCCATAATTATCGCCAAAACTTCCGGTTTTGAAATCAGACAAATTTTCAACATTTTCAATGCCTTCAGCTCCACAAAAACGTTTTTGAGCAAAAGGTAAATCTCTGGAAATGCACAATACTTTTGTGTTTTCTAATGTAGATGCTTTTTGATTAAAAGTCCGAACTGAAGTTGCACATACACCGGTGTCTATACTAGGAAAAATGTTTAATACTAATTTGCTTCCTGCATAATCCTGTAATGAAGCTACGGATAAATCGGTTTTTACCAATTGAAAATCAGGTGCTTTTGTACCTACTTTTGGTAATTCACCAGCAGTGTGAATAGGATTTCCTCCTAAAGTTATTGTTGCCATCTGTTGTTTTTTTTTAAGAATTCAAAAATAGGAATTATTTGCCAAAGTTTAACGCATTCTACAAACAAAAAAACGCTTCAAATTTGAAGCGTTTTAATTGGGTTTTGTTTGGAAATTATTGGTCTATAGAACCTAATACACGTTGCATAAAACCGTTTAGGGCTTCTTTTTTATCCATACCGTTTCGAATAGATTTGTGTACTTCTAAAGCCCCATACATATTGGAAATCAATTCGCCAATGACATCCAATTCTTCATCTTTTAAAGAAGAAACTTCTGTTAAAGCCTCCAAAACTTCGATGGTTTCAACCAAATAATCGGGGTCATTGTCTTCAATAAATTGAGTCAAATGTTTGATTACGGGTAATTTCATTAGTTTGCTGAGATTTCGGAAACCAATTCAGCCAAAACTTCTGCTTTATTGGTTTGAGTTTGATTTACTAATTTGCCATTAACAAAAGTGGCAAAGGTTGGTAAGTTGGAAACATTAGCCAGCTTTCTTGATTCCGGAGCATTTTCCGCATCTACCAAGATAAATGTAATACCGTCGTTTTCTGAAGCCAATTTTTTAAATTTAGGCTTCATAATTCTGCAATTTCCACACCAAGAAGCAGAATATTGAACTACCACTTTGTTGTTTTGATTCACTAAATCTTGCAGTGTGTCTTCGGTTAAATCGATTAACATATATTTTTTATTTTTTAAATTTTCAATGGCAGTTACAAATTCAAGAAGCTACAATTTGTATTGAATTTTCCCATTGCCATTGTAAATGATATTTGTTTAGTTTTGACTTAAATAAGCGGCTGTACTTAAGCGATCTGCTGTCATTGCGTCTTTACCTTCTTCCCAGTTAGCCGGACAAACTTCACCTTTGGTTTGAACATGTGTATAAGCATCAATCAAACGTAAATATTCGTTTACATTTCTACCCAAAGGCATGTCGTTTACACTTTCGTGGAAGATTTTTCCGGTTTCATCAATTAAATAGGTTGCTCTGTACGTTACGTTTGATCCCGAGATTAAATAGCTTTCAGTGTCTTCATTATATTCACCGGCTTCAATATCTAAAATTCCAAGTGCAGAAGACAAGTTTCGAGTAGTATCTGCAATTAATGGGTAGGTTACGCCCTCAATTCCGCCGTTGTTTTTGGCAGTATTTAACCACGCAAAATGCACTTCATTAGTATCGCAAGAAGCACCAATTACAATAGTGTTTCTTTTTTCAAACTCAGGTAAAGCGGTTTGAAACGCATGCAATTCAGTTGGACAAACAAACGTAAAGTCTTTGGGGTACCAAAACAAGATTACCTTTTTGTTGTTCTTTACAGCTTCGTCTAAAACGTTAATTCTCAAATTGTCTCCCATTTCAGAAATGGCATCTACAGTGATGTTTGGAAATTTCTTACCTACTAATGACATAATTGTTTATTTATTTAAATGTTAATTTCAGTTGCAAATTTACTACAATGCCGGAATTTTAGTCCTGATAATTGTCATTCATTTTCTTATCTAGGTATTGGTTTTACTGATGCTAAAGGCAATTGTTATCTAAAACAATTAAGTCTGTAATTTTAAATGGGTAAAATTTTAGTATCTCTAATTTTAAAACTAATTTGATGAAGAATTAACAATTGTTAAAATTAAATTAAAATAAAAAAAACTGCCTTTTAAAGCAGTTTTTGTGTTTTAGGATATGAAAATCTTATTTAGAAGTAAGTTGTTTGATTTTAATATTAAATGCGGCAAATGTCAATGTCATAAACGGACTGATAATATTGAAGAAAGCATAGGGTAAATACGTTAATGTTGGTACATCTAAAACATCTGCTTGATAAGCTCCACAAGTGTTCCATGGAACCAATACTGAAGTAACCGTTCCTGAATCTTCTAACGAACGACTCAAATTTTCAGGAGCTAATCCTTTGTCTTGATATGCTTTAGCAAACATTTTTCCGGGTACTACTATAGCCAAATATTGATCAGAAGCAGTTAAGTTCAATGCTAAACAACTAGCCACCGTACTCGCAAACAAGCCTAAAGTGGTGTGGAATAATTTTAATAGCGAATCCGTAATTCGGGTTAAAGCTCCAATGGCTTCCATAACGCCACCAAAAACCATGGCACAAAGAATTAGCCAAATGGTTCCCAACATGCCTTTCATTCCTTTGGAAGAAAACAAATCAGTTAACATTGCATTTGAGGTTTCAATAGAGGTTTGAACCGTAATAGCATTCATAACACCTTTATAACCTGAAAAAATTGAAAGTTGATTACTCCCGCCAATTTTAGCCACTAATTCCGGTTGAAAAATCAAAGCAAATAAGCCTCCCAAAAGTGTTCCTATTAATAAAGCAATCAAGGGTTCGGTTTTCTTTACAATGAGTAAAATTACAATTCCGGGAACTAAAAACAACCAAGGTGATATCGTAAATGTTTCTTTAATAGAAGTTAGCGTTGCAGAAGAATCACTCACACCGGAAGTGTTTTGTGCTAAACCTAAAAAAATAAATATGATTAACGTTAACACCATGGTTGGAACGGTTGTTAATGTCATATAGCGAATATGGGTAAACAAATCGGTTCCTGCCATAGCCGGGGCCAAATTTGTGGTGTCGGAAAGAGGAGAAAGTTTATCTCCAAAATAAGCTCCTGAAATAACAGCTCCGGCAACCATTCCCAAAGGCATTCCAATTGTACTTCCTATTCCAATCAAGGCAATACCTACGGTTGCAGAAGTTGTCCACGAACTTCCGGTTGCTATTGAAATAATAGCACAAATCACCAAGCAAGCCGGTAGAAAAATAGCCGGATGCAAAATTTGTAATCCGTAATAAATCATCGTTGGAATTACACCACTCAATAACCACGTTCCGGATAAGGCTCCAACCATCAAAAGAATTAAAATAGCTCCCGAAGTTGACTTTATATTTTTGGATATATCTTCCATCATGGCCGCATAGGTAACCTTATTTCTAAATCCTACTATTGCTGCTATGGCCGCACCTATAATCAAAGCAAATTGATTCGGACCCGAAGTAGCATCGTCCTCATAGGCATAAACGTTATATCCTAAAATTCCAATTAGGAGGAATATAGGTAGTAATGCTTCAAAAAGTGAAAGATTTTTATTTTCAATGAGTTGTTCGTCTTTAGGATCTAGGGGTTTAATGTCTTGACTTTCCATGAATACTATTTAATGTTGCAATATATAAAAAATCATGATAATGGAATACAAAAAAAATCCGATTCAACTGAATCGGATTAGGTTTTAAATCTCTTGAAGTACTTTTAGAATGCCCAGTTCAACCATACAGGCTTTCATCATTTGATAGGTGCGTTCTATATCGTTGTCTAAACCAATAGAAAAGCGAATTAAACCATCGGTTAAACCCATTTCTTTTTGCTCTTCTAATGGAATTTCGGAAGAGGTTGAAGTGCCGGGAGCACTAAATAAGGTTTTGTAAAATCCTAAACTAACAGCTAAATATCCCAAATTTCTATGCTGCATTAATTCCATTAGTTCGTTTGCTTTTTCTAAAGTTCCTACATCTAACGTCATCATACCGCCGTAACCGTATTCGGTATTTATCATTTTAGAATATATTTCATGACTGGGATGACTTTTCAAACCGGGATAGACTACTTTTAAACCTTCATTTTCAAATTTTTTGGCTAAATAAGCGGCATTATAGCTATGTTGTTTCATGCGAATATGAAGCGTTCTTAAGTTCTTTAAAATACTGGCCGAACGAAGACTATCCATTGTTGGTCCCAATAACATACTGGCACCGTTATTAACGTTTTTTAAATCATTAATAAATTCTTGAGAGGCACAAACTACTCCGCCCACAGTATCACTGCTTCCATTGATAAACTTTGTCAAACTGTGAATTACAACATCTGCTCCCAATTTTGCCGGTGCTACCGAAAGTGGCGAAAAAGTATTGTCAACAACTAATTGGATATTGTATTTTTTGGCCAACTTAGCCAGGCTTTCAATATCTGCAACTTCTAATAAAGGATTACTTACGGTTTCGCAATATAATACTTTGGTATTCTTTGTTATAGCTGCTTCTACAACATCTAGTTTTGTGATATCAACAAAGTGGGTTTTGATATTCCACTTGGGTAACATGTTTTTCATAAAAGCATACGTTCCGCCATAAATGGTTCTGCTTGAAACAATTTCATCTCCCGAAGAGCAAAGTTGTAACAAAACCGGAGTGATAGCACCCATACCAGATGCGGCAACGTTGGCACTCTCGGTTCCTTCCATGGCAGCTAGTGCTTGACCCAAGTATAAATTCATTGGCGACGAATGACGAGAGTATAAATAACACCCTTCGGCATTTCCTTCAAAGGTGTCAAACATGGTTTTTGCGGAGAGAAACGTATAAGTTGAACTGTCTGAAATGGAAGGGTTTACACCTCCAAATTCACCAAAATATTGTAAATCTTGTATTTGATCGGCCGGGTTGAATGATTTCGAATTCATTTTTAATGATTTAGTTGATTACAAATTTCGTAAAATTTAGTTTTTTTTACAATAATTACAAATTAAAATAGATTATAAATCTATTTAAAATTAAATATTTAGATTTTTATAAAGTAGAAACAAATTTTATTAACTTTGTTTAGAATATAAAACTATGAGTTTATGAATTTTGATGAGTTAGATAAAAAGTTATTGCTATTGCTTCAAACCGATTCGAAAATGACAACCAAAGAATTGTCGTTAAAATTACATTTATCGGTTACGGCGGTTTATGAACGAATTAAGAAGCTGGAACGTGAAAAAGTTGTAAAAAAATATGTTGCCCTTTTAGACCGTAATAAAGTAAACAAAGGTTTTGTGGTTTTTTGTCACATTAAACTCATTCAACATACAAAAGAATACTTAACTACGTTTGAAAATGAAGTGGTTCAATTGAGTGAAGTTTTAGAATGCTTTCATGTAAGTGGAGATTATGACTATATTCTTAAAATTTGTGTAGGTAGTATGGAAGAATACCGAGAATTTATGGTAACCAAATTGACTACTTTACAGCACATAGGAAGTACACATAGTTCATTTATGATTGGAGAAGTAAAAAATACAACCGTTTTTGAATTGAATTGATTCTGAATTTTTAACGATTTATTACCAATCATTGGGGCTAATAATAGTAGTTTTGTTATTAAAATAAACATACATGAAGATCGCTATAGTTTGTTATCCAACTTTTGGAGGAAGTGGGGTTGTAGCAACCGAATTAGGTTTGGAATTGGCCAAAAGAGGTCACGAAATACATTTTATTACGTACAAGCAACCGGTAAGATTGGCTTTGCTTAACCCTAATGTTTTTTATCACGAAGTAACTGTACCGGAATATCCCTTATTTCATTACCAACCCTACGAATTGGCCTTATCGAGTAAATTGGTAGACATGGTTAAAATGTACCATATAGAACTATTACATGTACATTATGCTATTCCGCATGCGTATGCCGGGTATATGGCAAAACAGATTTTGAAGGACGAAGGAATTCGCATTCCAATGGTTACCACATTGCACGGAACAGATATTACCTTGGTAGGAAATCATCCCAACTACAAATCGGCTGTAACGTTTAGTATAAACAAATCGGATATTGTGACTTCGGTTTCGCAAAATTTAAAGGATGAAACCAATAAGTTTTTTAAAATAACAAAAGAGATTGAGGTAATACCTAATTTCATCGAATTGGATAAAGTTGAAGTAGCCGAGGGAACTCCTTGTTATCGAACTTTGATGGCTAAAGATTCTGAAAAAATAATTACCCATATCAGTAATTTTAGAAAAGTTAAAAGAATTCCCGATGTAATTAAGATTTTTTATGCCATACAAAAGGAAATACCGGCAAAGTTGATGATGGTGGGCGAGGGACCAGAAAAGGAAAAAGCTGAGCTTTTATGTGAAAGTTTAGGTATATTGGATAAAGTAATCTTTTTTGGGAACAGTAACGAAATTGATAAAATTTTATGTTTTACCGATTTGTTTTTACTCCCCTCTGAAACCGAAAGTTTCGGTCTGGCAGCTTTAGAAGCCATGGCTTGTGGAGTTCCGGTTATTTCTAGTAATACAGGTGGATTACCTGAAGTAAATAGTGATGGTTTTTCCGGTTATTTAAGTCCGGTTGGAGCTATTGAGTCGATGTCATCCAATGCTATTTCTATTCTAAAAGATGAAGCAACTTTAAAACTTTTTAAGAAAAATGCTATGGAAGTGGCTAAACGATTTGATATAACGCAAATTCTTCCCATGTATGAAGCTGTATATGAAAAAGCAATTCAAAATCAACACAATACAATTTTGTAAATTATGAAAAAAATTTTGGGATTAACCGCAGTAGTACTCGTACTTTTTGGTTGTTCTGTTCAAAAAAATCAGGATAAGCCTGAGTTGTTCGAAATTTTAAAACAACAAGAACAAGGAGGGGCATCTTTTCGATTTTATGAAATTATAACCGAAGCCAAAGAATTTAAAATGCTTTTGAATGATAACGATTTGAAGAAAAAAATCAAATCTGAAGATATACAAACAAGTAATTTTATTTTAGTTAATCTGGGCGAGAAAACGTCTGGGGGCTATTCAATTTCGGTAGAATCTATTCAGGAAACGGATACAGATATTATTTTAACACTAAAAGAAAATTCACCTACCGGCATGGCCACAACTGTAATGACTTATCCCATGGCAGTAATACGAGTGAACTCTAAAAAGAACATCATAATCAATTAAAAAAAACGTCCCTTTTGGGACGTTTTTTGTTTTTGTTAAAATTGGTAACGAATACCTAACGCGATATCCGGTCCAAAATTATCTCTTCTGTAGTCGTCTCCTCCTAAGTAAAACTCAGGTCTAAAATCTAAAGACAACAACAAAGGAATATCAAAATTGTACTCAATACCAATATTTCCGGCTAATAATGCAAAAGAGCCATCCACATCTGCTTTTTTGTTATTCCAACTACCTATACCGGCACCTACACCCGCATACCAGTTAAAACCACCATCAATGTTCCACACCCAATGGTACAATCCAACTAATTTGAATGCATCCACGTTTTGGCTGTTTCTCCAACCTAAATCAAATTCCAATCTGTTGTTTCCGGATAAACCTCTTTGGTATGAAATTTCACCTCCAAAACCATCGTTATCCCCTAAACGTAAACCTAAAGCGTTTTTTGAGATTTCTTGTGCATTTGCACTGATTGCGAAGCCAAAAATAAGCATGGCAGATAAAAATAATTTTTTCATTGTTATTGATTTTAATGTTTATACAAATATAACGCTTTTAACTTACAAAACGTATGCCAAGGCTATTTAAACGCTATAAATCTTACAAAAATTTGTTCTAAGAAACTGATTTAGATGTGTTTATTTCTATTTTTTTTGATTTGAAAAGATTAAAGAAGCTACCAATTGTTCGCTTAATTTGGTTTCAAATTCAAAAAAGTCTTCATGAATCATATTGGAATCTTTGTCAAATCGGTAGAGTTTCCATCTTTTTTTATTGTATTCCAATGCTGTCAAATTCTCTACCCAATCTCCTGAATTTAAGTAAAAAGTGGTGCCTTTTTTGTTTACTTTCCGAATCATTTTTGGTTCATGAATATGGCCACATATAACATAATCGTACTGATTTTCTATAGCTAATTCTGATGCGGTGTGTTCAAAATCTGAAATGAATTTTACCGCTTTCTTAACATTGGCTTTTATTTTTTTTGAAAATGAGTAGGGTTCTTTTCCTATTTTTTGAAGTATTTGATTGACCAATCGGTTCATCAAAATGAGTAAATCATAACCCCATCCTCCCAATTTGGCAATCCATTTGGAATGTTGCACCGAGGCATCAAAAACATCACCATGAAATATCCAAGCCTTTTTACCGTCCAATTCCAAAATCAGTTTGTCTAATATGTGAAAGTTACCTACTGAAGTATCACTAAACTTTCGTAACATTTCATCGTGATTTCCGGTAATATAATATACCTCGGTTCCTTTGGAAGCCAAGTCTATAATTTTCTTTATTACTTTTAAATGTGATTTGGGAAAGTAAGACTTTCGAAATTGCCAAATATCAATAATATCACCATTCAAAATAAGAATTTTGGGCTTTATGGTACTGAGGTATTGATGTAATTCTTTGGCATGACAACCAAATGTGCCTAAATGAATATCGGATAGCGCAACGACTTCAACTTTTCTTTTCTTGAGCATATGAATTGAGGTTTTGCAAATTAACCCATTCATTTTCAAATGTGTTTTATTCAAAAGTTAACATTTGTTATTCTAGTATTATCTTAGTGTGAAATTGCCAACCTTTAATATTCTGGATAGACTTTCTATTATTAAACTAAAAACCCTATTTTTGTTCAAAATGTTTTCTTTATGGCAGGAAATAGCTTTGGAAATTTATTTAAGTTGACCACTTTTGGTGAGTCTCATGGAGAAGCTCTAGGTGGGATTATTGATGGATGTCCACCTGGAATTACTTTGGATTTGGAAGCTATTTACAATGAAATGCAACGTAGAAAACCCGGACAATCTGCCATTGTTACTCAGCGAAAAGAAGCCGATGAAGTGCAGTTTTTATCCGGCATTTTTGAGGGTAAAACCACCGGTACTCCCATAGGATTTATTATTCCCAATACCAATCAAAAATCAGATGATTATGCTCATATAAAAGATTCGTACCGACCCAGTCATGCGGATTATGTATATGAAAAAAAATACGGCATTCGAGATTACAGAGGCGGAGGAAGAAGTTCTGCTCGTGAAACGGCGAGTAGAGTAGTGGCTGGAGCTATTGCTAAACAGGTACTTCCAAATGTAAAAATTAATGCTTTTGTTTCTTCTGTAGGTGAGATTTTTATAGATAAACCCTATCAGGAGTTGGATTTTTCAAAAATTGAATCCAATCCTGTTCGCTGTCCGGATGCAAACATTGCCGCTCTAATGGAAGCACATATCAAGGATATCAAAAAACAAGGCGATACCGTTGGGGGTACAGTTACTTGTGTTATTCAAAATGTACCCATTGGATTGGGAGAACCCGTTTTTGATAAATTACATGCCGAGTTAGGTAAAGCTATGTTGTCTATAAATGCCGTAAAAGGTTTTGAATACGGTAGCGGATTTTGTGGTGCTAAAATGAAAGGAAGCGAACACAACGACTTGTACCATTCAGACGGAACCACAAAAACAAATCTTTCCGGTGGTATACAAGGCGGAATTTCAAACGGAATGGATATTTATTTTAGAGTTGCGTTCAAACCGGTTGCGACCCTTATTCAAAAACAAGAAACGTTGAATTCATTCGGCGAAATTATTGAGATGCAAGGCAAAGGCAGACATGATCCTTGTGTGGTTCCCAGAGCAGTTCCCATTGTAGAAGCTATGGCTGCATTGGTTTTAGCCGATTTTTATTTACAAAACAAAATCTATCAATAGAATATGAAATTACCTTTACATTGGAAAATAGTGATTGGAATGATAGCCGGTTTACTTTTCGGTTTTATCATGAAAAATCTGGAAATGAAAGGAATCGTTGTCGATTGGGTTAAACCTTTTGGAACTATTTTTATCAATTTATTAAAAATGATTGCGGTACCGTTGATTGTGGTATCTTTAATTGTAGGTTTGTCTGATTTAAAAGATATTTCGAAACTTTCAAAATTGGGTGGAAAAACGGTATTGTTCTATTTGATTTCAACCGTAACTGCTGTTTCAATTGGTTTGGTTTTGGCTAATATAATTAAGCCCGGTAGTTTTATAAATGAAGTTTCCAGAAAGAGTTTATTAGAAAATTTTGCCGGCGATGCTGCTCAAAAAATTGAATTGGCAGAAAAGGCCAAAACCAGTGGACCTTTACAACCTCTAATTGATATTGTTCCTGATAATTTTTTTAAAGCTCTTAGTGATAATGGGAGTATGTTGCAGGTTATTCTTTTTGTTATTCTAATTGGTATCGGGTTAATTTTAATTGAGGAACAGAAATCGAAACCGGTAGTTGATTTTTTTAAAGGATTGAATGATGTGATTATGAAAATCATTGATATCATTATGTCTGCTGCACCTCTAGGCGTTTTTGCATTAATGGCAGCATTAATGGTTGAAATTCCTGATTTTTCTACACTTGGAGCCTTACTTGTTTATGCATTAACCGTAGTTTTTGGTTTACTTTTAATGACTTTTGTATTTTATCCAACCTTGTTGTTAACACTTGCCAAAGTTCACCCCATTCGTTTTTTTAAAGCCATTGCTCCCGCACAATTGTTAGCTTTTTCTACCAGTTCGAGTGCAGCAACCTTACCGGTTACTATGGAATGTGTAACCGAACGCGTTGGGGTTGATGAAGAGGTCTCTAGCTTTGTTTTGCCTTTGGGAGCAACGGTAAATATGGATGGAACAAGTTTATATCAAGCTGTTGCAGCTATTTTTATTGCTCAAGCGATGTTGCCCGAACCTTTGGATTTACAAACCCAATTGATGATTATAGTTACGGCTACGTTAGCTTCAATTGGATCTGCAGCTGTACCCAGTGCCGGAATGGTTATGTTGGTTATCGTATTAGGACAAGCTGGAATACCGGAAGCAGGATTGGCTTTAATATTTGCCATAGACCGACCTCTGGATATGTGTAGAACCGTTGTGAATGTGACAAGTGATGCCACTGTGGCAACATTGGTAGCCAAATCGGTTGGGAAATTAAATGAACCGGAAAATTCGTAATTGAGTTTTTACTTATAAAAAAAAACGACTTTTAGTCGTTTTTCTTTTTTTTGTCTCCATTCATCATAAGCATGACAGCTGCAACCAATCCGATAATCACTAATGCAAATACGCCAATCATAATAAAGGCACCATTATCCCATGAGTACAATGCTAAAGCTAGTTTATTCATATTATCAAGTTTATTGGTTCAAAAATACCGTAATTCAATTTTATAACATATGATATTTATCAGGTTCATTAAAGATTGATATGTTTTCCGTTAGGATATTTCACTTCATAACTTAGTTGCCTTTTAACAGTTTGCTTAGTTGGGATTTGTAATTCCCAAACTACGATACCTTTTTTCTCGTCATACTTTGCATCACCAAAATTCGCTTTGTCGACTTTGATTTCTTTGTCTTGTGCAATTGGAATTCGATCGTAAAGTTTGATAGTTACTGTTGAAGTTTTATTATTCTTTAGAGTGATTTCATAATTTTTGGAAATAATTCGGTTGGAACCAAATAAGGATTTGTCTTTGAAATTGTTAAGCTGTTTGCGTTCTACCACCAAATTTGGATCAACTCCTAATGAAATAACCAACTCATCTGAGGTTTGAAAAGGATCTATAAACGTTTTTCCGGCATAACTTCCTTCTGCATAAATACTGGCCTCTCCTGCTAATAAATCGTATTTTTCCCAGTCTTTAATTTTGGCTGTTAAAAATACATTTTCACTTAACAATGGAGCTGAAAAATATTCGTATTGAGCTGGAATTTCAAAGGTGTCAATTTCAATAATAGCGACTTCATCTTGAGAGGGAACAGAATAGTTCTTTTTAATTTTAAAAACAACCGTGGTCAAGTTTTCTGATTTTTCATCACCGGTTCCCGTAAGGATTTCTTCTTCTAAAACTACAGAAGAAACCTCTGATTTAACTTTTCGGTTGGAATATCCCGTTACAACTACTTCACCTAGATTTTGATGGTCTTCTTGTAATTTTACATTCATAACCGTACTATAAATAGGTAATGTTGCTGTTTTCATGCCAATAAAGCTAATTTCCAATTCTTTTCCAGAGCCAATCGCGTTAAGTGTATATCTGCCATCAAAATCTGTGGTAACGCCATAAGATGTACCTTTAACTATCACGTTTGCTCCCGGTAAAGGTTGTCCGTTTTCGGTTACTACTCCGGTAATTTTTTTTACTGTTGGATTGTAGGTATAGTTAGAAGACTGAGCAGCAGAGGTATAGCTTCTTTGTTTTACAAAGTTTAAGAAATGTGGTTCTACTTCGGGTTTTTCATTTGTGAAGGAGGGATTTCCTGTGGAAAGTGTTAGTTTTACATCGTTCCAATCTTCACTGGTCTTTTGATAAACATGGGCTTTGTATAAAAAATTGAGTGATTCTTTAGTGTTTTGAGCTTTAATTTCATAGGTAGGAAACCAGCCGGCATTGCTTACATTGTATTTGATTATTAAATTTAATACTGTTGCAATAGGCGCATCTACCTTAATACTAATTTCTCCTTTCTCTTCAGTAATTCCTGAATTCAATTTTTGAAATTCCTGATTGAGCAAATTGATTTCAGAATTAATTTGATTGATTTTTTTGTTGTTGTCATATATCTCCATTTTCAAACTTGTGATGCGTTCTCGGTAATGTTTTGAAAAGGCATTTAGTTTTTCTAATGTTGCAGCATGTTGTTCGCTACTTAATTTTTTATTATTACTTAATAGCGATTCTTCTTCTTCTAAACCTTTATTTGCGTTTTGTAATTGAGCAACCTCACGTTGTTTTAGATTTAATTCATTTTGCAAAGCTTTAACTTTATCCGATACTGTTTTTTTGGGAAGATAAGTGATATCATAACCAATTGATAAAATGGATACGTCTTTTAGTCCGCTTATTTGAATACTATTTTGGTTGATAAAAGGGGAAACCTCAGTAATTCGAATTACAGAAGTTCCTTTAGATACTGTTGCAGTAGCTTCTGCGGAAACTAGTGCTCCGTTTAAATAGACAATGACTTCTTTTGGAGTAGCTTTAGTTTTAATATCATTAGCCCATAATACAGATGTAGATAAAAGAAAAATTACAATGGTTTTCATAAATTGAGAGTTTATACAAGTATAATCAATTTAGGAGTGCCATCAAAGAGAAAACTTATTCTAAGAATTTTGCTTTCATTTCTTCGGTAGGTATCATGCAGGCCTCTTTTTTTCCGTACCAACGGTATCGGTTTTGAGCAACATAATCATAAATAAAATTGCCCAATGAACCGGTGAATGACAAATAAGAAATTATTTTATGCCAACTTTTTAAATCTTTTGCAATTTGCATGGCTGCTTCGGCTTTAAGATAATAGGCTTCTCCCGGAACATACAAAATAATGCTATCAACTTTTGAAGTATCTATACCCAAATACCTTATAATTTGTTGCCCAATTTCCGATTGTATCGAAGCAAAACGAAATAGGTCCTTTTTGTCCTTTTTAATTATGAATTGAACTGAGCTATCGCATAGGTTACAAACCCCATCAAATAGTATGATTTTTTTGTCTTTTGGTATATTTTCCATTTCACAACAGGCTTTTATTTTTTTGCTTCTACTAGTTCTAAAGCATCCAGACTCACTTTTGAGGTAAAAATACCATAGTTTACCGTAGCTTTATTTTTTTCAATACTATCTATAGAACCAACGGCTTTGCCATCAGTCATTCGAACTCGGTCACCAATTTTGAGAACAACTTTAGGCTTTTCTGCTTCTGCTTTGAGAGCTTTAATTTTCTTTTCTTTTTTTACCGTACGAATTTCTTCAACTTTGGCAGAAACTTCTTTCTCTATTTGCTTTTGAATGATTTCTTTTGATTTTAATTCTTTGGCCGACGCTTTTTTACGTTTCGAATTTTCTATTTCAACAATTTTCAACAATTCGCCTATCAATACTTTCTTGTCTTTATTATTAAAATATTTAGAAGACAAATCATCCATTTTTTGACCTAAGTATATCAAACGTTGATTGGCATCATACAATTCTTGATAACGTTCTAATTTTTCTTGGATTTTAGCATTAATTGATTCCATTTTTTTGCTTTCCTCACGTGCTTTGCTTTCTTCTTCTTTTAGCGTAAGCGAAGTTTTTTCTAATTTGGAACGTTCTTTTTGAAGTGTTGCTATTGTTTTATCAAATCGAACTTTACCACCTTCAATTTTCTTTTTGGCTCGATTAATAAGTCCAAATGGAATTCCGTTTTTTTGAGCTACTTCAAAAGTAAATGAACTTCCGGCTTGCCCCAAGACCAATTTGTACATGGGCTCTAATGATTTTTCATCAAAAAGCATATTGGCATTAGAAGCAAAGGGTAATTCGTTGGCTAGAATCTTTAGGTTGGAGTAGTGGGTGGTAATTATTCCAAAGGCTTCACGGTGGTAAAACTCTTCCAAAAAGGTTTCGGCTAATGCTCCTCCTAATTCGGGGTCGGAGCCTGTACCAAATTCATCAATCAGAAACAAGGTTTTAGCATTGCACTTTTTGAGGAAATAGTTCATGTTTTTGAGACGGTAACTGTAGGTACTTAAATGATTTTCAATGGATTGGTTGTCACCAATATCTGTGAGAATTCGGTCAAAAAGAAAAGTTTCACTGCGTTCGTGAACCGGAATTAACAAGCCGCTTTGAAGCATCAATTGAAGCAATCCAACAGTTTTTAAAGAAATGGTTTTTCCTCCGGCATTAGGGCCAGAAATTACAATAATTCGGTTTTCTTGATGTAAAGAAATTGTTTGAGGAAAAGTAGTTTCACCTTTTGTTTTGTTATTTAAGTAGAGTATAGGGTGATAGGCATCTCTAAAAAAAAGTTCCTTTTTGTCGGTTATAGTAGGGAGAACGGCATTAATCTTTAAAGCATATTTTGCTTTGGCCGCCGTTACATCGATAGCACTTAAGAAATCTTGATAGGTTATCAATAACTCTTTGAATGGCCGAATTGCATTGGTCAACTGTTTTAAAATTCGTGTAATTTCTTCACGCTCTTCATATTCTAGATTACTTAACTCCCTTGAGTATCTCAAAGTAGCTTCGGGTTCAATGTAGGCAATACTTCCGGTTTTGGAACTTCCTAATATAGAACCTTTTACTTTTTTTCGATACATGGCCAATACAGCTAGAACGCGGCGGTTTTCTACTATACTTTCTTTGATTTCGTCTAAATATCCCAAACTGTTGTATTGACTAAGTGCCATACCAAAACTTTGGTTTACTTTGCCTCGAACTACACTCATCTCGCGTCTGATATTGATTAAGTCGGGTGAGGCATTATCCTTTATAACTCCATATTTATCAACTACTTCATCAATTTTTTGAGTGATGAATTTAGTGTATTCAACTTGGGAAGCTCTTTGGCTTAATTTGGGATAATAGTCATTGAATTTTTTTAAAAAAAGTAGAAGCACATTAACGGTTTCTGAAACTTGTGCAATTTTTCTAAAACTGCTTACTTCCAAAAAACTATCTTCGATTCCAATAAATTTAATTTCATTTGTGATTGAATCAAATCCGTGGTTGGGTAAAGCATTATTATTGGAGAAAGAGGAGAGGTATTCTGAAGTTTGCAACAAAGCATCCATAAGTTCTTCTTTGTTTTGAAAAGGCACAATTTCAAGGGCTTTTTGTTTACCCAATTCGGTATTGCATCTATCAGAAACCGTCTGTAAAATGGTTGCAAATTCTAAATCTTTTAGCGTTTTTTCAGTTATGGATATCATTTTGTATTTGTAGCAATTTAAAGCAAATTTAGCGATTATTTGCATTAGAATACTTGAATTCGTATTTGAAAAATTGATGCAACTATACTTATATTTGTTGAAATTAAAATTGAATGCTTGATTTTTTAAATGCCTCTTGGAAAGACCTATTGGCTTCCGAATTCAAAAACCCCTATTTTGAGCAACTCCAAACTTATGTTGAAGCGGAGTACAGTCATTTCAAATGTTATCCTCCAAAAAACGAAATTTTTACCGCATTTAATTCCTGCTCGTTTGAAGATTTGAAAGTGGTAATTTTAGGTCAAGATCCTTATCATGGACCCAATCAAGCCAATGGATTGTGTTTTTCAGTTCAAGAAGGTATAGCATTTCCTCCCTCTTTGGTTAATATTTTTAAAGAGTTAGAATCCGATTTAGGGATTCCAATTCCCATTTGGGGGAATTTGGAGCGTTGGGCTTCACAAGGAGTACTTTTATTAAATGCAACTCTAACCGTAAGACAAGGTGAAGCCGGAAGCCATCAAAATAAAGGATGGGAAACTTTTACAGATGCTGTGATACAGGTTATTTCATCGCAAAAAGAGGGCGTAGTTTTTTTACTTTGGGGCGGATATGCTCAAAAGAAAGGAAAACAAATTGATCGTACCAAACATTTAGTTTTAACAACGGGGCATCCGTCACCATTGAGTGCCAATAGGGGATTTTGGTTTGGAAACCAACATTTTAGTAAAACGAATGAGTACTTAATCCATCAGGGAAAAATACCGATAGAATGGTAGAAACTTTAATCTATGGTAAAATTTGCTCTTATCGTTTCAATTTGACCATCACCATCCCAATCTGAAACTGTAGTCAATTGCAATTCGGTTTCTGTGAGTCGGGTTATTTTAGCCACTGTGGTAATATTGTTTATGAAAACCGTGACAATATCATCCTCTAAGTTCCAAGTGCCTGTTACTGTTGTAGTTTCGGTAGGCTCACAGGCGGTAACATCATTTTGAGTATAAACAGCTTCGGGTCTAAATTCAATATTATCCTTTCCACAAGTCATATGACTATCATATGAGAAAGTAGTACCATTAATATTAAAATCTTTATTGTACCATTTTTTCATCAGTTTTTCAAGTGTTACAACTACTGCCTCTTCATTAGAATCTGAGCATGAATTTATAGTTATAGTAAATAATACTAAACATAAAATAAGCCATTTTTTCATACTATAAAAATTAAGATTTGTTACAAAATTACGTTTTTTAAAATTGCTTTTCAATCCCATGGTGTTAAAATTAATTTGAATGGGATAAACAAAGAGGTGTAAAACAATATATTTTACACCTCTTTGTTTTAGTTTAGAGAGCCAACCATATCTTCCGGTTTGACCCAAGAATCAAAATCTTCCGGTGTGACGTAACCTAATCTCACGGCTTCATCTTTTAATGTGGTTCCATTTTTATGTGCCGTTTGAGCAATTTCTGCGGCTTTGTAATACCCAATTTTAGTATTTAAAGCTGTAACCAGCATTAAAGAGTTATCCACCAATTCTTTAATTCGGGTATAATTTGGTTCTATTCCTTGAGCACAATGTTCATCAAATGAGACACATGCATCTCCTATTAAAACAGCTGATTGTAAGAAATTTGCAGCCATTACAGGTTTGAAAACATTTAATTCGTAGTGACCTTGTGTACCACCAATTGTAATGGCTACATCGTTACCCATAACTTGAGCACATACCATGGTAAGAGCTTCACATTGTGTAGGATTAACTTTTCCGGGCATTATAGAAGAGCCTGGCTCGTTTTCAGGGATTAGTATTTCTCCAATACCTGAACGTGGTCCGGAAGCCATCATACGAATGTCGTTTGCAATTTTATTTAATGATACAGCCAACATTTTCAGGGCTCCATGCGTTTCAACAATGGCATCATGTGCAGCTAAAGCTTCAAACTTATTTTCGGCAGTGATAAAAGGTAAACCTGTGAATTGAGCTATGTATGCAGCTACTTTAACATCATATCCGGGAGGTGTATTTAAACCAGTTCCTACTGCAGTTCCGCCAAGTGCCAATTCTGACAAATGGTCTAGCGAATTTTTTAAAGCTTTTAATCCGTGATCTAACTGTGAAACATAACCAGAAAATTCTTGTCCCAACGTTAAAGGAGTGGCATCCATTAGGTGGGTACGTCCAATCTTTACAACATTCATGTAGGCTTCAGACTTTGCTTTGAAGGTGTTGCGTAATTGGGTTACTCCGGGAATTGTCTTTTCAATTACGGCTTTGTAACATGCTATGTGCATTCCGGTAGGGAAGGTGTCGTTTGACGATTGCGATTTGTTTACATCATCATTAGCTTTAACAACGGGTTCGCCTTCACCAATATTAAAACCGGCTAAAACTTGGGCTCTGTTGGCAATAACTTCGTTTACATTCATATTACTTTGCGTTCCGGAACCGGTTTGCCAAATAACTAACGGGAACTGATCGTCCAGTTTTCCCGCTAATATCTCATCACAAACTTGAGCTATGGCATCTCTTTTTTCTACAGATAAAACTCCCAAGTCATGATTGGCATAGGCAGCTGCTTTTTTCAAAAAGGCAAAACCTTCAATGATTTCTTTTGGCATAGAAGCAGTAGGGCCAATTTTAAAGTTGTTTCTTGAACGCTCTGTTTGGGCTCCCCAATATTTATCTGCAGGTACTTTAACTTCACCCATAGTGTCTTTTTCAATACGGTAATTCATGGTTGTGTATATTTGATTTGTTTTAATTGAATACTGCTGGTTAAAATTCTAATTACCCTATGTAATACTCACTTTTTATAATTGTTAATCAACATCAGGTAACCGATTACAAATTTACTTATTAACAATTCTATTTTAAAATATTTTTTAGATTATGTTGATAAAATGATATAGTTGGATTATATTTGTAACTGAATTCGAAAAATTCCGGAAAACATGTTTGAATTTCAACAGTACCTAGGCTTTTTACTTTTTTTAACGGTGTTAACCATCGGTTTTTGGTTAATGATTTTTTTAGTTGGTTTTGTTCACTATTGGTTGGGCGGAGCTATCATGGAATTAATCAAAGAGAAAAGAGCAAAAAAGAAAGACGAGTAATATATTTTTAAAATATATTCATCAAAAAAAAGGGACGCATTTGCGTCCCTTTTTTTATGGTCTTCCCATAAAATCTCCATCATCCCCGCCTTCTCTTCTGGGCATTCTTTCTTTTTCGTTCTTCGCTTTGTTGAAACGGTATGTGAATGTTAGATTTATTTGACGTACTCTCCATTGCATTTCACTATATGAACTAACATTTCTAAGGTTGGTTTCCATAATTCTTTTACGGGAATTAAAAACGTCACTAACATTTAATGCCAATGTTCCCTTTTCTTTCAAAATATCTTTACTAAATGCTAGGTTGGCACTAATAACTCCTAAGCTTCTACCTTGTGCATTGGTTTGAGGGGCATTGTAAGTAGCATTGGTTTGCCAATCGATTTTATAGGGTAGGGTTATTTTGGAGTTGATTCGAGCAAACCAACTGGTAGCTACGTTATCCAAATTGATTGAAACCGGATCACCCTGAAAATTGGTATAATTGTAATTACCTTTTAATTCATTACGGAAAAAATTGAAGTTTCCGTTTAAACGCCACCATTTGTAGGGTGTATAGTTCAAAGTAAATTCAAAACCAAAACGGTATTCTGTTGCCAAGTTAATGGGTCCGCTTAAAATAATTGGAATTTGAGTCACTTCTCCTGGGTCTACAATAGCATTATTGTTTTCATCTATCCAATTTTCAAATATTTCACCTGATTCTCGACGAATAAATTGAAAAACATCATCTGTTTTGTTAATATAAGCTGAGGTATTAAAAGTAAGCTTATTCCATCTTTTTAAATAGCCTAAATCAATGGCATGAGTCATGGCCGGATCTAAATCGGGATTACCTTGGAAAATATTAATATTACTGGAAATATTGGCTGTTGGATTTAAGAAACGACCTCTAGGACGTTGAATTCTCCGACTGTAACTTAAAGTAACATTACTTTTGTCTGATATTTCATAGGCAAAGAAGGCACTCGGAAAGAAGTTGTTGTATCGTTTCGTGTTGTAGTTGTCACCCGAGATGAGATTCACACCAATATTTGAATCTTCCCAACGCAATCCAAATAAATAGGAGAACTTATTGATTTTAGAGCCAAATTGGGTATAAAAAGCATTTACATATTCTTTGTATTCAAATACATTGGAGAGGTTAGTATCTAATGTAAAATTTCCGGTTGAACCTATATCAGTAAAAACCTCAAAGTCGGTTAATACTTTTGTAAAATCTCCTCTGTATCCGGCTTCAAAACGTGAGTTTTCGGTTAATGGGAGAACGTAATCCAATTGTGCTAAATTTCGGGATTGTCTCTGAACATTTTCGGTAGTTTGATCATCAATATCAAAAATGAATGAATTGCTGTCGTCTTTGTTAAATGAAGTAGAGAAATCTACCGATAATTGGTGTCCGTCTTTTTTGAATTTTTTGATTAAATTGGTTGCATACTCCACATTTTCACCAGAGCTAAATTGATCATTAAAACGGAGGCGAGTACCTAAAAAGTTTCTGTTGGCATCAAAATCAAAGAACAAAACCTCATCCGGATTGGCTCCGCTGTCTCTGCGATAGGAAACGGTGTTGGTCCAAGTTGTGGTTTTATCCAGAAACCATTCGGCACCAAAACTACCGTTGAAACCTTCTCTTAATCGTTCGTTTTTTCTTCTTTCGTTAATAAAATTGGTGGTATTTCCATTATTATCAAAGTATTCAGAGTTGGTTAACGAATTTCCGGGACTGTTTCTATCGCTATATCCTAGCGTAGAAAAAACGTTAAAATTTTCGGATTTGTAATTGATATTTCCGGTCAATCCATAGTTTCTGGGGTCACCTACAGTACCGGTTATAACGCCGTTTAATCCTTGATTTTTTCCTTTTTTAAGGATAATATTGATAATTCCGCCACCTCCTTCAGCATCATAACGTGCAGAAGGATTGGTAATTACCTCTACTTTGTCTATAGCATCTGCCGGAATCAATCGCAACGCATCGTTAATATTGATAGCATTTGAGGGTCTTCCATCAATTAAAATACGAACACTTTCATTTCCGCGAAGGCTAACATTTCCTTCAACGTCTACAGAAACGGATGGAACATTATCAAGAACATCGCTTACCGTTCCGCCTTTTACCATCATGTCTTGGCCAACATTGTATACTCTTTTATCCAGTTTTATTTCAACTGTAGAGCGTTCGGCACGAAGTTCTACACCATCTAGTTGCGTAGCATCATCAACAAGTGCAATAGTACCTAGGTTGGTATTTTTTTGTAAGTTCTGATTTTTAAATTCAATCGTTTTAAACGAAATAAATTCAACGCGAACATCATAACTACCGGCATTAATTTCAATTGAAAATTCTCCTTTGCTATCTGTAATTCCTCCCGTTACCATTTCGGGTCTGCGAGTACTTTGAAAAACAATAGTAGCATATTCTAAGGGTTGTGAACTGGATTTATCAATTACTTTTCCGGTAATTGTAATTTTTGGGGGTGTTTGTCTTACTTGCGCAAAAACTGAATTGAAACTCAATAGGATGAGTAATAGAGCATAGCTAATTTTTTTCATTAGTTATAAAAGATTGGTTTTATTAAGCTTGGACAGCAAAATTAGGTTATGGTTTATCCGAAAAATCCCAAATTATTGTTAAATGATTCCGAATAAAAATTAAAATAAGGTTTTGATTAATACGGGAGGTCTACCTACTATAGCCTTGGAATCTGTGATAACTATAGGACGTTCTATTAGTATAGGATTTTCTAAAAGAATCTGAATGAGTTGCTTTTCAGAAAGGTTTTTATCCTTGTATTGAGTAATCCAAAGCGGTTCTTTGGTACGAATAATAGCTTGGGCAGAACATTTCAACTTCTTTAATATTTCTTCTAGTTTTGATTCAGATATGGGTTCTTTTAAATAATTGACAATCTCGTATTCTTTTCCCAATTCATCCAAAATGGCTTTTCCCTCTCTAGATTTTCCGCACCGTGGGTTGTGTAAAATTTCAATCATAGTTTGTTTTTTTGTTGCAAAAGAACACTTTTTCAACTTAAAATTAGTTAAAAAAATGGTAACAGTTTCTCAACTAAAAACTATATTTGAAGATAAAATTTTTCGATATGTATATTGAGCAACTCAACACCAAGAAATTTACTTTTTTGCCCTACATTCCCATTCCGTTACTTTTTATAGGTTTAATTGCATTTAATAGTTTTGCGACACAAAAAGAGGGAGTAGAAGAGGCCTATCAAGTTTTAATTGAACAGTTTGGCCAAAATTTAACCTTCGTTTTTGTTGTTGCACCACTTTCAATTGCTTGTTTGTTTCTCTTTTTTTGGGTGAAGTTTATCCATCAACAATCTATTCGAAGTTTAACAACTTCTCGTGAAAAAGTAGATTGGCACCGGATTTTATTTTCCTTCATTCTTTGGGGTTCTGTTTCAGCATTTTTTATAATGGTTTCCGTTTGGACCAGCCCTGAAAATTTTGTGTTTCAATTGAACCCCATCAAATTTGGAGTATTTGTTGTATTGGCTTTGCTATTATTACCGCTTCAAACCAGTTTTGAAGAATATTTATTTCGAGGTTACCTCATGCAGGGTATTGGAGTTTTGGTCAAAAACAGAGGGATACCTTTGGTTTTGACTTCTGTTTTTTTTGGTTTGATGCATCTGTCTAATCCTGAGGTAGGAAAAATGGGTTTAGTGATAATGGTTTATTATATAGGAACCGGTTTTTTTTTAGGAATGATTACATTATTGGATGAAGGTTTGGAGTTGGCCTTGGGTTTTCATGCCTCTAATAATATTGTTGGTGCTCTTTTGGTAACCGCTGATTGGACGGCATTGCAAACGCCTTCGGTTTACAAAGATATTTCAGAACCTTCGGCTCATTATGATGTTTTACTTCCTGTTCTCGTTTTATTTCCAATACTTTTGTTTATTTTTGGTAGAAAATACAAATGGTCGCATTGGAAACAAAAACTAATGGGTACCTTACCTCCAGCAAATTACTAATAAAATATTCAAATCTATTTATATGACCACTACAATTTCTTATCAAAATGTTCATAACCGATTTAAATTAAATGGTTTCCATCTCAATCGGGAAGACTTATGTAGAGTAGCCTACAGCTTTATTAAGGAAGGAGAAGATTTTGAAAAACCGGTAGGTGATTTTTTATTGGATTGGTTTGACGACAAACCGTATTTGGAAATAAATACATCCGGTTCCACCGGGATACCCAAATTAATACGAGTAAGCAAACAGGCCATGGTAGAATCGGCATTGGCAACGGGGAATTTCTTTGATTTGAAACCCGGTGACAAAGTTTTACATTGTTTACCGGTTCGTTATGTAGCCGGAAAAATGATGTTTATCAGGGGGTTTATTTTAGGTTTAGAAATAGATTTTGTAGCTCCAAGCTCACATCCGCTGGATCGGATAGAACACGATTACGATTTTACAGCTTTGGTTCCAATGCAAGCTCAATATTCTCTAGATCTTTTGCATAGAGTACGAAAAATAATTATTGGAGGAGCCAAGATTACCAAACCACTTGAAGAAAAATTGGTACAAATTAAGTCTGAAATTTACGAAACCTATGGAATGACAGAAACCATCACACATATAGCCGCCAAAAGAGTTGGTGAGTCTGCGTTTACAGTTTTTCCGCATGTAATGCTTTCACAAGACGAACATAATTGTTTGTTAATCAAAGCTCCATTCATTTCAGATGCGATTATAGAAACCAATGATATTGTTGAAATGGTTTCGGAAAATCAGTTTATTTGGTTGGGTCGATTTGATAATGTAATTAATAGTGGCGGAATTAAATTGATTCCGGAACAAATAGAAGAAAAACTAGCTAAAAAAATTCCCCGACGTTACTTTGTTACCGGACGACCCGATCCGGTTTTGGGTGAAAAATTGGTTTTGATTGTAGAAGGTGAAACGATGGAATTGGATAAAGATTTATTTGAATGTCTTGACAAATATGAAAAGCCCAAAGAAATACATTTTGTAAAGCACTTTGAAGAAACGCCAACCGGAAAAATAGTGCGAAAAGATACGTTAGGAAAGTTTATGAGTTAAAGTTTTTGGATTGTATATCCTAAACCAGACAGGTTTTTAAAACCTGTCTGGTTTGTTTTTTTTAAATTGAATTCTTTTAATACTGTTGGGTTGTAATAGAATAACTTCTTTACAGTAATCAACATTTTTATCAGTCAGGTTTCTTTTTTTTAATGAATTTTTTAGATATTGATAGGTTGCATAAGTACTACTTTTTCAAAGTAATCAACATTTTTGTTAAATCAACTTGAACATCCTCAACTGAAGAGGTATTTGGTAATTTTACCCAGTCATTGTTAACTAATATTCGTGTATTTGTTCCATTAGAAAAATAGTCTATGGGCATTTCAAAAGCGGAAACATTTGTATTCCATCGGGCTTCTACCTTCTTTTTTACAACACGTATTTCCAATTCCGGTAGGTTAGTGAAATTTAGATACTGATTGAAAATGGGAGCTAAATTTAATTTGGATTCCTTTGTGAAAAATTCTACGACATCTTTTGTTTCTATGATTTGATGACGAAACGTTTCCGCATATTTTCGGAGCATGGCCCACCATTTAGTATCATCATTAATTATATGTCGGATAGTATTGAGCATTAATGCTCCTTTATAATACATATCCGAATTTCCGGTTTTAAAATTTACCCCAAACTGTCCGATAATCGGTTTTCTGTTTCCAACCATTCGTTTTTGACCGTTGATGTACGTCATTGCTTTTTCATATCCAAATTGACATTCCACAAAAACCGATTCGGAATAAGTTGTAAAACTTTCGTGAATCCACATGTCGGCAATGTCTTTTGAAGTGATACTGTTCCCAAACCATTCATGTCCGGTTTCATGAATGGTGATGTAATCAAAAAGTAGTCCTACGCCGGTACCGGTCATATCATTTCCCATATAACCTTTGAGGTATTTATTTCCGTAGGCAACAGCACTTTGGTGTTCCATACCTAAATAGGGGGTTTCAACCAATTTAAAACCATCCTCGGTGAAAGGATACGTACCAAATTTCGATTGAAAACAATCCATCATTGGTTTTACTTCCTCAAAATGTTGGCGAGCTTTGGCTTCGTTTTCACGCAAAACATAATAATCCAAATCCAAACCGTTATGCTGGTCATGAATATGAACATAATCGGCTACGTTAATCACTATATTGTAATTGTTTATCGGACTCTTTACTTCCCAATCCCAACGTGTGTAACCGTTTTTCAAATCTTCTTTTCCCATAAAACGGCCATTGGAAACATTCATCAGTCCGTTGGGAACCGCTACTTTCACCGATGCTCCTCTATCCGGTTCATCCGTTTGATGGTCTTTTACCGGATACCATAAACTGGCTCCGGTTCCTTGAACGGCAACTCCAATAAAATCTTTTCCGTTACCATCTTTCTTCCATACAAATCCACCGTCCCAAGGGGCTCGTTTGGCTTCTTTTGGTACTCCGGAATAGTAAAAAAGTAAAGTAACTTCAGCTGTATTTTGTATTTCAGGGGTTATATCAATAAATACTGCATCAAATTCTCGATTGTAGTTTAATTTTTTTTGACCAAAAACAATACTATCTACTTGCATATTTTCAAACAAATCCAATTGGATTTTATTTGACTTAGTTATCCATTTAAATGTTATAGCATTGTGTCCTGTTATACTACGATTATCGGGATTAATTGTTATATTCAAATCATAACGCAGTACATCAAAAGCCGTTCGTTCTGAACGTAAGCTGCCTTGAAGTGAATCACGTTTTGTAAAATTTTGGGCTTGACCAATTAAGGTAACCAATAAAAACATTAGGTGTAGGCGATGAGTCATGGATAATTGATTTTACTACAATATTACTTTATTTTTTTTGAGGTCGCTCTATTTTATGATTTTGTTTGGGAATTTTTATCCCTCTTGTATGGTTTGTCTCTTCATGTTAATTCGACTCTTTTCAATCTAAAGGTATGACTTTTCAATTTGATTATAGATACAATCTATTGCAAATGTATTTATAATAGAATTTTATGTAATATTTTAGTGTTCTGAAAAAAGAAACGAGTATCTAGCTCTTTTGGTAATGAAATTGTTATTTTATTGCTAATACTGTTACTGTTTATTTGAGTTTACTTTTTTTTTCCTAAATTTAGAAAACATTCTAAAAGCGTTTAACAAACAAATAATAAATAACAAATTAATTACTTATGAACAATTCAACTGAAGGAAAATGCCCTCATCATCATCAAGCGATGGGAAATGAAGCTACACCATCTCCCACTGCATCCGGAAAATGTCCGGTAATGCATGGAGCCAACTCCAACGCCAACCAATCGGTTATGGAATGGTGGCCTAAGTCATTAAACTTAGATATTTTACATCAACATGACAAAAAGACCAATCCACTTGGGGAAGATTTTGACTATGCAGAAGAATTCAAAAAATTAGATTTAGAAGCTTTAAAACAAGATTTGAAAAACCTAATGACCGATAGCCAATCATGGTGGCCTGCCGATTGGGGGCACTATGGTGGTTTGATGATTCGTATGGCATGGCATGCTGCGGGTACCTATCGCGTGGCAGATGGTAGAGGAGGAGCCAATACCGGAAACCTTCGTTTTGCTCCTTTGAACAGCTGGCCGGATAACGGGAACTTAGACAAAGCTCGTCGTTTATTGTGGCCCATAAAGAAAAAATACGGAAACAAAATTTCTTGGGCCGATTTAATGATTTTAGCCGGTAATATGGCATACGAATCAATGGGATTCAAAACATTTGGATTTGCCGGAGGTAGAGAAGACATTTGGCATCCTGAAAAAGATATTTACTGGGGGTCTGAAAAAGAATGGTTGGCTCCAACCGGAAGTGAAGGAAGCCGCTATTCAGGTGAAAGAGACCTGGAAAATCCTTTAGCTGCGGTGATGATGGGATTAATCTATGTGAATCCGGAAGGAGTAGACGGAAAACCTGACCCATTAAAAACGGCTCACGATATGCGTGTTACTTTTGAACGTATGGCTATGAATGATGAAGAAACCGTGGCCTTAACCGCTGGGGGTCATACGGTT
The DNA here is from genome assembly GCF_036759525.1 of Flavobacterium sp. GTDB lineage: Bacteria > Bacteroidota > Bacteroidia > Flavobacteriales > Flavobacteriaceae > Flavobacterium. The sequence goes on along the minus strand of NZ_DAIOUN010000019.1, from coordinate 4,967 downwards.
GGAAAAGCCCACGGAAACGGTGATGCCTCAGTTTTAGGCGAAAGTCCGGAAGGTGGGGATATTAAAGACCAAGGTTTTGGTTGGATGAATCCCAAAGGGAATGGAAATGGGGGCGACACGGTTACTTCCGGTTTAGAAGGAGCGTGGACCACTCATCCTACGGTTTTTGACGATGAATATTTCCATTTATTATTCAAATACGATTGGGAATTAAAGAAAAGTCCGGCCGGTGCATGGCAATACGAACCCATTAACATAGCTGAAGAAGACATGCCAATTGATGCTCATAATCCATCTGTTCGCAGAAACCCGATTATGACAGATGCGGATATGGCCTTAAAAATCGATCCGGAATACCGCAAAATATCAGAGCGTTTCCAACAAGACCCGGCGTATTTCCGCGATGTATTTGCCAGAGCATGGTTCAAATTAACACATAGAGATTTAGGACCAAAATCACGCTACCTTGGAGCCGATGTTCCGGCAGAAGATTTAATTTGGCAAGATCCGGTACCAACCGTTGATTATACCTTATCTGCTTCAGAAATTGAAGAATTAAAATCAAAATTACTAAACTCCGGTTTAACGAGAGCTGATTTAATCAATACGGCTTGGGACAGTGCCAGAACGTTCCGTGGATCTGACTTTAGAGGGGGTGCCAACGGTGCACGCATTCGTTTAGCTCCTCAAAAAGATTGGGTTGGAAATGAGCCCGGTCGTTTGCAAAAAGTAATCAACACTTTAACCCAAATTCAATCTGGATTGGCTAAAAAAGTAAGCTTGGCTGACTTGATTGTGCTGGGTGGTTCTGCTGCCATTGAACAAGCAGCCAAAGACGGTGGTTTCAACATCACGGTTCCTTTTACTCCCGGTCGTGGTGATGCGTCACAAGAAATGACCGACGTGAAATCATTTGCTGATCTTGAGCCATTGCACGATGCTTTCCGTAACTTCCTGAAAAAAGATTACATTGTTGCTCCGGAAGAAATGATGTTAGACAAAGCTCAATTGTTAGGTTTAACTGCACCGGAAATGACGGTTCTTTTAGGCGGAATGCGTGTGTTAGGCACCAACTATGCCGGAACCAAGTACGGGGTTTTCACCCACAACGAAGGCGTTCTATCCAATGATTTCTTTGTGAACTTAACCGACATGAGCTACAGTTGGAAACCGGTTGGTGAAAACCTATATAACATTGTGGACCGCAAAACCGGAGCTACCAAGTGGACCGCAACGCGTGTGGACTTAGTATTTGGTTCTAACTCGATATTAAGAGCGTATGCAGAAGTGTATGCCCAAGATGATAACAAAGAAAAATTCGCTCGCGACTTTGTAAATGCTTGGGTAAAAATCATGAATGCAGATCGTTTTGATGTGAAATAATTCCAAAAACCTGATTTACCCTAAAAAGCAACTCGGAAACGGGTTGCTTTTTTTGTATAGATTTTTCGCCAGTCGCTTTTCAGGCTTGTTTCAGGTTTCAAGTTGAATTTTAGTGCATCAACGGATTTTTGTGAAAAATCAAAAATCTTCGTGCTCTTTGTGATTAATTTGATATTAAAACGAACACTTTTGAAAAGTAAATCCAATAAAAACAAATTTTTTTGCAACAATTACAATTAATCTAATTCAAAATTATAATACCTTTTCAAAACAAACACTATTTTCCATTTCGGCGTATTGTGCGTAATTGGGAATAATTGTGTACCTATTTTTTTTATACAACCCAATTGCCTCGGGTTGATTGACACCGGTTTCTAAAATACATTTGGAATACCCCAATTCTTTAGCCCAACGTTCTAATTCTTGTAATACCATAGAAGCTATACCTTGACCTCTTTTATGTATAGGCACATACATGCGTTTGATTTCCATTGTGTTTGCATCATATTCTTTCAAAGCTCCACAACCTACTGCTATCTCTTTTTCAAAAACTACAATCACATGTTTAATGGTTGTAATTTTATTGAATTGATCATAAAAGGCATGTTCGTCACCATCTCTAATGGCCAATTCTTTATCGAGTTCAATGACTAATTGTTGAAAAGCTTTGTTTTCGGAGTTTGTTTTGATAATAGTAGACATCGTTTACAAATTTATTTTTTCTAGATCTTTATGAACAATCTCATCCCCATGCTTTTAGCTTAAATATTTTAAAAGCACTTTTAACTCACAAACAACTGAAACCCAAAACTCATTTTCGAATCACCGTAATTTTATAAATTTTATCGTTTTTCACTTCGTAAATCAGGACTAACTCTAAAATATCCGCAGAACCTTTTCTGCCTACTATGCTTTCGTGGTCAATAACTTTGTTGTCAAATACAATCCGGTTTACAATGGTAGAATGCAAATTTGGCGAGTTTTGAAATAGGGCGGTGTACAGTTTTCTCACTTCCTCAAGTCCGCTAGCGGTAATTTTAGGATCATCGAAACTGTAAATCACAATGTCTTCACTAAAACAACGCATAAAGCCTTCAATATCTCTGTTGTTATAATAATCTAAATTCTGTTGAACAATTTGTTCAGGACTACTGTTTTGTGCCATTGAGGGTAATGTTATGAGGGTTAGGAATAGTATTTTAAGATAGTTTTTTTTCATTATAAAAGTTTTTATAATTGATTTAAAGCCATTTTGATTCACTTTCGGTAGCATCTAAAATATCAATATTTAAAGCTAATTTAAAATGTTCGGCTACTTTAAATGCATCATCTTTATTATCTGTTTTATAAAAAGTTATATGCTTATTCCTGTGGTAAAATAGATTTAATACAATGATTTCATTTGTAAAAGTTGTGGTAGCGGTTACTACATTTACCCTCTGGCTTTCTTTTGTTTTAAATACAGAAACATATTCAAATTCCGGACAAGGTTTCCATTTGCCAAAATGTATTCCAAAAATTGATTTTAGGGTTCGATAGGTTTTATTTTCTAAATTGATTTGCGAACCGTCACGTAAAGCCAAGCCAAATCCCAACACGGAAAAGATAGCCCCAAAAAGAAGATTAGTGGTAAATAAAATAGTTAATCCAGCTAATAAAAGTACAATTCCAAAAATATACTTCATGACCGGAACTTCTTTTAAATAGGTGATGGTGCTCATAGAGGTTGCTTTATTGGTAGTGAGAACTCTAATTATCAAATATACACAAGTGATTTGAATTAATTCAGGTTCTTTAGATTGAGAATTTTGAAATTTGTGGCATGAAAATATTGTTTCGTAAACAGGATTTGTACTAAAACTAAACTTTAAACAAACCCAAGATGAGTATAATTATCAAACAGATTGTCAACAATCCAACTCTACCATTCCAATCTTGTTTGTAAATCAAATCATAAGAATATTTATTTCTCAGAAAAAGCCATCGAATGAATGAACCTAATCTTTTGATTAAGCCCCACAGAATCTCTTGAAATAAGGTTTCTAAAAATGCTTCAATGATTCCCATTTTATTTTTGATTCTGATTTTCCATATCAAACAAATTAAAATGTATAACTACTTTAAAATAATAGATAAAATTAAAATTGTACTTCAATAATGATTTATTTAGTTTAACTAGTTGATAGTAAATCTCCCAAATCTACACAACTTTTTCAATTGCTCACAAAAATTAAAAGCTGTTTTGGTGATTGAAAAATGATATTCGCAGAGCATGTGCTATCAAAGTAGACTTAAGAAATTTTATGTTTTTCAAATTCTTGTTGCAATATCCTTTTCAGTTTGTTGAATTCGCAGTTTAAAGCGACTGATGGAATTGCTATTGCTGTTCCAAAAGAAGAATAATTGATTTGAACTAATTTTCTTTTAAAGATGTTCTTTTGTCTTTTTATATATTCATCTGGATTCTTTACAACTATATTTATAAATGATTGATTAACTACAATTGTTTCTGATATTTCCACTATATCATTCCAAGGAATATGACCAGCACTAATTCCACTTGCATTATCATAGATTCCTTTATCATTTATAACTAAGCCCGGTTTTTTATCAAATATCTTTCTTGCATAATAAAGTAAAGAGATTCCAAAAAATACTACTCCTAAAATACCAGCTATCAAAACTATTGTTGATGATCTATATCTCCAATTAGTAAATTTGTCAGGATTTAGAATAAACAGTATTGAAAGAATACAGAAAATTAAACACCCAAAAAACAATAAAACTATCTTAGTTTTACTTAACTTGAATTCTATTTGTTGATTTTCACTCATAAAAATGGAATACTTATACATTTAATCAAATCTACACAACTTTTTCAACTTCTCGCAATTCAAAAGCCATATTGATGATTAAAAAAAACTATATTCATGGAGCAGTTTGCTATTAAAAAGATAAACATTAGGATAATATTTTTAATCTTCTTGTTTTTCTTTGAAGAGTTTAATTTGAATGTAATTACAAAGAGGTACGAATAATATAGCAATAAATAATAAATTCAAAACAATTATCCATCCTCTTAAAGGATTAATTAAATTATCACGAAATCCAATAATAGAAGAACACCAAAAATCAAAATAATTAATTCCTATTTTAGGGTCATTAATGATTTTATTTTTTAAGTCTATATAATTTTTAAATGAATTACAACTTTCTTTTAAATTCTTTTTCTTTTGTATTTCAAGAATAAAAGTGCCTGTATCTCTATTAAAAACTTTGATATATGTTCTTGGTTTTGGAATAATTCCACCACCTCCTATATTTCTAGGTGATAAAAAAATAAAATTTTTATGAATGATAATGGTATCATTATTAGGTAATTCAATATTAGCAATTTCTGAATTTATTAATGAATTAAACTCAGATTTTAATCTAATAAAAATAGAATCCTTTTCAGTTATATTTTTTTTACTTTCGTCTTGAATCAATTCTAAGAATTCTTTATTGTAAATAAAAGATTTATTATTATTTAAATAAATTTTATAAAAAATTACTGGTAATATGCATAACCATGTAACTAATGC
>NZ_DAIOUN010000018.1:0-47457 GCF_036759525.1 Flavobacterium sp. | reverse complement strand
GCTTTTCCTCCGTGTTTTGCGAAGATTTCAGCTTTTGTTTCTTTAGTTAAATACATTCCAATATTATTTAAATGATTATTATGTATGAATTGTGTTTTTTCCAATTCGTGTGCAAAGGTAGTTTTATTTTTGGAATGAACAAGTTTTTTCTAAAACAACTTTGCGACTTCTTTGTTTACAAATTCTAAAAAGCGTTCGTCACTCTCACTAAAGGGATCTAAAACATGACTGTCTATGTCAATTTGACCAATGTTTTCGCCGTTTACAAAAAGGGGAACTACTATTTCTGATTTTACAGTAAAACTACAAGCAATATAATTGTCTTGTGCACTTACATCAGGCACTACAAAATTTTGATTGGAAACGGCTACTTGACCACAAATCCCTTTTCCGAAAGGAATTACAGTATGATCGGTTGGGGCTCCAACGTATGGACCTAAATGCAAGGTTTGATTATCTGTATTTGCAAAATAGAAACCTACCCAATTGTAATAGGAAACCTGGTCTTGTAAAAACTGACATAAATTTTGGAGCTTTTCTTCTCTATCTTGTGATGGATTTTGAAGTATTTCAATTATTCCGGGTTTTAAATTTTCAAAGTTCATACTCATTTTTTTTTGCAAATATAGAGTATCAAAAACCCGTTAATTTATATATTTTTGTTAAAAATAGGTTCATGAAAAAATATTTTGAGGCTTATAAACCTTTTTTAGCTTTTTTGGTCAAATTTATCCTAAGTTATGCCATTCTTGGATTGCTTTACAAGTATTACTTGAGTTTCTATAATTCGATACCTTTTGAAGTTGATTTTATTACGCAAGAGGTGGCTAATCAAACTCAAAAGTTAATTTCTTTTTTGGGATATCAAGCCGAACAATTCCCGCATTTGAAACAAAAATCTATCAAGTTATTTGTAAATGGTGTTTATGTTGCCCGTGTAGTAGAAGGATGTAATGCAATTAGTGTTATTCTTTTGTTTTGTAGTTTTATAATAGCTTTTAAAGGGAAGTTAAAGTCTACTCTGCTTTTTATCGTTATGGGAAGTTTATTGATATATTTTTTAAATGTTGTACGGATTGCCTTGGTTGCTATTGCCTTGCTGCATTATCCTAAATACGAGCATTTTATTCACGGAGTGGTTTTTCCGTTAATTATCTATGGAATCGTTTTTTTGTTGTGGGTGGTTTGGGTAACTAAATTTTCTGTTCATGGAAAAAAATCGTAACATGCCCTTGTTTAAATACGGTCTGTTGTTTTTGTTTGTCCTGCTTTTTGTTGGAATTCGGTTCTTTGAACAAACCCTTTTTTATGATCCTTTTTTAATTTATTTCAAAAATGATTATTTGGAGATGCCTTTTCCGGAGTTTGATTTATTAAAATTGGGATTGAGTACAGTCTCAAGGTACGTGCTTAATTCAGTTATTTCTCTAATGGTAATTTACGTTTTGTTTAAAGATTTATCCTTGCTCAAATTTACGGGTTTCTTGTATGCCTCTTTTGGTTTAATATTGTTTTTGGTATTCATTTGCCTCTTAAATTTTGGAGATCAAAACAGTAATTTTGTATTATTCTACGTCCGAAGATTTTTGATTCAACCTTTATTCCTTGTCTTGTTTATACCTGCTTTTTATTTTCAAAAGAGACAGATTTAACCCTAAAATTTTGTATCTTTAAGGTATGAAATTGGGAGCTATGAAAGTTACAAAGTTTTCAGGCGAATTGGTTCATTTTGATAAGGACAAATTAGAAAAATCTCTTCAAAAATCTGGAGCTGATCAGCTTATGGTAGATCGGATTTTGTCTGAAATTGAAAAAACGCTTTACGAAGGTATTCCCACCAAAAAAATATACAAGCTCGCTTTTCAATTACTCAAAAAATTATCAAATGCTCATGCGGCTCGTTATAATTTGCGATCTGCTGTGCAGAATTTGGGTCCTGCCGGATTTTATTTTGAAAAGTTCATTGCTAAATTATTTCAACAAGAAGGATTTCAAACGCAAACCAATTTGATATTGGATGGGAAATGTATTTCACACGAAGTTGATGTTTTACTCAAAAAAGAAAACACGGTATCTATGATTGAGTGTAAATTTCACGGTAGCCAAGATGCAAAAACCGATGTAAAAGTACCACTCTATATTTTATCTCGTTTTAACGATTTGAAAAACAAAGATTTTCCGATTTTCAATTCGTTTTTTTCTATTGATAATTGTTGGATAGTTACCAATAATCGCTTTACAGAAGATGCGATTCAATTTGGACAATGTTCCGGACTTCAATTGCTGAGTTGGGATTTTCCGAAAGGGAATAGTATTCGTAATAAAATTGATGCTACGCAACTTTATCCGGTTACGTGTTTAACAACTTTGAGTTTGGCAGAAAAAGATAAATTATTAATGCAGGAAATTATTACTGTACAAGATTTGATTCAGCAATCCGATTGGTTAAAAAAAATTGAGATCAGTCCACAAAGAATAAAAAATTGCCTGCGAGAAGTTAATCAATTGTGTACTTCAATACATTAAGTCATGAAAATTCATTTTTTAGGAGGAACAAGCACAGTTACCGGTTCAAAAACACTAATTGAAATCAATCAAACCCGAATTTTAGTAGATTGTGGTTTGTTTCAAGGAATCAAATCTTTACGAGATTTAAACTGGCAACCCTTGATTGTCAATCCTTCAACGATAGATTTTGTTTTGCTTACACACGGTCACCTTGATCATTGTGGTTGGTTGCCTTTATTAGTGAAACAAGGCTTTAAAGGTAAAATATTTTGTACTGCACCAACCAAGCAAATTTCAAAATTAATTTTAGCCGATAGTGCCAAAATTCAAGAGGAAGAGGCTTCAAAAGCGAATCAAGAGCATTTTTCCAAACATAATCCAGCCGAACCACTCTATTCAGTAGCCGATGCAGAACGAGTAACACCCTTTTTTAGAGTGGTGGAACCTAATTTGGAAATTAAATTAACAGATGACTGTTATTTTACATTTTTTCCTTCTTCACATATTCTTGGGGCTTGTTCTATTGCGTTGCATGCCGAAGAAAAAACGCTTATTTTTTCAGGGGATGTGGGTCAAGATGATGATGTTCTCATGCATCCGCCTCAAAAACCAAAATCGGGCGATTATATCTTTTTAGAATCTACCTATGGAAATCGAGTTCATCCTCAAAACGATGTAATGTTTGATGTTGAGAAAACCATTAATACAACAATTAATCGTGGCGGAAATGTTGTCATACCCAGTTTTGCCGTAGAGCGAGTACAAACGGTGATGTATTTGATTTGGCAATTGCGATTGCAAAATCGCATTCCAAAAGTACCTTACATCATTGATACACCTATGGGAATTAAAGTATTGGATGTTTTTAATGACAATCCGAAATGGCATAAATTGAATCCGCATGAATGTGATGAAATGTGTAACATGTTTAGCATGATTTCCGATTATGAAGATACCATCAATGCCATTTATGATAAAAGACCCAAAGTAGTAATTGCCGCTAGTGGAATGATTACTGGAGGAAGAGTTTTGTCGTACCTTGAACGCTACATTGATAAACCCGAAAATACGGTGATGCTGGTTGGCTATCAAGCCGAAGGAACTCGAGGGCGTAAATTATTGGAAGGTGCCAAAGAAATCAAGTTTTTCGGAAAATATTATCCGGTAGAAGCCGAAGTGGTTTTAGTCGAAGGACTTTCCGCTCATGGCGACCAAAAAGATTTACTCAATTGGTTGAGCGACTTAAAACAAAAACCTAAAAAAATATTTTTAGTGCATGGCGAAAATGAAGCAGCCGACACGTTGCGATCCAAGATTGTTGAACAATACGGTTACGATGCTATGGTGCCGCTTTTAGGTCAAGTAGTTGAGATCTAATTCAATTAACATTTTTTTTAATCAAACTAATGTAAAAAAAAGTAACTTTGTAGCATGAATTTCAAAAAATGCACAAGTATTTTAATGGCTTTTTATCTGCTGATTACTTCCAGCGGATTGGCTTTAAATGTGCATTATTGTGGAGAAACAATTGCCTCTATTTCCTCTGTTTTTAATACGGAAGAACCTTGTGGGATGGATATTCAACTTGAAGAAAAAGCTTGTTGTGCCATTTCTTCTGATACCCACGACGGTTGTTGTTCCGATGAAACCATTCAAGCCGATTTGGATGATGTGGTGATCAAACAACTGCATTTTGATTTGGATTGTGTTTCGGTTTTACCCGTTTTAGCATTTACTTTTTTTACTCCTAGCGAGGAGTCAATTGATAATCAAATTTTAGATTATTATTGCGATGCTCATGCACCGCCGCTCTATCAATTGTACTCTCAATACGTTTTTTACGCCTGATTTTAGATTAAACTACATTTCACTTTGGTGAAAAAATCACGTTTAATTTAAAATACTTTTTAATGAAAAAACAAATTATAGGATTTGTGTTTTTGTTGATTTCATCTTTGTTTTTTGCACAAGAAAAAGTAACAGGGAAAATCACTTACGATACAAACCAACCTTTACAAGGAGCCAATATTTACTGGCAAAACACCCAAATTGGTGCAGTTTCTGATGAAAATGGAAATTTCTCTATTCCATTTTCAGTCGAAAATACGGTTTTAGTAATTAGTTATGTAGGTTTTAAAACCGTTAACTTAACCATTACAGAACCTAAATTTATTACCCAAAATTTAGAATTTGATACTACTTTGGATGAAGTTACGCTGATCAAAGTAAGAAAATCACTCCAAAAAAATTATTTAGCTCCAGCGAACGTACAAACTATGACAAGTAAAGAATTGCTCAAAGCAGCTTGTTGTAATTTGTCAGAAAGTTTTGAGACCAATCCGTCAATTGATGTCAATTTTTCGGATGCGGTTTCAGGAAGTCGTCAAATTAGAATGTTGGGTCTTACAAGTCCTTATATTTTAATGACGGAGGAAAATATTCCGGCTATTCGTGGTGCTTCACAAGCCTACGGACTTTCATTTGTACCCGGAACCTGGGTAGAAAGCATTCAGATAACCAAAGGTGCCGGTTCGGTTGCTAATGGTTTTGAAAGTATTTCGGGTCAAATTAATTACGAAATGATCAAGCCACACAATGACATTCCATTTTTCTTGAATGCCTATGGGTCAACTGATTCACGTTTCGAATTGAACACTCATTTTAATAAAAAGGTTACAGATAAATGGGCCACCAGTTTGTTCCTTCACGGAAATGCCAGAGTGGCTAAAAACGATATGAATGACGATGGTTTTTTGGATAATCCTATCGGAAAACAAATCAACGCCATCAACCGTTGGCAATATACCGATGCCGAAAAAGGCTGGGTAAGCTTCATCAATTTTCGTTATATGAACGATGAAAAACAAACCGGTCAAGTTGATTTTGATCCGAATAGGGATAGAGGGACTACTAATAATTGGGGCTCTGAAATCAATACGGAAAAGCTAGATATTTCATCTAAAATTGGCTATGTATCTCCCGAAATTCCGTGGCGATCAGTTGGGTTTCAAAATGCATTTAATTACCATAAACAAAACTCGTATTTTGGATTAAATGAATATGATATTACGCAACGCAGTTTTTATTCCAATTTGGTTTACAATTCGATTTTGAGTAATACATTGCATAAATTTGCAACAGGTTTAAATTTCACGTACGATCAATTCTCAGAAAATGTAAATCAAATTGATTTTAGTAGAATTGATAATTCCGTTGGTGCTTTTTTTGAATATACCTACTGCAATGATGACGACTTAAGTTATGTTTTGGGAGGTAGAGTAGATTACCACAATCGATTGGGTGTTTTTGTAACACCTAGAGCCCATTTGCGATACAAACCTTTTGAAAAGACTACTTTCAGACTTTCAGCCGGAAGAGGAAAACGCAGTGCCAATATTTTTGCTGAAAACCAACAGCTATTCGCATCGTCTCGACAATTTCAAATTCTGGATACACAAGGTAGAATTTATGGTTTAGATGCCGAAATTGCCTGGAATTATGGATTTAGTTTCCTACAGGGGTTTAAAGTTTTTGGCAAGGAAGCCGAGTTTTCAGTAGATTTTTACCGAACCGATTTCCAAAATCAAGTAGTTGTTGATGTGGATAACAGTCCGCAGCAAGTACTTTTTTATAACTTGGATGGAAAATCCTTTGCGAATAGTTTGCAAGTAGATTTGAGTTATGAACTGGCACAACATTTCAATATCAGAACAGCTTATAAATTTTATGATGTGCAAACTACGTATACCATAGGACAAATAGAAAGACCTTTACAAGCCAAACATCGTTTTTTTACGAATATCGCCTATGAAACACACGTAAAAGAAAAAGGACAACAATGGAAATTTGATTTCACCTACAATTGGATGGGAAAACAACGCTTACCTCAAACACAATCAAATCCCGAAGAATTTCGTTTGCAGGAGTTTGCCAACCCGTTTTCGGTGATGAATGCTCAAATTACCAAAACCTTTTCCAAAACCTTTGAAATTTATGTAGGGGCTGAAAACTTAGGCAATTACCAACAAAAAAATCCAATTTTAGGAAATAATGATCCTTTTGGTCCCTATTTTGATAGTTCAATGGTATATGCTCCCGTTTTTGGGGCAATGTATTACACCGGATTGCGTTTTAAAATTGAATAGTAACAATATCAGAAGTCAATAACAATAACAATATCAAAAGTTAATAATATGATGAAAAAATTAATTTTAGTACTGATGGTTTCTTTAATAGGAATTTCAGTTCAAGCACAAGAAAAGAAAAACAAAAATGCCAAACATGAAATTGAAGTAAACGGCAATTGCGATATGTGTAAAAAACGTATCGAAAAAGCAGCTTTGTCTGTCAAAGGTGTGAAATCTGCCGTATGGCATATAGATCATCATGATTTACATTTGGTTTTGGATGAGACCAAATGTACAATTGATCAAATTCACCAAGCTATAGCAAAAGTAGGTCATGATACCGACAAAGTAAAAGCTTCAGATGAAGCCTATAACAATCTTCATGGCTGTTGTAAGTTTGATAGAAAACAATAAATTTAAAATTCCGATAACGTTATCGGAATTTTTTTTTGAATTTGATTTTAGTTAATCTATTTTCATTTACATTTGACTCCTAATTTCATTCGTTTGAAAACAGTAAAAGACTTATGTAATCATCACAAAGGATATTTTTCCTTATTGTTGCTTTTTGTCTTTTTATATTCCGGTTTCGTTAGAAGTTATGTAGTTACCGATTTCTCTACTATACCGGTAAAAAAATTAATCCAAGCTCATAAAAGTACTGAAGTTGATGCACAACAAGATCATCTCATTATTTTTAATGCGGTGAATCAATTGGAGAAAAATGATTCGGAGTCGGATGAATTTCACTACGATTTTATCTCTTTTAAAACAGTAACTAATAGTGCATCTTATGTTGCTAATGTTACTATTTCTCCCAAATTAAAATTTGCCAAGGCAATCAATCTTCCGCTTTACGATTTGTTTTGTAAGTGGAAGTTCCATCTTTCTTAATACACAATTTTATTGAATCGTAAGGGTACACCTTACCACCTTCACTGTGTATTAATCTATTTCATTTTCAATGAAAACACATTCAATTGGTTTTGATGAACCTGCCGTTCTTCATAAACTAGCACATTATTTACCGGCCCAAAATCCGTTAAAAGATTTTGTGCATCATAATACTTTGCACGCTTTTCAAGAATTACCTTTTCCTAAAGCCTTGCAAAAAGCTACTACTATTTTTGGCTATAAAACCTATTTACCTTTGTCTGATTTTAGAAATCGTTTTGCCAAAGGTGAAATTCAGGAAGCCGTGTTAAATAGAATCATTTCGAAACAAAAAGGAGAAGATGAAATCTCTTTTTGGAAAGATAAAATGTTGCATCAATCCTATGACGAATCGGTTTCTCCTAGAATTGGCAGTTTACGTTCCAATTGGAAAAAACATTATGCCATCAATTTGGAAAAATCTACGCATAGTTTGTTGTTTCGAATTTTATGCAGTTACCTCGATCAAGGTATTGCCATTTGGAATTTTCCGGTTCATGACAAAGGTTTTTTGTCTTCTATCAGAGAATTAGAAAAGAATACATTTAAAGGAATTTTTTCGTCCCCACGAGCCAAAAAACTATTACAAGAAAAAGCTTCTATTACGCAACTTTTGGAAATTGTGGTTGGAAAAGAATCGTTGTTTGAAACGTATTTGTTTGACCAACAATTCAGTCATCCGGGTTGGAGTGGGATGGTGGCAACTATCGAAAGCAATCCAAATTCGTTATTAGATTCGAAAAAAATTACCTTAGAAGAATTGATTCAGCTGGAACTTTTGTTGGAAATAGACACCTTAGATACTAAATTTCATGATATTTGGGCTCCACTCGGATTTAAAGTAGAAAATCAATCGTTTGAATTGTTTGATAGTATTGCTTACAATGAACTGTTTGAAGTGTTATCCCTTTGGCAACAAGCTTTAGAATGGACCTTTTATGATTCGGTTTTAGCTAATTTAAAAAAGGTGGAAGAAGAACCTAAACAAGCAATACCAAGTTTTCAAGGTTTGTTTTGTATGGATGACAGAGAATGTTCGTTCCGAAGACACATTGAGCATTTGGATGTTAAAGCTGCAACTTATGGTACGGCTGCCTTTTTTAATTTTGAGTTTTTCTACCAACCGGTCAATGGAAAATTCTATACCAAATTATGTCCGGCTCCGGTTACCCCAAAATTTTTAGTAAAAGAAGAACATAGAAAGAAAAAGCAAGCTAAAGATTTGCATTATCACAAGCAATCGCATTCGCTCTTTTTAGGTTGGATCATCAGTCAAACCTTAGGGTTTTCATCTGCATGGAAATTGTTTTTAAATATTTTCAAACCTTCCATGTCTCCTGCTACCACGGCCTCTTTTAAACATTTGCATAAAAAATCGAAGTTAGTGATTGAAAACACAGATGCTTCTCAAAAAGAAGGCGAACTACAAGTTGGTTTTACCATTGATGAAATGGCTCATCGAGTAGAAGGTCTTTTGAAAAGTATCGGTTTGGTATCTAATTTTTCTTCTTTGGTTTATGTCGTGGGTCATGGTGCAACCAGTGTAAACAATACGCATTATGCGGGTTACGATTGTGGAGCTTGTTCGGGTAGACCTAGTTCTGTAAATGCAAAAGTGGCCTGCTTTGCGGCAAACCATCCTGAAGTGAGAGCAATACTGAAAGATCGTGGAATTGTAATTCCGGATTCAACTCAGTTTTTACCGGCTCTGCATGATACGACACGTGATGAAATTGCTTTTTATGACGAAGATATTTTGAGTCAAGAAAATAAGGCATTACATGAGCAAAATAAAATCACGTTTGCAAAAGCCTTACAAAATAATGCCAAAGAGCGATCCAGACGTTTTGATACCATTGATACCAATGCTTCGCCGGAAAAAGTGCATGAAAAAGTAAAATTACGCTCGGTTTCCCTATTTGAACCTCGTCCGGAGTTAAATCATGCTACAAATGCAATGTGCATTGTTGGGAGGCGAAATTTGTCTAAACAGCTTTTTTTAGACCGCCGTTCGTTTTTAAATTCCTATGATTATCAAGTCGATCCATCAGGTGATTATTTAGCCGTGATACTGGGTGCGGTTGCTCCGGTAGGAGGTGGCATCAATTTGGAATATTATTTTTCCAGAGTTGATAACCAAAAGTTAGGAGCCGGCTCTAAATTACCGCACAATGTGATGGGATTAATTGGGGTAGCCAACGGAATTGATGGCGATTTACGTCCCGGATTGCCTAGTCAAATGATTGAAGTACATGACCCTTTACGATTGTTAGTGATAGCCGAACATTTTCCGGAAAAAGTAATGTATGCCATTACCAAAAATCCGGCCACGTATGAATGGTTTCAAAACGATTGGGTAAAATTGGTGGCGGTTCATCCGGAAACCAAAAAATCGTATGTATTTACAAATGAAAAATTTGAATTATATGAACCCATTCAGCAACCCCATTTCATTGCTGACGAATTAAAACTGGCAGAATCTACCAAAGAAAATCTTCCGGTAAGTATCCTTTCTAATGTTTTGAGCCATGAATGAGTTTTTGCAATTTTTTATTTTATTTCCGTTTTTGGGTTTTATCATCAGTTTGTTTTTACCCGAAGCCAAAGAAAAAACCATCTCCTGGATAGCTTTTGGTACTGTTTTTATACAGCTAATCGGAATTACCGCCTTTATTATTTGGTGGTTGTTTGAGGGAGCCTCCGATTTAAATTTGGTGGAACTTTCCGTTTTAAAAACCGCTCATTATGAGTTTTTTATAGATTTTTATTTTGATAAAGTTTCGGCCGTTTATTTGTTTATTGGAGCTTTACTAACCTCAATGATTACCACTTATAGTCGGTATTATTTGCATCGCGAAAAAGGATACAAACGTTTTTTTAATACCGTTTTGTTTTTCTTTTTCGGATATAATTTAGCGATATTATCCGGAAACTTTGAAACGTTATTCATAGGTTGGGAAATTATCGGTATTTCTTCTTTTCTATTAATTGCTTTTTATAGAGAACGTTATCTTCCGGTTAAAAATGCCTTTAAAGTATTTTCGATTTATCGGATTGGCGATGTGGGATTGTTGTTAGCCATGTGGGCAAGTCATCATTTGTTTCATGAAAACATAACTTTCATGAAATTGAATAATTATGAAATGGTGAGCGAGCATTTACAAAATCATTCAACTATCGGACTATTCATTGCACTTTGTTTGGCTTGTGCTGCGGCTGCAAAATCGGCTCAAATCCCTTTTTCGTCGTGGTTACCTCGAGCTATGGAAGGGCCAACGCCTTCGAGTGCCATTTTTTATGGTTCATTGTCTGTTCATTTAGGTGTTTTTCTCATGTTGCGAACATTTCCTTTTTGGGAACATCAAACAGCCATTCGAATAGCAATTGGTTTGATGGGCTTAACCACAAGTTTAATGGCTTCATTAATGGCACGTGTTCAATCATCCGTAAAAAGTCAAGTGGCGTATAGTTCAATTGGACAAATTGGGATTATTTTTATTGAAATTGCTTTAGGTTTTGAAACATTAGCTTTGATTCACTTTGCCGGAAATGCTTTTTTACGCACCTATCAATTATTGGTTTCTCCTTCAGTAGTTAGTTACTTGATTCGCGATCAGTTTTATCATTATAAACCCAAAGAGAAGGCCATTGAAGATTCGTATCCCAAAAAAATAGAATATACCTTGTATATTTTGGCTTTAAAAGAATTCAATTTAGAAGGATTTTTGAATATAGTGCTTTGGCGACCATTAAAGATTATTGGCAAATCGTTAGATTTTTTAAACATCAAAAGAATTTATTTATTCTTTATTCCGCTTTATTTGATTGGATTTTTAATGTATAAATTCAGAGTTGAGTTACCCAGTCAAATAGCCAACATACTGCCGGAAATTTTTGCATTCATCGGATTGGTTTTTGTTTTCAAATCGTTTTCAGAACGTAAAAGTCCTTTTCTAGCATGGATACTGATTGTCATGAATCATTTTTGGATTGCACTGGCCATCGTATTTAATGATAAAGTGAGTGTAAGCGAAATTGTTTATTATTTGGCGGGTGTTGTAGTTGCCGGAATAATTGGATATATAGCATTACTTCAGTTGAGAAAATTAGAAAGAAGAATCTTGATAAGTCAATATTTGGGACATGTTTATGAACATCCAAAATTTGCTTTTTTCTTTTTATTGGCCACACTCGGCATCACCGGATTTCCAATTACATCCACATTTATAGGTGAAGATTTGATTTTCAGTCATATTGATAGCCATCAACTTTTCTTAGCCTTTTTTGCTGCTTCTAGTTTCGTAGTTTCCGGTTTTGCCGGTATTCGAATCTATGCTCGCTTATTTTTAGGTCCTCACGTGAAAACCTATCATGAATTACCTTATCGTTCCTCTTAATTTTTTAAAATAAACATGAAATCAACTATAAATAAATATGTTCCTGCTGATGGATTGGCAGGATTAAAAGAGAATTTTAAAACTGATGCTATTTCCGGTTTTATTGTGTTTTTATTGGCTTTACCTTTAAGTTTAGGTATTGCTAAAGCTTCTGATTTTCCCCCTATAATGGGTTTAATTACAGCCATAATTGGGGGCATCGTTGTGTCTTTTTTTATGGGATCTCGTTTAACCATCAAAGGTCCTGCTGCCGGTTTAATTGTAATTGTTGCCGGAGCTGTTGCTGAGTTTGGTCAAGGTGACAATCAATTGGGTTGGAAACTTGCTTTAGGAGCCATGGTTGTTGCAGGAGTAATTCAAATTTTATTCGGAATATTAAAATTGGGTAAACTAGCCGACTTTTTTCCACTTTCAGCTATTCATGGGATGTTAGCAGCTATTGGAATTATTATTATTGCCAAACAAATTCCGGTTTTATTGAATGATAATCCGGCTTTAGCAAAAGGTTTAGGGCCAATTGAATTATTAATGAATATACCAAAATTTATAATGAATCTAGACGCAAAAGCTTCAATTATTGGTATAGTGAGTTTAGCAATTATGATGGGATGGCCTTATATTAAAAACAAAACCATCAAAATGATTCCGGCACCATTGGTTGTACTTTTATTTGCCATTCCTTGTGAATTGTTTATGGATTTTGCTCATACCGAACCGCCTTATGCTTTAGTAAAAATTGGCAGTTTGGTTGATAATTTAAATATTAATGCCAGTTTTGCCGGGATTTCACAAACCGGATTGTTTATAAAATATGTTATCATGTTTGCTTTGGTTGGTACATTGGAGTCTTTACTCACTGTAAAGGCGATAGATTTAATGGACCCATATAAACGAAAATCAAACATGAACAATGATTTGATTGCTGTTGGAATAGGGAACACAATTGCTGCGTTTTTAGGGGGATTACCCATGATTTCAGAAGTGGCACGTTCGTCATCCAATGTAAATAACGGAGCAAAAACCCGTTGGGCTAACTTTTTTCACGGCTTTTTCATCTTGCTATTTGTATTATTGGCAACACCAATATTAGAAATGATTCCCAATGCTGCTCTGGCTGCTATGTTAATTACAGTAGGCATTAAATTGGCACATCCAAAAGAATTCATTCATACATTTAAAATCGGCAAGGAACAATTGGCTATTTTCTTAGTGACCATCTTCTTTACCTTATTTGAAGATTTATTAGTAGGAATTGCTGCCGGAATGGTATTGAAAATTATCATTCACTTGATAAACGGGACACCAATTTCATCCTTATTTAAAGCTCCAACCATCGTGTCATTTGAAGGGGATAATTATTTGGTTGAGATAAATAAAGCCGCTATTTTTACTAACTTTTTGGGAGTTAAAAGCAAATTAGAAGCTATTCCATACGGATTTAATGTGACAATTGACCTTAAAAAAACTAAACTAGTAGATCATTCTGTAATGGAAAATTTAGAACGTTTCAAACATGATTATGAAACGAATGGAGGAACAGTGGTGATAAGAGGCTTGGAAAATCATCAATCGTTATCCAATCATCCGTTGTCATCCAGAAAAAACAAAATGGTCATACAGCATGAAACAGAGAATAGTAGTATATAGATGTATTTTGTTTCTTTTTGGGTTTTTATACACAACAAGTTACGCACAGGTGAAAACATCCCATAAAAATGTATGGTTGCATTATTTTGGGAGAAATAAGTTAACTGAAAAATTATCTTTTTCATTTGAAGCAACCATGCGTTATGCCAATGGATTTTCTGAAAAGCAACAATACTTTATTCGCCCTTCTTTTGATTATCAAATTACAAAAAGCTTCTCCGGAAGTGTCGGGTATAGTCATTACAACACGTATGTATATGGAAATCCGTCTTTGAATAGAATAAACACCCCCGAAGACCATTTTTGGATTCAAGGAACATTTGTTCATCAAAACGGAAACCTTAAAACGACGCATCGTTTACGTGATGAATTTCGTTATGTTGGCATTGCAATACAACAAACTAATGGAGATTTTGAAATAGATCATTACGAATACCGCAACCGATTACGGTATATGCTTTTATTCAATTATCCATTGCTAAAGAAAGCAAATGAAACCCAATTATTTGGTATTTTAGGTGATGAGGTCTTTTTAAATTTAGGATCCAATGCCGGTAAAACTTTATTAAATCAAAACCGCATTATTGCTGGTTTTGGGTATAATTTTGATAAAAATCATCAACTACAACTTTGCTATATTCAGCAACATATTTTGAATTTTGCCAATACACTTCAAGAAGATAATCCAACTCTTCGATTGAGTTATGTAACTAATTTTGATTGGCGAAAATAGTTTCGTTTTCATCATCAAAAGCAAAATCCGTCAAGAATTTCTTCAAGACGGATTTTTTATTTTGAGATTAGACTAATCACTAATTACTAGTAACTAATCACTAACTTAATTACATCATCCCCGGCATTCCACCACCCATTGGCATACCACCTCCGGCGTTTTCTTCCTTGATTTCCACTAAAGCACATTCGGTAGTTAAAATCATTCCGGCAACTGAAGCCGCGTTTTCCAAAGCTACACGGGTTACTTTTTTCGGGTCAATAATTCCGGCTTTTAGCATATCTACATATTCATCCGATTTGGCATTGTAACCAAAATCACCTTTACCTTCAGCAACTTTTGCAACAACAACAGATCCTTCTAATCCGGCATTTTCAACAATGGTTCGCAATGGAGCTTCTACTGCACGAGAAACAATTTGAATTCCGGTTGCCTCGTCAGCATTATCAGCTTTTAAGTTGGCTAAAACCGCTTTTGCTCTCAATAATGCTACACCACCACCGGCAACAATTCCTTCTTCAACAGCGGCTCTGGTTGCGTGTAAGGCATCATCTACACGATCTTTTTTCTCTTTCATTTCTACTTCAGAAGCAGCACCAACGTATAAAACTGCAACACCTCCGGCTAATTTTGCCAAACGTTCTTGTAATTTTTCACGGTCATAATCAGACGTAGTGGTTTCCATTTGAGCTTTGATTTGGTTCACACGATTTTTAATCAAATCACCATTTCCGGCTCCGTTTACAATGGTAGTATTGTCTTTATCGATAGCTACTTTTTCTGCTGTTCCTAACATTTGTAAAGTAGCATTTTCTAATGTATAACCACTCTCTTCTGCAATTACAGTTCCTCCGGTTAAGATGGCAATATCTTCCAACATCGCTTTTCTTCTGTCACCAAAACCTGGAGCTTTTACTGCAGCAATTTTTAAGGCTCCGCGTAATTTATTTACTACTAAAGTAGAAAGAGCCTCGCCATCCACATCCTCAGCAATAATCAATAATGGTTTTCCGGATTGAGCTACCGGTTCTAAAACAGGTAACAATTCCTTTAAAGAAGAAACTTTTTTATCATATAATAAAATGTATGGATTTTCTAACTCCACATTCATTTTCTCAGGATTGGTAACAAAGTAAGGCGATAAATACCCTCTGTCAAATTGCATTCCTTCTACCACATCTACGTAAGTATCCGTTCCTTTAGCTTCTTCTACAGTAATAACACCTTCTTTCCCAACTTTTCCGAAAGCTGTGGCAATTAATTCGCCAATCACTTCATCATTATTAGCCGAAATAGATGCAACTTGTTTAATTTTTTCGGTTGAGCTACCTACTTCTTTAGCTTGTTTACCTAATTCAGCAACAATAGCTTCAACTGATTTGTCAATTCCTCTTTTTAAATCCATCGGATTTGCACCAGCGGCCACGTTTTTCAAACCTTCTTTTACGATGGCTTGAGCTAAAACGGTAGCAGTTGTTGTACCATCTCCTGCTAAATCATTAGTTTTAGAAGCTACTTCTTTTACCATTTGTGCTCCCATATTTTCAAGAGCATCTTTCAGTTCTACTTCTTTAGCAACCGTTACACCGTCTTTGGTTACGGTTGGTCCACCAAATGATTTACTAATGGTTACATTACGACCTTTAGGTCCTAAGGTTACTTTTACTGCGTTTGCTAATGCATCAACTCCACGTTTTAAACCATCACGTGCTTCAATGTCGAATTTAATATCTTTTGCCATTTTTTTAAATTTTAAATAATTTGAATATTCAGTTTGTCATTACACGATAGCTAAAATATCGTCTTCTCTCATGATAAGGTAATCTTTGCCGTCTAATTTTAATTCGGTTCCGGCATATTTTCCATATAAAACCGTGTCACCCACTTTTACGGTCATGGTGTGGTCTTTTTTTCCGTTTCCAACGGCAACAACAGTTCCTCTTTGTGGTTTTTCTTTTGCAGTGTCAGGGATAATGATTCCTGATGCTGTGGTAGTTTCGGCAGGAGCCGGTTCTACTAAAACGCGGTCTGAAAGGGGTTTAATGTTTACTGACATAATTATTTTGTTTTATTAAATTAAGTTTGACGTTTTCGATGAGTCAGAAATTATGCCAATTGAATGGAACTGACATTTTTTCAGTTGAGTCAAAAAAAAATCCCGATTGCTCGGGATTTTGGTTTGGTATGTATTTTTATTTATTTTCTTCCGTTGTAGGAGTCGCTGATGGAGCAGACGGCGTTGTTGCTTCTGTTGCAACGGGCACATTGCTTTTATCAATTTTGATTGTGTCATTTGAATCATTAAAAGCCAAGCTTGAAAATAAAATCAAGGCAATTAGAATGATTCCCAAAGTCCAAGTACTTTTATCTAAAAAATCTGTAGTTTTTTGAACTCCACCAATTTGTTGTGAATTCCCAAATGTAGATGATAAACCACCACCTTTAGGGTTTTGAACCATAATTACTACGATAAGTAAAAAACAAACGATTGTTATTAAAACTAAAAAAACTGAAAATCCCATGTTATTGATTATTTTGTTGTAAAATTTTGATGTCTTTAATTCGGTCTGCAAAGAAAATACTTTTTTCCGGATATTTCAAAATTAATATTTCATAAGCTTGAATTGCTTTACTATATTTTTTTTGTTCTAAGTATACACGGGCCAAAGTTTCAGTCATTAAATGGGAAGTATCACCGATTTCAATGGGCTTTGAGGCGGTTTCAACGACTTCTTTTGCTGGGGTAATTTTTGGATTACTCTCAATAAATTTGTCAATAATTTCTAATTTTTTTTGTTTTAATGACTCTTTTATAGGAGCAATATCTGTTATTGTATCTTCTTTTTGTACTTCAAGAGGCTCATTAGTATCTGTTTTTCGCTCTATGGGTTTGAAACTAGCTAATTGCAGCCATTCTTGAAATGAATGTTTTTCGTTAGGTGAAAATTCAATAGGTTTGCCGATTTCCAGTTTTTCTTCAATTTTTAAATCAGAGTCAAGGAGATTGTCAACTGTGTCTGCAATTTCTATTTCAGGTGTTGATGATTCATTTTCTGATTTTGTTTCACTTGACTCGGAAGGCGAAATTAATTCAGATGGGATGTCAGATTCTATCTTTTCTTCAGCGTGTTCAGGAGTGGTTATCGTAATCTCAGACTCTTCTGTATTTTTAATTTTTACAAATTCTACTTCACTCGATTCAAATTCAACAGTAGGGATTACTTTTAAATCGGATAAATTTTGAATTCCCGCTATATCCTTAGATTCAACTTTACTGTCAACAACATCAATATCTAATAAAAGAGCTAACTTTTTTTCGTAAATGTCCTTTTCAATTACAGTAAACTCATCTGAAGTTATAAAATCAAAAAGTACATTACGGTCTGTCGTATGTGCAGCTGTTTGTTTGAGTACAAAGTTGTATTTATAACTATCCTGATTGTACAAGCCTTTCAGATAAAGTGCTCTGGCACTTTGAAAGTAAGGGAAACTTTCAACCACTGTTTCCAAAGCTTTAGATTGCTTTTCTGAAACAGCACTTGGATTGTTGAGTAAATATGTGTATTCTGTACTATTCAAGGGGATAAGTTAAACGGCAATTCACTGTATAAAGTTAGAAAAAATTAACAATTAAAGATGATTTTTATTGAAAATCTACCATTTAGCTAAGGACTCATTAAAAATATCTTGCGTGATACGTTCAAAAATCTCTTGTTTTGCAGCGGCCAGAGTAGCTCCAACTAATTGATTATTTGCGGGATAATCATAGAAAAATGAAAAAGGTTTTTCAAAGTTATCTTCTTCTTTTTTCATATTGGTGAAACGAACATTTACCGTAAACGTTAGTCTGTTTTGAGCTGTTCTTTGATCGGCTGTTGCTGTCATGGGAGATATTCTAAATCCTGTAATTTCTCCTTCGTATCTTAAATCTCCACCAGATGTAACCAAATTTAAATTGGTTTGGTTTTGAATTAAATCTTGAAGAGCTAAGGTGAAATCACGTTCAATACCGGGCTCTATCAATTCGGCATTATTCTGAAAATAATTTACCTGAAACGTTTTTGCGTCAATTTTTCCGGTTCCGGTGAAATTATAATACTTGCAACTGTTTGTGATAAAAGTTGATACAAATAGCAACGTGATGATCAAAATTCTCTTCATGGTTTACAAATCAAATTGTTTAATTTTTCGATATAAAGTACGCTCCGAAATACCTAACTCATCGGCTGCAGCTTTGCGTTTTCCTTTGTTGCGTTCCAATGCTTTTTTGATGAGTTCAATTTCTTTGGCATCCAAACGCAAGGTTTCTTCTTCTTCCACTGTTTCGGCAAAAAGATAGTCTTGATCATCGTCATCGTCTTCAAATTCTTCTTGATCAGGAATTGGTTGAGCCGGAATGACATTCATTCGAGGTTCCTCAAACGGAATTTCATTTTCCTCTTTGCTGCCGTAAATTTTTTGAATCAAATTTTTGTTTGTTTCTTGTACTTTGGCACTCCCGTTTTGCATTAATTCTAACGTAAGTTTTTTCAAATCATTCAAATCACTTTTCATGTCAAAAAGTACTTTGTACAAGATTTCTCGTTCGTTACTAAAGTCACTTTCGACTTTTTTATCTTTGATAACTGCCGGAAGATTTGAACCTTCTTGTGGCAAATAACTATATAAGGTTTGGTACGAAATGTTGCGATGGGTTTCTAAAACCGAAATTTGTTCAGCAATATTTCGCAGTTGACGAATATTTCCGCTCCAGCGATATTTCAATAATAAGTCCACTGCATTATCTTCTAACTTTATGGGCGGCATTTTGTATTTCTGACTAAAATCGGCGGCAAATTTTCTAAATAACAAATGAATATCCTCTTTACGGTCTCTTAAAGGAGGAAGCGTAATCTCAACGGTACTCAAACGATAATATAAATCTTCACGGAATTTTCCTTTTTCAATGGCATCAAACATATTAACGTTGGTAGCCGCCACAATGCGAACATTTGTTTTTTGTACTTGCGATGAACCTACTTTAATAAATTCGCCATTTTCCAATACACGAAGTAAACGAACTTGAGTAGTTAAAGGTAATTCACCCACTTCATCCAAAAAAATAGTTCCGCCATCGGCTACTTCAAAATAACCATCACGAGCTCCGGTTGCCCCGGTAAATGCTCCTTTTTCGTGACCAAACAGCTCACTATCAATAGTTCCTTCAGGAATGGCTCCACAGTTAACAGCGATGTATTTTCCGTGCTTTCGGTGCGAAAGCGAATGAATAATCTTTGGAATACTTTCTTTTCCCACACCACTTTCACCGGTTACCAAAACCGAAATATCGGTTGGAGCCACCTGAATGGCTTTTTCTATCGCACGATTGAGTTTCGGATCATTTCCGATGATTTCAAATCGTTGTTTTATTGCTTGTACGGATTCCATGATTTGTTTCAAGTTTCAAGTTTCAGGTTTCAAGTTGAGGTGTTAACCTGAAACTTGAAACCTGAATCAAAAATTATTGCATTATTTCCGAATAACCAACCGCTTCTCCAATTAATGTCGCTGCGGTACAATCGTTGATTTTTACCATTACAAAATCGCCCACTTTGTAATTTTCTTTTGGAAAAACCACTACGGTGTTTTGCGAGTTTCTGCCGCTCCAATGTTCGGTGGAACGTTTCGATTCTTTTTCAATTAAAACTTCAACTTCCTGTCCAACAAAGCGTTTGGTTCTTTCTAGGCCTAATTTTTGTTGCAAGTCGATGATTTCATTTAAACGTCTTTTCTTAACTTCTTCCGGCACATCATCCACCATTTTTCGGGCTGCTAATGTTCCGGGACGCTCTGAATAGGCAAACATAAATCCGAAATCGTATTTCACATATTCCATCAAACTTAATGTATCTTGATGGTCTTCTTCTGTTTCAGTTGGGAAACCGGAAATCATATCTTGCGAAAGCGAAATATCCGGAATGATTTCATATATTTTGTCCACCAACGCCATGTATTCTTCACGGGTATGTTGACGGTACATTTCTCTAAGGATTCGGGTACTTCCACTCTGAACCGGTAAATGAATGTATTTGCAAATGTTATGATATTTGGCCATAATTTCAATCACTTCCACATGCATATCTTGCGGATTGGAAGTAGAAAAACGAAAACGCATTTTCGGGAATTGCACTGCACACATTTCAAGCAATTGAGCAAAATCAACTGCGGTGGCTTTTTGCATATCGGTGGCTTTGTCAAAATCTTTTTTCAAACCGCCGCCATACCATAAATAGCTGTCTACATTTTGTCCTAAAAGAGTTACCTCTTTGAAACCTCTATCATATAAATCTTTGATTTCTTCCAAAATACTTTGGGGTTCACGACTTCTTTCGCGACCGCGAGTGAACGGAACCACACAAAATGTACACATATTATCGCAACCACGTGTGATGGAAACAAACGCATTCACACCATTGCTATTCAATCGAACCGGAGAAATATCGCCGTAGGTTTCTTCTTTAGATAAAATCACGTTGATGGCGTCTCGACCTTCTTCTACTTCTTTTAATAAGTTTGGAATGTCTTTGTAGGCATCCGGACCAACCACCATATCTACAATTTTTTCTTCCTCCAAAAATTGACTTTTCAAACGCTCGGCCATACAACCCAAAACGCCTACTTTCATGGTTGGATTGATTTTTTTAACCGCATTGTATTTTTCCAGTCGCTTGCGAACCGTTTGCTCGGCTTTGTCACGAATGGAACAGGTATTCACCAAAACCAAATCGGCTTCTTCCAAGTTTTGTGTGGTATTATACCCTTGTTCATGCAAAATGGAAGCCACGATTTCACTATCAGAAAAATTCATCTGACAGCCGTAACTTTCAATAAATAGCTTTTTTGTATTGCCTTCTTTTTGTGCTAAAACTAAGCTGGTTCCTTGCTTGTTTTCTTCTATGATCTTCTCCATAATCGATTTTATCTGAAATCAGTCTGCAAAGATAATACTAAAATTGAAAATATGACAAGATGGCAGTGGTTGTTTAACAAAATTAGGGTTCAAAACGGTACTTATTTCTTTGAATTTAGTTTCCAAAAATTAAAAATTAAAAAAAAACCATACTTTTGTTGCCAAACAAATACGTACATGGCAAAGAATTTAGTTATCGTTGAGTCACCGGCAAAAGCAAAAACCATCGAAAAATTTCTTGGAAGCGATTATCAGGTAGAGTCCAGTTATGGGCACATTGCCGATTTACCTTCAAAAGAAATCGGGGTGGATGTAGAAAGAGATTTCAAACCCAAATATGAAGTTTCTGCTGATAAAAAAGCCTTGGTGAGCAAACTAAAATCGTTAGCCAAAAATGCCGAAACGGTTTGGTTGGCGAGTGATGAAGACCGAGAGGGAGAAGCCATTTCTTGGCATTTGGCAGAAGAATTAAAATTGGATCCCAAAAAGACCAAACGTATTGTTTTTCATGAAATCACTAAATCAGCCATTCAAAAGGCTATCGAAAATCCGAGAGGAATCGATTATAATTTAGTAAATGCCCAACAAGCCCGAAGAGTTTTAGACCGATTGGTTGGGTATGAATTATCTCCGGTTTTGTGGAAAAAAGTTAAAGGAGGTTTGTCTGCCGGACGTGTACAATCCGTTTCTGTTCGATTGATTGTAGAAAGAGAGAGAGAAATTCAGGATTTTAAACCACAAGCCTCTTATTCAGTTATAGCCGAATTCTCCAACGAAGCCGGTAAAACATTCAAAGCTAAATTGCCAAAGAATTTTTCAACCCAAAAAGAAGCCGAAGATTTTCTGCAACAAAATATCGGTTCTACATATAAGGTATCGGATTTGGAAACAAAACCAACCAAAAAATCACCTGCCGCTCCGTTTACAACTTCTACATTACAACAAGAGGCAGCTCGAAAATTATATCTCCCGGTAGGAATTACGATGCAAATTGCTCAGCGATTGTATGAAGCCGGATACATCACCTATATGAGAACGGATAGTGTGAATCTTTCACAAGAAGCTATGGCCGCTGCACAAGCCGAAATTACCCGTTCGTATGGTAAAGAATTTAGTAAGCCCAGAACTTTTACCAGCAAAGCCAAAGGAGCACAAGAAGCTCACGAAGCCATTCGTCCAACAGATATGTCAAAGCATATCTTAAATATAGATAGAGATCAAGCTCGATTGTATGATTTGATTTGGAAAAGAACCTTAGCTTCACAAATGAGTGATGCCGAATTAGAACGAACCAATGTAAAAATTGAAGCCAACAATCATAGCGAATATTTTGCTGCATCTGGAGAAGTTATCAAATTTGAAGGTTTTCTCAAAGTTTACTTAGAAGGAAATGATGACGATGAAGAAGAACAAGAAGGCATGTTGCCTGCGATGAAAATCAACGAACGTTTGGTTAACAATTCTATCACCGCAACAGAACGTTTTTCAAGACCGGCTAGTAGATATACCGAAGCTTCTTTAGTGAAAAAATTGGAAGAATTAGGAATTGGACGACCTTCTACCTATGCTCCAACTATTTCAACCATTATCAACAGAAATTATGTAGAAAAAGGAAGTTTTGAAGGACAAGAGCGTAAATACAATCAATTGACATTAAAAGGAAGTACTATAAAATCAGTAGTCTTGACCGAAAATGCAGGTTCTGACAAAGGAAAATTGGTGCCAACTGATATTGGTATAATTGTAAATGACTTTTTGGTAAAAAACTTTTCTACCATTTTAGATTACAATTTCACAGCCAAAGTAGAACAAGATTTTGATGAAATTGCAGAAGGAAATGAAGATTGGACCAAAATGATGCGTGATTTTTACAATCATTTTCATCCAGTGGTAAAAAATGTGGAAGAAAATGCCGATAGAGAAAGTGGTGAACGCATTTTAGGTAAAGATCCCAAAACTGGAAAGCCGGTTTCGGTACGTTTAGGAAAATTTGGCCCTATGGCTCAAATTGGAGATATCGATGATGACAATAAACAGTTTGCGAGTTTGGGAACCGATCAAAATATTGGAACCATTACATTAGAAGAAGCTCTAAACTTGTTTTTATTACCTAAAAATTTGGGCACCTACAAAGGAGAAGAAGTAGAAGTGAATAATGGTCGTTTTGGTCCGTATGTTCGTTTTGGTAAAACTTTTATTTCATTGCCAAAGGGTGAAGATCCCTTGGATGTTTCTATGGAAAGAGCTCAAGAATTGATTGATGAAAAGAACCAAGCCGATGCTCCCATTGGGACCTATGACGGATTACCTATTCAAAAAGGAGTTGGGCGATTTGGTCCTTTTATTAAATGGAATGGCATGTTTATTAATGTAAGTAAAAAATACAATTTTGATAAACTTTCGCAATCGGATTTAAACGAGTTGATTGAGGAAAAACAACAAAAGGAAATCGATAAAGTTATTCATGACTGGAAAGCCGAAGGTATTCGGGTAGAAAAAGCCAGATGGGGAAGGTCTGTTATTATGAAAGGTAAGTTAAAGATAGAGTTGAATAAAGACGTTGATGCCGAAAAATTGACTTTAGCCCAGGTTCAAGAACTTATTGAGAAAAAAACTCCGGCCAAAAAAGTACCAGCTAAAAAAGCAACTACAAAATCAACAACCAAAAAAACACCTGCAAAAAAGAAGTAAGCTATGGCATTTGATTTTTTAGCACCCCTTTCCACCGATTTAATTGAATTTATTCATAAGAATAGGAATGCTCAAACATTAAGTAGTAAAGTTGTTTTTCATACAGATGAAGATTTTCCGGACATTAATAAGGTGAAAATTGCCCTCGTTGGGGTGTTGGATAACAGAGGTGGTTCCAAAACGCTACCAATTACTTTAGATGCATTTCGAAAAGAATTTTACAGTTTATATCCCGGTAATTGGCAGACTAGTATAGCCGATTTAGGTAATATTGAAGAAGGAAATACTCCAGAAGACACCTATTATGCTGTTTCGAGTATTGTGGCAGAATTGATTAAAAAAAATGTAATACCTATTATTATTGGAGGCTCTCAAGATTTAACATATGGAATGTACAGAGCTTATGACCATTTGGATCAAATGGTAAATTTGGTAAGTATTGATAAAAAATTCGATTTAGGAAAAGATCAAGTTAAGCATACAGACGATTCTTTTCTGTCAAAGATTATTATCAACGAGCCCAATAATCTATTTAATTATAGCAATATTGGTTTTCAAACTTATTTTAATTCACAAGAAGAAATAGATTTAATTGAAAAGTTATACTTTGATGCCTACAGATTGGGTGAAGTTACTGCTGATTTAACTCTCACAGAACCAGTCTTTAGAGATGCAGATGTTGTGTCTATGGATTTAACAGCTGTAAAATCTTCAGATTCAGCAAATTTTACTACATTTACCCCGAATGGTTTCAATGGAAAAGAAATTTGTGCCTTGGCTAGATATTCCGGAATAAGTGACAAAGTGACTTTGTTTGGTATTTTTGGTCATAATGATTCCGAGAATGAAGCGGTTTTAACGGCTCAAATTATTTGGTATTTTATAGAAGGGGTTAATTTTAGGTCCAATGAATACCCTAAAGGGGATCGAAATAATTTCATCAAATACATTGTTCCTATAGATGATATGGAGTTGGTTTTTTTCAAAAGTTCTAAAACTGAAAGGTGGTGGATTGAGATTCCATTTATTTCAACTGTTAATAATAAATTAAAAAAAAGTGCGTTATTGCCATGTACACATGAGGATTATTTGCGAGCTTGCGACCAAGATATCCCCGAAAGATGGTGGAAAGCACAAAGAAAGAACCTCTTATGATTGAAAGTAAAAGATTACATTTTGAGTAAAAACATGTATTTCATCGACAAAAACAGCTTTTTATCGATTTTTTTCTTTTTAAATTAGAGTATAATTTTTAGTTTTGGTTAAAATTTAAATTATTGAAATAAATAATTGCATTTTAGAAAAATAATAAATAGGTTTACGGCCTTAAAAATTCGAGTACATGATAACCCAAATTTATATGAAGAAGTTCATTACATTATCAACAATTTTAGTCTTATTAGTGGGCTGTGGTTCAAGCGACAAAGGAGAGCTTGTTGGAGTTAAAGGTAGAAAATGGCATCCGGAGAAACCTTACGGGATGACTCTCATACCTGGTGGAGCATTTATTATGGGTAAATCAGACGATGATTTAGCTAATGTACAAGATGCACCTACCAAAACAGTTACTGTTCGTTCTTTCTATATGGACGAAACGGAAATCACCAACAGTGAATACAGACAGTTTGTAGAATGGGTTAAAGATTCGACTATTCGAATGAAATTGGCCATTTATGCAGATGAGCTAGGTCAAACAACTGGAACCGGTGGCGGTAAGAGAGGTGGAAGCAGTATTGGTGACTATGCTTTTGCAGATGCCGATCCTGAAAAAATGACTCCTTACGACAAATACATGTATGAGAATTACTATAGTATAGGAACAGAGGACGATATGTTCGCGGGTAGAAGATTGAACCGTAAAGTTAAATTGATTACCGATACTTCTAAATATCCGGATGAGTACTATGTAGAAATTATGGATTCTATGTATTTGCCTGCGGCAGAATCTTACAATGGTTTACGTACCATTAATGTAAATAAATTGGAATTTAGCTACACTTGGATGGATATTCAAGCAGCTGCTAAAGCTAAAACCGGAAAAAGATCAGATTTTATCAAAAAAGAGAAAGTAAGAGTTTATCCTGATACGACATCATGGATTAAAGATTTTGCTTACTCTTACAATGAACCAATGCATAACGATTACTTTTGGCATCAAGCTTACAGTGATTATCCAGTAGTGGGTGTTTCTTGGAAACAAGCAAAAGCATTTTGTGCTTGGAGAACGTTGAATAAAAATGCCTATATCAAATCTAAAAAGAAAAAGAGAGATTTTATCAATTCTTTCCGTTTACCTACTGAAGCTGAATGGGAATATGCAGCAAGAGGTGGTCTGGAATCTGCTACTTATCCTTGGGGAAGTCACTATGCTAAAAACGATAGAGGATGCTATTTAGCAAACTTCAAACCAAACCGTGGAGATTATGCTGCAGATGGTGCTTTGTACACAGTTGAAGCTAAATCCTACGAACCCAATAATTACAATTTGTATAACATGGCCGGAAATGTTTCAGAATGGACCGATTCATCGTATGACCCTGCTGCTTATGAATACATTTCAACCATGAATCCAAACGTTCCGGATTTAACCAACAAACGTAAAGTAATACGTGGAGGTTCATGGAAAGACGTGGCCTACTTCCTTCAAGTAAGTACCCGTGATTATGAATATGCCGATTCTGCCAGAAGCTACATTGGTTTCCGAACCGTACAAGATTATATGGGTACGCAAGTAACCGGAAATGCAAACAACAGAGGAAGAGCAAAATAACCAAAATTTAAATTTAACCAACTTTAAATATTTAATTAACTTAACTAACTAAAATTTTTTATTATGGCACTACCAAAAAAAGTAATGAACATGGCCTATGGTCTTGGAGCAGCAGTTGTAATCATCGGAGCATTATTCAAATTGATGCACTGGCCAGGAGCAAGTGCAATGCTTATTGCCGGATTAGGAACTGAAGCATTTATTTTTGCATTATCAGCATTTGAACCTGTTGACAAAGAACTAGATTGGTCTTTGGTTTATCCAGAATTGGCTGGTGGTGTAGCAAAAGAAAAAGGTAAAAAAGAAGATCCTAAAGATGCACAAGGATTATTGTCTCAAAAATTAGATGCAATGTTGAAAGAAGCTAAAGTTGATGGCGAGTTAATGGCTAGCTTAGGAAACAGCATCAAAAATTTTGAATCTGCCGCAAAAGGAATTGCTCCAACAGTAGATTCTATTGCAGGTCAGAAAAAATACAGTGAAGAATTGTCTATGGCTGCCGCTCAAATGGAGTCTTTAAATAGCTTGTACAAAGTACAATTAGAAAGTGCTTCTAGAAATGCAGAAGCTAATAAAGAAATTGCAGAAAATGCAGCTAAATTAAAAGAGCAAATGCAAGCAATGACAGCTAATATCGCATCATTAAACAATGTTTATGGTGGTATGTTGTCTGCAATGGGAAATAGAGGATAATTAGTTTTATCAAATTTATAACAACTTAACAAAACTAATTAGAAATGGCAGGAGGAAAATTAACCCCTAGACAGAAGATGATTAACCTGATGTACTTGGTTTTCATCGCGATGTTGGCATTAAACATGTCAAAAGAAGTACTTTCAGCTTTTGGTATTTTAAATAATAAAATAGAGGATTCAAACTTAATTATTGATAATAATAACCTCGATTTATTTAATCAATTATCTGAAAAGGCTGAACAACAACCAGGTCAGTACGCTGCGAAAAAGGCAAAAGTTGATCAGATAAAGAAATTATCTGACGAATATAATGCGTATGTTGAAAATATTAAAAAAGAAATAACTAAGGATTACGAAAAAGATGCTGATGGAAACTTACCATTTGAATCTATGGATAAAGGTGATCAGGTTGATGAAATGTGGTTTCAAGGTGATAAATTAACTGCTAAAGGTCAAGAATTCCTCGACAAAATGAAGTCTTACCTTAAAAGTGTTAAAGAAATTTCAGGTAGTGATTTACTTGAAGAAACCAAAGTTAAATTAGATAAAAGGTTTTCAACAGCAGATGTAAAATCAAAAACTGCAGGAACAACTTTATCTTACATGCATTACAACTACAATGGATTTCCTGTAATTGCTACATTAACTAAATTAACACAGCTTCAAAATGACATAAAAACTACAGAAAATGAAATTGTTTCTGGGATGTTTTTGGAAGGTGTTAAAAAGGCAGCGTCGTTATCAGCTTTTGAAGCAATAGTTGTACCTGATAAAACTGCTTTTTTTACCGGTGAAACTGTTACTGGAAAAATTATATTAGGGAAGAAAGATCCAAATTTAAAAGCTCATGCCGTAATTGTAAACGGTTCATCTTTATCAGAAGATAAGATGTTGGCTGGTCAGGCTTTATTTTCTTTTGGTGCAGGTGCTATTGGAGAGAGAGATATTACTGGTGAATTTCAATTCAAAGAAGGTGATTCCATTATAAAGCTACCTATAAAAGGAAATTATGTAGTAGTTCCTAAGCCAAACTCAGCAACTATATCAGCTGATAAGATGAATGTTGTTTACCGTGGAGTAACTAACCCAATGACAATTTCTTTTGCAGGTGTTTCTGCTGATAAAGTTGATGCTAGTGCTCCAGGACTAACTAAAGGTTCTAAGCCTGGGTCTTATTACATGAATCCTGGTCAAGGAACAGAAGTAGTGATTAATGTTACTGGGAAATTGCCAGACAATACTACAGTTTCTGATAAAAAAGTATTCCGTATCAAAGGGATTCCAGCTCCTGTAGGAACAATCGGAGGTGAATTATACGGTGCTAAAGGTCAAAAATCACGTTTAGCTGTTTCTCAAATTGGAGCTAAATTACCTGATTTTGATTTTGATGTTAACTTAATTGTAACTGGGTTTACTTTCAAAGCACCAGGTCAAGCAGCTGTGATTGTAAGTGGTAATAGAGTAAATGCTCAGTGTGAAGCGGCTATGGCCAGAGCTTCAAGAGGTGATATAATTACAATTACAGATATCAATGTACGATTAGAAGGTTCTGAAATTAGGTTGCCTAAAACGGCTCCAGTAGTATTCGAAATACAATAATTAAAATAGAATAGCGTTTATTCTTTAAAACCTACAAATAATATCATGAAGTTAAAAGCAATAGTTTTTGGAATCTCAGTCTTAAGCATGACATTTGCAGCTCAAGCTCAATCAAACTTGCTTAATGCCAAAACACCAGATCAAATTGGTATCAAGACTGCAGCTCAAATGGAATCTGACAACGACAAACCTTTACAATATGGGTATGTTCATGACAGAGACGTTCTAATGGGTAAAATGGTTTGGGAAATCATCGATTTGGATGAGAGAATTAACTTCCCGCTTTATTTCCCTGTAGATACAGCCAATATTGGTAAAGACAGAAGATCATTATTTGATGTTTTGATTAAAGAAATCAAAGCCGGTAGAATCACAGAAGTATATTATGATGATTATTTCAATAGAAAGAAGTCATTACAAGACATGAAATCTTCTTTTACTTATGTTGATACTACTGATGCCGGTAGAGAAGAAATAAATACGTATTACGATTTATATTTTCCACAGAAAGCTGCTCCAAAATACGACAAAAAAGGAAAATTAATACCTCAACCTGAAGTTACTCCAAAAGTATTGGATGCCCAATATATAGATAAACGTGAGCTGGGTGCAATTGATGTTTCTGGATATAAAATCAAAGGGTATTGGTATTTTGACAAGCGTCAAGGTGAAATGAAATACCGTTTACTTGGAATTTGTCCGGTTGCTCCTGAAGCCCGTGAAGTAGGTTCTGAAAATCCGGATGTAATTGAATTGTTTTGGGTTTACTTCCCTGCTGTAAGAGATGTTCTTCACGAGTGGAAAGCTTTTAACAACAAAAACTCAGCTATGCCTATTACTTTTGACCATTTGTTAAATTCACGTCGTTTTAGTGGAGTGATTTACAAAGAAGAAAACGTATATGGCGATAGACAGATTGCAGAATACATGAAAGATAATGCTCTCAACCAACTTTTGGAGTCTGAAAGAGTGAAAGAAAAGATTCGTGATTTTGAACAAGATATGTGGAATTATTAATCGCATAAAATTTAATATCAAAAACTCTTACCGCTACGGTAAGAGTTTTTTATTTTTGTAATATGATTGATTATTTAATAGTAGGCTCGGGTTTATCCGGAATTGCATTTGCAGAATGGGCTTTGCAAAATGGAAAGACCATTCATGTTTTTGATAATAAGTCGCAAAATTCATCCGTAATTGCTGGGGGATTATACAATCCGGTTATTCTCAAACGGTTTAGTGAAGTTTGGAAATCTCAAGAACAAATCAATCTTGCTCTACCTTTTTACAGTGCTCTTGAACAAAAATTACAATGTGTTTTAGATTATAAAATCCCCATATTTCGAAAACTTTTCTCGGTTGAAGAGCAAAATAATTGGTACGTTGCCTCAGATAATCCCAATTTAAAACCTTTCATTGCTTCTTCTATACTTTATAAAGACTTTCATGGAATTGATGCTCCGTACGGTTATGGAGAAGTAGTACAATCCGGTTACATAAATACATCTCTTTTAGTAAAAACATATCAAGATTATTTGAATCGTTTTAAATTTCTCTCCGAAGAGTCTTTTGATTATTCCCAATTAGATATTTCAAACGAGTTTCCGGTCTATAAGAATGTGTATTACAAACATGTGGTTTTTGCAGAAGGTTTTGGTTTGCATGCCAATCCATTTTTTTCTCAATTACCATTAGATGGCACAAAAGGCGAATTAGTATTAATCAAATGTCCGGAATTGAAATTAGATGCCATCATCAAATCTTCTGTCTTCATTTTGCCTTTGGGGAATGATTTGTTTAAAGTTGGAGCAACATACAATTGGCAAGATAAATCGGCAGAACCTACAGAAGCCGGTAAACAAGAATTGTTGACCAATCTAAAATCCATTTTAAATTTAGATTTTGAGGTAGTTGCCCATTTAGCCGGGGTAAGACCTACGGTTAAAGACCGTCGCCCATTGGTAGGGTCTCATCCTAAATTTACCCGTCTTCACGTTTTAAATGGTTTGGGAACCCGAGGGGTTATGTTGGCTCCTTTTGTAGCAAAAGCACTATTTGAATCTATAGAAAATAAAACACCTCTCGATGAAAATCTCGATATTCGTCGTTTTAAAAAGTTAAAATGGGATTAATTCTGATTTGCTTTCCAATTTTTATCAAAATGAATAAACATATTAATCCAAATATTACGTGATAAACGTAAAATTATGGGGAAAGTCAGTACTAAGGTCCCCAATATCGCAAAAAAGGAATAAATTAAACCTAAACCCAGAAAAACATTTGAAATTATAAAAGCAGCTACACCAAAAGCTATGCTTACCGCATAACTCACATACATGGCTCCGTAAAAAAAGGAAGGTTCCATTTTGTATCGTGTTCCACAATGACCACATGTTTCATGCATATCGAATACTTTACCCATTTTATACGGATTTTTTTCTTTATACATACTTTCTTCTTGGCATTTAGGACAACTTCCTGTTAAAATGCTATTGAGTTTGGATCCTTTTTTTAACATTTGCAAAAATTTTATACAAAGGTATCTTTTTCAAAGATTACACAATGTAACATTAGTCACAAAATTATGCTGAATATACACAATTTATCGGTTTCCTTTGGGGGTACGTATTTGTTTGAAGAAGTTACTTTTCGTCTGGGAGCCGGCGATAGAGTTGGATTGGTGGGGAAAAATGGTGCCGGTAAATCTACCATGCTCAAAATTTTGTCGGGCGATATGAAACCCGATTCCGGGAGTATTGCCACGGAAAAGGAAATCAAAATGGGTTTTCTTCGACAGGACATTGATTTTGAACAAGGGAGAACGGTTTTGGAAGAAGCGTATCAAGCATTTGAAGATATTAAACGTACCGAAAAAAGGATTGAACAAATCAATCATGAACTCGCCACTCGTACCGATTATGAAAGTCAGTCTTATTCTGAATTAATTGATGAACTAAGTGATGTTACCCACCATTATGAAGTGTTGGGAGGCTATAATTATGTAGGCGATACCGAAAAAATCTTACTAGGTTTGGGTTTCAAGCGAGAAGAATTTAACAATGCCACCGAAACCTTCTCTGGGGGTTGGCGAATGCGAATTGAATTGGCTAAATTACTTTTGCAATCCAATGATATTTTGTTACTCGATGAACCTACCAACCACTTAGATATTGAAAGTATTATTTGGTTGGAGAGTTTTCTGCGTAATTTTCCCGGGGTGGTTGTGATTGTTTCGCACGATAAAATGTTTTTGGATAATGTAACCAATCGAACCATAGAAATTTCACTAGGAAAAGCCTATGATTTCAATAAACCGTATTCTCAATATCTGGTTTTAAGAGAAGAAATTCGCGAAAAACAATTGGCTACTCAAAAAAACCAACAAAAGAAAATTGAAGAGACCGAAAAATTAATCGAAAAATTTCGTGCCAAGGCTTCCAAAGCTTCCATGGCTCAATCTTTAATTAAAAAACTAGATAAAGTAGAACGCATTGAAGTAGATGAAGACGATAATTCGGTTATGAATATTTCTTTCCCGGTGTCACAAACTCCAGGCAGAGTAGTTATCGAAGCGGAACATGTTACCAAATCCTATGGCGATAAAACCATTCTAAAAGATATTTCCCTATTGGTTGAACGAGGGAGTAAAATTGCTTTTGTAGGTCAAAACGGTCAAGGAAAATCTACTTTTATTAAAGCTATTGTTAACGAATTCAAATATGAAGGTAGTATAAAACTCGGACACAATGTTCAGTTGGGTTATTTTGCTCAAAATCAAGCGGAGTATTTGGATGGTGAGAAAACATTACTAGACACCATGATTGAAGCTGCAACCGATACGAATCGTTCTAAAGTTCGCGATATGCTTGGTGCTTTTTTATTTCGTGGAGATGATGTTGAGAAAAAAGTTAAAGTACTCTCCGGAGGTGAGAGAAACCGTCTGGCTTTATGTAGACTTTTGTTGCAACCCATCAATGTTTTGTTGATGGATGAACCCACCAATCACTTGGATATTAAATCTAAGAATGTTTTAAAAGCAGCCCTTCAAAAATATGAGGGTACGCTACTTTTGGTATCTCACGATCGTGATTTCTTACAAGGAATGGCCAATGTGGTATATGAATTTAAAGATCAAAAAATAAGAGAATATTTGGGTGATATCAACTTTTTCTTAGAACAACGTAATGCGATGAATATGCGTGAAATTGAAAAGAAAGATGTGGTTTCAACTTCAATTTCTAAAGAAAACAAGTCGGTTTCATATGAAGATCAAAAGAAAACCAAATCCCTTCAAAATCGTTTAAGTAAAATTGAAAGCCAAATCAAACAATTGGAAATCGATATTCAAAACGATGATAAAGCCTTAGCTTCAAATTATGATAAGCATTTTGAAGATGCAAACTTCTTTGTGGCTTACAATAAGAAAAAGCAAGAACTCGATAAATTGTTAGAAGATTGGGAAACAGTGCAACTCGAAATTGAAACGCTGCAATAGTAAGTAAAGTGAATCGGAAAAATCTACATTTGTTATTATCAGTGGCTATTGTAATTCCGGCAGCCCTTTTTTACGGTTGGAATCCAGAATATGTTTTGCCGTATTTTTTTGATTTTGAAGTAAAAACAACTGATTTAAAAAGTGTTTTTCGTGCAATTTTGGGACTTTATCTTTCCTTTAGTTTGCTTTGGATTTTGGGAATCATGAAGTCGAATTTTTGGAAAGTTGCCACACTTTCAAATGGGGTTTTTATGTGTGGAATTGCTCTAGGTAGATTGCTGAGTTTGGTACTCGATGGTAAATCTTCCGATTTATTTTTCTATGGTTTTTGGGGTGAAGCAATTTTGGCTTTTTTTGCATTCTATCAATATAAAAAATACGCCAAAACTATTTAAACGGATTGCGTTCTTTCCATTCTGTTTTAGGTTCTAAATAGCAAAATAATTGCTCCATTTTTCGGTTTATAAAAGAGTTGGAGTGCTCAATAAATCCAAACATTTCTTGTGGTTTTGCTCCAACAGAGCTTTTTATCTCTAAGGCTGTTCGTGCAAAAACAATTTCTTTAAATCCTTTGTTAATAGAATAGGCAATCATGTCATACAACATATTTAGATACAACATTTTTTCTCTTTGTATAGATTCGTTATACCCTAAAAAATAGGTATCCATTTGGAAGCCATTTTTGATTAATGTATTAAAGCCTATTAGTTTTTGATTGTCAAAATAGCCGTAAAATAGAAAATCATCTTTGAGGTTTTCTTTCATTACCCTAAAATGGTTTTTAGGTAGAAAAAAAGTATTAAAGGGAGCATTTTGAGCCACATGATGATACAAATCGTAAATAGTATCTTCAAGATGATTAATTTCCTCTAAATTGAGTTTACGCTTTTGAATTCCGTCTCCTTTTTTGCGACATCTTTTGTATTGATCACGGTATTTCTTACTTAATGCATTAAGGTAGTCTTCAAAATTATGCCATTCATGGCAAGAGCAGAATACCATGTTGGGTTGTGTAGAAAACGAATACAAAGAAGCAAAATTTTCGGAAGGAAAATGGGTTAGGTCGTCTTTTTCAAAGTCTTTATACGTAGTAAGATGAACCGGTAGACCTGCTTTCTTTAGTTTTTCTTTGAGTTCAAGACTTGCCTCGAAAAGGGTTTGAATTCCGAGCGTTTTATTGGCATTAATTTCAAAAGCAAAAGCATTTTGACCGGTAAGCATATTGTTGCCCATGAAAAGAACATGCGAACAAAACTTTTTAAATATAAAATTGCGAATACTTGTTTTGAAACAACGATCTCTTTCTCCAAAGGTTTCCAGTTGGTTTAGGTTTAAAAATTGGCTTAAAGCTATTCCTACAAGTCGCAACGGATCAAAAACACCTATGTAGTAGCACTTCATATTTTGCGGAGGAGCATCTTCTAAAATCTTTAGATACCTTCGGGATAAAAAGATGTTAGACCGAGCCAATTCATCCCAATCTTCGGGTAAATGAGAGGTTTTTTCGTAAATAATGTAAGTGTAAGTAGTTTTCAAATTAAAAAAATCGCTCCACAAATGTAGAGCGATTGTTCTATAATAAAATGTTAAACTATACCCAACCGCACAATAGAGCACCCATGAGTGTCATTACCAGGGTCCAATATCCGCTGTGGATTAATATATATTTCCATGTTCTGCGTTCAAAAAGTCCATTGATGGCAATCAGAGGGAAAGCTAAGAATAAGCCAGACATAAAGCCATGTAGGGCACCATGTTTAAACGTTCGGAATGCCATGCCGTAATCATTCATGAAGGCGGTATAGGAGGGAAGAGCGTTCTCTATAAATTGAGGTCCGCCAATCATTCCTAAGGGGCCAAATTGATGTATGCAAAGCATTTGAAGGAGTAAGGCTAGCATAACAGAAAACACATAAGTTAATCCGAAAATTTTGAGCATACTGCCCTTTTTCAAATCTTCTTCAGAAAGACCGGTTTCTTTCATCCAAGCTTTAGCAAATAATACAGGGCTATACCACAATGACCCAATAATTAAAGGGATAATTGCGGAAACAAAAACTGCAGTAAAATTTATTTCCATATAAAAAGGTTTTGGTTAGTCTATCAAATGTAACACAAAACCTTTAAATTTTACTAATCAAATGACAATTAATCAATTTACAGTTAAGCTTCCTGCCAATTCTTTTAAATTGATTTCTGTTAGTTTTACAGTCAATTCGGCATTATTTAATCGCATAACTGCATTAGTATAGTTTTCTTGAGCGGTACGAAATTCTACAGTAGAAATGGAACCAATTTTAAACTTTTCTAAAGTAATATTCAGGTTTTGTTTGGCAATATTTTCATTTTGTTTTTCTAAATCTAAAAGGGCTAGGCCGGAAAGGTAGGATTGAAATAAAACGGCAACTTGACTTTGTATGGATTGTTTTTGTTGTTCAATTAGAATTTGAGAATTTTCAAGTTGAATTTTGGCTACTTTTTCATTTCGATTTTGATTGAAACCATCAAAAATATTCAATGTGGCAGTGAATCCATAATTGATATTTCTACCCGTAGATTCTGTAACGAAGCCAAATGGAGTTTGAGAGCGAACCAAATTGTATCCTGAGGTTAAAGTCACTATGGGGTATCGGTTGGCTTTAACTTGTTTCAATTCATATTCCTGTATTTTTTGATTAATGAATTGAACTTGAAGTTTTGGATTTTGTTGTAAAGCCAATTCGTTTATTTCATCAAACTTTAAAGTTTGGTCAAGCACAAGTTTTGTATCTACCTTAAAATCGAATTGTGGGGGTTGAACGAGTAGTTGATTCAATTGCACTTTGACAATTTGAAATTGCTCTTGTAGTGTTAATCGTAAGGATTTATCGGTGTTTAAATCTACCTCAGCATTGAGAACTTCCAATTTTGATGCTTTTCCTATTGTAAATCGGTTTTGAGCGGTTTTCAATCGAAACTCGGATACCGAAATTATGCTGTCAATATTTTGAATTTGTTTTTGAAAGTTTACCAATTGGAAATAGGTTTCATAAACTTCACTCAATCGAGTTAAAATGGACACTCTTAGTTCGGATTCACTTAGTTTTAGACTTTCTTTAAGTTGCTTATTTCGAGCAAACATTCTAAAACCATCAAAAATGGTCCATTCCAGTCCAACACCATAATTGATATTGATATTTTGAGCACCATCAATTTCTACATTTTCACCATTGGCAAAGGTTTGATCAATATTTAAAATAGTATTGTTGTTGGTAATTATTCCGTTTACTCGAGGAAGCATTCCCGCATTCCCTATTGATAGGTTTTCGGATGCTATTCGAACCTCGTTTTTAGCAATTTTAAGGTCAAAATTATTTTCCAAACATTTCTCTATTGCATTTTCAAGAGTCAGTAATTCTTGTGCACTGCTTTTGGGAAAAGGAATACTAAAAATCAGGATTATATAAAATAAGTTTCTCATGATTTTTGATTTAAAGGGATGATTCTTTATCATATTGGTCTAAGGTTTGTGCATCGTAAAGATGCTTTTTCTCTCTAGACCACATCAAATAGACCGCCGGAATAACATATAAGGTTAAAATTAATGAAAATACAGTTCCACCTACAATTACAATACCCATTCCCATTCTGCTTTGCGATGCAGCACCAAGTGAAACAGCAATTGGCATTGCTCCCAAAGCTAGGGTTAAACTTGTCATCAAAATCGGTCTTAATCGAGATTCTGAGGCTTTGACCACCGCTTCGTACTTAGAAAGACCTTGTTCTCGCAATTGATTGGCAAATTCTACGATTAAAATTCCGTTTTTAGTAACAAGACCTATAAGCATTACAGTGCCAATTTGACTAAAAATATTCCAAGTTTGATCAAAAAGCCAAAGAGAAAATAAGGCCCCGGCTACTGCCATTGGAACGGTTAGAATAATAATCATGGGGTCTATAAAACTTTCAAATTGTCCGGCTAATATTAAGAATATTAAGAGTAAGGCAAGACCAAAAGCAAAAAGGGTATTCGAATTACTTTCGGCAAAGTCTCTTGATTCACCTCCTAAATCGGTTGTGAAAGTATCGTCTAACACTTTTTCTTTGATGCGTTCCATAGCTGCGATACCATCACTTATACTTTTTCCTGGGGCCAGACCGGCAGATACGGTGGCCGACATGTATCGGTTGTTGTGAAATAATTGAGGAGGACTACTTTGTTCGTCAATTTGGACTAAATTGTCTAGTTGTACCAATTCACCCGAAGCGTTTCTTACATACAGTGAAGCGAGGTCTAAAGGTTGATCTCGGTCTTTTTTATCAAATTGACCAATAACTTGGTATTGTTTTCCATTCATAATAAAATAACCAAATCGCTGCCCACTTAAGGATAACTGTAGCGTTTGGGCTACATCCATTACAGAAATTCCCATAGATTCTGCCTTTTCTCTATTGATAGTAACGTAAATTTCGGGTTTATTAAATTTTAAGTTAACATCAGTAATTGAAAAAGTGGGGTCTTGAGCGGCTTCTTCCATAAATTGTGGAATTTTTTCTTCCAATTTTTCAAAGTTTTTAGCTTGAATGATAAATTGTATGGGCAATCCACCTCTTCTATTTACAGAAATTGTAGGTTGTTCTGAAACTGTAGTTTTGGCATCTGTAAACCCTTTTGTCCACTGAGTAAGCTTTGCAGCTACATCTTTTTGAGCGTTTTCTCTTTCTTCGGGGTCTACCAATGAAATTCGAGCAAATCCTCTATTTACAGCTCCAACTC
Source organism: Flavobacterium sp. (assembly GCF_036759525.1). Classification (GTDB taxonomy): domain Bacteria; phylum Bacteroidota; class Bacteroidia; order Flavobacteriales; family Flavobacteriaceae; genus Flavobacterium. The sequence continues at coordinate 9,157 of NZ_DAIOUN010000018.1, read as the reverse complement.
CAAAACCGGGAGAAGTAACAATTAAACTTACTTTCTTCTCCGGAATTGAATCCGTGATTAACTCAGATAGATTTTGCATGAAACGATCCATATAATCGTAAGTGGCTCCTTCTTGTCCGGTTACATTTACCAATATCATGCTGCGATCGTCATAAGGTGCGGTTTCTTTTTGTAAGGTTGTATAAAAGTAAAAGGATATTCCTAAGCAAAACAGTAGAATTGGGAAGCTTAACCATTTTCGCTTCATAAAACCTTCTAGAGAACGAGCGTAACTTTTATTGAGATTTTCATAAAAAGGTTCTGTTTTTTCATAAAATTTGGATCGTTTTTGTTTGCCACCTTTCATCAAATAGGCATTAAGCATAGGGGTTAAACTCAAGGAGACAAAAGCAGAAATTAACACGGCTGCTCCAATAACAATTCCAAATTCTCTAAAGAGTCTACCTACAAAGCCTTCAAGAAAAATAATAGGTAGAAATACGGCAGCAAGTGTTACAGAAATAGAAATTACGGCAAAAAATATTTCATTAGAACCTTTAATGGCGGCTTCTTTTGGCGACATACCTTCTTCTACTTTCTTGAAGATGTTTTCAGTAACCACAATTCCGTCATCAACAACCAAACCCGTTGCCAAAACAATAGCAAGAAGCGTTAAAACATTTATAGAAAATCCACAAATGTACATGATAAAAAAAGTAGCAATTAAGGAAACCGGAATATCTATAAGTGGTCTAAACGCAATAGCCCAATCTCTAAAAAACAAATAGATAACAAGAGTTACCAATAATAGAGCAATCAATAAGGTTTCGGCTACTTCTAAAATAGCTTTCTTGATAAAAATAGTTGTATCTATGGCTACATTGAGTTCAAAATCTTTGGGCAAATCTTTTTGAAGCTCTTCATATTGTTTATAAAAGGCTTCAGAAATATCTAAATAATTGGTTCCCGGTTGAGGCGTAATGGCCAAGCCTATCATGGTTTGTCCTGAATCGCTTAGGCGAGTTTCTAAGTTTTCGGCTTCTAAACTGGCTTTCCCCACATCTGAAAGCCGAACTATTTGATCTGCTTCGGTTTTAATGATAATGTTGTTAAACTCTTCTTCCGTAGATAAGTTTCCCAATGTTTTAACGGTCAATTCGGTATTGTCACCGGTTAATTTACCAGACGGAAGTTCTACATTTTGTTTGTTTAAAGCATTCAAAACATCCGATGCAGTACAACCGTATGCGGCCAATTTTGTGGGGTCTATCCACAATCGCATTGCATATTTTCGTTGCCCCCAAATTTGTACACTACTAACTCCGGGTATCGTTTGTAGTCTTTGTAGGATAACATTTTCAGCATAATCTGTGAGTTCCAACACATTTTTATTCTCACTTTTCATCGTCATGGTAAGAATAGGGTCTGAGTTGGCATCGGCTTTGGAAACTACCGGAGGAGCTGTTAAGTCTTGAGGTAAGCTTCGGACTGCTTGTGAGACTTTATCCCGAACATCATTAGCGGCTTCTTCTAAGTCTTTACCCAAATTAAATTCAATAGATATTACACTGGTTCCTTGGGCACTGGTAGACGATATATTTCGAATACCGTCTATAGAGTTAATGGCTTTTTCGAGGGGTTCTGTAATTTGAGATTCGATAATATCTGCATTGGCACCGGTATAATTGGTTTGAACTGTTATTTGTGCCGGATCAATTGAGGGAAATTCGCGAACACCCAAATAGGTAAATCCAATGATTCCAAAAAGGATGATCATAAGATTCATTACAATGGTTAGAACAGGTCTTTTTATACTTAAGGTAGATAAGCTCATAAGTAATTCCGTTATTTTATTTTTAATTGTAATGAAGTTCCGTTTTTAAGAGCCATAATTCCGGAAGTAATTACGGTATCTCCGGTTTTTAATCCGGATAGAACTAAAATTTCTTTTTCCGTACGTGTTCCGGTTTCGATAATTTGTTCTTTGGCTTTGCCATTTTCAGAAATAAATACTTTTTTACCGTTTTGAATTGGAATAATAGCTTCATTTGGAATTAAAATCGCATCTTGAATCACAGCTAATGGTAAAATTATATTGGCAAATGATCCGGGTGTGAGTTTTCCATCTTTATTTTCACAAATGGCTCGTACTTGGAGTGTGCGTGTAGAGGTGTTTATTTCGGGTTCTATAGCATAAATTTTAGCGGTGTAGGAAGTGTTTTTGTCTGAAGTGTAAAATTTCAATTTTCCCTCTTTTTCAATAGCGTTTGCATATTTTTCCGGAACTGAAAAGTTAATTTTAACTTGATTGGAATTAACCAATTTGGCTATCGTAGAGGTAGAAGTAACAAAAGAACCCGGTGAAACGTATCGAAGTCCAATTTTTCCACTAAATGGGGCTGTAATAACGGTTTTTGATATTTGAGCTTGAATCAGTTGAACTTGAGCTTTACTGCTAATCCATTCACTACGGGCCACGTCATATTCTTCTTGACTTATGGCTTCTTTCTCTAGTAGTAATTTAGCTCTTCGTTCGTTTTCAGAGGCTAAATTTTGTTTGCTTTTTGCCTGTAAGAGTTGGGCTTGAAGTTCAATGTCATTTACTTTAAGTAAAACTTGACCTTTGGTTACTACCGAGCCTTCATCAAACCGAATGTATTCAATTTTACCGTTTATTTCACTTCTTATATCAGTGCTTTCATTGGCTTCTATACTCCCTGCTAGGGTTAATTCTGTTTCAAACATACGGGGTTTGGCAATTACCGCTTCTACTAAATTTTTATTTCCATTCCCTTTATTTACAGGGGCTGATGTTTCTTTTTCTTGGTTTTTGATAATGCGATAAACTATTAAAGATAGTAAGCCCAATGCTAACAGAAAAAGTAAAATGTTCTTGGTTTTCATAAGTTTTGGCAAAAATTGGAATGACAAAACTAATTTTTAAAAATGTAATTAACTCAAAGGTTTAATTTTATTTAACAGTCGTAAATTTTTATTTTTTTGTTTAATTTTTGTAAGATAAATATTTATTAAAGTATAAAATAATGCATTTCATCGAAAAAAGTGTACACTTAAACGAATTTTAACTATTTTTACTCTGTTAAACTAATACAGATGTGTTATGAATAAATATATTTTTACTTTCTTATTCATTTTTGTGAGTCTTTCTTCATTTGCAGGTATATCGGTATCGGAGAAAAAGGCTTTGGTTTCTATCTACCAATCATTGAATGGTAAAAATTGGAACACCAAATGGGATTTAAATAAACCGGAGACTACTTGGTTTGGTGTGCAAATTGCAAATAATAAAGTAATTGCTTTGGATTTATCCAATAATAACTTAACCGGAACTTTACCAGTTGAACTTGGTCAATTGGTTCATTTGCAAAAATTGAATTTATTCAAAAATAATATTGAGGGTCAAATTCCTAATGTTTTTGGGTCTATGAAAGATTTGCAAGTGCTGAATTTAGCTTTTAACAAACTTTCAGGGGTTTTACCCAATTCATTTGTAGAAGCCAGTTCGTTAAAGTCTATTGATTTGTATATGAATCAATTGTCGGGTGAATTGCCTGCACAAATTGGGAAACTTCAACAATTGGAAAACCTATCTTTGTACAATAATAATTTTAGCGGTGAATTACCAAAATCCATTTATGAGTTAAAAAATTTGAAAGTACTTTTATTAAGTAGTAATTCATTTTCCGGAAGATTGAGTTATGAAATTGAGAATTTAAAAGCTCTTGAAAATTTGAGTTTATTTGAAAACAATTTTGTGGGTCAAGTACCTTTTGAGTTGGAATCTTTAACACATTTGAAAGAAATGAACATCTCATACAATAAATTCAATGGATTAATATCTTATGCATTGGCAAAAAAAGATTCGTTTCAAATGATGATGTTAAATGATAAAGGAGTGGCATACAAACTCCCTTTGGTAACAGACAATACTGGAGTTGTAGGTTCGCCTGACTAATGATTTTTTAAACTTTTTTTTAAATAAAACCCAGCATAAATTTGTTGGGTTTTTTATTTTGTATAAATTTTCTTATTTTTCTTATTCAAATTTTTAAATTCTATAATTTTTTTATTTCCTTAAATTACATCATATCAATGTTATATTTTTTTATTTTTTTAAAGAAATTGTTAAATTAAATAAAATACTTCATCATTTTGTAAGTTGAAATAACCGGACTAAGGATTCATTTTTTGTAGAACAAATTCTACAAATAAATTTGATATTGTAGTACAAAACAAATGTTAATATGTGTTAATTTTGCTAAATTCATATTTTTTTAAATTCTAAAAACCAAAGAATTATAATTTGAAGATCAGTTTCTATTTGTAAACCAATATTGAGAAACTTTTTTTCATTTTTTTAAAAAATTAGTGAAAAGAAAAAATACCACATTATGGTTTCAAAAGTTAAAAGTTATCTTTTTCCGGAAATTAAAAATAAATCACGAAAAAAGCTGCATTATTCGTTGTTGGGATTGGTTGTTGCATTACAATTCATTTTGTTACTTATTGGTTATAACGAAGTTTTTAATCAAAAAAAGCTCAATTCAATTTCCGAAGATTTAGAAGCTTCAAAGTTATCAGATAAGTTGGTTTCTGATGCAAAGGTGTCTTATTTAATGGCTCAAAATGATTTTTATAAATTTTTATTAGCAAAAGACACCCTTGCTTTGAAGTCCTATTTTTCCGAAATGAGTGAGCTTGTTCATTCCCTAGATTCCATTAAGAATCTTCAAAATAATACGCGAACTTTTAACGGATTAATAAAGAATCATTCACAAATAAATCAAGATATTTCGTACTTAAAAATGAAGGTTGATTCCATGTTGTTGTACAATGATTATTTTGATTACAAAGACGATTCAGACCTTTTTAAAATTAAAGAATTTAAAGAAGATGAAATATTAAATAGTGTCGATGTTGAATCATTTGTTGTTGTAGATAGTATTTCAAGAAAAGGTCTTTTTAGTAGGTTATTAGCTGCATTATCCGGACGAATTGATATCCAAAAGGAAATTATGAATGTCAAAGTAACCATGAAATACGGTAAAAATACAGAGATTGGTAATGTTGAAGAGCAACTTAAATTGGCTTTTGAACATGTAACTAATCATTACAAAACACAATTTAAAAATTTACAAAATAATTACAATCTCATTCAGAATAAAGATCTAGAACTTTTGCACAATAATGCAAAAATGGAGCGTGTTGTCAATTCATTATTAGAAAGTTTTTCTCAAACAAGTAAGCAAGCTAAAGAACAGGTAGAGAACCAATTTGAAAAGCAAAAAGGGTTAATGGAAGGTTTTAAATTTGTAATTGTATTCGGAATCATAATTATTTTAATAGCTCTTTCATTTGTGTTAATTCAATTTACAAAAATGGCCTTTGATTATGAAGAAAAGTTAGAAACGGCTCAATTGCAGATTCAACAAAACTTAAATTTTAAAAATAGAATTGTTGGAATGATAAGTCATGAAGTACGATCACCCTTAAGTTTAATTTCAATATACAGTAAAATAATTCGTTCTAAAATTCAAGATGATGAAGTCAAAGAAGTTTTTCAATCTGTTGATTTCACAACCCATTCCTTACTTTTAATGTCAAATCAAATTTTAGAGTTTTCTAAAAGCGAAAATGCTAAATTGGAATTAAAATTTAACACGTACAATCTGTATGAGGATTTAACTAAAATTACAAACTCTCTAAAAGATCTGGTTGAATCCAAAGGAAATACACTCAAATTGAAAATTCAAGTTGACAAAAGCACAATGGTGTTTTCAGATGCTGTCAAAATTCATCAATTACTCTATAACATTGTAGGGAATGCAAATAAGTTTACAGATAAAGGAACGATTTCAATAGATGTAAAAGAAAATTTTATCGATTCAAAAAAACTCGAATTAAAATTTGAAATCCAAGATACAGGTAGAGGGATTTCAGAAACCGATTTGAAATACGTTTTTGAAGCCTATCATCAAGGTACAATTTCCGAAAATGTAAACGATTTAGGAGCTGGTTTAGGACTCAACTTATGTAAAGAAATTGTTGAGCTTTTTAATGGTGAAATTAATTTGTCAAGCGAAGTTCATAAAGGAACCAGAGTAGAATTTAACATTTTTGTAGATAAAATATAATAAAAGCCCATACATGAAAAGTTTTTTAATAGCAGACGATCACGCCGTAGTAAGACAAGGATTAAGCTTGATTTTGAATGATATGTACCATAATCCTATTATTTATCAAGTAGGAATGCTCGATGAAATTCTCGAAGTCATTCAAGTTCAAATAATTGATGTACTTATCCTGGATATTGCCTTTCCGGAGGGAGATAGTATTCATGTTGTTCAAGAGGCCAAAAAAATTCAACCTAATTTAAAAGTTTTAGTTTTTTCAGCTTATGATGAAGAGATTTATGCTTTAAGATATCTTAACAGAGGAGCCGATGGTTATTTAAGTAAATTAAGTCCCGATGACATTATAAGAACCGCTATTTCATCAATTGTAAGGGAAGGAAAGTATGTAAGCGATAAAACTAAAGAAAAAGCGTTCTTATCTTATGTTAAAGGAGAATCTTTAAACGAATTGGAACAACTATCAAATAAAGAAATTGAAATAGCTAGATTGTTGATAAAAGGCTATGGTAATTTAGAAATATCCAATATTTTAGGTATACAAAAATCAACGGTTAGTACGTACAAAAGTAGAATTTTTGAAAAGCTGAGTATTGACAATGTAGTTGATTTACTTCAAATTTTTAAATCCAACAACTATTGATTAACTCCTTTTGGTTTCGGGTTATATCATAGATTACCTATTTCAAACATATAAAAAAAATGAAATGTTTTCAATTTCAGAAGATTATGTTTCAAATTGAATGCTAAACCTTTTTTATATTCAACATTTGTAAAATTTTGGAGTATCTGATAATTCTAGAATTTTATCGATGAAATGTATTACACTCTATTTTTTGTAAGAAAAAATTTTAAATATTTAACATTCAATGTAGTTTTTTTTAGTTTGTATTGTAGAACAAATTCTACATTTGTTTAAATGTAGTTCTACAACTTCTTTAAAATCAGTAATTTATATTTGTTCGCACTATCTAACCGTAACATTGTTTATCTCTAAGAAGATGAATAGTGTTTCATAGTGCTTTTTATAAATTAAATTTTATCGAAAATGATTAAAATTACAAAACAGAAATTAAATAGGCCCCTATTTGTAATTTCTAAACCTAAAAAAGACTACCTTATTTTAAAATTGATTTTGTTACTCTTTGTAACAAATGTTATCCAAGCCCAGATTTATGGAGACTTTCCTTATGGTCAGACATTTCTATCTGGGACACAGCCATCAGAAGTCTCTTTGTTAGTTCCTCAAAACAATGCCGCTAACTCAGCCACATTCACATCTGAAGGCTTACAGTTGACACCTGCTTCCAACGGAAGGTTTGGAGCTGTATATGTTGCAACAAAACAATTTAGTTCCTTAAATGGAATTAAGATTGAGTTTGAGTACGGCATGTATGGGGGGAGTGGTGCTGATGGAATCTGTATGTTTTTATTTGATGCAAGTGTGGGAGTTCCAACAATTGGAGCAAATGGAGGTGCTTTAGGTTACAGTTACAATAGAGCAAATCAAACCTTTTCATTTGCTAGGCAAACCGGCTTAACCGGAGCCTACCTTGGTGTAGGACTGGATGGATTCACTAATTTCAAAAGGAGTGTATTTGAAGCAAACCTCAGAAATAATGGAGTGCCCAATACTACTTTTACTCAACAATTAAGTCATGTAACTTTAAGAGGAGCAAAAGGAGTTCAAATAGATGCTTCTAAAGGATTAGGAGACGGGTTTACAGGATATCCAACATTGACAACTAAGTCAACTTTAAGCTCATCAATTGGTTCAGCTACCATTAATCCTTCAACCGGTTTGTTTACTACAGGACCCGGAATGAGTGAAAATTTTAATTTGAGAACAAGTGCTTTGTCTTGGGATCCATCAAATGCTAATTACAGAAAATGTTATGTCGAATTAATGCCACATCCAAGTGGTGGATTTTATGTAACGGTAAAAATTCAACACGGAAGTACAATTTCAACCGTTATAGACAATTATTGGTATCAAACCTCTTATACCTACATAGAAAATGCAAATCCGGCAGTTTCGGATTTTGAAGCATCTAATTTACAAGGCCCAAATACAGTTCATACTTTAAGCACGGTTCCGCCTGCATTATTTAAAATTGGTTTTGGAGCTTCTACCGGAGGATTAAACAATATTCATCTTATCAGAAACTTAAAAGTTTCATTGCCTTTTGCAGCAGAGGCTGTTGCAGACAATGCCGAATTTTGTTACGGAGAAACTGCTGAAATTAGCCCATTTTTAAATGATATTGCTTACACGGGAAGTATAGCTATGGGCCCAACGGCTTCAAGTGCTAATATAGATCCAAATTCTTTTCAATTTGTTGATTCTAATGGAGTAGCACAAGGACAAAATTATTTTATTCAAGGTGTAGGGACATGGGTTTTTAATCCCGCTACAAATAAAGTTTCTTTTAATCCGGTTCCGGGGTTTAATTCAACAGTTTCTGTTCAATACAATATTAAAGGTTTAAATCCACCCTTTAATGATGATGCTTACAGAAGCCAATTAGCCACAATTACAGCGGTTTATGAAGATTGTTCGGCAGATTTAATGGTTTCAAAAGTCGTAAATATCAATAATCCTTTTGTAGGGGATAATGTTGTTTTTACTATAGCAGTTACAAACCAAGGTCCTTTAAATGCTACCAATGTTACTGTTGCAGATTTGTTACCTTCTGGTTTTAATTTTATCAATGCTATTCCTTCTGTAGAAACATATAATAACTCCACAGGAAATTGGATTATTGGAAATTTAAGTGCTGGAAGTGCTGTTACTTTGACTGTAGAGGCTCAAGTTAATGCTGTGGGGAATTTTGTAAATACAGCCACAGTATCAGGTGATGAGGAAGATTATGTAGTGTCTAACAATACAGCTTCTGTTGCGGTTTATCCTGTAAATGTTATAGATGCCGTTCCAGATAGTAATTCAACACCAGTAAACGGATTAACGGGAGGTGATGCGGGTATCAATATCTTTGACAACGACACGTTAAACGGACAACCGGTAA
>NZ_DAIOUN010000017.1:12331-49603 GCF_036759525.1 Flavobacterium sp. | reverse complement strand
AGATAGATCATCACAAGCAAATAATGGAGTGGGTTGTGGGTTTAATCCGCATGGAGATACTATCAATTCAAAAGACTTAACTCGTATACAACCTGTATTAACATCTTGAATACCGGCATAAATGGTTTGTCCAGAACTTATAAAATTGGTTGGGTTTGAAATTTGATTTGCAAAAATCTCAGCATCTCCTTGAGATAAAAAGTATTCAATTTCAAAATCATTTGGATTAAGAGTACCCAAAATAATTGGTGTATTTTGAGTTAAGTCAAATTCATTAGAACACTGAACCAAATCAATAGGATCTTCAGATTCATCAGGATAAACCTCCAACAGAATACTTCTGGAAACCGTTGTAATTAAACCACATTGGTTGTAGGTAGCAACAGCAGTGTAGGTTGTTGTTTCGTCAGGACAAACATTAAGTGTTGTTCCTGTTCGAGGAGGATTGAAAGGACTACCATTTTCTAACCATTCAAAGGTTGTAGCCGAAGGCCCATTAGGTGTAAAACGCCAAGCTTCATTTTGAGCAGACCATTGCGTATTTGTATTTCTACCAGGAGGAACATAACCTATAGTACCTGCCTGATTTTGTATACCAACTACCCCACCTCCAGGAGGATTATTCCATGTTGTACAAGGAGTTCGGTTTTGGATATAAACTTCAATAATATTAGAAACTTCATAAAGAACCATTTGATAGGTTTGAAGACCTACACTTTGACCACATTGGAACTGCCCAAAGCGGTAAAAATTAACAATCAATTTTCTACAAGGATAGGTTCCTTCTAACTTCCAACTAGCACTAATATCTGGTGGGGAGTTTTGAGGGTCGGTATCTTGATACACTCCATAAATTGCATTTCGTATAGGAAACGCAGGATTGGGGACAGTCAATCCCCCAAGAGCCCATGGACTAAAAGAGTTTGGTGCAACTGAAGGATCAAATGAAATAGTACCATTGGAACCTACGTGACAGGTGGAATAAAGATTACCAAAAAAACAAAATTGGAATGGAAGCGTAATCGTGTTTGACCATCTATCATCAATTGTCAAACTAATTTGGTTGTATGATGGGTCATTAAATGCAGCCTGAGGACAATAATCAATCTGACTTACACTATATGAAGTTGTTGAACCTAAATCAACATAGGATGCTGTAAGCACTCTACATTCGCCTGCTTCACAAGAAGGAGACACATTGGTATTCAAATCAACGTCTCCCGCAATAACCGTAGCACAACCGTTTTGTGCAATTGTTATAACTGCCGAACCTGAGATAGTTCTGGAACAGCCGGGAGGATTCTGAAAGATACTAACTAAAGAATAAGTTGTTGTTGCTGTTAGAAAAGGAGTGGTAAAACTACCGGTTCCGGATGCATTAAGAGAAACCGAATAAAATGCTCCGGTGCTTGATTGAAATCCAACTGTAGTATTGGGCGTACCATTAAAAGTTAAAACAGTAGTACCCGGACAAATGGTGGCAGAACCACTAATTGTAGCCGTAGCATTACTTACATTTACCGCAACATTTACAGATGCAGAACGAACACAAGATTCTGTGGTTGAAAAAGAGATATCATCAATGGCAAAATCATTTCCGGCAACTGCTGTAACTCTATCAACCATACAAATTTCGGCCAATGTATCAGTTCCGGAATTCCATGTATAGGTTCTTTGTTCCCAACCGCAAACACCTGCAGGAGCTGTATTAATTCCTATAGAAACCCCATTAACAAGAACTTCAATTTGAGCAGGATTTCCTGTTGCAACCGATTGTACCCAATACGAAAAGGTATATACTCTACCCGGTACAACCGGAATTTTTTGGCACCAAAATTTATCATTTCCGGAATTTGCAATCGAACCATCCATTACCATCATATTACCGGTTCCGGTAGTATGATCGGTACAATTTGAAAATCCGGCAAACCAAGTTTGAGAGTTTGGAACAATGGCATAAGCTCCTTGAACACCGGCCGGATTAATTGGGTCTAAATATTGATATTCGGTTGTAAAGCCATTATTTCCGAGAGAAAAATCGCCATTGTAAACCAAATTTCTATTTAAAGTTTGTGTTGAAGTTACTGTATAGGTAGTAGCAACTGTAGGATATACCGTTATCGTAGAGTTATTTGGATTTAAAATTGAAGGATCTGTAGGAGAAGAAGTCCAAGAATAATTTCCACCACCTGAAACCGTTAAATTAGCAAAAGAACCGCTACAAACAGATGTATTTGGAGAAACCGTTATATTATTGGGTTGAGTTATGGTAATAGGATTGGATGAAACGACATCTCCTATTGAATTGGTAACGGTAACTGTATAAACTCCCGGAGCCAATCCGGTGAATACACCAGTAGAATTGGTTGCAGTAGCGGCTCCTGAAAGAGTATAACTAGTAAATGGTGCTATACCTCCTACCCCATAAGCTACAATAGATCCATCTGCAGCACCAAAACAGCTCACATTAATTTGAGAATGAGTAACCGATAAATGAGTTTGCAATCGTAATGACAAATCATCAATAGCAAAATCATTCCCAACAGCACTCGTATTAATATTGAAAAGCTCTAATCTTCTGTATTGGTTTCCAGACCCGGAAACTGTAAAAGTATATGAAACCTCTTGCCAACCATTTGATGGTCCGTTTAGGGTATAGCTACCATTGAAAGTATTGGTTCCACCACTCATAACTCTAAAACCTATTTCAGCTTGAGGATTGGTAGCATTTACAGAATGAATATAATAAGTAAAAACATAAGTTGACCCCCCTTGCAAAAGTACATCACCATTAGTCAACCAAATTCGTTCAGAACTCGTAGCACCATCAAAAACCATCATTAGCCCACTTCCTGAGGTACGATCGCCTATGTTAACAAAATTATTCGTGTTAAGCAAAAACGGATTGGTTGTAATTGCAAATTGTCTAGGCGAACTGTTGGCCTGACCCGAACCGGGATTTGTTAAATTATAGTCTGATTGAAATCCGGTATTTCCAGCCTCAAAATTGCCATTTGTCAATAGGTTTTGAGCATTGAATGGGCTGAAAAACAGAACCAAACATAAAATAGATAGTAGTTTTGAACTCATGCTAAAAAAAATTTAAGGTCGGAAATTTACATAATTTTAAGTAAATAATATCTTAAAATTTTGGTTTTTTAAGTTCCACAAAAAGGACTATTTATTTAGAGGCAATTTGTATATCTTTGCAAACTTAAATTTACATATTAATTATTTTCTATCTTATAATGATAAATACAGAATCGCAAGCTGACGAATTAGGAGATAATCACATAGGTTCTTCAACTGAAAATCCGTTACGAAAAGATGCATTTGATTTAACCGATGAACAAAAAATAGAGCTTATCAAAAAAGATGTAACTCAAATTCTAACCACTTTAGGTATGGATTTGACAGATGATAGTTTGAAAGGCACTCCCAATCGGGTTGCTAAAATGTTTGTTAAAGAGATTTTTGGCGGACTCAATCCCAATAAAAAACCCAGTTCTTCAACATTTGAAAACGGATACAAATATGGTGAAATGTTGGTTGAAAAAAACATAACCGTTTATTCAACTTGCGAACATCATTTATTGCCCATAGTGGGTAGAGCTCATGTAGCTTATATCTCCAATGGAAAGGTTATTGGATTATCAAAAATGAATCGCATTGTTGATTATTATGCTAAAAGGCCTCAAGTTCAAGAAAGACTCACTATGCAAATTGTAAAAGAACTTCAAACAGCTCTTAATACAGAAGATGTAGCATGTGTTATTGATGCCAAACATTTATGTGTAAATTCAAGAGGAATTAGAGATATTGAAAGTAGTACGGTAACCTCTGAATTTGGCGGAAAATTTAAAGAAGAAAATGTAAGAAGAGAATTTTTGGATTACATCAATTTGGATACCAAATTCTAACTGTTATTTTCAATTATACTCAAAATAGATTGATATCAAATAGTATTTATGAAACTCTATCAAAATCAAACTTTAAAAATATACAATTCGCTAAGCGGAGAAAAAGAAATCTTTACTCCCATTCATGAAGGCAATATAGGTATGTATGTTTGTGGTCCTACCGTATATAGTAATGTACACTTAGGCAATGTTAGGACTTTCATGAGTTTTGATGTCATTTTCAGATATTTACTGCATTTGGGTTATAAAGTTCGATATGTTCGCAATATCACTGATGCCGGACATTTGGAAAATGATGCTGAAGTTGGTGAAGACCGAATAGCCAAAAAAGCGAGATTGGAAGAATTGGAGCCCATGGAGATTGTACAGCGGTATACCGTAGATTTTCACAACATTTTACACAAACTCAATTTTTTACCTCCAAGTATTGAGCCTACAGCTACCGGTCATATAATAGAACAACAAGAAATTATTGCCAAAATTATTGAAAACGGCTTTGCCTATGAAGCAAATGGTTCTGTTTATTTTGATGTTGTCAAATTCAATGAAACCAATCATTATGGCAAATTAAGCGGTCGAAACATTGAAGATATGTTGGCCAACACACGAGATTTGGATGGGGTTTCTGATAAAAAAAATCCTCAAGATTTTGCCCTTTGGAAAAAAGCCGAACCGCAACATATCATGAGATGGCCCTCGCCTTGGGGAATTGGATTTCCGGGTTGGCATTTAGAATGTACAGCCATGAGCACCAAGTATTTAGGCGAAACATTTGACATTCATGGTGGAGGTATGGATTTAAAATTCCCGCATCATGAGTGTGAAATTGCTCAAAATGAAGCTTGTACAGGTCATAGTCCGGTTCGTTTTTGGATGCACGCCAACATGCTAATCTTAAACGGGAAAAAAATGGCCAAATCGACCGGGAATTATATTTTACCTAATGAAATATTTACCGGAGAAAATAACATTTTATCAAAAGCTTTTAGCCCCAATGTAACACGGTTTTTTATGTTACAGGCTCATTATAGAAGTATATTAGATTTTTCTAATGATGCCATTTTGGCATCCGAGAGAGGATTTAACAGGTTAATGGAAGGCTTTCAAATGCTACCCCATTTGGTTCCGTCATCGACTTCTACTTTATCAATTTCAGATTGGAAACAAAGCTGTTATGATGCCATGAATGACGATTTCAACACACCTATTCTGATCGCTCAATTGTTTGAAGGCATTCGTATGGTTCATTTGGTAAACGACAAAAAAGAAAGTTTAACTCTTGATGCTATAACTGATTTAAAAAATACATTAGAGCTTTTCATTTTTGATGTGCTTGGAATTGCACCCGAAAATCAAAACAAAGACACAACCGATAAGTTGGAAAACGTAGTAGCTTTGATGATACAAATGCGAAACGAAGCTAGAGCAAATAAAAACTTTGCTCTTTCCGATCAAATTAGAGACCAATTGTTGGCTATTGGCATCCAATTAAAAGATGGTAAAGAAGGAACAAGTTTTAGTGTAAACTAATTCAAGTGGATGCATATATTCAAACAAATCATACAATTTCCTTTTCTTTTTTTGATTCGTCTGTATCAAATTCTCATCTCACCTCTTACTCCGGCTACTTGTAGATATGAACCTACGTGTTCTCATTATGCCGCAGAGGCTCTAAAAAAACACGGAGTTTTCAAAGGAATTTACCTGGCTCTAATTCGGATTTCAAAATGTCATCCTTGGGGAGGTAGTGGTTATGACCCGGTTCCTTAATTTTTTTTTAAGATTTAATTATTAAATCTGAATTGGGATTTGCCTAAAAATAATTTACATTTACTTCAAATAATTGGTTTATGAATTTACCCGTTTTGAGTTTTGTTTGGAATCCATCAGAAGGAATTGAGTTAGGTTCTTTTATGGTTCGGTATTACAGTTTAATGTTTGTAGTAGCCTTTGCTGTAGGCTGGTATGTAATGAAATACATATTCATTCGTGAAAATGAACCTATGGAAAAACTAGATAGTTTGTTTATTTACACGGTTATAGCCACATTACTTGGAGCTCGTTTAGGTCATGTTATTTTCTATCAATCAGAACTTTTTAGAGAAGATCCTCTTAGTATACTTCTTCCAATCCGAACCCAACCTAATTTTGAATTTACCGGATTTTCCGGTTTGGCAAGTCATGGAGCTGCTATTGCCATTATTATATTTATGATTTATTTTAGTAAAAAAATCATGAAGCAATCTTTATTATGGGTTTTAGACCGAGTAGTAATACCGGTTGCCAGTGGTGCTGTATTTGTGAGATTGGGAAACTTTTTTAATTCTGAAATCATAGGTCACGAGACTAAATCGTCGTTGGGAATTCAATTTGTGCAAGACTTCTATTCCAAAAGAGATGCTGTAGAAATTACTAAAATTGCAGAACCTCGAAAAGCATACCAAGCTTTAACCAGTTCGCCGGAATATGCTCAATTCTTAGAAAAAGTTCCAGCAAAACATCCTTCACAACTTTATGAGGCGGTAATGTATGTATTGGTATTTGCCATTCTAATGATTTTATATTGGAAAACCGATGCTCGCAAAAAAGAAGGATTTCTTTTTGGAGTTTTCATGGTGTTGCTATGGTCGGTTCGATTTGGGGTTGAGTTTGTTAAAGAAAGTCAGGGTGGTTTTGAGAAATACACGCTATTTAACGGATTGTCTACAGGACAATGGTTAAGTATCCCATTTATTCTTATCGGATTCTACTACATCTTTAGAAGAAAAAAAGCTACAACATAAAAAAAAACCCGATTTACATCGGGTTTTTTTATGGAATATCATATTCAAATTAATCCATTGTAGCTTTTAAAGCTTTGTATTTATCAGAATAGTCCAACGAAGAATAAACATTTAATAATGTTTGTTTTGCATCTTTGTTGTTGGGTTCCAATTCTACAACCTTTTCAAGGTAAGGCAAAGTTGCTTTAAATACTTTTTCACGCTCTTTCTTTAGCTCTTCATATCTTTTATTATCTTTCGCAGAGTTACCCAATGAATTCATTTCTTCAACAATTTTAGTATCTAAATCTAATTTTAAAATAGCTAAATTTAAAAAGGCATTGGTGTATTTGGGATTCAATTCAATTGCTTTCAAATAATTTTTCTCTGCTTCCTCAATTTTATTGGCTTTAGACAAAATAACGCCTAAGTTGTAATACAAATCCGGTTCATTTGGATTGGTTTTAATTACATCTTCAATAATTCGGGTATAAGAAGCAAAGTCTTGAGCCTCCAGGTACAAATTGGCTTCGGTTAAAGCTAATGAGTAATCTTCAGGATTGGTTTTTCGTGCTTCTTGAACTGCAGCCATGGCTTTGGCATTCTCTCCTTTTTGAACCAAAATCAAGGCATAGTTACGTAAAATTTCTCCTCGTTTTGATGGAATTTTTTCATCTCTTGGCTTTTCATGAGTACCCACTTTACCAACATATAAATCTCTTTCTGATTTGGAAGAAAAAGAGATCTCCTCTTTTGTTATTTTGTCAGTAGCCAAATAAGAAACACCTTTACCGGAGTAATTCAATTTTTTTAAATCTTCATAATAAGTCAATGCTAAATCATAATCTTGAGCATTAACCGCACCACTAGCTGCGTAGTATAGATAAATAGTATCTTTTGGGTTTAAAGTGTAAATGGTATATAACTTTTCAGTTCCTTCCTTAAACCTTTTGGCATTATTATCATCAATAGCTGCACCTATCAATTTATCTTTTAATGTAGCTAAAGATGACGTTGCTTGAGAGGAATATTTGGCTTTACCCATTGTTTTCTCCAAAGCAATTAATTCTTGATAAGCTTTTGAAGCTTGAATCAAGCTTTTTCCTTTTTCTGCAGGCAATTTATCTGCAAGATTCAATAACGCATTTCCTTTGATAAAAAGAAACTGTGCTTTATCGGCATCTGTTCCTGAGTTTAATATAAATTCAGCATTTTGTAATGCTGTTTTTAAAACTTGTGGATTTGGGTCTTTCATAGCTTTTTCAACTGCCTTCATTTCATCTTTCTGAGCATAGACTCCAGAAGCAATAAGTAAAGCAAAAGCCGCTAATAAGGATTTACTTTTCATGGTATTTATTTAATTTTAGTTTGTAATTATTCTTGGGTTTCATTGTTTTCATCTAAATCAGTGTGTTGATTTTTGATTTCTTCGCTCACATCATCAAAGTCAACTTCCTCTGCAACTTCTTCTTTCATTACTTTAGTTACTGCCGCGATTGAATCATTTCCTTTGATATTGATTAAACGAACTCCTTGTGTGGCTCTTCCCATTACACGTAAATCAGAAACTTCCATTCTAATGGTTAAACCTGATTTATTGATAATCATCAAATCATCAGCATCTGTCACATTGTTGATAGAAACCAATTTACCGGTTTTATCAGTGATATTAAGTGTTTTCACACCTTTTCCACCACGATTCGTAATTCTATAATCTTCTAATGAAGAGCGTTTTCCATATCCATTTTCAGAAACGACCAAAATTTCACTGTTCATGTCATTTACAGAAACCATGCCAATTACTTCATCTTTATCATCTGCTAAGGTAATTCCACGAACACCAGATGCACTTCTTCCCATAGGACGGGTTTTGCTTTCTTCGAAACGAACCAATTTACCGGATTTAACAGCAACTAATATCTGACTTTTTCCGTTGGTTAATTTAGCTTCTAACAATTCGTCATCTTCTTTAATGGTTATGGCCGCAATACCATTTTGTCTCGGACGAGAGTATTGTTCCAAAGAGGTTTTTTTAACTTGACCTTGCTTGGTAGCCATAATTACATAATGACTATTGATGTATTCTTCATTCTTTAAATCTTGAGTACAGATGAAAGCTTTTACTTTATCGTCATTTTCAATATTTATTAAATTTTGAATTGCTCTACCTTTTGAAGTTTTACTGCCTTCTGGTATTTCATATACTCGCATCCAGAAACATTTTCCTTTTTGGGTAAAGAATAACATGTATTGGTGATTGGTAGCAACAAATAAGTGCTCCAAGAAATCCTGATCGCGTGTTGCTACTCCTTTTTGACCAACCCCACCTCTATTTTGAGTTTTGTATTCAGACAAAGGCGTTCTTTTAATATAACCGGCATGTGAGATGGTAATAACCACGTTTTCATCGGCTATTAAGTCTTCAATACTTACATCACCTCCGGCATATTCTATGGTAGATCTTCTCTCGTCTCCATATTTATCACGTATTTCGATTAATTCTTCTTTAATCAAATTCATACGTAAGTCTTTGTTGGCAAGTAATTCTCTCAAATGAGCAATCAACTTCATGATTTCTTCATATTCGGCACGCAACTTATCTTGTTCTAATCCGGTAAGTTGACGCAAACGCATCTCTACGATGGCACGAGCTTGTATTTCTGAAAGAGAAAAGCGTTCAATCAATTTGGTTCTGGCTTCATCTCCGTCTTTAGAACCTCGGATTAATGCTATAACTTCGTCAATATTATCTGAAGCTATGATTAAACCTTCTAAAATATGAGCTCTTTCTTCAGCTTTTCGAAGATCAAACTGGGTTCTTCGAACTACTACATCATGACGGTGTTCCACAAAATAATGAATCAAATCTTTTAGATTCAACATTTGAGGTCTACCATTTACAAGAGCAATATTATTTACACTAAAAGAAGACTGAAGTTGTGTGTACTTGTAAAGTGTATTCAAAACCACATTGGGAACAGCATCGCGTTTCAGTTCATAAACAATTCGCATTCCATTTCTATCCGATTCATCTCTAATGTTTGAAATTCCTTCAATTTTTTTCTCATTTACCAAATCAGCGGTTTTTTTAATCATATCCGCTTTGTTAACTTGATAAGGAATTTCAGTTACAATGATTGCTTCTCTTCCATTACTTTCTTCGAAACCGGCTTTGGCTCGCATTACAATTCGGCCTCTACCTGTTTTGAAGGCTTCCCTAACTCCATCATATCCATAAATTACACCACCCGTTGGAAAATCAGGGGCTTTGATATGATTCATCAATTCATCTATTTCAATTTCATGGTTATCAATATAGGCTAAAGTACCATTAATAACTTCTGTTAAATTATGAGGTGGCATATTGGTAGCCATACCAACCGCAATTCCCGATGCACCATTAACTAATAAATTGGGAATCTTGGTGGGCATTACTTTAGGCTCATATAAAGTATCGTCAAAATTCAATTGAAAATCAACCGTTTCTTTTTCAATATCAGCCATGATTTCTTCAGAAATCTTTTGCATTCTGGCCTCTGTATATCGCATCGCTGCCGGACTATCCCCATCTACAGAACCAAAGTTACCTTGACCATCTACTAAAAGATAACGCAAACTCCACTCTTGAGCCATACGCACCATGGCATCGTAAACCGATGTATCTCCATGAGGATGATATTTACCTAAAACTTCACCAACTATTCTGGCTGATTTCTTGTGAGCTCTATTCGAAAAAACTCCTAAATCATACATTCCGTAAAGAACTCTACGGTGTACTGGTTTTAAACCATCTCTAACATCAGGCAATGCACGTGATACAATTACAGACATCGAATAATCGATGTAGGCTGATTTCATTTCGTCTTCGATGTTAATAGGAATTAGTTTTTCTCCTTCAGACATAAGTATTTAATTAATGTTATTATAAGTTATTTCAAAACGTGCCAATATACGAAAACTTCGCTTTTTTTTCACCAAATCAGAGAACTAATTTCAATGATTTATTAACAAAAAACCATTCTATTTTAGTTGATAATTATATACTCCCAATCCTTTCTTTTTCCATTTATTTTTTGTCAATTAGCTGTCAGGAGAATGACAAAGGAATGATTTTTGCATTTGATAATTCGATTCATTAAATTTACATTCAAAAAAATAATTGTTATGGATGATAATTTTTCGCCACGTGTCAAAGATGTAATTACTTACAGCAAAGAAGAGGCTTTACGATTGGGGCACGACTTTATCGGTACAGAGCACCTCATGCTGGGGATATTACGTGACGGAAACGGTAAAGCTATATCTATTTTAAATAATTTGGACATCGATTTGGATTATTTGAGAAAAAAAGTAGAAATCCTGAGTCCGCCCAATCCCAATGCAGAAGTAGGCAACGAAAAAAAGAATCTGCATTTAACTCGACAAGCAGAACGTGCTTTGAAAACTACTTTTTTAGAAGCTAAAGTTTTTCAGAGTTCTTCTATAAGCACGGCACATCTTTTGCTCTGTATTCTTAGGAACGAAAACGATCCTACAACCAAATTACTTAACAAGCTGAAAATCGATTATGATACAGCAAAAGAACAATACTTAAATATGATACCCAATAACAACGACGACGAATACACTGACAGCTTCCCAAAAAACGAATCGTTTAATGATGATTCCGGACAAGATGACAGTTTAAAAGAAGGTAGTTTCAACAACCCGGCCGGAAAAACCAATAAAAAATCGAAAACTCCGGTTTTAGATAATTTTGGACGTGATTTAACCGAATTGGCCGAAGAAGGAAAACTTGATCCTGTTGTAGGTCGAGAGAAAGAAATTGAACGTGTTTCTCAAATCCTAAGCCGAAGAAAGAAAAACAATCCTTTATTGATTGGAGAACCCGGTGTAGGTAAATCAGCTATTGCCGAAGGTTTAGCATTACGAATCATTCAAAAGAAAGTATCTCGTATTTTGTTCAATAAACGTGTGGTAACACTTGATTTAGCAAGTTTAGTAGCCGGAACAAAATACCGTGGTCAATTTGAAGAACGCATGAAAGCGGTGATGAACGAATTAGAAAAGAATGACGATATTATTCTTTTTATTGACGAAATTCATACTATCGTGGGAGCTGGTGGTGCAACCGGTTCTTTGGATGCATCCAACATGTTTAAGCCCGCTTTAGCTCGAGGTGAAATACAATGTATTGGTGCCACTACTCTTGACGAATACCGTCAATATATTGAAAAAGACGGAGCCTTAGAAAGACGTTTCCAAAAAGTCATTGTTGAGCCAACTTCAGTGGAAGAAACCATTACCATTTTGAATAATATCAAAGGAAAATACGAAGATCATCACAGTGTTACTTACACCCCTGAAGCCATTGAAGCATGTGTAAAATTAACCAGTCGTTATATGTCCGACCGATTTTTGCCGGACAAAGCTATTGATGCTTTAGACGAAGCCGGTTCACGCGTTCACATCACCAACATAGAAGTTCCCAAACAAATTTTGGAACTCGAAAAACAATTGGAAGATGTTCGTGAATTAAAAAACACAGTCGTTAAAAAACAAAAATATGAAGAGGCGGCCAAATTGCGAGATGATGAAAAACGCATCGAAAAAGATTTAGCCATCGCTCAAGAGCAATGGGAAATTGATTCTAAAAACAATCGAATTACCGTTACTGAGGATAATGTAGCCGATGTAGTTTCTATGATGACAGGTATTCCGGTGAACCGAATTGCTCAAACCGAAAGCAACAAATTGGCTCACCTACCCGATTTAATCAAAGGCAAGGTAATTGGTCAAGATGAAGCGGTTATGAAAATTGCACGATCCATTCAACGTAACCGTGCGGGATTAAAAGATCCGAATCGTCCCATTGGTTCATTTATTTTCTTAGGACAAACCGGTGTTGGAAAAACGCAATTAGCTAAAGTTATTGCTAAAGAATTGTTTGATTCTGAAGATGCTTTAGTGCGAATTGACATGAGCGAATACATGGAAAAATTTGCCATTTCCAGATTAATTGGTGCTCCTCCGGGATATGTGGGTTATGAAGAAGGTGGACAATTAACTGAAAAAGTGCGTCGTAAACCTTATTGTGTGGTATTATTGGATGAAATTGAAAAAGCTCATCCCGACGTTTTCAATATGATGTTGCAAGTATTGGATGACGGTTATTTAACCGATAGTTTGGGTCGAAAAATCGATTTTAGAAATACGATTATCATTATGACTTCCAATGTGGGAGCCCGTCAATTAAAAGATTTTGGACAAGGAGTTGGTTTCGGAACCGCTGCAAAAGTTTCGCAAGCTGATGAACATTCTAAAAGTGTGGTCGAAAATGCTTTAAAGAAAACTTTTGCCCCAGAATTTTTAAATCGTATTGATGATGTAATTGTTTTCAATCCGTTAGAACAAGAACACATTAATTTGATTATCGATATCGAATTGAAAAAATTATATGCTCGTATCAAAGATTTAGGTTATACGCTAAATTTATCAGATAAAGCCAAAGCCTACATTGCTGAAAAAGGTTTTGATAAACAGTTTGGAGCCCGTCCGCTAAAAAGAGCCATTCAAAAATATGTGGAAGATGCACTTGCCGAAGAAATCATTACTTCTAAAATTAACGAAGGCGATGAAATCTTTATGGATTTAGAGGACAATGCCGATGAACTGACGGTAAAAATTAAAAAAGCCGAAAAGCCAACGAGTTAAATATAATCTTTTTATAACGCCACGAATTCACAAATAAATTACTTTTATACTGTGAGTTCGTGGTTTTATTTTAATTATCATCATCAAAAAATGTTAGACAACAAATTAATTTTAGGGAGTGAAGAATGGTGTTCGTTTCCCGAATTGGGAATTCCAACCATCAAAGCTCGTGTAGATTCTGGAGCTAAAACTTCTGCCTTACATGCCATCAATATTAGTCCGTTTATTAAAGAGGGAGAACATTGGGTCAAATTCGATATTAATCCGATTCAAAATAATGTAAAAACCATTATTCATTGCCAAGCTCCCTTAATTGATAAACGAATCGTAAAAAGTTCCAGTGGTTTTAGAGAACAACGCTTTGTAATACAAACCCAATTACAATTAGGCGAATTAAGTTGGACCATAGAAATGACATTGACCAATCGCGATTCTATGGGTTTTCGCATGCTATTAGGTCGAGAAGCTATGAGCGGACGAGCCTTAGTTGACCCGGAACAAAAATACCTTCTTGGCGATACATCTACAGATAAATTAAAAGATTTATATCCCGAAGTACTCCATGAAAAAAGAGGTTTAAAAATTGGCCTTTTGGCCAGTAATCCGGAATTGTACAGCAACAAAAGAATTATGGAAGCCGGTGAACGCAGAGGTCACGAAATGCAATTTCTCAACATTAAAGAATGCTACATGAAATTGGATGCCGACACTCCCGAAATTCACTACCGTGGCGGAAAAATTCTAAACGATTTGGATGCCGTTATTCCACGAATCCGCCCAAATATTACGTTTTATGGTTGTGCATTGACGCGACAATTTGAAGCTTTGAAGGTGTTTTGTTTAAATTCTTCTTCTGCCATTACGCAATCGCGGGATAAATTGTATTCATTACAATTGCTCTTGAATAATGGGATTGACATTCCAACCACCGGATTTGCCAATTCACCCTTAGATACCGATGATTTGATTAAAATGGTAGGTGGAACTCCTTTAATTGTAAAACTTTTAGAAGGAACACAAGGAAAAGGAGTTGTTTTGGCAGAAACCAAGAAAGCTGCAGAAAGTGTAATTAACGCTTTTAAAAGTTTGAATGCAAACATTTTAGTACAAGAATTTATAAAAGAAGCCAACGGAAAAGATTTGCGTTTGTTTGTCATAGATGGAAAAGTAGTTGCCGCGATTCAACGAGAAGCATTGGCCGGAGAATTTAGAGCCAATATTCATTTAGGCGGAACGGCTACGGTAATAAAACCTACCAAAGAAGAAAAAGTTATCGCCATCAAAGCCGCCAAAGCCATGGGCTTGAAAGTAGCCGGAGTAGATATAATTCGTTCAAGTAAAGGTCCCCTTTTGTTAGAAGTCAACTCATCTCCCGGTTTAGAAGGAATTGAAGGAGCAACTAACAAAGATATTGCAGGAGAAATGATTAAAGCGATTGAGAAGAATTTTAAATTGAAATAATAAAAATCCCAAAAGTTTAGTGCTTTTGGGATTCTTTTTTTTAATCGATTTCTATTTCAAAACTCCTCAAAAAAGCAATTGAGTTTTCAATATCATAATGCAAAATGCGATCTTCTTTTACAAACGGAACTTCGGTACGGTAAGAAGCTATAAATTGCTCAATAAACTCACTGGATTTTAAGGGTCTTCTAAACTCAATCGCTTGTGAAGCATTCATCAATTCAATGGCTAAAATGCGTTCTACATTTTCAATAATTTTGAAACATTTTGTCGCAGCATTTGCACCCATACTCACGTGATCTTCTTGTCCGTTACTGGAAACAATGCTGTCTATGCTTGCCGGAGTAGCCAATTGTTTGTTCTGACTTACGATACTGGCAGCCGTGTATTGCGGAATCATGAAACCGGAATTTAAACCCGGATTATCCACCAAAAAGGCCGGTAAACCCCGTAATCCTGAAATCAATTGATAGGTTCTTCTTTCCGAAATACTTCCTAATTCAGCTAAAGCAATTCCTAGAAAATCTAATGCTAATGCTAACGGCTGTCCGTGGAAATTTCCTCCGGAAACTATAATATCTTCACCTACAAAAATGTTAGGATTATCGGTAACCGAATTGATTTCGGTTTTAAACACTCGTTTCGCATAATCAAAAGTATCTTTTGAAGCTCCATGCACTTGAGGCATACAACGAAATGCATACGGGTCTTGAACGTGCGTTTTATTTTGATGGATGATTTGACTGCCTTCTAAAAACTCGGTAATACGTTGAGCCGTTTCTATTTGTCCTTTGTGCGGACGTACCAAATGAATCAATGCATTAAACGGATCAATGCGACCATCAAAACCTTCTAAAGAAATAGTTCCAATTAAATCCGCCAAATAGGATAGTTTATAAGCTTTTAATAAAATATAAACCCCATATGCACTCATAAACTGCGTACCATTAAGTAATGCCAAACCTTCTTTGGATTGCAAAACAATGGGTTTCCAATTGAAGTGGGCAAGTACTTCTTTAGAATGCACTTTTTGACCTTCAAAATACACTTCGCCTTCGCCTAATAAGGGCAAACTTAAATGGGCTAATGGAGCCAAATCTCCGGAAGCTCCCAAAGAACCTTGCGTATAAATTACAGGTAAAATATCCTGGTTGTAAAAATCAATCAAACGTTCCACCGTTTCCAATTGAACACCGGAATTGCCATAACTCAAAGATTGAATTTTAAGCAACAACATCAATTTTACAATCGAACTGGGTACTTCATCTCCAGTACCGCAAGCATGCGATTTTACTAAGTTTTCTTGAAGTTGCGATAGGTTTTCATTTGAAATCTTCACATTACACAGCGAACCAAATCCGGTATTGATTCCGTAAATCGGGTCGGTTTGTGATTGCATTTTTTTATCTAAATAATCACGGCATTTCTGAATATTAACTTTCGCTTCTTCCGATAATGCCAACGACTTATTTTCTAGAACAATTTGATTGATGGTTTCCAATGAAAGTACATCGGAACTGATATAATGATACGAGTCCATTTATGGTTTTGGTTGAGTTTTCAAAATTCCGCAAACGTTTGCATAAATGCAACACAATTGACGTTTTTTTAATAACAAATTGTAATTTGATTTGCTTACATTTGAGAATCTAAACTTTTTATTATGAAAAAAATTGTCGTATGGCTTTGGTTGATAGGTTTTATTTCTTGCCAAGAAAAAGAAATAACAACTATTTTTTCGGGGACTATTAAAGGAACTGATGCTCAAGAAATTGAACTGGAAGGAATCAATTTTTCTAAAAAAATTCCACTTCAAGCCAATGGCACTTTTTCAGATACTTTGGATTTGCCTTATGATGGTATGTATTATTTGGTTTTAACAGATGAAAAATCGTTTTATGTGTATTTAGAAAAAGGTTTTCAATTGCAGCTTGAAACTTATGCGGATGATTTTATCAATTCTATGAAATATTCCGGTTTGGGTCAAGATGAAAACAAGTATCTGATTGAAAAAAATAAACTCATCGAATCCAAATACGGTGACCAATCCAACTTTGAAAATGTTTTGAAAATCTATACTGATGAAGAACAAGTTTTTCTTGAAAATATAGAAAATTTGAAAAAAAGCATGTTGGACAAATTAGCCGCTTCCCAAATAAAAAATGAAAAATTTATCAAAAACGAAAAAAAGGAAATCGAAATTTTGGCTTTAAAATATCAAGAGCAATATGCCCCCTATCACGGCTATGCGATTAACAATAGAGAATTTAAAACCAGTGCTACTTTTCCGAAAGCCGGAGATGATTATACTATGAATGATGAGGAAACATTCAAACACTCTTATTCCTATCGAACGTTAATTGGTGGTATTTTTCAACGTATCATGTATGGCACACCTTCCGAAGAGAAAACCCCTTTTGATAAAGGAATGGAAAAACTCAATACTATTTCCAGCCCAATCATTCGGAGTGAATTAATTAAAAATATGGCATACGAGATGAATCTTACTGCCAAAAACCTAGATGTAATTTACAACGGATTGATGAAACATTCTATTGATACTGCTTTTAATAAAGAGACAACTCAAAAATATGAAACCTTAAAAAAGTTAGTAAAAGGATCCCCTTCTCCAACTTTTAACTATGAAAATATAAAGGGAGGAAAAACTTCATTGGAAAGTTTAAAAGGAAAATTCGTTTATATTGATGTTTGGGCCACTTGGTGCGGACCTTGTATTGGCGAAATTCCGGCTCTTAAAGCTATTGAAAAGGAATATCACGGAAAAAATATAGAATTTGTAAGCATATCCATTGATGCTCAAAAAGATCAAGAAAAATGGAAAAAAATGGTAGCTGAAAAAGAGTTAAAAGGCATCCAATTATTTGCCGATAATGATTGGAAATCTGATTTTGTAAAGAATTACGCCATTGACGGTATTCCGAGATTTATATTAATTGATACCGAAGGTAAAATTGTAAATGCCGATGCTCCCAGACCTTCTGAAGAAAAATTAAAAGAACTGTTGAAGGAAGTTGGGTTGTAAATTCAATTGTTCCAAATATTATGAAACCATTTAGAAGTTACTTTAATTTCTAAATGGTTTATTTTTTCAATTCTAAAAAAACTTTTCCTAGATACTTAAGGATATCCGAAGCTATAAAGCCTTCATAACCCAAATCATTTACAGCAAGGTCTGCGGTTCGTCCATGAAAATAAACTCCCAGAAGAGCAGCATCAACAGCGGAATAACCTTGAGCTCGAAAACTCGTAATCATACCAGACAATACATCGCCGCTTCCACCGGTTGCCAAAGCTTGGTTTCCGGATGAATTTACAAATACATTTTTTCCATCAATTATTAAGGTATTGGCTCCTTTAATTAATATGACAAAATCATGTTTTTTTGCCAATTGCCTTGTTTTTTCTATCTTTTCAAAATCGTCATTCCAAGTTCCAATCAAGCGTTCCAATTCTTTGGGATGTGGTGTTAAAATGGAATTTTTGGGAACTAAACTCAACCAATCCAAATTTGCCGAAAGAAGGTTTAACCCATCTGCATCAATGAGTAAAGGGAGAGTATTGGTTTTTAAAAAATGATAAAACGCTTTTGCCGTATCATCCTTTTGACCCATTCCCATTCCGATACCAATAGAATTGGGTAAAATATCAAATTGTATTTGAGTAATTTGATGCTGATTTTCATCTGCAATCACCAGGGCTTCCGGTGATGCCGTTTGAAGAATTTCATACCCACATTTTGGAATCAAAACCGTAGTCAATCCACAACCGGAACGCAAAGCCGCTTGTGAGGCCAAAACCATAGCTCCAATTTTACCATAACTTCCCCCAATTAATAAAACATGACCTTGCGTTCCTTTGTGTGTAAATTTTGAAATGGGTTTGTATCGTTTCTTGATCTCAAACGTATCTATGTAATAATAATTTGTAGCCCAATTTTCAATGCCTTTTTGATCTAAATCAATGGATAACAAAACAATTTCTGTAATGAAATTTTCATTTTCGGGAAGGTAAAAAGCCAATTTGGGTAATTGAAACGATAATACTACATCCGAATGAATTGCTATTGTGGTTTTTTGATGTAAAAATAACCCCGAAGGCACATCTATCGAAACTTTGAAAGAAGCATGATAATTAATCTTTTGAATCAGACTTTGAAGCCAACTATCCATTTCTCGGGTTAAACCAATTCCGAAAATAGCATCTACAATAATATGATTTTCAGCAATATCCGGAAAATCTGCCGTTTCATGAATGGTAGTGTACGTTAAATTACATTCTTTCAATCGCTCTAAATTAGCCTCAAAATCAGCCGAAAATGTTTCATTAAACGGTATAACATAAACATGCACGTCAAAATAATTTTGCTTTAACATACGAGCGATTACTAATCCATCACCACCATTATTTCCTACACCACAAAAAATATGATAAACAGTCTTTTTATCTTGAAAACGATTAACCAACCACAAAAAAGCTTGTAAAGCAGCACGTTCCATCAACTCTAGAGAAGTGATTTGTTGGGTTTCGATTGTTAATTTATCAAGTTCTTTGATTTTATCTGTTGAGAAAATTTTCATATTTCAGTAGAATGCTATAATTTTTAAAATATTCGTAAAAAGTTTACATGTACTCTTTCACTATTGTAAATTTATTACATTTGTTTCAGATGAAATCACAAAATAGCACATATTATTCAAAAAACACTTTCAATTCTTTGAAAGTATTTTCTTTGAGTACAACTACTACAACTACAACCCCATTCGGGGTATAATTTTCACATATCATCCAAAATTCCATTTACTCGCCTGAGTAAAATAAATCAATGCTTTTACATCAAAAAAACATCCCATGAAAGTACTAAAATTTGGCGGAACTTCGGTTGCCAATGCTCAAAATATAAAATTAGTTCTCGAAATTGTTCATCAAAAATCAAAAGACGATAAATTAATCGTGGCAGTTTCTGCTTTTAGTGGCGTAACCGATTTGTTACTATCTGCGGCTTCAAAAGCTGCCTCAAAAGATGATTCGTATCGTGATGTCGTTTTGCAAATCGAAAAAAAGCACCTCGAAGCCATTAAAGAATTAGTTCCTATAAATGAGCAAACGGCTTTAATTCACTACTGTAAAAAAAATGTTTCACTGTTAGAAACCTTATTAGATGGCTGTTATTTGTTAGGCGAATTAACTGCTAGAACATCGGATATGATTGTAAGTTTTGGCGAGTTATTATCGTCCTACATCATTGCCGAAGCGATGAAACAAAAGGTAGCCAATTGCAATTTTAAAGACAGTCGCGAACTCATTAAAACCAACAATAACTTTGGAAAAGCCGAAGTTCATTTTGAAATTACAAATAAAACCATTGGCAATTATTTTTTAGAGAATCCAACGCAAGTTACGGTTATACCCGGTTTTATTGCTTCTTCAATGAGTAATAATACAACTACTTTGGGACGTGGTGGATCCGATTACACGGCTGCTATTGTAGCTGCCGCTTTAGATGTTGAAGAATTAGAAATTTGGACGGATGTGAACGGCATGTTTACCGCCAATCCGAAAATTGTAAAACAAGCTCAACCCATTGAAAAAATAACGTATGAAGAAGCAATGGAGCTATCGCATTTTGGAGCCAAAGTGCTTTATCCGCCAACTATTCAACCTGTTTTGAGCAAAAATATTCCGATTTGGATAAAAAACACGTTTGAACCGGACGCTTTTGGAACGTTCATATCTTCACAATCTAACCCAAATGGAAATCCGATTAAAGGAATTTCGCATATCGATAAAATTAGCTTGATTACCTTGGAAGGTTCCGGAATGGTTGGTGTTGCCGGAGTTTCAAAACGTTTGTTTGAAGTACTTTCCAATCATGCTATCAATGTCATTTTCATCACACAAGCTTCTTCAGAACATTCCATTTGTATCGGGATTTTAAATGCCGATGCCGATTTGGCAAAAACAGCAATTGATAAAACCTTTGAACTGGAAATTGCACAGCAAAAAATCAATCCGTGTGTGGTTGAAAAAGATTTATGTATCGTGGCTTTGGTGGGTGAACAAATGAAAAATCACCAAGGAATTAGCGGAAAAATGTTCAGCACGTTAGGTAAAAACAATGTGAATATTCGAGCCATTGCCCAAGGGGCTTCAGAGCGAAATATTTCAGTGGTAATTAATGAAAATGATGTGAAAAAAGCTCTGAATACATTACATGAACGCTTTTTTGAAGAACAAACCAAGCAGTTGAATTTATTCGTAATGGGGGTTGGAAATGTAGGCGAAAAATTCATCGAACAAATTCACCAACAAAAGAAATTTTTAAAAGAAAATTTAAAAATAAATCTCCGAGTAATCGCCCTTTCTAATTCCAGAAAAATGATTTTTGAGGAAGAAGGAATTGCTTTAAAAGACTGGAAAACCGCTTTAGATAATGGAGAAAAAGCCTCAAAATTGGATTTTATTGAAAAAACAAAAACCCTAAACCTTCGCAACAGTATTTTTGTAGATATTACGGCCAATGCCGAAGTTTCTAAAACCTATGAACAGTATCTTCGTAAAAATATTGCCGTAGTAACCTGTAACAAAATAGCTTGTTCATCGGAATACAACAATTATTTGAATTTAAAACGCTTATCGCGAAAGTACAATGCACCCTTTTTGTTTGAAACCAATGTAGGTGCCGGTTTGCCCATTATTGATACGTTAAAACATTTGATAGCTTCCGGAGATCGAATCCATAAAATTCAAGCGGTTTTATCCGGAAGTT
This sequence comes from Flavobacterium sp., assembly GCF_036759525.1. Classification (GTDB taxonomy): domain Bacteria; phylum Bacteroidota; class Bacteroidia; order Flavobacteriales; family Flavobacteriaceae; genus Flavobacterium. Next base: position 27,959 of record NZ_DAIOUN010000017.1, on the reverse strand, counting down.
TGAACTTTATATTCAATAATTTCAGTGAAACCTACACTTTTCATGATGTGGTAAAAGAAGCCGGTGTACAAGGATTCACAGAGCCTGACCCAAAAATTGATTTAAGTGGTGTGGATGTCGCTCGAAAAATTCTAATTCTCATTCGCGAAAGCGGCTATCAAATGGAAATGGAAGACATCGAAAATATTTCGTTCTTACCCAAAGAATGTATGGAAACCACGAACAATGAGGACTTCTTCAAATCCTTAACCAAACATGCCTCGCATTTTGAAAATCTATTGAAAGAAGCCAAAGAAAAAGATTGCCGATTGAAGTTTGTGGCTAAATTCGATAACGGAAAAGCCAGCGTTGGTTTGCAATACATTCCTAAGGAAAGTCCGTTTTACAATTTGGAAGGAAAAGACAATATCGTTGAATTTTTCACCGATCGTTATGTGGATCAACCGTTAATCATCAAAGGTGCCGGTGCTGGTGCTGCCGTAACGGCTTCGGGTATTTTTGCTGATGTGATTCGGATTGGAAATGTATAATAAAGGTGCTGAGGCTCTAAGGTTCTAAGGCACTAAGTATCCTCAGAACCTCAAAACCTCAAAACCTCAGAACCTCAGAACCTTTAAAAAAAATGAACCAAATAAAAATATTCTGCCCTGCCACCGTAGCCAACTTATCCTGTGGGTTTGATGTGTTAGGATTATGTTTAGAGGGCATTGGCGACGAAATGATTATTCGTAAATGCGAGCAAAAAGGACTTCGTATTACCAAAATTACCGGTGCCGATTTGCCATTAGAAACCGAAAAAAACGTAGCTGGTGTGGCCGGAATGGCGTTGTTAAATCACTTGGATTTAGAATTTGGATTTGAGTTGGAAATCCACAAAAAAATCAAAGCCGGAAGCGGAATTGGAAGCAGTTCTGCCAGTGCCGCAGGAATTGTAGTGGGAATCAATGAAATCTTAGGTAATCCGTTGTCTCGAAAAGAATTGATTTCGTTTGCCATGGAAGGTGAATTTTTAGCCAGCGGAAGTTATCATGCTGATAATGTGGCTCCGGCCATTTTGGGCGGATTTACGTTGGTTCGTGGTTATGATCCGTTAGAAGTTATCAAAATTAATAGTCCGAAAGATATTTATTTAACCATCATTCATCCGTATATTGAAGTTAAAACATCTGAAGCTAGAAGTATTTTACCGAAAGAAATTCCATTGAAAACCGCTATTACGCAATGGGGAAATTTAGGCGGATTCATCTGCGGATTATATACCGAAGATTATGGCTTGATGAGCCGTTGTTTGCAAGATGTTGTGGCAGAACCTTATCGGAAAAACTTAATTCCGGAATTTGATACGATTAAAAAAACAGCATTAGAAAACGGTGCATTAGGTTGTGGAATTTCCGGTTCAGGCCCTTCTATTTTTGCGATGAGTAAAGGAAAAGATACCGCTGAAAATGTTGCGAACCAAATGAAACAAATCTATACCAAAACCGGAATTGGATTTGATGTGTATGTTTCTAAAGTATGTGATATGGGTGTGAAATTTGTTTAATTATATTACTAATTTCACTACATTTGTTTTATGTTAACAAAGAATCAAATACAAATTATCATTGATATTTTAAAACCTTACAATCCAAAACGTATTGGTTTGTTTGGTTCTTTTGCTAGAAATGAAGAAAAAGAATCCAGTGATATTGATATTTTATTTTCATTACACCAACCTATCGGTTTTTTTACTTTGGCAAAAATTCACGATGATTTAGAATTGAAACTTCAAAAAAAAGTTGATTTAATATCTGAAAATGGATTAAATAAGTTTATTAAGGAGAAAGTTTTAAAAGAAGCTACTTATTTTTATGAAAACTGATTCAAATAAACTTTACTTCCTTCATATTTTGGAAGCAATAAACAAGTTAGAGTTAATTGCTAAAACATATTCTAAAGATGAGTTTCTATCCGATTGGCTCAAACAAGATGCCGTTTTGAAAAACTTTATTGTTATTGGTGAAGCTGTGGCTCAAATTGATGAAGAATTTAAATTAAAAAATTCAGAAATTGATTGGCGTGGTGCAAAGGCTATTAGAAATTTCATTGTTCACGAATATTTTTCTGTTGATTTAAATTTTGTTTGGGAAACCATTTTTGAAACAATTCCAACATTTAAACATCAAATTCAAAATCTTATAGAACCTTAACTCTATTCCTCTTCCCTATTCTGAAACTTCGTTCGTTTACTTCCTTCATAAATATCATATTTCAACAATCGGGCTTCTAATTTTCCGTTGAATAATTTGATTTTTCGGGAAGGTTTTAATCCCACAAATTTCAAGGCTTCCAAATTGGCGGTAATAAACCAAGCTTGTGTGTTGGGATAACTTTGTTTGAATGTATCGCCAATTTCTCTATAAAATCGTTCCATATCAATATCCAAACGTTCCCCATACGGCGGATTGAAAACCATGTGTAGCGGACCTTCCGTTTGTTTCTCTGATTCAAAAAAATCTTTTTGTTCAATGGTAACATAATCTTCCAAATTGGCATTTTGAATGTTATCTTGGGCTTTACGAACGGCACTTGGAGCTTTGTCATACCCTTTTATGGTATAATGAAATTCTCTGGTTTTCTTCATCAAACTATCAATAATTTGATCAAATAAATCATTGTCCCAATCGTTCCATTTTTCAAAAGCAAACTCTTTTCTGTTGATATTCGCGGGAATATTACAAGCAATCATGGCGGCTTCAGCTAAAATAGTACCGCTTCCGCACATGGGATCCAAAAAATGAGATTTTCCCTCCCAACCGGATAACAACAACATTCCGGCTGCTAAAACTTCATTAATTGGAGCAATATTCGTAGCCGAGCGATAACCCCTGTGATGCAACGAATCTCCGGAAGTATCCAAAGAAACCGTACATTGATCACGATCTAAATGAATGTGTATTCGCAAATCCGGAAAATCTTTATCAATACTCGGACGAGCACCGGTTTTAGCTCTAAATTGATCTACAATCGCATCTTTGGTTTTTAAAGCCACGAATTGGGAGTTATTAAACGCTTCAGAATACAACGTAACATCCACCACAAAAGTCTGCTTTTCGTTCATATACTGACTCCAATCAATACTTGAAACACCATCGTATAACCCCTTCTCATTGAATACTTTATACCCTTTGATAGGTTTTAAAATTTTAAGTGCTGTACGCAACGACAAATTAGCTTTATACATAAATCCTTTATCGCCGTAAAAAGTTACCACACGCGTTCCGATTTGTACATCTTGTCCGCCTAATTGTTGCACTTCTTTCGCTAAAATTTCTTCAAAACCAAAAAAGGTCTTGGCCACCATCTTAAAATTCTTCTCCATGATTGTATAAAACTGTAAAACTTGGCAAAAATACACTAAATTTGCACGTTCTTAAAGCATCTAACCAATTAATGTCAGAATCGAAACCACCCATACCTCAAAACCCATCTCCAATTACCGATAATTGGTTTGCCTCTTGGTTTGATACACCTTACTATCACATTCTTTACAAAGATAGAGATTATGCAGAGGCTCAATTGTTTATGGATAATCTTACGGAATATTTAAACTTACCGGAAGAAGCCAAAATATTGGATTTGGCCTGCGGAAAAGGGCGACATTCAATTTATTTAAATCAACTAGGGTATGATGTCACAGGAGCCGATTTATCTGAAAACAGTATCAAAGCAGCTTCCGATTATGCTAATGAAAAATTGCATTTCAAAGTGCATGACATGCGAATCCCTTTTGATGAAAAATACGATGCCATTTTCAATTTGTTTACCAGCTTTGGCTATTTTGAGGATGATGCTGATAATTTAATTACGTTAAAAGCCATTCGCGACAGCTTAACAGAATATGGATTTGCCGTGATTGATTTTATGAATGTAGATTTTGTTTTGGAAAATTTAATACCGGAAGAAACAAAAACAGTGGAAGGTATCGAATTTCACATCAAGCGATATGAAAAAGACAATCATATCTATAAAGAGATTTCGTTTTCAGATCAAGGAAAAGAATTTCATTTTACCGAAAAAGTTCAAGCTCTTCGCCTTTCTGATTTTGAAAAAATGATGGAGGATGCCGATATCCATTTATTGGATGTTTTTGGGGATTACAAACTCCGAAAATTTTACAAAACACAATCCGAACGTTTAATTATGATTTTTAAATAATGCAATACATTATCACTTTTTTGGCCGTTATTTTGGGTTTTTTGATCGCATTATTTTTAAAACCTCAAAAAAAGAAAAACATTAAACTTTTATTGGCTTTTAGTGGAGCTTTTTTGCTTTCGCTAACAGTTTTGCATTTGTTACCTGAGTTATTTCAAGAAGGACATCATCACGTTCACGAAGGCGAACACAAACATTTCTCGCTACCGGTTGGTGTTTTTATCATGATAGGAATTTTGTTTCAAATTTTTCTCGAATTTTTCTCCAAAGGTGCCGAACACGGTCATGTTCATGTACATACAGATGAAAACAATGAAGTGCATCATATTCCTTGGTTGCTATTTATCAGTTTGTGTATTCACGCGTTGTTAGAAGGATTTCCTATTCATGAAAACACCAATTTAGCTTACGGAATTGCGGTTCACCACTTCCCTATTGCCATTATTTTAACGTTATTTTTTGTGAATGCCAAAATGAATAAATGGATGGTTTTTGCCTTCATGTTTTCTTTTGCTTTAATGACACCCCTTGGAACGACGTTAGCAGAACACTTGCATTTTGCACAACATTATTCCAAAGAAATTTCGGCTATTGTGGTGGGTATCTTATTTCATATTTCTTCGACTATTATTTTTGAAAGTAATGAGGGGCACAAATTCAATTTAGCCAAAATCACGATGATTGTATTGGGTTTTTTATTGGCTTATGTGTTGGAAATGGGTCATTCGCATTAAGGTTGTCAGTTATCGGTTGTCCGTTGTCGGTTTTTGTGATTACGCTAAATTTCATCTTAAAAATCTATAAACCTCAGTTTCTCAGCTACTCAGTAACTCAGCAACTTTTTTTTGCGACTTTGCGTCTTTGCGAGAAATGAAAATCTCGTATCTTTGAGTGAAATTTTGCATTATGTCTTTCACCAAAACCACCGAACAATCCTCAAAATACGAACATCTGGAAAAGATGTCGGTTTCCGAATTACTCCAAAACATCAATAACGAAGATAAAACTGTTCCATTAGCGGTAGAAAAAGCGTTGCCACAAATTGAAAAAACGGTGGATAAAGTGGTTAGTCAATTAAAAAAAGGTGGTCGCCTTTTTTATATTGGTGCCGGAACTTCCGGTAGATTGGGCGTTGTAGATGCTTCGGAATGTCCGCCCACATTTGGAGTTCCATTTGATTTGGTCGTGGGTATCATTGCCGGTGGCGATAAAGCCATTCGAAAAGCAGTAGAATTTGCCGAAGATGACACTGAACAAGCTTGGAAAGATTTATTGGAATTTAATATCAATTCAAATGATTTTGTTATGGGTATTGCCGCTTCCGGAACTACGCCATATGTGATTGGGGGTTTGGAAAAATGCAATCAGCATAACATCCCAACCGGTTGTATTACGTGCAACGAAGGGAGTCCGCTTTCACACGTTTCTCAATTTCCGATTGAAGTGGTGGTTGGTCCGGAATTTGTAACCGGAAGTTCACGCATGAAAGCCGGAACGGCTCAAAAGTTGGTTTTAAACATGATTTCAACCGCCACGATGATTCAACTAGGAAAAGTGAAAGGCAACAAAATGGTAGATATGCAATTGAGCAACAACAAATTAGTGGATCGTGGCATTCGAATGATTATGAGCGAAATTCCAGTGAGTTATGAAGAAGCGGGTGTTTTATTGGAAAAGCATGGTAGCGTGCGGAAAGCGGTGGAGAGTTATCAGTCGCAGTAAATAGTCGCAGTTTTCAGTAAAAGATTTCAATAAAATAGTAGAAAAAATGGACAACAAGGAACTCCTTTTCAAAGGCATAAAATACAGCATTGGAGCAATTCCGCTTATGTTTATTGGGCCTGTTCTTATTCACAATGCTTTTATGAATCAACATACCCATTGGCATTATTTAGTGTTAGGAATTGGTATTTTTATTTGTATCACATCTGTTACACTGATGTTTAAAGGTATTAAAACCATTATGAAAAGTTTGTTTGATGGAAACGAAAACTAACTACTTAGAAAGTGTAAAAAAGCAATTTCTCTACTATAAAACGTTGGGAGAAAAAGCGATGAATCAATTGGAACCGGAGCAACTTTTTATTTCGGTAAATGAAGATACAAATTCTATAGCAGTTATTGTAAATCATTTGGTGGGAAATATGCTTTCGCGATGGACCGCCTTTTTAACTACTGATGGCGAAAAAGAATGGCGAAATCGGGATTCAGAATTTGAAAATATACTCAAAACCAAACCTGAACTTATAGCTCACTGGGAAAAAGGGTGGCAATGCTTGTTTGAGGCGTTACAGAGTTTACGGCCTGAACAACTGGACGAAATCATCTACATTCGAAATGAAGGTCATACCGTTTTAGAAGCTATCAACCGGCAGTTGGCTCATTATCCGTATCATATTGGACAAATGGTTTTTTATGCCAAAATGTTGAAAAAAACCGAATGGGAAAGTTTATCCATTCCAAAAAATAAATCAAACCTTTATAATTCTGATAAATTTTCAAAAGAAAAAAGTATAAAGAATTTCACAGATGATGAATTAAAAAAATTACAATGAAAAAAGTATTTCTACTACTCAGTTTATTCCTGATTTCCTGCTACCAACAAGAACGCAATTGCACCGATTTTAAAACCGGAAAATTTCAATTTGAACTTGAAATGGAAGGAAAAAAAGAAATTTCGGTTTTTGAACGAAACGATACATTACAAATAGAAACCTTCAGAGGGAAAACAGATTCTTCCTCTGTTCGATGGATTAATGATTGCGAATTTGTACTTCAAAAACTCCATCCAAAAGGCATGAAAGAAAAAAAAGCCATACACATGAAAATCTTAACAACAGACGAAAAAAGTTATACATTTGAATATTCATTTGTGGGCGATTCCAACAAACAAAAAGGCGTGGTAACCCGGGTGAATTAATAACGTAAAAGAATCATAAAACCAATCTCTCTTATGGAAGTATTTGCAAATCCCGATGCATGGGTTGCCCTTTTAACCCTAACCTTTCTGGAAATTGTTCTGGGTATAGACAATATCATTTTTATCTCCATCGTAACCGGAAAACTACCGGAAGAAAAACGAAAAAAAGCTACTCGAATTGGATTGTTTTTAGCCATGTTCATGCGTATTGCCATGCTATTTGGTATCACCATTTTGATTGCCATGAAAGCTCCTTGGTTTTCTATAGATTGGGGTTGGTTTAGCGGAAGTTTTACCGGTCAAGCTATGGTACTATTCCTTGGTGGATTATTTTTAATTTACAAGAGTACGAAAGAAATTCACGAAAAAGTAGACCATAAAGGCGAAGGCGAAAAAGAATTAAAGACTTCTGCTGCTAAGTCATTTGGAAATGTAATTTTTCAAATCCTTTTGATTGATTTAATTTTCTCTGTAGATAGTATTTTAACGGCTGTGGGAATGACTAACGGAATTGAAGGGGCTCTGTATATTATGGTGACTGCGGTGGTAATTTCTGTTGGAGTAATGATGCTTTTTGCCGTTCCGGTTGGAAACTTTGTGAATGCCAATCCTTCCATTCAAATATTAGGATTAGCGTTCTTAATACTTATCGGATTTATGTTGATTACCGAAAGTATGCATTTATCTCATGCCGAATTAGCCGGACAACACGTGGGTGCTGTGCCTAAAGGTTATCTGTATTTTGCAATTGCATTTTCTCTGGCTGTAGAATTTCTTAACATGAAAATGCGAAAGAAAAACGGCCATTCCTAAAAAAAAATTAATAAAAGATGTAACAATTTTTATCGTGATGAATCCAAAGGAAAACTTTAAAAAATCACGAATTATGAAAATTGTTACATTTTTTATTTTAGGACTTGTAAGTACGCTTTTAACTTCTATTTATGCCCAAAATTCATTTCAAGTTAAGGTAATAGGTAAAGGCGAACCGGTTTTTTTATTTCCGGGTTTTGGTTGTACCAGTGAACTTTGGAACGAAACGGTTTTAGAACTTTCAAAAACGCATGAATGCCACATTTTTACTTTTGCCGGATTTGGTGGTGTAAAACCTATTGAAATGCCTTGGTTTAATTCCATTAAAGAAGATATTATTGCTTACACCAAAACCCAAAAAACAAACAAACCTACATTGATTGGTCATAGTTTAGGTGGTACTCTTAGTTATTGGTTGGCCGCAACCGAACCTAATTTGTTTAAAAAAGTAATTGCTGTTGATGCTCTACCCTGCTCTGCTGCCTTGATGATTCCGAATTATACGGGTGCTAAAATTCCGTATGATAATCCGCAGAGCAAAATGATGATGCAAATGGATGAAGTCACTTTTCAAGGCATGAATACACAACAAATTCAGTTTATGTGTAAAAACAAAGAAAAACATTCTTCTATTATACAAATGATGCAGCAATCGGACAGAAAAACCTATGTGTATGGTTACATTGATATGTTGAATTTAGATTTGCGTGAAGAAGTCGCCAAAATTAAAATTCCGGTTGTAGTTCTGGCAGCAACGTTTCCCGACAAAGCTACGGTTGAAAAAACATATCAATCCCAATTTGAAAAATTACCTGCAGTGCAAATTTTGTATGCCGATAATGCCGCTCACTTTGTGATGTACGATCAACCGGAATGGTTTATTCAAAACCTAAAACAAAACCTGTAAAGCGTGAAAAGTCCAAACCTGTTTAACGAAATTTACGAGACACATTATCCCAAAGTTGTTCGCCTTTGCAAAGGGTACTTTAATGGCGATGCTGACTTGGCAGCCGATGCTTCGCAAGAAGTATTTATTAAAGTTTGGGAAAATTTAGATCGCTTTCGAATGGAGTCCAGCATCAGTACTTGGATTTTCAGAATTACGGTAAATACTTGTTTGATTTATTTACGCAAGAAATCCACTCGAAAAGAAATCCATACAGAGCATTTTCCGCAACTAACCCACGAAACGTATCATCCGGAAACCGAAGATAAATTAAAACAATTGTATGCCTGCATTAATAAATTGGATGAAACCGGTAAAATGATAATCCTAATGGTATTGGAAGGAATGCCCTATGATGAAATTGCCCATGTTATAGGAATTACAGAAGAAACGCTTCGGGTGCGGATTCATCGCATTAAAAAAAGTTTAACTCAATGTGTACAAAAATGACAGAATTTAACGAAATACAAGACCTTTGGAATTTGCAAAATCAATCTAAATTGAATTTAGATGCTGCAGAACTCATTGCTAAATCTGAGAAAAACAGCAAAATACTGAGACGAAATCACTATGGTACCCTTGCCATCATTTCTGTAACCACATTGATTTTAGTTTATTACTTTTTTTGGGTTAATGCCCATCACTTGAATGCTATGACACTGGGTTTAAGTATCATGATTGTCATGCTTTTAAGTCGAATTGTTTTGGAACTTCACAGTGTTCAAAAATTAAAAGCCATTCATCCGGACCTTACGGTTCTGGAATATGCCAAAAAAGTAAAAACCTTTTACCAATGGCGAAGAAAAATTCATTATGTTTTTACACCCCTTATTTATATCACCTATTTTATTGGGTTCACCTTGCTGTTACCCACTTTTAAAGCCCATTTCAGTTTCGGATTTTATCTCTATTGCATCGTTAGTGGTTACGGTTTTTTTCTACTATTTGGTTATTTTCTGATGAAACATATACAAAAAGAACTGCAAATTTTAGAAAAATTGAACCCTATTAAATAATGTTTTTCATGTGTTTGTAACAAAGTAAAAGCTCAATCGTCTTCCTTTTATTAATCAAAAAACAACTCATCATGAAAAAATTAATGGTAACCTTATGTTTGGCTTTTGTAGCTTTTACGACTCAAGCACAATCGTTTGACAAACTGGAAAAATCTGAAAACGTAACCAAAGTAATGGTAAATAAAAGCATGTTTTCATTTATTGGGAAAATGGCCCATAAAGAAAAAATGACGGCAGAAGATCAAAAAATAATGGACTTTATCGGTAAGATTACAAAGTTTAAAATGTACACCACCACCGATAGCTCTTTGAGAAGCGAAATGAAATCTATTGCCGGAAAATATCGCAAATCGAAAGAATTTGAAGAACTCCTTCGTGTAAATGACGGGGGTAAAGAAGTTGAATTTTTAATGAAGAGCGGTAAAAATGATGAAATATCAGAACTGATTATGTATGTAGAAGGTGATGGTGAACAAGAATCGGTTATATTTCAACTTTCGTTGAGTTAATATTTCCAATTGCCAAATTTAAAAAGCCCACGGTAATCGTGGGCTTTTCTTTTGTTGTTTTACATTTAGTACCCACAGTTAAAACCGTGGGCTTGGTTTTATTCTAGACTCAATGTGATTTGTCCGTCATCGTCCAATTCGGTTTGAATTGCATCGGAAACATTGTCTTCTCCGGAAACTTCCATTTCCTCCGGAGCTTCTTCTTCCGGCTCTTCAAAAGGAAGCGGCTCTAACAAATTGATTTGTTTTACTTTATCGGTTGTTAATTGGTTCCCAAGTGCTTTGATTCCTTTAACTGCTATAAATTGTTCCAAATCGACAACTTGATTCTCTTTTTGAACGCCTTTTACCTTGGCATAAACTACCTCGGCAACCGGACGCCAATCGGTAGAAACGATTTCCAATTGCGACTTCTCGTGTTCGGATATGAAAATTTCTTCTTTGTTTTCATTCTCTACCAAGAATCGTTTTACGTAGTACCGTTCTTTTTCACCATCATAATAAATGGCCGAAATCGGTTTTTTAGGATTCCATTTTTCTAATACCACCATGTCTTCGTCAAAATGGGTGGTTAACTCCGGAATAATGGTTTTCAATTTTCCGGATTGGTTGATAATCAACAAGCGGTCATTGGGTCTAAATTCGCCCAATAATTCCCCTCTTCCATCTACATTAAGACGTTGAACCGTATCGTCAAACCATACTTTTCTGGGGCGTAAGGTAGATATTCCTTTTTCTTTTAATTCAATTTTCTTGATAGGATATTTGGTTACGGTATTCCCACGAGACGCTCGTCCTTTGATGGCGATATCGGCAAAATCTACATCCCATTTTAGTTTTTTCACGCTTCCTACTTGACGTAACAAAATTGTTACGACTTCTGCTTCACCATTTGGATTGGCGGAAAAATAGGAAACCATAGAGCCGGGTTTTTCCTGTGTTAAATCGTAAAACTTATCTCTTGTGACACCGGAAACATTAAACCGTTTGATAAAAGTAGAACCGTTTTTACCGTCGCGATACATCATATTGTAAATGGTTCGCTTATCGTTTTTATCAAAAACTGCCACATGAATAATGTCTTTACCAATGAATTTTTTATCATCTACTTTGGTTACCATCATTTTACCATCACGCAGAAAAACAATTACATCATCAATATCGGAACAATCGGCCACGTATTCGTCTTTTTTGAGTCCGGTACCAATGAAACCTTCTTCTTTGTTAACGTATAATTTGGTGTTTCGCAAAACTACTTTGGTGGCTTCAATGGTATCAAAGCTTCGCAATTCGGTTTGACGTTCTCTACCTTTCCCATACTTTTCTTTTAATTTGGTAAAGAAATCAATGGTATACTCTATAATATTGGCCAAATGGTGTTTCACTTGTTCCATCTCGGCTTCCAATTTGGCAATAGCTTCATCGGCTTTATCCGAATCGAAACGGGTGATACGAATCATTGGGATTTGTGTTAGTTTCTGTAAATCGTCATCGTTTATTTCCCGTACCAATTGTTTTTTGAACGGTTCGAAACGATTGTACATATAGGCATACAAAGATTCTCTATCGCTGTACAATTTGAAATCAATGTACATTTCTTCGCGAATGAATATTTTCTCCAGGGTAGAAAAATGCCATTTGTTTTCGAGTTCATCCAATTGAATTTCCAACTCCCGTTTGAGCAAATCAACTGTACGATGGGTTGATATTCGCAGCATATCGGAAACCCCAATAAACAAGGGTTTATGGTTTTCTATCACACAACCTAACGGAGCCACCGAAGTTTCGCAAGCCGTAAACGCATACAACGCATCTATGGTTTTATCGGGTGAAACTCCCGGTGGTAGATGGATGAGAATTTCAACCTCGGCAGCCGTATTGTCTTCAATCTTTTTGACTTTAATTTTTCCTTTTTCGTTGGCTTTCAATATACTGTCAATGAGCGTACCGGTGTTGGTAGAAAACGGAATTTGTGTAATTACCAAGGTTTGTTTGTCTAATTGCGATATTTTGGCACGCACCCGAACACGACCGCCACGCATCCCGTCGTTGTAGTTGGAAACATCGGCGATACCGGCTGTTGGGAAATCCGGATATAACGTAAACGGTTTGTTTTTTAAAACCTTAATAGAACAATCTATCAGTTCATTGAAGTTGTGTGGCAAAACTTTGGTGGATAAACCAACAGCAATCCCCTCGGCTCCTTGTGCTAATAACAAGGGGAATTTAACCGGAAGATTGATAGGCTCGGCACGACGACCGTCATAGGACAATCCCCACTCTGTAATTTTGGGAGAAAAAAGGATATCTTGGGCCAACTTAGATAAACGAGCTTCAATGTAACGGGAAGCTGCGGCACCATCACCGGTGAGTATATTTCCCCAGTTTCCTTGCATATCGATGAGCAAATCTTTCTGACCAATTTGCACCATGGCATCGCCAATACTGGCATCTCCGTGTGGATGGTACTGCATGGTATGCCCCACGATGTTGGCCACTTTGTTGTAACGACCGTCGTCTAGTTCTTTCATAGAATGCATGATACGGCGTTGTACGGGTTTGAAACCGTCTTCGATAGCCGGAACGGCACGTTCTAAAATTACATACGAGGCGTAATCCAGAAACCAATCTTTGTACATACCGGTTACTTTGGTAATGGTATCTTCGGGATTCTCGTTGTTTTCGTAAAAATGTTTTCCACCCGACATGCGAACGTCTTCAAAACCTTGTTCTTGGTTTGACTCATTTAAATCTTCATTATTTTCATCGTCAGGGATGCTGTATTCTTCGTCTTCGTTTATCATTGATGATGAACTTTTTTCATTTTAATTTTAGAACTAATTTTTTTCTATTGTATCCAACTCTACCTTCAAATTGTTGATGATAAACTCTTGTCGGTCCGGGGTGTTTTTACCCATATAAAACTCGAGCAAGGTTTCGATTGAAGTGGCTTTGTCCAACATTACGGGATCTAAACGAATGCTTTCGCCAATAAAATGCTTGAACTCATCGGGTGATATTTCTCCCAATCCTTTGAATCGGGTGATTTCGGGTTTGGGTTTTAGTTTTTCGATGGCATTTACCCGCTCTTCTTCACTGTAACAATAAATGGTTTCTTTTTTGTTTCGCACTCTAAACAATGGGGTTTGTAGGATATACAAATGCCCTTCTTTGATTAATTCGGGAAAGAATTGCAGGAAGAAGGTGATTAACAACAAGCGAATGTGCATCCCGTCTACATCGGCATCGGTGGCGATTACGATATTGTTGTAACGCAAATTGTCATAATCTTCTTCGATATCTAATGCGGCTTGCAAGAGGTTAAACTCTTCGTTTTCGTACACAATTTTTTTGGTCATTCCGTAGGAGTTGAGCGGTTTACCCCGCAAACTGAAAACGGCTTGTGTATTTACATCACGCGACTTGGTAATGGAACCCGAAGCCGAATCCCCCTCGGTGATAAAAAGGGTACTTTCTAAACTTCTTGGGTTTTTGGCATCGGTTAGATGGACGCGGCAATCGCGTAATTTTTTGTTGTGTAAACTTGCTTTTTTGGCTCTTTCTTTGGCTAATTTTCGAATACCCGAAAGTTCTTTACGTTCCCGCTCGGCTTGCAATATTTTCTTCAATAGAGCATCGGCTATTTCGGGGTTTTTGTGTAAATAGTTGTCGAGTTTGGTGGATATAAAATCATTGATAAATGTACGCACTGTAGGGCCATTGGGACCGATATCTGTAGAACCTAATTTGGTTTTGGTTTGCGACTCAAAAACGGGTTCTTCTACTTTGACAGAAATGGCAGAAACGATGGATTTTCGGATATCTGACGCTTCAAAGCCTTTGTTGTAAAAATCACGAATGGTCTTGACAACCGATTCTCTGAACGCATTCAAATGTGTACCTCCTTGTGTGGTATTCTGACCGTTTACAAACGAATGGTACTCTTCTGAATATTGAGATTTGCTGTGTGTTATGGCTATCTCTATATCATCTCCTGCCAGATGAATAATGGGATATACTCTATCTTCATCTGCAATATTTTCTTCTAATAAATCTTTTAAACCGTAATCGGAATAAAATTTTTCGCCGTTGTAATAAATGGTTAATCCCGTATTGAGGTAGCAATAGTTTTTGAGCATTTTGATGATATACTCATTGCGGTATTTGTAGTTTTTGAAAATGGTTTCATCGGCCACAAAGGCCACCTTGGTACCTCTTCTCTTGGTTGATTCTTGGATTTCTTCTTCCAAGGTAAGATTCCCCGCAGAGAACTCGGCGGCTTTTTGTTGGTTATCGCGAACGGATTCTACACGGAAATAATTGGACAACGCATTAACCGCCTTGGTACCTACTCCATTTAAACCTACTGATTTTTTGAAGGCTTTGGAGTCGTATTTACCACCGGTGTTCATTTTTGAAACCACATCTACCACTTTTCCTAACGGGATTCCTCTCCCGTAATCTCGAACGGTAACCATTTTATCTTTAATGGTTACTTCGATGGTTTTACCGGCTCCCATCACAAACTCGTCGATGCAGTTATCGAGTACTTCCTTGAGTAAAATGTAGATACCGTCATCGGGGGATGAACCGTCTCCGAGTTTTCCGATGTACATACCGGGACGCATACGGATGTGTTCTTTCCAATCGAGTGAACGGATATTGTCTTCGGTGTATTGATTTTGCTCTAACATAGCGGATTTGTGGATTTTGTGCTAATATAACGGATAAAGCAAAAAATTAAAAGGATTCGGGTTTAAAGTTATTAAGAAACATATTGACAGGGTTGGCGGTTAGGGGAATTATCATTGGTATGGTGAAAGCCTCAATCGATAAGGTGTTCAATTTCGGCGTATTGGATGCCTGTGTAGTGGCAAAACTCTTGAAATGTGATGAATTGGTGCTTTTCTTTCCGGTAGTGTTCTTTCATTTTGCCCATGAGGTTTTGGGCATAGCGTTTGCTTTTTCCGGTGATGAACTGGATGTCATCTGAGGTTATGCTTACTCTTCTTCTTTTCATACTGTATGGCTTTTAATATCCTCACCCCCGACCCCTCTCCAAAAGAGAGGGGGGACCGAACGGTTCTGGTTTGTGTTTTATTTTTTCAATTCAACTATTTTTAGTTTTTGTATTTTTTAGGTTGGACCTTGTTCCCTTTATTATCTCTTTATCATCCCTTTATCATCCCTTTATCATCCCTTTATCATCCCTTTATCATCCCTTTAT
>NZ_DAIOUN010000017.1:0-12231 GCF_036759525.1 Flavobacterium sp. | reverse complement strand
CATCCCTTTATCATCCCTTTATCATCCCTTTATCATCCCTTTATCATCCCTTTATGTTTTTTGATTGGATTTTTCGATTTTTGGATTTTTGGATTTTTGGATTGTTATTTTATGTTATAAAAGCTACTTCAAATTTACGAAAAAAAAGGATACGAATGCTGTTTTTTTATGCACAATTGTGTTGATAAACGCATGAAGTGAATGTGTTTTTTGTATTGATAATCATACAGTTATACCTTTGGTATATAATTTTAAATTTTTATGCTATGGCAAAATTAAATGGAATCCTCAAGATTGAGGGAACGTTGGAAAATCTGACGTTTTACAAGAGTGCTGATGGGCACATGGTACGCACGAAAGGTGGCGTAAGTCGGAATCGTATTTTGAATGATCCGGCGTTTGTTAGAACTCGTGAAAACGGGGTTGAATTTGGGCAAAGTGCTCAAGCCGGTAAGTTATTGCGAATGGCAGCCGGGCAATTGGTTTTTAAGGCCAGGGATAGTAAATTATCGAGCCGGATGTTGCAGGTGATGGCTTCGATAAAGAATGCCGATTTGGTGAGTGCCCGTGGTGAACGGAAGGTAGCCCTTGGGATTCAGACAGAAGAAGGCAAGCAGGCTTTGCGAGGATTTGACTTTAACCAGCGAGCTGTTTTACCGGCAGTATTGTATGCTCCTTACAGTTTGGATGTAGCTACGGGGGGTATTAGCTTGGCCGATTTTAATCCGGTGCAGCAATTGCGAAATCCGCAGGGAGCGACGCATTTCTCGATGCAGAGTGCGTTTTTGAAATTGGATTTTGAGAGTGGTGTTTCGTCTATAACCTACAGTGATGTGGTTAATTTGAGCACCCAAAGTGGCGAAGCTACCCATGTATTGACCCCTACTTCTGTGCCTGATGAAAGCGGTATTTCGTTTTACTTGTTTTTGATTGAATTTTTTCAAGAAGTCAATGGCGTGCAATACCCTTTGAATAATGGGGCTTTTAATGTGTTGCATATTGTAGACGTACAGTAACTTTTTGCTCCCCCATCTGCTGTGAACTCCCAAGCTTATGGTTTGGGAGTTTTTTTTGGTATTTTTTTGATAATTATAAGAAAAAGTTGTATTTTTAGGCTTTCCTATACGCCAAAATTATGCATCTCATCTTACCCAAAGGGTTGGATTTACACGCCTTAGTAGCCACCTACCCGCCTTCGTTTTCTTCTTTTAAAGTTGATAAGTTAGCCTACATCCTTCACGCAGTTGCTACAATACCGGTTTATACCAAAAAATCGGAACTTATTGATGACTATGTCCCGCTCTCCTCTATTATATTGAATACGTTGCTGGGAAACTACAAGCCCCATCTGAATTATGCCATAAAAATGGGTTTATTGCAAAAACATCCCACCATAAAGTATCAGGTTGGGGAGCATTGTACGTTGTATCAATTTACGGAATCGTATCGCGATTTTGGTGCGGTATATAATTTGAAAGATTTTGTTTTGAGGCGAAAGCTCAACTCCTTTTATGCCAAACTCAAGGCCACTACCGATGACTATAAGTATTTGAATAAATGGTTTACGAAAAAGTTGGTTATCGATTCGGATTTGGTACTGGCCTTTTTGGAAGAAGAATGGTTTTTAAAATATTCGAATCCTCATTTGCGAGATTATTCGATAGTAAAGCAAAAGGTAAAGAGTCCGTTTGAGCAGTATGTGTATTCTAAATTGTCTGTACAGTTTTTGGAGTCGCATCGGTATTTATGTAAAGTAGATTCTAAGGTAAATCGGTATCATAGTAATTTGACGAATATGCGGGGGTTGTTGCGAAATGCGATAACGTATGATGGCCAACCCATGGTAGCGGTGGATTTATCGAACAGTCAGCCCTATTTATCCTTGTTGTTGTTGCAGTTGGATTTTTGGGAGGGTTTTTTGGAATATCTCACCCGAAGTAAGCGTCAAGTTTTAAAAAACCCCGAAAATGTCAAAAATTCTTACAAGTATATATGGATTTATATGAAACTAGAAGCAAGGTTAAGGAATTTAGAGAAAGATATAAATAAGTATAACTACCTCATTATGTTAGTAAAAATGATGGTGAGCCACCTAGAAACAAGAGATGAAGGCGTATTTGAACGATATCGAAAAGAGGTTTGTCAAGGTACTTTGTATAGCTATTTGGAACGCGTTTTTCAGGGTGAGGATCCCCAAAGGCAGTGGACGCGAAACGATGCTAAGATAGCTGTATTGCAAGCTTTTTTTTCGGATAATCGGTTTTTGCATTCGGAAGAGGCCTTACCGAAACGGTTGTTTAAAAAAGAATTTGAGGAGGTGTATGAGGTGTTGCGATTGGTGAAGCAATTGCATAAGACGTTGCTTCCTATTTTGTTGCAGAATTTGGAGAGTCTGTTGGTTTTGGAGGTTATAGCGAAGCGGTTGTCTAAGGAATACCCCAAGATGCCCTTGTTTAGTATTCATGACAGTTTGGTAACTACGGTGGGACATGAGGCGGTAGTGGCACGGATTATACAAGAGGAATTGGTGCGGTATATAGGCTTTGCCCCGCACTTGAAAATAGAGTATTGGAAAAGCGAGGAATTGACTTTACACTTGGAGCAATTGAAGGAGCGGTTGAGGGGGTGATGTGTTGTGAGGGTAAGCTGTACTTCTGGGGAGTGGCTACAACTTTTATAAGGTTGTAGGAAATTTGAAAATATTTTAGTAGGTTTGAAATTCCATTACAAAAATACCACACTTTTTTAGCGGAAATGAGATTGCTTGCCTTTTGGGGTGGGTGGTTTATTTTTTTGTTGGGAAGTGGAGTGTTGGCGGAAACCCTATTGAAACGCAGAGTGAACAGAAACATGAAAAGCCTAATGAGACAATGACAAAGCCCGATAAAGAGTAAGTTTAATATGACGTATTTTTCTTCAAATTATAATAGGATTAACTATCCAATCGCGACTGAAACTGCGAAAGGATTACGAAATGCACAAATAGGAGCGATTCATGCAATTGGGTCACACTTTACTTTATTCAAAGATGAGGCAGCGATAGTAATTATGCCAACAGGTTCAGGCAAAACGGCTGTGTTGAACTTATCTGCATACTTGTTAAGAGCAAAAAGAGTCCTTGTAATTAGTTCAAGCGTAATGGTGCGAGGACAAATTGTTGAGGAGTTTTCTCAACTGAAAACATTGAAAGCATCAAATGTTTTTCATGCTGATTTACCACTTCCTAAAGTCAAGGAAATAAAATCACCTATAAAATCTTTGGAGGAATGGGAAGCATTAAAAGAATTTGATGTAGTAGTAGGTATTCCGAATAGTATCAATGAGGGGATAAATGAGACATTTTCTCCAGAGGTTGATTTGTTTGACCTGATATTGGTGGACGAAGCCCATCATGTTCCTGCGTTTACTTGGACTAATGTCGTAAAAAGATTTACTAACGCAAACAAGATTTTTTTTACTGCAACACCATTTAGAAGAGATAAAAAAGAAATTGAAGGTAGGGTTGCTTTCAATTATCCTTTAACAAAAGCGTATGAGGATAAAATCTTTGGTAAGATTGGATATTACCCTGTAATTACAGATAGTCATGATACTGACTTAGCTATTGCGTTGCAAGCCGAAAGGACTTTTATTCAGGATAAAGAAGCTGGGTTAAAGCACTATATGATGGTGCGGACAGAAACAAAGGAAGAAGCTGAAAACCTTAGCAAACTCTATTCAGAGAGAACAAGTTTGAAATTGAAGAAGGTTGATAGCACTCTTGCCTATTCAACAATTAAGAAAACGATTGAGAAACTAAAAGCAGGTGAATTAGATGGAATCATTTGCGTTGATATGCTTGGAGAGGGATTTGATTTTCCAAACCTCAAAATTGCTGCTATTCACAGCCCAAAAAAATCACTCGCGAACACACTTCAATTTATTGGAAGATTTGCAAGAACAAATGCGGAGAATATTGGCGAGGCAAAATTCTTAGCCATACCTAACGATATAATAATTGGCAAGAAAAAGCTGTATGAAGAAGGTGCAATTTGGGATGAGATTATTAAAAACCTCAGTGAAGAAAAAATTGAAGAGGAAGATGAAATAAAAAATGTAGTTGATTCATTTGAAAAGAAAGTTGCAGCAACATTCAAGGACAATATCTCATTTTACAATCTGAATCCTTACCGACATGTAAAGATTTATAAAGCAGACGGAGTAAACTTAGATGCAAAAGTGGAGCTTAACGGATTACACATAATCTATAATGCAATAAGTAGAGAACATAATGCGGTAGTTTTTATTTTTCGGGAAACAGAAAAACCAAAGTGGATTGCATCAGATGATTTAGTAAACATCAATCATTTTTTTCTTTTGGTTTTCTATGATGAAAAAACAAAACTCATTTTCATTCATTCTTCAATCAAAACAATTCAATTTTACGATTTAATGATAGACCTCTTTGGAGTTGGCACTCCAAAGAGAATTTCAAAATTTGAATTGAACAAAGTTTTAGCAGATGTTTCAAATCCAGAGTTCTTCAATATTGGAATGCAAAACAGGTCGGCAAACAGCGGTGAATCATACAGAACAAGTGCTGGACCTAATGCTGAAAAGGTAATCACCAAAAGTCACGGGAAGAACTATGCAAACGGACATGTATTCTTAAAGGGTATTGACCAAGGCGACAACATTACAATTGGTTACAGCACAGGTTCAAAAGTTTGGAGTAATGCTTACGATAAAATTCCAAACTATATTAAATGGTGTCAACACATTGGGGCTAAAATTGTCAGCAATAAAGTAGTTAAGACAAATACCGGATTTGACAATCTTGCAATCGGACAATTAGTAGATGTGCTCCCTTATGCTGCATTACTTGCAGTGTGGCACAAAGATGTTTTTTATCAGACACCATTTTTAGTTTCTCTCAATGGCGATGAAATAATTTCAAGACCAGAACTTTTGGACTATGACATTTTAATTGACACAGCCAACAGTACTCTGAGTCAAGTTTGGATTGATTTGGTTTTAGACGATGAAATAATTTCTCTTACATACGACTTCAAAAATCATTTTCAGTATAGAATTACTCCTGACTACAATTACCAAGTAGAAGAAAGCAGCCATACAACAGATTTAATTGCTTACTTAAACGAAAATCCCTTCTCTATATTCTTGGACAACTTTGCAATGATTAGCAACCATGAATATTTTGAACCACCAAAAGAAAGTGAGTTTCGTTTTGATACAACAAGAATAATTGCCTTTGACTGGGCTAACGAAAATACAGATATTGAAAGGGAGTTTTATAGTAATCCTGTTGCTGACAAAGCAGCTAATGGAAATAGAAATTCTATCCATGAAACTTTGCAAGCAAAATTATTAGCCGACAATTATCCCGTTTTAATTTACGACCATGGGTCAGGGGAGATTGCTGACTTCATTTCTATTATTGAATTAACAGACCGTATTGCAATAACTCTTTATCATGTCAAAGGTTCTGGAGGAATAAATGCAGGTGATAGAGTTGGAGATGTTTATGAGGTATGTATGCAGGTTGTAAAATCTCAATCATGGACACCAAACAAAAATGCGTTTGCAAAAAAAGTTCTTGGCAGAACAGAAGATAAACCGCAAAAATTTCTTGTTGGCAACAAGCATTTATTCTCTCAACTTATGAATAAGCAAAAGTTGTTTTCCTTTTCATTTGCCGTTGTTCAACCTGGAATTTCAGCCGATTCAATTTCAGATAGAATTAGTTATATATTGGCAGCAACTGATGATTCATTGGTAACAAATGGCTATGAGTCACTAAGAGTAATTGGGTCTTAATATGACATTGGAAACATACACAAAAGACAGAAGGGCATCCGACAACAGCACCTACCCAAAAGTGGCGGTTCAGTGGTTAAAACAAGCTTTGTGCTTCTATCAAAGTTTGTGCTTGGTTGACAGTGAAGTGCTTCGAAATCAAAACCTTCGAATAGCCGAAAACTGTTCAAATCCCAAAAACCATACCACAGCATAAAAACCCAATAAGAAAAAATGATGTAAAAAATACAAGATTAAGCCCCCTCCCCATTTCCCCAAAATCCTTTATATTTGAGAATACATTATTAGCTTATGACCCTACACCAATACGTTACGAATTTAAACACCTTATACCAAACCGGAAAAGCCCGAGAGCACAGTTACCGCAGTGATTTGCAAGTGTTGTTAACCCATTGGTTGCCAGATATTTTGGTGACGAATGAACCTGCACGCAGTGAATGTGGAGCACCGGATTACCTATTGCATTATCAAAAGATCGTTGTGGCCTTGACGGAAACGGATGGGATTATGAAAAAGATTGATGGGATAGACTTTTAAACGTGTATGCCGCTCTATTTTTGAGAAGGCCTTTTGAACCGAACAAACTTGTAGGGCTCCTCTACAAACCCAACTTTTAGTAACACCTAATTAAAAATTAAAATTATGACACCAATTAAAATTCTCATTTGTTTGCTATTCGTTAGTATTCCATTTACAGCTCAAGAACTTGAAATACCCAACGATTTATCGCTTGTTACTGCTGATGATTATAAAAAAACAGAATCGTTGGTTTTGAAAGCCACAGAATGGTTAGCCCAAACCCCGGTTGGAGAACATCCGAACACACGCATTGCCGTAAATGGTTTTTTGATGAAATGGATGAGTGGCAGTCCCACGGTTACCATTGCCTTGGTAGAAGGCATCGTACCGTTGGATTGTGCGGATTGTTTGATGGTGTTTATGAGCGGTTGGACCAAATACAGTTTGGAACATAATTATTCGAAAGATAATACGGCTTGTGCTGTGGCGGGTGCCGAGCAGGCCATTCGTTTTTATGAAAAAAACAAAGCCGCTCTTGGTAAAAATGCCGATATGGAAAAACTTATCAAACTGCAAAAGAAAGGCAAACTGGAAAGTTATATCGCCTCGAAATTTTAATATTTTTTTACTCTCCTTTTTTTCTTTTCTTCTTTGAGGGGTTTCGGGGAGGAGACTCCTCCTGCGTGGAACACGAGAGCTTTGCTGGAACTGGTGGAGCCATGACACAACATTGGGGAAGGACACGAGGGGTTGGCTCGAACTGGCGAAGCCATGACACAACTCTGAGGAATGACAACTTCGGGGAAGGGTATCTAAGAAGGAATAGGGTTTTTATTGGGGGACTTTGAAAGCAATCATCTCTGCTGTATAGGGAAATGCAAAGGCTTTATAATCGTTTTTGGAATCCAACCAGGCGGTTTCGTCTTCTTTTTTTAGCATAATGGGCATTCGCTTTTTATGATTGTGAATGTACTCCATTTGCGGATTGGCTTGGGTAGTAACTATAGCAAATGAGTGGTAGTAATTTCCGGTTTGGGGGTTTATCCAGGCATCGTAGATTCCTGCCAATGCAAAAAGTTGGTCTTGAGCCGCAAAAATTTGGTATTTCTCTTTGGTTTTTCCCTTATCATCATTCCAATGCCACTCAAAATAACTGGTTGCCAAAACCAAACATCTTTGGGAAGTAATTTTGGAAAAACTGGGCTTTTCTGCCAAAGTTTCAATGCGAGCATTTAGCGTATTTTTTCTGAAATCTAAGTCCTTGGACCAAGAAGGAACCAAGCCCCAATGGTACTGCGTAGTGATGCTTTGTGGGGTTGAGTCGCGAATAATTGGTACTTGTGCAAAATCGAATCCGTTTATGAAATCGGATTGTAAAAAAGTCTCTTGCCGGTCTACCTTGGCTTTGAATCTTTTTTCAACTTTGGGAATCGAATCCTTTTGACTCATGTAAAAACACATATTGTCCTTCTTTTTTAATCAAAAGTACGTAAAGCTCCTTGAAATGAAAAATAGCTTTTAACTTTTTGACCCAAAAAAAAACCGCTGAAAAGATCCAGCGGTTTGATTTCATTCTTTATTATCTATAACTTACACATTGAAACGGAAATGCATTACATCGCCATCTTTAACGATGTATTCTTTACCTTCTACCCGCAATTTTCCGGCTTCTTTAACTTTGGCTTCCGAGCCGTAGTTTGAATAGTCTTCGAAGGCAATAACCTCGGCACGGATAAACCCTTTTTCAAAGTCGGAGTGAATTACACCGGCCGCTTTGGGTGCGGTATCGCCAATATTGATAGTCCATGCCCGAACTTCTTTAACCCCGGCGGTAAAATAGGTTTGCAATTTTAATAATTTGTAAGCTGCCCGAATTAACACTGCCGAACCCGGCTCGGTTAATCCCATATCTTGTAAAAACATTTGACGTTCTTCATAGCTTTCCAATTCGGTAATATCGGCCTCTGCTCCTACCGATAATACAATAACTTCCGCTTGCTCGTCTTTTACCAATTCGCGAACTTGGTCTACGTATTTGTTTCCGTTTACGGCAGATGCCTCATCAACATTGCATACATACAACACCGGTTTGGCTGTTATGAGTTGGAAACTTTCAAACAATTCTTCTTCATCTTGATTTTGTGGCACAACCGTACGAGCCGATTTGGCTTGTAGCAACGCTTCCTTAATGCGGTTGAGCAAAGCTTGCTCTACTTGAGCTTCTTTGTTTCCGGTTTTGGCAGCACGGTTTACTTTTTCCAAACGCTTTTCTACCGTTTCCAAGTCTTTTAACTGCAACTCAATATCGATGGTTTCTTTATCTCTTATGGGATTTACGTTACCATCTACATGCACAATATTATCATTGTCAAAACAACGCAATACGTGAATGATGGCATTGCACTCTCTGATATTTCCCAAAAATTGATTTCCCAATCCTTCACCTTTACTCGCTCCTTTTACCAAACCGGCAATATCTACAATATCTACAGTGGCCATTTGTACCCGCTCCGGTTTTACCAATTCTTCCAAACGGGCAATACGAGGGTCTGGTACATTTACCACACCAATATTGGGCTCAATGGTACAAAATGGAAAGTTGGCACTTTGAGCTTTGGCATTGGACAAACAATTAAAAAGGGTTGATTTTCCTACGTTGGGTAATCCTACAATTCCTGCTTTCATTTTATGGGTACTTGGTAAAAGGTTTAAAACGGGTGCAAATATAGGTTTAAATATTGAAAGAATAAAAGGTTGAAATGTCTTCCTGAGAATACGGTGTTTTTTACCTCTTTACGGCTACATCTAGCGAGGTAGGTAATCTAATGGGAGCATATCTCCCATGCGTCTTTTGGATAGTTCACCGGAAAAATCAATTTGATCTATAGCCGAATGATTTCCATAGTCGTCCACATAAAACTCGGCGGTTTTGAAGATTATTTTGGATTGTTCTTTGTTGTTGTACAAAACAGAAAAGGTACGGTAAAATCTGGGGGCATCGGTTAGATTGGTTTGTTTTGTTTTGGCCAGAACCTGCACGCGTGTCCCGATTTGTTGTACCTCTTCGAACTTGAAATGCAAATTGGCATCGGTTGGCATACTGCCTTCGAAAAGGATAAACTCGTTTGTACTCCACTTTTTTTCAATTAGATTTTTAAAAAAATGTTTAGGCGAACCGTTGTAGGCAGCCCGTCTGTTTTTTTCAAAGGATTGGGTAGCAGTAGGCCACTCTTGAAAGAAAGAAGTAATGGCAAAAAAACTGCCTCTAAGAAAATCGTTGGAAAGCGTTCGCTTGTTGTACTGCACTTTAAAATCAATCAAATCGACCTCTATAGAGTAGCCCAAGTATTTGTTTTTTATTCTTAATTTTTGGTCGGCAAAGGCCCCTAAAGTGAAATTTTTGGATTCGTAGGTAAATTGAATCGCCTCTTCGTTTTCGATTTCACAATTTCTACCGCCTTTGGTTTTTCCTAAAAATTGTTCTCTGAAAACGTCCAGCATTTCTTTTCTGGAAAAAGGAACCGGCTCTAGCGTAACCCCTTTTAAAAGAACGGTTTCGGGAACTAAATTAATGGCAATAGGCGATTGGAAGTCATTGAGATAAACGGTTTTGTAGCCCAGATAACTTATAACCAAAATGGCATTGGGTTGCGATTGCAATTTTAATTCAAAAAAGCCATCGGCATTGGTTGTTGTTCCCAAAGTAGTCCCATCAAAATAAATGGAAACGCCATACAAAGGGTTGTTGCTTTCGTCGGCAATTTTACCCGAAATATTTTGAGCTGAAAGAGGAAAAAACCACCCGCAGACTAGCAAAAAAAAGACTAATTTATTCATAAAAAAATCCCATAAAGGGATTTAGAGGTTATTCGTTGTGTAAAAAAGCTTGTCTGTTTAACAACGTTTCTTCACTTTCGACATGGTTGTCATCGGGAACGCAACAATCTACCGGACATACGGCGGCACATTGGGGTTCTTCATGAAACCCTTTGCACTCGGTACATTTGCCGGGAACAATGTAATAAATATCGTCTGAAATGGGCGTTTGTGGAGCATCGGCATCTACTTCGGTACCGTCGGGTAATACAATTTTACCTCTAAGTTTGGTTCCGTCTTTGTAACGCCAATCGTCGGCTCCTTCATAAATAGCGGTGTTTGGGCATTCGGGTTCACATGCCCCGCAGTTGATACATTCGTCGGTTATAATGATTGCCATTTTTCTTTTGTTTAAAAGTTTAAGCGTTTAAAAGTTTAAAAGGGGATATCAAAAATCATTGTAAACTTTCAACTATTGGCTGTTGCCACAATTCTATTTCTTATTTTTGCACAAAATTACAATCAAATCAAGTTATAAACAAGTATCAAATGTTACAAAATTCAAAAATTACTGCTTTTGTAGAATTAGGTAAATTTTTAGCCCAATTTTCATTGGAAAAATCACAACCTCAGGAGGCTGTCCTTTTGAATGATGTCTATTATACTTCGTTTCAAGATTTGTTGGCTTTATCGCAATCGCACAATGGATGGTTTACTCCAGAGCAAGTTTATTTTGCCGTTCAATCCTGGGCAGAAGCCTTAACGGAAGAAAATCTAACTAAATGGTTATCCAGGTATGAATTTTCTAATGTACAACCTAAAACTATAGGACTCATTTTGGCCGGAAATATACCGCTGGTAGGTTTTCATGATTTTCTTTCGGTTTTAGTTAGTGGGCATAAGGTTTTGGTTAAAACCTCATCGAACGATACCCATTTGATTCGATTTTTAGCCGGTTATCTTCAGGCTGTTGCTCCTGAATTGAAAAATCGGATTGAATTTACCGATGGGAAATTAGAAAATTTTGATGCCGTTATCGCCACCGGAAGTAACAACACCGCTCGTTATTTTGCGTATTATTTTAAAGATAAACCCTCTATTATTCGCAAAAACAGAAACTCAGTAGCCGTATTAACCGGAACGGAATCTAAAGAAGATTTGTTCCTTTTGGGTGAAGATATTTTTAGGTATTTTGGTTTGGGATGCCGCAATGTGTCTAAACTTTTTGTCCCCAGAGGGTATTCGTTTGATGCTTTTTTTGAAGCTATTTTTCCGTACCAAGAGGTGATTCAGTATGAAAAATATGCCAACAATTACGATTACAACAAAGCCGTATTTTTGATGAGTAATTTCAAATTATGGGACAATGGTTTTTTAACTCTCAAAGAAGATACGAGCTACTCCTCACCTATTTCGTCTGTTTTTTATGAGTATTATGACGATTTAGAGCGATTAAAAATTCGCTTAGCAGAAGATCAAGAACTGTTGCAATGTGTTGTTTCGAATGGAATTACGGCCAATAGTATTCCGTTTGGACAAACACAAAAACCACAGCTTTGGGATTATGCGGATGGAGTAGATACGGTGGATTTTTTGTTGGGCGTTTAAATTTAAGTTTTTAACTACATCGTTTTTGTTAATAACCTCTAATAAAAACTTCTTGATAAAACGAATGGTTTTCTGATGAATTTCAGAAATTTGTGCATTGAACATACACTTTATCATTTCAGAAATTTTAATTCTGACCCTTTATTCAGAATACCATGAAAAAACACAATTACAGTGCCGGTCCCTGCATTTTGCCCCAAGAAGTATTTGAAAAATCGGCTCAAGCCGTATTGAATTTTAATAATTCCGGCTTATCCATTTTAGAAATATCACACCGTAGCAAAGATTTTGTTGCTGTTATGGAAGAAGCCAGAGCCTTGGCATTGGAACTTTTAGGGTTGCAAGGAAAAGGCTATCAAGCCTTATTTTTACATGGTGGTGCCAGTTTGGAATTTTTAATGATTCCGTACAACTTGATGAAAGTAAACGGAAAAGCTGCTTATCTTGATACGGGCACGTGGGCTAACTCGG
>NZ_DAIOUN010000016.1:0-56034 GCF_036759525.1 Flavobacterium sp. | reverse complement strand
AAACCCCGGAAATCTCAAATTAGGAACATTAACTATTTTATCTCTATTTTCAATCATTACATTATTATTTTTTTTATTGTCAGTATTAAGGATTTTCAATAAAATTTAAACATTAGTTTTCAGTACTCTTTTTTCCCCTCTACAGAAAGATGCAATACCTGATAAGTGCGACACAATTGTATTTACTTCTACTTTAAAAATATCTAATACTGACGCTTCCTTTGGTGGAGACATCATCATAGCTTCGTGATGCCATTTAAATTCTGAGCAGTTTTTTTTAACCTTTTCATCTTCAAAAGATATTGTCGTTTTGTGAGCAAAAAGATTTCTAATTTCAGCCAATTTTTCCAAATCACTTTTAATTACTTTATCAATAAAACCCAAACAATAAAGCATTTCAACTTTTGACAAAAATGTTCCCAAAAAACCTTTATGACTTAAAACTTTTTCAACAGTTGAAGAATTTGAAGGGAAAAAATTTTCCAAACAATACGATAATAAATCTTCTACATAGGCCATTCCTACAATAACTATTGCTCTGTCATTATGCTCATAATTGAATTGCATATGAAAGGACTGCAATCCTTCTAATGAATCAAAATATCTTTTTAAATCTTTTCCTTTAATTAAATTCATTATTTCAGTTTCTTTTAAATGTTTTCAAAAACCAATCCTAATTCTTTAAAGTAAACATCTATTTCTTTATCCAATTCAGATCGCTTAGCTTCCAATTGTTTTATTTCACGCATAACTGCCTCTATGTCTATGGCTTCTTCC
The DNA here is from genome assembly GCF_036759525.1 of Flavobacterium sp. Lineage (GTDB taxonomy): Bacteria > Bacteroidota > Bacteroidia > Flavobacteriales > Flavobacteriaceae > Flavobacterium. Next base: position 55,257 of record NZ_DAIOUN010000016.1, on the reverse strand, counting down.
TCTTCAAAAGTATCCACATATCGCGGAATATTCAAGTTATAGTCATTAGTAGCAATCTCTTCCAAGGTGGCTCTATAACTATATTTTTCTAGTGAGGTACGATTTCTGTAAGTATCGATAATTTTATCAATGTGTTCATCACGCAAAATGTTTTGTGTTTTCACTTTATCAAAATCATTACTTGCATCTATAAATAAAATATCTTCCGGATTTTCTCTACATTTTTTAAATACCATGATACAAGTTGGAATACCGGTGCCATAGAAAATATTTGCGGGTAATCCTATAACAGCATCTAAATAATTTTTATTTTCTATCAAAAATTTTCTAATATGTTGTTCGGCAGCACCTCTAAACAAAACACCATGGGGTAAAACAACTGCCATGATACCGTTTTCAGCTAAATGATAGATCATATGCTGTACAAAGGCAAAATCAGCTTTACTGGCTGGTGCTAGCTTTCCATATTGACTGAAACGGTCGTCACTTGTAAAAATGGGATTGGCACTCCAATTAGCAGAAAAGGGAGGATTAGCCACTATGGCCTCAAAGGGTAAATCATCAATATGTTGTGGATGCTCTAAAGTATCTTCTTGCTTAATATCAAAATTTCTGTAATGAACACCGTGCAAAATCATATTCATTCGAGCGAGGTTATACGTTGTACGGTTCATTTCCTGTCCATAGAACATAGCTACATCTTTTACTTCTCTGGCTACTCTCAATAACAAAGAGCCTGAACCACAAGTAGGGTCATAAACTGACTTTAATTTATGCTTCCCGGTAGTTACAATTTTAGCTAATATTTTTGAAACTTCTTGTGGAGTATAGAATTCTCCAGCTTTTTTTCCTGCACCACTGGCAAATTGGCCAATCAAATATTCATAAGCATCACCCAAAACATCCAACTCGGTATTTTTTAATTTAAAATCAATTTTATCCAAATGAGATAAAACTTTTGCAATGATGGCATTGCGTGATTCAGGATTTCTACCCAGTTTGGTACTATTCAAATCCATGTCCTCAAAAAGATTATCAAAATCCTCTTCACTTTCTGTACCCATGGTACTCAACTGGATATTGGTCAGAATCTTTTGTAAATCCTCTAAAATGAAATTGGTTTTGGTTTCATCAAATTGGTCCACTTCAGTATTATCACCCATACCTCTTTTGGCAACTTCTGAAAAAAGCTCTTCCGGCTTTAAAAAGTAACCTAATTTTTCCAAAGCTTCTTCTTTAATCGCTTCTAAAAATTCATCAGCTTGTCTTGTTTTGGGTGTAATCTCTCTGAATTGAATTTTGTCCTGAAGCAAAATATCATTAGCAAACATTTCCATTTTTTCGCTCAGGTATTTGTAGAAAATAAAACCTAAAATATAATCACGAAATTCGTCGGCATTCATTTTGCCTCTCAAAGTATTGGCAATATTCCATAGTTGATGCTCTAATATCCTTTTTTGATCTTCTGACATTTTTCAATAATTTTATGAATGTCAAAACTATTCATATTATAGCGTAAAAGCAATCATTTTGCGACTTAAGTCTTAACAAATTTAAAGACTCTCAAAGTGGATGTTTTACCATATTTTGAAAAAATTTTGACATAGGTTTAAATTGTAACAATATAAATTTCCTAAGAAAACAACAACATTTTATTAGGAGTTAATAAAACATTCTTTATTCAGCTTGTTCTATCCTACGATGAATTAACGAAATTGTTGACAGTATATCTAGTGCATCGCTCTCATTAATTGACCATATTATTTTTGGTGTATGAGCTGTTGTATTTCTGAACATTCCGAAAACCCCTTTAATTAAATTTGCAAAGCCTTTTTGTTCACTTTCCTCAGTTTCATTCGATAGTTTATTTATTTTTAATAATGGATTCTTTGTGGAAAAAGCAAGATCAATTAATTCACCACCATCTTGAGAAAGTCCAGTTTTTTGTCTTATTGTATCAGCAATACTTTTTACCGCTTCAAAAACTGAATGAAAATAGTTGTCAGTTAAGAGTTCAGCTTTGCAATACTCAAATATTTTTTCATGTGTGTTTCTTAACTCTAATTTACTTTTTAGCCTATTGGCCTTTTGTTCAGCTTCTGAAATTGTTGTTGTTATTTCTGTCAATGTGAACTTTCCATTTTCTTTAAGCTGAAGACCAGAAAAGGATAAAATTTTATTGAGTTCAAATCTCAAATGCTCAAACTTTTCATACTTACCAATAAATCTTGCTGGACTCATAGATTTATTTATAAAACTTAAAATATTGTTTGAGTTTCTATATTTATTTTGATGGTTAACAAATGCATTAAATAATCTTTTCCATTTAGTTATTCCTGGTTCAGTATCAGTAATATTTGATTCATGCAAAAATTTTGATATTTCATCACCTGTTAATCCATTATTAGTTTCTCCCAAAGTTCTACTAATACCTTCAATTACACTTCCTGAAAGTGGGTCAAATATTTTTTTTGGCTTATTCATTTTCTTATTTCATGGGTTTCGAGTAAATAAATTGCTAATGTAGTTGAAGCACCAACGGCTAGTTTTGCATGCCTTGGTTGTAAACCTTTAAATTTCCCATCTTTTCCATGACCACTTCCATACTCATTTCTGATTTCACCTATACCTTGTACAACGGAGGACAAACTACCAAGAATTTGTTTTATTGAACTAGAGGCTTTGGTTTCATTTGGAATATCCTCGGGTGTTAATTTTAAAAGCTTGGTTGTTTCCTTCATTAATTTTGGTAAGTCCCAATTCTTATCATAGCTAATTTTTTTATCTTCAAAGATTGATTTACAACAAGTCTCTATAAGTTCTTTAGCTAAACCAATTGATATGTGTGGTGAGTTATCAATAGATGACTCCATTAAATTTATTTGCTGAGTAACATATTCAGCATTTAAGATTCTCTTTAAATCAGAACCCTTATTTTGGAGAGATTCTTTTCCAGTAATTTTTAATCTTCCTACAAAGATTGGTCTTCCTGATATTTTTGTTTTTTCAACAATTTCATAATTGTCTTCTTTTAGATTTTCATTAAAAATTTGTAATAAACGATTAACTTCCGATTGATCAATTCTAACAATTGGATGAATCATTTCACATAAAAAATTCAAGAAATTTGAATCATCACAATATAATAAATTGAAACGCGAATCATTAAAAATCCAGTTATCATCCCAATCATTTGGATTGTTTATTCTATGTTGCCAAATGTCTCCCGCTGCATTATCAAACCTACTATCGGATGAAGGTAGTCTTTCTAAATCATACATTCTTGATAAAAAATCGGTTTCTTCTAAACGACCGGACCACCAAAATTTCTCTACTTGGATGTAATCAAAAATATTTCTTCTTGTCAGTTGTGTAATTTTATTATTCAAAATCTTTTAAATTGACTATTATATTGTTAAGTTTTTATGAGGGAAAGCTAATATAAAATTTATTAATGCTTTATTGAAAAACATACTTGGTCAAAATACAATTATTTTCATAATGCATATCGTACTTTATTCAAATAATTTTTCAATAATGTTGTCTATTGTAAAAGGTCCATTTAGGCCTTTTGGTTTTGATATAGGTTTTCTAAAAACATAAACATATCGTGAAAGTTTATTAGCTCCGTTTTTTGAGGGCCGATTAATTGTTCCTTTTTTGCTGAAATAAGACTCTATTTCATTAGCATAATCCATTGTTTCAGCGTCAAAAGTTTTCCAAAATTTTAATTCTAAGGTATTAATTTTGTGTTCAGCTTTTCTTCTATCTATATCATTAGTAATTCCCACATACCAGGAGCTCAATCTTGGTTGTTTTGAACCCATTGATTTTAGGATATGCTTTGTTATTTCAGATTTAATAGATGTCTTGTTCATAAGTTAATTCAGTTGATTAATAAATTGTATTTATAGAATCTTTAAATTATTGATATTTATTCTAATTTAACCTTCACTTGAAGTTAAACCATACAGTTGCTAAAAAAATATTTCAATCTATTTTTAAATATTTCAATTATTCCTGTTTCAACTACAACATCCAAACACTTAATAATGACAAATATAACCCCTTCAAACAAAACTATTTTACGGATTTCCACAATCCTATTAAATATTTTATAAAAAACCAAAGTAACCCTTTTCACAACATTCGCAATACGTATAAATACCCGTTTTTCAATTTCCTATAAAACAAAAAAAGATGCCTAAGCATCTCTATTTCTTCATATTCTTCCAACTATCATTCCGCCACTTATATTTAATTTTAAAAACATAATCGCAGATAAAAGCCTCAATAACAATATCAACCATTTACCCCTTTAATATGATGCCAATCCAGTTATAAAATAGATAAATTATATATTACTCTAAAAGGATATAAAAAATGTATCAAAAAAGTTAAATAATAAAAAAGGACATTTTTTATCTAATTAATTATCTTGTAACCTTTAATCCTTTCAGATTTTTTGCGATAAACAAATCATTAATAGAATCCCTTTCTAAACAAATAGATGTTTTCTCATCAAAACCGATACATTGAACATTAGGTGTTTTTGAAAGAGAAACATCAATTCCATTAATGATTAACTTTTCATTCCAAAGTGAATACAAGTTGAAAAAATAACTTTTTTCAATTTCTATTTTATTTCTTGAATCTCCACTTGAATCTTTTTTTGAAACGACTTTAAACCAATCATCAGCTTTTTTTAAGTAAACAATATAGTAATCATTAATTGAATCTATTTTACGAACTGTGAAAATAGAATCTTTACTAGTATCAACAACTAGCTTTTCTGAATTTTTAACAAAACCTCTATTACAAGAAGATAGAAGAATAATAACAAACAAAAAAATTAATTGCTTAAATTTTAGGTAGTCTCTTTTCATTGTATAAACTAAGGATAAATTAAAATCGTTTGTGGAGTTCTTGAACCTTGCTGGACAAAAAATTCTGCACGTACTGCATTAGTATAAGGTGATTGAAGGATATTTCCTTGTGCATCATATACATTACGATAGATTGGGAATTTTTGAGGTGTTGCTGCATTATGAGCTCGGTTATAAACGCTATTAGGATTTGCGACATCAGCTTGAGTAGCCATCCCTGCTGAAACCCCTGATTGCTGAGAAATCAAGGCTCCTTGATATGATTCTGTTACTTCATGCAGGGTCAAAGAACCTGAAGTCCCAAAATAATTATCAGCTATCGATAATACATTTGGATTTATTTCTTGAAGTGTACTTACGGTACTAACCAATGGAAAAACACCTACTGTAACAGTATTTCCCATAAAAGCCCCTCCTACATACAAATTCCCCGAAGAAGTAGTTTTAGTATTCTCTGCTATAACATTAACAGTAATCGAACTATCATTTATTGCATTTACTAATTGTGTCGCATCTGCTGTTAAAGGTCCTTCTGTATTTTGTGTATATGTTACTTTCCCGTTGTTATCCATTGACAAGGTTAATTCTCCACTAACAGAGCTTTGTAATTCATTAAAAGCTGTTTGACTTTCTGATCCTTTAATAATGACATCATCATTTTCCAACAAACCCGTTGGGTCATTGTATCGAATAGGATTGTTAAACCCAAACCTGTAAGGCGTCCAATTGGGATATTCCTCAGCCAAGGGATCAGGAGATAACCATCGACTAGCTATATCCCCGATCGGTCTTGCAAATTCTCTGTACGTGCTATCCGGCACAACAACGCCAACAATTTTCATTTTCTCCACATGAAATCTTACAGAGCCAATGGTTACGATACTATCCAAATCATGAACTTCAAGGTACTTGCCCTTGCTCAATGTTGCGACTTTGGCATTGTAGCCAAACTGTTTGAACGGGTTGGCTGCATCAATATTATTTTGACGTCTTTGCTTTTCTTCTTTGGATAATTCTACCTGTGCACTCACTCTAGAAAAAGACACGATGCACAGCATTAAAAAATATAATCTCCTCATAAATTATTTTTTGTTAAAGTTAGTCAATTTTTTGTTTTCGTATTTGTCTCTTTCTGTTTTTAAAGACACTAGCCAATTGAGATACATATCTTCCGGCATAAAACGATATCCTAAAACGTGAATATGGGCGTATTCCTGTTCCAGTTTTTTGAAGTCTTGTTTTGCTTTTAGTGGATCGATTTCACTTTCAATTTGTTTTTTGTGAAGCTCTGTTTTTAATATCAAAGCAGAAGCAAAATTTGGGTAAGCTTTGACAGCAGCTTCAGCACATTTCATCAAAAAAGTACCGTCATTTTCAGGAAAAACCTTCTGATATGCATTTGCCAAGTCCATCATGACCAAAGCTATACTTTCCTTATTGTTCAGTGCTTTCATATAAACACCGTTTTTAATAGCATCCACATGAATAAAGCCGGAAGCCATCAGCCAGGCATCATTGGGAAAAATACCGCTTGTTAATTCCGTATTATACCAGCCATGCTTTTTGTTTTGGTGCTTGATATAAATATGATTAGGGGCAAGAGCAAGATGTGCCGTTGTACCAAGTTCCTCGCAAATGATTTTGTAAAGATACGGCAGTGAATGACAGTTGCCTTTTCGGGTTTCCAATAGTTTCGACACAAACATATTTGAATATTCTTCGTTTCCGAATACATCATTAAAATCATATTTGTACGGTATGTATTGATATACTTTGTTTTCAATGACAACAGGAATACTATCACACATCACCTGATAGGCGGATGCCCATTTGTTGACATCTTCTTTATCATTTTCTACATAGGCTAAAAAACGGTCTTTAATTAATGAATGACATAGACTGGTTAGCGACCTGATTTTGGCATTAACAAAAACCGTATCAAGTTTCCCATTCAGGTAGGCATTTTCAACCGAGAAAACCGCTGTTTTGAAATTGTACTTACTCTCATCTAAAAGCATCGCATTGAGTTCTGCAAAGCTTTTGTCAAATAAAGTTTGCTTATTTTGTGCTTTTACCTGAAAGAAACACAGGAAAAAAAATAGTGATAATAAATTTAGTGGTTTCAATCTTTTATAGTTTTAATCTGTTTTGGTAAAATCTTTTCAAGTTGCCTTGAAATGGCTTCGTTTTCCTGCTTTTGCGTTTCCTGTTTCATGGCTTGCAACCATAGCTCATAAGCTTCCTGTGGCATAGGTTCATAGCCGAGATTATCAATGAGCAGGTGTTGATTGTTAAGGTCTCTCAGCATTTGCACCACTTTAGGATATTCCAGTATCTTTTGCCGTTGCACCTCGTCATCAGGATTAATACCTAATTGAAGTATCACATAGTCAAACCTAGCCATATCTACCTTGGCTTTAAACATTTGTGCATGAATACTATTGGGGTAAAGGCTCAAAGCTTTATTGATTACATCGGCAACAAATTCATCATAACCAAATTTGTGAATATACCCATTAGTTAAATCGGTCAGCAGATTGGCAAGCAGTTCCTTTTTGGAAAGGTTCTCCATGTAGATTTTATTTTGAAGGGCTTCCGATTTGATATAACCGGATTGTAAAATATAAGATGTTGTAGAAAACATCCCGTTGGTTAGCTCGATATTATACCATTTTCTTTTATCATCCGGAAAACGGATATAGGAGTGATTGGGTGACAGGGCAAGATAAGCCTCTGCCTGAATTTCATCTGCCAACATCAAATACAATAGTGGCATCGAATGACATTGACCTGAACCCGTTTCAAGAAGTTTGGTCACAAACATTTTGGCGTGATTTTGCATACCCATATAATCGTCAAAATCATAAGTAAAAGGCAAGTGCTTTTCTTTTGTGGATTTTAACTGTAATGTCTCGGAAAAATACTGAAAGAGCATAAAGTTTTTAGCAGCATTGCTATTCAGGTCATAGCCCTGCTCTTTCATTTTTTGAATTAAAAATTGACCGCTTTCTTGAATTGTTCTTTCAAACTTTTCCTTGCTCAATACGTTATCAAAATAAGCATTCTCGATATCAAAAACGACATCTTTTAACGACACATCCTCTCCAATAGAAATGATTTTATCAAATACTTGTCGGTACAATTCCGAGCCTTTTACATTTGATAGAGAAGGCAAGGTATATCTAATGGAACTCGAAAATTTTTCAATATCAGCTCGTGCTTCCTGCATTGCTTTTTGTTCCAGTGCTATTTGCCTGTCTGCTTCTTGTATCAGTCTTGCATTTTGCTGTTGCTGATTTCCTGGCAATGGAATTTCTATATTTGGATTTTTGTTTAACGATTGGGGATGTGTGTAGTTTGGAATTGAAAAATTATTAAAACCACTTGTCGTTGGTGGCTGTTGCATCGGAACCTGACAAAAAAGAGCGTCAGACCCTGTAAGTATTAAAATGCAAATGAAGAAAAAGCTCTTTTTTATCCAAGTCCTCATGACTAACTAAAATTATATTTAATGATTGGTTTTATATCATCATAAAGTATCAAAATGTTCGAATTTTTTTTAGTGAAATAAAACAACAAAAAAACGACCGCATTTAGATACCGGTTCGTCACGTTAATTTGTTTTGGAAAAATTAGCTCTGAATCAAATATAGTAAATAAAAACACACAAAATAAAAAATCCAATTAATTCTTAATGAAATCTTTGTAAACAATACTCTCTCCAATTTCTATGATTAGCATATAAATTCGCGAGGAGAGAATAAACAGAAATATAATTTTTTATGTAAAAAAAAGATGCCACAGCATCTCTATTTCTTCCTATTCTTCCAACTATCATTCCGTCTATACCCATTCCGTTGCTCATAAATCCAACCCCTTATGTAGAGACCCACAACCCAAGCAACTATAAAACCTAAAATCTTATACCATTCCATTCCTCAAAAATAGAACGGTGCTTTGAGAATGCTATCATTCTCAATGCAGTTACTCCCGAATTGACAAGAAGTTATCCCAATTTAACAAGTTTATAAACATAAAAAAAGATACTCAAGCATCTTTCATTATTCTCTTATTTTATTAGCAGCTATAGATATCAAATACACTTTGTATATTTTATCGATAATATATTATAAAAAATGCCCACTTAAAAAGTGAGCACTATATAATAAAATAATATTCTTAATTTTTACATTCTATTCTTTCGCTAATTTAATAGCAATAGAAAGCTCTTTTCTAAAAACTTTTGCATCTCTTTCTGTTCGAATAGACTTAGATAAATTATCATTAACCATTCTGTTAGAACTCTTAGCAATAGAATTAGAAACACTACCTTTAGCTAATGCTTTAAGATTAGTAATCTTATTTTGAACTGTTTGTCTCATAGTACAAAGGTATTAATTTATTTTAATTATTTAGAGAAAAGATATAATATCTATATAGATCTCTAGGATTTCTTTTTAAATCAAATGGTTCAGGTCTTGGTTTAAAAAGTGGTAATCCATCACTATCTCTTTCAATATCTGTGCCATTTCTTAGTAGTTTAACATACCAATCAACACCAACTGTAACGATGGTATCAGATAGAGTGTCGCTATTATACCTAAACATCCTATGATAAAGATAGGCTCTTCTCTCATCAGAACCATCTATCCCTATAGAATAGTTTTCTTCCTTATTAACCTCTAAAAATGTTATAGCAAAAAGAAGTATAGTCGAAAAAACTTTGTTTATGTTATGATGAGGCACAGCAATTGAGTCATTTATTTCATTATCATCTCCTAAAGGACCAAATGCTAAATTAAATACATTAGGTAAAAAAGGATCAGGGTGTTCACTTATCAAGACATGCATCTCTAAGTTTGTACTATTTTTTAGTGGAGAAATAAACGTAAATCTTTTAAAATCTTCACTGGCAGAAACAGCATCATAGGTATCATCTAAGTCAATTTTTATCATGTAAAACTTTTATTTTATTATCAAAACCTAAAATATTATACCATTCCATTCCTCAAAAATAGAACAGTACTTTGAGAGTGCTAGTATTTTCAAAGTAGTTACTCCCGAATTGACAAGAAGTTATCCCAAATTGACAAATAAAAAAATAGGAGTTTAAATTCTCTTGAAATTCGTCTAATAATTTTACTTAACTCCGTAACTTATGAATAGAACCACTACTTAGCCACGGTTTACTTTTTCGTTTTGATCATACAACGAAACCCCAATGTTATATGCTGTATTTATTTCAGTAAATTGATGATCTCTGGCAAATCGGTTTTGCTTTCTATATACCAATCTTTTAGAGTTTTAAAGTTTACTGATAAATAATGTTTTTCCATTTTTATGCCTTTGATATCAACTACACAATTTTTTGAATATTCAAACATAGGTTGAATTCTTGGATCTAATCTTAGATTGCTAAGAATTTTTATTAAAGGTAAAAAAAAACTTTTTTCAAGTTTAAATATATCATAGTTTCCATCATTAAGATATGGTAATATTTCTGAATTGAATAAATCAAGTATTGGTTTATATCTTAAATCATTAATTGGATCAAAACCTAATTCTTCCTCCAAAAGAATTCCATAAGTTACAAATTTCCTTTGTAAAATTTGAAGATTTTTTGAGAGACTTGTTGTAAATGAAGACACATTGTTTTTATATTGTTCAAATTGAATTCTGTAGTTATTATTATGACTTTTAAGGATTGTGATAAAACCATTTATTGAATTAGAATTTTCAATCGCAATTTCATCCTTATTTTTTTTGAAACATAATAAATACTCAACGAGTTCTGATTTATCTAAAGAACTAAAAATTTCACAATCTAAAGTTGTGATTAACCTTGGATTTGGTATTGCAAAAATTTCTTTTTCATGCTCTAATAAAAAAGCATCAATATTACTAATTTGATTTTCTATAGGCTTACCTAAAACTTGTAGTTCTGATAACCATCTCTTACCAGATTTTTTAATTTTATTTCTTTTATTATTATAATCAATTAGCTTATTAATACCAATACCTAATAAAAGTGTTATGATTGGAAAAATATATTTGAAGTAATCAGTACTATCCGTGTTTTTTAGATAAATAATAGTTGAATTATCTGAACTACTTTTTTTATTTAAAACCAAGGTATCTTTCAATTCATAAATATTATCTTTTATGGAATCTTTAGATTCACTTTTAATATTTATTGTTTTTACTGAATCAATCACTTTTGAATTATATTGAGAAAAACTATAATTTGAAAGAAAAAGATATAAATAAAAAATTGCTCTTATTTTCATTCGTTTCGATTAATATTACCAACAATGATTGATAGCTTGGTGATGTGTGGTATTTTTAAAGCCAAATCTTTCGATTAATGACTAATTTTCCTCATACAAGATAAATTTTAAAATAAGTTAGTTCGACAATATAACCTAATAACAGTTACAAAATATTGTTATTATTCCGTTTTATTCGTATTGATTTCATTACCCCCGCCAGGAAATAAGTCTTTAAGTATAATGTAGACTAAACCTAAAACTTGGACTGTAGTGGTGGTTAAAAGAGTTACCAAAACAGTATCACTTAAATTATAATGATTACAATTATTTCCCACAAGAATTAGTATGACGGACACAATCCAAAAAATTATAACAATTGTAAAAACTTTTGCTAAATTGTCTCTTAAAACAGTGTTACCTCTGTAACGTTCTTCTTCGGGACTAATTGATTTGTTCCATAGTTTTACGTCAGATAAAGCTTCATCTATATCAGCATCCCTGAAGTTATCAGGTATATTGTCAGGCAATCTACTTAAATCCATCTATTAGGAAGCTGACTTTAATTTTGGAGAATAGTGTTCAATTATAAGATCATCAGGAATTTCAGAGTTACAATCTCTACAATAGACCTCTCTCCAAGGAGTTTTTTCAGCGTGTGTCATAGCACTTAATTCTACACCATTATATTTACCGTATAAACTCCATATTTTATCTAAAAATTCAGCATCCTCGCTTGAAATAACTTCTTCTTTATCATTAGGTAAAGGCTTTTCAACTTCGATTGTACCCTCACTCTTTATTACTTTGTATAAAGAAGGAAAAACCGGTCCGTACTTCCAAGCCTGAGCTTTTTCAATTGTAAGTGGATTTTGTTTCCCTTTCAAAGTGATATACCAAGCATAAGAAATATATACCAATTTTATCAACTTCATTGAAGTTAGTTTTCCAAACTTGGCTTTCTCTTGTATAAAGTAGTTTGCTATAGTTGTTGGACTGTATGCCATAATGTTGTTATTAACTTTTTAATGTAAAAACATTTTTTGTTTCCACAAAGATACTAAAAACAAGACAATTAACAAAATTGCAATTAGTCTGTATTCCCTTTATATATTGGTTTTTCAATATATTAAAAAAGATGCTCTTAAGTATCTTAATTTCTAATATCGTCTTGTCTTAAATCAAAGTCAAAATCAAAAAGTTCTTTAGGTTTAACATTTAGACCATACATTAAATTCAAAATCGTCTCCAATGTTATATTTTCAGTGCCTTTTTCAATTTTACTAATAAAACTCGCATCTAAATCACAATTATCAGCTATTTTTCTAAAACTCAATTTTTTCTCCTTCTTAATTTTACTCAACTGATTTGCAAATTTCAGTATAAATTCTTTTTTTGTTTCTTCATCAAGCATGTTAGTATATTTTTAAGCAAATTGCCTAATTTGAAGAACAAATTCGTGGTAATATATTACCACTTAAATATTTTTTTATTATATTAGCCCCGAAATAATTAAATTTGCGATTCTTCATTTAAATAATTGAAGCATTCGCTTTGAATCTCGCTTTTGAAAACTGGTAATTTTTAATGGGAACGAGATGATAAGTAAGATGCTCACGTCAATACCGGCGTGGGCTCTCTTATTGTTCCCCGGTATACCAGTACCTCAAAGGCAGTAAGTTGAGTTCCACGCTTTTTTATTTCCCATTGGTTCTCACTTCATTCTTAGCACTGCTTTATTTTTCAAAAAGTTTCGCAATAGGTCTCATCAATTAATTTTTTAGTTAGTGGGAAAGATGCCGCTCAACCTTGGCTGCAACAAGCACGAGCGGCATACTTTCCTTAACCTTTAAAACCAGTCGCCTATGCTATAAAAAAAGAAAACAGTCTCAGTTTCTCAGTTTCTCAGCTACTTAGCACCTCAGCTACTCAGCTACTCAGCCACTCAGTAACTCAAAAAAAGGTCCCCTAACCCGTCGCCAAACTAGATAGAGGACCAAAGCAAACAAAACCAATGTTTCATTTAACTAACCAATTTTATGAATAAAATTTTAAAAAACCAACAATCCAAAGCATTAAGTTACCTATGCCTACTCGCATTACACTTAATAGCTTACACTACAACAGCACAAACTCAGCAACCCATCACCGGAACCGTCTCCGATACGCAAGGAACACTACCCGGAGTAACCATCCAAATCAAAGGCAAAGCCTCTGGAACACTTACCGACGAAAACGGTCAGTTTTCCATCAACGCCAGCCCAACAGAAGTTCTAGTCTTTTCTTATGTCGGTTACAAAACAGTCGAAATCACTGTAACCAACCAAACAACACTAAACATTCAATTAGAAGAAGATACCACCACATTAAAAGAAGTAGTCCTCAATGCGGGCTACTACTCGGTAAAAGAAAAGGAAAGAACAGGAAGCATTTCCCGAATTACATCAAAAGATATCGAAACCCAACCCGTTACCAATGTCTTGGCTGCCATGCAAGGGAGAATGTCAGGTGTAGCAATAACACAGTCAACAGGGCTTCCCGGTGGTGGATTTGCTATTCAGGTCAGAGGCTTAAATTCCATTCGAGGTACGGGTAATGATCCATTGTATATTGTCAATGGAGTTCCTTTTGCATCACAAGCTATGGGAAATGCCGAATTAAACAATGGTGTGCTCCAAAACCTTGCCAACCCATTAAACTGCATAAACCCTGCCGATATTGAAAGCATTGAAATACTGAAAGATGCTGATGCAACAGCCATTTATGGTTCAAGGGGAGCTAACGGCGTAGTCTTGATAACAACCAAAAAAGGAAAAGCAGGAAAATCACGTTTTGATGTCCATGCGGCAAGCAGCGTGGGTAAGACAACCAACCGTATGAAATTATTGAATACAGAGCAATACCTAAACATGCGTCAACAAGCATTTTCAAATGATGGGTTGACAGAATACCCTTTTACAGCTTATGATGTGAATGGAACTTGGAGTCAGGACAGATACACAGATTGGCAAAAAGAATTGATAGGAAAAGAGGCAAGGGTCAACTCCTTACAGCTATCGCTTTCAGGCGGAAGTCAGGAAACACAGTACATCCTTTCAGGAACTTTAAGAAACGAAACAACAGTATTTCCCGGCGATGCAAGATACAAGAGAGCGGCACTTCACACAACGGTATCCCATCAGTCAAAAGATGAAAGATTGAATGTTCGCTTTTCTATGGACTATGCCAATGATAACAACAACTTACCAGGTGCAGATTTAACTCGGGATGCCTATACCTTGGCTCCAAATGCTCCAGCTCTCTTCAATGCAGAGGGAAACCTGAACTGGGAAGACGGAACTTTCGAAAATCCATTGTCCTATTTAGAAGGCACCTATCAGACAGATACACAGAACCTCATAGCAAATACCTTTATATCCTATAAGCTCGGTTATGGTTTCGATTTTAAATCGAGTTTCGGCTTTACAGATACGCGTTTGTCAGAAAGCAGAATTAGGCCAAGTACGATGTACAATCCAATATTTGAAGTAACCAGTGCCGATTCGCAATTTATAGTAAATGACAGCAAAAGAAGATCATGGATTTTTGAGCCACAGCTTAACTGGACTAAAAACTGGAATAAGGCAACATTCAATGTATTGGTGGGAACAACTTTTCAAAATCTGCAACAGGAAGCCATTGCAATTGACGGCTACGGTTTTCCAAACAACGCAGTGATTTCAAATCTATCAGCGGCAACTTTCCTCACTATTCTAGACAACAGTAATTCCGAGTATAGATACAATGCAGCATTTGGTAGGTTCAATATGAACTGGGATGGCAAATATATTGTAAACCTAACCGCAAGAAGAGATGGTTCAAGCAGATTTGGAGACAATAAAAGATTCGCCAATTTTGGGGCTATTGGTGCGGCTTGGATTTTCTCAAAGGAAAAATTCTTGGATAACAATGAAGTGATAAGCTTCGGAAAAATCAGAGGTAGTTTCGGAACTACTGGAAACGACCAGATAGGCGATTATCAATTTCTAGACACCTACTCTGTAACAGCAAACATTTATGATGGAATAACAGGCATGGCTCCGTCAAGATTGTTTAACCCTAATTTCGGTTGGGAAACAAATAAAAAAATAGAAGCCGCTTTAGAACTTGGATTCTTAAAGGATAGACTATTCTTAACCTCAGCTTTTTTCCGAAATGTTTCAGGAAATCAATTGGTCGGTGTGCCTTTGCCGGGTACAACGGGTTTCACTACAATTCAGGCAAACCTAGAAGCTACTGTGGAAAACAAAGGATTAGAATTTGATTTTCGTTCAGTAAACATAAAATCCAAAGACTTTAATTGGACAACAGCAATAAACCTATCCTTCTTGAGAAATAAACTGCTGGAATTTCCGGGTCTCGAAGCCTCAACCTACCGAAATAATTTTGTAATTGGTGAATCCTTAAACATCAGCAAGGTATATCAATCCACAGGTATTGATTCGGTCACTGGTCTTTATACTTTTAATGATTTTAATGGGGATGGCACCATCACTTCAAACGAAGACAGACAGCTAATTTTTGACCGTACACCAGAATATTTTGGAGGACTTTCCAATAATTTGAAGTATAAAAATTGGACACTGGATTTCTTATTTCAATTCGTAAAACAAAAAGGTCAGGATGTTTTGGCAACCTTTCCGGTAACAGGTTCATTTTCAAACCAGCCTACCAGTGTACTGAATAGTTTTCCTCAAAATGGAGCTACAATCCAACAATACACAAGTGGCGAAAATCCTGAGGCAATAAATGCTTTTAGCAATTTTACACGTAGTGATGCAATGATAACAGATGCTTCCTTTATCAGATTAAAGACAATTGCCTTAACATACCAACTGCCTGCATTTATAAAAGGAGGTAATGCAAACATCTACCTACAAGGACAAAATTTACTAACATTCACAAAATACAAAGGTCCAGATCCCGAAAACCAGTCAGGGGTTTCACTGCCACCTTTGCGTCAAATAACACTTGGGGTGCAACTCTCTTTTTAAAGAAGGGTTTCAACATTCCATATAAAATAACCATTAAATGAAAGATAAGATGAAAATACAAATTAAATATTGGATAATTATAACAACCTTCATGAGCTTGATGGGTTGTGAATCTTTTATCGAAGTAGAGGCACCAAACAATCAAATCTTGGCGGTGGATGTATTTACAACCAAATCCGGAGCAGAGTCAGCTTTAGCAGATATATATGCTCGCATACGGGAAGAAGGTGTAGTAACAGGAAACACGGTTGGAGGAACAGTGATAATGGCGGCTTATAGTGATGATTTAATATTCTTCGGAACAAATACAACACTACAGCAATTTGCAAACCATACATTGATTCCTTCCAATACATCCATAAATACCATTTGGCGTACAACCTATGCTCATATTTATGCAATTAACGCGTTTAAGGAAGGAGTAGCAAATTCAGTGAATATAACAGAAGAGGATAAAAGTAGGTTTCTAGGCGAAGCACTGTTTCTAAGAGCCTTTTTACATTTCTACCTTGTCAATTGCTATGGTCAAATTCCGTATTGTACCTCAACAGATTATACAATAAACCAAAACATTTCAAAAAAATCAGAATCAGAAATTTACAACCTCATCCTTCAGGATGTAACCGAAGCCAAAGAGCTTATTCCTGAAGATTACCCTACTGCTGAAAGAGTAAGACCTAACAAGTCGGTTGTGGATGCTTTCTTAGCCAGAGTCCATTTATACAATCAGGATTGGCAAGAAGCAAACGATGCTGCAACTGCCGTTATAGAAAACCAACTTTACAGTTGGAATCAAGACATTGAACAGGAGTTTTTAAGAGACAATCCGTCAATAATTTGGTCGTTGCATCCGGGATTGCCAGGATTAAACACGAGAGATGCCCGTAGTTTTGTTTTCGCTTCTGGTCCTCCTACACGTCCTACTTTAGCACCTGATTTGCATAACGCATTTGAAACAAATGATTTTCGCAAAACGGCTTGGATTAAAACAATTCAAGGTACTGGAGGTCCGTGGTACCATGCCAACAAGTATAAAAAAATAACCAATACAGGAGTTTCAGAAGAATATACAATTCTATTCAGGCTGGCAGAAATGTATCTGATTCGGGCAGAATGCAAGGCAATGTTGAATGATCTAGAAGGAGCAAAAGACGACTTAAACAAAATCCGAAATCGTGCAGGAATAGTAGACACAGGAGCTAACACACTGCAAGATGTGTTACAAGCCATTCTAAACGAGAGAAGATTGGAACTTTTTACAGAGCAGAGCCATCGCTTTTTCGATTTAAAAAGAACTGGCAAGGCAAACGAAGTGCTTTCAATAGTAAAACCTAATTGGAGGGAAACAAATCGTGTTTTTCCGCTTCCCGAAAATGAATTGTTGCTGAATCAAAATCTACTTCCTCAAAACCCAGGTTATTGATATGAACAAGATAACTATGCTTTTAGGACTGCTTTTGGCAGTCCTAATGGGCAATGCCCAGTCAAAAGGAAAAATCCCGACCAAAGATTTTCAGATATGGGTAAAACTGAATAATGAAAAATTGGCATCAAACGGAAAATGGATTTCGTTCACGATAGCTAATACTTCTGGAAAAGACACTTTATTGTTGTTAAATACGGTAAACAATCAAGTCCAAAAGATACCAAGCGGTAGAAACGGAAACTTCTCACCAGATGCTAATTGGTTTACCTATAATAAGGGTAATGAACTAGTGCTGATAGACTTGAACAATAACAAAGCAAGAAATTTTAGCAATAATAAAAAAGCAATATTTTGTAAAATGAGCGGAAGAGCAGCTTTGCTAAGTAAGGACTCCATGTTACAAGTGTTTAGCAAAAATGTAACAAATCCAAAAACATTCTCAGGTATTTTAGACATGGCATGCAACAAGAAAGGGGATTTGGCTTTAGCTACAGCAAAAGGGATCGAGTTGATGAAAAAAAAAGAAACAAGTGCTATGCTTTTGACAAAGAGTAAAAATGCTACTGGACTGCTTTGGGATGATAAAGATGAAAATCTATTCTATTTTGAAGCAACAGCAAGCAATAAGAGTACATGGGCGGTTTTCAATGTAGCAAACAAAAAAGGGAAAAATATAAGTGAAGAAAAACGTAACGCGTTAGAAATTGAAATCCAAACAAATAGACCATTGTTATTAGCCACTGAGATAGGCAAAGGTTTTGTTTTTGCAAAAACCACAAGAACGTTGGACGCAACAGACGACTCATTGGTTGAAGTTTGGGAATCGTTAAGTCCTTTGCAATACTATTCCCAAAAAGAATTGGAAACAAGTGCAGGAAATCCCAAAATGTACATTTGGGACTTAGAAAATGATGAATTAAAAAAAATGGTGGCAGATTCCCTGCTGAGGGCTTTCGTACTGCCAAATAGGAAGTATGTTTTAGCTTACAATCCTATTAGCAGAGGGCAATTGCAATATGCAAATCCAGTGGCTGATTACTATCTGTATGATACTAAGAAAGAAAGCTACGAATTACTGCTGAAGTCACAAACGACAGCAGTTGGAAAACTGATGCCGTCTCCCGATGGAAGATATTTGGGGTATTTCAATCAACAGGGATGGAATCTTTATAATCTCAATTCAAAAAAGCACAGCCTCATCCTTGATAGGAAATTCATGGAGGAAAATACAATTGCTGAAAATGAAAATCTATCATGTTACGCTTGGTCAAATGATGGTAAGTACGCTGTTTTAAACATAGGTACTGATTTTTGGTTGATAAGTCATGAGGGTAACGAAAAGATAAAGATGACAAATACAGCTGATTCTCATGCTGGTTATAGGTTGGTGAATGAAATGCACAAGAACAAAAAGCAATTTTTAAATGAAGAAATAGCCTATCGAACCATCAATCTAAAAGCAGGCATTTACTTTACAGCTTACAATCCTGATAAATCCATGTCACTATACAAATGGACTTTAGAAAAAGGACTACATCTGATATACAAGAGCGAAGGAAAGATAGCAATAGCTTCAAAAGACGAACAGGGAAAGAAAATCCTAATTAGAGAGGAAACGGCACAGAAACCGCCAATAGTGATACTGCTGGACACAGAAACAAAAAAAAGTAAGGTACTATACCAATCAAATTTGCATCACACCAAATATGATGATCCTAGAGTGGAACTAATGGCATACAACAATAATAAAGGTCAATCATTAAATGCATTGTTGCATTACCCAGTCGGATATGATAAGGCTAAGAAATACCCAATGATCGTGTACATCTATGAAACATTGTCCCAAAATAGACAGGAATACAATTTTCCTTCAGAGTACCATCCCACGGGTTTCCCATTGGCGAATTACACAAACGATGGATATTTTGTGTTGCAACCGGATATTAAATACAATATAGGCGATCCTGGAGAATCCATGTTTGATTGTGTAATGAAAGGAGTTGAAAGGGCTTTGGGAACAGCAAACATAGATTTTAAAAGAGTTGGAATCATTGGCCATTCCTATGGAGGACATGAAACAGCTTTACTAATCACAAAGACACCATTTTTTGTGGTCGCGGTTTCAGGTGCAGCTTCTACAAACATGATAAGCGATTACCTGAGCCTGAATGAGATTACAAACGACGTGAAATTTTGGAAGTTTGAAATGCATCAATATAGAATGGGATCAAATCCTTTTGATAAGTTGGAATCCTACATTAATAACTCTCCTGTGATGAATGCTCAAAAAATCACAACACCTTTGCTAAGTTGGTCTGGTAAAGCCGATGGTACGGTTGACTTTCGTCAAAGTGTTGAACTTCATTTGGCTCTCAAAAGATTAGAAAAAAACAACACTTTTCTTGTTTATCCTAACGAAGGCCATATTCTAACCAATCCGAAGGCTCAGTATGATTTAACACAAAGAATTAAATCTTGGTTTGACTATTATCTTAAATAAATTCAAACATTAAAAAATACCAAAGCCAAAACCAGTAAAGATTTGGCTTTGGTATAAACAAATTATTGATCAATCTCCCACAACAAAGTAGGACATGAAGTGCCACTTATGTTCATTCTTCTTAACTGAACAGAACCAAAGTAACACGGCTTTCCATTATCTGTAGACTGACATTCAACAAATTGGTTAACACAATTCCCTGGCGACACCTGAAGATGCCCATCATAAATTGTCAAAGCACTTTCTTCAAGAACTGGCTTGAAAGCAAAAGCACTGAAAATAGCGAGACCAAATGCAAACAGCATCAGTGTTGGTCTTAAAAACAACTTTTTCATAATAAAAAATTTAAATTAACGATCTACTCTGTTACAGGTTTTCGATCTTCCCCTGACACTGCAGTATATTTTAATTTGTTTAATAAAAATCCTTTTTAAATCTGTAGGTTCTGATATAATTACCGTTAAGTGTATATATTAAATCTTGCGATATCTTAAAATCCTTTACTTTACTTTGTAACTTATCATCTATATAAAAACTAAATTGATAGGTATTGTTTGTGAAGTCATAAACATCTATAATGGAATTATTGTCCCAATTTTCTTTAGGCTCATAACGCCCGAGTAACCCGGCATGTATATAAAGATAATTGCCATAGGTTGCAGTTCGTTTATTAACAGTAACTGCGGGTTCAATCAATTTTGAGCCTTGTTTGGATGCAATATATTTTACTTTAATTTTTGCCTTACTAGTGGTGTCTATGGTTTTGCCATATTGATATTCTTGCAGAAGGGTATCACAAACAGCATATTGGTTTCTGTAATAATAAGTATATAATATCTTATTGTGTTGCTTATTATAAAGATGTGTACCGTCTGTATCAAACAGCCCATCAACTTGTTTGATAAGTATTGATGAGTTTAATGCAACTTTTACAGAATCTGTAACTACCAATGTGCCAAGCACACTTTGAAAAGTTTCACTACTGATAGCTCTAATTGAAGCCCTACTTTTATTAATAGGAACAAAAGAAGTAAAATAAGCTTCACGGTCAATATAAAGTGAAGCTTTCCAATCATCAGTACTTCCTTTATAAACAAAAGCTTCTGTTCCATCCCAAACATAAAAGTAAGGAGGATCAACTGTTAAAGTCAGACTTTTATATTTAAGAGTTGATTCTGGCAAAATTATATAATGTTCCTTTTTGTAATGTAGCGAAGAGTCTATTTCAGTTACGATTAATGGTGCGGTATAATTACCTAAATATACTTTGTCAGGGCTAGAACCAGCTATGTAATAAGAATTGAATTTTAAATCCATATCATTAACAAATTTTGTTGGGTAATGTGGAAAACTCCTTGTGAAATTATTTCGTTCTTGTTTCATCCATTCAGAAGTATGAAACAATACATAAATTGATAATAAACTAACTGTAAATAGGAATAAAAGTCTAATACTGGTCTGTTTTATAAGTGCGTTATTCTCTATATAAAGAGCTAGAGTGCCCAAAATCACAAAAAACATATTAAAATAAAGATGTTCTTTCCAATTTAATTGTTCTAATATTCCTCCGCATGAACAAGGTACATTAGGACTAAAATTAATCATTACAAAAATGTAAGCTGAGAAAGTACTCATTAAAAAGGTGCTCAAATGCAAACTCGTCCTTCTCGATTTAGGAAAGATTAAAAAAAAGGCAAGTAGTAATTCTAGGATAGGGATAAAAAACGAAATAAAACCAGCAAAAGAGCTTATTAAAGGTGATTGCCCTAACTGAACTTGAAAATTTTCAAAATCTAAAAGTTTACTAACTGCAGCATAAACAAAAAGTAAAACAAAAAGCAGACAAATAAGCTCTAAAAATATATTCCGTAGTGTAACTGAAAATTTCATCACTCAATAGTTTCTATTCTATGGAGTAAAATTCATAATTAAAAATGTAAAACACTTGTTACATCGGGAGGTTTACTTATCCAAAAAGGATAAACTCACTAGTAATTAATCAGTTGTGTCATAAGTATCATTAACAACACTTCGGACAACTTCATTGGGTGATATTCCAAATTGCTTTTTAAACGATTTTGAAAAATTAGGATAGTCGGTAAAACCATTCATCATAGCAATATTCTTTAAGGGTATGGTAGTTTGCTGAATCATTAGGCAGGCTCTTTTCAATCGTTCTAAAGTGTAAAACTTATAGATACTGGTTTTAAAGAAATGCCGGAATCCGTCTTTTAGTTTATATTCATTGGTACCAAAATACTTAGACAATTCTTTCAAAGAAGGTAATGGCTCTTCCAAATGGGCAAGTATATAATCATAAACTTTTTGAATCAAAAGAGCATCTGTTTTTCTGGAATTAGTTTGCTTTTCTAATTCTTCAGTATTTTTTGATTCTAATGAAACGTTAGTATTTTGAGGTACTGACACAACAAAACTCAAAATAAGTTCATCTCGGTTAGACAATTTGGTGATTGAACAATCGGCAGTAAATATCAGTTGATCTTTAGTTAAAAACTGTAAAGGAATCATCGTTTGAGTAGAAATGTTATCATGAAAAGCTTCTTTAACAATATTCAATTTCTGATAGGAATCAGGAGTTAAAAATGTTTCTAGAGAATGACCAATCAGGTCAAAACTCTCATAACCTAATACAGTAAGTACTGCTGGATTAAAACTTTTAACAAAAAACAAATGGTCCAATAGCAAGTTAGTTTGCGTAATAAATCGATAGGTGCTGTGAGGATTTACATAACCGGCATGGAAAATAGATTCTTTCATTTCTTCAGCAACCATATTAACTAAAACAACCAAAGTTTCCAATTCGTCATCATACGAACTCAAAGGAATTCGATTGCTAAAATTACCCCTCGCCATTTCAAATAACATTTGATGCAAAGCAACAACTCTATCCTGATTATGAGATTGATTCATTGGTTTATTGTCTGAATAGTTATAGATAGTTTTTTAAATAAGCGATACCTTCCTCTTTAGTAGTAAAAAGTTTAGTTGGCACAGTGGGCTTGCTTACTTGCAGATAAAAATTACTAATAGTTAAAGATACTTTCTGATGTACTATCAAACCCACAGCTTTTGTCAATAAGGAACCTGATTGTGCTAGATAATCCCTACCCGATTTGTCCGTATCGATAATGCCTCTGATATCACATAGCACTGGATAGTATTTCTCATTTTGAAATTGAATACGATCAGCCACAACTCGTTTTGCAACATTCAAATTAAGAATGGTATCAGGTTTATATTCAAAAAAGAGAATGCCGTTTTCAACCCAAAATAGGGCATGCTCATTCTCATAAGTGTCATGAGCTGCAATCATGTTTTATGGAGTGTTGGTTAGAATTTAACAAAAATAAAAACAATTTTAATCATTCTTATTGTCAATTTGGGATAATTTGATGAAAAATATAAGATTTCTTGTCAAATCGGGAATATAACTTGTCACAAACGGAGCAATGAATAATGTAATACAAATCATATCAAATTTTATATTGAAATTTAAAAACTAAATCATGATTAGAGCAATTTAAATAAAAAAACTAACTAACCAATTTCAATAAAAAATGGCAAAAATCAAACACAACAATTTCATCGATACGGTCGATGAAGTTTTATCAGGTGCAAAAAATGTAGGTGTGTTGCATCTCTACGCAGAAGACAAAAAACTAACAGGCAGAACGATTCAAATCAAAGGAAAAGAAATGTATCACTTTGGAACAACGGGCTACTTAGGTTTAGAGCAAGATGATAGGATCAAAGAAGCGGCTATTCAGGCAATAAGGAATTACGGCACACAATTCCCACTTTCAAAATCATACATTTCGCATCCGCTCTACAGCGAACTGGAAGCAAAAATCGAAGAGATGTATGGTATTCCACCAATCATTACCAAAAACAGTACATTGGGGCATTTGGCAATAATTCCAACGTTATTAAGAGATGAAGATGGTGTAATTATGGATCATCAAGTGCATTGGAGTGTACAGAATGCCTGTCAATTATTAAAACTAAGAGGTATTCCCGTGGAGATGATTAGACACAACAATTTAAACATGTTGGAAGAAAAAATAAAACAGCTTTCTTCTAAATGTGATAAGATTTGGTACATGGCTGATGGTGTATATTCTATGTTTGGAGATTATGCTCCTATTGCAGAACTAATTGAATTAACCAAAAAATATAGTCAATTACACCTCTATTTTGATGATGTACACGGCATGAGTTGGATAGGTAAAAACGGCACAGGATTCGTTTTCGATAGTATTAAGGAACTTCCTGAAAATATTGTGGTCGTTGGAACATTAAGCAAAACCTTTGGAGCTAGTGGAGCAACGTTGTTTTGCAAAAACCAAAAACTTCGTGATAAGATTAAAAACTTTGGTGGTCCCTTAACCTTTTCCGCTCAATTAGAACCTGCTTCAGTCGGAGCGGCAATTGCTTCAGCTAATATTCACTTGTCACCGGAAATTACAATTAGACAAGAAGAACTAGCAGCTAAGATTGGGTATTTCAACCATCTACTATCACAAGGCAATCTACCTATCATTTCCAAAAATGACTCTCCAGTGTTCTTTTTAGGAATGGGAACTCCAATAGCATCTTATAATTTTGTCCATCGCTTGTTTAATGAAGGATTTTTTCTCAATCTAGGGATTTACCCAGCTGTTCCAATCAAGAATACTGGTATTAGAATCACGCTGTCAAGTCACAACCAAAAGCAAGACATTCACGAACTAGCAGAAGCAATGAAATACCATTATCCTAAAGCTTTAGAAGAAACAAACAATAGTGATGAAAAAGTACGAAAGGCTTTCGGTCTAAGTCTCGATAATACTATTCATATCAAAAAGCAAACTTATGATGAGATCACAATTGAAGAAAAAAATACGATTAATGATATTGATAAAAATGATTGGAATAAATTAATGGGTAAAAATAATATTTTCGATTGGGAAGGTCTAGCATATCTGGAAAAGGCCTTCAAAAACAGCATAGACCAATACAATAATTGGGAATTCTTTTATTATACAATAAAAGATAAAAAGGGTAAAATATTACTAATAACATTCGGAACTTTTGGTTTGTGGAAAGATGATATGTTAGCTACAGAATCAGTTTCCAAACAGCTTGAAGAAATCAGAAAAACTAATCCGTTTCATCTAACTTCCAAAGTAATAAGCTTGGGCTGTCTTTTCACGGAAGGAAAACATTATTATATCAATCACGAAGAAGAACTGGCTGAAAAAGCAGTAAAATTACTATTAGATAAACTAGAAGAAAAATACAATGATATAAAAGCGGACATGCTGGTTC
Source organism: Flavobacterium sp. (assembly GCF_036759525.1). Lineage (GTDB taxonomy): Bacteria > Bacteroidota > Bacteroidia > Flavobacteriales > Flavobacteriaceae > Flavobacterium. The sequence continues at coordinate 29,818 of NZ_DAIOUN010000016.1, read as the reverse complement.
TAAGAGATTTTGAAGAGAAAAATACTTTGGATAAAGTCATTCAAGAACAAGGATATTTCAAAATTAATATGCCAGAATCTTGTGTGTATAATGCAGAAAAATGGGATAGTTACGAGGACTTTTCAAAAATACTATCACCTCGTTCCCGCAAGCATTTTAATAAAGAGATTATACCTTTTGAAAAATACTATAACATAAAAATTAAAGACAGCTTAAACAATCAAGAAATGGAAGTAGCATATAATCTGTATGAAAATGTAAAAAACAATAATTATGCAATCAATACATTCCAATACGCCAAATCGGTTTTTGAAAAAATGAATGATTGTCCAAATTGGGAATTCATTTTACTACACCTCAATACAGTAGAAAATAGTCCTTTAGTAGGTGTTATGTTTTGCTACAAAAATCAAAACCACACTTACGTACCGGAACTTATTGGTATGGATTATAGATGGGCAAAAGAATTCAATCTATATCGTCAACTACTATTTCAAACCATAAAAAGAGCCAATGAATTAAACTTCTCGCAAATCGATTTTGGGGTTTCGGCTTCTTTTGAAAAAAGAAAAGTGGGAGCCAAAATAATCCCTAAAGTGGCTTATGTGCAGGCTCGCGACAATTATACCATGGAAGTAATGAATACGATTCAAAACGACTTTAAGTCAATATCTTAATACGGTAAACCAATGTGCAACTAATTTTTAAATGATGTTCAAGAAGACAATCGAAGCTTTCAATACAAACTGTAACGAAATTTTAGAATCAAATGATACCATGCTCAATAAAGCAAGTAAAGGAATCATATTGTGTAATCAAACCTTATCCAGTTTAAAAGAGATTGTGGACAAACGAGATTTTAATACAGTTCCCGAAGAAATTGATTTCTTTAAAAATAATAAACCTATTCCTATGAGTTTATTGATTTTCTTCACTGAAGTAAGGTCATGCGAATTGAGAATGCCAAAAGCTGGAACAACCTATAAAGTACAATTTTTACAAAAAGAACTACGTAAAATAAACAAGTTCTTTTATAAAAATGCCGACTTTGTACATTACATGGAACAGGGATATAGTTATTTAGACCATCAATTCTTTACCCGAAACCATCGGAATAATTTCCCATTTACACCAATGACAGATTATTATCAGTTTCCGGAATTTTCAACGGCACAAGATATGCTTTGGGCAAAAGTAAAAGCAATGTATCGTTTCATACATTACATCCGTCAAGCTTTAAAACGCCTGAAAGTAGATGACTCTGAAATTTTTGAAGAAAAAAAGCACAAGGTAATCGTTTGGACAGGTCCAAAAACAGCTTTAACAGAATTAATTTATGCCTTATTTTCCAATGGAGCAATCAATCACGGAGCCGCTGATATCAATTTGATTACCTCATCATTCGAAGATTTTTTCAACATCAAACTAGATAATATCTACAAAACATATTCCGAAATCAAGGCTCGTAAAAGCAGTAAAACCAAATTCTTGGAAGAACTCACACTCAATCTACAACAAAAAATGGCAAAAGAGGATATGGACTAATATCGTAACTACGAAAGCACAAGGCAGTAAACACCTAATTTAATTGGAGTTTACTGCTTTTTTTATTTACAACACTCTAACAAAATGATAAAAAGTATCATTTCTTTTCCAAAATAATAATCAAGTCATATAAAATCAAAAATAAGAAGCCAGCAACAACGGTGCTTGATTAAATTTTGATGTTAAATTTTATCGGTACTACGAAACGTATTGGGATAAAATGAAATAAAATAGAAGGTATTTTGTAATAGTAAAACAATTGATACTAATTAAAATCAAATCCTATGACACTAGAAATCCTAACAAAAGAAGACCTCTATCAATTCAAAAATGAACTTTTAGCTGATATCAAAAAAATTATAAAAGGGGATGATAACGCAACCTCAAAAAAATGGCTCAAATCAAAAGAAGTCATCAAGCTATTAAACATATCCCCAGGAACACTCCAAAACCTCCGCATCAATGGAACCCTAACCTACACCAAAATCGGTGGCACACTCTATTATGACAATGCCGACATCGATAGACTACTAAACACCAACAAAACAAACGCAATACCAACGCTTTTCAAATAAGGTGGAAATTTGTCATACTGAGCTTGTCGAAGTATCTCCTGCAAAGCAGGTCAACGCTTGAACGCAGTTCAAGCAATCAGTCTTAATACTTAATACTCCAATCTTAATACGTCCAAATGAATTACATAAAGCATTTAACCGGCTTCTTCGAAAAAGTAGTACTCGACAAAGCACTAAATCCAACCCATGTCAGCCTATATATGGCCTTATTCCAGTTTTGGAACTGCAACCGCTTCAAAAACCCTATCAGCATTAATCGCGATGAGGTAATGCGAATAAGCAAAATCAGTTCCAAAGCAACCTATCACAAATGCCTGAAGAACTTACACAGTTTGGGTTACATCAACTACGAGCCATCCTACAATCCATTTAAGGGAAGTCACGTCATTTTATTCAATTTTTCCGAAGACCTAAAACCAGCTCCAAAAAGTGAGAGAAAACTAAAAAATGAACCACTTATTGAATCGGTTTCAGAACAAGCGCTGAACAAGTCTTGTACTAGTAATGAAACAAGTACTGAACAAGCAGTAGTACCTTCTATAAACTATATAAACAATACAAACAGTTCAAACGAAAAAAACGTTGCAAACTTGAACGAGCAAGCAAAAAAAATTGAAGAAGAAAATAATATTCAATTAAAAAATCAAAAATCAAAAGAAGAAAAAAGTTCCGCGAAAAAAAAAGAAAAAGAATTTGTTTTCACTTCGAGCAAAGTCGAGAAGCCAACAATAGAAATTGTCAAAACCTATTTTCAAGAAAACAACTTCCCGGGACTCGAAGCACAAAAATTCTTCAATTATTTCTCCAGTGTAGGTTGGCTAGTCGGTGGCAAAATCCCAATGATCAATTGGCAAGCAGCTGCTCAAAATTGGATAATAAACAGCGTCAATTTCAATCACAACACCGACACAACACCGACAAATCGACCAAAACACCTTAACACAGCAACCGATAAAAACTATGCCGAACCTCTTTAACCTGAACTGTCACCCTGAGCCTGTCGAAGGGCTTTGCGTCCCGAAAGCTTTCGGGATTGCGTAATCCTTTGCGGACTTTGCGGTTAAATATAAAACTCTATAAATAGCACAAATGAAATCCGCGTAAATCCATTATAGCGAAGCTATCAAATCCGTGTAAATCTGTTTAATCTGTGTCATCCGTGTTCCAAAACCTTCGCTTTAGCGAACAAAAAACAACCCAATGAATGAAAATATAAAATCCCACTACAGCTATTCAGAAGTCATAATATGGCTAGAAAACAAAGGCATTGAACTATACGGCAATCATTTCAAAATAATAGAAACCGATTACCCAATCGTGTACAAACTCATTGCCTATTTTCTTAAAGACGAACCAACTTGCTTTCAATATGGAATAAACCTCGACAAGGGAATATTATTAACCGGACCAATAGGTTGTGGAAAAACATCACTTATGAACCTAATGAAATACCTAACAGCAACCGAACACAAATTCTACGTAAAACCCTGTCGTGACATCAGCTTTGAATTTATCCAGGACGGCTACCAAATAATCCACAAATACAGCATCGGCAAACTCTACCAATCCGAACCAAGAACCTATTGCTTCGACGATTTAGGCACAGAAAACAACCTAAAATACTTCGGAAACGAGTGCAACGTAATGGCAGAAATTCTATTAAGCAGATATGATCTATTCATCTCTAAAAAACTAAAAACCCACATTACCACAAACCTATCAGCCACAGAAATAGAAACCCATTACGGCAACCGAGTTCGCTCCCGATTAAGGGAGATGGTTAATTTAATAGCATTTGAAAAAACAGTTCAAGACAAAAGATAAAAATCAGTAATAATCCGCGTTTCGCCCCGGCGAATCTGTTTCATCCGCGTTCCAATAACCTTAGCACCTCAAAAAAATGAATCCAATTCAAAACTTCTGGCAACTATTCCAAAAAGAAAACATAGCTCTCTTTCTTTTAAACGATCTTCCAAAAGAAGTCACTTTAGAAAAATTAAATGCATTAACCCAAGTTATGAAAGAATACAACAAAGATTTGGGCTACATCATAAAATCCGGAACCGAGAAATCCGAACTGATTATAACAGCCCACGGAAATCCCTATCTGTTCAAAGAAGTAGAATTATTGGTCTTTCACGCCCCAAAACTGGAACGTTGGAAAATAACAGCATTTCTACAACCCGAAATAGATATAGATGCCTACGAGAACGGCACCGATAAACCACTAGAATTTTATGGTATTAGCCTAAGGATTAGTGAAATATATTTTCTACCATTAGAAGTCCCTGGAAAACCACACGAATTTGGCATCAAAGTATTACTCAAAAACTACATTGTTCATAAAGACAACCCGAGACTTAGAGAAGCTTTATACGTTCACATCGAACATTTAATCGGTGAAAAATCCTTTGCAAACGACCTATCCTTCATAGAAATAGACCAACTAAAAAACGAAGATTTAGAAGACGAGTGTGTACTTGAATTATACAATCTAAAGTTTTTCATTGACTCCTTTGAATACGATTAAGTTTTGGCATTAAATCCTATTCATTGCCAAAGCTTAACTGATAAAAAAGATGTTTCGTAGTAAAATAATCAGGTTCAACCTGACAAAACAACTATAAATGATCATAGACCCTATTGCATATCGCAATGTTCAATATTTGTCTCAATTATTGAAAAATAGAGTAGTGAAGACAAGAAAGTGGGTAGAAAAGGTGGGTAGATAATTAACCTACAATCTCTTTATGTCGTATTGCTAAGCAGCTGATTTATTGAATAATAAAAAATAATAATTTTCAATTCAAGAGAAATTAACATCTAAAAGTGGGTGAATAAGTGGGTGAATAAGTGGGTGGAAAAATTGTTAAACAGTAAACACCTCATAAACAAAATAATAAACCTGTTTTTACACAATAAACCACATTAGTTTACTATCAATATTTTAGTTTATCGTTTGCAATACAAAGTATATCTCAATACGCAACAAAAGAAATCTGCTATATAATTTTGGCAAAAAGTAGGTTTTTTTGCCAAAGTTATACCACAACTAAAAACCATTATGTTTGTTATTTCAAACATAAATAGTATATTTGTTCAGAATAACAAACATTTGATATGGCAACAACCAGTAAAAAGCAATCCGTTTTTCCAAAATACGAGAAAGTATTAGAGCAGATGGGAGAAAATATAAAGATGGCTCGTAAAAGGCGAAAACTTACGATGATTCAAGTGGCGGAAAGAGCTGATATTGCGAGATCAACTTTACACCTAATTGAGCAAGGAAGCCCAAGTGTGGCTATGGGTGCCTATTTCAATGTACTACGAGTGTTAGGCCTACAAGATGATTTTCTAAAACTAGCTGCAGACGACGAACTGGGAAGAAAACTCCAAGACCTAGAACTACTTAAATAAAAATCAAAATGTCCACAAAAACCGATATATACGTTTACGCTCATTGGATTGGAATGCAAGAACCAAAGATAGTTGGTATTTTGTCTGCACAACAAGCCAAAGGCAAGAAAGCATTTAGCTTTGAGTACGATAAGGACTGGCTCAAATCAGGACAACAATTCTTACTCGACCCCGACATACAATTGTATGGTGGGCCACAATATCCAAATCAAAAAGAGAACTTCGGGATTTTTCTCGACAGTATGCCCGATACTTGGGGACGCACACTAATGAAACGTAGGGAAGCACAAAAGGCAAAAGAGAAAAAAGAAAAGCCTAAAACACTCTACGACATTGATTATTTGTTAGGAGTTTACGATGAAAGTCGTATGGGAGCATTGCGTTTTAAAACAGATTTAGATGGAGACTTCTTAGACAATAATAAAACAGCTCCCACACCACCTTGGTCGTCCATTAGAGAATTGCAGAACGCAGCACATATCTTTGAAAATGATACGGATAATGAAGAAGTAAATCGATGGCTAACTGTATTGATGGCACCCGGTTCATCATTAGGGGGTGCTCGCCCCAAAGCCAATATTCTAGACGCAGATAAAAGTCTTTGGATTGCCAAATTTCCATCCAAAACAGATACCATTGACAAAGCAGCTTGGGAATTTTTAGCGTATCAATTGGCAACTAAGGCTGGTATTGAAATGGCACCTTGTCGTATGGAAAGAATTTTAGGCAAACACCACACCTTTTTTACAAAACGTTTCGACCGTGAAAACGGAGAACGAATCCACTTTGCATCCGCAATGACAATGACCGGAAATAATGAAGACACCATTCGAGACAACCAAGCAAGCTACTTAGACATAGCAGAATTCATAAGTAATCACGGAGCAAACATAGAAGCCAACCTACACCAACTATGGCGAAGAATAATTTTCAACATAGCCATTTCCAACACCGATGATCATTTAAGAAACCACGGATTTATACTAACCAAAGAAGGTTGGATATTATCTCCGGCTTATGACCTCAATCCTTCCATAGACAAAGACGGCTTAGCCTTAAATATTGATACTGATAACAATGAATTGGATTTCGATTTAGCAAAAAGTGTAGGTAAATATTTCCGTTTAAACAATAATCAAATGGAGGTAATTATACAAGAAGTCTTAGAAGTTACAAACAAATGGAAAACAATGGCAAATGAAATCGGAATTTCCAGAAGCGAACAGGAATTGATGGAAAAAGCATTTAATATATAATATTATCGAAATTTGATATCACGATTTAAAAATAAAGTATGAAAAATGATAGGAGAATAGGTTTAAGTTTATCAGGTGGAGGCTACAGAGCTACAATATATCATTTAGGGACATTAAGAAAGTTAAAGGAAATGGAACTCTTAGATAAAGTTGATGTAATTTCGACTATCTCAGGAGGATCTATAACAGGAGCTCTTTATGGTCTAAAAGGGAATGATTTTGAAAGTTTTGATAAAGGGCTTGTAAGCATTGTAAAAAAAAGCATTATTAGAGGAATATATTTTTCATTTCGATTTATAACTATAATTACAACAAGTCTATCAATAATCGGCTTATTAATATTTTTATTGTTTACAAAATATGCTTGGGCTTCAACACCATTATTATTAATAACGATTTTTATAATAATTAAATTTCAATTTAGAATATTTCCTGTCAGTGAAATAATAAATAGGCTATATTCTAAATGGTTTTTTGAAAACAAAACACTTAAAGACTTCAATAAAACTCCAATAATAGCTATAAATGCTACAAACGTAGAAACAGGAAGGCCGTTTACATTTTCTAAGAATAAAATGAGTGATTCTTCATATGAATTCCCTTCTAATGGTGAAAAATCAATTGAATTTATACCTGATGAATTCCCAATCTCTTTGGCAGTAGCTTCCTCTACATGCGTTCCTTTTGCTTTCACACCTATTTACATAGAAAAAAAATACTATAAAGATGAAAAAGATTATACTAAAATTAAGCCTTGTTTAGTTGATGGTGGTGTTTATGACAATCAAGGTGTTCATAAGTTAACGCATGGTAATAGTTCGTATGTATGTGATATTGTTATAGTCAGCGATGCGGGAAACATGATGCCTAGAATAAATTCTTTCAACAACGTAGTGCAACTTTTAGTTAGGACCAGCGATATTTTTATGAATAGAATAAAAAATTATCAAATGATACAACATGTATATGACAATTATAAATTCAATAAAAAATCGGTTGCTTACCAATCCTTAGGTTGGGATTTTGATAGCTGTATAAAAGGTTTTATAGACAATTTGAAGAGAGGTGCTATTTTAGATGAGGTCATAGATGCTCACAAAATTTCGCGAGAGGATATAGAAGGTAAAAATTGGGAGGTTATCCAAAGTAGCCTTGAAAAAAAAATTAATTATTCAGTTATCAGATTAAAACAACCAACTGTTGAAGAACTTAGAATTGCTAGATCTGTTTCTACCAATCTGAAATCTTTAAGCGATAATCAAATTAACTCTTTAATAAAACAAGCAGCATGTTTAACTGAAATACAAATAAAACTATATTGTCCAATGCTAATTAACTAATATGTTAATTTCAATTTTAAAATTACTTTTCCCTTATATTTAAATGCTAATTAAAAACAAATGGGATAATTTTTTTTTGAGTTACAATTATAGCACAGGTTGGGATGGGAGTTTTTTTATTGATCTCTTTTAGCTTTTCAATTGTTTTTAAATCTGTCATACTTAACTTTTCTAAGTTCATTGGATGAGTATGCCATTCTCCAATATAACCGATAACTTCTCCGGTTTGTAATTTTATATCATCAATTTGTTTAGGTAATCCTGTTATACCTCGTGTGAAAGCAACAGGGGTTCCTTCACTATCTATAGGCTGTTCAATAACATCGAATACGTGGATAATCTTAGTTTTATAGTTTGCTACGCCAACCAAAACTCCACCTGTTTCTTGCCTGCCATACTGTTTACACAACTGTAAAAGTATATTGCTCAATCCTGAAAATAATCTCAAAGACCATCCACTATTATTTTGGCATTCAAAAATTTCAAAAGGCTCTACCTCAATGTACTCATTTGAAATTTTTGGAAATCCATTCTTTTTTCTAGAAATATTTAAATAAATTAACCCTTTTCCACTAAAACTTTCCATCGGATATGATGCCAGTATCTGAGAAAACGTGCTGGCATGAAAACTTATCAAATCATCCGGCATAATAGTAGTTATTGAATTACATCCAAGTCCAATGTTCAATGTGTCAGGCTCTCTTTTAGCATCATTAAGTCTCCACAATTTTAAATCAGGATTTTTTGTAGCTAAAAAACACGTATAATTAACTAAATCATCCATTCTAGGATTACGGTCTTTCCCTTCAACATATAACAATCCAAGTTCACCATCATCCACAAGTTCACAACGTGTATATATAGAGTTTTTATTAAGGTTTCTTAAAGTTAAAAACTGTAAAACTTGTTGGCTAGCTGTGGAATCTATTATTAAGCTATATTTGTCTATGTCAGCATCTTCTAGGTCTGAAACATATTTATCGTAATATAACAAATCACTTGTGGTATCAAGTGTATAGAATCCCTTCACTTCATCAATCATAGCTTCTGCTTTATTTTTACCAACTTTGTTTGAATACAACACATGCCTTCCAAGATTATGCTGTTCAAATTTATCATTGTCTACAACTCCCATTTTCATTTTCCCTATTCTTGCATCATGCATTAATATTTTAGACCCTAATGAACCAGCTCCGACATATAAAGTATTTGCTTCTCTTTTTTCATTACTCAACATTGTAGCAATTTTGGAACTAAAGGGTTCTGAATGTGAAGCAATACAAATTTTAGTTTGATCATTTAAACCAATAATTCCTTCATCGGGCAAGTCTATTAAATAAGTAAAAAATTCATAATTCCCATCATATCCAATTACTTTCTTTGGTCTATTCACAGTATGAATTATAGGTAAATAAAATCTAAATTTTATATCTAATTCTTCAATATTTAAAATCATAGATTCAATATCTATTCCTTTGAGATTTAGAAAAATTTTTAATTCTCCATAAGTAGTTGGTAAATTTGTACTATAATAATTTTCAATTAAATTTTCATTGTCCCAAACCAAAAGAGAATAAAGTGGTAAAACTTTAATACTATCTTTTGAAGAGAAAATTTTTGTAAAAACTTGTTTAATTGAATTATTAAAAATTTCGAGAGTAACAAAGGGAATAGCGGTAATTGATTTAAATGTTTCATTGTAACTATTTTGCGACTCGTAAATGCAACTCAATATTAAAGCCATTGGAAAATGAGAGACAAACCGATTATTTTCGATTACTATATCTCTAAAAGTTTCATATTTGAAAATATGTTTTCCTGATGTGTTATTTTCCAATCTAACTGGGTCAAACTCATCATTATCCTTTAAAAGTGTACCTGAGGCGGCTTTATAAAACCATTGAGAACCAACAAGCAAAAAATCTGCCATTGTTACAGTTGAGAACCATTGGTTCAGATTAGCTCTAACTAAACATAAAACAGCTGGTTTGCCATCAGCACTATAATATAAATGTGGCAATCTGTTTTTTGGAAAATTTTTCCTATCTGACATTATTGTAGGAGCACGTTCAGGGTATTTTGCTAAGGAAATCTTAATTAATATAGGTTCAATACATAATATAAGATTATCTATTGAACCTCTAGAAGGTAACGAGATTTCAAATTCAGCAGCAACAGCAATATTAAAAGTATCCCACACGTAAATCTTTAGGTCGTCTCTATTGAAATATTTTTTTATATCTTGAATTGCTTCAGAAACAATAGGACTAATTTCTCCTTGATATATTTTTAAGTCATCACTATACAGCATTATCCCTGCGATATTATAGTAGAAGCAGCCCCGCTACCTCCTGATGAAGTTAAAGCACCACTAGTGTTTTCATTACTTTTTCGTGCAGGTCCATTTGCCGTAATATCAAAAATTATTGGTTTTGGTTCATCTTCATTAGGTTCAATTGCTGTATTCAAGAATTTCTCTTTTGATTCAACTTTTTTTAGGTATTCTTTTTTTGCATCATAATGTGGGGGATTATCATCGTCATTAATAATTTTTTTACAAGGAGCAACTATAAAAGCTCCTTGTCTAGCATAGTCCAAGGCTTCTATTGACGTTTCTATTGGTTCATCTTCACTTGTATCATTAAAAAATGTCCAAGAGCAATGATGAGGTGTCATGAATATATCCCAATCTAACGCATTATGATTTACGTCATTCTTATATCGTTTAGTTCTCTCAACTATTTGCTTCCAAGTTGTGTGGTCAGAATCTCCTCCAAACATTGCTAAACATGAAAAATCAGTATTCCAACTATATTCTTTAAATCTTGCCTGAAATACTATACTTGCAGAATTCTTGTCTTTTTCAGGTGAATCAAGTTGTATTTTAAATGGAGCATGAATAAAAATCGAAAAAGTTGTTTGTTCCACGTTATTAAATTTTGTAACCAATTCACCCGGCTTCGATCTCAAATGATTAAGATCGTCATATTGCTTACTGCCATCATAACCTACTATTCTAATCCGATTACCTGGCAAAAACTTATCATCAGAATTACTTCTTTGAACTTCTAATCTTCTTTCTGCTTCTTGTTGATAAGCATCTTCATGGTCATTAGTATACTGCTCTGCTATCATTGGTGAAAACCACATGGCATCCATCATTATGAGACCATTTTCTTTATCAGTTTTAGAATATTTTTTTGGATCTCCCTGATAAAAGTTGTCTTTAAATCCTAAGCAATGATCTTTATCTCCGTGTGTTAAAATAAACACGTCAAGATATGGAATTCCATCTCTATCCTGTATGGAATCTAATAAATCCTTCTTCACATCATATACGGATTTATCATTTTCATCTTTTGATGCTACTTTAATGTTACAGTCAACCAAAATTGTTGTTTTATCTGCTAAGGTAATTAATGACATATCACCATTATTAACAGGGTAATATTTAATTTGAGGATTTTTAGATACAGGCATAGTTTTTTGTTTTACATTGTTAATATTTTAAGATTTTTTTTAAAAACTAATCAAACTCTGTGCCTCTTAATTTTTTCTTAATAAAAAGACAAAATAATTATAAATTATGCACAACAATTTCTTAAGAATGACATTATGTCATAAATAGTAAGTTAAAATTGCCACTCCTTCCCAACGCTCCAAAAGTTTTTGTATGCCAGGAGTTTGTCCCTCCGATAGATAAATAGTGCAAGGCAACAAAAACTTTCCCAAAGCTTCTTTACATAATGTGGCATTATAGGGCAATAAAGAAAATCGTACTCCAAAACAAGATGGTGCATTGCCCTATAATAACATTATGTAAAAAAGCCGCTCGGCCAACGCTCAAAAGCCCCGCTCCAGCCACACATTTTTGGCAGCTTTCCTCGCACCACCCAGCTACCAAAAACACGTGGCTTCGCGGGGCTTACTTCGTGTTTTCATAAGAACGTTTATCGTTTGCTTAAAAGCCTTTTTCCAAAGGATGTTTTACCCATTTGTTTTTATCAACTAACCGCTTAAATAGGAAGTATTTGCATTATCTTTTGAAGGTGCATAAACTTTTCAATAGAAGAAAAATGCTAACTGTGACTGAGACTGCCAGCTAATTAAATCATGCACCCTCAAAAGATAAAATTGCCCAGCAAGAGTATGTTTTTTTGATTTGTCAGAATATGGAGTAGTAATTGCTTTCTGGTTGCTAATGCTTTAGAATTTCTAAGAAAATCATTCAAACTTCAAGCCTTTTTATTTAATGACAAGTGAAGCATCAGCACCCAAAAAAGCAATCAGAAAGTAAATACTAACAAATCAAAAAACCACACACTTGCTTTCGCTACTGCCCACGCACTCGGTAGTATTTGCATTGTTTTTTTGAGGTGCTTCCCATTTTCAATAGCAAAACATTGCTGACTGAGACTGCTACTAAATACTATCACGTTCAAGCACCACAAAAAATCAAACAGTGCAGCAAGAGTTTCAAATTTCGGTTCCGGACAAAAGCGTTATTAATTGAATTTTTGTTTTTTGTCCAGCCCCAAAATTTGAAACCCTTGCAAGACGACCACGACTCCGAAACAAAAAGAACCGACTTCCAAAGAAAAATCCTGCTCCGAAAGCAAAAAAATAAAATAAAAAAAAGAGAGCAAAGTTAAGTTCCAAGTTTACAAAAAAGCAAGTTCAAGCCCTGCGGGTTTTTTAAAAAATCTCCACCACCCATACGTTTTTACAACAACTTTCCGACCAAGCAACAAATCCCAACTTCCATAGGACGAATCAGGGTGGTAGTATTTTTTAAAAAAAACTTGCTTTTTTGAAACCCTCCACTTGACGAGAGTGCTTTCTTTTTTTTCTTTTTTTCTTTTGAAAAAATTTTAATGGGAAAGTGTGTCCAGTCGATAAATCCTTAAAAGCCACGATATGATAAATTTTAAAATGAAGCACCACCAAAACGGAGTAAAATACGCAAATCCTCATTTTTTCATCCTAAACAAAGGGTTAAACACAGGCAAACCTTTAGATGAACCCTGCCCGAATTGCTTTGTTATCATTTTCCAATGTTCAGAAGATTGCGAAAACTTGGAATCCATCTGCAAAAGCTTATGGAGAGTAAAATTTTGGCATCAATTCCTTATCGGTTCCGTAATTCCATACATCCGAATCAATGACTTTGCTAAAAACCTAAACCTTAAAGCAAATGAAATGATGACCGATTTTGAACAACACAAAAAAAATGTAGCAGCTCTCAAAGTGCTGGAGCAAAAAGAAAAACAATTTCATGAAAACATCAATTTAATCAATGATTTAAGAAGAGTCATTTTATATCGCTATTGCAAAAAATAATCGTATTTAACCTTTAAAATAATCCTATGAGCATTTTTTTATTATTTCAAACAGACAGTTGGAAATCAAAAGAATCAAGAGTTCTTTTTGGTGCTTTTGATAGTAGAACCAAAGCCTTAGATTACGCAAAATACAACGATTTGTATTGGTATAATTCCGAAGTAGTAATTGTTGAGGTTGTAATCAATCAATTTGGTGAAGTCTAAAGCTAAAAAAGCCCATTCCTTTCGGTTTGGGCTTTCATTTTGTCTAACTCTAAGGTCACCACAACGAGAGTTAAACTTATTTTTTGTGCTTCTTGCAAAGGTATTTAAGCAACACCGAAATTGAAAAACTCACTACAGCTCCAACAGTCGCTAAAATAACTGTTTTAATTAAATCCTCTGAGTTCAAATTCGGTACTATACTCAAAAAAGTACCTCCGGCTGTTCCAACCAAAGTTGAATTACTGTGGCTGTTCATTCCTCTCAACAGTCAACTGACTTACAGCTGAGATAACACCACCAGCAACTGCAACATAACCACAAACGGTAGTCACAATTACTGGCAAAGAAACTGGTGCAGTTAAAACAGCAGTACCAACAGTAGCTAATACCAATCCAATAGTTCGAAGCACTTTAAAAAACTTTGGTGTGGGAGCGGTAGCTCTCTCTACAATTTTATTCATAATCGTAATTTCTAGGATTGAACAATTAATTCGACACTTTCTTTGTTATCCAAAGCTTGATAAACAATATCTTTCAGCTTATTAAAAGCTTTCCGAGACATCAAACCAAGTCCAGGACCAGAAAGTTTTGTAACAGGAGCAATACAGCCTTGTAATTCCTTTTGAGCATTGTTAGCAGGATGAAAAAGAATAAATTTTCTATTTGGAACATCCTTCACTTCCAAATGCCATTTGTATTTGGCACTGTATCGCTTTCTAATAAAATATTTCCCCTCAGGAATGCAGGAAACCTTCGTTTCGTTCATCTTCCACGGTAATTCAATTGTATTGCAAATCAATTTACCTTCGCATTCGAGTTTACCATTTGTTCCATCAGGGAAATAAGTTCTTGACAATACTAAAACCATCTTCTACAAGCCACTAACTTGCACCAAGGAAAGTGGATTAAATGCACCGTTTTTCAACGGATACATTTGCCCATTCACTTCTTGATAGAACTCTAAACCAAGAGCCAAAAACAAAGGCTTTGTACTGTTTGGCGTAACAGTATTCACTTGGTTAATTGCTACCGTTGGCAAAGCATTCCAAGGTAAAATCGCAGTTTCAGAATTCTCTACCACAAACGTTTCTGCTTCAAAATCAACTTCCGCTCCCGCAGAAATAATTTTAAAATGAGTCGTTCCGGTAGGAGCTGCAATCATGTTCGCTGGCACAAACGGTACCAAATCAACACTCATTTCACCCGTAACTCGATCAATGTTGGTTGTAAAGGGTGCATACAAACTTGTACCAAGTTTTCCACGAATGTTAAACTCAAAACCCGTTAGTAATTCAGCCTCACCATCAATCACATTTCTCAAACCTCTCTCACTCACTTCATCAGCTTGAATCACTTTCATCATTCGCTGAGTCAATCGGCTCACCATTCTACTATCAGCAGAATTCAAAAGCAAAGCTCTCAAAGAAGTTCTCAAAATCTTTCCGGCTTTCCCGGCACGTCCAAACTCAGCTCCATTTTCTCGCGTTCTCTGAAACGCTGGATCACTCGCGATTCTACTAGCGTCGATGCCGCCTTTTTCTCTCGCTAAATGGCCATCTTGAGTTTTGTAAAAGGTAATATCTCCGATAGTACCTTTCAATTTAATTATGCCTTTCTGTCTAGCCATAACTTCAAAATTTAATTCAACATTTGGTTTGCTTTCACAAACCTCTCACGACTCCATCATTTTAAATTTTGTTGCAACAGTCTCAAATGATCTCAGCAAAGATTACAACTCATTATTCTAAAGAAAAAACTACGAAAGTCCAAAATGTCCAAAATGAACTTAAATGTCCATAATCGACTCAAATGTCCGCTACTTCTGTTTAAAAAAATATAGTTAAATTGCAAAAGATTTTCTGTAACTCAGAAAGTAGTCAAAGCCTAATCAAAGGCATGGATAAAGTATGAAAGCGACACCGAAAAGAATATGTATCTATCCAAAAGACATTGAACGAATCACTGGTAAAAGTTACAAACAGAGTACCAGAATATTAAAAGCAATCAAGAAAAGCAACAACAAACTTGATAATGAATTAGTAACAATTGAAGAGTTCTGTCAATACACAGGTTTGAAAATTGAACAAGTAGAACCGCTCATTTTTGGGTAGTATTTTAAAATGATAAACTAGAATAACTATTCTTAAAAAACTCTCGTATTTAATTACAACTAGTTCATTTTTTGGTTTAGATTAATTTGCTAAATACCTCATTATTTACTAACTTTACACTATTAAGATTTAGGAATAATTGCATCCCAAAAAAGGAGCATTATCGAGACCAAGTAGTTTTTAAAGTTTATATTTAACTATATATCAAGGGATTGTAGATAAGGTTTTGAACCCTCATCGCCCACAAAAAAACTCCTTAATTTTTTAAGGAGTTTTTTTTATTTGGGTCATTAACTCAGTTGGTTTAGAGTGTCACGTCGACAACGTGGAAGTCATTGGTTCGAATCCAATATGACCCACTCCTATTTTTAAATCTATTTATACAATTTTAGGAACAATTCTTTCAAGTGACATTCCCCTAGATCCCTTTATCAAATAAAACGTTGGTATTTTTGCCGGGACAAAATCATCTTCAAAAGCTTCATAGGTAGTGTAAAATTTGAAATGCGACAACTCCTTTTTAGAGGCATAAAAATGACTTCCCACAAAAAAACAGAGAATCCCAGATTCATCCTGAAGTCGATTTACAATTTTCTGGTGTTCAAAACCACTCTCATTACCCAATTCAAACATATCACCTAGAATCAATATTTTAGAATGCTTATCAAGCTTTAAGAAATTTGAAATAGCCGCTTCCATACTACTAGGATTGGCATTATAAGCATCCAAAAGCACTTCATGATTGCCTCTGGCAATTATCTGTGATCTATTGTTGTCTGGCGTGTAATTTTCTATTCCTCTTATGATATTTTGTATCGACACATTAAAATATAATCCAATAGTTATAGCAGCCATAATATTGGTGGAATTATAAGCTCCTATTAAGTTTGATTTAAAAGCAAAATCTTGATAGTTTACAACAACAAAGGGATTGGATTCTATTTTTGAAAATGGATAATCTACACTTTTAGTATTGTGTCCAAAAGTAACTCTCGGAATTGCAACTGTCTTTTCCAATTGAATTGGGTCATCTGCATTAACAAAAACTTTTCCCGTTCCAGAATTGAAAAAATCGTACATCTCACTTTTACCTTTAATCACACCTTCAACACCACCAAAACCTTCAAGATGAGCTTTTCCAAAATTGGTAATATATCCCAAATTAGGTTGAGCTAATTCACATAAAAATGAAATCTCTTTTTGGTGATTTGCACCCATTTCTACTATCCCTATTTCTATATCTTTGGTAAAAGACAAAAGAGTCAAAGGAACCCCAATATGATTGTTTAAATTGCCAAATGTAGCTTTGGTTTTATACGATTGAGACAAGACAGCTTGAATAAGCTCTTTCGTTGTAGTCTTGCCATTACTTCCGGTCAAAGCAAGAATTGTTAACCCAAGATATTTTCTATGATATTTAGCCAGTTCTTGTAAGGCTATCAAACAATCGTCTACCAACAGTGTTCGCTCATCAATATAATAAGCCTTATTGTCAATTAAAGCAAAAGAGGCTCCTGCTTCGAGTGCTTGGGCTGCAAATGTATTTGCATCAAAATTAGCTCCTTTAAGAGCTACGAAAAAGGAATTTGCTACCACCTTACGTGTATCAATAACAACCCCTGAAGATTTTAAAAACAAAGAATGAATGAACTCTATATTCATATACTAGGTTTAAAAAACAAAAGCCCTAAAAGGGCTTTTGCGTACATATTGTATCTTGATTATCTTGAAGCTTTAGGTTTACCTTTAGCCGATTTTTTATTAGACTTTGGACCTACTTTAGACATCGCACATCTGAAACCGATATCATCAGTAGCAATATCTTGTGGGAAGAATCGTCTTTGTGCCGGATCTAACCAATAAGCTCTATCTCTCCACGAACCTCCTTTGTAAACTCTTACATTATCATCAATTAAGGTTGTACGTTTTGACGATGTATCGTATTTTCTGATTAATCCACCTTGAGTAGTGTCTGCAGAAACTTTATGTTTTGGAGCATCATACATTCTGTTTTTCTCTTTAGTAGCTTCTGAGTCGTCCTCAGAACCGAACTTATAGTAACGAATAGACTGCTTATCACCATCGCGATAATTTCTGTTATCACTTTTATCAAAGTTTTGTCTTAAATACGTTTCTTTTTCATCTACAGGAACCTGAGCAATTTGACCTGGCAAACTTCTGGCAATAATTTTACCGTTTGCTAATGTATCGTATTTTATAGTTTCTGTTGAAACTAACTCTAATTTTCCGTCTTGACCGATTTTGTTTTTCATGTAAACGTTCCCACGGTAGTAGTTGAAGTCATTTGCTTCATCATCAACAATAGGTCTGTACACGTCGGCAACCCACTCACTAACATTACCAGCCATATCATACAATCCAAAATCGTTTGGAGGATAAGATTTAACTACTTGAGTAATATCTGCACCATCATCAGACCATCCTGCAATACCACCGTAATCTCCTTTTCCTTGCTTGAAGTTAGCCAATTGATCTCCTCTAACTTGTCTTTTACCTGAACGTGTATAACTTCCTGACCAAGGGTATTTCTTTTGTCCTTGATACAGGTTAAACTCTCTGTTTCCTACATTGGCTACAGCAGCGTATTCCCACTCTGCCTCGGTAGGCAATCTGTACTCTGGTTGTAATAAACCCGAAGTTCTTTGAGCATAAACATTTTTAGGCTCAACCGTTTCACCGGCACGATTGGTAGTTGATTTAGATTTACCACCTCTTCCTTTAAGTACAATTTCTTCATCTCCACCAAAAGCCTGACTTGGTGTATTGATATAAGTTTCTGTATCAAAAGATTTCTCTGCAGAAGCATCCATCAACTTCGCATCTTTTTTCAAATACTTGTTTTTTTCCAAGATATCTTCATTAACACGATTGGTTCTCCATTTACAGAACTCAACAGCTTGAATCCAATTTACACCTACAACAGGGTAGTCTTTGTAAGCAGGATGTCTCAAATAGTTGTTGGTCATCGTTTCATTATAACCCAAACGATCTCTCCACACTAAGGTATCCGGCAAGGCACCTTCGTAAATGTTTTTATAATTTTCATCATTGGGGTCAAAAATTCTCTTTAACCAATCCAAGTATTCCAAATACATTAAATTAGTTACTTCATGCTCGTCCATAAAAAACGACTGAACATGTTGCTGATTTGGCGTATTGTTCCAATCATGCATTACATCATCTTGAACTTTTCCCATAGTAAAAGTTCCTCCTTCAATTGCAATAAGCCCTGGGGCTGCTTCTTGCTTTTTGAAGTTTGAAGCGTACTGAAAACCACCTTTTTTATCGTTGATTTTCCAACCGGTAGCAGTTGACGAGTTTTTGGAGCTAGACTTTTTGCTACAACTAGCAAAACCAAACATTACTACTAATACAAGTAGTAGCTTTAAAGTCATCTTTTTGTTTACTTTCATACTATTAAGTAGGTAATAAATTTAGTGCCGCAATATAGCAATTAACCTTTATATTACAACCGTTTTTTAAAATAATTGTCAAAATTACAATTTTACAGTATTTTAACACCATAGTAACGCAAAAAAAAATAGTTTAGTATATAATTATTATCTACAAAATATCATTGGTTTGTAATAAATTTGCATTCCCTACGTTTATTTTCTGTTATGAAAAAAATTTTATTCCTATTTATATTACTGAATTCTTTATTTGTTTTGGCTCAAAACAATGTTTCTATAACAATTAATTGGAATGAATCTAACAAACTCATATTTGACCATTACAACCTGAGCATTCCTAATTTTCAGTTTGAAAACTTTCAATACGACGATTTAAACAAACAGATTTTCTTTAATCAAAAAATAAACACCAATGGTTTAGTAAATGAAAACTCTGTTAAAATAAATTCGGCTACCTATGAAACTATTACACTCAACCAACTTGGCGATTTAAACAGCACGGGAATTCCTTCTGAATTAAAAATAATAGCAAAAAGTAGTTTTGCCAAAGAAACCATTCAAACTTTATTTACTTTTTCACCAATAATCAAAACAACTGAAGGATTCAAAAAAGTTACTTCATTGCAATTGAGTTATGAAATTCTTAATTCCAGTACCCTAAGAAATAGCAATAATGCCGTTGAAAACTTCAACACTATACAAAATTCTGTTCTAGCTACCGGTGATTGGTATAGGTTTTATGTTGAAAAATCGGGTGTTTATAAAATAACACGAGCTTTTTTAAGTCAGCTTGGCATGAATACCAACGTTGACCCCAGAAGAATAAAGATTTACGGCAATGGAGGCAGAATGATTCCGCTTTTGAACAGTATTGAATATCCGGCAGATTTGACAGAAAATGCCATTCAATTTATAGGAGAAGAAGACGGCATATTTAATCCGGATGATTACATTTTGTTTTATGCCGAAGGGATGGACAACTGGAATACTGAAAGCTTAACACATTTGAACCTCTATGAAGATAAATCCTATTATTACGTTACTTCCAACGGAGGAATAGGAAAAAGAATAGGAATTTTGAATGAACCGGACGGTGCCAGCACCACTCTTTTAACCCAATTTGACGATTATCAATTTCATGAGAGAGACCTTAATAATATTGGCAGAATTGGAAGAACTTGGTATGGTGAACAAATTTCCAGTCAAAACCCATTAACATTAGCATTTAACTTTAGAAATATTGTGGCAGGCTCACAAATTAATGTAACCGTAAATGCCGGTGCTGCTTCTTTTGTTAACACTACGATGAGAGTAAATATTGCCAATCAAGAAGAAACTCTTGGTTTCACTGCAATTCCTAACTTTAGCAGTCAACTTTTTTCGATTGCCAATTCAAATTTTACTATACCTTCTAATGAAACGGTTAATGTTTCATTTACTTACAATAATAATGGCGTACCCAGTTCAAGAGCTTTTTTAAATTATATTATTTTGAGAGCTAGAAGAAATTTGTTGGGTTTTGGAAAACAATTTCGTTTTACAAACACAGAAATAGCTTCACTTTTGGGTATTGGCGAATATCAAATTGGAAATGCCACAAACATCAGTCAAATTTGGGATATAACCGATATTTATAATGTTAGCAAAAAAGAAAATAATGGTTCTCCCAATTTTTCGTTTAAAGTCAATTTAGGCTCTACCCGAAATTTTATTGCTCTGGACCCTTCCGATTATTTTACACCTCTACGAGATTCTCAACCCAGAGTAGCCAATCAAAATTTAAAAGGAACCGTATTTAATGATGCTCAAGGTCAAAATACCGATGTTGACTATCTAATTATATGTCCGCAAAATTTAGTCTCCGAAGCTGAGCGATTGGCAAATTTTCATAGAAATCAAAGCCAATTAATCGTAAAAGTTGTTCCGTTAGACAAAATATATCATGAGTTTTCTTCAGGCAAACAAGATATTGGTGCCATTCGCAATTTTATAAAATACGTATATTTTAATGCCTCAAATCCTGGGAATAGAGTCAAATATGTGAATTTATTTGGAGATGCTTCATTTGATTTCAAAAACCGAATTCCCAACAACACCAATATAGTACCCATTTTTCATAGTTTGAACAGCAATTCCTTGCTAAGTTCAACCATGTCTGATGATTTTTTTGGGATGATGGACCCCAACGAAGGAAGAATGCTTTCCAGCATAGATGGCCTGGATATAGCTGTGGGCAGGATGCTTGTTTCCAGTATAGCTCAAGCCCGTGAGATGGTTACCAAAGTAATCGAATACCACGATATTAATTCCTATGGCAGATGGAGAAACAATTTTACATTGGTGTCAGATGATGTAGATGAGAGCTGGGAAGGGGTTATTCAACAACAATTGGACAATTTAGGTAATACTATCAGTTTTCAAAAACCATTTGTAAATGTGATAAAACTGCATGCCGACTCCTATGTTCAGGAAGCAACCGCAGGCGGCCAAAGGTATCCAAAACTGAAACAGGACCTAATAAATACAATACAGCAGGGCTCTTTAGTTTTTAACTATTTTGGTCATGGAGGGGAAGAACAACTTGCCGGAGAGCGAATTTTTGAAAAATCAGATGCTCAACGTTTAAACAATCGCTTCAGATATCCTCTTGTAGTAACTGTAACGTGTGAGTTCACGCGTTTTGACAATCCTTACAGACAAACTGCAGGCGAATTTACTTATTGGAACCCAAGTGGAGGAGCAATTTCACTGGTAACAACTACAAGGCAAATTGGTGTTCAAACCGGACAAGACATAAACAATTTCTTTTCTTCCTTTTTATACGGATTCAACTCAAATGAGGAAATTACAATTGCAGAAGCTTTAAGAAGATCCAAGAACGCCTATAATAACAATACCTTAATGGTATTTTACATTGGGGATCCCGCTCTAAAGTTGGCTATCCCAAAACCAAGTATAGTTTTAACGCAAATTAACGATGAACCCATAAACAACTCCACTGTTGTTCTCAATGCGTTACGTAAAATCAAGTTGACCGGCGAAGTTAGAGACTTAAATGGCAACAATCTTTTATCAAATTATAATGGAGATATTGCGGTACAAATTTTTGACAAACCCATTAATAGAACAACTTTAGGTAACGATGGAACTCGAATTGGCGGACAACTTATATTAATGAATTTTCAAACTTTGGGCGAAACCATTTTTAGAGGAAATGCGAGTGTGGTAAATGGAATGTTTTCTTTAGAGTTTATAGTTCCAAGAGACATTTCTATTCCACTAGGCAATGGCAGAATTAGTTTTTACGCCAAAAGCAATCAGCCCACTCTACAAAACCAAACCGGTTTTAATACCACAATTCAAATTGGCGGAATCAATGAAAATGCACCCGATGACAACCTAGGCCCGAGAGTGAAATTGTATATGAATGATGAAACATTTATTTCGGGTGGAATAACCAATGAAAACCCAATTTTTCTGGCTTTTTTAGAAGATGAAAACGGCATAAATACAGCGAGTGGCATTGGTCATGATATTGTTGCAATTTTAGACGGTGACGAAAACAATCCTTACGTCTTGAATGACTATTATGAAACAACCCTTGACGATTATACTCGTGGAAAAGTTCGCTTCCCATTCAGAAATTTAGCCAAAGGTTTACACACCATTACTTTTAGAGCTTGGGATGTTTACAACAATCCGGTTACTGCAGAAATTCAATTTATCGTACTTGGCGACGAAACTCTAAGTTTAACCAATGTTTTAAACTACCCCAATCCCTTTGTTAATTATACTCAGTTTTGGTTTTCTCACAATCGCCCTTTTGAACCCTTAGATGTTCAAGTCCAAATTTTTACCGTTACCGGAAAAATCGTAAAAACCATAAATCAAGTTATCAATACCGAAGGATTTCTCTCAAGAGAAATAACTTGGGATGGTAAAGATGATTTTGGAGATAAAATTGGAAAAGGGGTATACATCTATAAATTAACCGTCAAATCAAACCTTACCAATAAAAAAACCGAAAAAATAGAAAAACTTGTAATCCTTTAATAAAGTACTATATTTGTTAAATCTTATTTAGATGATATAATGAAAAAAATAACCGTAATACTAATCTGCTTTTTCTCCATTTCTAATTCATTTGCTCAAGAACCTACACGTGTTATTACAACCGGCGTACCCTTTCTCTTGGTTGCTGCCGATGCTCGTGCTGCCGGTATGGCCGATATTGGAGTAGCTACTTCATCCGATGCTTATTCGCAACAATGGAACCCGGCAAAATATGCCTTTTCACTTGAAAAACAAGGATTTGCTATAAGCTACACCCCTTATCTAACCGATTTGGTAAACGATATTTCTTTGGGACAATTGAATTATTTCAATAGAATTAGCGAAAGAAGTGCTTTTGCAGGAAGCTTACGCTTTTTTGGATTGGGTGATATTGAACTTAGACAAAATTTTGACGATGTCCCCAATATTGTAAGTCCAAATGAATTAGCCATAGATGCATCATATGCCTTAAAATTGAGCGAGCGTTTTTCCATGGCTGTAGCCGGAAGATATATTCGTTCTCAACTCAGAATCCCCGACTCACAAGGTGACGCTTCTGCAGCAAGCTCATTTGCGGTTGATATTGCCGGTTTTTACCAATCTGAAGAAATTGCCTATAATGATTTTAACGGGAGATGGAGAGCTGGATTTAATTTCCAAAATTTAGGCCCAAAAATCAATTACGATGGTGATATTTCTGGTGAATTAACATCCAACTTTTTACCAGCCAATTTAAAATTAGGAACCGGATTTGATTTTATCTTTGATGATTACAACAAAATAGGTTTAAATCTAGAAGTGAATAAACTTTTAGTACCTACTCCCCAAAAACTTGAAGATGTAAATGGAGATGGAGAGATTAATAGTCTTGATCAAACTCTTATAAATAATGACTACAGAAGCATAGGCTGGGTATCCGGAATTTTCCAATCTTTTGGTGATGCTCCAGATGGTTTTAGTGAAGAATTAAAAGAGTTTACGTGGGCTGTTGGTGCAGAATACAACTATCAAGATTCGTTTGCATTACGATTGGGATATTTCAATGAAAGTGTAGAAAAAGGAGCTAGAAAATTCTTTTCTTTTGGAGCCGGATTTAAATACAATGTTGTAAAACTGGATGTATCTTATCTATTCTCTGCTTCAAATGTGAGAAACCCTCTCGAGAATACACTTAGATTTTCATTATCCTTCAGTTTTGGTGACAAATACGATGAATATTAACATGTGAATTAATTCAAAAAAAATCCAAATTTCTTCTGTTGAAATTTGGATTTTTTTTCCCCTAATACTATGAAAAAAATTACCATCTCAACAGAATTTAATGTATTTGAAAGCATAGAACAACTTCCGGAAGAAATTAAAATCTTAATGGAAGAAGCTATTGCCATCCGAAAAAAAGCTTATGCACCTTATTCAAAATTTAGAGTAGGTGCCGCCATCTTATTAGACAACGGAAAAACGGTATTGGGTTCCAACCAAGAAAATGCCGCCTACCCTTCCGGTCTTTGTGCAGAACGTGTGGCTATTTTTCAAGCCGGAGCCATCTATCCGGACGCCAAAATTTTAAAATTGGCTATTTCTGCTACCTCAGATGCAAAACCGGTTACGGCTCCTATTCCACCTTGTGGCTCATGTCGTCAATCAATAGCCGAATATGAATTCAAACAGAACACCCCTATTGAAATTTATTTTATGGGAGAATCTGGTGAAATTTACAAATCCGATTCACTAACCAACCTTTTACCCTTGGTATTTGACAAAAATTTTCTGTAAAATAATTTTCCCAACTAAAACGTTATCGTAAATAACTTTTCACAAAGATTGTTAATTTAAGACGATTATATTTTTACATCTACTTAGGATGTCTTATTTTTGCTACTCGCAATTTTATGGACAATCCAAAATTTGCATCAACCAATCAAACCTAAGATTTAAGAAAAAATAAAATGAAAAAAATCACCAAAGAAGTTTATCTGCAATGGTATGAAGACATGCAGTTTTGGAGAAAATTTGAAGACAAATTAGCTGCCGTTTACATCCAACAAAAAGTGAGAGGGTTTTTACATTTATATAACGGTCAAGAAGCTGTTTTAGCCGGAGCATTGCACGCAATGGACTTGTCTAAAGACAAAATGATTACAGCTTACAGAAACCACGTTCAACCTATCGGAATGGGAGTTGACCCCAGAAAAGTAATGGCTGAACTTTACGGAAAAGCTACCGGAACATCCAAAGGAATGGGTGGATCCATGCACATTTTCTCAAAAGAACACGGTTTTTATGGTGGTCACGGAATTGTAGGGGCTCAAATCCCGGTTGGTGCCGGAATGGCTTTTGCAGATAAATATTTTAATACTGGTGGGGTTACCTTAACCTATTTTGGAGATGGTGCAGCTCGTCAAGGTTCGCTTCACGAAGCCTTCAATATGGCTATGCTGTGGAAACTTCCTGTTGTATTCATTTGTGAAAATAATGGATATGCTATGGGAACTTCTGTAGAAAGAACTGCCAACCATACCGATGTTTGGAAACTAGGTTTAGGGTATGAAATGCCATGCGGACCGGTTGATGGAATGAATCCGGTAAAAGTAGCCGAAGCCATGCACGAAGCAATCGAAAGAGCTCGCCGTGGAGACGGACCTACTTTCTTAGAAATGAAAACATACCGTTATAGAGGTCACTCCATGTCTGATGCTCAATTATACAGAAGTAAAGAAGAAGTAGAAGAATACAAAAAAATTGACCCTATCACACAAGTTTTAGATATTATCAAAGAAAACAATTATGCTACTGATGCAGAAATTGAAGTAATTGATCAACGTGTGAAAGACTTGGTTGATGAATGCGAAAAATTCGCTGAAGAATCTCCGTTCCCGGAAGTACAACAATTGTATGACGTAGTGTACGAACAAGAAAACTATCCTTTCATCCCACATAAACTATAAGCACTATGGCAAAAATTATAACCATGCCACGTTTAAGTGATACAATGACAGAAGGAGTTGTAGCAACATGGCTTAAAAAAGTTGGCGATACCGTAAAAGAAGGTGATATTTTAGCTGAAATTGAAACCGACAAAGCAACAATGGAATTTGAATCTTTCGACTCAGGTACGTTGTTACACATCGGAATCCAAGAAGGCGAATCAGCTCCCGTTGATTCTTTGTTAGCCATTATCGGCAAAGAAGGTGAAGATATTTCCGGTTTATTAGCCGGAGGAAGTGCTGTAACATCGAATAGTAATTCAAATGCTTCAGAAGCTCCCAAAAAAGAGGAAACTCAACCGAAAGCTGCTGCCGAAATTCCTGCCGGAGTAAAAGTTGTAACCATGCCTCGCTTGAGTGATACCATGACAGATGGCACCGTTGCTACTTGGTTGAAAAAAATTGGCGATTCAGTGAAAGAAGGTGATATTCTTGCCGAAATTGAAACGGATAAAGCTACAATGGAATTCGAATCATTCAATTCCGGAACATTACTTTACATTGGTGTACAAGAAGGTCAGTCTGCTCCAGTTGATAGCGTTTTAGCTATTATTGGTCCCGCAGGAACGGATGTTTCGGGTATTGCTGAAAATTTCACTAAAGGTGGTGAAGCTCCTAAAGCTGAAAAAACAGAAAGTAAATCAGAAGATGCTAAACCATCCACAGAAAATATAGAAGAAGCATCCTCTTCCACCGAAACAAACGGAAGGATTTTTGCCTCACCATTAGCCCGACAAATTGCTAAAGAAAAAGGAATCAACCTTGCTCAAGTAAAAGGTTCTGGAGAAAATGGTAGAATTGTAAAAAGTGATGTTGAAAACTTCACTCCTACAGCTGTTGCCCCACAAAAAGCAGTACAACAAGAAACTATTGCTCAACCTGTTGCTGCTGTTCAACCATTCGTACCAGCTGGAGAAACCTATTCAGAAGAAGTGAAAAACTCGCAAATGCGTAAAACCATTGCTCGTCGTCTTTCTGAATCTAAATTTACCGCTCCACATTACTACTTAACGATTGAAGTAGCCATGGATGAAGCCATGAAATCGAGAGCTGTTATCAATACTGTTCCGGATACTAAAGTGTCATTTAACGATATGGTGGTGAAAGCTTGTGCAATGGCATTGAAAAAACACCCACAAGTAAATACACAATGGAAAGAGGATGTAACGGTTATCAATCATCACGTAAACATTGGCGTTGCTGTAGCTGTTGAAGATGGACTTGTAGTTCCTGTATTGAAATTTACAGACCAAATGAGTTTAACGCAAATCGGTGCTGCAGTGAAAGATTTAGCCGGAAGAGCTAAAAACAAAAAACTACAACCTGCCGAAATGGAAGGAAGCACATTTACGGTTTCTAATTTAGGTATGTTTGGCATAACAGAATTTACTTCTATTATCAACCAACCTAATTCTGCTATTTTATCCGTAGGAGCTATTATCGAAAAACCGGTAGTAAGAAATGGTCAAATTGTAGTTGGTAACACCATGAAAGTAACCTTAGCATGCGACCACAGAACGGTTGATGGTGCAACAGGTGCTCAATTTCTTCAAACGTTACGAACGTATTTAGAAAATCCGGTGACTATGTTAGCTTAGATTTATCTGAAACTATATATGAAAGCGAGTTCAATTTGGACTCGCTTTTTTTATGCTTTATTCTTCTCCTCAATCCATTTTGCCATATACTTGGTACTCTGCAAATAATGATGCATCAACATTGAACCAATAAAATTTCGTTGACGATATTTTTCTAAATTTTCAAATTTATCAAATGTCATTTCAAGGAAAGCATCTTCAAATAAATCTCTCAAAAATCGATGTTTAATAATCTCAAAACCATTTTGTTGAGCATTTAACCATGATGTTTTATTTTGATATAATTCTATCGCTTTTTCAGCAAAATCTTCTGGAGAATTGGATATAAATCCATTCCACAAAAAATCACCATTCATGGCTTCCGCCCCTATCGTAGTAGTAACACTTGGCGTTCCAAACTGCATGGCTTCCAATAATTTTCCTTTAATTCCGGCTCCAAAACGAATGGGTGCCAAAAGCACTCTTGCTTTAGAAATCACTTCAAACGAACTTTCGGCTCGACCACAAATAAAAAAATTCAGCTTCGGCTCATGCAATGATTTTATTTTTGGTGTAGGATAAGCACCGTAAATCTGCAACTTTGCTTCGGGAAATTTTTTAGATAATAATGGCCAAATCTCTTCTTTTAAATAGATAACAGTATCGTGATTAGGAGCATGTAAAAAATTTCCAATAAATACAAAATCGTCTCTTTCTTCAAAACTTGGTAAATCTAGTGTTTCATTCTCAACCCAAATCGGCAAATAAAACAATAAAAAAGAAGGCACTTTAAAATAGGTTTGCAACAATTCCATTTCAAAATCCGAAACCATCATCGTCACATCACAGCGAAAAATACTGGCAATTTCACGCTTTGCCAATTCATTATTCAAGTCAAACGGTTTACTCTTTAAAACTACCAAACGCCTTGCTTCACGCAAACAATGTAAATCTTCTGTATCCAACATTCGAAGTGCATCTGGGCAATGTTGTGCCACTCGCCAACCAAATTGTTCCTCCGTCATAAACCGATCAAACAACACTAAATTCGGTTGTAGTTCTGTCACAAAATCATCAAACGAAGAACAATTCAATGTAATTAATTTTGGGTCAACACCTTCCAAAACTTCTGAAAATTCAGATTCGGCAGCTGTACTGGCAAAAGTAATTTTTGCTCCATTTTCCTTAAAAAACGAAATCAATTGCATCATCCTACTTCCAGCAGCCGATGATTTCGGTTCAGGCCAAACAAAACCGATGATCAAAATCCGTTTATTTTCAAATGCATTCATCCTACTAAAATAGCAATAAATGTGTCAATTCTATTCAAATAAAAAGCATTATTTTTGCAGTAAATCTCACGAATCATGTTAGGATTAAAACTTAAAACCGACCCAAGATGGGCCAATATCGCCGAATCAAACCTCGAAGAAATTTTATCCGACCATTGCTGGTGTGAACAAAAAGCGGCTGCCAATGCACTTTATATCATCACCAACAATTCCGAAAACGTTGAATTAGTAACCGAAATGGCTAAAATCGCCATCGAAGAAATGGAACATTTTCAAATGGTGCATAACATCATTCAAGAACGTGGTTTTGAATTTGGTCGTGAAGTAAAAGACGATTACGTCAACCAACTCGTAAAATTCAGCAAAAAAGGGGGTTCTCGCAACGATGCCTTGATTGAACGATTGCTTTTTGCTGCCATGATTGAAGCACGCAGTTGCGAACGTTTCAAGGTACTTTCCGAAAATATAAAAGATCAAGAATTGGCTAAATTTTATCGCGAACTTATGATTAGCGAAGCCAACCATTATACCACTTTTTTAAAATTTGCCCGAAAATATTCCGAAAATGTCGATGTTGATAAACGATGGCAAGAATGGCTTGAATTCGAAGGTGAACTCATTTCCAATTACGGAAAAAAAGAAACCATTCACGGTTAGTATTTAAATTTGGGCGTGCCCACAAGGGTCG
>NZ_DAIOUN010000015.1:0-60565 GCF_036759525.1 Flavobacterium sp. | reverse complement strand
TAGGCCTGCCGCTAGCGTTCATCCTGAGCCAGGATCAAACTCTTCATCGTATATTTTTTGTATTTTCGACAAAGTCGCTAGGTATTCTAAATCTATCGATTTACCTTACTCTCTCTTATTTTTCGATTAAACATCGCTGCTTAATCGTGCTGTCAATCCAATATGTCTATGAACGTTTTCTACTTATTCTTTTCGCTTGTCTCTCAAAGCGGGTGCAAAAGTACAACTTCTTTTTGATTAGGCAAGCTTTTTGAAAAAAAATTTAATTTCTTTTTTTTTCTTAAAAAAACCAACCCCTTATAGCTTTTGCGGAGGGCAAAGATAAAACTCTTTTTACTCTCGCTCCAAATCTTTTTCAGATTTTTTTTCCACCATCTATACAAATGAACGTTGCTGTGATTGCGGGTGCAAAAGTAATACTCTTTTGTTACTTTCCAAATCTTTTACCAACTCTTTTTTTGCCTTTTTTTTAATGCTCTGGTTATGAGTGACAAATAAGTCAAAGTTTTTTTGAGTTTCAGGTTTTAGGTTGGTCAAATAGGAAGCATACACATGTGAAAGCTGCTTTTTATAAATTTAAACAAGCTTTGAGCTGAAGCAGAAAAGGTGTAGAGTTTGTTTTTTTGATTTGGCTTTATTTGACCGTAATAGCTCGTATTCTAAGATTGTATTAGTCCTTTATATAATATAGTGTAAATAAAAATGAACTCCCTCTACTCCTAGCCCCGATTGCAATGGAAAGCCTTGTGCAGGATTGTTGTGTTTTTTCTTGGCTTAAAAAAGCGACCGAAGGAAGCTCTTTTTAAGGCTTTGAAAAAAACAACAAGACCAACAAGCTTGGAATGAAAAGCGGGAAAAGCTTCGTAAATTAATCGAATCGAAGGGCTTTTACTTTACTTTAACGGTCCACTCGAACTCCATGACTGAAACTTGTTGGCCTGATTGATCGACTCCAATTGATTTCATCCAAAAAGTTTGACCTTGTCCGGTTTCTATAGTTTGCTTGATGGCATTTTCAACACGTTCCCCGTCGTGGCAACTAAAAACGATTCTACCTTTTGCCTTTTTTGTAAACTCACTCTTATTTCTTGCCACCAACATAGATATGTTATTACCACTTTTTTGAATTTGAAGCATTACCAAAGCACCTGTAGAAAGCTCTGCAGCCATAGCTTGAACTGCAAAATACATAGATTTAAAAGGATTTTGATTAATCCATCGGTGCTTAACAGAGACTATACAATTGGAATAATCAATAGACTTTACCCTTACTCCACACAAAAAAGCAGAAGGGAGATTCAACATCAAAAAGGTATTTAACTTGGCGGGAGAAATTTTCATTTTCATTTTTTTGTAAATATACTGATTGGAACGCCTCTTTAAATGTTAATTTTTTGTTAAATATAAGTACTATGCGTAACATAATACTTTTTTTAAGACATATATTTGCATAAGATAATATTATAGAAAACATCATGCTAAGACAAGAAGAAAAAACAACCGCTACTTTGATGCACTTAAGTGCACTCGCAAAATACCTGTTTCCGCTAGCCGGTATAATAGTACCTTTATTAATATGGCAATCGAAAAAGAGTGAATCTGATTTTGTAAATGAAAACGGGAAAAAAGTTTTAAACTTTCAATTGAGTTTACTTTTATATACAATAGTTGCACTATTAATCCTATCGTTTTTTTCTATGAGCACCATAATAGATTATATTAAAATTGAATTGGAAGGCGGAACGGTAGCTCCAGTAGAATTATTAAGCATCATCATGGTTGCCCTTGTAACATTTGGTTTAGCCACATTAGGCGAATTCATTTTGATTATTCACGGTACACTCAAAGCAAATGAAGGGTACAGTTATCAATATCCTTTGAGTATTCCTTTTTTAAAATAAAGCAAAAATCATCAATCATCAATCATCAATCAAAAACGAATAGTAATTTAAATAAAACATCCATGAATTATGAATATTGAAAACACAAAAGCACAAATGCGAAAAGGTGTTTTAGAATTTTGTATATTGTCTGTACTTAAAGAGAAAGAGGCTTATACTTCTGAAATATTAGACACCTTAAAAAATGCAAAACTAGTAGTAGTTGAAGGAACCGTATATCCTTTATTAACAAGGTTAAAAAACGACGGCTTATTAAACTATAGATGGGAAGAGTCTACATCAGGACCCCCAAGAAAATATTATGGTTTAACTGAAATAGGAAAGCAATTTTTAACAGAATTAAACAGTACTTGGAGTGAATTATCCAATGCTGTTAACACAATAACCAATCAAAAATAAAGATCATGAACAAAACAGTAAATATTAATCTAGGCGGATTATTTTTTCATATAGATGAAGATGCATTTCAAAAACTAAACCGATATTTTGATGCGATCAAGCGTTCGTTATCCAATTCTAATGGTCAAGACGAAATCATGAAAGACATTGAAATGAGAATTTCAGAGATATTCAGTGAAAATCAAAAATCTGAAAAGCATGTTATAAGCTTAAAAGATGTTGATGCCATGATAGCCGTAATGGGTCAACCCGAAGATTACAGAATTGAAGAGGAAGATGCTAGCAACCCAACTCAAAATCAAGCCGGTTACAAAAACGCAAGAACATCAAAAAAACTTTACCGGGATATTGATAAAAACATTTTAGGAGGTGTTGCAGCCGGTTTTGGTCATTACATGGGTATTGATGCCTTGTGGATACGTCTTATTTTGGTTTTAATTGTAATTGCAGGAGTTGGATTTCCAATTTTCTTGTACATTTTACTTTGGGTTTTAATCCCTAAAGCACTAACAACTACAGAAAAGTTGGAAATGACTGGGGAACCGGTTACGTTATCTAACATTGAAAAAAAAGTTCGTGAGGAATATGAAAACAATCCGGATTTAAAGGAAGGTACCGATTCTGTAAAGAATTCAAATTCTGTAAAATCGGGTGCCGAGCGTATAGGTACTAATATTGGTGAAATTTTCATGACTTTGTTTAGTCTATTTGCTAAATTCATCGGAGCGATAATCATCATTTTTTCAATACTCGTTTTGGGTTCTTTACTTATTGGTAGTTTTACTTTTGGGACAACCACTTTTGTAGAAATGCCTTGGCAAGCCTATTACGATGCTGTTATTGTTAGTGAGTTTCCTATTGGTTTGGTAATTTTACTCAGCTTTTTTGCTATTGGTATTCCCTTTTTCTTCTTATTGATTTTAGGACTAAAATTGATAATTACGAATATGAAATCTATTGGAAACATAGCAAAATATACACTTTTGGCATTGTGGATAATTTCGGTTGGAATTCTAATTTCATTTGGAATCAAACAAGCAACTGAAGTGGCCTATAGCGGAAAAGTTTCAGTAAAAGAAAATTTGAATTTGATTCCTAATGATACGCTCATGATATCTTTTAAATACAATGACTTTTACGCTAAAGATCTTTATCATTATAACGATTTTGAAGTTACTCAAGATGAAAATGAAAACACTGTAATTTACTCCAACGATGTTCGAATTGAAATCAAATATACCGAAGAACCTGTAGCTTCAATTCAAGTAGAAAGAAAAGCAGAAGGAAAATCAATGAAGGAAGCTAAAAAACGTGCTGAGAAAATTAAATACCAGTACACTATTGATTCAAACAAGTTGATTTTTGACAACTACTTTGTAACCGATTTAAAAAATAAATTTAGAAACCAAGAAGTTGATATTTACTTGTATTTACCCAAAGGTACCTATTTTAAAACCGACTCGAGTTTTAAAGAGTTTGACAGAAGTGATAACTCCTTTTTTAATTTACATTTTAGTTCAGATCATTATATTTATCAAGTAAAAGATCGAAAAGTATATTGCATCAATTGCCCATCTGAAGAAAATGAATATGAAGATATCGAATTAAAATTTGAAGACTCAACTTCTACTTCGGTTACTATAAATAGAAACGGGATACAAATACAAGAAAAAGATAACTCAACTACCCAAAAAGAGTTTAAAGGACTAGAAATCAATAAAGAAGGTGTAATTATTAAAACTAATAATCCATGATAAAATTTATTGTATATTTATCTAAAGCAATTGTTACGCTCATAGCAGCTTTGTTGTGGGGTTCCTGTCAATATCACATTGATTTGACAGATACTATAAAAGGTAGTGGAAATGTTATTCAAGTTGAGCGTACCTTGAATGAAGAAATTCAATCTATTGAGGTTAAAAGAGGTATGACCGTAGTAATAGAACAAACTCCTTCTAATACGATACGTATTGAAGCAGATGACAATTTAATAGAATATATTGAAACAGAAATAACCCATGGAAATTTAGTTGTAACTACCACCAAAAACACGCGAACAAAAAATCCAAAGATTGT
This sequence comes from Flavobacterium sp., assembly GCF_036759525.1. Classification (GTDB taxonomy): domain Bacteria; phylum Bacteroidota; class Bacteroidia; order Flavobacteriales; family Flavobacteriaceae; genus Flavobacterium. The sequence continues at coordinate 56,189 of NZ_DAIOUN010000015.1, read as the reverse complement.
AAAAATTGGTGTAAAGAATCTAAATGCAATCCGAACTTCAAGTGGCTCGGAAGTAAAAAACATTGGTACATTACTAACTCAAGAAATTGATTTAAGAAGTTCAAGTGGTAGCCATATAAAGTTGGTTGTAGAATCGGAAAAAATAACTTGTGATTCCAGTAGCGGTAGTGAAATAGAATTAGAAGGCAAAGCTTTAGTTTTGGAGTGCGAATCATCCAGCGGAAGTACAATTACAGCTAAAAAAATGAAAACCAATCAAATAACTGCAAAGTCTTCTAGTGGAAGTTCAATAAGTTTGTATCCTATTCAGAGCTTAGATGCTACTTCCACAAGCGGAAGCACTATCAAATATTACAACAGTCCAAACAAAACTACCAAAAAAAGTACATCAGGTGGCTCTGTAAAAGAAGCTTATTTTTAAATTAATTAAAACAAACCCCAACCAAAAACATCTCCCAGGAGATGTTTTTTTTATATTTGCTAATAAATCTACCCTAAAATGAAACAACTATTCTTAATACTCGCTTTGCTACTCCCTGTATTTCATAGTTTTAGTCAAAAAACTGAAAAGATCAAAGCTTCAAAAATTGTTACAGTTTCACAAAAAGAAATTCCGGACTTTGAGAATTTAGAGGTTCAAGATGATATTAAAATATTTTTACAGAAAGGAACTCAAAGCCAAATAGAAATTGAAGCCGACGACAATACTCACGAAGCATTTGATATCCAATCATCCGGTTCTACATTGCGAATAAAATTGAAACAATCCATTTCCGGAGCTAAAAAAACCAGTTTAAAAATAACCTACACAGATAGTTTTAAAATGTTGATTACCAAAACAGATGTTGATGTTACAGCGTTGTCCGAACTTCGTTTAAACGAAATTACAATAAAAAGTTATGACGATTCAAGACTCTTTTTGAATGCCAATTGCAACTCTTTCACGCTGATTACCAATGATAAATCTAAAATAGAATTAAACCTAAAAGCCCAAGACGTTGTATTAGAATTAAGTAAAAACTCAAGTTGTAAAGCCTTAATCAATAGTGTTAAATTAAAATGCGACATGTACCAAAAATCTACTGCTGTGATTGAAGGTGATACCGATGAATTAAAACTTAGGCTAGATAACAGTTCTAATTTTACAGGTAAAAATTTGGTTTCCAACTACGCCTCTATGATAGTTGAAGGTACTACAAAGAATAGCATAAATGTTACTACGAAATTGGTCTTGGAAGCCAGCGGAAAAGCTGAAACCTTATTTTATGGTGAAGCCAAAGTTGAACTTAAAAAATTTACAGACGAAGCTCAACTCAGCAAAAAGAAATTGAAATAAAAAGTTGAACAAACTCTAAATATCTAATTGAATTTTAATTCTAAAATTAGAATCCTTATAATTTAAAAAAAAAATATCAAACTGCACCAAGTTATTAACACGAAAACGTTTTCGTTGAAGCTATTTCATGCAAGTTGTTAATTATCTATAAGTTTATTTGTTAGGTTTGTAAAATATTTACAAAATGGCAAAATTTTAAAAAAATACTATAGATTTAAAAAAATTACACACCATGAAAAACTATTACGCTTCTAAAAGTTCATATATTCTATTCTTTTTATTCTCTTTTTTTACCTTTTCAAAGTTGATCGGTCAAACCTACACTACTGGTGTAGCAAATTGGACTCAAGTATGGAATAGCAATAGCGGAAGATTTGATTTCACAAATGGTATAGGAATGTTCTCTTTTGGTAATACTGCAGAAGGACAAGTAGAAGGCCGTTTTTTTACTGTTGATGGAACCCTCAATGGAACCCAAAGAACTGTAAAGCCAGGACAAAAAATAATCATTCGCATTGCAGGTCAAGATGGAGGGGGGCGTTCAGGAATAGTAAACGACGGAATTATTGGTATATCCATCAAGTCTGGAGGCGGTATTTTTGACGGTACCGGATTAGCAGGACGATACGATAATAATTCCATTTTAAAAATAGAATTTGTTGGCGGTCAAAGCTCTGCCAGATTCACAGATGGAGGAGGTTTTTCTACAGCAAATATGCCCAATTTTTCGAGTTTTAAATCGGGAACAACCTATGAAATTGAAGTAATTTCAGATCGCGAGTTCAACTTAGTTGTGGGATCAAACCGAAACAATATTAGAAGTTTTGGTGGTTCTGGATCTGTATCACCTGCTTTAATTCATGCTCGAAATTCAGGAGCCAATATGGATGGACTTTTCACTTTGTTAGAAGTGGTAAACCAAGCCATCAATCTTACCGCTAATGGCAGCGAAGAGTACACGGTTACTGGTATTATTTCTAACAATGAATCCAATTCAAACACCGTTGTTAAAAACGGAAGCGGTATCGTTATTCTTACCAATCAAAACACCTACACGGGAAGTACAACCATCAATTCAGGAACTTTAAGATTAAACAGAACCGGCGGAACTACCCTACCTAATGGTAATTCGGTAACAGTTAATGGAGGTACATTAAGAGTGAGTTCCAACCAAACTTTGGCCAATTTAACTCTAACTAGTGGTGTTTTAACAATAGATAACGGAGTTACACTTACATTACCCAATGGATTGAGTATTCCAGACGGTTTTACAATTACAAACAATGGCACACTCGTAATCGAAGGAACATTAACCGATAATAGATCCAACAAAACCTTTGGTGGAACTGTAAATTACAACGGTGGAAACCAAACTATTGTAGGAGCAAATTATACGAATTTGTCACTATCCGGTTCCGGAACAAAAACTTTTAGTGCCAATTCTGTTATTAGCGGAAACTTTACCAGCTCAGGAGTTCAAATTGTTACGCCTTCCTTGCTAACATTCAATGGAAGTTCAGCCCAATCCCTTACAGGAGCCGATTATAATTCTATTCACTTTGAAGGTAATTCAAAAACGTTTACATCAAATACATCTATAAGCAGTACTGGTGCAATAACTTTTGGAACTGGTTCTGGGACAATAGATTTTGATGGAAGCTCTAATAATTTAGATTTTATACTTAAATCAGACAGCAATGGTACTGCAAGAGTTGGACAAATTGAAAGTTTTACATTATCAGGAAATGTAACTACCCAAAGATACATTCCGCTAGGCAAAAGAGCCTTTCGCTTTTTGACTTCTACCGTTAATACAATTGAGAGTATCAGAGCCAACTGGCAGGCAAACGGTAACACTACATCAGGAATTGGAACTCAAATTACGGGATCGGGAGGTATTACAAACGGATTTGATGCCAGTAATACTAACAACCCTTCCCTATTTTTTTATAACAACCAAGTGGCCTCAGGCACAGGTTGGACAGCGGTTTCAAATACAAACTCAAATTTATTAGAAGCTGGCGTTGGTTATCGAATTTTAATTCGTGGTGATCGAAATGTTGATTTGGGTGCTGCAGCGGCGGCTGAAATGAACCAAGCTGTAACCCTCAATACCAAAGGCACTCTCAAAACAGGGACTGTTACATATAATGATTCTTCCAGTCCGGTAGCTATTAACAATACGACCAACACTACAACAGATAGTTACAGTTTGGTAGGAAATCCATTTATGAGTCCTATTGATTGGCATACAGTAGGTAAAACCGGTTTAGTTAATTCTTATTACGCATGGGATGCCAATATGGGAACTGCCTCACAAAGAGGTCGTTATGTGGTTTATAGTCAATCTTCCGGCACTAATAACAATGCATCATCAGAAGTAGGAAGATACATTCAACCGGGACAAGCGTTTTTTGTGAGAAACGAATCTGCCGGTACAGCCGGAACGCTAACCATTCAAGAATCAGACAAGTCCAATGCCGCAAATACAAATGTATTTAGAGAAGCATCAAATTACAGTTCGAAATTGAATATTTTAGTTTATGAGCCCAATGTTTTGAGTCTTGGAGGATACCCTATTGATGGTACTGTTGCCGTATTTGGTACCGAATTTTCTAATTCAATAGATTTTGGAGATGTTGCTAAATTGAATGTTGCTGGCGAAAATATTGCTCTTTCAAGAGAAAATATAAATTTAGCCATTGAAGCATTTCAAATCCCACAATCAGATGATGAATTATTGGTTAAACTTCTTCAATTTACGGCATCAAAATCATACGCCTTCAAAATATCTGCCGAAAGTTTTGATGAAACCTCAGCTTACCTAGTAGATAATTTTTTAAATACATGGACAGAAATCGACTTGAATTCAGATTTCATTCATCCTTTTAATACTACAACTGACGTTGCATCTTATCATCCCGATCGATTTAAAATTGTTTTTAATCCATCTACATTAAGTTCAAATGAATTCAACTCAACTTTAGTTCAAGTTTACCCCAACCCCATTCAAAACAATCAATTTACAGTTCAATTTCAAAACACTTTCAGTTCAAATGTAAACGTTTCTGTACTATCGATTTTAGGTCAAAAAATTCCATTTAAATCCACTTCAAATTCTAATGGAGTTACAATTGAATTAAATCAAACTTTAAGTTCCGGAATTTACTTTTTAGAACTTGAAAGCAATGGAAATAAAATAACCAAAAAAATAATCGTTAACTAAAAGCCTTATGAAATCAAAATCTATCACTATATTATTCTGTTTCATTTTCTTATTTATTTCATCAACTCTTATCGCTCAAGAAGATTTTGAGGATGATACAGATGATTCAGGAGCTCCTGCCGCACCAATAGATGGGTTTATCATTGTTTCTTTGGTAGCCGGGAGTGCTTTTGGATATCAAAAATTAAAATCAAAAAAATAACATTACCACATAGTACTCCAAAAAGACATTTAGATTTTAAATGTCTTTTTTTATTTCACTGTTACTTTGGAACAAGAAAATTAAAAGAAGAAAATACAATTAAAATCTCCAAACTTTACCTAAAACAAAAAAACCTTTTCACATGTGAAAAGGTTTTTGTCGGGGTGGCAGGATTCGAACCTGCGACCTCCTGCTCCCAAAGCAGGCGCGATAACCGGGCTACGCTACACCCCGAATTGAATACAAAATTCAGGTTGCAAATATATACCTTTTAAGTTGTTTTGCAAATGAAAAAAGCAATATTATTAGGTTATCCTTAAATTATTAAAACTAATTAACAACTGGAGATTTATTTTCAATTATCAATTACATTTGCAACACAAATTGAAAATCAAATACCATGTCTGATACTATTCAAAAAATAAAATGTTTAATCATTGGCTCAGGTCCTGCGGGATATACGGCTGCCATTTATGCTGCAAGAGCCAATATGAATCCGGTACTTTATCAGGGTACTCAACCGGGTGGACAATTAACAACTACCAATGAAGTAGAAAATTTTCCGGGTTATCCGGATGGAGTCACAGGTCCTGAAATGATGATTCAACTTCAGGCTCAAGCCAAACGTTTTGGAACTGACATTAGAGATGGATGGGCTACAAAAGTTGATTTTAGTGGTCCGGTGCACAAAGTTTGGATAAACGACACACTCGAACTACACTGTGAAACGGTTATAATATCTACCGGAGCATCGGCAAAATATTTAGGTCTACCCTCTGAGCAACATTACTTGCAAATGGGAGGTGGAGTTTCTGCCTGTGCCGTTTGTGATGGATTTTTCTACAGAAATCAAGAAGTAGTTATTGTTGGTGCTGGGGATTCAGCATGTGAGGAAGCTCATTATTTATCCAAAATGTGTAAAAAAGTTACGATGCTGGTGAGAAGTGAAAAATTCAGAGCTTCAAAAATCATGGAACAAAGAGTTCGAAAAACTGAAAATATTGAAATTTTGATGAATACCGAAACCGTTGAAGTAAAAGGTGACGGACAGGTAGTTAGTTCGGTTTTGGTAAAAAACAGAGCTACAAACGAAGAAATGGAAATTCCGGCAACTGGATTTTTTGTGGCTATTGGTCACCAACCCAATACTGAGATATTCAAAGATTTTATAGATTTAGATGAGACCGGTTACATCAAAAATATACCGGGAACATCTAAAACAAACGTCGCTGGTGTATTTGTGGCAGGTGATGCTGCAGACCATGTATACAGACAAGCCATTACCGCAGCAGGCACAGGCTGTATGGCAGCATTAGATGCCGAAAGATACTTGGCTTCTAAAGAATAATCAAGAATCCCGATTTACAGTCGGGATTTTTTTTGATACCGTTTTACATGAATTTGAATTTTAAAAAGTTAGATTTAATCCCAAAACACAGAATATAATTTGCTATTTTTGCAATACTAATACCCTTAAAACACTATGCTTATAATTGGAATTGCCGGAGGAACCGGAAGTGGAAAAACAACTGTTGTACATCAGATCATGAACGAACTTCCCGAAACAGAAGTAGGCATCATTTCTCAGGATTCATATTATAAAGAAACTCATAATTTAAGTTACGAAGAACGTACAAAAATCAATTTTGATCATCCTAGAGCGATTGATTTTGATTTATTGGTTAAACATTTAAAAGAATTAAAATCCGATAAAATTATTGAACAACCCGTTTATTCTTTTGTAACTCATAATCGAACCGACGATACAATTATTACACATCCCAGAAAAGTTATGATTGTAGAAGGTATCCTTATCCTCGCTAATCCGGAATTACGAGATATGTTTGATATCAAAATTTATGTTCATGCTGATTCTGATGAACGCCTCATCAGAAGATTAAAAAGAGATATTGCAGAACGAGGAAGAGACATGAATGAGGTATTAAATCGCTATCAAAACACCTTAAAACCCATGCATGAGCAATTTATTGAACCCACTAAAGCTTTTGCAGATATTATCATTCCTAACGACAAATACAACACTGTTGCTATTGATGTTGTGCGTGCCGTTATCAATCAAAGAATACTATAGGTAATGAAATTTATTCAACGTTTAAAAGAGAAATACACTTGGTTCCGGTTTATTGGAAATCGGTACTTTTTTGTAGCTCTTTTTTTTGCGATTTGGATGCTTTTTTTAGATAATTATTCCTACATTGAGCATCGCGTATTAAACAAAGAATTGAACGAACTCGAAGCCAATAAAAAATACTACAAGGAAGAAATTCGTAAAGACTGCCTGGAAATTAAAAGACTCAACAACCCGGATTATATAGAAAAATATGCTCGCGAAAAATATTTTATGAAAAAAGACAGTGAGGATATTTACATTATAGAATTTGAAGACGAATTACTCGAAAAGGAAAACCCAAACTAAACCATTTAGAATGACTCAAAAATTATTTACAGCATTCGAACCTCTTTCCAGCAAACAATGGAAACAACAAATTCAATTTGAATTAAAAGGAGCCGATTACACTGAAACCCTTGTTTGGGAAAGTCCTGAAGGTGTAAAAGTTAAGCCATTTTATCATGCTGATGAATCTGTAACAAAATGTCAGATACCTATGCCAAACGGTTTCAAAATTATTCAGAACGTTTTTGTTCATGATGTTAAGAAATCGAACGAACGGGCTTTAGACTCATTAAATAGAGGTGCTGAGTCTATTCGATTTACAATTGAAAATGAAGCAATTTCTTTGGATGAATTAATGGAAAATCTTCCAAAAGAAAATGTAACATATTATTTTAATTTATTATTTCTTTCTGCTGAATTTGTAAAAAAAGTTGCTTCATTTTCCTCTCAAAATCAATTTGAAATTGTTATTTTACAAGACACGGTTGGTCAATTAGCAAAAGATGGAAACTGGTTTGTTTCGCTTGATAAAGATTTTAGCGAAATGAAAATCATTTCTGGATTAAACTTCCCCTTTTTAAGTTGTAAACTAGAGGTATATCAAAATGCCGGAGCCAATATAGTTCAGCAATTGGCCTATGCTATGGCTCATGTTAATGAATATTTCAATCGGATTGAAAATATTTCATCACCCATTACCTTTGAAGTTTCTGTAGGTACCCATTACTTTTTTGAAATTGCTAAATTGAGAGCACTACGTTTGCTTTTTAATACATTGGCAAAAGAATACAATCACATTTTGGATTGTCAAATTCTTGCTGTGCCAACCAAACGCAATAAGACCTTATACGACTACAATGTAAATATGCTTCGCACTACTACCGAGTGTATGAGTGCTATTTTAGGAGGTGCAGATGCCATTTCGAATTTAGCTTACGATGCTCTGTATCATAAAGATAATGAATTTGGTGATCGAATTGCTCGCAATCAATTGTTGGTATTAAAACACGAAAGTTATTTTAATCAAGTGCATAATCCGGCTGACGGAGCCTATTACATTGAAAGTTTAACCGAACAATTAGCCGAAAAAGCTTTAGCTTTATTTAAAGATATCGAAGCCAATGGCGGATTTATCACACAATTGATTGAAGGAACCATTCAACGAAAAATTAATGAAAGTGCTCAAAAAGAACAAGACCTATTCGATTCCGGTAAAGAAGTTTTGTTGGGTACGAATAAATATCCGAACAAGAATGATAAAATGGCCAATGACTTAGAGCTGTTTCCTTTTGTGAAAAACAATCCGAGAAAAACATTGATTACTCCCATTATCGAAAGAAGATTAGCCGAAAAAATGGAACAGGAACGACTTAAAAGCGAAGTAAATGATAAATAAAATTAAACTCTTTTTAGGACTTACTTTACTCGTCTTAATCGTTTCATCGTGTAATGAAGCTGTAAAAAAATCACATGAAATAATACAAAATACTACAAAACCTGAACTCTTAGGTAAATTTTTTCCAATTGAAAATCAAGGCATTAAACTCTTTCTTCCCAAAGAATTCAAAAAGATTTCTAAGACAGAATATTTAGAAATTATCACACAACTGGAAGACAGCCTGACTTTAAGCCTTGAAAATCAAAGATTAAAACAACTTTACAATTCCGGACATGAAATCTATTTATTTCAACACCTTACCTCGGGTTCCATTTTGAGTTTAATTCCAACTGAATATTATAAATTTAACAAAGCTGATGCTCAATTTTTACTCAATCGGATTCGAAAAAGTCACGATGAAATAAGCCAACTTACGGGAATGATTTATCAAAAAAACGAAGCTCGATTTTTCGAAACCAAAGAAGCCCAAATATTTAAAGCCATTTACACCGTATCAGTTCCCGAATCCGATTCTGAATTTAACAAACAAGTCTATTTTGTCAGTTTCAATAAAAAAAGTTTTGCACTCACACTAGAAACTCCTTTTTTAGTTGATTTTGACCCTTATCTGGAAAAAATTCGTGTATTATGATAACTCGAAAAAACATACAACACTTAAAACTAACGGAAACTCTTAACACTGCAGAAAATGCAAATCAACCTGATTTTTCCACAGCTGAGGGTATTGCAGTGAAAACTATTTACAGTAAAAAGGACGTTGAAAATCTTGAACACCTTGATTTTGGTGCCGGATTTGCTCCCAATCTCCGTGGTCCCTATGCAACAATGTATGTGCGTCGTCCTTGGACGATTCGCCAATATGCCGGATTTTCTACCGCCGAAGAAAGTAATGCCTTTTACCGAAGAAATTTAGCTGCAGGTCAAAAAGGACTTTCAGTAGCGTTTGATCTAGCCACACACCGTGGCTATGATTCCGATCACGAACGTGTGGTGGGTGATGTGGGAAAAGCAGGCGTAGCCATTGATTCGGTGGAAGATATGAAGATTTTGTTTGATCAAATTCCGTTAAACGAAATGTCGGTTTCTATGACCATGAACGGTGCGGTTTTGCCCATTATGGCTTTTTATATTGTGGCGGCCGAAGAACAAGGAGTAGCTCCACATTTACTTTCGGGAACCATTCAGAATGATATTTTGAAAGAGTTTATGGTGCGAAATACGTACATCTACCCACCTACTCCTTCAATGAAAATTATTGCCGATATTTTTGAATATACGAGCAAAAATATGCCTAAATTCAATTCGATTTCGATATCGGGTTATCACATGCAAGAAGCTGGTGCAACCGCCGATATTGAATTGGCTTATACCTTAGCCGATGGTTTGGAATACATTCGAACCGGATTAGCAGCCGGAATGGATATTGACACCTTTGCCCCACGCCTATCGTTTTTCTGGGCCATTGGAATGAATCATTTTATGGAAATTGCCAAAATGCGTGCAGGTCGAATGTTATGGGCGAAATTACTCAAACAATTCAATCCGAAAGACGAAAAATCATTGGCTTTAAGAACCCATTGTCAAACTTCGGGTTGGAGTTTAACCGAACAAGATCCGTTTAATAATGTGGCTCGAACCTGTATTGAGGCGGCTGCCGCAGCCTTTGGCGGAACGCAATCATTACACACCAATGCGTTGGATGAAGCGATTGCTTTGCCAACCGATTTCTCGGCTCGAATTGCCCGAAATACGCAAATCTTTTTGCAAGAAGAAACGAAAATCTGCAAAACGGTTGACCCGTGGGCCGGAAGTTATTATGTAGAAAGTTTAACCGATGAAATTGCCAAAAAAGCATGGGCATTGATTGAAGAAGTGGAAGAATTAGGCGGTATGACCAAAGCCATTGAAGCCGGTATTCCGAAACTGCGAATTGAAGAAGCCGCGGCTCGAAAACAAGCCCGAATTGACAGCGGACAAGATATTATTGTTGGGGTGAACAAATACCGTTTGGAAAAAGAAGATCCGTTAATGATTTTGGATGTGGATAATGAAATGGTTCGCAAGCAACAATTGGAACGATTGGCAAAAATAAAAGCTTCACGTGATACGGAAAAAGTAAAAGCCAGTTTGACCAAATTGACAGAAGCGGCAAAATCAGGTCAGGAAAATTTATTATCTTTAGCCGTAGAAGCAGCCCGAAACCGAGCCACTCTTGGCGAAATCAGTGATGCCTTAGAAGCGGTTTTCGGACGTTATAAAGCACAAATTAGAACTTTTAGTGGCGTGTATAGTAAAGAAATTAAAAACGACGAAAGCTTTGAAAAAGCGAAACAATTAGCCGATACTTTTGCCAAGAAAGAAGGTCGTCGTCCTCGCATTATGATTGCCAAAATGGGACAAGACGGTCACGATCGTGGTGCAAAAGTAGTGGCAACCGGTTATGCCGATGTTGGTTTTGATGTGGATATTGGTCCGTTATTCCAAACCCCACAAGAAGCTGCCAAACAAGCCGTGGAAAACGACGTGCATATTTTAGGTGTTTCGTCTTTAGCAGCCGGACACAAAACCTTGGTTCCGCAAGTAATTGAAGAACTCAAAAAATACGGTCGCGAAGACATTATGGTGATTGTAGGTGGCGTAATTCCTGCACAAGATTACAAATTCCTGTTTGATGCCGGAGCGGTTGCTGTTTTTGGACCGGGAACGAAAATTAGTGAGGCGGCGATTAGTATTTTGGAGGTTTTGATGGAGGATTAGTTTTTAGCTGTAGTCGCAGTTGACAGAAGTATAGAATTTTAAAAAACGCTGACTGAAAGGTTGGTGTTTTTTGTAGCAAATACTCTGCTTAAAACAAATCAAAAAAAACCCTGACTTCATATCAGAGTTCAAAGCCCACAATAACAATCACCATCAAAGTAAACGAGCTTATTAAATCGAGCGAAACCTTAAAGAATTTGATTGAATTAATTACAGTAGAACTTAAAGTTGTTGAATTTGTTTCTGTAAACAAGGCTTAGAAAGCAAGTGTAGCGGTTGAATAGTTTTGATCGTAAACCTGACAGGTTTTTGAAACCTTTCAGGTTTAACGATAAAACCGTTAAACTTTTTTCAAAAAATAAAAAACTGTATTAGAAGTTTTTTCTTATTTTAGCTTAATAATTTAAAAGCCAAACAGATATGTTTCAACCTTTAAAATATGGTATATACTACCATATTATAACAGAGGAATTAACAGCGATATTCTCTTCAAAGAAAAGTCCAACTATCAACATTTTCTAAATCTTTACGACGAACACATTAATCCAATTGCAGAAACCTTTGCTTGGTGTTTAATGAAAAATCACTTTCATTTTTTAGTACGAATTAAAGAGGTTGAAGAAATAACATCTGCTAAGAAAGTGTTGCCTTCACAAACTTTTTCAAATTTATTTAATGCCTACACCAAAGCTTATAACAAATGGCATAATCGTCATGGTTCTTTGTTTGAAAGAACTTTTAGAAGAAAGCAAATCAACTATGATAACTATTTTCAAAATGTCATTGCATACATTCATAATAATCCTGTTCACCACAGAATATGTGAGCATCCGTTAGAATACCCTTGGAGTTCATACTTATCTTGTGTCTCAGGCAAACCTACAAAACTTCAAAGAGAAAAAGTGATGGAACTATTCAATGGTTTAGAAAATTTTAAAAGTATTCATACGGAAAAAGTGGATAGTTTTGCTATTGAATCATTTTTAGGGATTTAAACCTGACAGGTTTTTGAAACCTGTCAGGTTTAAAGACATTTCATATATTTACAAAAACAAAAAAATGCTCTCCCTCTCCTTCACTCCATTCCCCAACCTCGAATCCGATCGTTTGCTATTACGAGCGGTTACTGTGGATGATGTTAACGAAGTAATGGAACTTCGTGGCAATCCGGAAACCATGAAATTCATTCCAAGACCGTTGGTGACTTCGCAAGAAATGGCATGGGAACACATTGCGATGATTACCGAAAAAATTGAAAATAATACAGGAATCAATTGGGCCATTACGTTAAAAGAAAATCCAAAATTAGTGGGTATCATTGGTCATTATCGCATTCAACCTGAAAATTATCGGTCAGAAATTGGGTATATGTTGTTGCCGGAATATCATGGAAAAGGCATTGTAAGCGAAGCCATTAACAGGGTGTTGGACTATGGTTTTAACGTGTTAAATTTCCATTCTGTAGAAGCGGTAGTAGATCCTGAAAATCAAGCCTCAATTAGAGTATTAGAAAAAAACGGATTTGTAAAAGAAGCCCATTTTTTAGAAAATGAATTTTGGGATGGCAAATTTTGGGATTCGGTAGTGTTTTCAATTTTAAAGAGAAACTTCAAAAAAGGAAAATAAAATCAGGTAGATTTTAATTCTTAATACAAATTGTCTATTTTTAGGACTGAAATTGCTACCATGTCCAAATTACCTCATTTAAATACCAGCATTTTCACCATCATGTCTAAAATGGCGGTGGATTATAATGCTATCAATTTATCTCAAGGATTTCCAAACTTCCCTGTAGATGACCGGATGGTTGAAATTACCATGCGATTGGCTAAGGCTGATGTACATCAATATACACCTATGGCCGGATATCCTCCTTTAATGGATAAAATTGGCCGTCTCACTTTGGATTCCTACCAAAGAAAAATCAATCCAACAACCGAACTTTTAGTAACAGCAGGTGCCACAGAAGCTATTTTTGCTACACTTCAAGCTTTGGTAAGATCCGGTGATGAAGTTATCATTTTGGACCCGAGTTATGATTGTTATCAAACCCCCATTTTACTATGTAATGCAAAACCGGTTCGGGTCTCATTGAACGACGATTACACCCCTAATTTTGAACGTATAGCACATCATTTATCTTCAAAAACACGCCTATTAATCCTCAACAATCCACACAATCCATCGGGAAAAATGTGGACAGAAAATGATTTTCAACAATTGGAGAATCTGTTAGACCTGTATCCTGACATTTTGATTTTAAGCGATGAAGTATACGAATATATTGCTTTTGAACAAAAACACATTTCAGTAAATACCCGAGAAAAATTGAGAGACAAAACAGTTATTGCCTCTTCTTTTGGAAAAACATTACATATGACCGGTTGGAAAATTGGGTATGCCATTGCACCGGAACATTTAATGAAAGAGGTTAAAAAAGTGCATCAGTTTTTAGTGTTTAGTGTAAACAGTTTATCGCAAGCTGCAATAAGTGAATATCTAGATGTTTTTGAAATCAATTCTGTTTCCAAACTGTATGCGGAAAAAAGAGAATTTTTCAAAAATCTGATGAAAGCCACTCCTTTTAAATTATTACCTTGTGACGGCACTTATTTTCAGGTAGCATCTTACCAAGAGATTTCCAATGAAAGTGATTTAGATTTTACCAAACGATTGGTTACACAATTTGGCGTAGCAACTATTCCTTTATCCATTTTCTATGGCGATGGAACTGACTTGAAAAGAATCCGATTTTGCTTTGCTAAAGATGATGAAACACTCAGAAAAGCAGCCGAACGATTACAACGATTGGGTTAACAAACAAACTTGTCAATTGCAATAATGTTACTTTAATGCTAAAATTATTAAAATAAATCCCTTAAACCGTATATTTACCTAAAACAGAAATAATTATGAATTTTTCAGCAAAAATGCTTCGTGATAACGCCCTCGAGGGCAAAGTAATTGTAGTAACAGGAGGCGGGAGTGGACTTGGAAAAGCTATGACTCAATACTTCTTGGAATTGGGGGCAAAAGTTGCCATTACTTCCAGAGATCTAGAAAAACTTAAAACCACTGCCACCGAGTTAGAAAATGCAACCGGCGGAAAATGTTTACCCCTGCAATGTGATGTTAGACACTACGATCAAGTAGAAGCTATGCTTCAAGAAGTTTTAAAAACGTTTGGAAAAGTAGATGTTTTATTAAATAATGCTGCCGGAAATTTTATCTCTCCAACCGAAAGGTTATCAGCAAATGCATTCGATACCGTTATAGACATTGTATTAAAAGGGAGTAAAAACTGTACACTTGCTTTTGGAAAACATTGGATTGACACCAAACAAGAAAGCTCAGTAATTTTGAATATTGTGACCACTTATGCTTGGACAGGTTCTGCCTATGTTGTGCCGAGTGCAACCGCAAAAGCAGGTGTCTTGGCCATGACCCGAAGTCTAGCAGTAGAATGGGCAAAATACGGAATTCGAAGTAATGCTATTGCTCCCGGCCCTTTCCCTACCAAAGGAGCTTGGGATAGACTTTTACCCGGTGATTTGGCCGAAAAATTTGATATGGCTAAAAAAGTTCCTTTAAAACGAGTGGGTGACCATCAAGAGTTAGCCAACCTCGCAGCCTATTTGGTTTCAGATTTTTCAGCCTATGTAAATGGTGAAGTAATTACCATAGATGGTGGCGAATGGTTAAAAGGTGCCGGACAGTTCAACTTATTGGAACAAATTCCGGAAGAAATGTGGGATATGCTGGAAGCAATGATTAAGGCCAAGAAAAACAAATAAATAGCCAGTATTTGAACTGCCAATCTGTTAATTTATTGGCTTTAAAACAATTAACTATTGTTAACAAATTGAAGTTGAAAAAACCATAAATAATCGTAATTTTACAGCTCAAATTTAATCTACTCAATGGGCAAAATAATTGCAATTGCAAATCAAAAAGGCGGTGTAGGAAAAACTACTACCACAGTAAATCTTGCAGCCTCTTTAGGGGTTTTGGAAAAGAAAGTTTTATTAATTGATGCCGATCCGCAAGCCAATGCCAGTTCCGGTTTGGGAATTGATGTTGACAGCGTGAGTATAGGTTCCTATCAAGTATTAGAACACAGTCATACTCCCTTGGAAGCCATAGTAAAATGCTCGGCTCCCAACGTAGATGTCATTCCGGCTCATATAGACTTAGTGGCTATTGAAATAGAACTGGTGGACAAAGAGAATCGAGAATACATGCTTAAACAAGCTCTTAATTCTATTCGTGACCAATACGATTACATCTTGATTGACTGTGCACCATCCTTAGGATTACTCACTCTCAATGCATTGACTGCTGCAGATAGTGTTGTTATCCCAATTCAATGTGAATATTTTGCTTTGGAAGGTTTAGGAAAACTCTTAAATACCATAAAAAGTGTTCAAAAACTTCACAATCCCGAATTGGACATTGAAGGTTTGCTACTTACCATGTACGACTCCCGTTTACGCTTGTCAAATCAAGTAGTAGAAGAAGTCCAAAAGCATTTCAACGATATGGTATTTAGTACTATCATTCAACGCAATGTAAAATTAAGTGAAGCACCCAGTTTTGGAGAAAGCATCATAAACTTTGATGCAACCAGTAAAGGGGCCAACAATTATTTAAGTTTAGCCGAAGAAATAATTAAAAAAAACAGTTAGGATTTTATGACACAAGCCGCTAAAAAACAAGCTCTTGGAAGAGGTTTATCCGCTTTATTGAAAGACCCGGAAAATGACATCAAATCGGTTAATGATAAAAATGCAGACAAAGTTGTAGGGAATATCATTGAGCTTGAAATAGATGCAATTGAAATAAATCCGTTTCAACCCCGAAGTAATTTTAACGAAGAAACCCTGCAAGAACTGGCTACTTCTATAAAAGAATTGGGTGTAATACAACCCATTACCGTACGGAAATTAGACTTTAACAAATACCAACTTATATCCGGAGAACGTAGACTTAGAGCTTCAAAAATTGCGGGATTAAGTGTAATTCCTGCCTATATTCGTATTGCAAACGACAATGAATCTTTGGTCATGGCACTGGTAGAGAATATTCAACGTCATGATTTAGATCCCATTGAAATTGCACTTTCCTACCAACGTTTGATCGATGAAATTCAATTAACTCAAGAACAAATGAGTGAAAGAGTAGGAAAAAAACGCTCCACAATTGCCAATTATTTGAGATTATTAAAGCTTGATCCAATTATCCAAACCGGTATTCGTGACGGGTTTATTTCTATGGGACATGGAAGAGCTCTTATTAACATTGAAGATGAAGATGTACAATCGGATATCTATCAAAAAATTATCAGTCAAAATCTTTCCGTTCGAGAAACCGAAGCTTTGGTAAAAAACTATCAAGACAGAAATTTACCAAACTCTGGTAAAGCAACTCCCAAAAAAGCGGCCTATTCTATTTCTGAAGTTGAAAAAAATGAACTCAATACCCTTTTAGGTAGAAAAGTTGAAATTAAAATCGAAGCAAACGGAAAAGGAAAATTAGCCATTCCTTTTCAATCGGAAGCCGATTTAAAAAAGTTATTAGCTTTAATCAAACGCTCGTGATTCGTTTTACTTTCATATTATTCTTTTTTTTAATCGGAACGGAGTTTTCATTTTCTCAAGTGGTTTTTGAAGAGGCTCAAACCAAAAGTGACTCTTTAAGTTATAAAAAAATTGACCCGTTGGCTCCATCAAAAGCCGCATTTTACTCGGCAGTGCTTCCCGGGTTGGGACAAGCTTACAACAAGAAATACTGGAAAATTCCAATAGTCTACGGTGGAATGGCCGCAGGTTACTATTTCTACAATCAAAATCAAAAAAGCTACAAAGAATTTCGGGATATTTATAAAAGAAGATTGGAAGGTTTTACCGATGATAAATACTTTGGTATATACTCAAATGCAGTATTAATTAATGCTCAAAGAACTTTTCAACGCAATAGAGATATTTCTTTATTGGTTATTTTGGGTGTTTATGCCCTAAATATCTTGGATGCTAACATAGATGCACATTTGATTCAATTTAATGTGAATGATAATCTTGCACTTAAACCCGATTTGAATCAAAACGACATCAATTCAAAATACTATGTTGGTTTAACTCTTAATTACACCTTTAAATGAAAATTGCTTTACTAGGTTATGGAAAAATGGGGAAAGTTATAGAGAAAATAGCTCTAGAACGCCACCATGAAATTGTACTACGAAAATCTAGAAATGAATCCTTTGAAGGCATTGAAAAAGCCGATGTTGCCATTGATTTCAGTGTTCCTGAATCGGCTGTTGAAAATATTTCGTATTGTATTGAAAAAGGAATTCCAATTGTTTCCGGAACTACCGGATGGTTGGAAAATTACCCTAAAATGGTTTCTTTGTGTGAACAACATAAAGCCGCATTCATTTACGGTTCAAACTTTAGCTTGGGTGTAAATTTATTTTTTGAATTGAATAATTTTTTGGCTCAAATGATGGGTAAATTCAAAGAATATGATGTTGTCATGGAGGAAATTCACCATACACAAAAACTTGACAAACCTAGTGGAACCGCTATTTCATTGGCAAATGCAATACTTAATCATACTTCAAAAAACCAATGGAGTATAGAAGAGCCTACTCAAGATGATTTGTTTATTGATGTGAAAAGAATAGATGCGGTTCCCGGCACACATAGCGTTATTTACAATTCTGTAGTAGATTCTATAGAAATAAAACATACCGCTCATTCACGAGATGGATTTGCTCTAGGGGCTGTCATAGCAGCCGAATGGATTTTGGGTAAAACCGGAGTTTTTACTATGAAAGATGTGCTTGATTTAAACTGAAGGCCAATAAAATAAGCCCAATCAAGTAACAAAATTATAATTTTAGATACTAATTTGAACAGATTGTAAAAGCATAATATAATGACATTATCAGAGTGGTTAATCGTTTTTTTATTGATTCAGGTAGTTCACTTTTTTGGAACTTGGAAACTATATCAAAAGGCCGGTAGAAAATCTTGGGAAGCTGCAGTACCGGTTTACAATGCCTTTATTTTAATGAAAATAATAAATCGCCCTTGGTGGTGGATTTTTTTATTATTTATTCCGGTTGTAAACCTGATAATGTTTCCTGTAATTTGGGTTGAAACGCTGCGTAGTTTTGGAAAAAACTCAAATTTAGATACTCTTTTAGCAGTTGTAACATTTGGACTAATCATTTATTATTTCAATTATACACAAGATTTACAATATGTTGAAAACCGATCTTTGCATCCTAAAAACGCTGCAGCCGATTTTATAAGTTCAATTCTTTTTGCCATTGTAGTAGCTACAACCGTGCATACCTATGTAATGCAACCGTTTACGATTCCTACTTCATCCTTGGAAAAATCACTCCTAATTGGAGATTTTCTGTTTGTTAGTAAATTTCATTACGGTGCTCGAACACCTACAACCGCAGTTGCTTTGCCCATGGTTCATGATAGTATTCCGTTTGTGAAAACCAAATCCTATTTAAGTTGGCCACAACTCCCCTCTTTCCGTTTTCCCGGTTTTGAAAAAATTGAACGCAATGAAATTGTGGTTTTCAATTGGCCTACAGATACCGTTTATCAATTTAGAGATGCATCCGGCAGAAGAGTAGATAAACCTTTAGATAAAAAATCAAACTATGTAAAACGTTGTGTAGGTATTGCCGGCGATACTTTGCAAATAAAAGATAGAGTTGTTTATATAAATGGTGCCAAGTTGGGCATGCATGACAGACAAAAGTTACAGTTTTTCTACTCTGTTGAAACCAAAGACAATTCGATTAGTGATATCATAAGAGATTATGGTATTACTGAAGTTCAAGAATTTTATACTATTCCACGAAAATATTGGGATATTCAGTCTATAAATATTTATTTAACCAATGGGGCAAACAGTGCCAAACTTACCGAAGTTTTTAAAGACAGCACAACTGTTACGGTTAAAGGCTACTTAACGCAAGAATACTTTAACAAGTTGGAAATGAATATCTCCTATAAGCATGCCAACTTAAATCTAACAAACGAATTGGCTGAACAGCTGAAAAAAGATTCCCGCATTAAGAAAATCGATTTCATAGAAAACGAAAATACCAAAACCATATTTCCGCACAATCAAGAATGGAGTAATGACAATATGGGCCCCATATACATCCCGAAAGCCGGAAGCACTGTAGCTTTAAACCTTGAAACTTTACCCTTTTACAAAGCGATCATAACCGATTATGAAAAAAATGAACTGCAAGTGGATGGCGATACTATATTGATCAATGGAAAAGTAGTCCAATCTTATACCTTTAAAATGGATTATTATTGGATGATGGGTGATAACAGACACAACTCTGAAGATAGTAGATACTGGGGATTTGTTCCTCAAGACCATATAGTAGGTAAGCCGGTATTCATCTGGTTGAGCCTAGACCAAAATGTACCTTGGTCTAAGTTTTTTGATAAAGTGCGTTGGGACAGAATGTTTACAACCGTTCATGGAGAAGGAGAACCGGTTTCCTATTTCATTTACTTTGTTATCTTAGTGGCGGGTTGGTATATTTTTGATTTCTTCAGAAAAAGAAAGCAAAAGAAAAATGCATAAAATGAAAACCCTTTTATACCCTACCTATTTCCCGTCTATTAGTCACTACGTTGCTTTAATTCAAGCTCGTGAAGTAGTTTTTGAAGTAGAAGATAATTTTCAAAAACAAACCAATAGAAACCGAATGTATATTTACAGCCCAAACGGAATACAACTGCTAAATATACCGGTTAAACACAGCAAAATAGGTCACCAAAAAACAAAAGACATTCAAATTGAATCTAATTTCAATTGGCAAAAACAACACTTCAAATCCCTTGAGGCGGCCTATAGAACTTCGCCCTTTTTTGAATATTTTGAAGACGATATTTTACCGGTTTTTGAAAAAAAACATACGTTTTTAATGGATTTAAATTTTGAAGTATTTGAAATTGTAAATCGCTGTTTGGGTATAGAAATTCCGTATCAAAAAACACACGAATACTTTCATGAAGTTGAAAATAGTATCGATTTACGAATTCTGGCCAATGGAAAAAGAGATACAACAGTGTGTGAACCTTACACACAAGTTTTTGATGACAAACACGGTTTCATTTCAAACTTAAGTATTTTGGATTTACTTTTTAATGAAGGAAGATTGGCATTAGATTATGTAAAAAATCAAAAATTACCTCCTACTCTTTTTTAAAAGCCAATCTACTTACAATAGGATAATGATCGGAGTTCACAAATTCCGAAAAAGTGGTAAACTGCTTTACTGTAAATTTTTTATCGGCAAACACATAATCAATACGAGCCGGATAATATTTAAAATTGTAAGTTTTACCAAATCCGCTACCCGATTCTTCAAAACCATCTTGCAAATCGCCTTTAACACTGCGGTAAACAAAAGAATAGGCACTATTATTTAAATCGCCACAAACCAACAAGGGATAGCTGCATTCTAACTTGTGTTTTTTGAGTATTTCTGCTTGTTGTTGTTGTGTTTTAAATGCCGTACTAATGCGTTTAAACATCCGCTTTGATTGATTTTGAGAAACCCCTTGAATGTTTTCGTCTATTTCATGCACATCGGGTGTAATTTTAATAGATTGCAAATGCACACTATAAACCCGCAAAGTATCTTTTCCTCTTTTTATATCGGCAAAAACAGCATTATTTGTAGAATTCGGAAAAGGAATCACACCTTCATTTACAATGGGATATTTTGAAAAAATAGCTTGTCCCAACTTGGTATTTTTACCTTCAACAAAAATGTATTTGTATTTGTACAGTCTAAAATCGATATCGTTTTTATGTGAATACTCTTGTAAACATAGGATATCCGGATTTTGTTCTTTGATAAAAGAAGCAATATTTTGGCTCACATCAGTTTGCGGAATCCAATCGTATAAGTTAAACAATCGCACATTGTATGTCATAACACTAAAATCGTCCTCTTCTTTAGGCAATTGATTTTCTGAGAACTTATAAAACTTGGTTATAAATGTAATCCCGAGCAATAAAACTAAACCAGACAAGAGCATTTGACGTTTCAGTTGAATTAACCAATACCCAAAGAATAATAAGTTCAATATGAGCATTAAGGGTAAAAATAGGGTCAATACAGACAAAATAGGAAACAATTTAGGAGCCAAAAAAGGTAAAATATAAGCAACGAAAGTCAATACAGTAAGTACTATATTGAGAAAAAAGATGATTTTATTAAACCAATTTAAATTCTTCATTCCATTAAAAATATCAATTCTTGCCTACTTTAAACAAAAACTCTTTTTCATCTTGAGTCAAACTATCATAACCCGATTTACTTATTTTATCTAATATTTCATCAATTTGTTGTTGTGTCTTGTCTTTAACTACCGGTTTGGGTTTCACGGTCACTTGGTTTTTGTGAACTTTTTTAAAAGGTTTCGATTTTCTTCCCTTGAACAAATGGATTACGCCATCCATAAATGTAGAAAAAGGTTTTGTAATATCAATTCCGTTTTTGAGTTGCGAACTGTAAAGGTAGCCAAATAATGCCCCACCTAAATGAGCTATATGACCGCCCACATTGTCAAAAGAAAGACTAATTAAATCGACTACCAGATAAAACAAAGCTATATGCCATAACTTTACCGTTCCAATAAGTAAAAGTCTAATTTGCATATGCGGTGCATAGGTAGTAACGGCAAAAAGTACAGCCATTACTGCACCACTTGCCCCAACCAATTGGGCATTTTGATTTACCAAAGCCGGAAAAATTAAATAACTTATTAAGTAAATGAATCCGGAAAAAAGAGCTCCGGTTAAATACATACTCAACAACTGCTTTTGTGTAAAAAAAGTAAGGAACAACCGACTCGAAAAATGGAATACAATTAAATTAAACAGTATGTGAAAAAAACCGGCATGAAAAAAAGCATAAGTCAGTAATGACCAAGGCTTCCAAAGTAAATCAGCACTGTTTGAAGATAAACTTATAAAATTAAGAAAAGGAAATGGAATTTGAAACAAGGACAATACACCTTGTAATACGTAAGGAATCGCAAATAATAAAACATTCAAGTAGATTAACTTTTCAGTTACTCCACCCATTCTATACTGTTGTTTCAATTCTTCAAAAATGCTCATAATTGCATGTATCGTTTATAGGAATAGATTCTATTAATTCCAACGTTTATCATTGAATTGATTTCTTTTCCAAATCCACATCATTAAAAATCCGGTTAAAGCACCGCCCACATGGGCAAAATGGGCAATACCACCTCCACCAAAAATAGATTCGCCTTTTAATCCCATAAATAAATCACCCAAAACCAAAAACGGAACAAAATATTTGGCTTTAATGGGAATAGGTAAAAACAACAGCATCAATTCGGCATTGGGAAACATAAAAGCAAAAGCAACTAAAATACCATACAAGGCTCCAGAAGCCCCAACGGCACTTCCGTCGGCTATAATTGAAGCTTGAAACAATGCTTTAAAATTGGTTTCATTTAGCAAATCATATTTCCCAATAGGTTCTAATATAGGTTTAATATTTTCGGCCAATTTTTCTCCAACATACATATTCCCATCTCTAAAAGGCACATTTATTACTTGTTTGAGTGTTTCAGAAGACAAACCTAGATCTGAAGCAGCTTCCAGAAGCTTTTGGAATTCATAATATTGCATTCCGGTATGAATTAAAGCAGCACCCAAACCGCAAGAAATGTAGAAAAAAAGAAACTTCTTAGCTCCCCAAAAATGCTCTAATGCCGAACCAAACATTACCAATCCAAACATATTGAAAAAAATATGCATCAAATGTGGCATTTTGGCGTGCATAAACATGTGAGTTAGGGGTTGCCACCATTGAAACGAATTGCTCAACGGAAAATGTAAAGCCAATAAATCATAAGCAGCAGGTGCAATCGTATTGGAACCAATGTAAAATAGTACATTGAGAATCAAAAGTTGTTTAACGGTTTCGGTCATTCGCATCATATCGCAAATTTTTTGTCTAATTCATCTACACTAAGCGTAATGAATGTAGGTTTATTAAAAGGTGAAACATTGGGCTCTTTACAGGCAAATAAGCTGTTTACTATATTTTCTTGTTCTTTTTCTGTAAGATAGGTTCCTGTTCGAACGGCCAAACTTCGTGCCATAGATTTGGCTATAGAATCACTTTGACTGAAACTCGAATCGGGTACATCGTTTTCTAATGCATCTATCAAATCCTCTAGAACGATAGAAACTTCACTTTCTGTCATTTGTACCGGAATGCCCGAAATAACTACTTTATCTTCAAAAAGAGCGTCAAAAACAAATCCGGCACTTTCCAATGAAGCCTTCAACTGGGTTATCCAATGCATTTCATTTACCGAGAAAAAGATTTCCAACGGAAATAACAAATGCTGACTTGAAGACTGATGTAATGTCATATTTTTTAAGTACTGCTCATACAAAATCCGCTGATGTGCTCTTTGTTGATCTATGACCATCATACCGGATTTAATGGTACTTATAATGTATTTTTTGTGAACTTGATATGTTTTTTGAGTGGTTTCTACTTCATCATTTTCAGAAAAAAGAGAACCTGTAACCACTTCTTGCTCAAAAGTTATTCCGTCCAATTCTTGGGTGTCACTTTTTAATCCAACATACAAACTTTCCCATGAAGCCGATTCTGATTTTCGTTCTTTAAAATTAAAGTTGGCTTGTGATTTTGAGGGTTTCTCGGATGCAAAAGGATTGAAATTGGAATCCACTTGAATGAGAGGAACCGACGCTTCTTTATGCTGATAATCATAGGGCGTATCCAAATTAGGATCTCTTTCAAAATCCAAAACCGGAGCCACATTAAACTGCCCTAAACTGTGCTTAACCGAAGAACGTAAAATAGCATATAAAGCATGTTCATCGTCAAACTTAATTTCGGTTTTTGTTGGATGAATGTTGATATCGATACAATGCGGAGGCACTTGAAGGTAAATAAAATACCCCGGTTGCATTCCGTCTTTAAGTAATCCTTCATAAGCCGACATGACAGCGTGGTGCAAGTAGCCGCTTTTGATGTATCGGTCGTTTACAAAAAAGAATTGTTCCGAACGATTTTTCTTGGAAAACTCAGGTTTTGAAACAAATCCTGTGACTTGAACTATTTCAGTTTCTTCAAAAACAGGAATAAGTTTTTCATTGGTTTTACCGGAAAAAACCCCAACAATACGCTGACGTAAATTGGTAGCCGGTAAATTAAACATTTCACTTCCATTGTGAATTAAAGTAAAATGTATTGAAGGATGTGCTAAAGCCACACGTTGAAACTCGTCTACAATATGACGTTGCTCAACCGTTTCTGATTTTAAGAAATTGCGTCGGGCCGGTATATTGTAAAACAAGTTTTTGACCGCAAATGAAGTCCCCGAAGGCAGAACAGCAGGATCTTGTGAAATAAACTTGCTCCCTTCAATAACCAAATGGGTACCCAATTCATCCTCATGAGGTTTGGTTTTTAGTTCAACATGAGCTATTGCAGCAATAGAAGCTAAAGCCTCTCCCCTAAAACCTTTGGTGTGCAACGAAAATAAATCTTCTGCATTTCGAATCTTGGAAGTTGCGTGTCTTTCAAAACACAATCGTGCATCGGTAACCGACATTCCTAAACCGTTATCAATAACTTGAATCAAAGATTTACCGGCATCTTTTACAATTAATTTTATAGAAGTAGCCTTGGCATCAACTGCATTTTCCATGAGTTCTTTCACCACGGATGCAGGTCGTTGCACAACCTCACCCGCAGCAATTTGATTGGCTACATGATCGGGAAGTAATTGAATTATACTAGACATTACCTTTGTCTGAAAATAGATAAATCGAAATCGATAACAAACAAAAACAATAAAACCAATACTAATATAACCAGAATCAAACGCTTGTTTACCTCGCGGTTGCCTCTATGTCTACTCTCAGAACGGGCTTCGCTCCAATGGGCTCTAAAGTCGTTGTAATTTACCGTTTCTCTGTTTTTATGAAACTTAGAATCAAAATCATACAAATTACCCTGCTCCTTGCCTTCGTAATAACGAGGCGTGTAGTTAAAACTTTTATTTCGGGGTAATTTTATTAATGATCTCTTTAGCATCTTCTTTGATATTATCTTTCAAAGTTAAACAATTCCAAACGGACTAGAAAATTTAGCTCTGTGAAAGTTTTGTTAGTTTTTAACAAAAAAACCAACCTGTAAAAAAGGTTGGTTGTTTGTATTATATTGAAAACCTATTACAATGCAGTCATCTTGATTGCGGCCACAGCAGCTTCTACACCTTTGTTGCCATGTTTTCCTCCGCTTCTATCTATGGATTGTTGTTTGTTATTATCGGTTAGAACACAAAATATAACGGGCATTTTACCGGTTAAATTCAAATCTTTAATTCCTTGTGTAACTCCTTCACAAACAAAATCAAAATGCTTGGTTTCACCTTGAATTACACTCCCTATGGCAATAATTCCGGCCAAATGCGGAAAAGAATCCATCATTTTTTTACAACCGTAAATCAATTCAAAACTTCCGGGCACATTCCACCTAATGATATTTTCAGGAGCAACATTTACATCAATAAGGGTATCATAAGCTCCTTGATACAATCCTTCGGTAATATCGTCGTTCCATTCTGAAACAACAATCCCAAACGAAAGTTGACTTACGTTTGGGAGTTTTGTTTTATCGTATTGGGATAAATTTTTGTTTTCGGTTGCCATATTTACTGAGCCATTCCGATTAAACCGTCTATGTTTCGAGCTTCTGGAGCCGACTCATATTTTTCTTTAATTTGAGTAAAATAATTCAATGCTTCAGCTTTGTTTCCTAATGTAAAAGCGGTCTGACCGGCTTTTAAAAGAAAACGTGGCGTAGTTAAATCATTTTCATTCATCTCGGCTGCTTTTTTGTAATAATCTAAAGCTTCTTTCAATTGATTTTTTTGAGCAAAAGCATCGCCAATAGCTCCTTTGGCTAAAGCCGAAATAATCAAATCATCCGATTTGAATTTGTCTAAATAACTGATAGCTTCTGTATTTTTGCCCAAATTCAAGTATGCTATACCGGCATAATAATGAGCTAAATTACCTGCATCGGTACCGGAATAATGCTCTGCTATTTTCAAAAAGCCAAATTTACCATCTGCTCCATTTAAAGCTAAAGTAAACAAACTATCTTTTGAAGTAGTTGAATCTAAAGCACTTTGAAAGTTTTGTTGAGCCATAAACATTTCATCGGCTGCTTCAAATTCTTTAGGGTCGGCTACAAATTTTTGATATAATAAATATCCAACTGTAACAAATGCAATAGCACCTACAACACCAAAAATATATTTTTGATTTCTAACAACCCATTCTTCTGCACGAGAAGCCCCTTCATCCAAAGTATTAAAAACTTCGGCAGTGGTACTGTCTTTAACGTCTACATCAATGTTTTCTTCGATATCTTCAACTTCTTTTGGTTTTGGAGCTTTGAAACCTCTTTTATTGTATGTTGCCATTTATATTTAATTTAATGAGCCGCAAAAATAAAATTTTTATTGAAATTTAAAAGTCATTTTGAAGTATATTTTTGAGAAAAAGGTGTAATCAATCAAATTTTGAAAAAAATTGCAGAATTCGCATTACTTTTGCCTTACTGAATTTTAATTCTCACCAGCGAAATTTCAAACATACAGTGATTTTAAAACAACTTTCCATTTTTAATTATAAAAGCATTTCGGAAGAACAATTTGAATTTGATTCCAAAATCAATTGTTTTGTGGGTAAAAATGGCGTTGGAAAAACCAATGTTCTGGATGCTATCTATCATTTGGCGTATGGAAAAAGTTATTTTAATCCGTTGGCCGTTCAAAATATCAAACACGGAACCGACTTTTTTTTACTGGAAGGAGACTTTGAAAAAAATGATAGACTGGAACAAATTAGTTGCAGTCTTAAAAAAGGATTGAAAAAAACGCTGAAAAGAAATGCCAAAATCTATGAAAAATTATCCGAACACATAGGTTTGATTCCATTGGTTATCATTTCTCCTGCTGATACCGATTTGATTACCGAAGGTAGTGAGACACGAAGAAAATTCATGGATAGTATTTTGTCTCAACTAGACAATACATACCTCAACAGCTTGATTCTTTACCAAAAAACTGTTGCCCAAAGAAATGCTTTGCTCAAATATTTTGCTCTAAACCATGTTTTTGATGGCGATACGCTTCAAATATACAACGAACAACTGCATCAAATTGGTACCGAATTACATCAAAAAAGAGTCCGTTTTATTACGGAATTTATTCCCTATTTTTCAAAGTATCATCAAATTATAACACAGTCTGAAGAACAAGTGAACATTCGTTATGAAAGTGATTTGGAAAAACTAAGTTTACTAGAACTTCTAGATCAAAATCTAGCCAAAGACAGAGCACTTCAATATACCAGTGTGGGAATTCACAAAGACGATTTGCATTTTGAAATTGATGCTTATCCCATAAAAAAGTTTGGTTCTCAAGGTCAACAAAAATCTTTTCTTATTGCACTCAAATTAGCTCAATTTGAATTTCTCAAACGTGAAAGTGGTCAAAAACCAATTCTCCTATTTGATGATATTTTCGACAAATTAGACGAATTTAGAGTTAGCAAAATTGTTGAGATGGTAAATGACAATGCTTTTGGACAACTTTTTATTTCGGATACACATCCGGAACGCACCGAAAAAATTGTAAAAAGCACACATCAATCGTATAAAATTTTTCATTTATAAACTATTATTTGAAGTTTTCTAAAGATTAATCTTAAATAAACAGTAAATTCGAAACAACTTCTTTCTTTTAATTCTTTTTACCTAAAAATCAATTAGGCTCAACCGAATCATGTTCCTTTTTCTTACATTTGAGCCTCCTTTTGAAAAGGAATACATTTCAACTAAATACAAGCCTTTTAATCTAATATTCACACCAATGAAAAGTATTTCATTCAAATCTTCCTATATCCTGATTTTTGGAGCCTTATGTCTCTTTTTTGGAGTACAATACATACTTCTTGACTCCTTAAAGAACCTAAAAAACGTAAAGGAGTCCAATCAAAAAGCATTAGAGCTGCAATTGTATCCCAATGAAGTATTTTCAATTATCCATTTGGCAAACTATAATTTCCTACAAGCACAACACTATTTTGATTTGTATCTTTTGGAACATCAAACTTCCGATTTTGAAAAATACCAGTTGCACATAAACACCACCATTCAGTATCTTGACACCCTGTCTCTGGAAGGAAAACATCCCAAAACTTTCAAATCAACTTTTGCAGAAAAAATCATTTTAGAAAAGCAACTCATAGATGCTAAAAATGAATTGGAACAATGGGTAAACAAAGGCATATCACCTCTTATTGAATACGAATTTGATGCCTATAAAATAAAAAAATACGATATTGAACGTGTTTTGAGAACGGTAGAATATGACAGCATCAAAATAAGTAACGATGTGATCAAAAGAGGTATTTTGGCACGAATTGGTAACGCCATTTCTGGCAAATATGATATTCAAAAAGAAGAATTACAAGTGTATCTGAAGGTTGTTTTAGATCAAAAACCAATATCAGGTAATTTTGAAAACCAATTGAAAAATGTTTTTATTTCAACCGACAGATTTTATACAAATCAATTTAATTTATTCAAAAACAAGATGCATCAAACGCAAATAAACCAAAAAAAATTAATCCAAATCAATCATGAAATAGTGAACCATTGTCACAGTATTTTTAATTTTTACAAAGATTTTTATACTCAAAACAAAGAAGCACACCACAAACAAATTTTGGAAAATGTAAAAAAGGATTTCAAAAAAAATGAAATCTACATTTATATACTGCAAGGCCTTACCTGCTTGATATTCTTAGGGATTATTGGTTATTTTAGAATTAGTAATAAAGGAAATATTTAATCATTAAATGGGAAAAGTATCTACTAAAAATTGTAAATTGGTCAAAAATATTTTAGGAATGAAAATATGTTAACTATAGAATCATTACAGTTTTTAGAAGATTTAAAACAAAACAATAACACCGAATGGTTTCATGCTCAAAAAAAGAGATATGAAAACTACAAAACCGATTACAAAAACCTCATTGCTTCGCTATTAGAAAAAATGAAAATGATGGATCCGGCTTTGACCCCATTAGAAGTAAAAAATTGTACTTTCAGAATCAATCGAGATATTCGCTTTTCAAAAGACAAATCGCCCTACAAAACCAATTTAGGAATTTGGATGCCTATTCAAACTTTTACAAAAAATGCTCCGGGATATTACATCCATTATGAAAAAGGAAACAGTTTTATAGCCGGAGGATTGTATTGTCCGGAACCCGAAGAACTTAAAAAAATAAGAACCGAAGTGGCGTATTTTTATGAAGACTTAAAAGAAATCATTTCGGACAAATCGTTTCAAAATAGTTATGGCGATTTAGATCGAAACGAAAGTAACAGTCTAAAAAAAGCACCCAAAGATTTTGACCCCAATCACGAGGCAATTGCCTATTTAAAATTGAAGAGTTTTACTGCTTCTTGTAAAATTGAAGACACTGCTTTTTTGCAACCTGATTTTTGCGAATTGGCTACAAAAAAACTCCTACCTTTGAAGCCTTTGAACGCATACTTACAACGTGCCTTAGCCCCTTTGGATTAACTCATGAATACAATTGAAAATTTTTCTCTTAAAGAATACAATACCTTTGGCATTGAAGCCAAAGCCAAACAATTTGTCTCTGTATCCAGTTCGGAAGAACTAATTGAAGTTTTGAAAACTAATTCCTCTACCCCTATTTTTATTTTGGGCGGTGGCAGTAACATGCTACTCACTAAGGATATTGATGCTTTAGTAATTCATATTAATTTAAAAGGTAAAAAAATTATACGTGAAGATGCCGATTTTGCTTGGGTTGAAGGTATGGCCGGTGAAAACTGGCATGAATTTGTATTATGGACTATAGAGCAAGGTCTTGGTGGATTGGAAAACCTATCCTTAATACCGGGAAATGTTGGTACCACTCCCATTCAAAACATTGGGGCTTATGGTGTAGAAATCAAAGATACTTTTGATCACTGTACTGCTATTTCCAAAAAAACAGGAGAAGAAGTAACTTTTGACCGTGATGCCTGTAAATTTGATTACCGTGAAAGTATTTTTAAAAATGAGGCAAAAGACCAATTTGTCATTACCAAAGTAGTTTATAAACTCACCAAGAGAAATCACAAAAAAAACACTTCATACGGAGCAATTGAGCAAGAATTAGCCTCAAACAACATAATTCATCCTACTCTAAAAGATATCAGTAATGCTGTAATTTCCATCCGCAATAGCAAGCTTCCCAACCCCAAAGAATTAGGTAATAGCGGTAGCTTTTTTAAAAATCCTATTGTACCCATGGCTGAATTTAAAAAAATTCAATCGCAATTTCCGGATATGCCATTCTATAAAATTTCTGAAAACGAAATTAAAGTTCCAGCGGGTTGGCTCATAGAAACCGCCGGTTTTAAAGGCAAAAAATTTGGGAATGCGGGAATTCATTCCAAGCAAGCCCTGGTTTTGGTAAATTATGGCCAAGCCACCGGAAATGAAATTTGGGAAGTTTCAAAACATATTCAACAAACTATTTGGGATAAATTTGGCATAAAAATAGAAGCCGAAGTAAACATTATCTAGTAAAATTCACTTGTATTTTGTTTTGAAAAATCAAAATAAATCAAGGGACATTTTGTAACTTTGCCCTATCAAAAAAAGATATTGAAAAATGAAATTGATTTTACTCACAATTGGACTTTTAGCAATTGCTTTTGCAGGAATTGCCATAAAAATATGGAGCAAAAAAAATGGTAAATTTTCGGGAACCTGTGCCAGCCAAAGTCCATTTTTAAACAAAGATGGAGAAAACTGTAGCTTTTGCGGCAAAACACCCGAACAAATGAAAGATTGTTCAGAACCATCACACTCATAACAATAGCTTATCTACTCATGCTAGACATTGTTTTGTACCTTTTTATAGGGGTTATTTTTATTCAAATGCTTTATTATGTTTTGGTTTTTGGCAAATTTTCATTTGCTAAAAATGTGACAAATCAGCCCAAGCGTATTCCCATATCCGTTATTGTTTGTGCCAAAAATGAAGAAGAAAATGTAAAAAAGTTTGTTCCGCTTTTGTTGGAACAAAATTATCCCGATTTTGAAGTGGTGCTAATTGACGACTCTTCTTCAGACAATACTTTGGAAATCTTTGAAGAATTTGAAAAAAAGTACAGCAATATCAAATTAGTTAAAGTAATCAATAACGAAGCATTCTGGGGTAATAAAAAATTTGCATTAACCTTAGGCATAAAAGCCGCAAAAAACGAATACCTATTGTTTACAGATGCCGATTGTTATCCAACTTCACCCAATTGGATTAAGGAAATGTCTTCTCATTTTACCCTAAAAAAAACCATTATACTAGGTTATGGAGCCTATGAAAAAATAAACCATTCGTTTTTAAATAAATTAATCCGATTTGAAACGGCTCTCACAGCAACCCAATATTTGGGCTGGGCTAAAATAGGCAAACCCTACATGGGTGTCGGAAGAAACTTAGCCTACAAAAGAGAAGAATTTTTCAAAGTAAATGGTTTTATAGATCATATGAAACTTCGCTCCGGAGACGATGACTTGTTTATCAACCAAGCCGCAACTTCAGAAAATACAACTCTCTGTTTTTCAAAAGAAAGTTTCACCTATTCCAAACCCAAAACCTCATTCAAAGATTGGTTTAATCAAAAAAGAAGACATGTTTCTACAGCTACCTATTACAAAGCTTGGGATCGTTTTCAATTAGGGCTGTTTTTCATTTCACAACTTCTATTCTTGATTTTAGCAGTGGGGTTACTTTTACTGCAACACCAATGGATCCTAGTTGCTTCTTTAATTGCGTTTCGCTATTTGTTTGCATGGATTTCTTTGGGCTATGCTGCCGGAAAACTAAACGAAAAAGACGTTGTACTGTGGTATCCTATTTTGGAAATAAGTTTGATAGTTACACAATTGAATGTATTTTTTACTAACTTGTTTTCAAAACCTGTACATTGGAAATAAAAAAAATCATAGATAAAGCGGTCGCAGGAGACCAAGGAGCCTTTACTGCCTTATTGGATATGTATTGGAATGAGGTCTATGGTTTTATGCTGAAAAGAACCGAGAATGAAACAGATGCTGAAGATATTACCATCGAAACTTTTTCTAAAGCATTTGACAAATTGGGCCAATACAATCCTGATTTTCAATTCAATACTTGGCTAATTGCTATAGCCAAAAACGTTCATATTGATATGTTACGTAAAAAGAAAATTTCCCTTTTTGTTGACATAACAGACGATGAAGACCACCAAGCTTACAACGTAGCCGACACAACTCCTTCGGCTGAGGACAAAATTATAACTGAACAAAATTTAAAACGTTTGTTAGAGTTTATCAAAGAACTCAAACCCCATTACCAAGAAGTTATCCAACTTCGTTACTTTCAAGAAATGAGCTACCAAGAAATAGCCGAACAATTGAATGAACCCCTTAGCAATGTAAAAGTCAAACTGTTGAGAGCTAAAAAACTTTTGGCAGAAATCATCCTCAATAGATAATCCTTTTTTTGTTAGTTTTACAAAGCTAACCCAAGGATTATGAAAATCTTTACCTTTTCTGAAAATTCAAAAAAATTACTTAGCCTTCCTGTAATAGTTGCGGCACTAGGCTATTTTGTAGACATCTACGATTTGCTATTATTTGGCATCGTTAGAGTTCCTAGTCTTTTAGATTTGGGAATGGATGTGGATAAAGCCGGCACCTTAATTTTAAATTTTCAAATGGTAGGATTGCTTTTGGGAGGCATCCTTTGGGGCATATATGGCGATAAAAAAGGGAGACTTTCTGTGCTTTTTGGATCTATAATTGTCTATTCGTTAGCCAATATTGCTTGTGGCTTTTTACCCCAGATTCCGCTTTCAGATAAAGTTTGGGTATATGCCATTCTTCGATTCATAGCGGGGGTTGGCTTGGCAGGCGAATTGGGTGCAGGAATCACATTGGTAGCCGAAAGTTTGCCCAAAGAATTGAGAGCTAAAGGAACTTCAATTGTAGCTGGTTTTGGTCTGTTGGGTGCGGTTGTTGCTCAATTAACGGTAGAATGGGCAGAAAGTTGGACAATAGCCTATTTTATTGGAGGCGGAATGGGATTGGCCCTTTTAGTTCTTAGAATAGGTGTTGTAGAAAGCGGATTATACCAAAACCTCCAAAAAGAAAATGCTGTTGTAAAAGGCAACTTTCTTCATTTTTTTACAAATAAAAAACGATTTATCAAATATCTCAAATGCATTGCAATAGGATTGCCAACTTGGTTTTGCATTGGAATATTAGCCGTAATGGCCAATCAATTTGCCCCATACCTAGGGATAGAATCTGTAAATCCCGGGAAAGCCATCATGTGGGCCTATATCGGAATTTCGGTAGGCGACTTTGCCAGTGGTTTCATTTCCCATTTTCTAAAGTCGAGAAAAAAAGCTATTTTTTTTATGATGCTTTTTACTCTACTGGGCGTTATTTTACTTTTATACGGTCCTGCAAAAAACGAAAACATGTACTACTTTTATTGCACGTGGCTCGGACTGGGAACAGGGTATTGGGCTATGTTTGTGACAGTAGCTGCAGAACAATTTGGAACCAATATACGCAGTACAGCTACTACAACTGTACCCAACATGGTTAGAGGCTTACTCCCCTTAATGCTTTTAGGATTTGATTTTTTGAAAGTAGATTTCGGTGTCATCACGGCTGCCAGTATTGTTGGTGTGTTGGCTTTTGGTTTAGGTATTTATGCAACGCTAACTATTGAAGAAACACACGATAAAGATTTGGATTTCGTAGAATAACATTAAATTTCAATTCAAATTATCATTTCATACTTACCAAAGAATTAACAAAAAGAGATTTCTTTTTTCTATCTTTGTGTTTCAAAAAAAGGCTCTATGGAAACTGTTTTAGATAAAGCACAACCTTCGGTTGGTAAACCAAAATGGTTACGGGTAAAACTCCCAACCGGTCAAAAATATACCGAATTAAGAGGTCTGGTTGACAAATACAACTTAAACACCATTTGTACTTCCGGAAGTTGTCCTAATATGGGAGAATGTTGGGGAGAAGGTACTGCTACCTTTATGATTCTGGGAAATATTTGCACACGTTCCTGTGGATTTTGTGGTGTAAAAACCGGAAGACCCGAAACTGTTGATTGGGATGAACCTGAAAAAGTAGCCCGCTCTATAAAAATCATGAATATCAAGCATGCCGTTATTACCAGTGTAGATAGAGATGATTTGAAAGATATGGGTTCTATTTTATGGCAAGAAACCATTTGGGCCATTCGAAGAATGAACCCTAATACAACTTTAGAAACGCTTATACCCGATTTTCAAGGTGTTGAGAAAAACATCGATCGAATTATTGAAGCCAATCCCGAAGTGGTATCTCACAACATGGAAACCGTAAGACGATTGACACGAGAGGTTCGTATTCAAGCCAAATACGATAGAAGTTTAGAAGTTTTGAAATACCTAAAGGATAAAGGCATTCGCAGAACAAAATCGGGAATCATGCTGGGTCTCGGAGAAACAGAGGAAGAAGTTATTCAAACCCTCAAAGATCTCCGTACGGTTAATGTTGATATTGTAACCCTTGGACAATACCTCCAACCTAGCAAAAAACATTTACCTGTAAAAGAGTTTATCACGCCGGAGCAATTTAAAAAATATGAAGAGATAGGCAAAGAATTGGGCTTCCGTCACGTAGAAAGCGGAGCTTTGGTTCGCTCATCCTATCATGCCCAAAAACACATACTGTAACTCTTAACTTTCAAGTTTCAGGAGTGTAATTTAGTACAGCTGAAACTTGAAATTTGAATTTTTTCAACTTGAAACAAAAAACGACTATAGCCATAAACGGTTTTGGAAGAATTGGAAGAAATCTTTTTCGATTACTTCTCCATCATCCTACCCTTGAAGTTATCGCAATAAACGATATTGCCGATACGCAAACCATGGCTCACTTACTTAAATACGATAGTATTCATGGTGTTTTACCCCAAACCGTTTCCTATAATGAAAATGCTTTAATTGTAGATGGAAAAGCTTTCGCCTACAGCAGAAAAAAGCATATCACTGACATCAATTGGCAAGGAGTAGACTTTGTTGTAGAAAGCACCGGAAAATACAAGACTTATGAGCAAGCATATTTACACATTCAAGCAGGTGCCCAAAAAGTAATTCTCTCTGCTCCACCCGAAGATGATCAAATTAAAACCATTGTTTTAGGGGTTAACGAATCGATATTAGACGGATCAGAATTAATTGTTTCCAATGCCAGTTGCACCACAAACAATGCTGCTCCAATGATAAAAATTATCGATGATCTTTGTGGTATTAAACAAGCCTACATAACAACGGTACACTCCTATACAACCGATCAGAGTTTGCACGATCAACCTCATAAAGATTTAAGAAGAGCTCGTGGAGCATCACAATCTATTGTTCCCACAACTACAGGTGCAGCAAAAGCCTTAACTAAGATATTCCCAAAACTCGAAGGTAAATTAGGTGGAAGTGGCATTAGAGTTCCCGTACCTGATGGTTCGTTGACAGATATTACGTGTTATGTAGGACGAGAAGTTACCATTGAGGCTATAAATCAAGCCTTTCAAAAAGCGGCTCAACAAGAACTAAAAGGAATTCTTGATTTTACAAAAGACCCTATCGTTTCTGTAGATATAATTGGGAACAAACATTCTTGTTTGTTTGATGCACAACTCACTTCGGTAATTGATAAAATGGTAAAAGTTGTAGGTTGGTATGACAATGAAATAGGATATTCCTCACGAATTATTGACTTAATTGGGTATATTTCAAATAAATAGCTAAATTTAACCTTTAAATTAACCCATTTATGAAATTATACTACTTCATCATTCTGCTTTTTGGCATCACAATGACAGCTCAAAATGAAGGTGAAAATTCAGAATCCAACGATTCTGTAGACTATTTTATAGAGCTAGCCCAATTTCATAAAAAAAATAACAACTACAGAAGTTCTCAAGATTATATTCAAAAAGCAATTCAATTTGCTGAAAATAATAAAGACATCAATGCACAAGCAGACGCTTATCTTTTTTTAGGAAATTTATATTTCGAATTGAACAAAATTGAAGATGCCATTCAAATTTATACCAAAACTATCGCTTTATACCAAACCCAACTCCCATGTTACAACCAAGCCTATACTTTCTACAATTTAGGTCTTTGTTTTATAGAATTAAAAAATTATGCCAAAGCGGAATTTTACTTCAAAAAAGCAGAGCAAATATTTGACATTATAGAAGTACCGCAAGCCAAAGAGATGGTAAACTTGCAAAAAGGGATTGTATACCGTGCCAAAGGGGAAAATGAATTGGCTTTGAGTATTCTCAATAGTGTGCTTTCAAATAGTACAGATGAAGACCCTTTTAAAACTAGAGCCGACGCCTTTTACCATATTGGTCTCATTGAAAGTGACAATAAAAGATACAATCTTGCCCTGAATTATTTTAATAAAGCTTTGGATTTAAGCAAGACAAATCAAAATGCAGAACTCATAGCCGAGACAACTCAATCACTTAGTCAAGTATATGAAAAATTGATGGATTTGACCAATTCGCATAAATATTTAAAGCTTCATGTTCAAATAAGAGACAGCATTAGAGAAGTTAACAACAAACGCATTGGAACCGAAGATTTCTTAAGCTTTAAAGAAACCGAAAGACTCAAAGCTATTGAACAATTGGATAAAGAAAACAAAGAGCAACAAAGAGCTAATAAATTTTCGAAACTCATTAGTATTTTAAGTATCGCACTCATCACCATTTTATCACTTTTGAGCCTTTCATTGTATAAAAACAATATCATTCGAAGTGAATCGAATAAGTTATTACAAGAAAAAAACAAAGAACTGCAACTTGCCAAAGACAAAGCAGAAAAGGCTTCAAAAGCCAGAGCCGAATTTCTCTCTACAGTAAGTCATGAATTAAGAACTCCTCTAAATGCAATAAATGGTATTACCCATCTTTTATTGGAAGAAAAACCCAAAAAATCGCAATTGGAATACCTGACTTCTCTTAAATTTTCGGGAGACTATTTATTGAGCTTTATAAACGATATCTTGGAAATTAACCGTGTAGAAAGCGAAAACATTGAAATAGAAAGTATCAATGTGAACATAACCCAATTGCTCGAAGACCTTCAAAATTCGTTCAAAGACATTGCTTCTAAAAACAACAACCAATTTGTGTTGGATTTAGACCCGAAAATTCCGGAAAATTTAATTGGCGACCCAACCAAATTGTCTCAAATTTTTATCAATTTGATTAATAATGCTCTAAAGTTTACCAAAGACGGTTCGGTTACTGCCAAAGCAAAAGTGGTTTCCCAAAATGGAACAACCACAGGAATTCATTTTGAAATTTCTGATACCGGAATTGGAATTCCCCCCGAAAAACAAAAAAGTATTTTTGAAAGTTTCTCCCAAGGCTCTGTAGAAATCAACAGAAAATATGGCGGTACCGGATTGGGGTTGGCTATAGTAAAAAGATTGGTCAATCTTTTAGGAGGGGAAATTCAATTGGAAAGTACAGTAGGGGTTGGCTCTACCTTTTCATTTGATTTGGATTTCGAACTGGGACAACAAACTTTTGTTGAAGTCAAAAAACAATACGACGAGTCTGTTTTTGTGGGTAAAAAAGTATTGGTTGTTGAAGACAATAAGATCAATCAAATGATTACCAAAAAAATGTTGGAAAACAAACAAATTGAATGCGATTTAGTAGATAGTGGTGAAGAAGCCATTGAATCGGTTCGCAATCATACTTACGACTTGGTTTTAATGGATGTGCATCTGCCGGGTATTAATGGTACAATAGCCACAGAAACCATTAGACAATTCAATACTTCTATTCCCATTATTGCTTTAACGGCTATTTCACTCAATGAGAATAGAGAAATGTTGCTTTCTTATGGTATGAATGATGTGGTAACCAAACCTTTCAACCCGGATAATTTTTATAAAGTTATTGCCAGTTTGTTATCCTAATACACAACACCATCTTTCATAACAAATAAAACCTTTTCCAAAGTTTTAATATTTTCAAGTGGATTATCTTCTACCGCTATGATATCGGCAAGGAAATTTTCTTTTAATTGTCCCAATTGATTTTCCATACCCAAAAGCTTGGCATTGGTGAGTGTAGCCGATTGAATAGCTTGTATTGCTGGCATACCGGCCTCTACCATATAAAAGAACTCTTTTCCGTTTTGACCGTGCGGAAAAACACCTGCATCGGTACCAAAAGCAATCTTTACTCCTTTTTGATAACATTTGGCAAATGTCGACTGAATTTGCGGACCTACTTCCAGAGCTTTAGGTCGAACAATCTCGGGATAAAAACCGGTTACTTTGGCTTTCTCGGCCACTTCTTTTCCGGCAGTTATAGTGGGCACCAAGTATACATCAAATTTTT
This sequence comes from Flavobacterium sp., assembly GCF_036759525.1. GTDB lineage: Bacteria > Bacteroidota > Bacteroidia > Flavobacteriales > Flavobacteriaceae > Flavobacterium. The sequence goes on along the minus strand of NZ_DAIOUN010000015.1, from coordinate 17,175 downwards.
TCATCAATTCCATGGTAGCTTCACTCATAAAGGTTCCGTGTTCTATTGTTTTAATACCACCCAAGATAGCTCTTTGCATACCTTCATCACCATGAGCGTGTGCAGCGGTAAGCATAGAATAATCAGCTGCAGTTTGGGTTATGGCTTTAATTTCTTCTAGAGTAAACTGTGGATTTTTACCACTTTTGGCTACGCTCAAAACACCTCCGGTAGCAGTGATTTTAATCACATCGGCACCTTCTTTATAACGTTGTCTTACTGCTTTAACGGCATCTTCAGGTGAGTTTATAACGCCTTCTTTGGGCCCGGGATCTCCCATTAAAAGTCGCTTACTGCCATTAGTGGGATCGGCATGACCTCCGGTTGTGGCTATAGATTTTCCGGCAGCAAAAATTCTGGGTCCGGGAACTGTTCCTTTATTTATAGCATTTCGTAATGAAATATTTACACCTGTACCCCCTAAATCTCTAACCGTTGTGAAACCTGCTTTTAAAGTTGTGAGAGCTATACGAACCGATTCAAAAGCGATATCTGCCTCGTTATCCAAATAGGCCGACATATAACTAGAAGCATTGAATTCATTTTCCATGTGAACATGCATATCTATAAGGCCGGGTAAAACAAACTTATTTTTTAAATCAATTTCAACATCTTCTGGTTTTGCTTTTGAAACATACCCCGAGACGATTTTCACTATACGTGTTCCGGAAACCACAAGCGTTTGCTCTGTACTTATTTTACCCGTTTTTACATCCAAAATCTTTCCGCAATGCAAATACAGGTCTTGAGCACTTACTGAAATCATGAAGAACAATAACCCTAAAACCAAACCGTATTTTTTCATAATTATAAATTTTAATTTCTCGTTTGAAACTGTAAAAAAGAGGTGAAAAAGAACCTAAACCTTAGGATTGTGCCGAAATAAATTCGCGAATTAACTGACGAACATGCGGTTCTGCTTTTTGTGCTGCTAATAGTACCTCATCGTGATTCACTTCTTCAATATTCTCTTCATCACCCATATCGGTAATAACCGATACGCCAAGACAAGCCAAATCCATATGTCGAGCTACGATAACTTCGGGAACGGTAGACATTCCTACACAGTCTGCTCCCAGAATTTTAACCATTTTGTATTCTGCCAAAGTTTCAAAAGTTGGACCTTGCAAGCCCAAATAAATTCCGTCTTTTACTTCAATCTGGTTTTGCAAAGCAATAGCTTTGGCTTTTAAAATCAACTCTTTCGAATAGGGCTCACTCATGTTTACAAACCGAGGTCCAAATCTTTCCTCATTTTTACCCCGCAAAGGATGGTCTGGAAATAAATTAATGTGGTCTTTGATTAAAACGATATCCCCTACTTTGTAATTCGGATTCACGCCTCCCGATGCATTAGAAACAATCAAAGTTTGAATGCCCATATACCGCATTACACGCACCGGAAAAGTAACCGTTTGCATGTCATACCCTTCGTAATAATGAAAACGGCCTTGCATAGCAACTACAGAAATGCCATTGATTTTTCCAAAAACTAAGGCTCCGGAATGTCCCTGAACGGTTGAAATGGGAAAATTTGGTATCTCACTGTAGGGTATAGTGAAATCTATAGCTATATCTTGCGTAAAAGAACCCAAACCGGAACCAAGTATGACCCCATAAACGGGACTGTAGTTTGTTCGTTCTTTCAAGTAATTAACTGTTTCTTGTACTTTGTTCCACATAATTTAAAATTTGTTTATTGAAATCGTCTCCTTTTGCGAGAAAAACACTTTGTATCGGTAAATAAAATAATTGAGTCGGATTGATTTTTCCCTTCAGTCTAACAAAATCTTTTTCGGTTGTAATTATACGTTTATTTTGCGATTTGTTTTGAATATTTTGAATATCCTTTTCCGAAAAATCATGGTGATCCGGAAATTCTAAAATCGCATCAGATTGGTTTTGCATGTAGTTAAAAAACGGTTGCGGTTTGGCAATACCGGCTACCAGTAATTTGGGGGAGTTTTTGATAAAATCTACCGTATGATTTTCGGTTTCAGAATACACTTTATCATCGTATTGAATGGATGAAAAATAAAGTTGTTGTTCCGCTGAAAGTTTCAGTTTTTTCCGTATTAGGTTTTGCTCTTTTTCGGAAAGATTAACCGGACATTTGGTTACGACAACTACTGATGCCCGTTTGGCTCCACTCCTACTTTCACGAAGGTTTCCCATGGGTAAAATAAAATCATCGGTATACAAATCTTGGTAAGCTGTGAGTAAGATATAAAAACCGGCTTTTACTTTCCGATGTTGAAATGCATCATCCAGCAATACCACTTGGGGTTTTTTATCCAAGGTAAGTAATTGGCCTACTCCTCTTTTCCGATTGGCGTCTACAGCCACATGAATAGAAGGGAATTTTTGAAAGTATTGAAACGATTCGTCTCCTATATCATCTGCTGTTACCCCTTTATTAGCTAAAACAAAACCGTTTGTTTTTCGCTTGTATCCTCTACTGAGAACTGCCAAATTGTAATGCGGTTCCAAAAGGCGAACCAGATATTCAATTTGAGGTGTTTTTCCGGTACCCCCTACACTCAAGTTTCCAACCGCAATAACAGGTATAGAAAACGAATGCGATTTAAATATTCCAAGATCATAAAAACTATTGCGAAGGGCGGTAACAAGACCGTACAAAATAGCAAAAGGAAAAAGTATTTTTCGAAATAAATTCATAGTACGAAAGTACGTATTATTGCGTAAATCACCTCATTTTTACCCACGAAAATAAAAAAATGTACACGCCATAAAATAAGGACCGCAAAATAATTTCTTATGTTTGTAGCTGTAAAGAAATAAAAATGAAACTGAACAATTTAGTATCCATTTTAGATGAATGGGCTCCTCTGGCTTATGCCGAAGATTTTGACAATGTAGGCCTTTTAGTTGGTAATCCGGAACAAGATATCACGGGGATTTTAGTTTGCCATGATGCCCTAGAAAAGGTTATAGACGAAGCCATTCAAAAAAAGTGTAACCTCATTGTCTGTTTTCATCCCATTCTTTTTTCGGGTTTAAAAAAAATAACCGGAAAAACCTATGTTGAACGTGTAGTTCTCAAAGCGATTCAAAACCATATTGCAATTTATGCCGTGCATACGGCTCTAGACAATCATCCGGATGGAGTCAATCAAATTATTTGCAATCAGTTGGGATTACAAAACACAAAAATTTTGGTTCCAAAAGAAAAATTCATTCGCAAGTTGGTAACCTACACCGTTCCGGAAAATCACCTCCATTTGCGGAATGCTTTATTTGAAGCCGGAGCCGGAAACATTGGCAATTATGACCATTGTAGTTTCAATTCCCACGGAATTGGTTCGTACAGAGGCAATGAGAAAAGCAATCCCGAAATAGGCGAACGCTTTGAATTTGTGGAAAATAAAGAAATTAAAATTGAAGTCACTTTTGAAAAACATTTAGAATCAAAAATTTTGAATGCTTTATTCAAAAACCATGTATATGAAGAAGTGGCTTATGAAATTTACGAATTGCAAAATCAAAATCAAAACTTAGGTTTGGGAAAAATTGGGGAATTCGATCAGCCCCTTTCGGAAAATGAATTTTTACAACTGGTAAAAACCCAAATGAAGTGTGAATCCATCAGACATTCGGCTTTTCTTAATCGTCCCATAAAAAAAGTTGCGGTTTTGGGTGGTTCCGGCAGTTTTGCCATTTCGCAGGCAAAAAAGTTAGGTGCCGATGCTTTTTTAACCGCCGATTTGAAATACCACCAATTCTACGAAGCTGAAAATCAATTACTTTTGGCCGATATTGGCCATTACGAAAGCGAAAGATACACAAAAAACTATATTGTTGATTTTCTTATCAAAAAAATTCCTAATTTTGCCATCATTTTATCAGAACAAAATACAAATCCAGTTAAGTACTTTTAGATTATGACAAACGTAAAAGAAATGAGTGTGGAAGAGAAGTTGAGAGCACTCTATGACTTGCAGTTAATAGACTCAAGAATTGATGAAATCAGAAACGTGAGAGGTGAATTGCCACTTGAAGTACAAGATTTAGAAGATGAAGTAGCGGGTTTGAAAGCACGTAACGAAAAATTGAAAGCCGATTTGGAAAATATTGACGACCAAATTAAAGCTAAAAAAAATGCCATTGAAGCTCACAAAGAAGGCATAAAAAAATATACCGAGCAACAAAAAAACGTACGAAACAATAGAGAGTTCAATTCGTTGACCAAAGAGATTGAATTTCAAGAATTGGAAATTCAATTGAACGAGAAGCACATCAAAGAAATGAAAGCTTCTATTGAATACAAAAAACAACAAGTAGCCGAATCTCAAGAAAAATTAACGGCCAAACAATCTCATTTAGAGCATAAAAAAGCTGAATTAGGTGATATTATGGCTGAAACTCAAAAAGAAGAAGAGTTTTTAATGCAACTTTCTAAAGAATATGCAGCTAAAATTGAAGATCGTTTATTGGCTGCATACCACAGAATTCGTACCAGCGTTAGAAATGGCTTAGCAGTCGTATCTATAGAACGTGGTGCCTCTGCCGGATCGTTTTTTACCATTCCACCACAAACTCAAGTTGAAATTGCTGCCCGCAAGAAAATTTTAACCGATGAGCACAGTGGAAGAATATTGGTAGACAATGTTCTAGCCTCAGAAGAAAGAGAGAAAATGGAAGCTATATTTGCTAACATCTAAAATACGAAACCCCGAACATATCGGGGTTTTTTTATGACTAAAAGTATTACTACCCTTATTGTAAAAGCCATTGGTTTTTATATCAATTGCCTAAGTTTTATTCTGCCCCAAAAAGCGGGCAAATTAGCCTATAAATTTTTCAGTGAACCTCGTAAAGGAAAACTCAATCTGCAAAATTTACCCGAAGTTCTCAAGACAGCTGAATTAGAAATTTTGAATACCGAAACAGCTGAATTTCCGGTTTACATTTGGAAAGGTAATGAAACCAAAATTCTATTGGTTCACGGTTGGGAAAGCAACGCCGCTCGATGGGAAGCCTTTTTGCCTCACATTTTAAAAACCGGTAGTACGGTCTTGGCTTTGGATGCACCGGCTCACGGTTTGGCATCTGGCAAAGAATTTAACGTTCCTTCTTATGCTTTGTGCCTAGATCGGGTTTTTAAAACATACCAACCCGGCTTCATGATAGGCCATTCTATTGGAGGTGCGGCTTGTTTGTATTACCAACATTATTTTCAAAATACCGCTTTAAACAAAATGGTGATTTTGGGAGCTCCTTCAGACCTATCGGTTTTAATTGAAAATTATGCCCAATTGTTGAGTTTAAACCGCAAAGTGGTAAACTTACTCGAGCTGCATTTTTACCGCAAATTTCAGAAAAAAACATCCGATTTTAGAGGCTCCAAATTGGCCTCAAATCTAACAATTGAAGGAATAATTTCTCACGACACCGAAGACGATGTGGTAGCTTTTGACGAAAGTTTAAAAATAAAGAAAGCTTGGAAAAAAGCTCATTTTATTGAAACCCAAGGCTTAGGTCATAGTATGCATGATGTACAACTCTACAATCGCATTGTTGAATTCCTTTTTCAAAATCAATAACCTATCTTTGCACTATGGAAGAAACGGGCAAACGCATCAATAAATTTTTATCCGAATCGGGGTTTTGTTCTCGAAGAGAGGCCGATAAACTCATTGCCGAAGGAAGAGTAACTCTTAACGGAAAAGTGCCAGAGATGGGAACCAAAGTAGGAGAAACCGATGAAGTTCGGGTAGATGGAAAGCTCATACAAGAAAAGAAAGCCCAATCTATTTACTTGGCTTTTAATAAACCGGTGGGTATAGAATGTACCACCAATACAGAAGTACGAAACAACATTGTAGATTACATTAATTATCCGGAACGCCTATTCCCTATTGGAAGATTGGATAAAGCGAGTGAAGGTTTAATTTTCATGACTAATGATGGAGATATTGTTAACAAAATACTTCGAGCCCGAAATAACCACGAAAAAGAATATATAGTTACCGTTGATAAACCCATTACAGATCGTTTTATTCAACGGATGGGAAATGGAGTTCCTATTTTGGATACTGTAACCCGAAAATGTAAAGTTGAACAGCTGAGCAAATATGTTTTTAAAATTGTTTTAACCCAAGGTTTAAACCGTCAAATTCGTAGAATGTGTGACTATTTGGGATATGAAGTAAAAGCCTTGAAACGCATTCGTATTATCAACATAAGTTTGGATGTACCTACCGGAAGATACCGAGAGCTTACGGCAGCTGAAATCAAAGAATTGAATCGTTTAATTGAACCTTCGAGTAAGACCGAAGAAGCCAGTTTACCCAAAATAGCACCCCAAAAAACAAGTTTTAAATTGCAACAAAATAAAAGAAAACCCAAATAAAAAAAGACGCTTCAATGAGCGTCTTTTTTATTTATTTACTTGGCTTGAGTCGTTTTTGTTCTCTGGCGAGCAAAGTGTTTTTTAACAGCATGGCAATGGTCATGGGGCCTACCCCACCGGGAACCGGGGTAATATAGGACGCTCTTTTGCTTACATTTTCAAAATCAACATCACCGGTTATGCGGTATCCTTTTTCGTTGGTTTCATCCAAAACCCGTGTAATTCCCACATCAATTACTACTGCATCATCTTTAATCATTTCGGCTTTTAAATAATTTGGAACCCCCAAAGCGGTAATAATAATATCGGCTTGCGTGGTAATTTGAGCAATATTTTTGGTATAGCTATGCGTTAAAGTTACGGTAGAATTGCCGGGAAACCCTTTTCGTCCCATCAAAATACTCATGGGTCTACCCACAATATGACTCCTTCCAATAACCACAGTGTGTTTTCCTTTGGTTTCTACATTATAGCGTTCCAAGAGTTCTAATATTCCGAAAGGAGTTGCAGGAATAAACGTACTCATGTCCAGTGCCATTTTTCCGAAATTTTCAGGATGAAAACCGTCTACGTCTTTGCTGGGATCAATAGACATGATAACATGTTGGGTATCTATTTGTTTGGGAAGCGGTAACTGTACAATAAATCCGTCTACAGAATCGTCTTCGTTGAGTTCCTTTATCTTTTTTAACAATTCGGTTTCAGAAGTAGTACTGGGCATTTTAATCAACGTACTTTCAAAGCCTACTCTTTCGCAAGCCTTAACTTTACTGCCTACATAGGTTAAACTGGCTCCGTCGTTCCCAACAATAATAGCGGCCAAGTGGGGGACTTTTTCGCCTTTAGTTTTCATTTTTTGGACTTCGGCTGCAATTTCGTTTTTGATGTCTTCGGCAATTTTTTTTCCGTCTAGTAGTTCCATAATATAAAATAAAGTGTTGTGTTTTTTAAAAAAAATAAGACGCGTTTGTACGCGTCTTTGTGTTATCTCATGCCTTTCATTCCTCCCATCATCCGGGCTAAGTTTTTGGCTCCGCCTCCTTGCATCATTTTCATCATTTTACTCATTTGATCAAATTGCTTCATCAATTGGTTTACTTGCTCTACTTTGGTTCCGGAACCTTTGGCAATTCGTATTTTGCGTTTTCCGTCTATCAATGCGGGCTTACTTCGCTCTGCGGGAGTCATAGAGTGGATTATAGCCTCAATATGTTTGAACGCATCGTCTTCTATCTCAACATCTTTTAAGGCTTTTCCGGCTCCGGGAATCATGCCCACCAAATCTTTCATGTTCCCCATTTTTTTAATTTGTTGAATTTGCACTAAGAAATCATCAAAACCAAACTCGTTTTTAGCAATTTTCTTTTGCAATTTTCGAGCTTCTTCTTCATTATATTGTTCTTGAGCTCTTTCAACCAAAGAAATAACGTCTCCCATTCCCAAAATCCTATCGGCCATACGAGAGGGATAGAAAACATCAATGGCTTCCATTTTTTCACCTGTACCGATGAATTTAATGGGTTTATTTACTACCGATTTAATGGATAATGCAGCTCCACCTCGGGTATCACCATCCAATTTGGTTAAAATAACGCCGTCAAAATTTAAGCGGTCGTTAAAGGCTTTGGCTGTATTTACGGCATCTTGCCCGGTCATAGAATCTACTACAAACAAGGTTTCCTGTGGCTGAATGGCTTGATGCACATGGGCAATTTCGTTCATCATTTGTTCATCAATGGCCAAACGACCGGCGGTATCTACAATTACCACATTAAATCCGTTGGCTTTGGCATGCTTTATGGCATTTTGAGCAATGGAAACCGCGTCTTTATTCTCGGGTTCCGAGTATACGTCTACCCCAATTTGACCTCCAACCACATGCAATTGGTTGATAGCAGCAGGACGGTATATATCACAGGCAACCAAAAGTGGTTTTTTTCCTTTTTTGGTTTTTAAATAATTGGCTAATTTTCCTGAGAAAGTTGTTTTACCCGAACCTTGTAAACCCGACATTAAAATAACCGTGGGTTGACCGGAAAGGTTAATTCCAACTTCAGAGCCTCCCATCAATTCGGTTAATTCGTCTTTAACCAATTTAACCATTAACTGCCCCGGTTGTAGAGAAGTTAATACGTTTTGTCCGATGGCTTTTTCTTTTACCGTATTGGTAAAATCTTTGGCTATTTTAAAATTCACGTCGGCATCCAACAAGGCTCTACGTACCTCTTTTAGGGTATCGGCTACGTTAACTTCGGTAATTTTACCGTGTCCTTTTAGAATATGAAGGGCTTTATCGAGTTTATCGCTTAAATTACTGAACATAATTTGGATTATCTTTTAATGAATTGCAAAGATAACATAAAGCAAACAAGCATCAAAAAATGATTTTAAGATATTTTTTAAAAATAAGGTAGGGTAATTCGATTTTAATTTGTTTTAAAATCATAAATCTAAAAACTAAAACGCGATGAAAAACAAAAAAATTCTTTGGGTACTTCTAGCTGGAATATTTGTAACTTCTTGTTCCAACGAAGACAATTCCAATTCGGATGGAAATAATAATCTTCGAATTGTTGCCAAAGCCAGTTATTCCGGGAATACTGGTAGAAATGACAATGCTGTTACCGTTTCTGACTTTAAAATCAATTTAAGAGAAATTGAATTTGAACTGGATGACGATTTTTATGATGACGACGATGATGATTATGGAGATGGATTTTATGGAGATGACGATGAATTTGAATTGAGAGGCCCTTTTGAATTGGATTTACTTAGTGGAGAAACGACTATTACTACCATTAATATTCCAAATGGTGTTTATGAAGAAGTTGAATTTAAAATGGCCAGAAACACCAATCCTGATAGCGAATTGTTTAACAAATCGGTTCTTATTAGAGGAATGATAGGCACTACCCCTTTTGTTTTTTGGCACAATATTGATGAGGATTTTGAAATTGATTATGAAGATGCCGGACAAAACTTAGTCATAGCAAATAATACAGCCACATTAGTGATTAATTTTAATTTAGATGCCGTTTTAGCCTATGTAGATTTAAGTGCTGCTCAAGATGGTAATGGGGATGGTTTAATAGAAATTAGCCCCGTAGATACAGATGGCAATCAAGCTTTGGCTCATTTGATAAAAGATAAAATTGAGGAGTACACTGATTTGTTGGACGATTAATTCCAAATACCACAAATAACCCTAAAAAGCCATACGTAAAGTATGGCTTTTTTTTGTAGCTGAAATACTTTGAATAGGTGAATATTTAAGTCTTTATGAAAACGCTCTGTAAAGACCGTTGTTTAACTTTTTGACTTCTTCTTCTTATTTATTCTTTCAATCTTCTATAACGTAATAATGCTTCATTCGCGAACTGAACGCTTATAATCTCTAAAATTATATTTTAAATCCCTTGTTGGTGTTGATTTTTGTAATGCATTCAATGTAAAAGTAAAACATCTAAAGTAGTAAAAACCAATGCCTCTTGATTTTATATTATAGAAACCCATTTAAAACAAAAAAACCATTCACAAGGAATGGTTTTAAAAATAGAGATTTAAATCTAATTTTTCTGAAAGGTTAATAAATCTATACTTCCATCACCACCACTTACATGTCTTAATTCTATGCGGGATGATGTTACAGAAACGATTCGCCAATCTTCACTAATTTCTTCAAAAGGACCGGTTGTAGCCGTGAAGGTAAGTATTAATTTGGGAGTGCTGTCATCTGTTCCTGTGGTCCAAGTACCGGTACGAACCGTAGTACCGTTAGTCGCTTCTACTGTAGCATTGGCATTGAAGGTAAAATTGTAACCGTTGTAATTTGAAGTTTGGACTACACCATCTTCTGAAAACAAAGTCACTCTCCAAGAACCGGATACAATTGAATTTTGCGTTTGAATAATGAGTTGACTTGATGAGGGATTGGAATCATCATCACTACTACAAGTAGAGGCCAAATTCAGTAATAAGATACTGCTCAAAACGGGAATTAAAAAAAATTTTTTCATTGGTTATAAAGGGTTAGGTTATTCATTTTAAATCTTAGAAAAAGTGAGGTATTCGTCGTTATCATCCTCTTTGAGTTGAATTGTATTGTTTGAAAAATCAAAGAGTTCCCAATCATCTACTAATTCTTGCAAAAGAGAATTCTCAAACGTTAAATCTAGTTTATTTACACCGTCGTCTTCGTAAAAACTCCAAGTCCCTGTTGAAGTAGTACCGTTTTTGACAACCTGAATCGTATTATTTGACAAAAAAGTAAACGTAAACCCCACATAATCATTGGTTTCATCACCGTCATCAAAAAAATAAGAAACTCTCCAAGATCCGGAAGTTAAAACCTCCTCAAAATTACCCGAAACTGCACTTGAGCCACATTGTGTTACGGCTGCTTCAAGCAAACTCTTGAGCTCTGCATTAGAATTGATTATTACAGTTTGACCTTGCGTATTTAGGGCAGAAATGGGATAATTAATTGAAAATACGGTTGTATTTTGAAGTGAAAATATAAAGTTTATTACCTGAGAATTGGAAAGTAAAGTTGTTTGATTTGCAGATTGATTGGAACTTTCATAAACGTTAACTGAAATAGGATAAACCAATGCACTACAAGTTAATTCACTCAAATCGTCTTGCGTAGCGATTAAATTTTGCAATGCCGTTGTATTGGCAATAACTACTTCTTGATAATTGCGTAAAACAACTGTTATGGGAAATGTGTAAAAAACCAAGTCATCATCTGTGTTGGATGCATTTTTGAGGTTTTCAATTAATGCGTAATCCGAAACACTCGAAACGGTTAAACTGGTGCCGTTTAAAGTTATACTAACTGGTAGTTTCACCCGAAACACGCTAGTACCATCCAATATATTATCTTCTGATGTAGGGTTTTGACTTACACGGGACAACAATTTGGTTACAGGTGAAGCTTTACTCAAATTGGCCACATCTTGTTGCAAACTCTCTTCTTCGGATTGACACGAAAAGGCTAATGCAAGTACTATACTTATCCCTACTATTTTATACACGTTTATCATAATCCTTTGAATTATTAACCAAACAAATAAAAACGAAATTACCCTACCCAAATTACTTTTTTTTTATAATTTCACCAAAGTTTTTAGAAACCAATGACAAATCTATCCCTTTTAGGACTTTGTGAAGAAAATAATTTCAATCGCTTTTTCAAAAATCAGGTTAAGGCTCTTCGCAATTATATGTATTACAAATTCGGCAATGCTGAACAAGCCGAAGATGTAACGCAAGAAGCCTTTATCAAACTTTGGGAAAACTGTGAAAAAGTGCCTTTGGAGAAAGCTAAATCCTATTTATACACCATTGCCAATAATACGAGCCTCAATCAAATTGCTCATCAAAAAGTAGTCTTAGAATATGCCAAAGCTGCACCAAAACAAGACAAAACGTTTGAAAGCCCGGATTTTCACATGGAAGAAGAGGAATTTAAAACCAAATTGCAAAAGGCTATTGCCAATTTAAACGAGGGCCAACGCACCTGCTTTTTGATGCACCGCATTGATGGTAAAAAATACAGTGAAATTGCTGACGCCTTGGGCATTAGCGTAAAAGCCGTTGAAAAAAGAATGCATTTGGCTCTCATCGAATTAAGAAAAGAATTTGATTATTTTAAGTAGGGTTTTTGAAATCCAAACGGTTATAGATAAAAATCCAATGATATGGAAGAAAACTACCCCTTAGCAAAATGGCTGAACAATGAACTGGAAGGAGACGAACTGAAAGCGTTTGAAGCCTCGAAAGATTTTGCCGTATACCAAAAAATAAAACAGTACTCAGGCGAATTGCAAACGCCTACTTTTGATGAAAATAAAATGCTTCACACGATTTTACAAAGGAAAAAAACAAAACCTATTTCACTCCAAAAAGTAGTGCTTCGCATTGCTGCTGTTGTCATCCTAAGTTTCGGAATTACCTTTGCCGTGAAAAATTTTACAAACTTCACGGAATATGCTCCCAATGGAGCCACAACAGCATTTTTGTTACCCGACAATTCAACCGTATTACTCAATTCGGGTTCGGAGATAGAATACAAAAAATGGAACTGGAACAACGAACGTAAACTGAAACTCAACGGTGAAGCTTATTTTAAAGTGGCCAAAGGGAAAAAATTTGAAGTAGCCACCGAAATAGGAAAAGTGACCGTATTGGGAACCCAATTCAATGTAAAAAACCGTAACAATCGCTTGGATGTGACGTGTTTTGAAGGAAAAGTACAAGTAAACTATCAAAACACTCAACACCTTTTAACCCAAGGAATGACGGTTTCGTTTGAAGACGGGCAACAACTGGTGGCAGACCAAACCGCACAAACCGAACCGGACTGGCTTTCAAAACAAGTGGCGTTTACTTCGGTAAAACTGCCGGCTATTATAGAAGAAATGATGCGTCAATACAATATTGCTATTCAAATGAACGGAAAAGCAACTCCACAACGATTTACCGGAACCATTCCGATGGACAACCTTGAGGTTGCTCTTGAAATTGTTGCGAACACGTATCATTTAAAAATAACGAAAATAGATGATTCAACCTATCGATTGGAATAGTGAATGAAGGTTAAAAAAGGGGGAATAACCCTATTGTTGCTTTTCTTGTGGGTTTTTGACCTTTATGGTCAGGAGCTCGGACCCACTATGCCTTTAAAAGAAATTTTACTTGAAATAGAAAAACAACACCAAGTTACTTTTAATTATATCGAAGAGGAAATTGTAGTTTATACACTACCTTCTCCGGCTTTAAAAAAAACTTTAGAAGAAAAAATCGATTATATCCAGAGTAAGACGACCTTGCGTTTTAAGTTTGTTAGCGACCGATTGATTACCATTTCCAATAACAAGAAACTAGACAAACCGCTTTGTGGGTATTTGTTGGATACCGATTCTAAAGTACCAATTTACAATGCAACCATACGCATTTCCGGTACCAATACCTTTGTGTTATCCGACGAAAAAGGCTTTTTTCAACTGCCTGTGGTTTCGCCCAACCCAATTGAAATCAGTCATGTGAATTACCAAGCTCAATCGGTTTTGATAAACGATTTGTATGTAGAAAATTGTCCCACATTTCTTTTGCAATATGCCATTCAGGAGCTGGAAGAAGTGGTAGCCGATGCCTATTTGACGGTAGGTATTCGCAAAAAAACAAATGGAACCTTTGAAATTAAACCCAAGAAATTCGGTATTCTACCCGGATTGGTGGAACCGGATGTGTTGCAAACCATGCAGCAAATTCCCGGCATCATAAGTGCCGATGAAACCATTGCCAATATCAATGTACGTGGCGGTACCCATGACCAAAATTTATTCCTTTGGAACGGGATTCGACTCTATCAAACCGGACACTTTTTTGGTTTAATCTCGGCTTTAAATCCAAATTTGGCCCATACCATTCAAATTTCGAAAAACGGCAGCTCTGCTTTTTATGGCGAAAGTGTGTCGAGTGTGATTGCTATTTCTTCTCGCAACTCTTCCGAAGAAAACACCTCAACTTTAGGGATGAACTTGCTGAATGCTGAATTTGCTTCCCGCATCAAAACCGGAAAAAACAACAGCATTGAAATTGCCGCCCGAAGATCGTTCACGGATGTTTTTAATTCGCCGACGTATAGAAATTACTTTAACCGTATTTTTCAAAACACCGAAGTGATTGATGTAACCAACAATCAAGACGTGAATTACGATAGCGAAGAAGATTTTTACTTTTATGATTTTACGGTGCAATTCCAACAAAAAATAGGTAAAAAAAGTGAATTATTCATTGATGGAATTGCCATTTCCAATGCGTTGACCTTTACGGAAAGTACATTGTCCAATTCACAATTGATTTCCAAAAACAGCAGGTTGAACCAAAACACTTTTGGCGGAAACCTGACGTGGAAAACCAAATGGAATGCCAAAAACGAAACCGAAATCAGTGTGTACAGTTCCTATTATGAGTTAGAGGGCAAAAATGAATCGGTAGAAGAAAATCAGGTATTGGTGCAGGAGAACACGATTTTAGACAATGGTTTTCGTTTGCGAAACCGTCACAAATTGAATCAAAACCTCACGTTGCACAACGGCTATCAGTTCAATGAAATCGGAATCAGAAGTTTTGATGATGTGAATGTTCCTCAATTTACCCGAACGGTGAAAGAAGTCTTGATGAGTCACGCTTTAATTGCGGAACTGGAATACCAATCGCTCAACCAAAAACTGTATGCTAAATTAGGCGTTAGAGGCAACTATTTTGATAAATGGTCGATGACGTTGATTGAACCGCGTTTGCATCTGAATTATGCTCTTTCCGAGCATTTAAAAGTGGAAGTTGCAGCGGAGCAAAAAAACCAAACCGCTTCGCAAATCATCGATTTACAACAAGACTTTTTAGGGGTGGAAAAACGCCGTTGGGTGTTGGCCAACAATGCAACCATCCCGATTCAAAAAAGCAATCAAGCTTCTATTGGTATGGTGTTTCGCCAAAACAATTGGCTCATTCATCCTGAAGCCTTTTATAAAAAAGTAACCGGCATCACCAGTTCCGGGCAAGGTTTTCAAAACCAATTGGAGTTTGTAAAAGTTACAGGAGCATACGAAGTATATGGTGTGGAAGTGCTCATTCAAAAACAAATAGCTCCATTTACTGGTTGGTTGAATTACAGCTTTAACAACAACGATTATACTTTTGAAGGCTACATTCCGCCGCAGTTTGCCAACAATTTTGAAGTGAACCACAGCCTAGCGTTGGGAGCTACTTATCAATGGAAAAACCTCAAATTGGCGTTGGGAGGCAAATGGTTTACCGGTCGACCCAACACCGTCCCGTTGAGCAATACCCCTATCTTTCCTACTCCTGACAACCCGTCGATTGCCTACAGTTTACCGAATGCCGAAAACCTGGATGCTTATTTTCAAGTGAACTTTTCCTCCTCGTATGCGGTGGCGTTGGGCCAAAAAACCAACCTCTTTTTGGGCGTCTCGGTGCTGAACCTCTTGAACCAACGCAATACCATCAATCGTTTTTACCGCATAAATCCCGGTAATGAAGCCATAGAAGAAGTCAACACCTATTCCTTGGAATTGACTCCAAATGCTTTTTTGAAGTTGAATTTTTAAATAAACCTTCATGGAATTTGGATGGATTAGGATTGAAGATTTGAATTCTTAATTCAACTACCTTCAACCCCTTCTTTATCCCTTTATCCTCCCTTTATCCTCCCTTTATCTTCCTTTTATCTTCCTTTTATCTTCCTTTTATCTTCCTTTTATCTTCCCTTTATCCTCCCTTTATCTTCCTTTTATCTTCCTTTTTCATTTTATCTTTCCTACATTATCCCTACACTATCCCTACACTATCCCTTCTTTATCCCTTAATCTTCCCTACATTATTCCTAGGCCTAACCGATTTTGAAATTGTTGTATGGGTTTCCTGTTTTTTTATTTTAAGGGGTTGAAAAACGAGTTCGTTATTTGGGCATACTGAGCCGTTAATTTTCCTGCTTTTTTTGGGGTAAAATGGTACCATTTTAATGCTTTGAGAACCTGGAAGATATTTTTTTTATATTTGAGAAAGATATAAGCCTAAACAAAAGATGAACTGGAAAGCCAAAACTGTAGTACATAAAGGAACACCCCGCATTGCTGTTTATTTTGAAAAAAATGCAGATTGTATTGCTCGAATTAAAACTTTTGAAGGAGCGAGATGGAGTTATAGTAACCAATATTGGCATTTGCCTGATACAGATGCAAATCGCTTGCATTTTAACCTTCCATTGGCTTCGACTTTAATTCCCAATGCTGAAGGAATCGCGAGTATTGAAACGTTTAAAAGATATCTTTTATCAAAACGCTACAGCCCAAATACGATTAACACGTATAGCGATGCCTTAAAATCGTTTTTAACATTTTGTAATACCAAAGCAATTAAAGACATTAGCAATGACGATGTTATTACTTACAATAACGATTACCTTTTGAAGAACAAATTTTCTTCTTCCTACCAAAACCAAATTGTAAACGCCATAAAGCTTTTCTTCAAAATAGTAAAAGAATCATCGATTGAAATAGACCAAATACATCGCCCGAAACGAGAAAAGACTTTGCCGAATGTTTTGAGTAAAGAAGAAGTAAGACGCATACTTGAGGCTCCAACTAATTTAAAACATAAAACCATGTTGAGTTTAATTTATTCCTGTGGTTTGAGATGTGGCGAATTATTGGCATTGCAACCCCATCACATTGATTCTAAACGAAATATAGTTTTATTAAAAAATTCAAAAGGCAAAAAGGATAGAATTGTTCCGTTGAGTTTAAAAATATTAGAGTTATTGAGAATCTATTATAAAGTTTACAAACCTCAAACGTATTTGTTTGAAGGGCAACATCCCGGAACGCCGTATTCTGATAAAAGTTTGCAAAGTGTTTTGAAACAGGCTTTACAAAAAGCCGGCATAAAAAAACCCGTTACGTTGCATTGGTTACGTCATAGTTATGCTACCCATTTGCTTGAGAGCGGGACCGATTTGCGGTATATTCAAGAATTATTAGGACACAACAGTAGTAAAACTACCGAGATTTATACGCATGTAAGTACCAAAAGTATTCAACATATAAAAAGTCCGTTTGATGATTTGTAAGATTTTTTTATTATTTTTGATAAACGATAGTTCTGAGATTTATCAGACTTATCTACCCAAAATTGGGTTGCTAAGTCTGATTTTGTCAGACATATAAACAAGTTGG
>NZ_DAIOUN010000014.1:57468-71867 GCF_036759525.1 Flavobacterium sp. | reverse complement strand
TTGCCTTTTTTTTAATGCTCTGGTTATGAGTGACAAATAAGTCAAAGTTTTTTTGGGGTTATAGTTAATTAGTATACTTAATTTATAACAAAGTAACCTTCTGTAAAAAAAATATCAGAAATGAATATCAACAGATAAAGAAGTTAAGAATATTTAAATTTGGAAATTTGTCTTATATAATTCAATACACTCCTATAGTAATCAATAACTAATATTATCAATTTGAGTTTCTTTTTTCTTTTGCCGCTTCCATTTTTTCTTTCCATAATTGAGAAAGTGCCGAATAATCAATGGCTTTTGCAGGAGTTTGGGGTTGCAATCTTCCTTCTTTGAAGGCTTTGAGTAAAATACTTTCAATTAAAAAGTCTTCTGTTACCGTAAAAGGATCGTATTCTGTTTTTAAATCTATATCGAATACTTTGGCCGTATTGTTTGACCAAAAAGCTTTCCAACCACTTTTTAAATCTTTAATTAAAGTGTAAGTTGTTTTACCAGTTTGTCGATTTATCAACTTTACTAGTATTTGACCTTGTTTACGTGAAAGTTTTTTTAATTGCCCTTCAAATTCATTTTCTAAATAATTCTCAACAATTTTGAAATACTTTTTCTTTTCCTTTTCGGTTTTAAACTTTCCCATATTCGCATTAAGCTTGGTGAGATTGTCAGCTGCGGCTTTTGCAAAAGGATAAACTTTAATCACTCTTTGTTGGAGCAAAAGGAATTTTTTACGGTCTTCGTCAATTTTATTTGTTTTTTTTCCGGTTACGACAACTTCATCTAAATCTAAAGACGTTCTAAGAATTGAATCGTTACCTATAAGATAATATATGACAACAGAATCTTTTTTTGTCTCCTGAGCCCTAACAAAAGATGAAAGTGTTACAAATAGAAAAAAAATGAATCGCTTCATGTTAAAAATTTACTGTTCAAAAATAGTCATTTATTGACATAACTATGAAATTGAATTTATATTTTAGCAGAAAATTGAAAAATATAGTATGGCCACAAAATCAATATTAAACAAGAAGTCTATTTCCTTTTTAGAAAAGTATTTAAATAATGCATCTCCAACAGGTTATGAGTTTTCAGGACAAAAAATTTGGATGGAATATTTAAAACCTTATGTTGACACTTTTATAACGGATACTTATGGAACTGCGGTAGGAGTTATAAACCCAGAGGCTGATTATAAAGTTGTGATTGAAGGTCATTCGGATGAAATTTCCTGGTATGTAAATTACATTACCGATTCGGGATTACTTTATGTCATTCGCAATGGCGGTTCTGATCATCAGATTGCACCCTCAAAGCGTGTACACATACACACGAAAAATGGAATTGTGCCGGGAGTGTTTGGATGGCCTGCAATACATACGCGAAACCGAGGGAAAGAAGAAAATGCAAGAATTGATAATTTGTTTATCGATTTGGGTTGTTCAACTAAAGAGGAAGTTGAAGCCTTGGGAGTTCATGTTGGATGCGTTATAACCTATCCGGATGAATTTATGATTTTAAATAAAAATAAATTTGTGTGTAGAGCGATAGATAATAGAATGGGAGGATTTATGATTGCAGAAGTTGCAAGACTTCTTCATGAAAATAAGAAAAAACTACCTTTTGGATTGTATATTACCAATTCGGTTCAGGAAGAAGTTGGCTTACGAGGAGCCGAAATGATTACTAAAACTATAAAACCAAATGTTGCTATTGTAACTGATGTTTGTCATGATACCACAACTCCCATGATTGACAAGAAAATTGAAGGAGAAACACAAATTGGGAAAGGTCCGGTTATAACATATGCCCCTGCGGTTCAAAATAATCTTAGAGAATTGATTATAAAAACAGCCGAAAATGAAAAAATACCTTTCCAAAGATTAGCTTCGTCACGTGTTACAGGAACAGATACAGACGCATTTGCTTACAGTAATGGCGGTGTAGCATCTGCATTGATATCTTTACCATTACGATATATGCATACTACAGTAGAGATGGTTCACCAAGACGATGTTGAACACGTTATACAATTGATATATCACACTTTGCTTTCGATAGAAAACAATGAAACTTTTTCGTATTTTAAATAATTGAAATGATAAATCCCTCTGTCTTTGGTTGGTTTGATAAATACATTTCAGAATTAGAGTTAAGTGCACAATCTACTCCAATTCTTAGTGAACGTTATTATTCCGATTTAAGAAATACCGGATTTATTTACGGTCATGTTATAGCTGTAGGAAATCTGAATGCAAATGACTTTAAGAATTGGACTTCTGAGGAAGTTTCAAAAATTGCTTTGCTTAACGCTTTATGGGAAAATTACAAATTGAATGAAATTCAACCTCATAAAAATGATTTTAGTTTGCGATTACATCACTTTTACAACCATATTCATCCGCAAGGTTTTTCATTTTTAAAAAAAATACTTCCCAATGAATCTATTTCAAATCAAATTGAAAAAATTATTGATCACAGAGTACAGACCAATAAAAATATAGTCAGTAAAAATTTTTCTCATATTGTTACCAATGCTTTACTGTATATTGATGTTTTAGCGTTTCAGCACTATTGCATTCACAAATCGCTTTCTACACAATATACCCGAAAACTTGAGGAAGTAATTGTAAGTGTAGTTTCATTGGCTTTATCTGCAAAATCCGATACGTCACAGTATGATGAATTATTGATAAAATTATTTGAAACCTCTGTACGCTACACCAAATTTGATGGAAAAAAAATTTCAGATTTACATGAGCTTGATTTATCGGTATTAGAACACGAGTTTGAAAAATTGTATGTGATAGACTTGGCCGCAATGGCAATTTGGAATGATCGAAAACTTGACAAAAGTGAAAGTGACTTTGTATTTAATTTAGGATTGCAATTGAAATTAAAAAATTTCGAGATCTTAGAGAGTTTGACAGCTTTGGATACCTTCATTCAAAAGTACAAATCCTCAATTCCCTACTTTAATTATTCCAATCCGATAAAACATTTTTACGATCAAACCACACAAACAGTAGTAAAGTTAATCAACCGAAATAAAAAGCGACTTGTAAAAGAAATTAGTGAAAGTAAAGAACTTTTGATTTTATTGGCTCACTCTACGCAGAGAGAACTTGACAAAAGTGAAAAAAAGAGAATGAAAAAGCAGTTATTGGATATCTGTAAAACCATACCTTCTTTAACCATATTTCTTCTTCCCGGTGGAAGTTTATTACTCCCAATTTTAATTAAATTTATTCCTCAGATATTACCCTCTTCTTTTAATGAAAATCTTGAAGATTAAAGATTTTTAAATAAAAATGCCCTAAAAAGTTAGCTACTAATTAGGGCATTTTAAAATCTATATCTTGTTAGAATCTAAGTTGGTAAACTTCATCCAATTCATCATTGTTTTTAAAATTCACACCCAAATCGGTTACATAACCCGAGTTCAATCCATAAACCCAACCGTGAATGGTTAAATCTTGTCCAGCTTTCCAAGCCGATTGCACAATTGAGGTTTTGGCTAAATCGTAAACTTGTTCTTTCACATTGAGCTCTACAAATTTGTTAAAACGATCGTCTTCATTTTCAATGGCATCTAATTCAGCTTGATTAAATCTATATACATCTTTTATATGCCTAATCCAGTTGTCAATAACACCAATGGAACTGTTTCCCATTGCTGCTTTAACACCACCACATCCATAATGACCGCAAACTATTATATGTTTTACCTTTAAAGCATTTACAGCATAATCCAAAACACTCAGCATATTCATATCAGAATGTACCACCATATTGGCAATATTACGATGAACAAATACTTCTCCGGGAGCCGCACCAATAATTTCATTAGCAGGCACTCTACTGTCAGAACAACCAATCCACAATAAAGGTGGGTTTTGACCTTTGGAAAGGTCTTTAAAGAATTCCGGGTCTAATTGTAACTTTGATTCAACCCATTTTTTATTGTTCTCAATAATTTTTTTATAAAACTCACTCATATTCTTGTTGTTTTTTCAAGTATCGAAACTTGAAGGATTATTAATTTATTTTTTAATTTTTGGAATGTTTCAAGAAGACATGTTTTTCGGTTTCACCCGAATTATCTAAATCATATGCTTTTTTAAAACCTATTAAATCAACTGTAATGTTTTCTTCTACGGACTTTATCTCTTTGAATTCTCTTATTAAATCTAAAACATCATGAGCAATATAAACCGTATCTGAAGCATTAATAATTACTTTTGAATTTTCGGGTATTGCACCTAAAGTTGATTTTATTGCAGCTTTGTTTAAAAAAGAAACTTCTTGTGCTAAATCGATTTGAATGACATCACCGTCTGTATATTCTTCTTTCCTGAAAGAATAGGCTCTTTTGTAATTTCCTATCAAAACAAATAAAATACTAATTAGCATTCCTATTCCCACTCCCCATAGCAAATCTAAGAAAACTACAGCAAGTACAGTTGCAATAAAAGGAATATATTGGTATTTACCTTTGGCAATAAAATGCATAAAATGCGATGGTTTTGCTAGTCTATAGCCAATTAATAACAAAATAGCAGCTAAAGTAGCTAGTGGTATTTTATTTAAAAACGAGGCAATGGTTAATACGCTTATTAAAAGAAGAAACCCATGAATAATTGTAGAAGCTTTGGTTCGGGCACCAGCATTTGCATTGGCCGAAGATCTAACTACGACTGAGGTCATGGGAAGTCCACCAATGAGACCGCTCAATAAATTTCCGATTCCTTGAGCTTTCAATTCTACGTTAGTGTCTGTATATCTTTTATAAGTATCCATGCGGTCTGCTGCTTCAATACATAACAAAGTTTCTATTGAAGCCACAACGGCAATAGTTGCTGCAGTTAGCCACATTTTAGAATTACTCAAGGTACTTGTAGAAAAATCGGGTAAAACAAAAATGGCTTTAAATTCGTCAAAAGAAGACGGTGTAGGTAACGAAACCAAATGGTCTTTGGAAACTTGAAGTGAACTGCCGGTTCTTATAAAAATTTCATTAAGCACAATCCCTGAAAATACAGCAATTAAAGCAGCAGGAACCAATTTAATTTTTTTTAGAAAAGGAATTTTATCCCAAACAATTAAAATAGTCAAAGCTACTATTGTAATAATTATAGAACCGTAATTAATGTAGTTGAACCCTTCTATTAAAGTCTCAATAACAGTTGACCCACTTTTTTCAATAAAAGCGGTATCGCCTTCGGTTACTTTGTCATAACCTACGGCATGAGGAATTTGTTTCATGAAAATAATAATTCCAATACCAGCCAACATTCCCTCGATAACGTTGGTTGGAAAATAATTAGAAATGCTACCGGCTTTTATAAAACCTAAAAGCAATTGAAATAAACCGGCAACAATTACAGCGGTTAGAAAAACATTGTAGGCTCCTAAATCGGTTATAGCAGATAATACTATTGCCGTAAGACCAGCAGCAGGACCGGTTACACTAATGTGTGATTTACTCATAAAACCCACCACAATACCTCCGATAATTCCGGAAATTATACCGGAAAATAAAGGAGCACCGGAAGCCAGTGCAATACCCAAACAGAGGGGAAGTGCAACTAAAAAAACCACCAAACCTGATGCGAAATCAGATTTGAGGTGTGCCAAAATATCAATTTTTTTTGTCATCGACCAGAAATAAAATAATAAATAAGTGTGTCCCTTTTAAATTAAAAAGGACAAAATTTCTAAAAAAAACTTATTATACTTCTGGTGGGGGAGAAAAAATCTCGTCTAATATAGAATCGTATTGAACTTGATTTTTAAAGATTATATTTTTATTTTTTTTTGGTATAAATTGAAAGGAAAGAACCAACTTAGTTGACTTGAGAGCTTCTTTGATAGAAATGTTTTTATGAGACTCTTCTTCTTCTGACATGCTAAAAACCAAAGACATATCTGAGTCATCATTAAAACACCCCATAATTGTGGGCATTGCAATGAATGATAAAAACAAAAAAAGCACTACAGAAACCGTAATTCTCATAAGACCAAAAATACAATTTTCAAAATGTGAAACTAGTAATCGGTGCTAATTTAATGAAAATTTAACTATATTTCTTCTTCCAACCACGCTTTCATCATCCAGATTGTTTTTTCTTGCTCTTTTATGAAATCACTCATCATAGAATTTGTTCCTTCATCTAAAGCTTCATCAGATTGTTTTAAAATTACGCGTTCTATTTTTAACAATTGGGTTAATGAATTGACAATCAAATTGACAGCATCTACATCTTTTGAAATATCTTTACCTACAAACAATTTGTTATTTTTAATATAATCTTCAAATGTATGAAGAGGCCGTCCACCCAGAGTCAGAATTCGCTCGGCTATTAAATCAATTTTAAGTTGACTGTCATTATATAGTTCTTCAAACTTTATGTGTAAATCAAAAAATCGTTTTCCTCTGATATTCCAATGCAAACCCCTTAGATTTTGATAATATACTTGAAAATTAGCCAACAATATGTTTAATTCAGCTGCTAAGATTTCTGCTTTTTTCAACTCTAAACCCAAACTATTGGTTTTCATGATTTCATTCATTTAAAATTACTACATAAATGTACAAAAAAAAGAGGCTGAAACTTGATAAGAAAAATTGATAGTATTTATATTTGCATAATAATTTATTATAAAATGACAATTACTCAACTTCAGTATGTACTAGCAGTAGCCGAACACAAAAATTTTACTTTGGCAGCAGAAAAATGTTTTGTTACCCAACCTACATTAAGTATGCAAATTCAAAAAATTGAGGATGAACTTGGCATACAAATTTTTGATCGATCTAAAAAACCGATTCAACTTACCGAAATTGGTCAAAAAATTGTAAATCAATCCAAAAATATTGTGAATGAAGCCAATAGAATTCAGGATATTGTAGATCAACAAAAAGGATTCATAGGAGGAGAATTCAGATTGGGAATTATCCCAACGGTTATGCCTACATTACTTCCTATGTTTTTAAATAATTTCATTAAAAAATATCCCAAAGTAAACTTAATTATAGAAGAGCTGAACACGGATGAAATAATTCTCAAATTGAAGAATGGGCATTTGGATGCCGCCATTGCAGCTACTCCTTTGGAAGAAGAAAAAATCAAAGAAATTGTCCTTTTTTACGAACCTTTTGTAGCTTACATACCCGAAAGTCATTCGGTTTTTGAAAAAAATGAAATTGAAATTTCCGATTTGAATTTGGATGAAATTCTTTTGCTTCAAGATGGACATTGTTTTAGAGATGGCATTTTAAATTTATGCAAAAATAATGCTCAAAACTCTGATAAATTTAATTTTCATATCGAAAGTGGTAGTTTTGAAACCTTAATCAAATTGGCAGATGAAGGTTTGGGGACAACCCTACTTCCCTACTTACACACCTTGGATTTAAAGGAAAAAGACAAACTAAAACTGAGACCTTTTAAAGATCCAAAACCTGCTCGTGAAGTAAGTTTAATTTATCCCAAAAATGAATTGAAGATTCATATAATAGAAGCATTGCGAAATGTTATTTCGGGAGTGGTAAGAGGTGCAATTACTTTTCAGGATGTACAAATTGTGAGTCCGTTACAAAAGAAATAACCCTCAATCATGCGTTACTAAATTGATTATACCTAATAAGGGTATAACTAAAACACATAAAATGAATATTTGTTTTCATACAAAATCAAATTTTCAATTATAATCTGCTTTTATTGTGGGTAATAAGTTAGTTTTGCATCGCAAATAATTCGTATTTAGAAATTTAAACTCGTTTATTTCTTTGGAAATAAAAAATACAATTTAAAACCCTTTCACAAAATCTAATGATAAAAAAATATGTCATTTTATTGACTTTTTCAATATTGAATATGTTTCTGCTAAACGCTCAACAGCTCCAACTAGACCCTACCTATGGGGTTAACGGTATTAATACTGCCAATGTTGATTTGACTGTAACCTACAAATATCCTGATAATAAAATAATTGCTGTTACAAAACCCACTGTGAGTTATCCCTCATTATTGCCTACCATCAAAATATATAAATATACCGAAAACGGTACAATTGACACCTCTTTTGGAACCAATGGGATAGCCAATTATACGGCCACTTCTTTTAGAGATCGATTTGACATGTATGGAGTTACCGTTCAACCGGATGGTAAAATTCTAACCTATGGTCAAACCTATCAAGTAGGCTCTACAACTTATCTGTATAATTTCTTTATTTGCCGATTTAATGAAAATGGTACAACCGATACTTCTTTTGGGACTAATGGCATAATTAAATATTCTTTGAATACTTTCAATCAAAAGAAAGAACGGTTTCTAGATGCAGTTGTTGACGAAAACAACAAAATTATAGCCGTGGGTTATACCGAAACCGATGGGTTCTTAGATTCGAATGCCGTTGCCATGCGTTTCTTACCCGATGGAACGGTTGATACCTCTTTTGGAACTGATGGTGTTTTTCAATTTGCACCAAATACGTATGATTATTTCAATAAAATTTATCTCGTAGAGCCTTCTACCTATATCATTGTTGGCGGTACCAATGTTACCACCACAGATAGAGATGTATATGTACTTAAAATTACCGAAAATGGAACGTTTCACGAAAATTTTGGAACCAATGGGACTTTAACCCTTAATTTTAGTGCCGGATTGGATTACCTATACAAAATATTCTTTCAACCCGATCAAAGTATGTTAGCTGTGGGTACTTCTGTAGGTAGTGTAGCTTTTGCAAAAATACATGCAAATGGTACCTTGGATACCCATTTTAGTGGAGATGGAATGAATACAACCTATGTACCGGTACCCAATCATTATCCTTTAACCGGAGAACACATTGAACTTTTACCGGATGGAAAATTCATTCTAGCATCTACCTGTAAACGAAATGATGACTCTACCAACAATTATGATTACGGCATAGCAAGATTAAATGCCAATACAACATTGGATACGAGTTTTATGAATAATGGGGTTTTTGTAGATGTGGTTACGGGTACAAATGAGTATGCAAGAGGAATTTATGTACAACAAGACGGAAAAGTGATAGTATTAGTTAATGGTAGAATTTACAGGTATGTAAATTTTAGTACGCTTAATATTGCAGAGGTAAATGCTAGCACTGACATCTATTTACATCCAAATCCCGCAAAAGATAATTTTACAATAATTTCAAAAGAGGCAATACAAGACATTGAAATTTATAGCAATGATGGAAAACTCATTCAAAGAAATGTAAATGTATCTGACAATACTATCGCTATTTCACATTTAAAAAGTGGTTTGTATTTTGTAAAAATTAAAAATTACAAAAGCATTAAAACACTAAAACTGATAAAACACTAAAGATTAAAAACAAAAAAAGGAGCTATTTAGGCTCCTTTAGTTTTATAAATTAACATTAATCAAACAGATTTTTAATTCGGGCTTTTCTTTGGTAAAGTTTAACAACCAATCTTTGAGTTGTTCTATCTCGTAAGGCAATAATTGTTTCATTGCTTTTGCGAGTTCTTTACTAAAAAGTTTGGGATCAAAACTTACGCTTTCTAAGATTTTCTTAGTGTAAGCAAACATCGGTCTTGTCATACTTCAGTTTTTTTAAGTAGAATTTGGTTTAAAAGAACGTTTTGTAAATTTATAAAAAAAAGAAATAGATACTACATTTTTAACAGCTCTATTAGCTAAAATTTAACGGTTATCACCGTCTAAAAGATTACCTAGACCCCCTAAAATACTTCCTTCCCCTTTTTGTTTTCCTCCACCTTGTGGAGCAGCAGCCCATATTCTACCCGCTAATCGGCTAAATGGTAACGATTGAATATAAACCGTTCCGGGGCCTTTTAGGGTAGCAAAAAAGAGTCCCTCGCCGCCAAAAATAGTGTTTCGGATTCCTCCTACTAATTGCACATCATAATCTACATTTTGAGTAAAACCTACCACACAACCTGTATCTACTTTTATCATTTCACCGGGTTGTAAATCTATTTTGGCCATAGTACCTCCGGCATGAATAAAAGCCATTCCTCTTCCTTCCAACTTTTGCATGATAAAGCCTTCACCTCCAAACAAACCACGACCTAATTTTCTGGAAAACTCAACCCCTATTTTTACACCTTGATTGGCACACAAAAAGGCATCTTTTTGGCAAATAAACTTTCCGCCTATTTCATCTAAGTTAATAGGTAAAATTTTTCCCGGATAAGGAGAGGCAAATGAAATCTTTCTTTGATTAGGATATTTATTTTCAAACAAGGTCATAAACAAACTTTCACCAGTAAGCCATCTTTTTCCGGCAGAAAAAAGTTTATTCATAATTCCACCTGCATCGCTTCCATCACCAAAAACGGTTTTCATTTGAATACCGTCTTGCATCATCATAAAACCACCTGCCTCGGCAACTACAGCTTCAGAAGAACTCAAATTGATTTCTACATATTGCATTTCTTCACCGTAAATGGTGTAATCTGTGACTTTGTACATGTTTATAATTTTAAATTTTAATAAATTATTTCCAATAAAATAATTCTTCTGATAAAATAATCATTTAAATCAGCTTTGTCATAAATTAATCCTGAAGCTAAACTGCTAGCATTAAGAAATCCTTTACTTTCTTTGATTCTTTGAAAATTTTTAAAGACAGCACCTCTGTTTTGTAAATCAAATATAGCCCTATTGTATTTACCTAAAGCATTACTTTCGTAATGGACTAAACCTTTCGAAATAATTTCATCATCTGAAAACTTTTCAAAATCAATAAATCCTGTACAATGATTTTCAGTTATATAATCATATTCTACTTTATCCGATTGATTGAAACTTTTGTATCGTTTTATTAATTTTGGATATTCTTTATCACAATTTAGTTTTATCAATACTTTACCCTCTTTGGTAAAATTTGTAATATCACTGTTTTTATCTCTAGCAATCCAAACAGAATCGGGCTTTAAATAAATTTCGGAGTATAAATCACTTTCTGAAAAAAGTGAATCCATTTTTTTATGATTTGGATATTCATTTAATGAATTTCCTTTTTTTACATCAACTAAAAAATTATAATATGCTGTATCAAGACTTTGATTATTGTAATGAACTTTCAAATAATTTTGTTCAAAATCTTCCAAAAGTAAATTTATTGTAGCTACATTTTTCTCACCTAACTCTCTCTCAAATTTTTCAATATCAGCATCATTATTCTTAAATTTACAAGAATAGAATAAGACTAAAACGAATAAACAAATTATACTTTTCATATCCTGATTTTGATAAAAATTTAGCCGACAACCAATAATCTTCCTTACTTCCACCCTCTTAACATCTCTCTTTTACCCGGAGGTCCGGCTAATTTTTCAATTTGAAAACCAGCTTCTAACATAGCTCTTTTGATGGGGCCACGGCAAGCATAGGTTACTAAAATCCCACCCTTTTTTAAAGCTTCGAACATTTTGATAAAAATCTCTACACTCCATAATTCTGGCTGAACCCGATATCCAAATGCATCAAAATAGATAATATCAAATTGATTCGTATCGTTTATTTCTTGAAACATTTGTTTTCGTTTTATTAGTCTGAAATGATCTGAAATCGTTACACTTTCCTCCCAATTGGAATAATGCATTTTTGAAAAAAATTCAGAAAAGTTATTAGCATTCAATTGATTAGAGTAATTCATTTGAATAACTTCCTCAGATGAAATAGGATAGGCTTCAACTCCAACATAATCTATAAACTGTTTGTTTTTATGACTTTCCAAAAGGGTTATTAAAGCATTTAAACCGGTCCCGAAACCCATTTCTAAAACAGAAACGGATTGTCCTTTGCAAAGTGACAATCCGTTTTTAATAAAAACATGTTGAGCTTCTTGTATGGCTCCGTGTTTGGAGTGATAACTTTCCTCCCATTCCGGTAAATGAATAGAAGTTGAACCATCAGAAGTGATTATAATTTCTCTTTTCAATTCAATTGCAGCTTTTTAATTCGAGGAATGGGTCCGGAACATTTAACTTCATGACAGGAAATACATGCTTGAATTGCTTTCGCATAATGCTCTTTTGCCTTTTCCGGTTCTTTGTAAATCATTTCTTGAGCCTTCAAAAAAACCTGTGCATTTTCTTTAAAAAAAGTATCATTTTCAGATGGGTCGGTCATTACTGCTTCATGAATTTTAGCAAAATGAGCTGGAAATTCTCCAACCGGCTCCCCTTTTTCTAAACGTTCTTTTAACCGTTGGTTGTCTACATACATTTGCTCCATAAGCATTGCCATTTCTGAAAACTCATACATCTCAAATTTTTTCTTTTCAGAAGTAGATGTAGAATCTACTTGGTTTTCATCAACTTTGGCCTTTTTTTCACAACCTATGAAAAACAAAGTTGAACTCAAGAATAAAATATAATTTCTCATTATTCTTTGATTAAAACGCCGTTTGATAAAAACGAATACGAAATTTTAGGCTCTGTTATCGAATCGATAGCCGCTTGTGATTTTCCGGCATCTTTGGCATAGTGTTTCAATTCTTCTACCGTTTCAACAGAAACAAATGCTTTTCCGTTCACGATAGCTTCACTACCCGCTGCATTTAACGGCATAAAAAATCCATAATCTTTAAAGCGAACAAAGGTATTTTTGTCTTCAGCTAAACTCATGTTCATCCAACACCCTTTCTTTTGGCAAACCTCTTTAATTTCGGAACGAAATTTAACCTCAATTGTATCTCCTTCTTTCAAAGTTTCAAATTTGGCTAATAATTCTTCCTTGGAAATTGCACCATCCGACGATATAGAATCTCCAAAAACCGTAAACTTTTCTTCTACAACAATCTCCGACTTAAGATTTTCATTCTTACAAGAAACCAAACTAACCATTGCTATAACAGCAAAAACTATTTTTTTCATATGTTTATTTTCATTTAGGTATTGTGCAAAAGTAGAACTTTAATCTATTTTTTGAATAAAAAATATACAAAAAAAGAGCGTTTACTGTGAATTGTGTAACAATTTATAATGAGATTAAAGAAATTTAAAAAAGTCTATCGAATTTGTCACAAAATTGAAAAATAGCTTCAATATTGCCCTTTTTTTTCTATTTTAGCCAAATCTAAATTTTTAGTAAAACATTCTTCTTTTATAAAAACATAAATAGCTGATTACTAAATATTTAAAATTGTTTTAGATTAATTTAATACCCTTTTAATGAGTTCCAATACTACAAACGAAATCGATATAGTTCCTGTTTCTAAGTCAAAAATTGATACGGTTGATTTTGAAAATCTGACATTTGGTAATGTATTTACAGATCACATGCTCGTTTGTGATTTTAAAGATGGGAAATGGCAAAAACCAATAATTAAAGCCTATGAACCTTTTTTAATTGATCCTTCGGCTAAAGTTTTTCATTACGGTCAAGCAATTTTTGAAGGAATGAAAGCCTATAAAGACGAAACCGATTCTATATGGTTATTTCGCCCGGATGAAAACTTCAAACGATTTAATGATTCTGCCAAAAGATTGGCCATGCCTGAGATAACTGAAGATATTTTTATAGAAGGGTTAAAAGAAATTTTGCGTTTAGATAAAGATTGGGTAAAAAAAGGTAAAGGCAATACGCTTTATTTAAGACCTTTTATGATAGCTATTGGGTCAGGTGTTATTGCACAACCCTCCACTCAATATCGATTTATGATTATAATGTCACCGGCACGTTCCTATTATTCCGGTGAAGTAAAAGTAATAATTGCAGAACATTACAGTAGAGCTGCTAATGGTGGAATAGGTGCAGCTAAAGCAGCCGGTAATTATTCGGCTCAATTCTATCCTACAAAATTGGCCAATGAAAAGGGATTTCAGCAAATAATTTGGACAGACGATGCCACACATACCAAACTGGAAGAAGCCGGAACCATGAATGTTTTTTTCAGAATTGGAGATACTTTGTTTACGGCACCAACCGGAGAACGAATTTTGGATGGTGTTACCCGAAAAAGTTTAATTGATTTGGCTCGAACTATAGGTATCCAAGTTGAAGTTCGTTCGGTATTGGTATCAGAATTAGTGGAAGCCGCAAAAAATGGAACTTTAAAAGAAATTTTTGGAGCGGGTACGGCAGCAGTTGTAAATCCGATTGTTGGTTTTTCTTATCAAAATGAATACTACGAACTACCCAAAATTGAGGATTCTTATGCTTTGCGTTTGAAAGAAAAATTAACAAATATCCAATACAAAATAGACGAAGATACTTTTGGATGGACTGTTAAAGTTTAAATCATTAAAAAGAGTTGCTGATTAACAGCAACCCTTTTTATTTTAAAATAGTTTCAAAATCCGGTTTAAAATAATTAGGCCCTTTCATTACCTTACCGTCTTCTCTATAAATAGGCTTTCCGTC
>NZ_DAIOUN010000014.1:0-57368 GCF_036759525.1 Flavobacterium sp. | reverse complement strand
GTTTCTTTATAACCAATTTCAAAGGCTTCATGAAAAGCTTTTACGGCTTCAATCTGTTTTTTCATTTTTAAAAGTTTAGGAAAGTAAAAATACAAAAATGTAAGTTTCAATTCTTGGAGTGAATCCAAAACAATTAACTATTTTTGTTGAAAAATAACCTATTTTATGTTTAGTCAAGGACAATGGATTTTTGCCGGATTTTTTGTAGTTGTGTTTACTGCAATTATGATTTATGTATATCGTAAAGATTTAGCTCTCCATAAGAAATATTACAAAGGAAGTCTCAAAGTATTAGGAGCCTTTTTTTTGTTTATTCTCTTTTTATTTATTGTGAAAATCTATTTGAAACAGAAATAAAAAAAAAATCACCAAGTTTTGGGGTCTTGGTGATTCAGTACAACGGGGTAAACTTGGGGCAATACCATTGTTGTAGGTTAATGTGTTATTTGTTGAGCAAATATGTAACGTAAATCGATGTAAAACAAATTTAATCGATAAAATGCACATAATTTTAAAATAATACATATTTTTCTTATATTTATGAAGATTTTTATTTTCATAATCTTGAATCAAATTCTTAAAAAATAAATTAATTTTACAAAAAATAATTTCAATGAGAATTTTAAAATACATATTGTTACTTTTGATTTTAATTGTGGTTGCCGGATTAGTCTATTTTAGTACACTAAGCGGAGCCTATCAAGTCTCTAGAAGTAAAGTCATTCACTTGGAAAAATCAACTGTTTTTCAATATATAAACGATTATCGCAATTGGGAAGACTGGTGTGCCTTAAAAGATTTTGACTCAAGTGTAAAATATTATTATAGTGATAAGACCATTGGTAAAGGAAGTACATTTGAATGGAAAGGTTCTTCTTTTTCAGGGAAGTTAAAGACTATTTATAGTAAAGAAAATGATAGCATAACTCAAAAACAAATTATTAATAATGTGGAGGCAAATGCCTACATTACACTGAAAGACACCTTAAATGGCACAAAAATAGTTTGGAATTGCAACGGAACTCTTAATTTTTGGGGTAAGATCAAATCCTTTTTCATCGAAAATCAAGAAGACAAAATCGGTACTGTATTTGAAAAAAGTCTACATAAACTCCAAGATGTTCTGCATCATGAAATTAGTCGTTATTCTATAGAAGAAAACGGAGTCGTAGCTTTACCAAAAGAGTATTTTTTAAAACAAAAAGTTGAAATAAGCCCTGAAAACTTTTACAGTAACTTACAACACCTGATACCTGATTTAGAAAATTTTGCGGTAACAAATTCTATCTCTTCCGGTCAACCTTCATTTATCAATTACCTATCAAATAACATTTCCAAAAATCCACTTCGCCTAGAAATTGGTGTTCCTATAAAAGAAGTTATTTTCACTTCTCAAGAAAGTCAATTTACTTGTGATAGTATTCCGGCACACCATGCCATTAAAATCACTTTAAAAGGCGATTATTCGCATACCCGAAAAGCTTGGAAAAAAGCCTTGGACTATTTGTTAAAAAACAAACTTGAAGCATCGGATAAATTAAATTATCGCGAAGTGTATGTGAAAAAAAGTAGTGATATTAAGAATCCCTCGGAATGGTTAACCTATATTTATATTCCATTAGCACAATTTAATCGGGCTAATATTGTTGCATCGGATACCCAGTCATCTGGCGAATAAATAATCAGATTAAACTTTTACTTCCAATTGATGTCTTACTCAAAAAGTAGATTTTGCAAGACGAAAAAGATTTTGTTAAAGAACTGATAGCACCTCAAACGCAAGAACAAGCGTTTAAAAAACTTGTGGAGCTTTATCAAAGACCGCTTTACAATCACATACGTTCTATCGTTTTGAATCATGATGACGCACACGATGTCTTACAAAATACTTTCATAAAAGTTTTCAGAAATATCAATTCATTTAAAGGTGATAGCAAAATATTTTCATGGATATACAGAATTGCAACCAATGAATCATTGACATTTTTACAACAAAAAGCAAAGAAAAATAATAGTTCCCAAAGTGAATACCTCAGTAAAGAAATTGATAAAATGGAAGCTGATGTATATTTTGAAGGTTCTGAGATTGAAATGAAACTTCACCGAGCTATTGCAACATTGCCCGAAAAACAGCAATTGGTTTTCAAAATGCGGTATTATGAAGAAATTAAATACGAAGATTTAGCCGAAATACTGGAAACTTCTGTAGGTGCCCTAAAAGCATCTTACCATTTAGCGGTGAAAAAAATTGAAAAGTTTTTAGATATTAATTAAACCAACATCCCAGAATAGTGTCTTATACATATGAAACCTGTCAAATTAAATACTGAACCAAAAATTAAAACCGGATTTACAGTCCCTGAAGGGTATTTTGAATCTTTTTCTGAAGAATTAATGAACCAAATCAAAGAAACAGATTCAAAAGTTATTCCTTTAAAGTCTAAATTACTTATACGACTCAGTGTTGCAGCCAGTGTTGCACTATTTTTAGGTTTAGGTACCTACTTTTATGTTTTGACAAAATCTGAAAGTGATTATTCCGAGCAAATAGAGATGTATTTAACTTCAAATACCCAATTAACCACACATGATATAGTTTCCTTCATGGAGTATTCAGATGTAAGCTCTCTTGAAGCCAAACACAATTTACAACCCGATGAAATAGAAGGATTCCTTTTGGATAATTATGAAATAGACGAAATTATTACACATTCAACAGAAAATTAAAAATCATGAAAAAATATTTTCCCTTACTTTTAGTTGTTTTATTTTTACAGTCGTTTGAGGTATTATCACAACCCTCAGGTAAAAAAGAGCGTGTTAAGGCATTAAAAACCGCATTTATAACAAGTGAACTAGGATTAACACCTACTGAAGCTGAAAAATTTTGGCCTATTTACAATGCCTTTGAAGAGAAACAATTTGAATTGCGTCATGAAAAAATGCGTTCCTACTTGAATCGAATGAATAACGATGTAGACCAAATGAGTGAAAAAGAAGCGACTCTACTTTTATCTCAAATGGAAAGTGTTGAAGATGAATTGTATCAAATTCGAAAAAAATTAATTCAAGATTTGCGAAATGTACTTCCCGTTCATAAAATTATAAAACTCCGAAAAGCAGAAGAAGATTTTAATCGGGATTTATTACGTCAAATGAGAGAAAATAGACCCTTACCCAAAAGAAATTAATTTTTCCGAATTAACGATTAAAGGTTAACTTATCTATTCTATTTTTTCCGGCTGCAATAGCTACCTGTTTGTTCAAAAAACGAAGAGTATGGTAGTTTGAATTGGAACTTATTTTTTTCCACTTTATGCCACTATCTTCTGAAAAATACAAACCCTGAGTACTAACGGCTACCAATTGTTTACCCCCCGAGTTGGGAACAAACTGTACACAAGAAGTATAACCCGGTCCTTCGCCCTCCCCTATTAATGACCAGCTCTTACCACCATCTATTGTTATGGCTTTATTTTGATTATTTGCAGCTTGATTTTCATAATCCCCCCCAGCTATAATCCCAATGGTGTCATCATAAAAATCAGCCGTAAAAATACCACTCATTTTACTTCCACTTACAATTGGTGTCTCATAAACCTTCCAGGTTTTACCCTTGTCTGCAGAATGAAAAACTCGGGCGTGACTTCCACCTGTAGTTATCCAAGCCTGCTTTCCATGAACTACTAATCCTGTATTGCTTGCCGCAAAACCGTATTCATCTGCAAATAAAGGTGGTAATAGTTGGTTCATTTTTTGCCAAGTTCTTCCACCATCTCTAGTTATCAGAATCGCTAGTTTGTTACCTTGAGGATCGCCTACTGCAATTCCGGACATTTCATCCCAAAATTGAATGGCATTGTAAAATGCTGTAGCTTGCTTGTCTTCAAATACTATTTGAGGCGTATTATTTTTTTTATCTATTTTATAAATTACCGCAGGTTTTTCGGTACTCAGGAGAAAAATATTTGAACTGTTTTGTGCAATTCCTCTAAAATGTGGACTTGTTTTTTGGTGTTGTATTGAATCCTTAAAATGTTTATCATTTTCTAAATCATAATACCCATAGTTACCATTATTTGTAGCATACCAAATTATATTCTTAGAGATATCAATTGCTCTTACACTCATTGAATCTGCAATTAATGTATCAATCGTAACATCTAAAATGGGCAAACGTTCAGCAATCAAAACTTCTTTAGGTGTTTTTTCACAACAGATTAATAGTAGTGCAAATAGAACAAAATAAGAAAAACGCATAATCTCATATTTTTTTCAAATATAAAAAAACAAAAAATTTAACAAGAAAAATTAGTGTAAAGAGTAAAAATAAACGTTGAAATTCATTTTGGCACAAATATTGGTTAGTTATAATTAAAGTTTGAGTATCCATTTCTAAATCAAAAGACTATGAAAACAAAATTTTATATACTATTTGCCATATGGGTTGGGATAACCGATATGTATTCGCAAGATAGAACTACCGTAAGAGCTAATTCTATTGATATAAGTGACAACTTAGATCTAAGAGCTATTGCACACATATTTGGTGAATCAACCAACTTAGAAGATTTTGAAAGACGTTTGAATAATCCAAACAATCCCATTTCAAACTTGGATTTGAATAACGACAATCAAGTAGACTATTTAAGAGTTATTGAATCTGTAGAAAACAGAACCCACCTGATCATAGTTCAAGCGGTTTTAGAAAGAGATATATTTCAAGATGTAGCTACAATTGAAGTTGAAAGAGATCAATCGAATAGAGTACAAGTTCAAATTGTAGGAGATGTTTTTATGTATGGTCCAAATTACATTTACGAGCCGGTTTATGTTTATACTCCGGTAATCTATAACACCTTCTGGGTTTACGGTTACAGACCTTACTTTTCCCCATGGTATTGGGGGTATTATCCCGGCTATTTTTATGCGTGGAACCCTTTTCCTATTTATCATTACAGAAATCATGTTAATGTATTTATAAATGTTAATAATACCTGCCATTATGTAAATCATAGAAGAAGTACACGTGCTATTGCTTTACATCAAAGTAGAAGAGCCAATGGATATGAAAGAATGTACCCAAATAGAAGTTTTAGCAATCGAAATACCGGATTTTCTAACCGTTATGAATTAACCGAAACCCGATCTAACTCTGGAGGAAGATCTCAAAACTATGGAAGTACAAATGGTGTAAGAAACAATCCAAATAACTCTTCGGCTTCAAATTATTCGCCAAAAAACAATCAATCTCGTTCAAATGGTACATATCAAAACAACTATACCAGTACACCTAGAACAAGAAATGGAAATACAACCACTAATTATAGTAGTGAAAATAATTCCTCCAATTATTCGCCAAGAAATAATTCGAATCCAAGAAATAATCAAAGTATAGGCTCAAATGAAAATAACTCTGGTAACAACCAACCGGTTCCGAGAATAAATCAGTATTCTTCAAATCAAAACAATCCGAGAAGCACGAGCAGTTATACTAATCCAAGATCCTATCAAAATAGTTCATCAAGTACTTACACTGCTCCAAGAATAAATCAAAACAATTCTTCGGTGCAAAATAATCCAAGAAGTTCAAACAGTTATTCAAGTCCAAAACCAAATCCAAGTCAGTCCTATCAAGCTACACCAAGAAGTAATCCAAGAACTACCACAGAGTACAACTCATCTGCCAGTTCACCCAAGAGTGCCTCAAGTAGCCCAAGGGTACAAAATTACAATCAACCCAGACCTAGTACTCCAAGCGGAGGAAGCCGACCACAGATTAGTTCTACACCCAGAAGTCAAAGTGCAGGGCAAGGTAGTTCCGGTAGAGGAAATTCAAATGGACGAGGATAATTTAAAAAAGCGGTATAATACACCGCTTTTTTATTTTTTTAATAATATCCCGATTCTAACGAAAGATAAATAGAAATAAAATGAGAAATTGATCCCAGTAAAACAAAACAATGCCAGATAGCGTGGTAATAATTTTTACTACTTTTTACAAAAAAATAAACTCCCGACGTGTAAAAAACACCACCTATAATAACCCAAATCAAAACATGTAAAGGCATATTATCAAGCATTGGATTTGAAATAAAAAGTATCATCCAACCCATTAACAAATAGAGAATTAAGGATACTATTTTAAATCTTTGGGTAAAAAATAATTTAAAAATAGTTCCCAAGCCTACCAATCCCCAAATTATCGATAAAAAAACAAATGAAGTTTCTGCAGGTAAATACCTTAATACCAATGGTGTATAGGTACCGGCAATTAAAAAATAAATACTTATGTGATCTATAATTTGTAAACGATTTTTCTTTTTTCTGTTCTTTGAATAATGGTATAAAGTTGATGCCGTGTAAACAAAGAACAATCCAAAACCAAAGAGAACTACCCCTAAAAAGATTTTAAAATCATAATAAAAATAAGCAATTTCAAACAGAATGGGCATTCCCAAAAAACAAAAAAGTACCCCAACTAAGTGTGTTAGGGTATTATATAATTCTTCATTTTGG
Source organism: Flavobacterium sp. (assembly GCF_036759525.1). Taxonomy (GTDB): domain Bacteria; phylum Bacteroidota; class Bacteroidia; order Flavobacteriales; family Flavobacteriaceae; genus Flavobacterium. Next base: position 50,849 of record NZ_DAIOUN010000014.1, on the reverse strand, counting down.
GATTGAACACGCTTTTCCATTAAATGTAAAAACTCTAGTTTTCAGGATACTAAATTATATATAAGCTTAGATTTTTCAAAAAAAATTATTTTCAATCTTTAATTTTAAACACTTTTGTCAAAATATCATCCATTAAACACCATTTGGTTAAAGATGATTGCAATAAATTGGCTCCTACAAATGCAGTAAACCACAACCAATTTTGGTTGACATAAACAGCCAATAACAAACTGATAATAATAAATGTGCCAGCGATTCCGCGTACGATTCTGTTTTTCATTTTTTTAAGGTTTTAAGGTTCTGAGGCTCTAAGGTTCTGAGGTTTGGGACTATTTTTAACTTAGTCCCTCAGTTCCTCAGCACCCTAGTACCTCTTAAATAAATTTTTCGATATTAAATGTGGCCAAATGTACTTTGGATTTAGTTTCTAATTCTTGATTGAAAGCGAGAATTAATTCATATACTTTTTCCAAATTTTCAATCGGTACAAAAGCATAAAAAGCAATTGATTCGTTTTCATTTACTTCGCTCCCAAACCAATTTGAGGCTAAAGCTTCTTCTGACACATCTTTAAATCCGGTTACATCTCGATATGAATAGGTTTTTACACCGGATTGTTTGAGCAAATGCTGGATCTCTCGTTTGAAAGAATGAACAGCTGTTATAAGGACTAATTTCATTTTTTAAGGTTCTGAGGTACTAAGGCTCTAAGGTTCTGAGTATTTACTAATTACTATTATCTAAGGATTATCAACTATGGACTATTCACTAAGGACTAAGGACTAATCACTAATCCCTATTCTTCTCCCATTTCTTCCGTTCGGTGATGTAATAAATTAATGGAACAACTATTAAAGTTAATAATGTGGATACAATCGCTCCGGCTACTAACGATATGGCTAATCCTTGGAAAATCGGGTCAAATAGGATAATTGAGGCTCCAATTACAACGGCTCCGGTGGTTAATAAAATGGGCGTGGTTCTAACAGCTCCGGCTTCAATAATGGCTTGTTTAATTTCTATGCCATCATTTAATCTGATTTCGATAAAATCGATTAAGAGCACCGAGTTTCGCACCATTACTCCGGCCAAAGCAATCATTCCGATGAATGAAGTTGCAGTGAAAAAAGCTCCTAGTAACCAGTGTCCTAAAACAATTCCTACCAGCGAAAGCGGAATGGCCAACATCATCACAATGGGTGTTTTGAAGTTTTGAAACCAACCTACAATTAACATATAAATTACTAAGATTACAACTAAGAAAGCCACGCCTAAATCACGGAAAACTTCTAAGGTAATTTGCCATTCACCGTCCCATTTTACGGTAAAATCATTTTCATCTGTGGGCTGTTCCATGTACAATTCGTTCACTTTATAGCCTTTTGGAAGTTGCATTTTTTCCAATTTCTCATTCATTCCTAAAATGGCGTACACCGGACTCTCCAGAGCTCCCGCCATATCAGCTAAAACGTACACCACTCGCTTTTGATCTTTACGATAAATTGTATTTTGCAACGTATCGGTAGTTACTTTAACCAAATCACTCACTGGAACCACATTGCCTCGACTTCCTTTAATTTTTACATTTTGAAGGTCTTCGATGGAAGTTTTATCTGCATCGTTTAAGGATAAAGTAATACCAACCGGATTGTTTGACCGTTCGTCATACAAATGAGAAACCGGTATTTCACGCAATAAATACGTTAAATTCCCAACCACTTGTTGCGGAGCAATTCCGTTTAACATGGCTTTTTCTCGGTCAATTTCCAATTTGTATTCTACTTGAGGAGCTTCTACCATCCAATCGGTATCCACCACATCGGGAGTATTTTCCAAGATGGATTTCACTTGATTGGCCACTTTAATTTGTTCTTGATAATCGGGTCCGTAAACCTCTGCCACCAACGTGGAAAGCACCGGAGGTCCGGGAGGAACTTCTACAATTTTTACATTGGCTCCATACTTTTTCGCAATTTTTTGTATTTCCGGACGAACCCATTTCGCCAAATCATGACTTTGTAAATCACGGTCTTCTTTGTGCAACAAATTCACTTGAATATCGGCCATGTTGCTTCCGCCACGCATATCATAATGACGTACCAATCCGTTAAAAGTTATCGGTGCAGATGTCCCAATATAATTTTGATAATCTACCACTTCGGGTACAGTTGACAAGTATTGAGCAATTTCTTTGGTAACCGCTGCAGTACGTTCTAAAGTGGTTCCTTCCGGCATATCAATCACCACTTGGAATTCATTTTTATTGTCAAACGGCAACATTTTTACCGCAACCGATTTGGTAAAAAACATGACCACAGAACCTACTAATAATACAACAGTTACCAAGAACATTGCATTACGTTTTTTAGAATTATCCAATAACGGTTGTTCTACTTTTTTGTAAATTTTATAAATCCATGATGTTTCTAAACCTTGTTCTTCTTTTTGTTCTTGTTCCTCTTTTTCATGCAATAAATGATAGCCCAAATAAGGTGTAACGGTTAATGCCACAAATAAGGATAACAACATCGCAATAGAAGCTCCAATCGGCATCGGACTCATGTAGGGCCCCATCATTCCGGAAACGAAAGCCATTGGAAGAATTGCCGCAATAACCGTAAATGTGGCCAAAATGGTTGGATTTCCTACTTCATTAATCGCATAAATCGCAGCTTGCTTGAAGGGTAATCGCTTCATTTTAAAATGCCGGTGCATGTTTTCGGCGATAATAATACTATCATCTACCACAATTCCCACCACAAAAACTAAGGCAAAAAGCGTGATTCGATTTAACGTATAACCTAATAAATAATAACTGAATAAAGTCAACGCAAAGGTCAACGGAACAGAAAAGAAAACAACTAAACCTCCTCTCCATCCCATAGCCAACATTACCAATACCGTAACTGCAATGATGGCTACACCTAAGTGTAACAATAACTCGCCCACTTTGTGCGATGCCGTTTCACCGTAATTACGGGTTACTTCTACCTGTACGTCATCTGGAATTAAATTGGTTTTGAGTTGTTCTACTCTTTCTAAAATCTTGTCCGATATTTTCATTGCATCGGCTCCTTTTACTTTTCCAACTGAAATAGTAACAGCGGGATATTCGCTTGGTTTGTCGCTATACTTTTCATTTGCTTTTCCATATCCAAAAGAAACATAACTTCGAGCTGTAGAAGGTCCGTCTTGAATAGATGCCACTTGTTTTAAATACACCGGCATATTTTGATTTATTCCCACTACCAAATTTTCTACATCTTCGGCATTGGATAAAAATTTTCCGGTAGTAATTAAATATTCCGTGTCATTTTGAACAAAACTTCCCGACTGCGAAGAACCGTTATTGGCTTGAATCATTTGCATAATTCCCAGTGCATCTACCTTGTTTTCAGCCATTTTGTCTTTGTCTAAAACGACTTTCAATTCGCGAGTTCTTCCGCCAATTTCTTTGGTAATGGCAACATCTTTTACTTTTTCAATTTCAGAAGTCACTTCTTCTGCCAGTTGTCGAATTTCAAAATCATCATATTTTTCACTCCACAACGTTAATCCCAACATCGGAACATCATCAATCGATCGCGTTTTTACCAAGGGTTTATAAACACCTTGCGGAAAAATATGTTCGTGTTTGGCTAATTCATCATACAATTTCACATAGGACCGCTCAATGTCTTCGCCAACATAAAATTGAACAATTATCATAGCTTGACCGTTCATTGCCATGCTGTGCAAATGTTCAACACCTTTGATGTTTGACAACACTTTTTCCAACGGTTTAATGACACGGCTTTCTACTTCTGCCGGAGTGGCTCCCGGATAACCAATCATAACATCGGCCATGGGAACATTAATTTGTGGTTCTTCTTCTCTTGGAATTAAGAACGAACTGTATACGCCAATTACCATCAAAGCTACCATCAATAAAATGGTTAGTTTGGAATTGATAAAGAAATTGGCAATTTTACCTGAGATACCTTCTTGCATGTTATTTTATTTTTGTTTCAAATTTCAGGTTTCAAGTTATTGTTGTTTGAAAACTGCGACTGAAAACTGTTTACTATTTACTGAACACTCACTTTAGCTCCGTTGAACAATTTCCCTTCTGCCGAAACGATATACGGTTCTTTGGACGATAATCCGGAAAGGACTTCTACTTTGTCGCCGTAGGTTTTTCCGATACGTAACCATCTTAAAATGGCGGTATTGTTGGCAACAGTGTAAATTCCGGTAAGTTGTCCTTGTTTTACCAATGCCGATTCAGGTACTAAAACTTGTTCTGAACCTTCATTTGCAACTGATGTTTTTTCAATTGGAAATTGCACGTTGACAAACATTCCGGAAAGGATGGTTTTATCCATTTCATCTAAATTGACTTTCACCAGATATTGTCCGCCGGTGTTTTTGGCTGATAAACTCACTTCCGAAACTTTTCCGGTTACTTTTTTATTCATTGATTTAATGATGACCGAAACTGCCATTCCTTGTTTGATTTTAGAAATATCACTTTCAGAAACCATAGCGGTCACTTGTAATTTCCCGGAACCTTCCACACTCACCAATGGCATTCCAGGATTGGCCATGTCGCCTTCTTTGATGAATGTATTGGTTACAATTCCGCCAAAAGGAGCTGTAATGTTGGCATAACTAAATTGAGCCATGACTTCGTTACGCATTTGTTTGGCACCTTCTAAACCGGCTTTTGCCATTTCAAAACGAGCAGTCATGTCATCTAATTCTTTTTGCGAAGCACTTTGTTGAGCAAACAAGTTTACAAAACGATCGTAATCTTTTTTGGCATTGTTATAACCAGCAGTTGCTTGTAAAATGGCTGCATCCACTTGTGCTTTTTTGGCTTGTAAATCGGTATTGTTGATGCTCACTAACAGTTGACCTGCTCCTACTTTTTGACCTACTTTCACATGAACTTTGGTTACATAACCCATCATTCGGGTGCTCACGTTGGCACTGTTTTCGGCTTCAATTTTACCACTTGACGTCACAAATGGACTAGTTGAATTTTCGATTGAACCATTAACTTTTACGGCAATGGCAGGTAATGTTTTGACTTCTTTTGGGTCGTTTCCGCAGGAAAATAAAAGGACTGCTGAAAAAATGATTAGAGATTTTATTTTGATATTCATAAGATTGTGATTTAGTATATTGATTTGTTGAATGCTATTATTTCGTTAAAAATTCCAAATACATTTTGGTGAAATTGTATTCAAAAACCGCTTGTAAATATTCTAATTCCTTTTGGGCCGATTGCGTTTCCGTCATCAATAAATCAGTCGTTTTTTCTAACCCTTGAGCAAAACGATTTTGACGGATTCTGAAACTTTCTTGTGTTTGTTCAAAGACCAATTTGGAAAGTGTCACTTTGTTTTGAGCATCGGCTAACTGGCGATTGGTTTTGTTCAATTCCAGCTGACTTTGGTTTTTGTATTGTTCAGCTTCTGTTTCCGCTTTTTGGTATTCAACTTTTGATTTTTGGAATTTTCCGATGGATTTATACCCGTCAAATACGTTCCATGACAATTGAGCCCCTATAGTATAACCGTTTGCACCAAATTGAAAGATTTCGGTATCGTATAATTCATAGGTTCCAAAAGCATTCAAACGGGGCAGAAAACTCATTTTACCGGATTTCATCCTGTTTTTATAGGCTTCGGTTGATTTTTCCATCGCTAAAAAATCTTTTCTTGATGTTGATAATTGAGCGTTTTCTAATGTAGGATTGATATCGTTTTCGAGATTTTCAACCGGTTTATAAATACCGCCTTGGGTATCTTCGTTCAATAAAAAAGCCAAATAATCGGAGGCGTTTCGCACATTACTTTTGGCATAAGAAAGTTGATTGGTAATTTCATTTACCCGAACTTGCACATCCAACACATCTGTTTTTTGCAACATACCTTGTTTGAAATAATTGTTGACCAAATTCAGATTGGCTTGTGCAGTAGAATTTGCTTTCTCCAAAACCTCAACCGCTTTATAAGCCAATTGCAATTGCATGAAAGCTTTGTTCACTTCCAATTCTAAATATTCTTTGGTGCGTTCGGTTTGCAATTGGTAAGCTTCCATTTTAGATTTGGCTGCTTTTCTTTCGTATAAACCATCTACATTTAAAATGGGTTGAAGCACTTCAATTCGAGTGGCATAATTTTGCACTTGTGAAGGATCATTCAACAAAGCCGGATTAAAATCGGCTTGCGTTAAGATTTCTTGATTCAATTTTGAACCAAATGCCATTAAAGGATTGGTTGTTGTAATGGCTGTATGCGAAGCCGAAATATTCGGTAAAAAAAGAGCATTGGATTGGCGGTAATCTGAACGAGCCGACTCAACATTTTGTTTGGAAATTTTCAATTGAAGATTTTGCTCCGATAATTTTATGGCTAAATCTGATTTGGAAATTTGCAACGTATCTTGACTGAAAAGTGCTGATGAACTGATAAATATCCCGATTACAATTGTATTTTTAATAGTTTTCATTCGATTTACTTCTTAATTACAAGGCAAAAGTAGAACGATGAAAAGAAGTGTGCAGTAACATTTGTTACCAAGCGAATTTTTTATACTTTTAGAAGAGTATAATTGGAAAGAATTGGTTAATTATAAACGAAGTTTCGGAAAAAACCGACCCACTTTTTCCTTATATTCTCTATATGAAATGAATTTTTGAGCAAGTTGTTTTTCTTCATAGGTTGATTTCAAATAAAACCAAATGAATAACAAACCTGAAATTAAAAGTTTATAAATTGAATACTTATAAAGTGCATAACCTAATGCAAACATCAATATTCCGGTATAAATAGGATGTCGACTGTATCGAAAAAAACCGTTTGTGAGTAATTCCGCTTTTTCGGTTGGCGTTGGGAAAGCGGTAAGATTGGATTTTAATTCAAAAACGGTTAGCAGTGCAATCATAAAACCGATAAAAGCAATCACCATTCCGAATGTTGCAAGAAATTTTGGAATTTCTAAGGGTTGAAAAAAATCAAACGCATAAGCTCCAAAAAGAAGAAATTGGATAAAAACAAAAATGTAGTCTTTGCTACTCTTTTTCATTTTTTTCCTTTTTCTTAGGCGAAGTTACAAACAAATTAAACAGTAAACCACCCATTAAACCTCCATATAATGTGCTGTTTAATGGTTTGGAGGTGATGGCACATGTTCCACTAACACAACCTATTTGTTGATAATAGAGATATCCAGCAACTAGTCCTACAACCACCCCAATTCCGGTAACAATGATAGCTTTTTTATTCATTTGTTTTTTTTGTAAAGGTAATACTCCAAATCCCACGTACTTCATTTTCATCATATCCAATCGCTAAATCCTTGGGATATAACTTCAAAATTTGACGTTGTACTTCCGGTTTGATTTGTTTTCCGTGACATTGCAAACACATGGTATTGGTTTCTATTGGATAATAAAACTGAATTTTATCTCCTTTTTCCAGAGCAATGGGTTTACTTTCTTTTTTTTCTGCCAATTCTTTCTTGAATTGAGCAATATAGTATAATTCCTCTGCATAAGCTTTGTTATTTGGGTTTCGATTCTTGTCGGAAACTCTTTTTATGTTAGCGTTAAACTGCGTTGCCATACTATCTGTCAACGGAATCGCTTGATGGTTACAAAAGGTCAAAGCTTCCATGGTTCCTTTTTGCTGAATGGCTTCCATTAAATTTTTACCTAATACTTTTTTAGTACCCAATGCATAATCTAAACCGATATCGGCGTATGTTTTAACTTCATCTACTTCTTCTAATTTTTTACCGGATTGTGTCCAATTTTCATTACCGTGACCTTCCCAATGAGCTTTAAACCATTCGGGTTCTTCAATTTGATAGTCATACATAAAGGCAGCAATTTTCTCTATACTACCTTCCGGAAAAGCTTGTTTCGGCATGAGTCCGTGTTTTTTTACTGCACCATACATCAAGGCTTTTTCTTCTGTAGGATGGGCTACAAACGCTTTTACATTTTCAATAAATTCCGCTTTGTTATACCCTTCCCTATCAATATACCTAGCTTTTATGGCCACCATTGGTGGAGCAATTCTACCTTGGTTTTCATCAGCTGTCGGGCTATGGCAAAGGTAACAGTGGGTTTCCATTAATTTTTTGGCTTCAAGTGGGTCAAAAGTTGAAGCCATTGGAATCTCCTCTATATCTTGGTATTCCTGTTTGCTATTTTGGCAACTGATTAATAAAAATAAACAATATACAACATATATATATTTCATAGTCTTTGAAAATATGGCTAAATGTAATGATATAAAAAAATTAAAATTGTAACATAGGTTACATATAAAATATTTGAGATGTAATTCTAGATTAGAAAATTATAGTGATTCAAAAAAATCTCTGTTTGTTTTTGTAAATGATTGTCAAAAAAAGTACATTTCTTGTATTTCAAAAACTCTTTTACAACTTAATTAACTCCCAAAAACATGATTAAAATCATATATTTTAAAAGTATAAATTATGAGATTTGTACAAAAATAGAAACATGAAATTTTGGAAAAAACTGAGTAAATCAGAACAGATAAGCCACATTCAAGAAGCTTTAGCAAAAAATGTAAACTTTTCGGTAGATGCTTCTCTAGGCTACCCTGCATCTAAATTGGATGGTAAAGTGTTTTATGATGACGCTCCATTTTTAAAAGATGCTCCCGTTTTGAGTACCTATGTAGCCAATCCAAATCATATAGGGTGTCATACAACCGGCACTTCAGAATTAGCTTTTAAAGGCACACAAGCCATAGAAAAAGAAGTGTTGGATATCCTTGCTGTGGACGTTTTTGGATCGGATGATAACCAATACGATGGCTACATTGCATCGGGTGGAACCGAAGCTAATATTCAAGCCTTATGGATGTATCGGAACTTTTTTAAAAATGAATTCCAGGCCAAAGCTGACGAAATTTTAATTATCGCTTCAGAAGACACCCATTATTCTATTGCTAAAGGTGCAAACCTATTGGGTTTAGATTGGTTAAATGTACCCGTTGATTTTGAAACTCGAACTATTGACGGACTTGAATTTGAGATAAAGTTAGGCGAAGAAATTAAGAAAGGGAAAAAATATGCAATTGTAGTATGTAATATGGGCACTACCATGTTTGGCTCTGTAGATAATCCGGAGACTTACTTGGAATGGTTGGCTATGTATAACATTCCATTCAAACTTCATATTGATGCCGCCTACGGAGGATTTGTATATCCTTTTTTAGCTGAAAAAAATACTCTTTCCTTTTTAAATCCTAATGTATCATCTATCACCGTTGACGCTCATAAAATGCTGCAAGCTCCCTACGGAACCGGAATATTTTTATGTCGTAAAGGACTCATTGAAAATGTGCTTACCAAAGAAGCAGAATATGTTGAAGGAATGGATTTAACTCTATCGGGAAGTCGTTCGGGGGCAAATGCCGTAGCAATTTGGATGATTTTAACAACCTATGGTTCTAATGGATGGTTTGAAAAAGTAAAAATCCTTCAAATGAGAACAGATTGGCTATGCAAACAATTGGATGATTTGGAAATTCATTATTTTAGAGAACCCAACATGAATATAGTTACAATAAAATCCAATCGAATTCCTTTAGATTTGGCTAAAAAATTTGATTTGGTTCCGCAAAAACATAACGAAACCAATGAATGGTATAAAATTGTAATCATGGAACATGTAGAAGTAGATGACTTGGCAGATTTTCTTTTTCAGCTCAAAGAGCATATTTTATTTGCCGATTAATTTATTAAGTGATTAATCCAATTCATAGAAACAAATTTCTTTGCTTTCAATAAAAATGAAATAATTTTACAACTTGATATGTATAGAAAAAAAAGAGCATCGATTAGAATGCTCTTTTTTTAATTTAAAAACTAAGACTTAGACTCTTTGCTTTTAGATGCACAACAAGATTTCTTTTCAGAACCTGTATCGCATGATTTTTTCTCTTCTGCAGAACAAGATTTTTTTTCTTCAGCTTTTTGTTCTGTTTGTGCCTTTTTCTTTTTGTCTTTATTTTTTGGCTCTCCGGCTGTAGCATCAATAGTAAATAAGAAAGCAACAACAGCCATTAAAGAAATTACTTTTTTCATGATAGAATAAAATTTAAATTAATGAATTTCAAATATATAACTTGCATTTGATTTTTTTTGTTAAAAATTAAAAAATATTTTGATTTCAAATCATATTTATATCGAGTACAAATAAATTTTTTAAGATTTAGATTTAAAAAGTTTAAGGGTTGTGGGATAAAAGTAGGCTTCATCCAGATGCCCCATTTGTTTTTTGTCTTTTGATAAAAGATGTACGTGAATGTTGCTGTCATGATGGGTAAATATAGTGTGATGGTGCGTTGAATAAAACCCAATCAAATCTACATTCTCATTGGTAACACTGTAACTTATCTTTCCCTTGTGTGCATCTTCAGGACTGGAAACTTTTGTACCAGTTGGTAAATTAACAACATGAAAAACCGCACTTTTGATATTGGTTTCAATTTTAAATACAAAGGGTAGTGTATCCTTTTTTTCCAATTTATTTAAAAAGTCTTCCAAAGACTTCAAATCTTCAACTGAATCTGGTACAGGAATTTCCTCCCATTCTTTCACTTCGGCATAAACAAAAAAAGGGGCTTTTACACTAAACGTTTCAGATACAATATGTTTCATTTCCGACTCAACATAGGAAACAAAATTACGGCCTTCAAAAAGAGTGATTTCACCTTGCAAAAATTCAACCGGACCAATACCATATAAATTTGGATTATCCGGAAGCGTATCAAGTGCTATCGTTCCTTGAAGTTCACCTTTCTTCATGACATTTTTCATAGCCCCAGAATACATAACAAGAGGTATTGTTTTTACCTCTTTTTTAACTTCTGAACATGAAATAAGTAAAACTAAAACTCCAATAAACGGTAATTTATACATGTATCTGTGCTTTATCTTTTAGAATTTGAATCAATTGTGCATGTGAAAAAACACCGGATTGTCTCCATAGCTGTTGCCCATTTTGGTACAAAATAAGGGTTGGAACTCCTCTCACTTGAAAATCAGATGCTAAGGATTGATTTTTATCTACATCAATTTTTAGAATTGTAATTGTATCACCCAAAGTATCTTTTACTTCCTTAAGTATAGGAGATAACATTTGACACGGACCACACCAAGTGGCAAAAAAGTCAACTAAAACCGGTTTATTTGATGAAATAATGTCTTGAAAAGATGCCATTTTTATTTAATTCCAATTTAAATATCCTCCTTTTAAATCAATAACTTGAGTGAAACCCAAATCAATCATCTTTTGGGCGGCAGTTTGACTTCTAGAGCCACTTCGGCAATAAATATAAACCGGTTGGGTTTTATCCAATTTTTGAATTTTTGTCTCAAAAGAAGATTCCAACACATCAATATTCTGTGCGTTTACAATAGCCCCGTCAGCGTATTCCTCAGCGGTTCGAACATCTACCAATTGAACCTTTTGATTTTGAATTGCTAATTTGAACTCCTCTTTTGAAACAACCTTAACTTTTGAACTCGATTGTGAATTGCAAGCTAAAGTAACTCCAACAAATAAAAGAAGAAACAGATATTTTTTCATAAACTTTTACTATTTAAATTATAAAGTACTTGGGCACACATAGGCCGTTCTTTTAATTCCTGTATTTTTAATTGCGGCATAACCTCCTTTTACATCAATGACATTGTGATACCCTCTAGCTTTCAAAATAGAGGCAGCAATCATACTGCGATAACCTCCGGCACAATGCACATAAAAATCTTTTTCTTTTGGAAATTCACTTAGATGTTCATTCAAAAAGTCTAAAGGAGTAGATGGCACATCTACAATATGCTCAGAAGCATATTCTCCCGGTTTACGAACGTCAAATACCAATGCTTTTTCATTAATTTTTTCTTCTAAAAAAGTCGCATCTACTGAAGTTATAGTATCATATTCCATTCCGGCTTTTTTCCAAGCATCAAATCCGCCTTTTAAGTATCCTATTGTATTATCATATCCAACACGTGCCAAACGTGTAATAGTTTCTTCTTCTCTACCCTCAGGCGTAACCAGTAAAATAGGCTGTTTGTAATCTAAAATCAATGCACCAACCCATGGAGCAAATTGTCCATCAATGCCAATAAAAATAGATTTTGGAATATGTCCTTTTGCAAAATCATCCTGATGCCGTACATCTAAAACCAATGCATCTGTATCATTTGCAACTGTTTCAAAAACACTAGGATCAAAAGCTTGTGCTTCTTTTATGATGTTTTCAACATTTTCATAACCCTCTTTGTTTAATCTTACATTCATTGGGAAATAAGCCGGTGGCGGCAATAAACCGTCAGTAACTTCTTTAATAAATTCTTCTTTGGTCATGTTGGCTCGTAAGGCATAATTGGTTTCTTTTTGTTCACCAATTGTACCCACCGTTTCTTTGCTTAGATTTTTTCCACATGCCGAACCGGCTCCGTGTGCCGGATAAACAATTACATCATCTGCTAAAGGCATGATTTTAGTACGTAAACTTTCATACAACAATCCGGCTAAATCTTCTTGGGTCATATTGGCCGCTTTTTGAGCTAAGTCAGGACGTCCTACATCACCCAGAAAGAGGGTATCTCCACTAAAAATAGCATAATCTTTTCCGTTTTTGTCTTTTAACAAATAGGTTGTACTTTCCATAGTGTGTCCCGGAGTGTGCAAAACGGTAATGGTTATTTCACCCAATTGAAAAACTTCACCATCTTTTGCAATATGAGCTTTAAATGACGGATTAGCATTTGGACCAAAAATAATTGGAGCTCCCGTTTTTTGGGCTAACGTAACATGTCCACTCACAAAATCGGCATGAAAATGGGTTTCAAAAATAAATTTTATTTTACCGTTCGAATTTTCGGCTTTGTCCAAATAGGGTTGCACTTCACGAAGAGGATCTATAATCGCAATTTCACCTTGACTTTCAATAAAATAAGCTCCTTGAGCTAAACAACCGGTATAAATTTGTTCAATTTTCATATGCTTTTTATTTGTTGTAAAATTACAATTCTATACTCATAATAGATGTAACATTAGTTACAAATATAAAAAATAAAAAAAGCCCAAACGAATCCATTTGGGCTTTGACAAATTTTTAAGACGCTAATCACAATAATGTTGTAGGACAAACAAATTCTGTTGTTGGAATTCCTTCGCTTTTAATAGCATTGAATCCTCCAATAACATCTTTGAAATTGGTAAAGCCATTTTGTTTTAAAATAGAAGCCGCAATCATACTTCTATATCCTCCGACACAATTTAGAATAAATGGTTTTCCTTTTGGGATTTCATTCAATCGATTAGCTAATTCATTCAACGGAATATTAATAGCGTCCAAAACATGTTCGGCATTGAACTCGCTTTTCTTTCTCACATCAATTAACGGAATCTTTTTTTCTAGTTCAATTTCTAAATGATTTGCGGTAATTCGGTTAACGGTATCGATTAGCATTCCGGCATTTTTCCATGTTTCAAATCCACCTTCAAGGTAGCCAATGGCACAATCATAACCCACTCTTGCAAGACGAATGATGCTTTCTTCTTCTTTTCCGGGATAGGTTATCAATACTATTTTTTGTTTGATATCTGGTATCAACTCGCCTACCCACATGGCAAAATTGCTTTCCAAACCAATATTTAAACTGTTTGGAATAAATCCCTTAGCAAAATCTTCCGCTCGACGCGTATCTAAAAGTAAAACATCTGAAGAGGTTACTCGCTTTTCAAATTCATCTAAAGAAAGAGCTTTATTTCCTCTTTCCATTATCGTATCCAAACTTTCATAGCCTTGAATATTCAGCAACACATTTTTAGGAAAATAACCGGGAGGTGTCGTTAATCCGGTGAGCAATTCTTTTACAAATTCATCTTCGGTCATATCCGGACGCAATGCATAATTGGTTTTCTTTTGATTTCCAAGTGTATCGGTTGTTTCTTTACGCATCATTTTTCCGCAAGCAGAACCTGCTCCATGATTGGGATAAACAATCAAATCATCGGGTAAAGGCATAATTTTATTTCGCAAGGAATGAAACAACATTCGGGCTAATTTGTCTTCCGTTAAATCGGCAATCACGTGCTGAGCCAAATCCGGACGACCTACATCACCAATAAATAAAGTATCGCCAGATATAATTCCATGTTTTATCCCTTTTTCATCAATCAACAAATAAGTTGTACTTTCGAGGGTATGACCGGGAGTGTGTAAAACCTTTACCGTGTAATTTCCCACTTTAAATTCTTGATTATCTTCGGCTACTAAAGCTTTGAAATTCGGTTTTGCGGTGGGTCCGTACACAATTGTTGCTCCCTCTTTTTGGGCTAAATCCAAATGACCGGAAACAAAATCGGCATGAAAATGCGTTTCAAAAACATATTTGATTTTAGCGTGGTCTTTTTTTGCTCTATCAATGTAAGGCTGTACTTCCCGTAATGGATCAAAAATAGCAGCTTCGCCATTATTTTCTAGGTAATAAGCTGCATGTGCGATACAACCGGTATAAATTTGCTCTATTTTCATCCTATAAAAATTTTGATAAAAATAAGGAGCACCAGTATTTAATTAAATGATATTTATCAGTTGTTCAAGAAAAAAAGTCCAATTAAAATCAGTAGAATTTGAAATAAGAAAATAACCAATCCGTAAAACAATCCTTTTTTACCGGATTGGATTAATGAAGAAAAACTAACTTTCAATCCAATGGCTGTCATGGCAATAGTTAATAAAATTTTTCCGGTTTCGGATGAAAATTTCAAAACCGAATCGGAAACTGGAAAAATAGAAACCCAAATCGTAATGAGTATAAAACCCCATAAATACCAAGGTAATTGAAAATAACTTTTCCAATTACGAGTAGCCGATTTATCTCTGATGAGAAAATTAAAAAATATTAATCCAGGTGAAAGCAAGGCTACTCTAGCCAATTTAATGGTTATCGCTTGCTCTCCAACCGCATCTGAAACTGCAAATGCAGCTCCCGCAACATTTCCTACAGAATGCAAAGTTCCACCAAGAAGTAAACTAATTTCTGTGGTTGACAATGAAAACAGTCCAATTAAAATAGGTAAAAACAACATGCCGAGTGTTCCAAAAAGATTTACCACTGCCAAAGCGATTCCGGTTTCCTCTTTGCTGTTTTTTAAACTTGGAGCTAATGCTGCTATGGCACTTGAACCACAAATGGCGGTACCAAAACCCACCATCCATCCTACGGTGCTGGGACAATTCATTTTTTTGGAAAGAAAAACACTGAAAATAAGTACCAAAAAAACAACAATTCCTACCAATAAGAAACTTTCCCAACCAATTTTCCCCATGTAAGTATAATTGATACCAACGGCTAAAAAAAGAATCGAAAATTCTAACACTTTTGAACCCGAAATACTAATTCCCGTTGAAAATGGAGCCGGAAGTTTAAAAAAATTCCCAATGATGATTCCGAACAGTAAGCCTATCAAAATGCTATTTAAAAACGGAAAAATCAAACAAACTATCCATGCTAAAGTGGCAATGAACAATGTAAACAAAATTCCCGGATAGGTATCTTTTAAAATCATTTGCAATTATAAAACTAATTCTTTTAGAATAATATAAATTCCCATTAAAAGTACAAACCAACCAAAACCGGTTTTCAGTTTGTTCCCATTGATTTTTTTGGAAAGAAAAATACCAATGAAAATACCTATAATTGAAGCTAAAGTAAAATAAAACAATAAATGCCAATCGATTTCCTGAGTTCCTTTCAAATCACCTAAAAAACCAATCAATGATTTTGCGGCAATGATAAATAAGGATGTGCCAACTGCCAGTTTTATAGGCATTTTGGCCAATAAAACCAAAGCAGGAATAATCAAAAATCCGCCTCCGGCACCCACTAATCCGGTTAAAACTCCAACCACCGTACCTTCCAAAAAAATCAGGGATAAATTGTACTGCATCGGAACATTTTCATCGCTTTTCACTTTAGATGGTTTAATCATGGATACTGAGGCCATTATCATTACAACGGCAAATAAAAGCATCAAAGCGATGGGTTTTGTAAAACTAAAATCACCAATTGTAAAAAGTATTTCTGGTATAAATGGTAAAAGAAAAGCCCGAGTTAAATAAACCGCACCAATGGACGGGATACCAAAAATGAGAACCGTTTTAAAATCAACTTTTTTAAGTAAAGCGTTTTGAATTCCACCAACCAAAGCGGTTGAACCCACAATAAATAAGGAATAAGCGGTAGCCAAAACCGGCTCAACCGCCATGATGTAAACCAAAATGGGAACGGTTAATATTGAGCCTCCACTACCAATTAGTCCTAACGAAACACCTACTAAAACCGCTAATAAATAACCCAAAAGTTTTGTGATTTCCATGTTTTATTTTTGTCAAATGTAGAGGAGTTTAGCAGATAAAAATGTAACTAATGATACTCAACTTATTTCAATTCGATAGAAGCTCGATGCAGTTTAATTCTACCTTCTTTTTCTAATGCTTTCAATAATCGAGAAATTACCACTCTAGAAGTGTGCAAATCATACGCAATTTCTTGATGCGTAGTATGAATTTCTTTAGAGTGTATGATTTTCGATTTATCTTGTAAATAACTTATTAATCGCTCATCCATATTCATAAAAGCCAAGTTATCAATGGCGTTCAACATTTCTTTTAATCGATTATTGTAGCTATTAAAAACGTAATTTCTCCAACTTTTATATTTTCCGAGCCATTCCTCCATTTTATGTACGGGAATCATAATCACTTTACCTTTGGTTTCTGCAACAGCACGAATTTCACTTTTTGTTTCGCCCATGCAACAGGCCATTGTCATAGCACATGTATCGCCTTTTTCGATAAAATATAAAAGCAATTCACCTTCATCAAAATCTTCTCTCAAAATCTTGATTGCCCCTTCTAACAGCAAAGGCATTTTTTTAATATAATCGCCAAAGTCAATTAAGATGTCACCTTCTTCAAAATCCCGAAGTAAGGAAACTGAAACAATTTCATCAATTAATTTATCTTCAAAAACAAATCCATAAGTGCTCTGTAATAATTCTTTCATGCGTTTTGTTTGTACTTGTTTACTATGTAAATATAATTTTTAAAATGTGAATTCCAGAATATTTTATAAAATTAAAGTTTCAGAAAACCAAACAATGTAACAAAAGTTACAAAAATGAAAATTGAAACCAATTGATAGACTTGTTTTTTGTAAATTGTCACAAAAAAAAATCATGAAAAAAATCTTTTTATTAACTGTGCTAATTACACTTCCCTTGCACGCTCAACTAAAACCAATTTCTTATCAAGATGGCAATCAAAAATTAAATGGTTTTATCATTTCGCCCTCTAAAGCATTAGTAAATAAACCCGGAATTTTAATTCTTCCGGCTTGGATGGGAATTGATGAACACGCTAAAGAAGTGGCTCAAAATTTAGCTAATTTAGGCTATCATGCCTTTATTGCCGATATTTATGGGGAAGGAAATTATCCTACCAATTCTAAAGAAGCAGGCCAACAAGCGGGTTTTTACAAAAATAATGTAGCAGATTACCATCGAAGAATTCAATTGGCTTTGGATCAATTAGTAAAAAATGGTGCAAATAAAGACAACATTGTTGTTATAGGCTATTGTTTTGGTGGAACTGGTGCTATCGAGGTCGCCCGAGCCGGAATGAATGTAAAAGGAGTCGTTTCTTTTCATGGAGGTTTAGGCAAAGCTTCAGATAGAATAACAACTGAAATAAAAACTAAAGTTTTAGTGCTACATGGTGCCGATGATCCCTTTGTACCTGAAAAAGAAGTGTTGGCTTTTCAACAAGAAATGAAAGAATCCAAAGCCGATTGGCAAATGGTTTATTATTCCGGAGCTGTTCATTCGTTTACCAATAAAAAAGCCGGAAACGATAATTCCAAAGGTGCTGCCTATAATGAAAAAGCAGACCGACGTTCATTTGTGCATTTTTTAGCTTTCTTGCAGGAGGTTTTGTAGGTTAACTTTGTTATTTTTGCTCACTTAAACTAATTCTTATAATGAAAAAATACATACTAAGTGCTTCGCTTATAGCATTATTAGTTGTTGGATGTTCAACTAATAAAAACGCTTCGAAAGAGGTTACAGCCGAAAAATACCTCTCCGAAATTAAAGCCGAAAATTTAAGCAAACACCTGTATATTGTAGCTTCTGATGAAATGGAAGGTAGAAATACAGGAGAACCGGGACAAAAAAAAGCCGGAGAATATATTATAGAACAATACAAAGCTATGGGAATTTCTTTTCCAATAGGTGCGAATTCCTTTTACCAACCCATTCCTTCTGAATTTTTTAAAAAGCAGTTTAGTCCCAAATTGGGTGATTCAGAAAATATTTGGGCTTTTATTGAAGGTACTGATAAAAAAGACGAAATTCTTGTAATTTCTGCTCATTACGATCATGTAGGAATGAAAAATGGTGAAGTATATAACGGTGCCGATGATGACGGATCCGGAACGGTAGCTCTATTGGAAATAGCCGCAGCTTTCCAAAAGGCCAAAAAAGCAGGCCATGGTCCTAGACGTTCTATCTTATTTTTACATGTAACCGGAGAAGAACATGGTTTACACGGTTCACGTTTTTATGCCGAAAACCCTTTATTCCCTATTGCGAATACCATTACCAACATTAATATTGATATGATTGGTAGAAGAGGTTATGGAAAAGAAGAAAACGACAATTATGTTTACGTCATAGGGTCAGACCGATTAAGTTCAGACCTACATCGAATTTCTGAAGAAGCCAACACCAAATTTATTGGGATGGAATTGGATTATAAATACAATGATTTGAATGATCCCAATCGTTTTTATTATCGATCAGACCATTATAATTTTGCAAAAAAAGGGATTCCTGCCATTTTTTATTTTAATGGCGTCCATGACGATTATCACAAACCTACCGACACGCCCGATAAAATTGATTATCCATTGTTAGCTAAACGTGCTCAATTGGCATTTGTTGTAGCTTGGGAATTAGCCAATGCGGCAGAACGACCTAAGGTAGACAAAGACGGAAAATAAAATCTTTATCACAAAAAACGCAATTCCAAAAATTGCGTTTTTTTTGTACCTTTATAGAAGATTCCTTTAAAATGGATAGTAGTGCACTAATACTTTTTTTACTGCTCACTTTATTGGCTGAAATTATCGGTACAATTGGTGGATTTGGTTCATCAGTATTTTTTGTGCCTTTTGCCGCACTCTTTTTTGATTTTCATACGGTTTTGGGCATAACTGCTGTATTTCATTTATCGAGTAATCTATCTAAAATCTACTTATTTCGAAAAGGATTAAATAAAAAACTAATATTGCAAATTGGAATACCTTCTGTAATTTTTGTCATATTTGGCGGATTTTTAAGCCGATATATTCAAAGTCAGATTCTAGAAATTGCATTGGGTCTTTTTTTAATTGGATTAAGTCTGCTGTTTTTGATTCAAGATAAATTAGTTATCCAACCCCGATTAAAAGAAACGCTATTGGGTGGAGCTATTTCAGGATTTTCAGCGGGATTAATTGGAACCGGAGGAGCGATTAGAGGATTAACCATGGCGGCATTTAATTTGGAAAAGAGTGTTTTTGTAGCTACTTCTGCCTCTATTGATATGATGATTGATCTTTCTAGAACTTTTGTTTACTATGACAACGGCTTCATTACAAAAGACATTTTGATATATATCCCCTATTTATTTATCATTGGATTTATTGGCAGTTGGTTGGGACAAAAATTGTTGGAAAAAATTCCACAAGAGCGATTTAAAAAAATTGCTCTTATTCTAATTTTCTTGATTGGAATATTTTCACTTTATCAAAATTTAAACTAAAAAAAGCCCTGATAATTCAGAGCTTTTCTTTTCAAATGTATAATAATAGATTATTCTAATTCTTCTTTTACAGTAGCATCCGGTGCATTTTTAGCAACAGAAGCAATTCCATTATCACGAGCGGCTACCGACTCATACATTTCACTATTGCCAATAATTTGACCGTTTGAGGCCTTTAAATTGAAATAGGGCTTTCCATTTTTAGATTCCAATCGGTCAAATCGCGAATCTACCTGAGCATTTTTACGAACCGATTCTATCCCGTTTTCACATGCCGCTTTAGTAGAGTAACCTTCACTAGCTAGAATTACTTGACCGTTTCCGGCTTTAAGTACAAATTGAAATTCTCCGTTTTTTCTTTTACTAATTACAAATGTTCCCATATTGATAAAATTTAATGTTTAAGCTTCATTAAAAATAATAAAAAAACGGTAAAATGAAGGCTGAAAATTAAAATTTTATGTAGAATTTGTTCTACAAAAAAAGCTTTGGTTTCCCAAAGCTTTAAAATCAGGGTGAATGAGGGGTCTCGAACCCCCGACCTTCGGAACCACAATCCGACGCTCTAACCAACTGAGCTACAATCACCATTTGT
This sequence comes from Flavobacterium sp., assembly GCF_036759525.1. GTDB lineage: Bacteria > Bacteroidota > Bacteroidia > Flavobacteriales > Flavobacteriaceae > Flavobacterium. The sequence goes on along the minus strand of NZ_DAIOUN010000014.1, from coordinate 30,335 downwards.
TTTTTATTGCAAAATTACATTTTGTATTGAAACAACAACTTTTCTTTTGCGAGTGCAAATATAGTGTAAAGCTTTAATTCTACAAAGATTTTTAAAATAATTTACATCAAATCTTGTAAGCTATTGACAGCCACATATCTTTCTACAGTAAAACCCTCTGCAAAATCGGTTCCTATGAGTCTTCCCAAGTCTTGCGAACGGTATTTTATACTGTCTAAAAAGTTCTGTGTAGCAATTGGAGTAACCGTTTCATTGGAATTGGGATTGTAAAATTGGGATTCATAGGCTCTAATTGCTTCTACTTTTTTATCCATAAATCCGGTAATATCTACTACAAAATCAGGTTTTATATCTTTCCATTGAATGTAATGGTAAACTACTTTAGGTCGCCAAGCTTCTTGAATATCTCCATTTAGTACGGTTTCAATTCGTTTTAATCCGGATAAAAAACAAGCATCAGAAACCAAACTTGCTCCTTTCCCATGATCAATATGACGGTCTTCTACAGCATTACATAATACAATTTTAGGACGATATTTTCGAATCATTTTAATGACTTCCATTTGATGTGATTCATCATTTCTAAAAAAACCATCTCGCATTTTTAAATTTTCACGAATAGATATGCCCAAAATTTCGGAAGCTCTTTTCGATTCCTTATATCTTATAGCCACAGAACCACGAGTTCCTAACTCGCCTTCGGTTAAATCTATTATACCAACTTTTTTACCTAAAGAAATTTCTTTAGCTAAAGTTCCGGCACAACCTAACTCAACATCATCGGGATGAGCACCAAAGGCTAAAATATCTAACTCCATATTGTACAATTTAAAGGATTTGTATCATCGTTTGCGATTTGTGTTCTGTTTCGTAAAATTCGGCTTCCGGATTACTTTCTCCGGTAATTCCGCAACCTACATAAATATTTACATTTTGACCTTCAAAACTTAAACATCGTAAATTAACAAAAAAATTCATTTCGTCCCTTTTCTCATTTTTTATACCTAAAAAACCCGTATAAAAACTCCTATCGTAGGATTCATTTTTCATAATAAATTCTACGGCTCTATCTTTAGGTAATCCACAAACCGCCGGAGTTGGGTGCAACGATTGCACTAAATCAAAACCAGATTTCTCAGACGTCAAAGTACCCGAAATGTTTGTTTTCAAATGAACCAAATCTCCAGCTTCAGAAGTGTAAGGTAAACTTACATCTAATTCCGATGAAAATTCTGCTACGGTTTGAACTATATAATCGGTAACCATTTTTTGTTCATGCATTTCTTTTGAGGTCCATTCCTTAAACAAACTGCCTTTGTAAGTACCGGCCAATGCAACTGTTTCAAAAGTTTTTCCTTTTATTTGAACCAATTGTTCCGGGGTTGCTCCCATCCAGCCTCCAACTTCAGGATGATAGAATAGGTACCTAAAAGCAGTATGATAACGTTGAATCAAATTTTCAAAAGCGGTAATACAATCCTCATTAAATACTGATTTGATAACTCTTGAAACAACTACCTTTTCAAGGTTGCCACTATGAATTTCATGAACTGCTCGTTCAACTAACCTTTGGAATACACCTGCTTCTGAATCTGATTTTTGTTTTGGATTAACTATGGGTTGCAGATGTTTTTTTGAATAACGTAGTTCATTAAAAACTGCATCTTCAAACGGAATGACTACAGATTCTGTACCTAAGAAAGAAGTAAATACAAATCCATCTTGACCCTTAAAATGATGCAATTTTGAACTTTTTTGCTCACCCAATGTCAAAACATCCGAATTAGGAAGAACATAAGCTACAAAAGGTTTTTTTTGTACCAAACATGTTCTAAGCTGATCAAATAGCGTCATTCACTTAGTTTTTTTTGGGTAAAATCATATTGGTTAACTTACATAAAGAAATTAACTTACCGTTTTCATCCGTTATTTTAATTTCCCATAGATGTAAACTTCTCCCTTGATGTAAGATTCTGGCTGTTGCAAAAACTTCCCCTTCACGTTTACTTCGCAAGTGATTGGCAGAGATTTCAATTCCGCGTGCTTCCTGCTTTTCATGATTTATAAACAATAGAGATGCAGCACTTCCAACACTTTCTGCCAAAGCTACAGTAGCCCCACCGTGAAGCAAACCCAAAGGTTGATGAACTCGAGAAGAAACCGGCATTTTGGCTGTCAAAAAACCTTCACCAACGTCAATATATTTAATTTGCAAAGTTTCCATTAATGTATTTTTAGACCACTCATTACAAAGTTTGAGCATTTTTTCTTTATCAAAATTCATATTGCCTATTTTTTTACAAAAATACGTAACATTATCAATATACACATGGAATGTAAACTAAAATGGAAAGTTCATCGTTATCTGATTTGTTTTGTCGTTTCAAATATTTAGTTAATTTTACAAAAAAAGTACTCCATGCGTCAATTCCTACTAGTGATCATTAGTTTTGTTTCAATTTTTTTAACTTCATGTAGAAACGATTTTGAATTTGAAAATCAAACAGTTGGTTTAGAGTTCTCAAAAGATACGGTTTATCTGGATACGGTTTTCACTAACATTGGCTCAAGTACATATACGTTAAAAGTTTACAATCGCTCAAATAAAAACATTAAAATCCCACAAATAAGATTAGCTCGAGGACTTGAGTCGAAATACAGAATGACGGTTGACGGTATGGTGGGCAATAACCGTATTTTTGAAAATGTAGAAATGCTGGCTAAAGACAGTATGTATATTTTTATTGAAGTTACAGCAGATGTTGCCGCTGCTAATCCATCCGATTTTTTATATACCGATCAAATTCTCTTTGGCCAAGGCAATCTGGAACAAAAAGTGGAATTGGTTACCTTAATTCAAGATGCCTATTTTCTTTACCCCCAGCGTTTTGACGATGGAACCACAGAAACTTTACCTATTGGAGAAGAAGAAATTTTTGGATTTTACTTAGACGAAAACGATCCAACCAACGGAAACGAACTGATTTGGAATGCTTCAAAACCTTACGTGATTTATGGGTATGCTGCTGTGCCTCCCAATAAAACTTTAACTGTAAATGCGGGAGCACGGATTCATTTTCATGCTGAATCCGGATTACTTGTTGCCAACAATGCCAGCATAAAAGTTAATGGTATGCCATCAACAAATCCAAATGACCCTTTTGAAAATAATGTGATTTTTCAAGGCGACCGATTGGAACCCTTTTACAAAAATATACCGGGTCAATGGGGTACTATTTGGCTAACACAGGGAAGCAAAGAAAATGAATTTACAAATTGCATTATCAAAAATGGCATTGTAGGATTGCTGGTAACCGGAAATACCGGGTTGAATAATTCCACCCCAGATGTTACCCTTAGAAATGTTCAAATTTATGATCATTCCAATGTAGGGCTTCTGGCTCGAACCGGAGTTATAAAAGGTGAAAATGTTGTTATTAACACCGCTGGTCAAGCTGCATTGGCTTGCTCGTATGGAGGTAAATACAATTTCAATCATTCAACATTCAACAACAATTGGCCGAGTTCCAGACAATTTTCAGTTCTTTTGAATAATTACATCGTAAATGCAGTACCTGAAGAACAACCAATGGTAGAAGCTACATTTACAAATTGCATAATTTATGGCTCCAATCAAATCCAAATGTTTATTGATAAAAGAGGTAATGGACAGTTCAATTATAAATTTGATCATTGTTTGATTAAATTCAATAACATAAACAATATTTACACAAACAATCCCTTGTATGATTTTACTAATGAATCATTTTACACCAATTGTTTGATTGCAACCAATAGCCTTGTAAACAATCCTAAATTTTTAAACGCAAACCAAAACCAATTAATTATTGGTGATGATTCGGCTGCAAAAGGAAGAGCTAATGCAATCTTTTCTACATTTCCTGATATTTTAAATAATCCTAGAAATCCCCCACTTGATCTGGGTGCATATAATTCTACCCTTTTTGAAGAAGATTAAACATTATTTTATAATTTTACTGTACTAACCCATAAATCAGTATTTTATGAAATTAAAATTTGTAACACTTATTGCGATTATTTCACTTATTTCTTGCGGAAAAAAAGAAGAAACTAATAGTGATAATGCAACTGTAAAAGACTCAACAATTGTTGAAGAAACAACGGTAACAATTCCTGACTCAGCCACTATTGCAAAAGCTTGGAATGATTTTATGACACCCGGAGAGCCACATAAAATGTTGGCATTAGAAAATGGAACCTGGCACGAAGAAATGACCCTGTGGATGGAACCCGGTGCTGAACCCATGAAAAATACAATGACAGCTGTTTCAAAAATGATTCTCGGAGACCGTTATCAAGAAACCATCCACAAAGGAGAATTTATGGGAATTCCATTTGAAGGTAAAAGCACGTTGGCTTATAACAATGCTTCACAAGAATATACTTCCACTTGGATAGATAATATGAGTACAGGAATTATGATAATGTCCGGAAAATATGACGAAGCTACTAAAACCCTTAATTTCTCAGGAACAACAGTTGATCCGGTTACTAAGAAGGAAAAAGCAGTTCGGGAAATCTACACAATTGTAGATGAAAACACCCGAAAAATGGAAATGTTTGATGTGGATTACAGCGGAAAAGAATACAAAAGCATGGAAATCATAATGACCCGAAAAAAATAAATTCACTTTTAATTCTATAAAAAGGCTGTTTTTTAAAAACGGTCTTTTTTGTTTACAACTTCGTGAATAAATATACTTTGAAACTACCTTTTTTCAACGTAAATTTGCACCAACAACAACACAAATATTTTTTATATGATTCATTTCTTCGGAAACGAAAGTGCTACTGTTTTTGCCGTTCAATCGCAAAACGAACTTTCAGCTCAGGATATCACAAAATTAAACTGGTTATTTGGCAATACAAATAAAATAGAAAAATCCGTTGTTACGGATTTTTTTGTTGGACCTCGTGCCGCTATGATAACCCCTTGGAGTACCAATGCCGTGGAAATCACTCAAAATATGGGAATTCATGGCATCATTCGCATAGAAGAATTTCATAAAGTTGAAAGCAATCACTCCGATTTTGATCCGATGTTATTTCAAAAATATTCCGAATTGCATCAAGACATTTTCACCATCAACATTCAGCCCGAATCTATCAAAGAAATTGAAGATATTGCAGCTTACAACAAACAAGAAGGGTTAGCTTTAAGTGATGAGGAAGTCAATTATTTGAATACACTTGCCATCAAATTGAAACGCAATTTAACAGATTCTGAAGTTTTTGGTTTCTCACAAGTGAATTCAGAACATTGCCGTCACAAAATATTCAATGGAACTTTTGTGATTGATGGTGAAGAAAAACCGTCCTCCCTATTCAAATTAATCAAAAAAACATCTGCCGAAAATCCGAACGATATTGTTTCGGCCTACAAAGATAATGTCGCCTTTATAAAAGGGCCTAAAGTGGAACAATTTGCTCCCAAAAGTGCCGATAAACCTGATTTTTATCAAACCAAAGAATTTGATTCGGTTATTTCCTTAAAAGCTGAAACGCATAATTTCCCAACAACAGTAGAACCTTTCAACGGTGCAGCAACCGGTTCGGGTGGAGAAATCAGAGACCGACTTGCGGGTGGACAAGGTTCGCTTCCGTTAGCCGGAACTGCGGTTTACATGACTTCATATTCTCGTTTGGAAGAAACTCGTCCTTGGGAAAATGCCATGGAAGAACGTAAATGGCTGTATCAAACTCCAATGGATATTTTAATCAAAGCTTCCAACGGTGCTTCAGATTTTGGTAATAAATTCGGGCAACCGTTAATTACAGGTTCGGTTTTAACATTTGAACACGAAGAAGATGCTCGAAAATTAGGTTTCGATAAAGTAATCATGTTGGCAGGTGGAATTGGCTACGGAAAAGCCAATCAAGCCCAAAAACACGAACCAAAAACCGGAGATCAAATTGTGATTTTAGGGGGTGAAAATTACCGAATCGGAATGGGCGGAGCGGCTGTTTCCTCAGCCGATACCGGTGCTTTTGGATCTGGAATCGAATTAAATGCTATTCAACGCTCCAATCCTGAAATGCAAAAAAGAGCCGCCAATGCCATTCGTGGTTTGGTGGAAAGTGATGAAAATCCAATTGTTTCCATTCACGATCACGGTGCGGGTGGACACTTAAACTGTTTATCTGAATTAGTAGAAGCGACTGGTGGATTAATCGATTTGGATAAATTGCCTGTAGGCGACCCTACTCTATCTGCCAAAGAAATTATTGGTAACGAAAGTCAGGAACGAATGGGATTGGTGATTGGTCAAAAAGACATTGAAACCTTGCAACGCATTGCCGAAAGAGAACGTTCTCCTATGTATCAGGTGGGAGAAGTTACGGGCGATCATCGTTTTACATTCGAATCAAAAACGACCGGAGCCAAACCAATGGATTTTGAATTGGCCGATATGTTCGGAAGTTCTCCAAAAATGATTATGAAAGATGTTTCAGTAGAACGCAATTTTACCGAAATCAATTATAAAGAAGACGACTTTGAAACCTATTTAGAACAAGTTTTGCAGTTAGAAGCTGTGGCTTGTAAAGATTGGTTAACCAATAAAGTCGATCGTTGTGTTGGTGGAAAAGTAGCCAAACAACAATGTGCCGGACCCATTCAACTACCGTTGAATAATGTGGGTGTAATGGCATTGGATTATAAAGGAAAAGAAGGGATTGCTACTTCCATTGGCCACTCGCCTATTTCGGCGTTAATCGACCCAAAAGCCGGAAGTCGAAATGCGATTGGTGAAGCCTTATCCAACATTGTTTTTGCTCCGCTCAAAGAGGGTTTAAAAAGTGTTTCGCTTTCTGCCAACTGGATGTGGGCTTGTAAAAATGAAGGTGAAGATGCTCGTTTATACAAAGCCGTTGAAGCGTGTTCACAATTTGCAATCGAATTAGGAATCAACATTCCAACCGGAAAAGATTCCCTTTCCATGAAGCAAAAATATGCCAATACCGAAGTTATTGCTCCGGGAACCGTAATTATTTCCGCTGCCGGAAATTGTAATGAAATTACAAAAGTGGTTGAACCCGTTTTTCAAAAAAATGCGGGTTCGATTTACTATATCAATTTGTCGCAAGATGATTTCAAATTGGGTGGTTCTTCTTTTGCACAAATCAGAAATGCGATTGGAAAAGAAACACCAACGATCAAAAATGCAGCTTTCTTTAAAAAAGCATTCAATGTGATTCAGGAATTAATCAAAAACGATGAAATTGCTGCCGGTCACGATATTGGAAGTGGTGGATTGATTACGACTTTATTAGAAATGTGTTTTGCGGATAATCATTTGGGAGCGAAACTCGATTTTTCATCATTTGAAGAAAAAGATGTATTGAAAATTTTATTCGCAGAAAACATCGGAATTGTGCTTCAAGCAAATGATGATAACGTTTTTGAATCATTCTTGAAGGAAGAAAATATCACATTCTACAAATTAGGAAAAGTAACCGATTCGAATAGTTTAGCGATAGGAAATTATTCGTTAGACATTGAAAAATACAGAGATACTTGGTTTAAAACGTCTTATTTATTAGATCAAAAACAAACCAAAAACGGTAAAGCGGCAGCTCGCTTTGTGAATTACAAAAATCAACCGTTACAGTATCAATTTCCATATCATTTTAAGGGTATAAAACCGGAGATTGATGCGTCAAAACCAAGACCAAAAGCAGCCATAATTCGTGAAAAAGGTAGTAATTCGGAACGCGAAATGGCAAACGCCATGTATTTAGCCGGATTTGATGTGAAAGATGTGCACATGACCGATTTGATTTCGGGTCGTGAAAACTTAGAAGACATTCAGTTTATTGGTGCGGTGGGTGGTTTTTCCAATTCAGATGTATTGGGTTCTGCCAAAGGTTGGGCAGGAGCTTTTTTATACAACGAAAAAGCAAAAACAGCATTGGATAATTTCTTCAAAAGAGAAGATACTTTATCGGTTGGAATTTGCAATGGGTGTCAATTGTTTATGGAATTAGAAGTCATCAATCCGGAACATGAAATTCACGGAAAAATGCACCACAACGACAGTCATAAACACGAAAGCGGATTTACTTCTGTCAAAATCCAAGAAAATAATTCGGTGATGCTTTCCACATTGGCAGGTTCAACTTTAGGCGTTTGGATTTCGCATGGCGAAGGAAAATTCAAGTTGCCCTATGAAGAAAGTCAGTATCATATAGTAGCCAAATACGGTTACGAAAATTATCCGGCCAATCCGAATGGTTCCGATTTCAATACAGCCATGATGTGTGATAAAACGGGACGTCATTTGGTGATGATGCCTCATATTGAACGTTCCACTTTCCCATGGAATTGGGCTCATTACCCCAAAGACCGAAACGATGAAGTGTCACCGTGGTTAGAAGCATTTGTGAATGCTAGAAAATGGATTGAAAAAATCAACAATTAACATCTTAGTAAAAAGATTATTATATAAAAATCAAGGAGTTGACAAATTTCAACTCCTTTTTTTAATAAATTGGTTTGAAAATCATTGTTTTTTCTCTAATTTGCATAAAATTCTATAAAAAGATGATTTCAATAACCCGCCTTTTTGATTTTCCCTATTATCAACTGGAAAAAAACAACATTCCGGACTGTTTAGTCACCAAATACAATGGTGAATGGGTAAAAACTTCAACACAAGAATACATCGATAAATCGAATGCAATTTCTAGAGCTTTTATTCGATTAGGAGTTCAAAAAAATGATAAAATAGCTTTAATATCTTCAACTAATCGAACGGAATGGAATATTTTTGACATTGGTTCGTTGCAGGTAGGAGCTCAAACGGTACCTATTTATCCAACTATCGCCTCAGAAGATTACGAATATATTTTAAATCATTCTGAATCGAGTTATTGCATTGTTTCAGATCAAGTGGTATACGACAAATTAATGGCTATTAAAGCCAATGTTCCTTCTTTAAAAGAAGTGTACTCTTTTGATGAGATTTCGGGTTGCAAAAATTGGAAGGAACTGCTTGAACTAGGTTCAGACGCTTCCAATCAAGATGTGGTGGAAGACCGTAAAAACAATGTAAAACCAGAAGAACTAGCAACTATTATTTATACTTCGGGAACAACCGGAAGACCCAAAGGTGTAATGCTTTCTCATCACAATATTGTTTCCAATGTTTTAGATAGTGCTCCTCGAATTCCTTTTAAAGAAGGCACAAGTACCGCCCTAAGTTTTTTGCCTATTTGCCATATTTTTGAAAGAGTAATTTTGTACATCTATCAATATTATTCTGTATCCGTATATTTTGCAGAAAGTATCGAAAAATTGACCGATAATTTAAAAGAAGTTCATCCTAATGTGATGACGGTTGTACCTCGATTATTGGAAAAAGTATATGACAAAATTTATGGGAAAGGAGCCGAATTGACCGGTATCAAAAAAATGCTTTTTTTCTGGGCAATTAACCTTGGTTTACGCTACAAACCCTACGGCCAAAACGGTTGGTGGTATGAAAAACAATTGAGTGTAGCCCGAAAATTAATTTTCAGCAAATGGAAAGAAGCACTTGGTGGAAAATTAGATGTTATGGTCTCAGGAAGTGCCGCTCTACAGCCTCGATTAGCCCGCGTTTTTGCTGCTGCAGGAATTCCCGTGATGGAAGGTTATGGTTTGACCGAAACTTCTCCGGTTATATCTGTAAATGATATGAGAAATGGACTTTTTAGAATTGGTACCGTTGGAAAACTTATCAAAGGTGTTGAAGTAAAAATTGCCGAAGACGGAGAAATTCTTTGTAAAGGTCCAAATGTAATGATGGGTTATTATAAAGACGAAAAACTTACCAGTGAAGTTATTAAAGACGATTACTTTCACACGGGAGATATTGGCGAATTTGACAAAGATGGCTTTTTACGCATAACAGATCGTAAAAAAGAAATGTTTAAAACCTCCGGCGGAAAATATATTGCTCCACAATTAATTGAAAACAGACTAAAACAATCATTCTTTATCGAACAAGTTATGGTTATAGGCGACGGCGAAAAAATGCCTGCAGCTTTGATACAACCCAATTTTGATTTTGTGAGAGAATGGGCCAAAAGACATCAAATTAATTTATCTGAATCTAATGAAGACTTAGTCAACAACCTCAAAGTAATAGAAAGATTCCAAGAGGAAGTGAATGAAGCTAATGAAAAATTCGGAAATTGGGAAAAAATCAAACGATTTGAATTAACTCCGGATGTTTGGTCTATTGATGGAGGGCACCTCACTCCTACCATGAAATTGAAACGAAAAATTGTAAAAGAAAAATACCAACATCTTTACGATAAAATATACAGTCAATCCTAATAACAAAACTCTCCAAATGGAGAGTTTTTTTTATTAAAATTGAATCATTTTAGCATTTTACAATTGTATTATTCAAAATTAAAATGTTAAAATTAAAAAATACTATGCGTGCATAATAAAATTTTATTAACTTTGAAAACGTTTGCGTAAAATATGAAAGATAAAACCATAGACTATATTCTTCGGGCAACTTGGCAATCAGTAGCCAGAATGTATAACGAAGAAGCTTCAAAATATGATGGCTCAATGGCTATAGGATTTGCATTACTAAGTATTGATAAAGAAGAAGGTACTCCATCCACCTATATAAGTAATAGAATGGGAATGGAGGCAACGAGTCTCACGCGAACATTAAAAACATTAGAGGAAAAAGGATTAATCATTCGGAAAAAAAATCCTGACGACGGTCGTGGAGTTCTTATTTATCTAACCGAATTAGGTAAAGAAAAAAGAGAGTTGTCAAGAAATACCGTCCTAAAATTCAACGAGGTGATTCGAGAAAATATTTCAGATGAACAATTAAAGAATTTTATCGAAGTAGCCGAAGTTATTACAGAGTTGATTAATGAGAAGAAGATTTTTTAATAGAGAATAAAATAAAGAAATTAGCCTTCATCGTTTAGATTTCTTCAATTTAATAAATCTGTGTTCTTAAAAATAAAACAAAAACCAGCGGAATTCTAATTCGCAATAAGAAATAAAAAATGAAAAGAACAATTAAAAAAGTGGCGGTCATCGGTTCCGGAATCATGGGCTCCGGTATTGCGTGTCATTTTGCCAACATTGGCGTAGAAGTACTTTTGTTAGACATCATTCCAAATGCTTTGACTGAAGCGGAAGAGAAAAAAGGACTCACTTTAGAAAGTAAAGTAGTTCGCAACCGTATCGTAAATGACAGTTTAACGAATGCATTAAAGTCCAACCCCTCGCCTATTTACAGTCAAAAATTCGCCAACCGAATCACCACCGGTAATACTACGGATGATATGTCGAAAATTGCCAATGTAGATTGGATTATTGAAGTGGTGGTAGAACGTTTAGATATCAAAAAACTCGTTTTCGAACAAATCGATAAATACAGAAAACCAGGAACATTGGTTACTTCCAATACATCTGGAATTCCGATTCAATTTATGAGCGAAGGTCGTTCCGATGATTTCCAACAGCATTTCTGCGGAACGCATTTCTTCAACCCAGCTCGTTATTTAAAATTATTTGAAATCATTCCGGGACCAAAAACAAGTCAATCCGTTTTAGATTTCTTAACCCATTACGGTTCACAATTTTTAGGAAAAACGTCGGTCGTTGCCAAAGATACTCCGGCCTTCATTGGTAACCGAATTGGTATTTTCGGTATCATGAGTTTGTTTCACCAAGTGAAAGAAATGGGCTTAACCATTGAAGAAGTGGATAAATTAACCGGTCCTGTAATTGGTCGTCCAAAATCGGCAACCTTTAGAACGGTTGATGTGGTTGGTTTGGATACCTTAGTTCACGTAGCAAACGGAATTTACCAAAACTGTCCAAATGACGAAGCTCATAATTTATTCAAATTCCCTGCTTTCATTGACAAAATGATGGAGAACAAATGGTTGGGAAGCAAAACCAAACAAGGATTTTATAAAAAAGTAGATAAGGATATTTTGTCGTTGGATTTGGATACGATGGAATACCGTCCGAATAAAAAGGCCTCCTTTGCCACTTTAGAACTTACCAAAACCATTGACAAACCAATTGATCGTTTCCGTGTTTTGGTAAAAGGAAAAGACAAAGCCGGTGATTTTTACAGAAAGAATTTTGCCGCGATGTTTGCTTATTGTTCCAATAGAATTCCTGAAATATCAGATGAATTATATAAAATTGATGACGCCATGAAAGCCGGTTTCGGTTGGGAAAATGGTCCGTTTGAAATTTGGGATAGCATTGGTGTCGCCAAAGGAATTGAAATGATGCGTGCAGAAGGATATGAACCGGCCACTTGGGTCACTGAAATGGTAAAATCTGAAAATGCTTCTTTCTACACCGTAAAAAATGGAGCCACTTATTTTTATAACATTCCATCAAAATCACAAGAAAAAATTCCGGGTCAAGATGCGTTTATCATCTTAGATAATATCAGAGAAAGCCAAAAAGTATGGGCTAATTCCGATGCTACGATTCATCATTTAGGTGACGGAATATTGAATTTAGAATTCCATTCCAAAATGAATACGATTGGCGGTGGCGTTTTACAAGGTATCAACAAGGCCATTGATTTAGCCGAAAAAGAATACAATGGTTTGGTTATCGGTAACCAAGGAGCAAATTTCTCTGTGGGAGCCAACATCGGAATGATTTTCATGATGGCTGTTGAACAAGAATACGACGAATTGAACATGGCCATCAAAATGTTTCAAGACACGATGATGCGTTGCCGCTACTCCTCTATTCCGGTTGTCGTTGCTCCACATGGCATGACCTTGGGTGGTGGTTGCGAAATGACGATGCATGCTGACCGCGTGGTAGCTGCCGCAGAAACTTACATTGGTCTAGTTGAATTTGGAGTTGGTGTAATTCCAGGTGGTGGTGGTTCTAAAGAAATGACCTTGCGTGCCGCTGATTTATTCCGTAAAAACGATGTAGAATTAAATGTGTTGCAAGAATATTTCCTTACCATCGGAATGGCAAAAGTAGCGACTTCCGCTTATGAAGCTTTTGATTTAGGTATTCTCCAAAAAGGAAAAGATATTGTGGTGGTGAACCGCGACAGACAAATTGCAGTAGCCAAACAAATTGCGTTGCAAATGGCAGAACAAGGTTACACCCAACCGATTCAACGCAAAGACATTAAAGTATTAGGAAAACAAGCGTTGGGAATGTTCTTAGTGGGAACCGACCAAATGCAAGCCGGAAAATACATTTCGGAACACGACAGAAAAATTGCCAACAAATTAGCGTATGTCATGGCTGGTGGTGATTTATCAGAACCTACATTGGTAAGTGAACAGTACTTATTGGATATTGAAAGAGAAGCATTTTTATCGCTTTGTACTGAGAGAAAAACGTTGGAGCGTATTCAATTTATGTTGACAAAAGGGAAACCGTTGAGAAATTAGTATTAAGACGGAAGTATTAAGTATTAAGACAGAAAAAGACTATATATATGCACAATTTTGAAAAACTTAAAATATGGCAAAAAGCAATGGATATTGCTGTTGAAGTTTATGAGATTTCTTTATTACTTCCAAATGATGAAAAATTTAACTTACTATATCAAATTAAAAAATGTGCAGTTTCTATACCATCAAACATTGCAGAAGGCTCAGGAAGAAATCACAATAAAGAATTTATTCAATTTTTAGGAATAGCAAATGGATCAACTTTTGAATTAATTACACAATTAATATTAGCCAAGAGACTAAAACTCATAAATGAAGAAATAGTTCAACCCATCATTAACCAGTTAGTTGAAGTTTCAAATATGAACTTTTCCTTTCAAAAAACATTACAAACAACATAATTAATTAGGAGTTAAAGTCTTAATACTTAATACTCCCATCTTAATACCAAAAACATGAAAACAGCATATATAGTATCAGGATTTCGTACCGCAGTTGGTAAAGCACCAAAAGGAGTTTTTCGTTTCAAACGTCCTGACGAATTAGCCGCAGAGACTATCGAATACATGATGGCTCAATTTCCCGATTTCGACAAAAAACGCATCGACGACGTAATGGTCGGAAATGCAATGCCCGAAGCCGAACAAGGTCTAAACGTAGGGCGTTTAATTTCATTAATGGGATTAAAAGTCACTGATGTTCCGGGTGTAACCGTGAATCGTTATTGTGCTTCCGGCTTAGAAACGATTGGAATGGCAACGGCAAAAATTCAATCCGGAATGGCGGATTGTATCATTGCGGGAGGAGCCGAAAGCATGAGTTTTATTCCAATGGGTGGCTACAAACCAACACCGGATTATTCAGTTGCCGCATCCGGTAACGAAGATTACTACTGGGGAATGGGTTTAACTGCGGAAGCGGTGGCAAAACAATTCAACGTGTCACGTGAAGACCAAGATGAATTTGCTTATCATTCCCACCAAAAAGCTTTAAAAGCTCAGGCAGAAGGAAAATTTGACAAACAAATCGTTCCGATTACCGTTGAACAGACATTTTTAAATGAAAACGGAAAAAAAGAAACCAAATCCTATACCGTTACCAAAGACGAAGGACCACGTGCGGACACCAATAAAGAAGCATTAAGCAAATTAAAACCTGTATTTGCTGCCGATGGTTCAGTTACAGCTGGAAATTCATCGCAAATGAGTGATGGTGCGGCTTTCGTATTAATCATGAGTGAAGAATTAGTCAACGAATTAGGCATCAAACCTATCGCCCGTTTAGTCAATTTCGCATCCGCCGGAGTGGAACCCAGAATCATGGGAATTGGTCCGGTAAAAGCCATTCCGAAAGCCTTAAAACAAGCCGGTTTAACTTTGAATGATATTGATTTAATTGAATTGAATGAAGCTTTTGCATCACAATCCTTAGCTGTAGTTCGAGAATTAGGGTTAAATCCTGACATTGTAAACGTGAATGGTGGAGCCATTGCATTGGGTCATCCACTAGGTTGTACAGGAGCAAAACTATCGGTTCAATTGTTTGATGAAATGCGTTTGCGTGGCAGTAAATACGGAATTGTGAGTATGTGTGTGGGAACTGGTCAAGGTTCGGCTGGGGTGTTTGAATTGCTTTAGAAGAAAGAAGCAAGAAACAAGAGAAAAGACTTATGAAGCATAACTTTAAAAATCTCAAAATTTGGTTAATAGCAATGGAAATAGCTGCAGATATTCACAAAATTTCTTTAGAATTTCCAAAATCTGAAATTTATGGTTTGGTAAGTCAAATGAATAGAGCTGCAGTTTCAATGCCATCAAATATTGCCGAAGGTTCAAATAGAGGAAACATACATTTCAAACATTTTTTAAATATCAGTCTGGGCTCTTCTTTCGAATTACAAACACAATTATTAATAGCAAATCAAAATAAATATATAACTAATGAAAAAACGATTGAAATAGAAAATAAGATTATTGAGTTCCAAAAAATGACCACTGGTTTTATCAGTAAGTTAGACTCTTAATCTTTCTTCTTGCTTCTTTCTTCTTTTCTCTAAAAAAATAAATATGAACGACATAACAAGAGGAGGACAATTCCTAGTAAAAGAAACCAAATGTGAAAATGTATTCACACCCGAAGATTTCTCAGAAGAGCAAATCATGATGCGTGATTCGGTAAAAGAATTTGTAGACAAAGAAATTTGGGCCAACAAAGACCGATTTGAAAAGAAAGATTATGCCTTTACAGAAGAAATGATGCGTAAAGCCGGAGAAATGGGCTTTTTAAGCGTTGCTGTTCCAGAAGCGTATGGCGGAATGGGAATGGGATTTGTTGATACCTGCTTAGTATGTGATTACATTTCAGGGGCAACCGGTTCGTTTTCTACTGCTTTTGGAGCTCACACCGGAATTGGAACTATGCCGATTACTCTTTATGGAACCGAAGAACAAAAGAAAAAATACGTCCCAAAATTAGCCTCAGGTGAATGGTTTGGAGCGTATTGCTTGACTGAACCCGGAGCAGGTTCTGATGCAAATTCCGGAAAAACAAAAGCTGTTTTATCCGAAGACGGAACACATTACAAAATCACCGGACAAAAAATGTGGATTTCTAATGCCGGATTTTGTTCGTTATTCATCGTTTTTGCTCGCATTGAAGATGATAAAAACATCACCGGATTTATTGTAGAAAATGATCCATCCAACGGAATCACGATGAACGAAGAAGAACACAAATTAGGTATTCGTGCTTCTTCGACTCGTCAAGTGTTCTTTTCAGAAACCAAAGTTCCGGTTGAAAATATGTTAGCAGCTCGTGGTGAAGGATTCAAAATTGCGATGAATGCCTTGAATGTAGGTCGAATAAAATTGGCAGCCGCTTGTTTAGATGCACAACGCCGTGTGACTTCTAATGCAATCAATTATGCCAATGAAAGAATTCAGTTCAATACACCAATTTCACAATTTGGAGCTATTCGTTATAAATTAGCAGAAATGGCAACTTCGGCTTATGCCGGTGAAAGTGCCACCTATCGTGCAGCAAAAGACATCGAAAACCGAATTAAAATCCGTGAAGCAGAAGGTGCCACACATCAGGAAGCGGAATTAAAAGGTGTAGAAGAATTTGCTATCGAATGTTCTATTTTGAAAGTAGCTGTATCGGAAGATGTTCAAAATTGTGCCGATGAAGGCATTCAAATTTATGGCGGAATGGGATTCTCCGAAGACACTCCGATGGAAAGTGCTTGGAGAGATGCCCGTATTGCCAGAATTTATGAAGGTACTAACGAAATTAATCGTATGCTTTCGGTGGGAATGTTAATCAAAAAAGCCATGAAAGGTCATGTGGATTTATTAGGTCCAGCCATGAAAGTGCAAGAAGAATTAATGGGTATTCCATCGTTTGAAACACCTGATTATTCGGAGTTATTTTCGGAAGAAAAAGAAATGGTGGCCAAATTGAAAAAAGCTTTCTTAATGGTTGCAGGTGCTGCTGTCCAAAAATACGGAATGGATTTAGATGGGCACCAACAATTATTGATGGCTGCAGCCGATATGTTGATAGAAATTTACATGGCAGAAAGTACCGTTTTGCGTACCGAAAAATTAGCCAAAAAAGTAGGCGAAGAAAAAGCCAAAGAACAAATTGCGATGGCCAAATTGTATTTATACAAAGCGGTTGACGTTGTATCTCAAAAAGGAAAAGAAAGCATCATTTCATTTGCCGAAGGCGATGAGCAACGTATGATGTTGATGGGATTACGTCGCTTCACCAAATATACCAACATGCCAAATATTGTTGGCTTAAGAGAAACCATTACGGCCAAATTAGTAGCTGAAAACAGTTACTGCTTTTAATCTTGTAGTTTAGTTTAATTCTGAAAGACCACACTTTAACAAGTGTGGTTTTTTTTAATACAACAAGGTTACCTCTTTAATTCCAAATTCTCTGAAGGTATCATCTTCAAGTAAAACCTTCAACTTTCCTTCATGAGTAACTTCTTTTATAATTCCCATGAACTTATTCCCTCCAAGGTCTTTAAATACAGAGGGTAAATCAATTCTAAACATAAGAGTATGGTAATTTTTCCAAACCAAATTCACATCTTGATGCATAACCATTACTCCTCTTTTAATTTCATTACAAAGCGAAACTAACAATTCATCGGTATCAAAAACCCGATTTGAAACCAAAGCTAAAGAGGATGCCTTTGGCAAATCATCAAAATGAGTCTGATTTACATTTAATCCTACACCAACAATTGAGAAGAATTCACCGTTAGTTTTGACCGTATTTTCAATTAAAATGCCTCCAACTTTTTTGGAACCTGACATTATGTCGTTAGGCCATTTAATACTAACATTAGGAATAGAATGTTTTTTTAACAAATGGCAAATCGCAATAGAAATCGTGGCATTTAAAGTAAATAAATCCTGAATTTCCAAAATCAAATCTTTAATTAAAATACTAAATGTCAGATTCTTACCTCCATCAGAAACCCAAGTTGTTCCCATTTGACCTTTACCGGCATACTGTTCTTTTGCAACAACAATTGTAAAGTTTTCAACCAATTGTTTAGAAGATAACTCTTTTAAATAGTGGTTGGTTGAGTTTATGGCATTTAGTTTGATGATATGCATATAAATTAGAGCTATCTATTTAATCTTGTGTTAAGGTTCAAAAATAAACACAAAAATTGATAACTTTGCGAAAATTATAAACATTAATGGCTAAAAAAACGATAAGTAAAGATGAGCTACTTAGTAACATCATCAAAGGTATAGAAGAAGTTAAAGGAAACGATATCGATATTTTAGATTTAAGAGAAATCGAAAACACGGTTTGTGACTATTTCATTATATGCAATGGAAATTCCAATACACAAGTAAATGCTATTGTAAATTCGGTTCAAAAAACAGTATCCAAAGAATTAAAAGATAAACCTTGGCATGTTGAAGGTGTAGAAAATGCCGAATGGGTTTTAATGGATTATGTAGATATTGTAGTTCATGTATTCCAAAAACATGTGCGAGAGTTTTACAACATTGAAGGATTGTGGGGAGATGCAAAAATTACTACCATTCCAAACAAATATTAATACGTATTATTACATATAAAAAAATGGCTAAAGAAAATAACTCGAATTCAAATCCAAATAAATTTAAAATCAATCCCTGGTTCATCTATTTCATAGTTGTAGGGATTTTAATATTTATAAGTATAGTTTCTGGTGGAAGTTCGTTTCAAGAACCCGGGAAACTTACAATTTCAAAGTTCAATGAATTTTTGGATAACGGTGAAATTGAAAAAGTAATTGTTTATAACAAAGGGGAAAACATTAGTGAAGCCGAAGTATTTATTACTAAAGAAGCTTTAAAAGACCAAAAACATAAAGCGGTTGTAAAAGATGTTTTAGGAAGAGAAAACACTGGAGCTCATTATCTTTTGCCCAATATTGCAGACGGTAAAATTTTTCAGGAAAAATTAGAATTAGCCAAAAAAGAAAATAAACTTTCCGACTATAATTACTTAGTAAAAAGCAATTGGGGTGGCTATTTGATTAATTTTTTACCCTTAATTCTAATTATTGTAATTTGGATTATCATCATGAGACGAATGTCTGGTGGTGGTGCCGGCGGTGGTGGCGGTCAAATTTTTAACATTGGAAAATCAAGAGCTAAGTTATTTGATGAAAAAACCGATGTAAAAGTTACCTTCAAAGATGTAGCTGGTTTAGAAGGTGCTAAAGAAGAAGTACAAGAAATTGTAGAATTCCTCAAAAACCCTGAAAAATATACCAATTTAGGAGGTAAAATTCCAAAAGGAGCTTTGTTGGTTGGCCCTCCCGGAACAGGAAAAACGCTTTTAGCTAAAGCGGTTGCCGGTGAAGCCAAAGTACCATTTTTCTCTTTGTCGGGTTCAGATTTTGTAGAAATGTTTGTGGGAGTTGGTGCCTCTCGTGTAAGAGATTTGTTCAAACAAGCCAAAGATAAATCTCCTTCCATCATTTTTATTGATGAAATTGATGCAGTGGGTCGTGCCAGAGGGAAAAATAATTTTTCTGGTTCAAATGACGAGAGAGAAAATACTTTAAATCAGTTACTAACCGAAATGGATGGTTTTGGAACCAATACCAATGTAATTGTTTTGGCTGCTACCAACCGTGCTGATGTGTTAGACAAAGCCCTAATGCGTGCCGGACGTTTTGACAGACAAATTTATGTGGATTTACCGGATATTAGAGAGCGTAAAGAAATTTTTGAAGTGCATTTGGCTCCTTTAAAAAAGGTTGAAGGATTGGATACCGAGTTTTTAGCCAAGCAAACTCCAGGGTTTTCAGGAGCAGATATAGCCAATGTATGTAACGAAGCCGCCTTGATTGCAGCCCGAAATAACAAAACAGCTGTAGACAAACAAGATTTTCTAGATGCAGTCGATCGTATAGTAGGCGGTTTGGAAAAGAAAAATAAAATTGTAACTCCAGAAGAAAAAAGAGCAATTGCCACACATGAAGCCGGTCACGCTACAGTAAGTTGGATGCTAGAACACGCGGCACCTTTAGTAAAAGTAACTATAGTACCAAGGGGTCAAAGTTTGGGTGCAGCCTGGTATCTTCCGGAAGAACGATTGATAGTTAGACCAGACCAAATGCTTGATGAAATGTGTGCTACAATGGGTGGAAGAGCTGCTGAGAAAGTAATTTTCAACCGAATTTCTACAGGAGCATTAAGCGATTTGGAAAAAGTTACCAAACAAGCTCGTGCTATGGTTACGGTTTACGGATTGAATGACAAATTGGGCAATGTTACTTATTACGATTCAAGTGGGCAAAGTGAATACAATTTCTCAAAACCCTACTCCGAAGAAACTGCAGTAACTATAGATAAAGAAATTTCAAATTTAATTGAAAGTCAATATCAAAGAGCCATTAAAATTTTGGAAGAGAATAAAGAAAAACTGGTTCAACTTGCTGACATTCTGATTGAAAAAGAAGTTATTTTCAAAGACGACCTAGAAGCCATTTTTGGTAAAAGACCCTTTGGAGATGAAATTCATGTAACTTTGGCCGAATAAAAAAATAATATATTTTTTAAAAATTAAAAAAACTCCAATCAAAAATGATTTTGATTGGAGTTTTTTTTATCTTTGAATGTTTTCAATCACTCTAATTAGAATTGTTCAAAAAAAAGTATGAGTCTTTTTAAAAAACTTTTTGGTTCAACTAGCGAATCTTCTGAAGAAAATAAAGAAAAGGAAGCAAGCCCTTTCAATCCTGAAATAAAAATTCCGGTTGACGAACTTTTTACCTTTAATTTTAAAAAAAATGGAGGTAAGTTTCTTTACTGTGAAAATTTGGAAGAAGTTAAAGAACAATTTTTAAATATATTAGAAGAAAACGACTGGTTTGAATGCGAAGCCGTTTGTTATGAACCTAAACTTTTTCATTTATTGGATGAAAATAAACTAACTTATAAAAATACAACTCAACCCCGATTTTTATTGGCTACTTGTGAAAATCTCATCGCTGATGAAGGGTCTGTATTGTTAACTTCGAATCAGATTAAACAATTTAAACCTCATGAATTACCGGCCAACATTGTAGTTTTTGCTACAACCAGTCAAATTCTTGAAAATAAAAGTGATGGCCTTCGCGAAATAAAAAAACGTTACGAAAAAGATTACCCAACTAACATTACAACCATTAAATATTTCGAAAAAGCAAAAGAAGAAGATTTTTTACATTACGGTAGTGCCGCCAAAAATCTATACCTTTTACTTTTGGAAGATCTCTAACATGAACGAAACGCTTCAAAGAGCCATATCGGGAACCGTTTATGTTGCTTTGCTCTTAGCTTGTATTTTACATTCAAGTTTTACCTTTTATATTCTGTTTGGTATTTTTTTAATTCTTACTATTCATGAATTCTCAAAACTGGTCAAAATTAACAAGTGGACTTCCCTTTTATTAGGAATTATAATTTATTCTTGGGCTTACCAAACCCAATTCAACCCCATTCTTGATGCTTGCATAACTCTATTTTGTATAAGTATTGCCCTAAAATTAATAGCCTTTTTATTTTCTAATCAGAAAACAAACTTGTATAGTTATGAAAAGTGGATGTATTTACTTGGCTATATTATATTGCCGTTTTTAATACTAAATAAGATTCCACTTGGAATAAAAGGGTACAATCCAAAAATTTTAATCGGTATTTTTATTTTGATTTGGACCAATGACACCTTTGCTTTTATAGTTGGAAAATCAATAGGAAAACATAAACTCTTCGAAAGAATATCACCCAAAAAAACTATCGAAGGTTTTCTTGGAGGTTTAATTTTTTCAATTCTTACCGGTATTGTAATTGCAAAATTCATCATCGAAACCAGTAATACTCATATCTGGATTGGAATAGCAGTATTAGTTAGTATATTTGCAACACTGGGTGATTTAATTCAATCTAAGTTTAAACGAATAGCAGGAGTAAAAGACAGCGGTACTATTATGCCCGGTCACGGAGGAATTTTAGATAGACTAGATAGTATTATCTTTGTAGCACCGTTTATTTATTTATTTTATCAAATTTTAAATTATGTTTCATAAAGAAGGAGCAAAAATTATTTTAATCACAACCGTTTTAGTAGCCATTGGAATATTAGCTGCAGATGAATTGATATCTATCGTTTGGTTGCGAATGGCAATTCAAATTATAGGTTTAATTTTCCTAATTCTAATTTTACAATTTTTTAGAAATCCAAAACGTTACACCAACCCAAATGACGATTATGTGATAGCTCCCGTTGACGGAAAAGTTGTAGTTATTGAAGAAGTCTATGAAGGGGAATATTTTAAAGATCAAAGGTTACAAGTTTCTATTTTCATGTCTCCCATAAACGTACATGTGACGCGTTATGCCGTAAATGGAAAAGTAAAGTTTAGCAAATATCATCCGGGTAAATACCTAGTTGCATGGCATCCAAAAGCCAGTACGGAAAACGAAAGAACAACAGTTGTAATTGAAAATCGCGTTTTTGGTGAAGTTTTATACCGACAAATAGCAGGGGCTTTAGCCAAAAGAATTATAAATTATGCAGAAGAAGGCATGCAAGTAATTCAAGGTGCCGATGCCGGTTTTATCAAATTTGGTTCAAGAGTTGATTTGTATTTACCTCTGGGAACAAAAATAAAAGTAAATTTAAATCAAACCGTTAAAGGCGGTGAAACCCTTATAGCTGAAAAATAGTTCATGGCTGAAAATGAATTGGATAAGCGTTTTGCAGAAGCTTTTGAAAAAGCTTCTAACATGACGGAAGCACTCCCGCCGGATGTTATGTTGCGTATTTATGCCTACTATAAACAAGCAACACATGGTACGGTAGGTTTTGCAAACTTGAGCAATAACGATTTAAGAAATGCTTTTAAAACTAATGCATGGATGCAAATAAGCCATCTTTCTGCAGATGAAGCCAAAGAAAAGTATATTGAAATTATTAATGAATTGCTTAATAAAAATAAATAATTATGAAAAAAAATGTATTTCTAGCTGTTTGTATTTCTTCATTCTTATGGAGTTGTAACAATTCAAAAAAACTTGAAGAAGTTGTTGAAGTTCCCTTACCCGAAACCGAGGAAGTAGTGGTTGAAATGGGAAATCCAGCCGATGTAAAAGTAGACGAAGGTGGTGCCTTTGAGATGATTCCACTACCCTATGCTTACAATGCATTAGAACCTTTTATTGATGCCCAAACCATGGAGATTCATTTCTCTAAACATCATTTGGCCTATGCCAATAATTTAAATAAAGCAATAGCAGGAACAGAAATGGCCAATATGTCTATTGAAGATATATTGAAAAAACTGGATTTGGAAAATAAAGCGGTAAGAAATAATGGGGGTGGCTATTACAATCATAATTTTTTCTGGGAAATCTTAGGTGCTAATACCGCAAAAGAACCCAGTGGTGCTTTGGCTGAAGCAATTAAAAAAGATTTTGGCAGTTTTGATAATTTTAAAACTCAATTTATAGAAGCGGGATTAAAACAGTTTGGTTCAGGATGGGCTTGGTTACTTACTGATAAAAACGGGAAGTTAACAATTACAACCACTGCCAACCAAGATAATCCTTTGATGACAAAGTTAGGAATAACCGGAACCCCAATTATGGCTGTTGATGTTTGGGAACACGCTTATTATTTGAAATATCAAAATAAACGAAAAGATTATTTGGAAAACTTTTTCAATGTAATAAATTGGGTAAAAGTTTCGGAAAAATATACGGCAGCAACACAAACCGGTATTTAAAAAAAAGTCCCTTACTAGGGACTTTTTTTATTTCAAACTGGCAATGCTTTGTTCCAAAGTGGCAATTTTTGCCAATGCATCTGCTTCTTTCTTACGCTCCATTTGAATGACTTGTTCGGGTGCACCCGAAACAAAACGTTCATTGGATAACTTCGCTTGTACCGATTTTAGAAATCCTAAACTGTATTTTAGTTCTTCCTCCAATTTTGCAATTTCTTCAGCAATATTCACATTTCCACTAACCGGAATAAAGTATTCATTCGATTTTACTCTAAAAGTTAAGGCTCCATGAATAGGCTCCTTGATATATTCTAATTCTGAAACATTACCTAATTTCAATACAATAGTATCAAAAGCTTTACTAGACTGTTCGTGATTTATAACTTTTAAAGTAATAGATTCTTTAAATGAAATATTTTTCTCTTTACGAATGGTTCTGATACCCGAGATAACTTCAGAAGCAAACTCAAAATCCGATACTAGAGATTCGTTTGTTCCAGAAATTTTAGGCCAAGTAGCAACTATTAATGCCTGCTCTGGTGAACGTTCTGTAATGTATTGCCAAATCTCTTCTGTTAAAAAAGGCATGAAAGGATGTAATAACTTTAAATTGGTTTCCAAAGCCTCAATAGCCTTTGCATGTGTTACAGCATCAATAGGTTGTTGGTATCCCGGCTTAATCATCTCTAGGAACCATGAACAAAAATCATCCCATACCAATTTATAAATAGTCATTAAAGCCTCAGAAAGTCGGTATTTATCAAAAAGATCATCTATCTCTACTAATGTTTTTTCCAATTTAGATTCATACCATTCTGTGGCAATTTTAGCATATTCCGGTTGAGTAAGAGAAGCATCAACATCCCATCCTTGAATCAACTTAAATGCATTCCAAATTTTGTTTGCAAAAGCTTTTCCGTTTTGACATAATTCTTCATCAAACAT
Source organism: Flavobacterium sp. (assembly GCF_036759525.1). Lineage (GTDB taxonomy): Bacteria > Bacteroidota > Bacteroidia > Flavobacteriales > Flavobacteriaceae > Flavobacterium. The sequence goes on along the minus strand of NZ_DAIOUN010000014.1, from coordinate 5,629 downwards.
GATATCATTACCGGCAGAAGCACTTAACAAAAGTCCGACACGAACACCATCCGCACCATAATTATCTATCAAATCCAAAGGATCAGGGGAATTTCCAAGGGATTTAGACATTTTTCTTCGTTGTTTGTCTCGAACCAAACCGGTTAAATAAACATTGGTAAAAGGCTTTTCACCCGTATATTCATATCCCGCAATAATCATACGAGCTACCCAGAAAAACAAAATATCCGGACCGGTAACCAAATCATTGGTAGGATAATAATACTTAAAATCTTTATTTTCAGGATCTAAAATACCTCCAAATACTGCCATAGGCCACAACCACGAAGAAAACCAAGTATCCAAAGCATCTGCATCTTGTTTGATGTCTTTAAGGGTAAGATTTGAATTACCTGTTTTAATTTTAGCTAATTCTAAAGCTTTTTCCGGAGTTTCTGCTACAACATAATCTTCTTTTCCATCACCAAAATAATAAGCCGGAATTTGTTGACCCCACCACAACTGACGAGAAATATTCCAATCTCTTATGTTTTCTAACCAATGTTTATAGGTATTTAAAAATCGGTTAGGGTACAATTTAATCTCTTCGGTTTCTAAAACAGCCTGCAAAGCCGGTTTTACCAACTCATCCATTTTTAAAAACCATTGGTCTGACAATCGGGGTTCTATTACTGCTTTGGTTCGCTCTGATGTACCTACTTTATTGATATGATTTTCAATTTTATCAACATGCCCTAATTGCTGTAACTCTTGAACGATTTCCTCACGAACTACAAAGCGATCTTTGCCTTCATAATGTAATCCAAAAGAATTTAATGTAGCATTTTCATTAAAAATATCAATTATTTCCAATTCATGTTTATTGCCTAATTCTTTATCATTTACATCATGTGCCGGAGTTACTTTCAAACAACCTGTACCAAATTCCATATCAACATATTCGTCAAAAATGATTGGAATTGGCCTATTGCATATTGGCACTATAACTTTTTTACCCTTCAAATGTTTAAAACGCTCATCGTTTGGGTTAATACATACTGCAGTATCTCCCAAAATAGTTTCGGGACGAGTTGTAGCAATGGTCACAAAATCTTCGGAATCTTGAATTTTGTATTTTAGAAAGTACAATTTTCCTTGACGTTCTTCATAAATAACTTCTTCGTCAGAAAGTGTAGTCTTAGCTTCGGGATCCCAATTTACCATTCGATATCCTCTATAAATGAGTCCTTTATTGTATAAATCAACAAAAGATTTTATGACAGAGGCACTCATATCATCATCCATCGTAAATTTGGTTCTATCCCAATCGCAAGAACAACCCAATTTTTTCAATTGTTCCAATATAATACCTCCGTGCTTGTCAGTCCATTCCCAAGCATGTTTTAAAAACTCCTCACGTGTTAAATCCTCTTTATTTATGCCTTCTGCCTTCAACTTTGCAACAACTTTGGCTTCTGTAGCAATAGAAGCATGATCGGTACCGGGAACCCAACACGCATTGAATCCCTTAAGTCTGGCACGACGAATCAATACATCTTGAATAGTATTGTTTAACATGTGTCCCATATGGAGTACGCCCGTAACATTTGGCGGTGGAATCACTATTGTATATGGCGTTCTGTGATCTGGCTCTGAATGAAAATAGTTATTTTGCATCCAATATTCATACCATTTACTTTCGGCTTTTTTGGCATCAAATTGAGTAGGAATTCCCATAAAAAATATAAAGATTGAAACGTTAATTATTAATTTTTAGAAACAGATTTTGGTCTAATTTTTGTAACAATTTACAAAAGTACGGATTTAGGCAGAGTATTAAAAAAGAAATTATAATTTGTAGTTTGACTAAAAGTACTTAATTTTACAAAACCCAAAAATTCTAACCATGAGAAAAATTATTTTTACAGCTCTATTTGCTCTTTTTAGTATATCATTTTACGCTCAAAAAGGACCAAAAATTGTTTTTAAAGCAGTTGATAATACCATTGACTATGGAAAAATCTACAAAGGTGAAGACGATGGCGTTCGAGTTTTTGAATTTACAAATACCGGTGATGCCCCATTAATTATCACCAATGTGCAATCTACCTGCGGTTGTACGGTACCTTCAAAGCCAAAAGAACCCATAATGCCCGGTAAATCTGATAAAATTGAAGTAAAATACAACATGGCTTTAGGGCCAATTCGAAAAAGTATTACAGTAGAGTCAAATGCCGTTAATTATGAAGGCGGTAAAGTACACCTCAAAATAAAAGGGGATGTATTAGAAAGAACCGAAACTAGTCCGCTTGAAAAGAAAAAAGTAGGGCCACTACAATAAATCTAAAATCCCTTTGTTTAAAGGGATTTTTTTATAGAAGATTTTTTAATTTAAAGGTATACTTTAATATTTTACCTTCTCTATTTACTTCAAATTGAATCGTTTTTCCCGATTCAGCTTTAAGTAAATTATTTATTTCCTGTAGCGTAAAATTATGAGCATCCTGATTATTAATGGTAAGTAAAATATCTTCTTTTTGCAAACCGGCCAAAGCTGCTGGCGAATCTTCTCTAACAAAAGCTATCACATACATAGGTTTTAAAGAGAACTTATACTTTATTTTATCGTCACGATAATTCAAAGGTTCATTGATTTTCACATCAATGGAAGAAAAAGTTGAATTTTGTCGCTCAGAAACCCATTGTAAACCCGCATGATTTACTTCTATCCCGCTCTTATTGAAGTCAAAATCATTTTTAAAATTTTTGTTCCTTTTTAAATAAAGTGAATTTCTTTTGTAATCAAAAACGGTATAAAACCTTTTGAAAATTTCACCTCCCAAAGAACCTATTCTTTGAGGAACCCACTTAATATTTTGAATGGAAAGCGAATCCGGAAATGCAATTAAAGTATTTTCAAAACTAAATTTTTCAAAATTTAACTCATTAACTCTCGAACGATCGCCAAAAATATCACCGTTAAAGCCCCGCCCTAGAAAATCACGAAAAGTATGGCTTGGTTTTGTAAAATTTGATATTTGATTAGGAAAAAACCAAAAAGCATCACTATTGCCAATATCTAATAATACTTTTCCGAACCAAGTATTTGAACCTATATTAAAATGAGTAGTCAGATAGGGTTTATTGTTAATAACTTCAATTGGAAACTGATTATATTTAGATTTCTTTTTATCAAAAACGCTCTTGTTTGGATTGTAAATAATAATTTTGTTTGAAATGTAATCAATCTCAACTTCAAAATTCTTAAAAAATTGATAACCTATTATACCATTTACAGGGATTCCAATACTAGATGAAAAATTAAATTCTTCATCTAAGACAATATAGATTACATGATTTTTATCTACAATTGAATTCCGAATAACAATTCGGTTTTCAGAAGATTTTAATCCTTCAATAAGAGCAGCATTTCCCAATCCTCTCAATTTTATTTTTTCAACATTTGAAAATTGAATTTCAGATTTTTCATCCAAACTAAACAAAATAGTTTCTTCAACTCCGGTGTCTACTAAAAATGTAACAGGTACACCATTAATTTCTAGTGGAATAAAAATGAGATTATTTATGAACTTAAAGGGAATGGATAGGGATTTTCTTGAAGACATGTATCGAAATCCCTCTTGACCAAAGCCCAAAGTACAAAACACAAAAAAGCATAAAAACAGAGCCTTCAACTTCATAAACTTTTTTTCCTAAAATTAGGAATTTATAAATTAAAAATCAATTCTTTAAATATATCCTAAAAAGGATTGGGTCTGAATAAAAAAAGTTGCAAATTTGCAATTCAAAAAAGTTTAATCATGCCAAAAATTTCAATTAAAGGGCAAAGTATGCCCGAATCACCCATTCGTAAATTAGTTCCTTATTCTGAAAATGCAAAAAAAAGAGGCATAAAAGTATACCATTTGAATATTGGTCAGCCCGATATTAAAACCCCGGAAGTAGCTCTTAATTCGATTAAAAATTTGGATATTTCGGTATTAGAGTACAGTCATTCTGCCGGATTTGAAAGTTACAGAAAAAAATTAGCTGCCCATTACCAAAAACAGAATATTCCTGTCAATGTTGAAGATATTATTATTACAACAGGTGGCTCAGAAGCTCTTCTTTTTGCCATGGGTAGTACAATGGATAGTGATGATGAAATTATTATTCCCGAACCTTTTTATGCCAATTACAATGGATTTGCTACTGCATCCGGAGTTAAAGTTGTACCCGTAATTTCCACATTAGAAGAGGGATTTGCCTTACCTCCAATTAGCGAATTTGAAAAATTAATTACGCCCAAAACAAAAGCTATCTTAATATGTAACCCCGGAAATCCAACCGGATATTTATATTCGCAAGATGAAATTTTACAATTAGCAGAATTGGTAAAAAAACATGATTTGTTTTTAATAGCCGATGAAGTATACAGAGAGTTTACATATGATGGCGACAAGCATTTTTCTGTAATGAATGTAGAAGGTATTGAAGAAAATGCAATAATGATAGATTCTGTATCAAAAAGATACAGCATGTGTGGAGCTCGTATTGGGTGTATTGTTTCCAAAAACAAAGCGGTAATGGCTACTGCCTTGAAATTTGCTCAAGCCAGATTGAGCCCTCCAACATTTGCTCAGATTGCAAGTGAAGCTGCATTAGACACACCTGAAACCTATTTTAACGAAGTAATTTCAGAATACAAAGAACGAAGAGATATTCTTGTAAATGAACTTAATCAAATTGAAGGGGTCAAGGTAGCAATTCCAAAAGGAGCTTTTTATTGTATTGCTAAATTACCTATCAAAAATGCTGATGCTTTTGCCCAATGGCTTTTAGAAAACTATAATTATAATGGAGAAACAGTTATGGTAGCTCCAGCTGCCGGTTTTTATTCTTCACCGGGTGTAGGTTTAGATGAAGTTCGTATTGCTTACGTATTAAATAAAGAAGACCTCATTAAATCGGTTCGAATAATAAAAGAAGCCTTAAAAGTTTACAATGACTAATAAAAAAACCAGTTCAAATGAACTGGTTTTTTATTGTAAATCAATTTTTCTAAACCATCCTAAATTTAATTCACCATATCTAAGATTGATTTCTGAATTCAAAGTGGTTTTATTAAACTTCAAGGGAACCGTTGTAGTAATAACTGTGTAACTGTTTAGATCTTCTTGAATCTCTAGCACATCGTCATTAGTGTAATGGTATGTAATATCATCAAATTTAAACCGAATGAGATTTGACTTAACTAACAAAAATTCTTGAGTGTGAACTCCTTCATAATTGCCTTTTAACCATTCAGGCACACGCAATGTTTGAGCATCAACCTGTACTTCTTCTGTTTCGCAAGAGAAGAGAAATAAAGAGATTAATAGTAATGTTAAATATCGTAATTTCATAGTTTTATCTTAAACTCATGGATAAAACTACAGTATTCCTCAACATGCAACTATTTATATCGTTGAATTGTAAAAAAAATCGTTGTGCAAATTTACTATTGCATTTTACCGATAAAAAAACTCCCAATTCTAAATTGGGAGTTTCATTTTTATTTCATTTTTATAATTAACGTTTCAAAGAGAAGTGTGATTTAAACACCTTAATTTGTCCTTGTTCTTCATACTCTACTGTAAACCAATAATCT
>NZ_DAIOUN010000013.1:43435-85232 GCF_036759525.1 Flavobacterium sp. | reverse complement strand
GGATAGTCAAAACTTCTTTGGCTCCTGTGTTATCTGCTACTTTTAATCTTGATTCTTGTTGTACCATAATTACTTCGCTCTTTCAATGATTTCAACTAATCTCCAACATTTAGATTTACTTAATGGACGTGTTTCCATAATTCTTACAGTATCTCCAATGTTACAATCGTTTGTTTCGTCGTGTGCAACATATTTCTTAGTTTTCAACACGAACTTACCGTATAATGGGTGTTTCACTTTTGTAGTTTGTGACACAACAATAGATTTCTCCATTTTGTTTGAAGTCACCACACCAATTCTCTCTTTTCTTAAATTTCTTTTTTCCATCTTTCAGCTAGTGTACAATTATTGTAACTCTCTTTTAGTTAACTCTGTGTGTAATCTCGCAACTGATCTTCTTAAAGTTCTTAACTGAAGAGGATTTTGAATTGGAGATATTGCATGAGCATTTTTTAGGTCGGTATACGTTTTCTTTAACTGACTAAGTTGTTCTTGTAACTCAGCTGCAGATAGATTTTTAATTTCTGATTGTTTCATAATAAATTTTGATTATGCTTCGAAATCTCTAGCAACGATAAACTTAGTTTTAACAGGAAGTTTTTGAGCTGCTAAGCGTAATGCTTCTTTAGCAACTGATAGAGGCACGCCTCCAACTTCAAACATAATTTTACCAGGTTTAACAACTGCAGCCCAATATTCAACTGCACCTTTACCTTTACCCATACGTACTTCTAATGGTTTCTTTGTAATAGGCTTATCTGGAAATATTTTGATCCATAATTGACCCTCTCTTTTCATGAAACGTGTTGCTGCGATACGAGCTGCTTCAATTTGACGAGAAGTAATAAATGAAGAATCTAAAGATTTGATACCAAACATTCCGTTAGAAAGCTCGTGTCCTCTTTGAGAAACGCCTTTCATTCTACCTTTCTGTACCTTACGGTATTTTGTTCTTTTAGGCTGTAACATTTTTCTTTAGTTTAAATAATTACTTTCTTTTGCGTGCGTTTGGTTTACCTTCTCTTTTTGGAGCAGATGATCCTGATGATTTAGACTGTTTTTTGTCCATACCAACTAACGGAGAAAGATCTCTTTTCCCATAAACCTCACCTTTCATTATCCATACTTTGATACCCATTCTACCATAAGTAGTATGCGCTTCAGCTAATGAATAATCAATATCAGCTCTGAAAGTTGACAAAGGAATTCTACCTTCTTTAAAGTGTTCAGAACGTGCCATTTCAGCACCGTTTAAACGTCCAGAAATCATAACTTTGATACCTTCAGCATTCATTCTCATTGCAGCCGCGATAGCCATTTTAATAGCTCTTCTGTAAGAGATTCTGCTTTCAATTTGACGAGCGATAGAAGTTGCTACTAAGTAAGCATCTAACTCAGGTCTTTTGATTTCAAAGATGTTGATTTGAACTTCTTTGTCAGTAATTTTCTTAAGTTCTTCTTTTAACTTGTCTACCTCTTGACCACCTTTTCCGATAATGATACCAGGTCTAGCAGTAGTGATAGTAACGGTTACAAGTTTTAAAGTTCTCTCGATGATTACTTTTGATACACTAGCTTTTGATAAACGAGCATGGATATACTTTCTGATTTTGTGATCTTCAGCGATTTTATCACCGTAATCATTTCCACCATACCAGTTTGAATCCCATCCTCTGATGATACCAAGGCGATTTCCAATTGGATTTGTCTTTTGTCCCATACTGTTTATTAATTGCTTTGTGTGTTATTACTAGTTCCTAACACGATTGTTACGTGATTTGAACGTTTTCTAATTCTGTGAGCTCTTCCTTGTGGTGCTGGACGTAATCTTTTTAACATCATTCCACCATCTACACGGATTTCTTTTACAAATAAAGCTGCTTCTTCAATACTTGCATCAGCATTTTTAGATTGCCAGTTAGCAATTGCTGATAACAATAATTTTTCTAATTTTCTTGAAGCTTCTTTTTGACTAAAACGAAGTACGTTTAGTGCTTTTTCCACTTTCTGACCTCTTACCAAGTCTGCAACTAAGCGCATTTTTCTAGGTGAAGTAGGGCAGTTATTCAATTTCGCGAAAGCTATCGACTTATTAGCCTCTTTTCTCGCATCTGCTGTTTCTCTTTTACGAACTCCCATTGCTTCTATTTTTTACCTTTATTTTTAGCACCTGCATGACCTCTAAATGATCTTGTTGGTGAAAACTCTCCTAACTTATGACCTACCATGTTCTCAGTTACATAAACCGGAACAAACTGACGACCATTGTGTACTGCGATAGTTTGTCCTACGAAATCTGGAGTTATCATAGAAGCTCTAGACCAAGTTTTGATCACTGCTTTGTTTGATTTTTCTACATTTTCAAGAACTTTCTTATCTAATTTGTAATGTACAAAAGGTCCTTTCTTTAATGAACGTGCCATGTCTATCTAATTATTTCTTTCTGCGTTCAACAATATACTTATTACTTGGGCTAACTTTAGAACGGGTTCTGTAACCTTTTGCAGGAATACCTTTTCTAGAGCGTGGGTGACCTCCAGATGATCGTCCTTCACCACCACCCATTGGGTGATCTACAGGGTTCATTGCAACTGGTCTGGTTCTTGGTCTTCTACCTAACCATCTTGATCTACCGGCTTTACCAGAAACAATCAATTGATGATCTGAATTAGAGACAGCACCAATAGTAGCCATACAAGTTAACAAAATCAATCTTGTTTCACCAGAAGGCATTTTAATGGTTGCATACTTACCGTCACGAGCCATTAATTGAGCAAAAGTACCAGCTGAACGAGCTATGGTAGCACCTTGACCAGGACGAAGTTCTATACATGAAATTACGGTTCCTAATGGAATTTTACTTAAAGGCAGAGCATTTCCAATTTCAGGAGATGCATTTTCACCAGACACAACTGTCTGACCTACATTTAATCCATTTTGAGCAATTACATAAGTTTTTGCACCGTCTGCATAGCTCAATAGAGCGATAAATGCAGTTCTGTTTGGATCGTATTCAATAGATTTCACTGTAGCAGGAACATCTGCTTTAGTTCTTTTGAAATCGATAACACGGTACTTTTGTTTGTGACCACCGCCTGTGTAACGCATGGTCATTTTTCCTTGACTATTTCTACCTCCTGAGTTTTTTTTCGGTGCCAATAATGACTTTTCCGGCTTATCAGTTGTAATGGCGTCAAAACCATTAACAACTCTAAAACGCTGACCCGGGGTAATAGGTTTTAATTTTCTAACTGACATTTCTTATTAGATATTGTTGTAAAAATCAATTGTTTCTCCTTCTTGTACTTGAACAACAGCTTTTTTATAAGCATTTGTTTTAGCACTAATCATACCACTCTTAGTGTATTTTACAGAACGATCAGGTCTTACATTCATAGTGTTAACTGCAACAATAGTAACTCCAAAAGCAGCTTCAACTGCATTTTTGATTTGAATTTTGTTTGCTTTCTTATCCACTACAAAACCATAACGATTGTCTAACTCACCTTGTTTGGTAATTTTTTCAGTTATGATAGGTTTAATTATGATACTCATGGCCTATTATTTACTTAAATTTTCTTCAATTCCTTCTAACGAACCTTCCAATAGCACCAATTTATTTGTGTTTAAAATCGTATAAGTGCTTAATTCTGAAGTAGTTACAACATTAGAGGCTTTTAAATTGCGTGACGACAAATATACATTTTTATTTGAATCACCCAACACAAATAAAGATTTTTTATTTTCCAATCCTAAAGCCTTAAGAATTGAAATAAAATTCTTAGTATTTGGAGTATCAAAACTAAAATCTTCTAACACAATTAAATCTGAATCCGCAAGCTTTTGTGATAAGACCGATTTACGTGCTAATCTTTTCAAAGCTTTGTTTAATTTGAAAGAATAGCTTCTTGGTCTTGGACCGAAAACTGTTCCCCCACCTTTAAACAATGGATTTTTAACACTTCCTGCACGAGCAGTACCTGTACCTTTTTGTTTTTTAATTTTACGAGTACTACCTGTAACTTCTGCTCTCTCTTTAGATTTGTGAGTACCTTGTCTTTGATTAGCAAGATATTGTTTTACATCTAAATAGATTGCATGCTTGTTAGGCTCAATAGCGAAAACAGCGTCTGAAAGTTGAACTTTTCTACCTGTTTCTTTTCCGTTGATATCTAAAACTTTTACTTCCATTACTTCTGAATGATTACATAAGAGTTTTTATGTCCAGGAACACATCCTTTAATAACAAGTAGATTTTTCTCTGCTACTACTTTTAAAACTCTAAGGTTTTGAATTGTTACATTATCACCACCAGTTCTTCCGGCCATACGCATACCTTTGAATACACGAGATGGATAAGAAGAAGCTCCAACAGAACCTGGTGCTCTTAAACGGTTATGTTGACCATGTGTAGCTTGTCCAACACCACCAAAACCGTGACGTTTTACAACACCTTGGAAACCTTTACCTTTTGATACACCTTGTACATCAACAAATTCTCCTTCGCTGAATAGATCTACAGTGATTAAATCACCTAATTTATACTCTGTTTCAAAATCTTGAAATTCAACGACTTTCTTTTTGGCAGTAGTACCTGCTTTCTTAAAGTGACCTAATGCCGCTTTAGTAGCTTGTTTTTCTGCTTTGTCATCGAAACCAAGTTGAAACGCTTCATACCCGTCAACCTCTTTGGTTCTGACTTGGGTAACGACACAAGGTCCAGCTTCGATTACTGTACAAGGAATATTTTTCCCGTTTTCATCAAAGATGCTGGTCATGCCGATTTTTTTACCAATTAACCCAGACATATTAAATTATTTATAAATGATTAAAAATTCTCTTTTACTTTGTATGAAGACAAGAGTATTAAGCATTAAGAAAATTTCTTAATACTTAATACTTTCATCTTTGACATTTATCACACTTTAATTTCAACTTCTACTCCACTTGGCAACTCTAATTTCATTAAAGCATCAATGGTTTTAGAAGAAGAAGAATAGATGTCTAACAATCTTTTGTATGAACTCACTTCAAATTGTTCTCTTGATTTTTTATTAACGTGAGGAGAACGCAATACTGTGAATATTTTTTTGTGAGTTGGTAACGGAATTGGTCCTGTTACAACAGCTCCGGTACTTTTTACCGTTTTTACGATTTTTTCAGCTGATTTATCAACCAACATGTGATCGTAAGATTTTAATTTTATTCTGATTTTTTGACTCATTTTCGTTAAGAATTAAGCGTTACCTTTTGCTTTTTTGATAACCTCCTCTGAAATATTTGAAGGAGTTTGTTCGTAATGTGAAAATTCCATAGTTGAAGTTGCTCTACCTGAAGACAATGTTCTTAAAGTAGTTACATATCCAAACATTTCTGAAAGTGGAACATTGGCTTTAATAGTTTTAGCACCATTTCTATCACCCATGTCGTTTACTTGACCTCTTCTACGGTTCAAATCTCCAACAATATCACCCATGTTTTCTTCTGGAGTAATAACCTCAATTTTCATGATTGGCTCAAGAATTACAGCTCCAGCAGCTTTAGCTACTTCTTTGTAACCCATTTTAGCAGCCAATTCGAAGGAAAGTGCATCCGAATCCACAGGGTGGAAAGAACCATCCAACAAAGTAACTTTTAAGCTATCTACAGTATATCCGGCCAAAGGTCCTTGTTTCATAGCTTCTTTGAAACCTTTTTCTACAGCAGGAATATATTCTTTAGGAACGTTACCCCCTTTTACTTCATTAACAAACTGTAATCCTACTGGAGTTTTACCATCTACTTCATCGGCAGGCTCTAATCGGAAAACGATATCTCCAAATTTACCTCTACCTCCAGATTGTTTTTTATAAACTTCTCTGTGTTGTGCAGATTTTGTGAAAGCTTCTTTGTACTCTACTTGCGGTTCTCCTTGGTTTACTTCTACCTTGAATTCACGTTTCATACGATCTACTAAGATATCTAAGTGTAACTCACCCATACCCGAGATGATTGTTTGACCTGAAGCCTCATCTGTTCTAACGGTAAACGTAGGATCTTCTTCTGCAAGTTTTGCTAAAGCCATACCCATTTTATCAACGTCAGCTTTTGTTTTAGGTTCAATAGCAATACCAATTACCGGATCGGGGAATTTCATAGACTCAAGGATGATTGGGTGTTTTTCGTCACACATTGTATCACCTGTCTTGATATCTTTGAAACCTACAGCAGCACCAATATCTCCAGCCTCAATAAAATCGATTGGGTTTTGTTTATTAGCGTGCATTTGATAGATACGAGAAATTCTTTCTTTGTTTCCTGAACGTGTATTCAAAATATAGGAACCAGCATCTAAACGACCTGAATAAGCACGGAAGAAAGCTAAACGACCTACATAAGGGTCAGTAGCAATTTTAAATGCTAAAGCAGCAAATGGCTCCTTTGGATCAGGACGACGCATAATTTTCTTTTGATCTTCTTCTAAAAGATCTTTATCATCAGGATGAATACCTTCAATTCCTTCTTTATCTAAAGGAGAAGGCAAATATTTACAAACCGCATCCAACATGAACTGAACTCCTTTATTTTTGAAAGAAGAACCACAAATCATTGGAATGATAGCCATGTCGATAGTTGCAGCACGTAATGCATTGTTGATTTCTTCCTCTGTGATAGAGTTTTCGTCTTCCATGTACTTGTCTAACAAGTTTTCGTCATAAGTTGCAATCTCTTCTATAAGTTTAGAACGGTATTCTTTAACCTCTGCAACCATATCTGCTGGAATGTCAACGATATCAAAAGTAGCTCCTTGGGTTTCATCATGCCATACAATAGCTTGATTTTTCACTAAATCTACTACTCCTTTGAAATCAGCCTCTTCTCCAATTGGTAGAGTGATTGCAACTGCATTAGATTTCAACATATCTTTTACTTGTTGGCATACAGCCAAAAAGTTAGAACCTTGGCGATCCATTTTGTTTACGAATCCCATACGAGGCACTCTATATTGATCAGCCAATCTCCAGTTGGTTTCAGATTGAGGTTCAACACCATCAACTGCACTAAACAAAAATACCAATCCATCCAATACACGTAACGAACGATTTACCTCTACAGTAAAGTCAACGTGTCCGGGAGTATCAATAATGTTAAAGTGGTACGGTTTAGATTCTGGTAAAACTTTACCTTGGTTCGTTGGGAAATTCCACTCACAAGTTGTTGCAGCAGAAGTAATAGTGATACCTCTTTCTTGCTCTTGTGCCATCCAGTCCATTGTTGCAGCACCATCGTGCACCTCACCAATTTTATGTGATTTACCTGTATAAAAAAGAATACGCTCTGTTGTGGTAGTTTTACCAGCATCAATATGAGCAGCAATTCCGATATTTCTTGTGTATTTTAAATCTCTAGCCATTTCTTTATGAATTAAAATCTAAAGTGAGAGAAAGCTTTATTAGCTTCTGCCATTTTGTGAGTATCCATTCTTTTCTTCACAGCAGCACCTTCTTCTTTAGCCGCAGCTAAAATTTCTGACGCCAGCTTTGCAGCCATTGATTTTTCGTTTCTTCTACGAGCGTACAAAATCATCCACTTCATCGCCATAGATATTTTTCTATCTGGACGAATTTGCATTGGGATTTGAAAAGTAGCTCCACCCACTCTTCGTGAACGAACTTCTACGTGAGGCATAACGTTTGTTAATGCATCTTTCCAAACTTCCAAGGAAGATTTTTCAGCATCTTGTTTTTTTGTTTCAACAATTTCTAAAGCATCATAGAATACTTTGAAAGCAGTTGATTTTTTTCCATCCCACATTAAGTTATTCACAAAACGTGTTACCAATTGATCGTTAAATTTTGGATCTGGTAAAAGAGGTCTTTTTTTGGCCTGTCTTTTTCTCATGTCTTTTCTTTAAAAGTTTTTAATTACTTTTTCTTTGCGGGTGCTGGAGCTTGACCTGGTTTTGGACGTTTTGCACCATACTTAGAACGACGTTGTGTTCTTCCTGCAACACCTGCAGTATCTAACGCACCGCGTACAATATGGTATCGTACACCTGGTAAATCTTTTACCCTTCCGCCTCTAACTAATACTATCGAGTGCTCTTGTAGATTGTGACCTTCTCCAGGAATGTATGCATTCACCTCGTTTCCGTTTGTTAAACGAACCCTAGCTACCTTTCTCATTGCTGAGTTTGGTTTCTTAGGAGTTGTTGTGTAAACACGAGTACACACACCTCTTCTTTGAGGACAAGAATCTAAAGCAGCCGATTTACTCTTCTTAGTTATTTGGGCTCTCCCTGTTCTTACTAATTGTTGAATTGTTGGCATAATTAATACTAAAAATTTCTATGTTTTTAAAATTACCCTATTTTAAGGGGTTGCAAATGTAGTAATTTTTTTTAGCAAAACAAATCATAATTTATTTATTTTCTTTAAGTTGGATTTTGCAAAAGGATTACTCCACAAAATACTTTGGATGTATCCTTTTTTCTAATGATTATAAAACCTAAAAAAATAAAATACATGTACCAAAAACATTTTACCCTTTTTATAAAACAAATTTTTAACTTTTACTATTAAATTATCGCAACACACTCAACACCATTATTAATATATTTGCGTTATCTTCATTTAAAAGAAATCCAATTTTGAAGCTTTTTTTTTGTATTCTCTTTAACCTCTTTGTATGTCTTCATTTACAGGCACAAAAACTTACGCTTCGAATTGAAAGCACACTTCAAAAAGAAAATAGAGTTATTGATTCTATAGGGTACAAAAAAAAATTTGAAAACGCCTTATCGCTTTTAAACGAAACCAAATTATTTGAAGAAAAACTTCTTAGACAGGGCTATTTAGAAGTCCAATCTCTCGACTATAAAAAGGAAAACGATTCAATCTTTGTTTTTAATTTTAGCTTAGGAAAAAAAACAAAATCTCTACATATATATATAGGTGATACAATTTTTCAAAAAATCCCTTTGGATGAAGCGGAAAACTTTTTGAATGAAACTGTAAAAAAATGGGAAGCCAAAGGATTTTCTTTGGTTCAAGTTCGATTAACCAATTTTAGAGCTCAGGAAGATATTTTGGTAGCCAACTTAGAAATCAACCCGGGTAATAAAAGAATTTTAAGCGAAATTATTATTGAAGGATATTCAAAATTTCCGCAAAGCCATTTGAAGAACTTAAAGAAAAATTACCAGAAACAAGATTTCAATCAAAACAACATTGATCAACTTTCAAAAAACATTAATGATTATAAATTTGTTACTCAAACCCAATCACCTCAAATTTTATTCACTCAAGACTCAACTAAAATATACATTTATTTAGAAAAAGCTAAGGCTAATAGATTTGAAGGTTTTATAGGCTTTACAAATCAAGAAAGTGATAAAATAAATTTCAATGGATATCTTGATTTACTGCTACACAATATACTTAATTCGGGGGAACAATTCCATTTGTATTGGAAAAGTGACGGAAACGAACAAACAACTTTCAATGCCGGACTACAAATTCCTTACCTTTTCAATTCCTCATTTGGCTTAAAAACAGAATTGCAATTATTCAAACAAGACAGCACTTTTCAAAACACTCGAACTAAATTTGACTTTGGCTATCTTTTTAATTACAACACTCGTCTCTATTTAGGCTATCAATCCACCGAATCAAGCGATATTCAAAACCTTAACTCGTCTTTCATAAGCGACTTCAAAAACACGTTTTATACCTCAGAATTTGAATACTTAAAAAGAAAGCCTGAAGACATTTTATTCCCAGATAAAACTATATTAAAATTTAAATTGGGGTTGGGTAAAAGAAATTCTAAAATTGCCAATGAAAATCAATTTTTTTCGCAATTAGAATTTCAACATCATTTTTATTTAAATCAAAAAAACAATATCCAACTGAAATCGCTATCTTTTTATTTAAAAAGCGAAAACTATTTAATAAATGAACTTTACCGTTTTGGCGGTATCAACTCCATTCGAGGATTTAATGAAAATAGTTTACAAGGAAATTTTTTCAGCTATATTTTAACGGAATACAGATTTATCCTGTCTAGGGATTTATACCTTCACTCCATAATAGATTATGGGTATTTTCAAGATCAAACCAACAAGACTAACGAAGGACTATTGGGGTTAGGTTTTGGCTTTGGACTACTTACAAAAAATGGTTTTTTTAACTTAGTTTATGCCAATGGTAGTTTGCGTAATCAAGAAATAAAACTTTCAAACTCTATTGTACAAATCAGTTTTAATACGCGTTTTTGATTCATAAAAAATCTTACCTTTGCCCCATGGAAAAAGACAATCAGATTTTTGGAATTAGAGCTATTATTGAAGCGATTCAATCCGGAAGAGAAGTAGACAAAGTGTTTATTCAAAAAGAGGCTCAAGGTGATTTAATGCGGGATTTGATGAAAACCATGAAAGCCAATAAAATCAATTTTACCTATGTTCCGGTTGAAAAACTGAATCGATTGACTTCAAAAAATCATCAAGGTGCAGTGGCTAGCATTGCTCCTATTTCTTTTGTTGACCTAGAAACATTAGTGACAAATGTTGTTGATAGCGGAAAAACTCCATTATTTCTAATTTTAGATCAACTTTCAGATGCTCGTAACTTTGGAGCCATCATTCGAACAGCTGAATGTACCGGTGTTGACGGAATTATCATTGGTAAACAAGGTGCAGCTCCAGTAAATGGCGACACTGTAAAAACTAGTGCCGGTGCCGTTTTTAATGTACCTATTTGTAAAGTGGAACATATAAAGGACGCTATTTTTTACCTTCAAGGTTCCGGTATCAAAACCATAGCCGCAACTGAAAAAACAGACGATTCTATTTATGATCTTTCGCTAAGTGAACCATTAGCCATTATTATGGGTAGTGAAGACAGAGGTGTAAATCCTTCGGTGTTGAAAATTGTTGATGAAAAAGCAAAACTTCCAATGTTTGGTACGATTTCATCTTTGAATGTTTCTGTTGCTTGCGGTGCTTTTTTATATGAAGTAGTAAGACAGAGAAAGTAATAAATAAAATAAACTTTTTTACCTGAAAGGTTTTTAAAACCTGTCAGACATAAAAACCCAAACAATCACTCTTTCTCTTTCTCCGATTTATATTCATAAAACACATTTTTATCTACATTGAAAAATGTAATCTCCTCCACAACTTCTACCGGTTTTGGCGGATTTACAAAATTTCCATTTTCATCAAAACGTTTCATAAACGGATCGTTCTCCGGATTAAAATCCGGTTTTTCCCATTCGTAACGAATTGGTTTTTTATATTTTTCTGCTTTATAAACTAAAGAAAACAGAAACCCGGTGATGAATCCTGCCAAATGCCCTTCCCAAGAAACTTGATTATCAACTTCCGGAAAAATATACCAAACCATACCACCGTAAAGCATCACAATCAATAAAGACAAAGCTACCAAGCGGTAATATCCGGTTTGGATTCCTTTAAAGAATATAAAACTTACTAAAACATAAATCAACCCACTCGCACCTATATGATAACTTTCTCGACCAATGATCCAGGTCCCTAAGCCAGAAAAAAGTATACCAAACACCAGTACATGAAATGAAACTTCTCTATAAAAATAACGTATAGACGCTATTAAAAACAACAAAGGAATGGAATTATTATATAAATGTTTGATATCGCCATGCAAAAACGGACTTAATACAACACCTTTCAAACCATTCCATGTTCTAGGTAATATTCCATAAGTACTTAAATCAATTTTGAATCTGACTTCTACCCAAAATACAATCCATAAGGCCAATACAAAAAATAAAGGCCAAGCGATTACTGAAGTAGAAAAAATGAAAGATTTTTGTTTCATAAAAACTATCATATCAAAAATGCATCCAAAACGAAAGTAATGCTTTTTTGTCAGAAAACCGTATTTTTACACCATGGAAGCACCACTTGCCGAACGCATTCGGCCTCAACATTTATCGGAATACATCAGTCAGTTGCACTTGGTTGGTAAACAAGGTTCTTTGACGCATCAAATTGCGAAAGGAATCATTCCCAGTTTAATTCTTTGGGGACCACCCGGAACCGGAAAAACAACTTTGGCTCAAATTATGGCTCAAGAAAGCAAACGACCATTTTTTACGTTAAGTGCTATTAATTCTGGGGTAAAAGACATTCGAGAAGTCATTGACAAAGCCAAAACAAGTGGAGGATTATTTACTGCGAAAAACCCGATTTTGTTTATTGATGAGATTCATCGCTTCAGCAAATCGCAACAAGATTCACTGCTGGCTGCGGTTGAAAAAGGTTGGGTTACGCTTATAGGTGCCACTACCGAAAACCCAAGTTTTGAAGTGATTCCTGCATTATTGTCAAGATGTCAGGTTTATGTATTAAATGCTTTCTCCAAAGAAGATCTAGAGCAATTGTTATATCGAGCCATTGAGCATGATGAAATTTTAAAAACCAAAAATATAAACCTGAAAGAAACTGAAGCCCTTTTACGACTTTCCGGTGGTGATGGAAGAAAATTGTTGAATATTTTTGAATTGATTATTAATGCAACCGAAGAAAATACCATAGAAATTACGAATGAAAAAGTAATGCAATTGGTTCAAAAAAACACGGTTTTATATGATAAAACGGGCGAACAACATTATGATATTGTTTCGGCTTTCATAAAATCTATTCGCGGAAGCGACCCAAATGGTGCTGTGTATTGGCTTGCCAGAATGATTGAAGGTGGCGAAGATGTAAAGTTTATTGCTCGAAGAATGCTCATTTTAGCCAGTGAAGATATTGGAAATGCCAATCCAACAGCATTGATTATGGCAAACAATACTTTTCAAGCTGTAACTACAATTGGCTATCCGGAAAGTCGGATTATTTTGAGTCAATGTGCGATATATTTGGCTACTTCTGCCAAAAGCAATGCAAGTTATTTGGCCATAGGAAAAGCTCAACAAATTGTAAAGCAAACCGGTGATTTACCTGTTCCCTTGCATTTGCGAAATGCTCCTACCAAATTGATGAAAGAATTAGGTTATGGCGACGAATACAAATACGCTCATGATTTTGACAACAACTTTGCAGAGCAAGAATTTTTACCAGATGAAATTCAAAACACTTCTTTCTATGAGCCTGGTAACAATGCCCGAGAAAAAGAATTGCGTGCTTTTTTAAAAAACCGGTGGAAAGACAAATACGGATATTAAAATTTTATTTTTACAATTTCTGAAATCAATTTTTCATTTTGGTAGTATTCAAAATACCAATGATTTGATTTCAAAAAAATTACTCCTGTTTGTGATCCTTTTGTAGCAAAAAAAACATTTTGAAGATTGGTTTTTTGCAATTTAAATACAATTTTAGGGGACGAATCTACTAGTTGAAATCCATTTTGAATGGGTTGAGCAAATAAAAAATTGCCCGCTTCAGTTTCATTAGGCACCACAACTTCAACAATAGGTGTTTTATCAACCTCTGACTTTTCTACCACCTGAACAGTAGAAGAGTTATCACCGGAATACTTGTAATTCATTGCTAAAAGAGAAACAAAAGCCTCATTGAAAGCTTCAGTATAACCTAATTTTAAATCCTTTTGTTTGCTTTTTCCAAGTTCGCTTTTTGCAATAATTTGATTTTGACAATCTTTCAAGACTACAAATAACCTTGTCCAAGTAAGCGTATTGTCTTTTACCACATCTACTTTTAATAGTTTACAAGGATTCATAGCTAATTCTTTTGGAATTATATCTCCTTCATAATAACACACAAAACCCATTTTCTCTAAATTAAATTTTGTCATAGTGTTCAATCTGAACTCATTTTCTGACTTTTGGAAATCATACTTTTTGGGTACAATAACATATTGAAAATCAGATAAAGGCTGCTGAGCCATTGCAAAACCTGTAACTAGGAATAGAAATGTGGTTAAAAGGGTTTTCATAAATATAATTTTTAAAAAAATTGCTTCAAATTAGCTAATTGATTTACCTGATGAATTGACGATTCTGTTGGAACTTGAAATTCATTAAAATAAATCGCATCCATACCTATGGATAACGCTCCATAAATATCTGCTTCCAAACTATCTCCAATCATAACGGAATTTCCGGGTGAAGTTTGAGCATAATTTAAAGCGAATTCAAATATTTTGGGATTGGGTTTTTTTACACCAGCCAAATCAGAATGCGTGATCGTAGTAAAATAGGATTCTAAATTGGAATTTCGAATTTTACCCAACTGAACGCTTTCAAATCCGTTTGTGATAATATGCAAATTGTAATTTTCTTTTAAATAGTCCAATATTTCAAATGTTCCCTCATAAAGATGATTAAATTGTGGCAAATACTCTATATATTCTTTTGAAAGCAAATGTATGAGAGAATTATCAACTTCTTGCTGCATTAAATCAAAAACTTCTTTTAAACGAAAATAACGAAGTTCATTTTGAGTGATTTTTTCTTCTCTGTAAAGTTTCCAGTATTTAATATTCGTGGGAACGTAATGCAATAAAAAATTGGAAAGTCTGATATCGAATTGGTGCTTTTCAAAAATAGTTTCAAAAGCTAATGCCGAATTTTTTTCGAAATCCCACAAGGTATGATCTAAATCAAAAAACAAGTCTGTTTTATGTTGAAACAACTTCATTTTTACTAAATTCACTTGCTTTTTTATTTTCCTCCTTTTACTATTACGGCGTTATCGATATGATAAATCCAATCATTTACATCATTATCATTGTATCGAAAAGTTCCTTCAAGTGTAACGTATTGATCGGTTTTTAATTTAGGAGTTGTACCTTTAAACTTTATGCCCATTATCGTTTCGGGGCCGGCTTGACCACAAAAAAAACAAGAAGCAAAAACATTTTTACTGAGTGCATAAGAGACATTATCTATAGGAATGATAAAGCCACTCATCACTATTCTTTTTTTGTTTTTAGTTTTCAATTCCGAATTTATTATAGGAAACATTACTCCGTCCGGATAATCTTTATCAGGCTTTTTTACATACTTAATAACACCCAATAATTTCCATGTTAAAGTATCCGGATGTCCTTGAATATCAAATTTTTCTCTTCGAAATGAATTTTCAATTGAAAAAGGAGATAAAAAACTGGCTTGTTGAAGTACAACTTGCTCTTTTTCTGCAGATGCTAAAACCTTATTTTTCGGGGTGAAACTTAGATTAGACACCAAAATTAAAACAACAATGAGAGCCAAAAAAAATGAAAACTTACGCATTTGCTAGGGTTTTTGAAATATTTAAACGATAGGCTTTTACAGCGGGTATGACGGCAGCCAAAACACCCACAAAGATAGTAACTAAAAACAGCATTCCTTCTTTTTGCCAAAGAAATACAAAGGGGTTAAATGTCATTTTATATTGCTCATCTGTGGTGCTTGAAATAGCTAGTAGTGCCATTCTTCCAAAAAACGTACCAAATAAAAATCCGGCTGTACAAAGCAACAAGCTTTCCCAAAGAACCAATACAAGTAATTGCAAACGGCTTGCTCCGGAAATTCGTAATAAAGCAAATTCATACTTACGCTCTTTCAACCGATTATACAAAGCAATGAAAATACTTATACCTGAAATCAGCATAATTCCATAGGCCAAATATTGTAAGGCTTGCAACCCTATTCCGAATAACGAAAATAATCGGTTAATCTCAATGGCAGGAAGTGCGGCTTGCATTTTGGTATTTTGAGCTATCATTCTAGGCCATGAAATAATGCCCATTTTATTTTTAAATTTTATTAAAACAGCCGTAATTTCCTTGGTTTCATCATGATTGTGGTCGTGTTCGTGTTCGTCACCATCTTCATGTACGAGACCTTCTTCACCGTGAGCGGGATTTTTAGAATCTTCGTGATCGTGATTGCAATTTTCGTCGTGAACGTGTTCGTCATGATCGTGTTCGTCTCCCTCAACATGAATATGCCCTTCTTCACCGTGAGCAGGATTTTCATCATTTGAATGTACTTCTCCACCATGACCGTGTCCGGAATGCATTTCCCAAACACTTTCAACTGTACACATAATTAAATTGTCTATTACTTTGCCTGTTGGCGATGCAATTCCAACTACTACATACGCATATTCCTCATGCACGTGACCTTCTTCGGCATCGCCATGCGTCCCAAAAAATTTATCTCCGAGTTTGATATTTAGTTTTTGAGCAATTTCACTGCCGATAACTACTTCAAAATTCTTTTCAAAAACTTTGCCTTGAGAAAGGGTTGCGGTATACTTTTTAAGGTAATCTGGTGTAGTTCCCACAATCTTAAATCCGCGATAATTGTCACCAAAGGCCAAGGGTATTGCCGTTTCAACAAAGGGATGTTTCATCCAAACCTCGGCTTCTTTGTAATCAATATTTCCGGTTGGAGCGTCAACATGATAAACAGAAGAAAGTATTAATTGCAGTGGGCTACCTTGAGCACCTAAAACCAAATCGACTCCGTCTATATTACTCGAAAACTGTTTTTCAAATTGTTCTTGTAATAAAATCAACAATGAAATTATGGCCACCGATGCGGTTAATAGAACCAAACTTAAAACGGTATTTAAAGGCTTAAACCAAAGGTTTTTCCAAGCTAATTTTGCTATCATTTAGTTTAAGTTAATTTGGTTAGAAAATTTATCTTTCAATCTCTGGTCGTGTGTCACAATGATCAAGGCAGCATTGTATTCTTTAGACAACTTTGCCAGTAAATCTGCAACTTTAAACGCATTTTCATCATCTAAACTTGAGGTGGGTTCATCGGCTAAAAGTAACTTTGGTTCATTTATTAGTGCCCTTGCAATGGAAACACGTTGTTGTTGTCCAACACTTAAATTGGAAGGTAATTTATACATCTGATCTTCTAAATCTAATTGTTTTAAAAGTGATTTTGCTTTTTCTGTTGCCTTTTTTCCTGTTGCCAACCAAGAAGCTAAAACCATATTTTCAAGTACATTTAAAGATGTAACAAAATGCGATTGTTGTAAAACTAAGCCAATATTTTTTCCTCGAAAGCGATCCAATTCCTTTTCGGATAAAGAAGAAATGTTGGTACTTTCAATAGTTATTTCACCCGATGATGGTCTGAGTAAACCACCTAAAAGGTGTAATAAAGTAGTTTTCCCTTTTCCGGAATTACCAGTTATAAGTAAAGTTTCAGTAGCTTTATTTTCTATATCCGGAAATGAAAATTGTTGCGATGAATTATAGGAAAAGGTTAAATTTCGAGTCAATATCATTTTTGCTAAATTTGATCGGAAAGATACTGAATATTTAAAAAAAGGATGTTAATCCTTTCTAAAAAATTTGTTCATCTACAAAACTTAAATACCCCTTTTCGGTTATGATTACATGATCTAACAAATTCATATCCAACTGTCTTGCTGCTAACTTAATTTTTTGGGTTACTTCTATATCAGAATCACTGGCTTTTAACTTTCCCGAAGGGTGATTGTGTACCAAAATCAAAGAAACCGCATTGTACTCAAGAGCCATTTTTAAAACCAAACGGGTATCTACTACGGTTCCGGTAATTCCGCCTTTACTTAATTGAGATTTATGCAGTACTTGATTGGAATTATTGAGAAATATTACCCAAAACTCTTCATGTGGGAGCTCTCCAATAATGGGTTGCATTATATCGAAAACTATTTTACTGGAGATAATTTTCACCAAGTTCGGGGCCTCCTCTGCACGTCTACGCCTCCCTAATTCAGTGGCTGCAATGATGGAAATGGCTTTTGCCTCGCCAATTCCTTTAAAAGTAGTAAGCTGTTTTAAATTGAGCTTTCCCAGTGCAGTTAAATTGTTATTGACATGAGCTAAAATACGTTTACTTAAGGCTACTGCACTTTCATTTCGGCTCCCGGAACCAATAATTATGGCTAATAACTCCGCATCGCTGAGAGCCTCTTTTCCTTTAAGAACTAATTTTTCCCTGGGTTTATCATCATCTGCCCAGAATTTTATTGAAAAAGGGGTGTTAGAATCCATCGGTTTGGCGTTTAAAATATAAATGTAAATCAAACGATAACATATTGCAATATTTATCTGAAAAAAATCGTTATACCATTAAAAAAAAAATGAGGTCCATTTTATTTCTCACCGCAATTGTAATCGGATTTAACACCTATCCAAATCCTTCGTTTTATCAAAAACTTGCTTATGCGGCTATAGAATTAACCAATGACAAAGTTACTTATGATCCATCCTATGTTGGCATTAAATATCCCAATGGTGATGTTCCCAAAAACAAAGGGGTTTGTACGGATGTGATTATTAGAGCTTATCGGAAATTGGGAATCGATTTGCAAAAAGAAGTACATGAAGATTTGAAAGCCAATTTCTCCAAATACCCAAACTTAAAAAAATGGGGGTTGAAAAAACCGGATACTAATATCGATCACCGTAGAGTTCCCAATTTGGAAGTGTTTTTTGAACGAAAAGGAGAAAAACTAACTGTATCTCAAAATCCTTCCGATTACAAAACCGGTGATTTAGTCACTTGGATGATTGGAGATAAACTTCCGCACATCGGAATTGTAACACACAAAAAATCTGCAGATGGCAAACGCAATTTGATTGTTCACAATTTGGGTAGCGGACAAGTTTTAGAGGATTGTTTGTTTAGTTGGAAGATTGTGGGGCATTTTCGTTACGGTGGATAATGTGGCAATATGCCAATTAGTCAATATGTCAATTCATATTGCTAATTAATCTAACATGGCCACATTGGCTAATTGTCTAATTGACTAATTCCTTCACCTCCTCAAAATTCAATCCACCATAATTCCCTGAACTCATTAACAACAAAGCAGAATTATCTAAATTTGTTGAAAATAAAAAATCTTTAAATTCGGTTGGATTGGTGTAAATTATCAAATCATTTCGTTTGAACGATTGTGCGATTTGGTCATACGTTACTTCTTCCAATTGTTTGATTTTAACTGCATCGGGTGAATAAAACACAACAGCAACATCGGCAGCATCCAAAGCTCCTTCGTATTCTTTTAGAAATTCGGCATTCAAACTGCTGTAGGTATGCAACTCTAGACAAGCAATTAATTTTCTGTCCGGATACTGATTCTTCACTGCTTTTGTAGTTGCCGAAACTTTACTGGGCGAATGAGCAAAATCTTTGTAGGCTACTTTTCCTTTTCCTTCTGCAATTTTCTCTAATCGTTTGGATGCTCCTTTAAAACTGGCAATTGCTTCATAAAAATCGGCTTCATCGACCCCCATATTTTGGCAAATCCATTTCGCACCCGCAAGATTGTTCAAATTGTGAGCTCCAAATACTTCAATGGGCATGGGTCCTTCAGGAGTATCGAGATAAGTTGTACCATTTTCAACGGAATAATTCGGAGTTTGATAGGGCAATCTTCGGATGGTATTCGTCGTTTCTTCGGCAACTTTTTTCACCGTTTCATCTTCTTCATTATAAACTAATATTCCGCCTTTGGTAATTTGATTGACAAAAATTTCGAACTGTTCTACATAATTTTCAAATGTCGGAAACACATTAATATGATCCCAAGCAATTCCTGAAAGCAAAGCGATATTGGGTTGATACAAATGAAATTTGGGTCTTCTGTCAATTGGAGAAGACAAATACTCATCGCCTTCTAAAACGATAAAATCATTTTTTTCGGTAAGATGAACCATCGTATCAAAACCTTCCAACTGTGCTCCTACCATATAATCAACTTCAATATTGTGGTAATGCATGACGTGTAAAATCATCGAAGTAATGGTTGTTTTTCCATGCGAACCTCCAATTACCACACGGGTTTTATTTTTGGATTGTTCGTATAAAAATTCCGGATAGGAATAAATTTTCAAACCTAATTCTTTCGCCTTCAACAATTCAGGGTTATCGGCTTTGGCGTGCATTCCCAGAATAATCGCTTCGATATCTGTTGTGATTTTTTCAGGAAACCATCCCAACTCATCAGGCAACAATCCGAATTTTGCTAAACGTGATTTGGAAGGTTCAAAAATAGCATCGTCACTTCCGGTAACGTGATATCCTTTATGGTGTAATGCAAGAGCTAAATTGTGCATGGCGGCTCCGCCAATAGCGATAAAGTGCGTTCTCATTTTCTGTATTGGGTTATCAGTAATTGGTTGTCGGTTGTCGGTTAACTGAAAACGAACAACAGACAACGTATTACTATTTTTCAAATTTCTTTTTTAAATCCTCTGCTTTTTGCGGTTGTTTCAACTTAAATCGATACAAATCGTATAATTTTTGAAATGTGGTTTTAGAATTGCCTAACTCATGGGCTTTGAGGTAATGAATTTCTGCTTTGGTAAATCTTTTAAAATATTCATCTATAAAACCTTTTGCTAAATGGCCATCAATCTTAGACAAATTCATTAATTCATTGGCATATTTCTGAGCTTTTGTTTCACTTCCACCAACAATTCCGGGCAATTCAATATATAGCATAACCAGGGCCCATCTTGAATCGATATGCTTTTCATCAAGAGACGCTGCCGTTAAAAAAGATTTCTCAATTTCATCTATCATTCCTAAAGCTTTAAATTTATTGGATTCTTTGGCCTTCATACCAAGTGCTCCACCAAACTTATAGTGATAATTGGCATTTTTAGGAAACTGATTCCGTAGTTTTTTATAATGTAAAATGGCTTCATCCCATTTTTTTTCGGCTCCGGCAATATCTCCTAAATATTCTATAGATTTGGAATGGTTGGGGTTTTCTTTTAAATATTTTTCAAAAAGCAACTTGGCTTCAGATAAATTCCCTTTGACAAAAAGCTGTTCTGCCTTTTCAAAATCTGAATTAGAATAAAGTAGATTTGACACCATCAAACAAAAAAATAATAGCCACTTCATGTTTCGTATTTATGTATCAAAAATAAATAATTGAACTCATTAAACGAACTTTTTTAGAAATCTTTACCACAAAAAAAATCTGCTCCAAAACTGAAGCAGATTCTTTTAACTGAATTAATAATAAACCTTATCTAACGATTGTCAATTCGTCAATAATATGTTTGGCTCCGGCATATTTATCAATGATAAACAATACGAAACGAATATCTACATTGATTGTTCTTTGTAATTTGTCATCAAAAATAACATCTCCGGCCATGGCTTCGATGTTTCCGTCAAACGCTAATCCGATTAATTCTCCTTTTCCATTTAATACCGGAGAACCTGAATTACCACCGGTAATATCATTATCCGAAAGGAAATTCACCGGCATGTAACCCGCTTTATCTGCATATTGACCAAAATCTTTTTTGTTATACAAATCAATTAAAGGCTGTGACAAATCAAATTCAGGATCACCTGCTTTGTGTTTTTTCACCATTCCTTCTAAGGTTGTGTAGTTATTGATTTTGGCATCATTTCTCTTATCTGCCGGTAAGGCACGAACTTTCCCGTAGGTTAAACGCAAAGTTGAATTGGCATCCGGATATAAAATCGGACTTAATTTAGATTCTCTCAAACCAGCGACTAATTTTCTAAAACCGGCTTGGTATTTTTCTTCAGCTGCTTTCAATTCGTCTGATTTTTTACCGTAATGATCAATTAAATCTGAAGAAAGTTTGAACAAAGGATCGTTTTTAACCAATTCTTCACTAGGTATTTCTAAGAATGCCAACAATCTTTCTTTTGATGTAAACAAACTTAAATCTATGATATTTGAAGCATAAGCTGTTAAATCGGTTTTGTTGTCAACTAAAGATTGAACACTTGGTGCTAAACCAAAAGCCTTAGCTTTTTCGGCATATAAACCTAATTGTCCGGCTAAAACATCTTTTTCTAAAGGTAAATAAATGGTCTCAAATGTTCCTTCAATCATTTCTGCCAATCGCGGTTTCATTTGTGCTCTTTGAGCAGCTTCTGCTTTGGCAAAAGCAACCAATTGATTTCCTAATCTACCGGGCATAGTTCCAAAAGAAGACCCTCTTAAAAATGTCATTAAATAATTATCATGCATAGCTTTTTCATTTGTCATAGCATAATAAGCATTAATGTCTTTTATTACTGAACCGTATTGAGCTTTGTTCTTACTGCTATTAGCCCAAGAATCGAATTTTTTCTCTACTTTTCTTTTAGAATCAGCTGTTTTGAATTTTGACAAGGCATCAATCATACCCTGCCTGTTTTTCCAGTAATTGGCAATTGAAGCGTATTTTGACGCATAATTCAAACGAACCGCATCATCTTTGTCCATGTGCACTTTCATTTTGTCCATTGACATTTTTGAACCTTCTACCCAAGCCGGATAAGCAAATTTTACATTTTGCTCAATGCCTTCTGCCGGCATCCAACGGTTGGTACGACCCGGATAACCTAGAATCATGGCAAAATCATTTTCTTGAACCCCTTTAAGACTGATGGGTAAATGGTGTTTCGGCTTTAAAGGCACATTATTTTCTGAATATTCGGCCGGATTTCCATTGGCATCCGCATACACTCTAAATAATGCAAAATCACCGGTATGACGAGGCCATTCCCAGTTATCGGTATCGCCACCAAATTTACCAATGCTTTCAGTTGGTGTTCCTACCAAGCGAACATCTTTGTAATCTTCATAAACAAAATAGTAGTATTCATTTCCTTGAAAAAAGGAACGTACAGAAACGGTATATTTTCCACCACCATCATTTTCTTTTTGAATCTTAGCAATTTCTTTATTGATAGCAGCTTCACGTTCTGCCTCTGTCATTTTATCATTTACCAAACTCAAAATTCTTTTGGTAACATCATCCATACGAACGAAGAAACGCACATACAAACTTTTGGGTTTCAATTCTGCTTTGCGATTTTGAGCCCAAAATCCGTCACGCAAGTAATTGCTTTCCGGTGAAGACAATTCAGCAATAGCATCATAACCACAGTGGTGATTGGTTAATACCAAACCATCTTTGGAAATCATCTCTGCTGTACAACCTCCATTAAATTGAACGATTGCATCTTTTAAACTGGAATTGTTAATGCTGTAAATTTCTTCTGCGGTTAATTGCAATCCCATTTTTTGCATATCACGCTGGTTTAGACGTTGAATATGCATCAAAAACCACATGCCTTCGTTAGCAAAAATTGTTGCCGGAGCAAAAGCAATTAATGCTACAAAACTTAAAATAATTTTTTTCATTTTTTGATTCATTTTTACTGTTTGCGAATATACTTTATTTTGTATTCAGAACTTCTTTTTTGTTTCAAAATTCAATTAGGTATTTCTATTTTTTAACTTATTTTTTAGAATTCCATAAAAAAAGCACCCTTCTCAGGATGCTTTTGTAAGAAATATATAATTTTTCAAATTATTGCTCATTCAACATTTTCCACAACATATCTTTTAATTCTTGCAAGCCTTGTTGAGCTACAGAAGAAATAAAATGATATTGGGTTCCTTTGAACTCTTTTTTCATTTGTTTTTCAAGTTCTGCTTTGAGTTCCTCATCTAACATATCGCATTTGGAAACCACCAAAATTCGGTCTTTATCCAACATTTCTGGATTATAACGTCGAAGTTCGTCTAACAAAATTTCGTATTCTTTTTTGATATCGGCTGCATCTGCAGGAACTAAAAATAACAATATGGAATTTCGTTCTATATGACGTAAAAAATAATGACCCAAACCTTTCCCTTCGGCGGCACCCTCTATAATTCCTGGAATATCGGCCATTACAAACGATTGGAAATCTCGGTAAGCAACAATTCCTAAATTGGGTTTTAGGGTAGTAAATGGATAATCGGCAATTTTAGGTTTTGCAGATGTCAATACAGAAAGTAACGTAGATTTTCCTGCATTTGGAAAACCAACTAAACCAACATCGGCCAGCACTTTTAATTCTAAAATGATATCTACTTCTTTAACGGGCATACCGGGTTGAGCATAGCGTGGCGTTTGGTTGGTTGCCGAACGGAAATGCCAGTTCCCTAATCCGCCTTTTCCGCCTTCGGCTACGATTTTTACTTCATCGTGCTCGGTAATTTCAAAAAGTACTTCCCCAGTTTCTTGATCGCGAACTACCGTCCCTAGCGGCACTTCAACATATTTATCTTCTCCATCGTGACCTGTACTTCTTGAACTACCACCATCTCCGCCATGACCGGCACGAATATGTTTGACAAATTTCAAATGAAAAAGTGTCCACAAATTTTTATTCCCTTTCAAATATACGTGACCACCACGCCCTCCATCGCCACCATCTGGCCCCCCTTTTTCAATGAACTTTTCTCGGTGAAGATGTGAAGAACCCTTCCCTCCTTTTCCGGATGAAACATATATTTTTACGTAGTCTACGAAATTTCCCTCTGTCATTTTTTTTGTTTTCTGCTTTCTGTTGTCGGTTATCTGAAATAAAAATATTTAATTGGACACTGATAACTGCCAACTGATAACTGTTTTTTATTCTTTTAAATTTTTGATTAGAATTTTATCAATTTTGACACCATCCATATCTATTACTTCAAACTCCAATTTATTCCAAATCAATTTTTGTCCGGTTTTAGGAATATCGCCTAATTCGGTGATGATAAATCCACTAACCGTAGTCACTTCATAATCATTAATATGTTCATCCATATCAAAATAAGTTAGGAAATCATGTAACGAGTAATGACCATCTACCAACCATGAACCATCTTCTCTGGCTACTAATTGAAATTCCTCATCATAAAAATCAGAAGCATTTCCTACCAAAGCTTCCAAGATATCATTTAAAGTAATAATTCCCTGAAAAACACCATGTTCATCAACCACTAAGGCATAATGCACTTTTGATTTTTTAAATACTTCCAATGCTTTGTAGGCCGAGGTATGCTCGATAAAATATACCGGGTCTTTCAGCATGGCTTTTAAATCAAAAAGGCCTTTATCAAAATTCAAGAATAATTCTTTTAGAGAAACGATTCCAATAATTTCATCTAAATTTTCTTGGCAAACCGGATAAAAGGAATGTAAGTCATTCAAAACTTTATTTTTCAATTCATCAGGTGAATCATCCAACGATAAATAATCAACCGATTTTCGGTGCGTCATAAGCGAATTTACTTTTCTATCGCCAATATGAAAAACTCGCTCAACAATATCTTGCTCAATTTCTTGGACTTCTCCAACTTCAGTTCCTTCTTTGATGATGGCTTTGATTTCTTCTTCGGTTACTTTTCCGTCGGCGGTTGGTTTGATTCGGAATATATCTAATATAAATTCTGTTGAAACAGTCAATAACCAAATAAACGGAGCCGTAATTTTTGAAATGATTTTCATAGGTACGGCGACAGCTTTGGCAATGGCCTCAGGATAATTTAAACCTATTCTTTTGGGAACCAATTCGCCCAGAACAAGTGAAAAGAAGGTCAAAATTACCACGACAATACCTACAGCAACCGAATTAGCATAAGGTTTTAGTATTTCAAATCCCGCTACAAAATTTTGAACATCGGTTGTTATTTTATCTCCGGAATAAATACCGGTTAAAATCCCAATTAAAGTAATACCAATTTGAACAGTAGATAGAAACTTATTGGGAGAATTGGCTAAATCTAAAGCTGCTTTAGCTGCCGGATTTCCTTTCTTAGCTGCAGTTTCCAAACGATTTTTCCGTGCTGAAATTAATGCAATTTCCGACATCGAAAAAACGCCATTTAATACAATTAAAAATAAAATAATTACAATTTCCATGTCTATTTTTTAGCAAAAAAAGAGCACCATTTCCGATGAACCGGATGAAGCTCCTTTTGATTTTGCAAATATCTAAAAAAAACAGCACTAAATAGGCGTTTTTTTTAGATAAAATGAGATTTATTTCAAGTTATCGAATACCAAATTCAATCGTTCGGTTACCTCAGCAATGGTTCCTATTCCGTTTACCGCATGAAATTTACCTTGTTTTTTGTAATAGTCCATTAACGGAGCCGTTTTTTCGTTGTATTCTTGGTATCTATTTCTAATTTTTTCTTCGTCTTGATCGTCTGGTCTTCCAGAAGTTTTTCCTCTTTCTAATAAACGTTGAACTAATATCTCGTCATCCGCTTCTAAAGCAACAGTGGCCGTAATTTCTTGATTTTTGGTTGTTAAAAAAGCATCCAAAGCCTCTGCTTGAGCAATTGTTCTTGGGAAACCGTCAAATAAAAATCCGGCAGAATCAGGGTTTTTATCTACTTCGCTTTGCAACATTTGAATGGTCACTTCATCCGGAACTAAATCGCCTTTGTCCATGAACGTTTTGGCTAATTTGCCTAAATCCGTGTCATTTTTAATATTAAAACGAAAAATATCACCCGTAGATAAATGGGTTAAATTGTACTTTGCTTTTAAAAATTCTGCTTGTGTGCCTTTTCCCGCACCCGGTTTTCCGAAAAGAACGATGTTAATCATTTTTAATTTAGATTATTAGATTGTTGTATTGTTAGTTCCGATAACCATCGGAATAGGTAGTTAGATTTTATTCTGCAAGTTGATATACGTCTGGTAAATTTCTGCCCAATCCATCATAATCCAGTCCATATCCTACGATGAATTTGTTTGGAATTCGTATCCCGACATAATCAATTTTGATGTCTTTTTTATAAGCGTCCGGCTTCAGAAACAAGGTGGCAATTTTAAGGTGTTTTACTTTTTTCTCTTTAAAAATGGCTTTGAGTTCTTCAATGGTGTTTCCGGTATCAATGATATCTTCTACAATAACAACTGTTTTTCCTTCCAAACTTTCATTTAAACCAATCAATTGTTTCACTTGATTAGTGCTTTGGGTTCCTTCATAGGAAGACATTTTTACAAAATTTACCTCGCACATGCCTCGGTATTTTTTCATCAAATCAGAAAATACCATAAAAGCACCATTCAAAACGCCAATAAAAACAGGCACTTCATCAAAAAAATCATCATCCATTTGCTTGGCTAAATTAGAGATGGCAAAATCAATTTCTTCTGATGAAATGAAAGGTTCAAACGATTTATCGTGAAGATGTATCATGTTGTGTTTTTTAATACGTTGCAAATTTAAGGAAGTATTGAGTATTAAGAAGTAAGAATCCTTACTTTTTTGCAAAATTGGTATATTTACCAAATGAATTCGAAACTCTATCAAAAAATTGAATCAGGAACGGCTCATGTAAAAAGCAGAGTTACAATTAGTAATTTAGCCATGAAGAGTGATGAAAATTTGCAGGAACTCATTGAAATAGCTTTTGATATTCACCATGAATTGCACGTGAAAGCTTTTTGGAGTTTGGATTTGGTTGGTGAGAAAAAATTGAAATTACTGGTTCCTTTTTTGGATGCGTTTTGTGAAGTTTTACCTCAAATTAAAAATGATTCTTCATTACGACCTGCCACTCGCATAGCAATGTTTTTAGCCAAAAGCAATCATCGAAAAAACGGCATAAAATTATCGCAAGAACAAGAACATCTATTGATTGAAGCTTTAATTGACCGATTAATTCAGGATGAAAAAGTAGCTTCTAAGGCTTACGCTATGAAAGCGTTGTTCATTTTTGGAAAAAAATACGATTGGATTCACGAGGAATTGAAACCCATTTTGAGTCAGGATTATGCAAATCATTCTGCCGGTTACAAAGCGGCGGCAAAGAATATTTTGAAAAGAATGAAATAAGTTTTCAATCCATAAATTGTTACTTATCTTTGCCCAACAACAACACAACACCATGAATTATTTTTCATCCGATTTTAAATTAGGCATTTTAGGAGGAGGCCAATTGGGCAAGATGCTTTTGGCTGAAACCCGAAAATTTGATATTCAAACTTATGCGTTAGACCCAAGTGCAGCTGCTCCTTGTCAGTTTGGAACTCATTATTTTGAAGTTGGAAATTTGCTTGATTTTGACACTGTTTATCAATTTGGAAAAAAAGTAGATGTACTTACCATTGAAATTGAAAATGTCAATTTAGATGCCTTGGATCAATTGGAAACAGAGGGCAAAAAAGTATTTCCTTCGCCAAAGACTTTACGAAATATTCAAAGTAAAATTACACAGAAAAAGTTATACCTAGAAAATAAAATTCCGACAGCAAACGCGTTACTTTTTGAATCGAAAGGAGATTTAGAATTACAAAAAGAAAAATTGACATTTCCTTGCGTTTGGAAACAAGACCGATTTGGCTACGATGGCTATGGTGTAAAAATTTTAAAATCTGAAAACGATATTGAAAGTTTGCCCGAAACGCCTTGCCTTATCGAGGAAATGATTCCGTTTAAAAATGAATTGGCCGTTATTGTTGTTCGCTCCGTTTCCGGCGAAGTGAAAACTTATCCGGTGGTGGAAATGGAATTTCATCCTGAAGCCAATCAAGTAGAATATGTGATTTGTCCGGCTCGAATTGACGAAAAAGTAGCTCAAAAAGCTCAAGAAATTGCGTTAAAAGTTTCGGAAGTTTTCAATCATGTGGGATTGTTAGCCGTGGAAATGTTTCAAACCGAAAATGATGCCATTTTAGTAAATGAAGTCGCTCCACGCCCACACAATTCGGGACATTACAGCATTGAAGCCAGTTATACTTCGCAATTTGAAAATCATTTGCGAGCCATTTTAGATTTACCTTTGGGAAATACCGCTAGCAAAGTTGCCGGAATAATGGTAAATTTGGTGGGTGAAGAAGGTTTTTCCGGACCTGTAGTTTATGAAAACATTGAAAAAATTATGGCTATTGATGGTGTAACACCTCATCTTTATGGCAAAAGAGAAACCCGACCTTTTCGCAAAATGGGACATGTCACGATTGTGAATGAAGATATGAAGGTAGCCAGAAAAGTGGCAGAAGAAGTGAAGAATAGTATTAGAGTGGTTAGTCGCAGTTGACAGTCGCAGTTGGCTGTTAAACCGAATTAACTTGAAACCTTAAACTTGAAACAAAAAACCAATGAGCAAAGTAGCCATCATAATGGGAAGTATTTCCGACATGCCGGTCATGCAGGAAGCCATCGACATCTTAAAAGGATTTGATATCGAAACCGAAGTGGATATTGTTTCGGCACACCGAACACCGGAAAAATTGTTTGATTTTAGTAAAAATGCTCACACGCGTGGCATTTCGGTGATTATTGCCGGAGCCGGTGGTGCGGCCCATTTACCGGGAATGGTCGCTTCGATGTCACCGTTACCTGTGATTGGCGTTCCGGTAAAATCCAGTAATTCAATTGATGGTTGGGATTCGGTTTTGTCAATTTTGCAAATGCCGGGTGGTGTTCCGGTAGCAACAGTCGCTTTGAACGGAGCCAAAAATGCCGGAATTTTAGCAGCACAAATTATTGGAAGTCACGATAAATGTGTGTTGGATAAAATTGTTTTTTATAAAGAAAGTTTGAAAGAAGCGGTTTTGAAAGCTTCGGAAGGATTGAAAAAATAATTATCTTTGATAAAAATGAATATGGATATTAAAACTTCAAAAATAGAACTGGCAAAGGTTATCTTGGACCTCGAAAATCCTGAATTGATTGAAGAAATTATTCATTTGGTTCAATCCAAATCTACTTTGACTGAAAATCAAAAAAAAGCAATTGATGAAGCCATTGTTTCACTTGAAAACAAGGAAGGAATTCCTCATAATATGGTGATGGAAGAAACCAAAAATCGGTATTCAAAATATTTTAAATAAATGAATGTCATTTGGTCTCCACAAGCTGAAAAAGACTATTGGCAAAATATTGATTATTTGGACGCAGAATGGTCATTTCAGGTAACGCTCAACTTTATTGAAAAGTAGAGGAAACCATTCAACTATTAACACTGAAAAATGTTGAATTTATTTGAACTCATTATAAGAATGTTCATAAAGTAGTGATTACAAAACATATTACACTTTATTATAAAATCAATTCCAATCAATTAGAATTACTTCGTTTTTGGAATACCTACCAAGATTTTGAAAATTTTAAATTATAAAAATACGGAATGAGATTGCTTCGCTCCTCGCAATAACTATGAAAACACTTACTCAAAATTTCGAAACCAAACACAACACCGCACCTTTTTCGCAAATACAATTAGCCGATTATAAACCGGCTTTTGAAGCAACGATTGCTCAAGCAAAAGCTGAAATTGATGCTATTATAAAAAACCCGGAAGTTCCAACTTTTGAAAATACAATTGAAGCACTCGATTATTCCGGTGAAACGTTAGACCGATTATCTTCTATTTTCTTTAATTTGAATTCAGCCGAAACTTGTGATGAAATGCAGAAAATTGCTCAGGAAGTTTCGCCCATGTTAACGGAGTTTAGCAATGATATTGCCTTGAATGATGAGTTGTTCAAACGCGTGAAAGCAGTGTATGATCAAAAAGACAAACTGACTTTAACAACTGAACAAGCCACTTTATTAGATAAAAAATTCAAAGGTTTTTCACGAAATGGAGCTTTACTTTCGGAAGAAGATAAATTGAAATTACGTGAAATTGACACCGAATTAGCCAAGCTAAAATTGACGTATGGCGAAAATGTGTTAGCGGAAACCAATAACTACCAATTGCACATTACCCACGAAGCCAATTTAAAAGGATTACCCGATGGAGCTAAAGAAATGGCCGCGAGTTTGGCCAAATCAAAAGGTTTGAATGGTTGGGTTTTTACGTTGGATTTTCCGAGTTATTTACCATTTGTGACCTATGTAGACAATCGTGAATTGCGAAAAGAAATCGCCATTGCGGCCGGAAAAAAAGCTTTTCAAAATAATGAATTTGACAACAAAGAAAATGTGAAACGCATTGTGGAATTACGTCATAAACGAGCGAATTTATTGGGTTATGAATCGCATTCGCATTTTGTCTTGGAAGAACGAATGGCTCAACATCCGGATAAAGTTAAATCTTTTTTGAATGATTTGTTGGAAAAAGCCAAACCCGCAGCTCAAAAAGAGTTTACCGAATTGACAGCTTTTGCGAAAGAATTGGACGGCATTGAACAATTAGAAAAATGGGACGGAGCCTACTATTCGGAAAAATTGAAACAAAAATTATTCAGTTTGGATGATGAATTACTGAAACCGTATTTCAAATTGGAAAATGTGTTGAACGGTGCTTTTACGATTGCCGAAAAATTATTCGGAATCAGATTCAAGGAAGTTTATGATATTGACAAATACCACAACGATGTACAAACGTTTGAAGTATTAGATTTTCAAGATGAATTAGTGGCTATTTTTTATGCCGATTTTTTTCCTAGAAAAGGTAAACGTAACGGTGCTTGGATGACCTCTTTTAAACCTCAATACATTAAAAATGGGGTGAACGAAAGACCGCACGTTTCTATTGTATGCAATTTTACGCCACCAACGGAAACCAAACCTTCACTTCTCACTTTTAACGAAGTGACTACATTGTTTCACGAATTTGGTCACGCGTTGCATGGAATGCTAGCGAATACGACCTATCCGAGTTTATCCGGAACTTCGGTATATTGGGATTTTGTAGAATTGCCGAGTCAAATCATGGAAAACTGGTGCTACGAACCCGAAGCCTTGGCTTTGTTTGCGAAGCATTATTTAACCGGCGAAGTGATTCCGCAACATTTTGTTGAAAAAATAAAAGAAAGTGCGAGTTTCTTGGAAGGAATGGCAACTTTGCGTCAATTGAGTTTTGGACTTTTAGACATGGCGTATCACGGAAAATCACAAACGATTGCCGATGTAAAAGCGTTTGAAAAAGCGGCATTTGAAGGCACTTCTTTGTATCCGGATGTGGAGGAAAATTGCATGAGTACGTCGTTTTCGCATATTTTTCAAGGGGGTTATTCCTCAGGTTATTACAGTTACAAATGGGCGGAGGTATTGGATGCCGATGCGTTTGCTTATTTTCAGGAAAAAGGCATTTTTAATTCGGAAGTAGCAACCAAATTCAAAGACAATGTTCTATCAAAAGGCGGAACCGAATTGCCGATGGAATTGTATAAAAAGTTCAGAGGTCAGGAACCAAAAGTGGAAGCGTTGTTGAAAAGGGCGGGGTTGGTATAGATTGTTAGATTATTAGATATTTGAAACCGAAGTTAGTGCTTCGGTTTTTTTTGTAAATAATGTTTTGATTAAACAATTTAAATACCCATTTGATAATAACAAACAACTTCTAATTACTCTTTCTTCACCGCGTTAAGGATTGCAGTGGAAAGCCCACAGAGAGGAGGCACGACGAACGCGGACTTGTAACGAAAAGCCTGACCCGTAGCTTGCGGAGGGGAACGCCCTACAAATTAAAACAGGAATAACAAAAAAAAGCCACCTTGCGGTGGCTTTTCTATACTTGCTAATCGAAATTAGTTTTTCACTATTTTGATCGTTTTTGAAGCATTTTCAGTTTGAACTTTTACAAAATAAGTTCCGGTTGGTAGTTTACCCATTTCCAAAGACCCTTGAAGAGCATTAACATTTTGAAAGGAAACTTTTTGACCTATCATGTTATACAATTCTAAAGATACAATAGGAGCAGTATATTCTACTTGAAGAACATTAGTAACGGGGTTTGGATAATATTTTAACCCGGCTAAATCAAATGAATTAGCTCCCAAAGTTACGGTAACAGTTACTGCAAAACTAGCACTTCTACAACCTTGATCTGAAGTTTGAACGGCATAATAGGTTTGACCGTTTACCAATTGAGTTGTAACTGTCAAGGCATTAGCCCCGTTTAAAGCATCGGCCTCTGAGGCATACCATTCTACATCATTACCGGTTACAACCAAATCAGCAATAGTAGCGTCTGCTAAATCGTCAACTTGGAAAGCTTGATTAGATTCTCCGGTTGGAGCATCAACGGTATTAACCGTAACCAAAACAACTTGTTCTTTGAAACAACCGGTAGTAGGATTTGTAGCTCTAACGGTATAACTTGTAGAAGCAGAAGGAGAAACAGCTATTGTAGAAGTAGTAAAATCTCCAGGAGTCCACAACCAATTAACTGTTGAAGCGTCTCCGGTTCCTTCAAATATAACATTTAACCTTTGTAAAGAAGTTGATGGTACAGCTGTTCCAGCTTGAACTAAATTTTGCAAAGTATTCACGGCACTATCTACGCTGGTAATCGCCGAGATAGTCATAGGCTGAGCCGTAGCTGTAAAATAAGTTATTGCATTATTGGTTGAATCTTCACCATCTTGTCGAACGTCAAGAATAATATTAGAAATACCATCCCATACATAAGGTGTATCAAAAACAATGGTATTAAACCCTATAGCGTGGTTGTATGTTGCAGGACCATAAACTACACTCAAACCAGTGGTTTGGAATGCACTAATTATGGTATTATTGGTAGTTCCGATACGAATTGAGAAATTCGTAACATTGGTACCCGAACCTAAAGTTGTTATATTGTAAGTAATAGAATTAATGGTACCGGCAGATAAACCAGCCGCTTGTAATTCTGCAGCAGTAAATATAGTTTGGTTCCAATATTGATCCCATCGGTTACAGAAAGCTGTTGGTTGTGTTGTAGCAGAAGTCAACGTTTCTGCAGTTCCAATAGTTGCCGTAGTAATTACATTAGCTGTTAAATTGGCTGAACCACCTTGACAAATCTCGGCATTAGAAGCTGATATAACCGGTTCTAAATTAACATTTACGTTGAAAGTAGTTGATGTTTGACATAAACTACCGGCAGATTGAGATGCATTCAAAGTATAGGTTGTAGTTGTAGTTGGAGCAAAAACCCAACCATCAACAGAATTCCCCGAAACTCCACTAGCAGGAGACCATTGGAATGTATCGTACTCTACTTGACCTGATGTTAAGGTAATTGCCGGAGTAGAAAAACCAGGACATATTTCAGCCGAAGAACTACTTAATGCCAATTGAGGTGAAGCATTAACGGTAGCTACAACTTCAACTCTTTCTGAAGAACAACCCGTTGAATATTTTAAATCATAAAAATAATAATAGGTAGATGTGGTTGTTCCACCCCACTCTGATGCCGTTACGGTTACTACACCATCTGTTCCAACATATGGGAAGGCTAATGATACACCGTCTCTGATTAAGTTAACTCCAGAAGAAGATTTAACTAAAATTCTATACCCATTACCGGCAGGTAACTTATAGTTTATAGGAATGATATTTGGAGTTGTAGTACCTCCTGCAGCAATTGGAACACTTCCGGTTGCATAAATTTCTGTCAAACTTGAGTTTGTAATTTTAATATCAACTGTACCAGCTGTTGTAGAATAAAGTGAAACCGATTCTAATTTAAAAGACTCAGTTGCATTAAAAACAATACCCCAGTTGGTAAGTGTACTTCCTGTAGCAGTTGAAGGTGGAGCTAATTTTCCTGATGTTTGTTGTGGTCCTACAGTTGCTTCGGCCCAAAAAGAAGTAGTTTGTGAAATATTAGGGGTTGAAAAATTATTCCCAACAAATAATGGAAGTCCACCTGTTGCATTAGCATACCATCTGGTTATACCGATGTTTGACGTAGCGGCCAACTGTACAGAGCCTTGACCACAAATTGAACCTGGAGTAGTACTTGTTAATACTGGCGGATCGCACTCGGTTTCAAAAGTAGCTCTAGTTAAGGACCAATCACTTACTTCGGAATTACAGTTACTTCTTACCCAAACGTAATAAATGGTTCTGGGTGTTAAATCAGAAATTGTAGCACTAAGTTGTCCCGCTCCAACGCTACCTGAAGGTGTTGTTTGAGCAGTTGGAGGCGTATTCGTTGTAGCTATATAATATTGATAACCATTACTAGCGTTTGTGATTGATGCTACCCAATTTACCGTTCCTGAAAAGGCAGAAGATGCAACACCTGTTACATTAGTTGGAGGCAAACAAGCAGGTATATCGGTAACTGTCAATTTATAATCTTCAGTTTCTGTTCTAGTATTAGTACTAGCACAAGGATCTGGAGTTATACTATTAAAATCTATTCTAACTCTCATTCTGTAATTTCCTTGAGGGATTCCTGCAGGAACTACAAAACTTCCAGTTTGATTATTCCCATAGGCACTGGTTACAAATACACGCTCTGTGGCATTGTCAAAAATTAAATCGTTATTCCAATCTACCCAGATACTGGTTCCCACAGTACCCCCAACAATTTCACTGGTAAAATTGATAACTCCGGTAGGAAATTGACTCACTGTTTGGGTATTGTAGTTGTCTTGATAACCTCCTGTTGTATAACCTGAAGCTAAATTTGAAATATTTGTACTACCTCCAGTTGTGGTGAAATTATTTATGTAGGTAGAGGATAACGTGGAGGAAGGAATACAATAATTTGTAAAAAAAGGTATAGAAATCCAAGAACTAAAATCATTGACTCCACATCTTGATCTTACAAATAAAGTATAAGATGTGCTAATCGTTAAGTTGGAAAAAGCTAAAGAAGTGTTTAATGTATTTCCACTTTCTACCAAACCTGTAGAGCCGCTTCCTACAGCACCACTTGTTCTCAATTCGTATTGATACCCTTCAGACGGATTTGAAGGAGAAGCTGTCCATGAAATATTTGCAGAACTTGTAGTCAATCCGGCAATTGTTAATGCAGAAGGAGCACCACATGCAAAAGCTACTACAGAAATGTTATCTACAGATGCAGGTGGATTAGTTCCGCCAGACACATCATTTTTCCAAACAAAAACTAATCTTTTGGTAGAACCCGCAACATAAGCCAATTGAGCAGCTGTTAAGGTATAAGTTACATTGGTTGTTGTTGTAGGCACTACCGTTCCATTACGTTGCAACAAAAAATAGCCGGTTGTACCATTTGTATATCCAGGCCAACCTGTTGTAGTTGTAGCCGTTCCAACCGGACCGTCAAGAGTAGGCTCAATTGATGTGTCCATCAGATAAACTACTAGATTATCCCAATTCCCATCGTTTCCATTTGCTCTCCAATCAAAAGAAAGGGTTACCGATAATGCATTGGAAGGAAAAGCAATATCTCTGTAAAAAGATGACCTGTTAATTTGGTTATTGGTATAGGTCCAATCCACACCTCCATTATTAGAAACAAAGGCTCCGGCATTTCCCGAAAACCATCCGGGTGTAGAACCTACTGTCCATTTGTTTGTCGCGGCATTTATTGCTGTCCATCCGTTATCAGCAAATGTAGAACCATTCTCAAAACCACCATCACCATTAGGATTTAATAGTACAGTTTGAGCAGTCATACTTTGTCCTAGCAGTAGAACAAAAACACACAAGGTGTAAAAAATGTTGTTTCCGGATTGATTAAAAAGCCAATCCCAACTTTGCGTTAAAGTAATTTTTTTCATTAATAAAAAATATAGTGTTAATTAGCTATAAAGATAAGAAATTGAAAAAAAAAACACCTTTGCTACTCGACAGTTTAACGTTATAGTTTGGAATAATTTAATTTTTAAAAGTTTTTTTAAAATATTCTTCAAACTTTTAAAAAATAAAGTAAAAGTTTAGAACTAAAAAATATCTTTCATTTATTTTTGAAAGTTTAAAAACTTTTATTTAAATTTGGCAAATAATTAAAATCCACTATTAAAACAAACAAAACATTTATCAAACCATGAATTTTGTAGAAGCTAAAAATAAATTTGTTCAAACTTGGGGAGCTTTAGGTTCGCAATGGGGCATTAACAAAACCATGGCTCAAATTCACGCACTGTTGATGGTTTCACACGAACCGATTTCGATGGAAGATATTATGGATGAATTGCAAATTTCTCGAGGGAATGCTTCGATGAATTTGCGAGCTTTAATGGATTGGGGAATTGTCTATAAA
The DNA here is from genome assembly GCF_036759525.1 of Flavobacterium sp. GTDB lineage: Bacteria > Bacteroidota > Bacteroidia > Flavobacteriales > Flavobacteriaceae > Flavobacterium. The sequence continues at coordinate 48,559 of NZ_DAIOUN010000013.1, read as the reverse complement.
GAATACAAAGCCGGAGAACGCAAAGAGTTTTTTACAGCCGAAAAAGATTTAGATGAATTGGCCGTAAAAATTTCGAGAGAGCGAAGCAAACGTGAAATTAAACCCGCATTAAAAGTCCTGAAAGAAGTATCCGCATTGGAAACAGATGGAACCGCTGCCGAAAAACATTTTGTAGATCAAACGACTAAATTGTATGATTTTGTCTCAAAAGCCGATAATGTTTTGGATAAAATGACAGAATACAAAGACAATTGGTTGGCAAAATTGGTGGTAAAAATTATGAAGTAAATTTTTAAAAGCTATTGTTGAAAACAAATATCCAATATAAAATTCATTACACCTGACAGGTTTTAAAAAACCTGTCAGGTGTAAACCAATACCAACCACCACAAAATCGGCACACTTTCTACCCAAAAAGAAGTGTAATACGTATCTCTTTTTAAGGTAGTAAATCCGATAAAAAATGCCGTTATAATGGCTATCACAAAAGTTGCTATTTCAATGTTTTCTTTAAAAAATTCCAATCCCATAAACGGCAACAAAAGAACAATTCCAAACCCTTTAGTTGTAAAAATTCCAAATCGTTGTGGAAGGGTTTTCATTGAATCATCATCAATTTGACTATCTAAAATTTCAAAAGGAACCAGCAAACTAATGACAATTAAAAACCGCTGAATAAGAACGATAATTCCACTTACTTTGATTTCGTTTTCGAGAATCAAAGGGGTATATGCTGTAATTCCCGTAACACAAAAACTAACCCAAAACAATTTCAAAAAACCAAATTTTCGGAAGAATGGATAAATAACAACCCAAAGTCCAATTTTGATAATATAAATTTGAATTGAATTAGGCAACTGAATAAAATAATAAATTGAAGCAATAAGGGAAAAAAAAGTCAATCCAATCAGAAAGCGATTTTTTTTGAAATCGAAATTCCCATTTTGAAAGGGTTTAAAAAATTTTAGAAAATTATACCCAACAATGGTTCCGTAAAAAACCATCACCGACACCGATTCTATAGCCGGCAATCGCAATGAAACCTCTGTGATACGAACCAACGCATAAATAGCCAAAGCCACATGAACAGAGCTTTGTATGTAAAAATCAAATAATGCTTTAAGTAATCTCACATTTCAAAAATACTACTTCTGTTAATAAAACCCCTTTTTAGTTGAAAAATTCTAAAAATATTAGTCCTTGTTTAACGAAAAATTACAATAGTAATAATTACTTTTGTGTGCTTAAGACAACACCTATTTACCTCAAGAAATTACATGAAAACAGATGCATTTGCTTTACGCCATTTAGGTCCACGTGAGAGCGACCTAAATCATATGTTTAAAACCGTTGGCGTTGAAAATTTTGAACAACTCATCTACGAAACTATTCCGGATGATATTCGTTTAAAAAAAGACTTAGATTTAGAACCGGCTCTAACTGAATATGAATATTTGAATCACATTCAGGAATTAGGCAAAAAAAATAAAGTATTCAAAACTTACATCGGATTAGGCTACCATCCCACTATTGTTCCAGCCGTTATTCAACGTAATATTTTTGAAAATCCAGGATGGTACACAGCTTACACTCCTTATCAAGCAGAAATTGCTCAAGGCCGTTTGGAAGCCATTTTAAATTTCCAAACCACTGTTATTGAGTTAACCGGAATGGAAATTGCCAATGCGTCTTTGCTTGACGAAGGTACGGCTGCCGCAGAGGCGATGGCTCTTCTTTTAGATGTTAGAACCCGTGATCAAAAGAAAAACAATGTAAATAAATTCTTCGTTTCAGAAGAAATTTTACCTCAAACACTTTCGGTTCTTCAAACAAGAGCCACTCCGTTGAAAATTGAATTAGTAGTTGGAAATCACGAAACATTCGATTTTTCAACCGAATTTTTTGGTGCTATTCTTCAATATCCCGGAAAATTTGGTCAAGTAAATGACTATTCGGCATTTATTGCAAAAGCAGCTGAAAAAGAAATTAAAGTTGCCGTTGCTGCCGATATTTTATCATTAGCCCAATTAACGCCTCCAGGAGAAATGGGTGCATCTGTAGTAGTGGGAACCACGCAACGTTTTGGAATTCCGATGGGTTATGGCGGGCCACACGCTGCTTTCTTTGCCACTAAAGAAGAATACAAACGCTCAATGCCCGGAAGAATTATTGGGGTTTCTATTGATGTTAATGGAAACAGAGCTTTGCGTATGGCTTTGGGCACACGCGAACAACACATCAAACGTGAAAAAGCAACTTCAAATATTTGTACAGCTCAAGTATTATTGGCCGTTATGGCCGGAATGTATGCAGTTTATCACGGTCCAAAAGGCTTAAAATATATTGCTAATAAAGTGCACGCTTCTGCCGTAACTTTAGCAGATGCCTTAAACAAATTAGGCGTTTATCAAACCAACACCTCTTTCTTTGATACCATTTTGGTAAAAGCAAATGCTCAAAAAGTAAAAGCCATTGCCGAAAAAAATGAAGTAAATTTCTTTTATGTAGATGCCGAAACCATTTCAATTTCATTAAATGAAACGACTTCAATTAAAGACATCAACCAAATTATTTCCATTTTTGCGGAAGCAGTTGGTAAAGACAATGTGGCCATTAGTCAATTAGCCAATGAATCAATGATACCTGAAAACTTAGTAAGAAAATCTACTTTCTTACAACATGACGTTTTCAACAACCATCATTCTGAATCGCAATTGATGCGGTATATCAAAAAATTAGAACGCAAAGATTTATCGTTAAATCACTCGATGATTTCGTTAGGTTCTTGTACCATGAAATTAAACGCTGCTGCCGAAATGTTGCCTTTATCTATGGCCAATTGGAACAGCATTCACCCTTTTGCTCCTATAGAACAAGCCGAAGGTTATCAAATTATGCTAAAAAAACTAGAGCAGCAATTGAATGTGGTTACCGGTTTTCAAGGTACAACTTTACAACCCAATTCAGGTGCTCAAGGCGAATATGCCGGTTTGATGGCTATTAGAGCTTATCATCTTTCTAGAGGCGATAACCACAGAAATGTGTGTTTGATTCCGGCTTCTGCACACGGAACCAATCCGGCTTCTGCTGCCATGGCAGGCATGGAAATTATCGTTACCAAAACCATGGATAATGGAAATATCGATGTAGAAGATTTGAGAGCTAAAGCCATACAGCACGCAGCAAATTTATCTTGTTTGATGGTGACTTATCCTTCTACACATGGTGTTTTTGAAAGTGCGATTTGCGAAATTACCAAAATTATTCACGATAATGGCGGTTTGGTTTATATGGATGGTGCCAACATGAATGCACAGGTTGGTTTGACAAATCCCGCCACTATTGGTGCGGATGTTTGTCACTTGAATCTACATAAAACCTTTGCCATTCCTCACGGTGGTGGTGGACCTGGAGTTGGCCCTATTTGTGTAAACGAAAAACTCGTACCCTTTTTACCTACCAATCCTATCATTCCAACCGGAGGAAGTCAAGCGATAACGGCTATTTCATCAGCTCCTTTTGGTTCTGCTTTGGTTTGTTTGATTTCGTATGGCTACATCACGATGTTGGGTGCCGAAGGCTTAAAAAATGCTACGCAATATGCTATTTTGAATGCTAATTATATGAAAGCTCGCTTGGAAGCCCACTACCCTATTTTATATTCTGGAGAAATGGGAAGAGCAGCTCACGAAATGATTTTAGATTGCAGAGCATTTGAAGAAAAAGGTATCAAAGTAACCGATATTGCCAAACGTTTAATGGATTATGGTTTCCATGCTCCAACGGTTTCCTTCCCGGTTGCCGGAACGTTGATGGTAGAACCTACCGAATCGGAAGATTTAGCTGAGTTAGATCGTTTTTGTGATGCATTGATTTCAATTCGTAAAGAAATTGAAACTTCTACAAAAGACGACGCCAACAATATTTTGAGAAATGCTCCCCACACGTTGGCGATGATAACAGCTAACGATTGGAATTTCCCTTACACTAGAGAACAAGCTGCTTATCCATTAGAATATATTGCTGAAAATAAATTCTGGCCAAGTGTTCGTCGTGTTGATGAAGCCTATGGCGATAGAAATTTAGTATGTAGCTGTGCTCCTATTGAAGCGTATATGTAAATAAAATTTGTTTCAAGTTTCAGGTTTCAGGTTTTCACAACTTGAAACTTGAAACCTGAAACTAATCCTCCTTATGAAAGACATCTTATCCCAAGAAGATTTATATTTCTTAGTAGATGAATTCTACAAAAAACTCTTATCCGACCCAAAAATCAGTTACATTTTTACCGATGTGGTCAAAATTAAGTTAGAGGAACATTTGCCCATCTTAGTTACTTTTTGGTCGCAAGCCATTTTAGGCACAGGTGGTTACACCAACAACCTGACACAGATTCATTTGGATGTAAACGAAAAATCGTATTTATCCCCAGAATTATTTCAGATTTGGTTGACTCATTTTAACAATTCGGTTGATGAAAATTTTAAAGGCGAAAAGGCTGAGAAAATTAAAACGCAGGCCTTAAATATTGCCACAGTGATGCAGATTAAAATTCAAAAATCATAAAAAAAGCGGAAATTATTCCGCTTTTTCATTAATTCTTAATTATTTTTCGGGTCGCAATATTTCCATTTTCATCTTCTATTTTCAAGAGGTATATTCCAATTGGTAAATTTGAAACTGAAAATTTATTCTGTTTAGAACTCAAAATCAATTGACCGTTTAATGCAAATAAATTAACTTCTTTAACAATTATATTACCTTCGATTTCAATATAATCTGTAACAGGGTTTGGATAAATTTTGACAAAGTCAATAGTATTAGGAGCTATACTAAGTGTTGGATTTTGAACGCATATATTGAAAAAAGATGTAATTAGAGAGGTTTCCGTTTGAAAAACTCTCACATAGTACGTTTGACCTACCGTAAATGTGTTGCTTTCATAAAACTCATTAGTGGTGCTATTCGAACTGTTGTCACATACAAAACTTGGTCCTGAGCATGAACCGGCAAAAATTTCCATACCTAAATTAAGGTTTACTCCATTTGTAACCAAAATACTCATCATGGGATCGGTAGCCACAAAACTATACCAAACATCCTGAAGTGAATTCGCAAAACAAG
>NZ_DAIOUN010000013.1:0-43335 GCF_036759525.1 Flavobacterium sp. | reverse complement strand
CAATAGCTCCGGAACACAAATCGTTTGCCGGTGTTGGATAATTTTGGATACAAATATTGAAAAACGATGTGATTAGCGAAGCTTCCGTTTGAAAAACTCTCACATAATACGTTTGACCCACCGTAAAATTGTTGTTCAAATAAAACTCATTAGTGGTGCTACTTGAACTGTTGTCACACACAAAACTCGTTCCTGAACAGGAACCCGTGATAATTTCAAAACCTAAGTTCAAATTCACGCCATTGGTTACAGATACACTCATTGTAGGATCGGTAGCCACAAAACTATACCAAACATCCTGAAGTGAATTCGCAAAACAAGTCGTTGATGTTCCGGTATTACTCGAACCACTAAACGTTCCTGAAGTTGAAACACAATTCGTATTGGGTGTTAATGCAATAGCTCCGGAACACAAATCGTTTGCCGGTGTTGGATAATTTTGGATACAAATGGTAAAATTAGAGGAAATTGCAAAAGTTCCTACATGAAACACTCGAATAAAATACCTTTGACCAACTGTAAAAGTATTGCTTTGATAAAATTCACTTGTAAGACTACTCGAGCTATTATCGCAAGCAAAACTTGTTCCAGAACATGAACCCGTAAAGATTTCCAATCCCAAATTAATATTAGCCTGATTAACAAGGGTTATACTCATCATTTGATCAGATGCCACAAAACTATACCAAACATCCTGAAGAGAATTCGCAAAACATGAAGTAGTGGTTCCGGTGTTAGTTGAGCCACTAAAACTACCGGAAGTATTTATACAATTTGAATTGGGAGTTAATTCAATTGCATTTGAACACAAATCATTTTGCGATATACTAATCCCAAAATTCAATAAAATCAACAAAAAAATGTATTTTCTTATCATAGTATTTTTAGTAAAAAAAATTAAAAAAAATCAAACGCAAAAAAAAGGATAAAAATTTAAAAATCAATAAAAAAAAGATTGAAAATAAAACGGATTCGCAAAAATTTAATTAAAATAAAAATTAAATCATTTTAATCGTTTTAATTGAATAATTTAGGAGTCAATTTTACATTACCATGAATATCAAAATAACCGGTTCCGGAAGTTACATTCCAACCGAAGTAGTAACCAACATCGATTTTGCTAAACACGTTTTTCTTAATGATGACGGAACTCCATTTCCGCAACCCAACGAAGTAATTGCCGAAAAATTTAGAGACATTACCGGAATTGAAGAAAGACGCTACGTAACAGATGATTTAAACACGTCTGACATAGCTTCAATTGCGGCAAAAAAAGCCATCGAAGATGCCAAAATAGACCCGGAAACATTGGACTACATTATTTTTGCACATAATTTTGGCAACGTGAAAAAAGGGGCGATACAAACCGACATCCTACCGAGTTTGGCCACTCGAGTTAAATTTGATTTACGTATCAAAAACCCCAAATGTGTGGCCTACGATATGCTTTTTGGATGTCCGGGTTGGGTGGAAGGTGTTATTCAAGCTCAAGCTTTCATCAAAGCCGGAATGGCTAAAAAATGTTTGGTGATTGGTGCCGAAACCTTATCTCGCGTAGTAGATATGCACGACCGCGACTCTATGATTTACTCGGATGGTGCCGGTGCAACAATTATAGAAGCCACAGAAGAGGATGGTGGAATATTAGCACATGAAACCGCTACATTTACCTATGATGAAGCTTATTTTTTATTTTTTGGAAAGTCGTTTAATGATCAACATCATCCAGACGTTCGCTATATCAAAATGCATGGTCGGAAAATCTATGAATTTGCTTTAAGTCAAGTTCCCAAAGCCATGGTTTCTTGCCTTGAAAAAAGTGGCATTCCCATCCAAGAAGTTAAAAAAGTTTTGATTCACCAAGCCAATGAAAAAATGGACGAAGCCATCATTCAGAGGTTTTACAGACATTACAAACAAAATCCTCCCGAAGGTGTGATGCCTATGAGTATTCATAAACTGGGCAATTCCAGTGTGGCTACCGTACCTACACTATACGATTTACTCATCAAAAACCAACTCGAAAACCAGTCTATATCAAAAGGCGATGTACTTCTTTTTGCTTCAGTTGGAGCCGGAATGAATATAAATGCAATTGTGTATAGAATGTAATTTTTGGGAAGCCAATCCTGCTTTACGTTACAAGCTTGTTTGCAAAAACTGTTTTTTCTAAACTGTCCCAAGAGCTTCTTAGAGTCGCTTTGGGTCAGCAAGAAAAAATCAGTTTTTGCAGCTCAAGGCTTTACACTTCAATCAGGGCTACCACGTGCCAACAACAAATTATTTAGTACATTTGTGTCACGAAAACCAAACCATGTACGAAAAAACATTTCCCAATAAACGATTTAAAATCACACTAGAGTTTTTAGAAAAACATCTTTCTAAATCGGAAACCATTTTAGATTTAGGGGTTGAAAATCCGTTTTCCAAAATCATGATTCAAAATGGATTCACGGTAAAAAACACGAGCGGAGAAGATTTAGACATCGACCAATCCGCCTTGCAAAATGAAAATTATACTACAGTAACCGCTTTTGAAATATTCGAACATTTACTAAATCCATTCACCGTTTTACAAAACGTAAAATCAGATAAAATTTTCATTTCCATTCCATTACGCCTTTGGTTTTCATCGGCTTACAGAAGTAAAACCGATATGTGGGATCGTCATTACCACGAATTTGAAGACTGGCAATTGGATTGGTTGATAGAAAAAAACGGCTTTACCATTGTAGATCGTGTAAAATTTACGCATCCTACCAAAAAAATAGGTATCAGACCTTTGTTGCGGTATTTTACCAATCGGTATTATTTAGTTTATGCAGTTAGAAAGTGATTAGTAATTCGTGAAAAGTAATTAACCAAATGCAATACTGTAAAATAATTCTTTTGCTGTTTTTTGTTTCTTTTATGAGTTGTAAAAAGAAAGAGAATTTGGGCACTGAAAACATTTTAGTTCGAGACAACGCAAATTCTCATACCCAAAACAACATCGACTCTTCAAATGTATTTAAAAAAAAATTCTCGTATCAATTCAAATTTTCAGATACAAATTCTCACCAAATAGTGGGCATCAATATAGTTGACTCCAAAACTATTGAATTTCATTTAATTACAGAAACTCTTCCCTGTGATACTGAATATTATGGAATTGCAGTAAACAAGAATTGGAATTTAGACGGCGAAATTGATGAAGATGATGAAGGAGGCTACTTTGTAAATGAATATTTCAAAGAAGCAGAAGAATATACAATTGCAATTCGATTGGCAGAGGATTTAAGTAAAGTCCAAATCAAATACATCCAAAATAATGGTTTAGAAACAGATTGTCTTCCTATAACTCAAAAAATCATGTATCGTTTAAATAATTAATTTTTGATTGAGATTTATTCAATGAAGTACTACATCATCATCCCTACTTTCAATGAAGAAAAATGCATTGCACTAACCTTACAATCGCTGGTGGAGCAAACCGTTTTGCCTACAAAAGTGGTAGTGGTGAATGATGGTTCTACGGATAAAACAAGAGAAATTGTACAATCATTTGTTGACAAATATTCATTTATTTCATTGGTAAACCAAACTTCCGAAGCGATTCATCTTCCGGGAAGCAAAGTAATTCAAGCATTCTACAAAGGATTAGAAACCCTTGATGATCAGTATGATTTTATCGTAAAAGCCGATGCCGATTTGATTTTTCCTCCCCATTATTTTGAAACGATTTCTACCCATTTTGAATCTGATGCTCAAGTTGGAATGGCAGGTGGATTTTGTTACATCGAAAAAAACGGTGAATGGATTCTGGAAAGCCTAACGGACAAAGACCACATTCGTGGAGCCTTAAAAGCCTACAGAAAAGAAACTTTCAAACAAATTGGGGGCTTAAAACCCGAAATGGGCTGGGATACCGTGGACGAATTACTTTGTAAATTTTACAACTGGAAAGTGGTAACCAACGAAACCTTACACGTAAAACACCTCAAACCCACTGGAGCCAATTACAATAAAGCCGCACGATTCAAACAAGGCGAAGCTTTTTACCGTTTGGGTTATGGTTTTTGGATTACAGCAATTGCTTCGTTAAAATTAGCTGGGCTCAAGAAAAAACCGTTATTATTTGTGGATTATCTAAAAGGATATTGGAAAGCTAAAAGTGCCCACAAACCACTTTTGGTTACTGCTGAACAAGCTAGATTTATTCAAAATTATCGTTGGAGAAAAATGCGGGAGAAACTATTCTAATTCCAAATAAAATCAAACTCTAAGCCGAAACTTTTTCCTATTTTTGCTTTATGATTAAAATGCTTACTCACATTGGTCGTTACTTTTTGATGCTCAAAGAAGTTTTTAACAAACCTCTAAAGTGGAGTGTGATGAGACATCTTATATTTAAAGAGATAGATGATCTTATTATTGGATCTCTGGGAATTGTAGCATTTATATCCTTCTTTGTAGGTGGTGTTGTTACAATACAAACAGCGTTAAACCTTACCAATCCGCTTATCCCAAAATATTTAATAGGTTTTGCTACACGTCAATCGGTAATATTAGAATTTGCACCTACTTTTATTTCTATAATCATGGCCGGAAAAGTGGGTTCGTTTATAACCTCCAGCATTGGAACCATGCGAGTAACAGAGCAAATCGATGCTTTGGAAGTAATGGGTGTTAACTCCTTAAATTATTTGGTTTTCCCTAAAATTATAGCTCTTTTCTTTTATCCTTTTGTAATTGGATTAAGTATGTTTTTAGGGGTTTTAGGAGGTTGGATTGCCGGTGTTTATGGAGGATTCACTTCGAGTGATGAATTTATTCAAGGTCTTCAAACAGAATTCACCCCTTTTCATGTTACCTATGCATTTATAAAAACATTTGTTTTTGCCTTAATTTTGGCTACTATACCCTCCTACCATGGTTTTTATATGAAAGGCGGAGCATTAGAAGTAGGCAAGGCCAGTACAGTTTCATTCGTATGGACCTCTGTAGTAATTATTCTTGCCAACTACATTTTAACCCAATTACTCTTGAGCAAATGATAGAAATAAAAAATATTGAAAAGTCGTTTGATGGAGTTCAGGTTTTAAAAGGAATTTCATGTGTTTTTGATGCCGGAAAAACCAACTTAATTATTGGTCAGAGTGGATCCGGAAAGACCGTTTTATTAAAATCATTACTGGGTATTCACACTCCTGATGCAGGAACTATTTCGTTTGACGGAAGAATTTATTCCGAATTAGATCCCGACGAAAAAAGAGCTCTTCGCACAGAAATTGGCATGGTTTTCCAAGGCAGTGCTTTATTTGACAGTATGACTGTAGCCGAGAATGTTGGATTTCCACTTCGAATGTTTACTCAAAAAACCGATGCCGAAATTAAGGAACGTGTTGACTTTGTTCTAGACCGGGTACATCTGGAAGGTGCTCATCAAAAAAAACCTTCTGAAATTTCGGGTGGAATGCAAAAAAGAGTTGCCATTGCAAGAGCCATCGTTAACAATCCGAAGTATTTGTTTTGCGACGAACCCAATTCGGGTTTAGACCCTAAAACAGCTATTGTAATTGATAATTTAATACAAGAAATTACCCAAGAATATAACATTACAACGGTAATTAACACCCATGACATGAACTCGGTTATGGAAATTGGTGAAAAAATAATTTTCCTAAAAAAAGGAGTTTTAGCTTGGAAAGGAACCAAAGACGAAATATTTAAAACCGATAACGAAGCCATTGTTGACTTTGTGTATTCGTCAAATTTGTTTAAAAAAATCCGAAAAGCCCAAAACAACGATTTATTGTAATTTATTTTTCATGGGAAAGATAAACCCAACCGGTTTTCCCTTCACCTGTTTCAAATTCAACATAATAATAGTATGTAGCACTAGGTAATATGTTTCCTTTCATGTCCTGACCTCTCCATTGATTTACGTAACCATTGAGCTCATATACAACCATTCCATAACGATTGTAAATTTTTACTTTCAGATTATCACCTAAATTTGTTAAATCAAAAGAATCATTAAGCCCGTCTCCATTGGGTGAAAGTCCTTTGGGAATGGTACAAATGGTTCGCGTCACATCTATAGAATCTTCGGACGAACATCCCCATTCATTAGTTAAAATCAGAGAATAAGTTCCTACAGGCAATCCAGTAATATCAATGGGGTTTTGAGAACTAGAATACCCATTCGGACCTGTCCAGGAATAAGTCAACTCTCCTCCACTGGAGGAGTTTAAAGGAGTTGCCGTTATTGTCATTCGATCAGTAATACAAAGACTTTCAAGACTAAACTCAGGAATTTCATTCACAAGAACTTCAACATTGGACACAGAAGAAGGGCATCCGTTTAATTCTACAAAAACCGAATAAACTCCGTTATGAAAGGATGAAATAGAACTGATTATTGGGTTTTGTTCATTTGATGAAAAGCCATTAGGTCCAACCCATTGATAAACCGCATTCTGAATTGAAGTAGCATACAGTTGAAGAGAATTACTTTCGCATAGTATAGAATCTACAGACGCAATTGGACTCTCTGGTATTTCAAAAAGGGTTAGACTTACAAATGTTTCATCAAAACTATCGCAATTACCTTCTACCCTATAGCGAAACCTATACTCACCGGAATTCAAATTTGATGTATCCCATTGATTATTCGAAAGCATCCCGCTTGATGTAATTTCAGTCCAAACACCGGTTAAAGAAAATGACCCGGTTAAAAACGTAAACAAGTCCAAAGTACCTTGCGGACCGCAAAATGAACCATTTGTACCCTCGCCTGCTTCCGGTAATTGATCTGTTGAATTAATTTCAAATTCTAACTCTAAGTTAATACAACTACTTGGATTATTTGGATTGGTTATCAAAACATGATAAACACCATTGTGAAGTAAAGGAGTATAATTTGGAATTTCTAACGTGCTTGAAGTGCTTATAATAACAGAAGAATTGTCATTAAGCCACCACTGATAGTTTAGAAAAGGAAAACTTGGAGTTGATAGCGTTACCGTTTCGCCAACACATACAGAAGAAGGAACTATTTCTAAAGCTATAGATTCAGAAATTTCAAAAACCCCATTTCTTAAACTTCCACACGTATCTTCAATTTGGAAATTATATATTCCGGTTTCAAGTGACAAAAAAGTGTTGGAAGTACCATTTTCAATAAGAAAAGGGCTGCCGTTTTTCTCTGTAATTCTGTAAATCAAAGGAGGTATTCCTGAAGCATCTACAATAACATCTCTCAAATTATTACCACAAGAAAAACTCAATATGGAATTAATTTGAGGTAATCCGGTAAATTCAAACTCGTATAAAAACTCATTACAATATTGAGCCATACTTCCATTACTCACTACTTGATACCGTTTCATGATTCGAAATTGTCCAAAAAAAGACAAGTTGTAATTAATGGTGTTATTCATCAAATTTATTGAGTTTGTTGCGGTCAATTGTTCGCCATCTACATACACCACTCCGGTAAGTGGATGCCCCCAAGTTCCGGTTATCGGATTGTATTTTTGCAACCAGAAGGATGGGGCTGCAAAATTATTACTGGTATGATACAACCCTAAATCAAATGAACCACAATTTTCTAAAACGTCTACTTGGGTTGAAAATGAATAGCCTTGTATGGTAACTTGGCTGGAAGATTGAGCTCCACAAATATCTACCCACTCAAAAACATAATTTCCGGCAGGTAAACTTGTTAGTATTAAATCTCCATTTCCATTAATACTTGAACTTACATCATAAGGAATTGGAAAAGGAAAACTTGCTGGAGCTTCTATTAAAACCGCCAATTGGAATGAATTTAACCCATTCAGATTTAGAGATCCAAAACCTACTTCGCAACCTTCAATTACAAAAACTATGGGTTGCACTGCATTTGGGTTGCCAACATCTATGAATATTTCAAATTCGTTATCACAACTGTCTGTTACTAAAACCGTATAAATTCCGGGAGATAAAAATCCCGTAATAGGACCTGCATTGGTCTGTATGGGTAAAACATAAGGAATGCTGTTCAAAGTGTATGAAATGGGAGCACTAATAATTGTTGCACTTACGGCCCCATCAATAATATACGATTTTCCCTCACAAGCCGAATCAATTTCTCTGGCTGCCGGCGGATCCGGATCACTAATTTCAACTTGAATTGATCGTTGAAATTCATTTCCACATATATCTATTCCTGAAATTACATATAAACCCGGAACTAAAAAACCGGTAACTGGATATCCAATACTTCCAATAGGCATTACATAGGGAATTGAATTAGACAAATAATTGGCAGGAGCACTTATAATTGTTGCACTTTGAGCATGTTCAATATAATATGAAATTTCTTCACAATTTCGATCAAGTAATACTACTGAAGGTGAAGGATTAGAATGACCCAACGTCCCATTTCCTGTGACTTCATTTCCACATGCATCTGTAATGGTATAAGAATAATTATAAGTCTCACCCTCATAAATTTGATACCCTTGAACAATTATCAAATCATCAACAAAGCCTGAATTTAAGGTTTGATTAGAAATAATTTGAGCGGTATTAGGAGGATTTATAATAAACTGTATCGTTAGCGGATAAATAATAATACCATTCCCTCTCAAAACAGTTAGTGAAACGGTAGATGAGGTACAGTTTAACCATTCTGCTATTGAATCTACTCTAACTGTTAAGCTTGTTGATGTAGTAAACAAGTTGAAGGTTTGAACTGTGGCATCTCCACAAGCATCAAATACTCTAATTACGTAAGTTCCTCCTGTTAAACCGGTAAACTCATTACTGGTTTGTGAAGGAGCAGTTACAGGACCGGTGACAATTTCGTAAGATAATGCTGTGCCAGTGAGAACATTGACTCGAATTACACCATCATAACCACAAACTTCATTTTGTCCAATCAATTGATAGGTGAGCAACGTTCTTACATCTTGTATTTCAGCATTTTGTACTCTGGAGTTACTTAATGCTCCCAAAGTTTGAGTAGCTATAACAGTGTATGTGCCAGAAGTTAAGCCACTCAAAGTTGTTGCATTTAAAACAGCTATAGGGGTAATTAAATCGGGTAATTTATAAACAGAGTAAGTTACATTGGCCCCTGTTGTAATTCCGGAAACCGAAAAAGTTAGGGTTCCATTTGCAGTACAGGTTTCGTTTGTGGGAGTAACTTGAAGTGTAAAATCATTGAGTTGAGCTAAAGAATGATGACTACAACAAAGATGAAAAAAAAGTAAAAACAAGAAATTTCGTAATAAGAGTAGCTTTTTTTTCATCGTACTTTTTTTAAATATATTTTGAAAAGTAAGAAAAAAAATGCAAATACTTCAATTCAACTTCTTATTTAACACAATTACTTTTTCTTAAAGAGCTTCCCAATTAATTTACGAACCTCATCTAAACGTTCTAAATTTTCGGTAAATGTATCCAAAGCACCGGGATTCTTCAAATCCAACTTAGTATCTGAGAATGAAGATTGTAAAGGATAAATTAACAAGACATTATTTTTATCAAAATACTTATTCATATAGTTTGGAATATTGTTCATAATGGGATTGAAAGACAAATTCATTTTTCTACTCATTATGACCACTAAAGCATCATCTTTATTAATATTGCGAGACAAAATTAAAAAGTCGTCCCAATCAGAAAACAAATTAAACTCGGCTTCTACCGGATGCTTTGCATGGATGTCTTTAATTAAATTTATAGTAGTTTCAGAACCGTAAAAAACAATTTTGGAACTCGTATTTTTTCCTAAATTCCAGATTTTCAACAACCAAAACGGAAAACCTATTTCTCTCTCTGCACGTTCAGGAATAACTACAATAAAACGCTTGATTGTAGCCAATGGTTGTACAGACTTGTATATAAACGTAGTTGTATTAGCTTTGGCTAAAATTCCATCTGTTAATGGGCCATATAAAGAATCTGACGAGCCTAAAGTTTCGGTTTGTCCTAATATAATATCTGAAATTTTGTGTTCTTTTACAACACTTGCTACACCATTTAAAATATTCAAATCGTATCGCATCAACATATTGAGTTGATTATCTGTTGCCGAAGCCACAACCGCTGCACGATCTACAATTTTCTTTGCTTTATTTTCCAATCCGGAAGAGGTGGCATTGTTACTAATAACATTTAAAGCAAAGAGACCGTTTTTATTTTTCTTGGATTTAATGGTTACTGCCAAATTTATAAGTTCATCAACAGTTTCCATATTCTTCATCGGAATCAAAATCTTTTCATCGCTCTCCACAGTATTTACATCATCAGATTCCTCTTCGTTGTCCTCTGCCAAAGCTAAATTATAAGCTCCTTTTTGAGCAACAAAGGAAGCTATTGTACATGTTATCAAAATCATCAAAATGGTTCCGTTTAAAACATTTTCATTTAAAAGTCGATTCGGAATTCTGATTTCTGCTAATTTGCCTTGAACAAATTTCATTTCTGTTTTGTCACTCAACTTATAATTTCCGTTTGCGGGTAAATTTTGAACCAAAGCTTCAGAACCCACCTTTGGATAATCTCCCTTTTGAAAATTAGAAAAAACAATTTGTGAATTATCCTCTGTGGTTAACTTATTACTTTTCAAGTGTACTTCTTCATAAGAATTTACAGGCTTGTAATCTACAATAATATTAAATCCAACCAAAACGGCTGCCAGAGTAGCCGCGGCTTGAGCATTACTCAAACCGAAAATCAATCTGCGTTCATCTCGTGAGTAACCAAATATTTTTTGAGTTATCCAAGCCGGAATATATTTACCTAAAATAGCACAAGCAGTCATAATTCCCGCTACTTGGAGGGTATTCCAATCTTTAATGAAAGCTTTATAATCTATAAGCATACCCACCCCAATAAGGAAAAAAGGTATAAATAAAGCATTTCCAACAAACTCAATCCGGTTCATTAAAGGAGAGGTGTGCGGGATAAGTCGGTTTAAAGCCAAACCGGCTAAGAACGCTCCAATAATCGCTTCAATTCCGGCTAATTCTGCTAATGTACATCCCAAAAAAACCATCGCCAATACAAAAATGTATTGGGAAATATTATCATCAAATCGTTTAAAAAACCATCTCCCTATTAGCGGAAAGACCAGCATAACTACCAGCCCAAAAACAACAACCGAAACTCCCAAACGAATCCAAAACTCCTGATTAATCTCACCTACTTGCATTCCGGCTATAACAGCTAAAACCAATAGAGCAAGCGTATCGGTTATCATTGTTCCACCCACTGTAACGTTTACGGCTCTGTTTTTGGCTACACCCAACTTACTTACTATAGGGTAGGCTATCAACGTATGTGAAGCAAACATACTGGCTAACAAAACGGAAGTGGGAAGAGAAAACTCTAAAACGTAATATCCGGCAAGGGTTCCTATTGCCATGGGAATAGAAAAGGTTAGCAATCCAAAAACGAGACTTTTACCACTGTTCTTTTTAAATTCGGCCAAATCAATTTCTAAACCTGCCAAGAACATAATATACTGTAAGCCAACGGTTCCAAATAATATAATACTCATATCTCGAGCAATAAGATTGAAACCATTAGGTCCAATTAAGGCTCCGGCAATAATTAACCCTATTAAATGCGGAATTCTTAATTTATTTAAAAGAATTGGAGCAAATAAAATAATGAACAGTAGTAATGAAAATAACAACACCGGGTTTTTGAGCGGTAAGGTAAAATCTATGCCTAGTAGTGGAATCATACAAGTTTCTATTTTGTGGTAAAGTACTTATTTTGTTAAAACAGGAAAACTATCTCATTGAGTTTAACGTCTATTTAACTTTCTGAAAAAGATAATTTAGAAGTTATTTTTTTTATTTCTTGTTCTTTATTTTTAGGATAAATCAACAAAATATTTCCCTGATCTACAATAATATAATCGTTCAAACCATCAATCACAACAACTTTTTTACCTTCGGTACGAATAATATTATTTGACGCATTCTCAAGTAAAACCTTTGCATTGACAACAGCGTTATTTTGTTCGTCTTTACCTAATTTTTCATGCAATGAACCCCAAGTTCCTAGATCATTCCAATCGAAAGTTGCCGGTAAAACATATACATTTTTAGCTTTTTCTAAAATGGCATAATCGATGGAAATATTTTCGGCATTCGCATAATTCTTATTGATAAACTGCATTTCATTTGAAGTATTGTATGCTTCAAAACCTTCTGAAAACAATTGATTCATTTGCGGTTGAAAAGCTGCAAAAGCTTCCGTAATTGATTGGACTGACCAAATGAAAATACCGCCATTCCAAAGGAAATTTCCACTTTCCAGAAACGATTTTGCAGTAGCATAATCGGGTTTTTCACGAAACTGATTTACTTTTTTAATTGGATTTGAATCAGATTTGTCAAATTCGATATATCCAAAACCGGTATTGGGAAAAGTGGGTTGAATGCCTAACGTCATCAATGCATTTTCGTTCTGACAATACTCAAAACATTGTTGCAAATTTGAAACAAAAGCGGTTTCATCTTCAATCCAATGATCACTTGGAGCCACAACCATCACGGCATCGGGATTCATTTTTTTAATTTTTAAAGACGCATATAAAATACAAGGAGCTGTGTTTCGCATAACGGGTTCCAACAAAACTTGCTCTGGTCTTACCAAAGGTAATTGTTTTAAAACCAAATCATTGTACCTTTCATTAGTTAAAATTAGAATGTTTTCAGTTGGAATTAATTTGGATAACCGACTGAACGTTTTTTGAATTAACGTTTCACCCGAACCCAACATATCGTGAAATTGTTTCGGAAATTCGGTTGTGCTTACTGGCCAAAAACGGGAACCTACTCCTCCGGCCATTAGTATTGCGTAATAATTTTTATTCATTGTATGAGTTGCTGAGTTGTTGAGACTCTAAGTTACTAAGTTTTTACAAATATAGTAAAGTTGCTGAGTTACTGAGTGGCTGAGATGCTGAGTTTTTTAATGATTGAAATTAAAAGATTAAATACAATCAAGAATTGCAATCCAACAAAAATTAATAATGAAATTATAGCTCTTAAATTGTAATCAATAGAATCAAAAATGGAAGATGAATTTATTTTACCTAAATAATAGAAAAAAATTCCTAAAAAAATCAACGAACCATAAACATGAATTAAGGAGAGTATTGAAATGAATTGAATTTCAAAAAAAATAAAAAAGAAGTATATCAATCCTGTAATGAAAAATATCAAACACAATAATATATAAGCATGCTGAAAAGTAATTACATAATAAGTATCATGAACATTAAAATCCAATGTTTCCTTTTTATCTACTATAAAAGACAAAATCAAAAATGAAATTACTGCCAAAAGCAAGAAAAAATAAGATTTGTTTTTAAGCAATTCTAAAATCATAAATCGTTAATCTTCAATCGTTAATAAATCAACCCGGAATAATCTCCACCTCAGCATTGGCATTAAACAAATATAACTTTCCGGTTTGTACTTCGAGACATTCATAACGTTTAACCCTAAGTCCTTTTTTTTGAAAAACTCTTCCGTTTTTAATTCTAAAAAAACTACCGGAAGGCACTTCGTGCATAAAATGAATATCCGGTTTTCGTTCGTCAAATTGCTTTAATGCAAAAGCCAATCGGGCATCGGTATCGCTACTGGCCGTTGGATTTCGAAAATGATTGGCCACCAAAGGCAAAACCGAATTCGGAAAAATTTCCGGCCGAATAAACGGAATCATCAAGCGTTGAAACGTAATTTTCCATTCATTTCCATGTGGTTTTATGTTTCTGCCATATTTTTCAAAAGCAGCTAAATGAGCTATTTCATGCACCAGCGTAATCAGAAAACGGTATTTATTCAGATTGGCATTCACCGTAATTTGATGTTTTCCGGAAGGATGTCTTCTATAATCGCCATGACGAGTCACCCGTTCATTTACAATTTTCAAATGAACGGAATGGGTTTTGATTAACTCAAAAACCGGTTCGACTGCGTGTTCGGGGAGATATTTTAAGAGGACTACGCTCATTTAATTGTTGAAATAATTACGGTGTTGAAGAACTTACTTGCAACACTTTTCCGTTAAAATATTTATTTCCGTTTAACGAAAAATCATAAATATAATCGGCCATTTCTTTGGCAGAAAGTGGAGCTTGATAACCCGGAAAAGCTTCTTGTAACATTTCAGTTTGAACGGCTCCTAATGCCAAAACATTAAAGGAGATGCCTTGTTCTTTGTATTCTTCTGCCAATAATTCCGATAACGTAATCACCGCTCCTTTACTGGAAGAATAGGCTGCCAAACCGGAAAATTTCATGCTTCCTTGAATGCCTCCCATAGAACTAATCGTAACCACATGACCGCCTTTTTGCATAAAAGGTAAACAAACTCGGGTTAAATTTGCCACAGCAAATACATTCACTTGATATACTTTTTCAAAATCGGACTGGGTGAGTTGCGAAAAAGGTTTGAGTACCAAACTTCCGGCATTGTGAATAACTATATCCACTTTTTTCCAAGCTTGCGACAAAAAATCGGTTACTTGATGCAATCCTTTTTCATCTGATAAATCAACGGAAAGACAAGTTATATTGGAATTTTCCAATAACTCTTTTGGCGTTTTTCGGGAAATGGCCAAAACCTGATGACCCTCATTCGCAAATTGTAAAGCCAGTTCCAATCCAATGCCACGAGATGTTCCGGTAATAATGATGTTTTTCATACCTTTTTTTATAAGTGCTAAAAATACAAAAACCCTTTAAGATAGCACTCAAAGGGTTTTAAAATATGTTGATTTGTGAAAAATTTTTACACCAAACCTCTCGAAATCACTATGCGTTGAATTTCGGAAGTTCCTTCGTAAATCTGAGTGATTTTAGAATCACGCATCATTCGTTCTACATGGTATTCGGCTACATAACCGTTTCCACCATGAATTTGAACCGCTTCATTGGCTACTTCTAAGGCAATTTCAGATGCGTATAATTTGGCCATCGCACCGGAATGGGCAATGTCTTTCCCCTCGTCTTTTTCGCAAGCGGCCTTCATTACCAATAATTTAGCTGCTGTAATTTTTACATACATATCGGCCAATTTAAAAGCAATAGCTTGGTGTTTGAAAATTTCTTTCCCAAATGCTTTACGCTCTTGCGAATATTTTAAAGCCAATTCATAAGCACCTGTAGCAATTCCTAATGCTTGTGACGCAATTCCGATTCTTCCTCCGTTCAAAACATTCATGGCAAAAGCAAACCCAAATCCGTCTACTCCAATTCTGTTTTCTTTAGGCACTTTCACATCCGTGAACATCAAGGAATGGGTATCACTTCCTCGGATTCCCATTTTCTTTTCTTTGGGACCAATTTCAAAACCTGCCCAACCTTTTTCTACTATAAACGCGTTGATTCCTTTGTGGCCTTTTTCAATATCCGTTTGAGCGATAACTAGATAAGTAGAAGCCGTTCCGCCGTTGGTAATCCAGTTTTTGGTTCCGTTTAGCAAATAATAATCACCTTTGTCGATAGCGGTTGTTTTCTGCGAAGTTGCATCACTTCCGGCTTCCGGTTCTGACAAACAAAATGCACCAATTACTTCCCCTTTGGCTAAAGGCACTAAATATTTCATTTTTTGTTCTTCAGAACAATATTTTTCCATTCCGGCACAAACCAATGAATTGTTTACCGACATGATTACCGCTGCCGAAGCATCTACTTTGGCAATTTCGGTCATCGCCAAAACATACGAAACACTGTCTAATCCGGCACCACCGTATTTTGGATCAACCATCATTCCCATGAATCCTAATTCGCCCATCATTTTCACTTGTTCGGTAGGAAATTTAGAATGTTCGTCGCGTTCAATTACGCCGGGTAATAATTCTTGTTGAGCAAAATCTCTGGCTGCTTGTTGAATCATCAAATGTTCTTCGGTAAGATTGAAATCCATATCTGTTAATTTGAAGGTTTGTTTTTATAAATTTGAGGGCAAAAATAGTACAATTACCACTAATTCTCAAACGTTTTCGTATTTTTAAGCCATGTTTAAAGAATCCTATCAAGTTGTTGGTGTCATGAGCGGTACTTCGCTCGACGGAATTGATTTAGCTCACCTTTATTTTTCGGTTGAAAACGGCGTTTGGAACTATCAAATTGGGAATTGTCAAACGGTTTCATACCCTAATCATTGGTTAAACAAATTGAAGCATGCCTTACATTATTCGAATGAAGAATTGCAAAATCTCAACAATGATTATACCCAATATTTAGGCAAAATTACATGCGATTTCGTTCAAGAAAATTCACTTCAAAACCTAGACGCAGTGTGTAGTCATGGTCACACGATTTTGCATCAACCTCAAAACGGATTGACGTTACAAATTGGGAATTTACCCGAAATCGCGACTATTACGAACCAAACTGTAGTATGCGATTTCAGAGTTCAAGATGTGGAATTGGGTGGTCAAGGAGCTCCGCTAGTTCCGATTGGTGACAGGATGTTATTTTCTGAATACGATTATTGTTTGAATTTAGGTGGATTTTCGAATGTTTCTTTTGAAGAAAACGGAAAACGAATTGCTTTTGACATTTCACCTGTAAATACGGTTCTAAATTTTTATGCCAATCAAATGGGTTTTGATTATGATGATAAAGGCAAAGTAGCTCGTTTGGGAAAAATCAATACGGTTTTATTAGAAAAATTAAATCAAATTGAATTTTATCAAACAAAATATCCAAAATCATTGGGAATGGAATTTGTAAACGGCACAGCCCTACCTTTGATGGAAGAATTTTCAATTTCGATCGAAGATAAATTAGCTACATTTATTGAACATATAGCTCTTCAAATTGGTTTGGCTTTGCCAAAAAAATCAGGAAAAATGTTGGTTACCGG
Organism: Flavobacterium sp.; assembly: GCF_036759525.1. Lineage (GTDB taxonomy): Bacteria > Bacteroidota > Bacteroidia > Flavobacteriales > Flavobacteriaceae > Flavobacterium. The sequence continues at coordinate 26,460 of NZ_DAIOUN010000013.1, read as the reverse complement.
CGGTGGTGCCTATCATCTTTTTTTGCTGGAGCGAATGAAATACTATTTATCGGAAATAGAAATCGTTGTTCCTGATTTAAAAACCTTAGAATTTAAAGAAGCATTGATTTTTGGTTTATTGGGTGTTTTACGATTGCGAAATGAAGTCAATGTTTTAAGCAGTGTCACAGGTGCAAAAAACGACCATTGTTCCGGAAAAATTTACAAGTAACTAGGATTTCTAATCCTATTTTAACCTTCACACCCAATAAATTTTCGTAATTTGTGATCTTGATATTCACACAAATGAAAAAAATACTCCTAGTTGAAGACGAAGTTCATGTTGTTTCATTTATAAAAAAAGGCTTGACAGAAGAAGGCTATGAAGTTACCGTGGCTTTGGATGGCAAATCCGGTTTAATGCTTCATCAAAACAACAACTTTGACTGCATAATTTTGGACATTATGTTACCGGAAATGAACGGCCTGGAAGTTTGTAGAGAAATTAGAAAAACAAACTGCCAAATACCAATTTTATTTTTGACAGCCTTGGGAACTTCAGAGAATATTGTCTTGGGCTTGGAATCTGGTGCCGATGATTATTTGGTAAAGCCTTTCAAATTTATTGAACTTTTGGCACGTATCAAAACGCTATTGAGACGCACAGAAAACACAAATGGTACTCCCGAGATACAAGAAGAATATGTTTATAGCATTGATGACTTGGCCGTTAATGATTATACCAAAACAGTTACCCGAAAAGGTGAAACCATTTCATTGACAACCACAGAATACAAATTGTTGCTTTTTTTCCTAAAAAACAACCAAAAAGTACTCTCTAGAGGTGAAATTTTAGATGCGGTATGGGGCGTAAATTTTGATATGGGAACCAATGTTGTAGATGTTTATGTAAATTACTTAAGAAAAAAAATTGATTCCAATTCAGAAAACAAGTTGATTCACACCGTTATTGGAATGGGTTATGTAATGAAAGAGAATTAAATCATGAAAACACAAACCAAAACTACCTTACTTTATCTGATTCCTTTTTTGATTGTACTTTCATTGTTCAGCGGATTTGTATATTACTCGTTCTTGAATTATTCACACAATGATTTTTTTAGACTACTTGAAATTCGAGCCCTTACAGCAGCAAAAATTGAACTTGACAACAACTCGGCATCTCATAGTAGAGAAATAAAAGAACTTCGAGATCAGTTTTTTGAAAAACTCCCACAAGAAAAAGATTATTTTTTCCCTTTGGAAGAAGTAGAAACATTCTATGACGAATCTAAATTACTAGGCCTGCCTTTATCTTTTTTTCAAAAAGTTATAGAAAACGGAAAATCAGATTTTAAAAAAGACAACTTTTTTTACAAAGGAATTTTATACAATAGCTCTAAAGGACCATTCATCGTGGTTGCTTCTGCAGAAAATTATTACGAACACCATCACTCTGCCTTTTTAAAACGTACTTTATTTTTCTCCATTTTAGCCGCTTTTGTGATATCGGCACTTTTGTCTTTGTATTTCTCTAAATACATATTTAAACCCATGAGAAAAATGACCGAAAAAGTAAACGACATTAGTTCAGAAAATCTCCACTTAAGACTTGACACCACAACCAAAAATGACGAGTTAAACGAATTGGCGGTTACCTTTAATACGATGCTTGATCGAATAGAAACTTCCTTCGAAACTCAAAATAATTTCATAAGTAATGCTTCTCATGAATTGCGAACTCCCCTTACAGCAATTATTGGTGAAGCTGATGTAGTTTTATCAAAAACGAGAAGCCAGGAAGAATACCAAGAAGCCATTAAAATTATGTTGGTAGAAGCCGAAAAACTTGAAAATAAAACCAGAGCTTTACTCTTTTTGGCACAAACGGGTTTTAATGGTAAAACTCAGAAGTTTGAAAAAATAAGAATAGACCAACTTTTGATGGATGTAAAAGAAACATTAGAAAAAATCAATCAAGATAATAAAGTGCATCTTGACATGAGTATGCTCCCTGAAAACCCCAACATGATTAAAGTAAACGGAAACGAACAACTCCTACATTTAGCTTTTAGTAACATCATTAATAATGGGTGTAAATACTCCAATCATCAAACGGTAAGCGTAGCTTTGGGAGCTTCAGAAAATCACGTATTTGTGGTAGTGAAGGATTTAGGAATTGGAATTCCGGAATCTGAATTAAAATTCATTTACGACCCTTTTTTTAGGGCATCCAACACCAAAAACTATGAAGGATTTGGAATCGGTCTGCCTTTAACTCGAAATATCATCCGAATGCATCGCGGTGAAATTGAGGTAAAATCCATTCAAAATCAAGGAACCACAGTTCAAATTAACATACCGATGTACAAAATTTAACCATTTTAATCTTTCTTTAAGATTCTCTAATCGCATTTTAATTTTAAAACTTCTTTTTAATTGAATTCTAATTTTTGATTAATGCATCTCTAATATGCGACCGATAATTTTGACTCTGTAAAAAAAACAGCGTCATGAAAAAAACCATTTTATTACCCACCGATTTTTCAATTGAATCCTTACACGTTTTGAAAACGGTTTTAAGTCAATCCAAACCCAATGAGACTTTTGATATCATATTTCTACACGGAATACATTTGTCGGATTCAATAAGGGACTTATTGTTCTTTTCAAAACAAAAAATTTTAAACCAAGTAGTTTCTAATGAGTTTAAAGAAGCCTGCTCAGTTATTACCAACACATATGCTTCAAAAATAAATTCAATTCGAAAAGACATTTTTACAGGTTTTACTCAAGCAGCCTTTACAAGTTATACCGAAGCCAATCAAGTTTCGTGTCTTTATTTACCGGCAGATTATACTTGGAATCTTGATTTGAGAAAAAGTTTTGATTTAAAACCATTTGTAATCAAAAGCAAATTACCCATACATTATATCAGTTGGCCAAAAAACAACTCAATTCCTGAAAAAGGTAAAGTTGCTGAGTTGTTTTTCAACGGAATTCCAACACACTCTTAGTTGTATTTTATGAAAATTATCATCACTTATTGTACTGTTTTTCTATTGATAAGCACTACCGTATTTCTACTTTTCTTTTCTTCACAAAGTCCGGAAAAAACTATTGTAGGGAATTGGAGCGAATTGTCTTGGGAATACGAACGTGTAAATCTAAACGAATCCAATCAAACCAAAGAAATAAGTCCGGAAGTCAAAAAAATAATTGGTCAACACCTACTCATTCATGAAGCCGAAGTTTGGCAATTCCTACCTAATGGAAAATTAATTCTTAAAGCCGGTACCGAAGAACGGATAGTGGATTGGAAAATTAAAGGAAGAGGCCACATCCTTCAATTGAAATATGAAAACAATATCATTGAAAATTACAATTTAACAGAATTGGGAGCTCATAAAATGGTACTTAATTTTGACTCCGAAATTCAAGCTAGAGGAATAGCCAAGTTAACTTTTGAAAAATCGTAATCATGCTTAGAAAATTCAGTAATAGCCGTACATTAGAAGACAACCTAAAGCTAGGTGCTCTTACGGCATTTTCAGGGGGTATGGTAAACGTGGCTTCATTACTCATTTTCTTTTCATTTTCTTCAAATGTCACAGGACATTATGCCATTTTAGCCTCAGAAATAGTCAAAGGAAATTTGTATCAAACCGCCATCGTTTTTGCTTGGATATTTTTGTTTTTCTTAGGTAGTTTTATTTCAAACTTAATTGTCATTCATGTTGCTAAAACAAACACCTATTTAGCTCACGCTACGCCTTTATTTTTAGAAATTATTTGCCTTTTGAGTGTTGGCTATTATGGGCAGTTTTACTATCGTGAAACTCTTATTGAGACAGAAATAATGCTCGGAATCCTATTATTTGCAATGGGTTTACAAAACGGATTAACCGCAAGTATTTCAAACTTTGCGGTAAAAACAACCCATCTTACGGGAACTACCACAGATCTGGGTATACTTTTCTCCATGTTTACCAAAAAAGAATTTAGAGAAAATAAAGAATTGCGAGGAAAAGCCAAACTTTTGAGTGTTATTGCAACTTCTTATCTAGCAGGGGCTATTATTTCCGGACTTTTGTATTTTGAAACCGGATTTCAAGTTTTTTACATTGTAAGCCTTTTTCTTACCGTAGTCATTTTTTACGATTTATACCAACTCAAAATTGGGAACTATTTAAAATTGAAGAAAAACAAAACGTCAAAAAGTAAAAAACCGGCTTTTGCTTTAAAAACCGGAATTCCACTACAAACATTTTCAAACATCAAAGAAGAGCAACTTAAAGAAGAAACCGTTTAAAATCCTCAATAGAGGATTTTTTTATGCGTTTTTGATAAAGAAAAATCATACTTTGAGGTCAAAAACTCGAAATGAATCAAAAATGAATCTTAAAATCTGAATAATTTTGACAATATAAAAAAACAAATCTTTTTTAAAGTTTATATTTGCATATCAAAAACAAACGCACAAATCAATAATGAAAGAACTTTTAAAAAAATTTGAAAATAAACAACCTGAAATCATATTCAATTGGAAAGATTCTGAAACAGAAGCCGAAGGCTGGACCGTTATAAACTCGCTAAGAGGCGGTGCTGCAGGAGGTGGAACCCGAATGCGTAAAGGCTTAGATATGAATGAAGTGCTGTCATTGGCAAAAACCATGGAAGTGAAGTTTTCCGTATCCGGACCGGCTATTGGAGGTGCCAAGTCGGGTATTAATTTTGACCCAAATGACCCCAGAAAGAAAGGCGTTTTACAACGTTGGTATAAAGCCGTTTCTCCCTTGCTCAAAAGTTACTATGGCACCGGTGGCGATTTGAATGTAGATGAAATTCATGAAGTAATTCCTATTACCGAAGAATGTGGAGTTTGGCATCCGCAGGAAGGTGTTTTTAATGGTCATTTCAAACCAACCGAGGCTGATAAAATCAATCGTATAGGTCAACTGCGTCAAGGGGTAATCAAAGTAATTGAAAATCCGAAGTTTTCTCCGGATGTCAATCGAAAGTATACCGTAGCCGATATGATTACCGGATATGGTGTTGCCGAAGCAGTTAGACATTATTATGACATATACGGCGGAACTGTTGTTGGAAAAAAAGCCGTAATTCAAGGTTTTGGAAATGTAGGATCTGCTGCGGCTTTTTACTTGGCAGATATGGGAGCCAAAATCATAGGAATTATTGATAGAGAAGGCGGAATTATCAATGAAGAAGGCTTTACATTTGAAGAAATTCAACGGCTTTTCTTGAATAAAGACGGAAACAAATTGGTATCTCCAAATATGATTCCTTTTGAAGAAATCAATCAAAAAATTTGGACAATAGGTGCTCAAATTTTTGCCCCTTGTGCGGCTTCCAGATTGGTACAACAAAATCAAGTTGACCAAATGATTTCGGCAGGATTAGAAGTTATTTCAAGTGGAGCGAATGTCCCTTTTGCAGATAAAGAAATCTTCTTTGGTCCCATAATGGAAGAAACCGATGCAAAAGTAAGTTTGATTCCAGATTTCATTGCCAATTGTGGAATGGCTCGCGTATTTGCTTATTTTATGGAGAAAAAAGTTCAAATGACAGATGAAGCCATTTTCTTTGATACTTCTGAAACCATCAAAAAAGCCATAGAAAAAACACATGCAATAAATAATACCAAAACCAACATCAGTGCAACTGCTTTTGAAATAGCTCTTAAACAATTAACCTAATCTACTGCAAATGACTCTTTTTATCATTTTATTGTTTGTAATCGGATACTTAGCTATCACTCTTGAACACCCGCTAAAGTTAGACAAAACCGTTCCATCTCTTTTGATGGCAGCCGTTATCTGGGCGTTTTTATCATTAGGCTTCAATAACGGATGGTTTTCCATTATTGATTCCCACGGTCATGTTTTTAATATCAATCATGACGAAGCCGGTAGTCCTACCAAAGGATTTTTAGATAATTTAATGCACCATTTTGCCAAAACTTCCGAAATATTGATTTTCTTGATAGGTGCCATGACTATTGTTGAGATCATTGACTTACATAGAGGCTTTGACATTATTAAAAGTAGAATTAAAACTACTAACAAAGTTAAACTTCTTTGGACACTTGGAATCGTAGCTTTCATTTTATCAGCATTAATTGATAATCTAACAGCTACCATTGTTTTAATAACCCTTTTAAGAAAACTAATCCCTAAAAGAGAATATCGAATCTGGTTTGCTTCTTTAATTGTAATTGCTGCCAATGCCGGTGGTGCTTGGTCTCCTATTGGAGATGTTACCACTACCATGTTATGGATTGCCAATAAAGTTACTGCTATAGGACTATCGGAATATGTTATTGTTCCCTCAGTAGTTTGTTTTGTAGTCCCTTTTTTGATAGCTTCAAAACTAAAAGCTTTCAAAGGAGAAACACCTCGTAAACAATATGAAGTAGATGTCGATTCAGAACGCCTTTTAAGTAGTAAAACTATGCTGTATGTGGGATTGGGTTCTATAATTTTTGTTCCGGTTTTTAAAATGATTACCGGATTACCCCCCTATGTTGGTATGATGTTCAGCTTAGGATTTGTTTGGTTATTTTCTGAATATGTTAAACCCTACGAAGGTTTTAATAAAAAAGACAAATATTTATATTCAGGCCATAAGGCCTTAACAAAAATCGAATTTTCAAGTATATTATTTTTCTTAGGAATTTTAATGGCAGTAGCTGGTCTAGAAAGTTTGGTGTTTGGACAAATTGGAGGTAATGATACCGGAACTTTACGTTATGCCGCAGAAAGCCTTTCAAATGCAATTCCAAATATGGATATTGTTGTCATTTTGTTAGGAATACTTTCATCTGTAATTGACAATGTACCGCTAGTTGCTGCTTCTATGGGAATGTATACTTATGAAGTAGATAGCCCAATATGGCATTTTATTGCCTATTCAGCCGGAACAGGTGGAAGTATGCTAATTATTGGTTCTGCAGCCGGTGTAGCTGCTATGGGTATGGAAAAAATTGATTTTATTTGGTACTTAAAAAGAATTACTTGGTTGGCTTTTGTCGGATTTATTTCCGGTGCTCTTGTTTTTATGTTCATAGAACACTACATTCGTTGGACAATTTAAAACACTAATATTACGTTATTCAATTTATCAATCTAAAAACATTTAAATTTTATGCAATCAGCAGATAGTTTAGCAACCGCTCAAAATGCATTAATGGAAGATCAACCTGTAGAGAAAACCCTTTCTATTTGGGAATTGGTTACTAGTGGAGGAATTGGAGGACAACTCATAATGTTAACCTTAGGGTTACTCCTTTTTGTAGCTCTATACCTTTATTTTGAAAGGCTAATGGCTATTAGTGCGGCTTCAAAAATTGATGTTAATTTCATGAACAACATCAAAATGAATATTTTAAACGGTAAAATTGATGCTGCCAAAATGCTATGTGCTCAAACCAATTCTCCTGTGGCCAGACTCACTGAAAAAGGGATTTCAAGAATTGGAAAACCATTGGAAGACATAAACACAGCTATAGAAAATGCAGGTAAACTTGAAATTTATAAATTAGAAAAAAACGTAAGTATTCTTGCTACAATAGCGGGAGCTGCTCCTATGATTGGTTTCTTAGGTACAGTTATTGGTATGATTCTTGCCTTTCATGAAATGGCAAACGGAGGGGGGCAGATTGAAGTGAAAGCACTAGCAGGTGGTATTCAAACCGCTATGACCACTACGGTTGCCGGACTAGTAGTGGGTATTATCGCTTATATGGGGTACAATCATGTTGTGGTAAAAACAGACAAAGTTGTACATCAAATGGAAGCCAATGCCACTGATTTTCTTGATTTATTAAACGAACCATCATAGTATGAATTTTAGAGGACGCAATAAAGTTACACCCGAATTCAGCATGTCTTCCATGACTGATATCGTATTCTTATTATTGATTTTTTTCATGTTAACTTCTACTATGGTTACAACAAATGCCCTTGATCTTGTTTTACCCAAAGCCAAAGGCATTACGGCTAAAAACCAAAACGTTTCACTTAGCATTACTAAAGATTTACTTTATTTTATTGATAAAGAACCGGTTCAAGAAATAGATTTGGAAACAAAAATTTTGGCTCAATTTCCCAATAAAGACGAAAAATCACTCATACTGAGAGCAGAAGAAGGGGTGCCAATTGAAAAAGCAGTAGCCATTCTTGATATTGCCAATAGAAATCAAATTAAAGTGGTTCTGGCTGTAAGACCCAAGTAATATAAATTAATGACTCCAATTTTATCCTTTTGGAAGAAATTGTAAGTAAAAAAAGGTTTGTTATGAAATATCTAGAAACCGAACACGAAAAAAAATCATTTGTTTTAGCAAGTGCTATAATGGCCATTTTGCTTTTACTTATCCTTTTTTTAGGTTTATCTTATATGGACCCACCACCCGAAAATGGAATTGCTGTAAACTTTGGGAATACCGATTTTGGATCTGGTAATGTAAATACTACCGAAACTGTACAAACAGCTCCACAACCCACTGAATCAAATCCAACAACCAGTCCAACTACCGAAAACGTTATTACACAAGACGATGTTGATGCCGCTGTAATTAAAGAAACCAAAAAACCCAATCCAATAAAAGAAGTTAAGGAAGTTACACCTAAAAAAGTAGAAACTCCTAAACCTTCAAAGTCTACTACCGATGCTTTATCTAGTTTACTTAATGGCCCAAAAAATGACGGAAAAGCTAATGACGGAGACGGGACTACTACTACTGCCGGTAATCAAGGAAAGTTAGACGGTAGTATCTATGCAAATAGCTACTATGGCAGTGGTGCAGGTACAGGAAGTGGAAGTGGTCGATGGGGATTAAACGGAAGAAGATTAACCCATCCGGGTGCCGTAAAAGCCGACTGTAACGACGAAGGAACTATTGTTGTTGAAGTCAAAGTAAGTAAAAACGGTTCGGTTATTAATGCCAAATTTAGCCCAAGCGGTTCTAATACAACCAGTAAATGTTTACAGGAAGCCGCTATCAAATCGGCCTATAAATACAAATGGAACGAAGACAGTAATGCACCTGATAGCCAAGTTGGATTTATAGTTTTTAACTTTAGAAACGGAGAATAATAGAATAATAAAAACAGTTGTAAACCTCACATTAGTGGGGTTTCATTTTTTAATCATGAATTATCAAGAAACTGTCAATTGGTTATTTAACCAGTTACCTATGTATCAAACTCAAGGGGCTTCGGCTTATAAAGCCGATTTATCCAATACTATTTTATTGGCCAACCACCTGAAAAATCCCGAAAATAAACTAAAAACCATACATGTAGCCGGAACTAACGGCAAAGGCTCTACATCTTCATTACTGGCGTCGGTTCTACAAGAATCGGGCTACAAAGTGGGATTGTATACTTCGCCTCATTTAAAAGATTACAGAGAACGAATTAAAATCAATGGCATAGAGATAAAAGAAGAATTTGTGGTAGAATTTGTGGCAAAACATAAAAGCTTTTTTGAAAATTACCATTTCAGTTTCTTTGAAATGACTGTAGGTCTCGCTTTCGATTATTTTGTAAAGGAAAATGTTGATATTGCAATAATAGAAGTAGGTATGGGTGGTCGTTTGGATTCAACCAATATTATCACTCCTTTATTGTCTGTTATTACCAATATAGGACTTGATCATACTCAATTTTTAGGTACCACTTTGGAAGCTATAGCATTTGAAAAAGCAGGTATTATTAAGAATAAGGTCCCGGTTATTATTGGCGAATACAATACTCAAACTAAACCCGTATTTCTAAAGAAAGCACTTGAAACCCAATCTGAAATATACTTTGCCAGCGACTTAATAAAAGAAACCTACCCCACTAGTTTGAAAGGAAATTATCAAATACAAAATTGCAAAACCGTTCTTCAAACTTTACACATTTTAAAACAAACTACCGAGTTCAACATAAATGAGAACGCTATAAAATCAGGATTTCTTAATGTGATTGAAAATACTGGTCTTCAGGGAAGGTGGCAACAATTGGGAAATAACCCAAAAATTATATGTGATACAGCTCATAACAAACACGGACTTTCCAAAGTGCTAACACAAATAGAAAACGAAATATTTGAAGAATTACATATTGTAATGGGAATCGTTAACGATAAAGATATGAATGAAATCTTACCTTTATTTCCCAAAAAGGCAAAATATTATTTTTGTAGCCCAAAAAATTTGAGAGGTTTAAATCCCAAAATTCTACAAGAAAAAGCATCTGATTTTGGACTTAAAGGTCAAGTATACAATTCTGTTTCAGAAGCTTATTATGAAGCTAGCCAAAAGGCAATGCCCAATGATTTTATTTATGTTGGAGGAAGCACTTTTGTTGTTGCTGAAATAATTTAATTTTTTTTGATTATTTATTTGCAGATACCAAAAAGTGTTCTATATTTGCACTCGCAATCAAGCACTAATCGGGCGATTAGCTCAGCTGGTTCAGAGCACCTCGTTTACACCGAGGGGGTCGGGGGTTCGAACCCCTCATCGCCCACACATTTAAAAACAAATGGTCACAAAAGCCGATAAATCTTAAGATTTATCGGCTTTTTGCTTTGGGGCATATACCAAATTATTCATTCAATCTTAATGCGAAAGGGACAAAATCGAGACCCTAAAAATTTTTACAATTTTGGGTCTCGCTAAATTCTCTCAAGCACTGTAAACACTGTACTAACAACCAGTTTAATACTGGTTCAAAAAGTGTACATCTTGTTTACTAAAAGTTTAAAAATTAAATTGAATACTAATTAAAAGGTCACCACCATGAAAGCAAAAATCACTGTGCATATTTATGCAAAAACTTCAAAAGCTAACAAAAACGGTCAATTGCCAATTTATTTCAGGTTAACTGTAAATGGAGAACGCTTTGAATTCAGTACCAAAAAATTCATTGAAAAATCAAAATGGTCCTCGGAACAATCAAAAATGAAAGGCAACTCAGAAGAAGCCAGGTCATTAAATAACTATCTGGATTTAATTAAATCAAAGGTTTTTGACATTCAAATGGAATTACTTCATAAGAACGAAGAATTATCATTGGAGAATTTTAAATCAAGATTGACTGGAACTCATGAACGTGAGCGAATGATCATTCCAATTTATCAAAGCCATAATGATAAAATTAAAGATTTGATTGGAAATGGTTATGCTTATGGAACTTTAGAGAGATTTAAAATTTCATTAAAACACCTTCAGGAGTTTATCTTTTGGAAATACAACGTGAGAGATATAAGTATCAATAAAATCGACTATGCCTTTGTAACCGAGTTTGAATTTTATTTGAGAAGTGTAAAAAAATGCAATAACAATACAGCTGTTAAATATGTTAGAAATTTTATAAAAATCATTAAGATTTGCCTAGATAATGATTGGTTGGATAAAGACCCAACTACTCGATATGAAGGCAAAATGAAAGAAGTAGAAAGAGACTTTTTAACCGAAGAGGAACTATTGAAAATCTATAACAAAAAAATATCATCTGAAAGACTACAATTAGTTAGAGACATTTTCATTTTTTCATGCTACACTGGTCTAGCTTACATTGATGTAAAAGGACTGAAAAAAGACCATATTGGTATCGGCATTGATGGCGAAAAATGGATTTTCAAAAACCGTCAAAAAACAGAAATAAAATCTAAAATTCCAATTTTACCAATAGCTGAAGAAATTATTGAAAAATATAGTAATCACCCTAAATGCTTAAATGAAAATAGCATTCTACCAATACTCACTAACCAAAAAATGAATGCCTATTTAAAGGAAATTGGTGATTTATGCGATATTCCTAAAGAAATAACTTTTCACATGGCTAGACATACTTTTGCTACTTCGGTAACACTTACAAATGGAGTACCTATTGAAACCGTTAGCAAAATGTTGGGTCACAAAAATCTACATACTACCCAACACTATGCAAAAGTTTTGGACAAAAAAGTTAGTGAGGACATGTCTTTACTAAAACACAAACTGACTATACAACCCATTTCAAAAAGTTCTTGAAGTCATAAATCGCAATAAAGTGCCCACAAATCAATTCCATAATGATAGATACTTAGTTTGTTTCAAAACATTTATATTTTTAGAGATTTCCAGTTTTCAATTTATACACTTAAAATTGAATTACTTTACAGCATATAAAAGTATTGCAGGTGCAACGAGTTGACTTTTATGAGGTTTTTTAAAAAACACAAATGCAAAATCACGACTAATCATCCCGTTAATATTGATCATATCATTACTTAGCTTTTTTGTGTTCAAATCGTATGTTTTCGTGTAATAGTTAGTTAAATTCGATATTTGATATTTTAGTCGGGTTTGATCACTTAATTGTGGTTGAATGATAGTATTGTTTTCATCAAAGTAATCTTGTAATTCTAAACAAATGAATACATTTTTGTTGTATAGATTAATTTCATATTCTTCTAGATTTACTTCAACTTTATTTTTTGTTCCCTTTTCAATTGTTAAAATTGGACTCTCAAATAGCAATTCTTTAACCTGTAATTGTAATAAAGTCATAAAATCCCCAACCTCATTTGCAGTATAAAACTTTATCTTGTAACTTGTTTTATAGGTGACCTTTTCAACAAAGAAAGTCATTCTTTTTATCATCATGTTTTTTAAATCATTTTCACGAAATAAAATTCCATAATCTAGATTTTTTGATAAAGCAGCAGATTTGTTTTTTATAAACCTTGATTCTTCACCTATTACAATCTCTTTCGGTTTTGAGTTAGAAATGATTACCTCATCTAATTCATAAACAGTTCTGTTAAGCAAAACAACTTCAGTTAGATTTTCCTTTTTAAAACCAGCTATTTTGTAGTTAAATTTAGTAAAAGCTATTGAGTCAAAGCTAATTTCTTTCGGCAAACGTGTTATACTGTCTTTACTGGTTAAGTTAGAAAAAATTGGTTTATTATTGAGATAAAGCGTATAGTTTACTTCACCAATAAATTCAAGTGTTTCTTCATCTAAAAGAATAAACTTTTGACTTTGTGCATAAGTTATTGAAATGAAAAATAATAATAGATATTTCATAATCTTTTTATGTAATCTTGATAAACTAATTTATACCGGTCCGGTTTTGAGTTATAACGAATTTTTAATCACGAACATTTCAATTTTTACATTGACCAATGTTATATTCTTATACTATGTTTTATATATTAAATTATTACAATAATTCTACCCAAACTGTGTGCATTTATCTTCCACTTACTGATATAATTATTACCAAATTGTAATCTTATTGCAATATACAACTTGCTTGTTCCTGAAATGACTTTCCTTTTTTAGCAACAAGACTCTCATCATAAGTTTGAAGGCCAATGCTGATTCTTATATAAATTAGTGGAGAAGATGCCATTTTTTGTAAATCTTCTTTGGAAATAGTATAGCGTGAATTATAAATTGAAACAATACCATATTCGGTAGCTTGTGCTGTAGGCACATAGTCTTGATTTGCTTTGACAGTAATTATTTCGCCATTCTCTAGTTTAAAGATAATGGTGTTTTCAGGAGTAATTATATCCCTCACATTCCCGTTTAAATTAATAAGAATTCCGACAGAATATTGATTTCCATTCTTATTTAATCCAAATTTCCAACCACGTTTTACATCAAAGGTGCTTCCTTTGGTTTCTTCTCCTGTAATTTCATCTTTCTTTTGATAATCATATTTGCATTTTTGGCTATATACATTTGTCGTAATGAAGATAACTACTACTGTTAGTAATCTGATGATGTTTTTCATATTAATAAGTTTTCATTTGTTAGATTATATTTTTTTTCTAAATATGCCTTTTCTTCATTAATTTTTTTCCGTGTGACCTTTTATAAAAAGCTATTATAAACTGTCATATTTAGGATTCCCATTTTCAAAACTAATCAAGACATTTTTTGTCTTTATTTTCATCTTATTTAATTCTTTGTTGTTGCGATAAATTTGATCGTCAAGTCGTATAATAATAGTTGGTGTTAGATTTTCACCTAAATTTGTTACTATAAAACCATGAACATCTTTTTTATAATTAAGAGTGTCTGTTCCTGTTAAGATTGGATAATCTGTCTCAATAAAAGTAAACTCTCTAGGTTTCTTATCAGTACTTAAAACCACTCTCAAGAAGTAAAATAAATGAGCTCCTCCTGTTCCCACAAAATATACTTCGTCTTTTATTCCATCATTATCTAAGTCCCAATTATTTGAATAATTGTGAATTTGTGAAATATTATCATAACTGTACTTTAAAGCAGGGTTTGTTTTACGATAACTCGCTTCAAATGAGTTTGAGATACTGTCGTCATCAGTGCCAACATTTTTGTCTATATTTTTTTCATTTTGTTGTCGTTGAGAACAAGCAAAAATTAATATCGAAATTAATAGTATCGTTATTTTTTTCATTGAACTATATCCAGAAAGCTTTTGATTGCTCGTTATTTTAATTAATCTTTTTTATATGTTCACTAATTATCTTTATAATCCCTTCTTTATCATGTTTAAGATTACTTAAATTTATAACACAAGGAGTTCCAAATTTTTTTAAATTATTTTGTGCAATATTTTTTTGTCTCTTAGTTAATTTTTTTAGAAGAATATTGTTGTCTATTACATCTAACAATAGTAAATCCGAAAAAAACATTTTTGTCACTCTATATCCTTTAATGTTTCCCCATTCTATTTGACCAAATTTAGCCACTTGAATATTATCTGTTATTCCATTGTCGTTTACAATTAATCCGGCATCGGTACTATTTATTACTTTAAGATTTAAATATAAAACAAATGGAAAAATTAATAAAAAAACAGATAAAACTAAAATTAAGGCAACCGGAATCAACCCAAATTTATAAAGATTATAGACTATTAAAATTCCAATAAGCAATGATAATAAATGTGCAAAAATTAAAAACGCAATTCTTGATTTATTGATTTGTATTTCCAAATTATTCATAATTTTATTTATTAAGTTTTTTATCTGTGTTTGGTTGTTAAAATTTAAGTGCGAGGTATTATAAAAAACACAACGTGATGTTTTTCAATGAAGAAGATTTTCATGTCATAACTTATATGAATAATGAAAAACTTTTATATCTACTTAGACCAAATCCCATTTTTGAATATTTATTCTTAATTTTTTGTGATTTTGATAGTTCTCTATTTATTCTCATAATGATTTTTTATTCCGTTCAAATAATTTAATATGATATGACGTTTGGTTTTGTTCTTAAGGCCATTTTTCAATTCTGTGTAGTAGGTATTGATAAATAGCAATTCATTGCTATCAAGATAGTATGTTAGAATTTTAAATTTATTGGTTTTGCTTTTTTCATAATTCCCTATTAGTGTTCTCGATTTTTCATCCCATTTAAATTGAATAAATGTTGAATCATCAATAATTCTGTAATCATCTCCTTCTCCTTTTGTTCCATAAAAAAATTGATGATAAACCATTTTTAAGGTAAGTGGATTTGTCTTTGTTACAAATGTTTCTAGCCAAAAATTACGCCTTCCCCAAGAATTTAAATTTCCATTTTCAAGTACATTCAAAATCGGAATTAGTTTATCGTTGTAAAACTTATAGAAATAAAAATTGAATTGCCATATTCCTGTTCCTGAACCAAAATTCTCTTTATAATAAATAATTGTTTTCCCATCGCTATCTTTATAATGGTTTAGTTCTAGACCGTAACGATGATAAATGTTGTGCTTTGCAATAATTTTATTATTCTTAAAGAAATACAAAACACAACTCCAGCCAAACTCTCCGGCATCAGTATAACCAAGACAAATGGCAAACTCATTAAAATCTTCTTTTCTCTTGTCGAACGAAAAAAATGTAATCGGTATTTTCCCATCAGCTACAAAAGAACTGTCAACCTGAATTTCACCAAAAATATTTTTTGCGGTTTTAATGTCAATAGTCCTTAAAATTTCATCTTCTTCGTTGATTGCAAATTTAAGTTTAGAAAAGTCAGACTGGGAAATGACTTTATTCATTTGCAATTGATTCTTAAAAATAGAATCTGCAACAAAGGAAACATTGTCTGCAAAATAAGAAGGTGTAAAGTTACCTATGCTGTCTAAAAATATTTCCAGTTGCTGATCGGTATAGCTTGTTTCTTTCTTGGTAATTTTTATGGTATCTATTGTCTGTAAATCAATATCACCTTTCTGCCTTTGTTCTTTATCACAACTGACTAAAAGTAGTATTATTACTATGGTAAATATAATTTTCATTGCTTCAACTGATTTGTTTTTCTATTGTCATCCATAATTAAAAAGTTTACATAGTCTCGGAAAAGTTTGATGTAGTTTATCTTCTTCCCACTGTTTACCAGTCAACTTAGTAGCCTTAACTTTTACAGGCGGCATTAAATCAGAAGTTTTTTCCTCATATACTATTTCTGCTAAATAATATAATTCTTCAAGTTGCGGGTCTTCGTCAAAGATTTGCAAAAGTTGTCTTTCATTCAAATCTTTAATCGCATCAAACGCATTTTTCCCTTTGGAAACAGCCCAAACTTTAAAATAATCAAATTCATCGTCTCCACAACCGCCTCTAACAATATAAACTAACGCCCAATGTTCCCAAGTATTTAATTCATTAGCTTTTGTTATCAGCAACTTGTCAAAGTTTCTCAATTCTTTGGGGTGAAATGCTTCTAATGTTGATTTCAAATTGTCAAGAAAATTGAATTGGTCAGTTGAGACTTTACGTGATTCGTCAATCAATTGCCAAAATAAGCATTCATCAATCTTCCTTTTATCTGTAGTTGGCTTTGGTTTGGGTTTGTCAAGATTAGAAACGATTGAAAATAACGATTTTTGCTTTTCAACTTCTTCAAAATCATTTAACTCTTTAAGACCTGTAATAAATTCATTAATTCCTTGAATTATATAGAGTCTACTCCAAGCGAGTGTTCTTTCTAATGATTCGTCAGAGGAAAATTGATTAAAATTTTTGATGTCCGTATTTATAATGTCATTTAATGTGATACTAGGGTAATTTGACCTTTGGTATTCAACTTGACTCCATAGTTTTTCAAGTCTGTTTCGAAGAATACCCTTCCACAATCTTTTGTAAAAGTTCAACTCTTTGTTGTCAATTAAGTGTTTACTCAAAGGGCGAACAAAATCCTCACCGTTCCCAGATTCCCAATTTTCATTGATAAAAGCAATAAGTTCTTTATAACGTTTGTCACTTATCCATTTGTCCCGAATAATTTCATCAACTTTTTTCCAATCCAAGTTAGGAAGATTGTTTTTTCTCCTCCAACTAGTATATACACCTGCTTCTTTTTGAAATTTTCCGTAACTCATTAGATGATTGAGCCTGTTTTCATTTATAATTTATGCATCAAACTTAATCCTTCACAAATTTAATCTGACTTTGAGAACCTCCTGAAAAAGCCTGAACAATATACAATCCTTTACTAAACTGACTAACATTCACATTAACTACATTAGTAGCAAATGATTGATGATAAAGTTCTTTACCTGTAATGTCAACAATTACCAAACGATCTATTACCGCGTCAGATTCTAAAGTAAATGTATTTTGAACAGGATTAGGATAGAGTTGCAACGCCATTTTTAATTCATGCTCGAAAGTACTCAATATACTTGGACAAGGAATAAGCACAGGAACGGTTGAACTACTCGCTGTACTATTAACACCTATGCCCAATCCACCATGAAAATTGCTTCCCCAAGTCCATATTTCACCGTTTGAATTTATGGCAGCTGCACATTGGCTTCCCATACTTACTGCTACCCAATTAGTAGCAGTACAAAGTTGCGTTAGTGCTTGATTATTTGGATTAGTACTTCCTAGCATTATCCCACCATACCACAAAGTATTATTGTCAAACCTAATATAGGCTGATGTGTTCACACCGGTATCAGCATCTCTAACATAATAAGGCTCATTATTTGGCCCGACATTATTATTGGTTTTAATATCCATGCTCCTTTTATTTCCTGTTCTAGTGTGTTTAACATTTGTTCCTGATACTTTTTGAACTGGATATTGAACATCACCTGCAATTGTTGCACCTGGCGGAGCATTCAACATATCACTTTGGTTCCAACCCCATCCCCAAACTGTATTGTTTGTTTTTACCGCAACTGTCACGCGATCATGGGCAGAAGCTTCCTTCCAATTGGTATCAGGACTTCTTTGCTCGGGAACTAAAATATTTGGTCCACTTGGAAACCCTATTAAAGCAAACCTTTCAGAACATCCCCATCCCCATAGTGTGCCATTTTCTTTAATAGCAATGGAATGACTAAGACCGGCAGCAACGGTACTCCAGTCAGTATCTGTACCCACTTGCATAGGATAATTTCTAAACACAGTTGTACCATCTCCCAACTGTCCTCTATTATTACTTCCCCATGACCATAAAGTGCCATCTGTTTTTACGGCAAGTGTAAAAGAGTAAATGCCGTCCATGCTAGGTGAAACCTCTTTCCAATTATTGTCTGTCCCAATTTGAACAGGAGAATTCTTTAGAACATTGGTACCATCACCTAACTCTCCAAAAGTATTTTTGCCCCATGCCCACAATGTACCGTTATCGGCTATAGCAAAAACATTAGCATAGCCTACAGCAACAGACTCCCAACATTGTGCAAAACTTGGAATAGTAGAAAATTGTATAAAACAGAATAAAAATATTCTTTTTTTCATAATTAAATTTTAATAGTTAATAAAATAGTATAATAATACGCTCAATTTCAAACATTACCAATAGCAATAAATTATCGTTTATTGCGTAGCTTGTACCATCATAATAAGTTCCGACAAAGATAAGTTCCTTTTAAACAATGCCTTAAAAAAGGTATTTTTTTTAATTACTATATCTTTCATTTATAACTTTTTATCAGCTTTTGAAATAATTTTGGTTAAACGCTTTTTCAAATCTCCCATCAATTCTTCCAAAGCACTTTCACACATTGGTAAAATCTTTTCGGGTTTAACCACCGGAATACCACCTACCATGACTCCGGTTTTCTTAGAACGCTCACTTTCAGAAAAAGCAAACACTTTCTCTCCTTTTTTATTATACAAGGCGATACGTGTTGTAGCCCTCATTTTAATAGACATTGTTTTGCCAACGCCAAATCCTTTCTCAAAAGCAAAATCAATATTTACAAATAAAACGCCATCAGCTTTGTCAGCAAATAATTTGGTGATTCCTTCTTCATTATATTTTCCTGCAAAACCTTCATAGATGTATTTATAGTTGCCATAATTCAAATAATTATTGGCATCATATTGACTTAGTTCAAATTTTGGTTCAAAATTTTTATATTTTTCAGAGTCAACAACAGAAGATTCAGGCAACAACTCAAAAGGAAAGGTAGTGGCATAATCAGTAAAAAAATTAGAATGATATTGCTCTAAAAGAGGAGCTAGATTAAAATCAGGATTGTCTCGTAAATCAAGTATATCCTTGATTAGTTCCTCACTTCCTATGCCAAGCTCCTTAAATTCAACCATCTTGTTTGCATAAAACGTGACCACGGCAACTTTCTTTTTTTGACCATAAGTTGCTGTAAAAACAGTCAATAGTAACACAACAAATAAATACTTTTTCATTTTAATTTGTTTAATATAATTTAGCTAACAAATCTATTAAGATATACTACTCAAGACAATACGGGAAAACCCGCATTTTGAATTGATAAATAAAGCCTTTAATTTGCAAAATAAAAGACAACAAAATTCAAGAATAAACGCATAAATTAAGAATTGGTTTACCACAATCTGATAAAAATAAACTTTGTATAAAATCGTTTTCTATATAACCCTTTTTGCTGGATTACTTCCTTTACTTTTTTTGTTTCTAAAGAAGAAAGCTTATGATAAGAACCATCCTGCTATTCCTCTTTTATGGCTAACAGCGATAGGTACACTATATGAATTTATTGGTTCTGGGCTTTTAAAGATTAATACATTGTATTGGTTTCAACTGTATCCTTTTTTGAGTTTTATAGCATTGTATTATTTCTTTTTTAAACTATTAAAGCATGATTACAAAAATCTTTTCAGAGTGCTTTTCATTCTGTTTATATCGGTTTATCTTGTATCGTTCTATTTTTTTAGTGAAGAAAATAAATTCATTACAACGGCATTAAACAGAATTCCCATCACCATCTTTGTCTTTACCTTTATTGCGTTATGGTTTAAAAACTTATTTGAAAAAATGGAGGAACAGAATCTATGGCAAAATGATAACTTCTATTTTATTACAGGTTTAATCATTTATTATTCAAGTACATTATTTTTATTTATAGCGAGTAATTTTATTTACAACAGTAATCTTTATTTCTTCGATTTTTGGATTGTCAATATAATAGCCTCATTGATATTAAGGATTCTTTTAAGTATTGGCGTATGGAAAATGAAACAGGACTAAAAGTATTTTTTTGGATAGGCACTGCAATAATGTTACTCATGACACTTTTAGTGGTGTTTCTAACGATTATATATCAAAAGAAACTTCATAAAATCAAGCAAGCGGAATCAGAAAACTTATTAAAGGCTTCCATGGAATCCGAAAAAAGAGAGAGAAAAAGAATTGCTTCTGATATTCACGATGGAATCAGCGGAGATTTGAATGCAATCCGTAATTATGTAACTTTTTTAGATCAAAAAGAAAAAGACACCAACAATAAACCCGTTTTCAATGAAATCAAGTCAGCTTTAGATAATGTACTAACAGATGTACAAGATATTAGTTATAATTTGATGCCTCCCACCTTCGAAGATCTCGGTCTCATACCCACTTTAGAAGAATATTTCAACAAGGTAAGCAAGTGGAATAATATAACTGTAACTTCCAGCTATTACAGAAAAGACATACCTATTTCCGCATCAAATGCCTATGAAATCTACCGTATAATTCAAGAACTTATTTCCAATAGCATAAAACACGGAAATAGTAGCACCGTTGATTGTTCCTTTCAGGAAAATAACGATAAAATTGAAATAAACATAGCAGACAACGGAATCCCTTTTGATTATTATGAAAACCTTAAAAACGCTTCCGGAATGGGATTAAAAAACATTCTATCCAGAACTAAACTTATAAATGCATCACTAATACAAATTCATGCCGAAAAAGGAAATAAAATACAAATTCAATTAAAAAAACACCAATGATAAGAATAGCCATCACAGACGACCATACACTCTTTAGAAAAAGCCTGAGTCTTCTTGTGGGTAGTTTCGAAAATACGCAAGTAGTAGTAGAAGCGGCAAATGGAAAAGAGCTACTTGAAAAATTGCAATCAGTACCAGTAGATATAGTATTACTCGATTTACAAATGCCCGAAATGGATGGTTTTGAAACTTCGCTAAAAATAAACGATCTATATCCCGATATAAAAATATTGATTCTAACACTTCAAAAGGAAGAAGAAGCGATAAAAAAAGTAATGGATCAAGGAGTACACGGCTACTTTACCAAAAATACGGACCCATCCGAATTAAAAAACGCAATTGTAAAGTTAAGCGATGGTGGTTTTTATTTCGAAAAAAGCCTCTCAGATATAATACAGCACATTCTTGTAGATTCATCTATAATTACTAATACGCAAAAGTCATTAGTATTCACCGAGAGGGAAATGGATATTGTTCGTCTAACTTTAAAAGAGTACAGCGGAACACAAATAGCTTATGAACTAAACATTAGTCCAAAAACGGTAGAAAAGCACAAAAGAAATCTAATGGAAAAAACGTGTTCAAAAAACTTCATCGGAGTTATAGTGTGTGCTTTAGTCAATGAGTTTATTACACTTGATGAAGTTAAAGACTAAGTCTGTAAATTTAACATTCGATTCCAGAATCAAACACCTCCAATTCCACAATCCAACACTGTAAAAACAAGTAAATTCAATCGCTTACATTGTTTTGAAAAAACAAATAGTACAGTAATTAATTCCCGAATTGAACAGTCTAAATTCGGGAATTTAGTTCTCAAAAAAAGTAACACTCCAGATAATTAGTTCAATCAGATAAAGTTAAAAACTATACTACTGCATTCCAGAATTAAACACCTCCAATTCCAGAATCAAACACTGTAAAACCCAGTAAATCCAACAGCTTTCATTCTTTTGAAAAAAGCAAATGATAGAGTAGTAAATTCCCGAATTTCATACATCAAATTCAGAAATTCATCACTAAAAAAAACCGGAATCAAATCAAAAAAACAATCTACATTAAAAAGTTAAAAATTATAGTGCTGATTCTAGAATCACACACCTCCAATCCCAGAATTCAAAACTATAAAACCAAATAAATTCAATTGTTTACATTATTTTGAAAAGATAATTAACACAAAAGGAAATCACCAAATTAAATTCTATTGATTTAGTAATAGCCACTATTAAAAAAATGTCTATTCTAGTTAATACCAGTCATACCATTAATGAAAGTCTCAACAAAATCTTTTATACGTTGTAAAATTTTATCACCCAATTTTTTCCGCTGTAATAAACTTGGTTTTTCTCCTTCAATAAGTTCTAAAACCTCATCTCTAAGAGGTTCTCTCTCTGCAAACAAATAATCTTCAATTAACTTTTCTGTTTTATCGGCAGAAAGGTTTTCCTCTGTCACAATTTTCAAAAATTCTGTTTGCTGTTCTTGATTCCAAAATTGATCAAAAGCCGTAGCAATCTCATTGGAATCGTTTATTAAAGGAAGATTTTCCAAAATAAATTTTTCAATTAGCTCACGTTTACTTCTCAGGGTAGCCTCCGTATTCAATAGATTGTAAATTTCTTTCTCTGCACTACTAGTATCTTTTTTTGATTGAGATTTTAACTTTATCAAAAGCTGAATAATATAAGTAACATTAATTTCATCACGATGTATCAATTCCAACTCAAAGTCTACATCTTCCAAAATGGATACTTTCTCTTTCTGATGATTGCTTTTTACCTTATCATATAAGTCAAGATATTTACTTTTGAAGTCTTCAAAAAGTTGTTCATCCATTTCCAAATCTTCCCAATTGAAATCTGAAAAAGTAGTCAGTGTGTTTTTTATTCTCATCAAATCTCGGAACGCTTTGATGAAATTCAATTCATCTTCTTCACTTTCTAAATCATTTACATCATCAGTTGTAGGTGTTAATTCAAGAAGTAAATTAAATGCTTCATTAAACTTCACAGTATAATCCTCGTAAGGCCTCATAATTATAACCTCAATAGCATCTTTATTACTGAATAGCGTAATCGCCTCGTCTGTTTTGTCTTTTAGGTTTCGAAAAGAAACAATATTTCCCTGTGATTTTTGCTCATTTAATATTCTGTTGGTCCTACTAAAAGCTTGAATCAATCCGTGATATTTCAAATTCTTATCTACATAAAGGGTATTAACTTTCTTCGCATCAAAACCAGTTAAAAACATATTAACTACTAATAGAATATCAATCCTATTATTCGTATTCTCAGGATATCGCTCCCGATCTTTAAGCTTTTTAGAAATGTCATTATAGTAATTATAAAAATCCTCACTCGTTTTGGTTGAATATTTTGTATCATAAAGCATGTTGAAATCAGCTATATATTCATCCAGTTTCTCACGGCTGTGAGCTTGTAGTCCATACAACGCTTTTGGTTCTTCCACAACAGAAACTTCTTCAGGAATAAATCCATTTGCGTCTAGATCATCTTCATTCGAGGCATAACTAAAAATAGTAGCTATATTTAGATTATGTTCACCCAATATTTTTTTTCGCTTAAAAATATCGTAGTACTTAATTAAAGATTTCACACTATCAACACAAAACATAGCTGAATAATCTCGATTATGGGTTTTTCGATTATGATGAGCTATAATATAATCGGCAATTTTTTCCAACCTTCCATTATCTTCCATTAATTGCTGAATGTCTATATCTTCTACTTCAATATCTATTTCTTTTGCTGTACCTTTTTGTTTATATCGACCAACGTATTCTACAGAAAATTTTAATACATTTTCATCTTTTATGGCATCTGTAATTACATATTTATGTAAACAATCTTCAAACAGATCTTTCGTTGTTCGTTTACCTAACTCATTTTTATTGGCGTTATCAGCAAAAATAGGAGTTCCGGTAAATCCAAAAAGTTGTGCATTAGTAAAAAAAGATTTTATACGATTGTGTGTCTCTCCAAATTGACTTCTGTGGCATTCATCAAAAATGAAAATAATCCGCTTATTTTTCAACTCACTCATTTTCTTTTCATAATTGAGCTTACTAATTGCGGTGTTAAGTTTTTGTATAGTGGTAACTATTAATTTAGAGTTTTTCGCTTCGCCTTTTTTATCAATGTAATTACCTGTAAATTGTCTAACTAAATTAGAAGTATTGTCAGTTCCATCAATACACCCATCACTAAAACTGTTGAACTCCTTAGTAGTTTGATAGTCTAAGTCTTTCCTATCCACTACAAAAACTACTTTATGCACTTCGGGAAAACTCATCAAAACTTGGCTGGCTTTAAAACTAGTCAAAGTTTTACCTGAGCCTGTGGTATGCCATATATAACCATTTTTAGTAGAATTCTTAACACGTTCAATTAAAGCTTCAACAGCATAAAATTGATAAGGTCTAAGAACCATTGGTATTTTGTAGGCTTCGTTTAGAACTATATACTTGCAAATCATTTTACTAATATGGCATGGCTCCAAAAAAGCATCCGTAAAACCATTTAGTATGTTAGTCAAGCGTTTATTTTCTACATCTGTCCAATAAAACGTTTGTTTAAAACTCTGGTTTCTATTATTAGCATAATATTTTGTGTTAACACCATTACTAATGACAAAAATTTGAATGTACTGAAATAAAGCTGAGTTTTCTCCAAAGGAATGTCGTTGATAGCGATTAACCTGATTGAAAGCTTCTTTTAATTCTAGACCTCTACGCTTTAGTTCTATCTGAACCAAGGGCATTCCATTAATCAGAAGAGTAACATCATATCGGTTTTTGTATTTTCCATCTTGAGTAACTTGATTCGTTACTTGGTACTGATTTTGACACCAATGCTCTGTATTTAGAAATTCAAAATATAAATTATCTCCGTTATCCCTTATAATATGTTGTTTTTCTCTAAGTAGTTTTGCTTTTTCAAAAACAGAACCTTTTCGGAGTATGTTTAGTACTTTTTCAAATTCTGTAGCTGAAAAAACAAGTTGATTGTGTTTCTCTAATTGCGATTTCAAATTCCTGGTTAAGGCTTCTTCATCAGCTAATGAAACATACTGATAGCCCAATTTTTTTAATTGAGCTATCAGTTTTTCTTCTAGTATTTGTTCAGATTGTTTAGACATAGTGCAAAATTGGTTCTAAAATTAGAAAAATATTAGTGGAATCTTGTATTTCTGTTATCGTATTTTCAGAATTACCTTAAATTTCGAAACATTTGATCTATGGCTTTCTTTTTTTGTTCCATATTGGGATGGACGTATAAATTTAGAGTTGTGCTAATATTAGAATGTCCTAATAAAACACTAACTGTTTTGTAGTCACATTTGCTTTCAATACATCGGGTTGCAAAGCTATGTCTAAGGCCATGGAATTTTAAATCAGGCATTCCAAGTTCTTGCATTAGGTTTTTATAAAAAGAGCGGTAAGTTCTAGGTTCTGTTGGTTTTGCATCATTGGTAAGCACAAAAAAAGAAGGATTTACAATTTTTTTTACAGGCTTCAACAACCTCAATAAATCCCTACTCATAGGAACCTCGCGTATAGAATTTTTGGTTTTAGGAGTATCAATAAGCAACTCCGTTTTGCGAACATCTTCTTCTATAACATATATTCGTTGAATAGTTTTACGAATATGAATGATTCCATTATCAGTATCAATATCTTCCCAAGTTAAGGCACAGACTTCACCAATTCGCATACCGGAACTAAGACAAATAAAAACGCCTAAATTACGGAACGTAAAATGTTCCTGAATATGTTGCATAACTTTCTTTTGATGCGAACGACTTAAAACTTCAAGTTGATTTTTTTCTCTTTCAGTAGGAAATTGCACATCAAACGAATGATTTTCAATCCATTTGTTTTTTGCACCATATTTCAGCACCATTTTCAAGACAATTAAGATGTCTTTAATCGTTTTTTGACTTAAACCCTGTTCTAATTTTACAAAAACAAACGCTTGTATCTCAGCTTCTTCTATCAAAATATGACGACCAAAGTGAGGTAATAAATGATTTTCTAGTAACAAGGAATAAGCGGAAAAACTAGATTTCTTAACATACTGTTTTTTATCAGTTTTCCATAAAACTACGATTTGCGAAAATGTTTTTTGTTTCATCTTTTTTATTTTATTTTATTTAAAATGGATTAATAACCTCAAAGAAAGGAATATTTGATTTTAAAGGAAAAAAGTTACTAATGTTCCTAATTTGAGATTTCCGGGGTTT
>NZ_DAIOUN010000012.1:19100-85562 GCF_036759525.1 Flavobacterium sp. | reverse complement strand
TGGGGCGGATAAGGTTGCCGTTTTCGTCTTTTCTGTCGCCTTTGATACTTCCTTTGGGCATGCCTTTGTAAGCTTCTGTTTTCCAATGGTGGTGTTGATCAACAAGCTTTTTTCGGGTGTGGCTTACTTTGTATTCACTATTGTCATTGAGCTCCTGAGCATAATAATCAACATCGGCTAATACTTCTTTTTCTACTAAGCTATCCATCAAGGCATTGGCTTTGATAAAAGCACTGTCTACCGCTTGGCGTTTGCCACGCACCATTCCTTTTTCCACACAAAGCGAAAGTACTTTTTTGAAGAGTTCCATAAACACTTCTTCTCCATACAATTGACGGGTACGGCTGATGGTGCTGTGCCAAGGTAGTTTTTCATCAATATCATACCGAATAAACAAACGAACATCCAAACAATTGGAACAATATTCAATGAGTTTTCGATCGAAATTGATGTTGTTGAGATAACCCACCAAACAAATTTTGAAGAAGACCACCGGGTCAATGCTCTCTTGTCCTTCTTGGCCATAATAGTCTTGTGTAGCTTTGTATAAAAACCCAAAGTCAATGGCTTTATCCAACAATCGGTAATAATTATCCTCCGGAATCAAGTCCTGTAAATGAACTTGGTAGAGTATTTTTGGGGTGAGTTCTTTTTTTCCTTGCATGACTAAAAATAAGAAAAGTAATTCTTTTTTGCAAGATTTTTTTGGTATATTTGAGGGGTTGTGCAACGGTTACAACCATTAACCGTCATATCAGGATTTTCCACTCTTCTACCCCACTTTCAAAAAAACACTCATCACCCAAGCCGTATAGATTTTGTTTCAATCCTATTCAATAAGAGAGTACTCTCTTTACGTTTCTCCAATTTTGGGAAAACTCTAAAAACTCTAAAACTGAAAATAAATAAACGGTTGCGGACCGGCAGAGGCCGTGGCATACACTATCCAATAAACCAAAGCCAATACAACCGCTTTCCCAATTAAAGGCGTTGCATCAAAACCTTTTTGGAGTAGTTTGATGAAACTATTGGGGAGAAAATGCCATACAAAGCCTATCGCAATTAGTAAAAACACATTTTGATAGCCTTGGGCAATAATCAACCATTGCTGGGGAGTAAAGGTGATTTTACTGATGTTTTGCATGATTTCAAATGCCGTATGAAAATCTTTGGCTCGGAAAAACAACCAACAAAACGCCACAAAATGAAACGTCAAAAAGATTTGAAGGGTTCGGATGATGTAATTTTTAGGTAATCGGATGAACATGCCAAAATAACGTTCTACTGCCAAAGCCAAGCCGTGTAAAACACCCCAAAAAACAAACTTCCAGGAAGCTCCATGCCACAAACCTCCCAATAACATCGTAAGAAATAAATTCACATAAGTTCTAAACTTGCCTTTGCGGTTTCCTCCTAACGAAATGTATAAATAATCCCGCAACCACGATGATAACGAAATATGCCAACGCCTCCAAAACTCGGTCACCGAAGCCGATTGATACGGTGTTCTAAAATTGGGTGGCAACCAAAAACCCATCAGTAAAGCCAATCCTATTGCCATATCGGAATACCCCGAAAAATCGCAATAAATCTGAATGGCATAACCATAAGAGGCCATTAAATTCTCAAAAGCAGAGTAATTGTTGGGTGCATCAAACACCCGATCTACAAAGTTGATGGAAATGTAATCGGAAATAACCGCTTTCTTCAACAATCCGCCTATTATCAAAAACAAAGCCGCATTGAATTCTTCTTTCGTGAGTTTCAATTTCTTGTATATCTGCGGAATAAAATCACTGGCTCGAACAATAGGTCCCGCCACCAACTGAGGGAAAAACGAAACGAAAAACAAAAAGTCCATGAAACTTTTGGTCGGCTCGAGTTCCTTTCGATACACATCAATGGTGTAACTTAGCGTTTGAAATGTATAAAATGAAATCCCAACGGGAAGAATGATATCTTGAAATTCAAAATTCTTATCCAAAAGTAAATTGGTATTATCAATAAAAAAATTGGTGTATTTAAAATAACCCAACAATCCTAAATTGACCACCAAGCTAACCCCCAAGTAAAACTTCCGGTAAAAAGCCTCTTTTTCTTCGTAAATCAATTTGGCAATGGCATAATCCAATACCGACGAAAAAATAATAAGCAAAAAGAAAACTCCACTGGACTTGTAGTAAAAAAACAATGAAAAAGCGACCACATAAGCAATGCGTAAGCGATGCGTTTTTTGGGTTATTATATAAAACATATAAAACACCAAAAACAAGCCCAAAAACAAAGCACTGTTAAACAGCAGCGGTTTTTGAGGATTGTATATCAACCCATTTTGCACTTGTTCCCAAGTGATCGAAAGGATATTTTGGTCTATCCAATGGTTCCAATTAAAAAGAGGTATCACTTGCCGTTTTCTGAATTAAAAAGTTGAAACGCTTCCAGAAAAGCATCTGTTAAAAGTTGACCTTGTTTTTCGTAACCGGCCTTGGTATAATGCACTCTATCGGCACCAATCCAGCCTTGCTTTACCGCTTCTTTCATACCAAACAAGCCTCCCAGTTGGGAAAACATATCCCAAACTGCGTAGTTTTGAACTTCGGCTTGTTTGAGAATTTCTTGCGTATAGTCGGCTACAAAGGTGTTGGGAAACTTCCGTTTGAATAGCGAAGGTGGTGGTGTGGTAATCAAAAACGCGGTTTGAGGTACTTCTTTACGCACTCGTTCTAAAAAGACATTCAACTGTGTGATGTATTCGGTGGAAATCAATTTATCAAAACTTTCATTGGTACCCAAAGACACTACAATCAAATCGGGTTGCAGTACCTTAATTTGTTCGAAGAATAAAGCATATTTGTTGTAATCGGAAAACTTGGCTCCGTTGACTCCAATTGTATGGTAAATTAGGCCCGAATTTTTGTTTTCGAGTACCAATCCGTTCAAGGCATATGAAGCAGCCTCGGCATGGGGTAAAAGAAAAATTCGGTGTTGTAAAGTATCCGAAGTAAATTCGTGATACCCCTCTTTGAGTACTGGAGCTATACGATTGTATTCCCAACGTTGTGTAGCTTTTTTTACCGTTTGATTTACGGGTATTTGCAAGCTTTTTCCGGCTCGAATATTGTTGTTTTTCAACCCATTAGCAGCTTTGAGAGCTTTAACAGACACGTTATATTTATCGGCAATAACCGATAGACTTTCGCCATTTTTAATTTTGTGAACTTGCGGTTGTTGTACCTCTGTTTCAACCGTAACGGATTGAGCTTGCAAAGCAACGTCAAACATGCGTTGATTTTGAGGGGTAATGATTTTAAGGGTATGAAAGGCCGCCTCCGTTTTTCGAATTTGAACTTCTATGGCACAATCTATGGAGCGGGTAAACAATGCAAAGCCACTCAGGCCCACGGGAGCACCGGTATCGGGATAAATATTGCGTTGGCTTTCCCAAACCGACTGGGAAGAAAAACGCACCTTATCTATTCCATTGGTTTTTGCCAAACTGTGCGGAAAAACAAATCCGCGTCCGGCATTGCCAAATTGCTCTTGCAACTTTCTGCGAAAATAGCCGGAGAATAAATCGGCTTGAATATGAGAATCCCCTACATGAACTATAGAAATTTTTCCGTTTTTTTGAAGGCTGTTTTTTTGAAGCTTAGTCCAAAAAGCGGCCATAGCCGCAGAATTAATCAATTTATTGGGTTGCGTTTCCCATTGAACTGTGGTATCAATTTCTACATATAACGAGTCGGTTTGAGCCCACAAAATCGCAGAACCCAAAAGCGTGAAAAGTATACTGAGTTTAAGGTTCATCAAGGACTGTAGGTTTTAGGCTAACCGAATCGGAAGTCGGTTTTGCGGTTAATTTTGGTTTTCGTTTTCGCAAAGATTTGTACAAAGCATAGCCCTGCATCAATTCATCATACAACAAGCCTGCCACTTTTTGAGAACCTTTGTAATTAAAATGTGTATAATCTTTATTGGCCATTGCCGGATTTTCTTCATCTACCCATTTGGCCATAGAGCCTTCGCCTCCCATAGCTTCAAATAAGTTGAAATACCCCGATTTGGAAACCAATGCATACCGTTTTTGGGCTTGTATTAAGGGTACAACTGCCGAATCGGTTTTCATTTCCAAATCGTACTTGGTAGCTTTATCTGCAGAAGATACTACCAAAACGGTAACTCCGGGAAAGCACGTTTTTAAATGATTGACCACTTTGGCCATGCTTTTTTCGTACCAATTGTAATTGAGAGAACCGTAATTGAGTACATTGGTACCGTAATGCAAAACAATCAAATCGTAATCAAATTTTTTGTGAAACTCTTGCATTAGAGCAGGATTGAAAGTAGAAATGGGTAAACCGGAATTGCCTCGATTGGAAAAATTGTCAACATGCACTCCTTTTCCGTCATCAAAATTAAATCCGTAAATGGGTATCGAATCGGCTTTATTAAAAATGGCTTTCAAACTCTTAACCGGAAGTTCAGAAAAGTTAAGAAAATTTAATGCCAATTTGGGTTTTAACGTTTTTACCAAAGTATCTTTTCCAATAATACAATTTACTTCCCCTTTTTCATTGGATGATTTACCGTAAAATAATGTAGGTTGGTAAAGCATTGCCGTATGTTTGCCCATTCCGGCTTTGTAGGAAACCCAAGGATTACTTAGGGTATCATTGGCAAAAAACACGTGGCCATTTACTCCAAAAGGTTTGAGGGGTTTTTTAACGGTAAGGTAAGATTGCGTTTTCCAATTGGTAGAATGTTTGTGTGTTACCGAACTGCGGGATGCGGCAGATTCTGATGTAATTGATACAAAACCAACGCCGTTACCTCCAAATTGCGATTGAAAAGCAGCTCTGAAATCTTGAACAATCATATCGCCATCGGTCATAGAGTCGCCAAAATAGGCTATGCGAATATCGCCTTGGTGTTCTATTTCCAACTGGTATAATTTTTCAAAAAACGGAATCAAATATTGAAATCCTTTGTACTGTTCAAAAGATTCAGCAGGGAATTCAATGCCATCCAAAGGCTCAAATGTTATTTTTCGGGAAACCAAAGTGTCATGTTCCGGAACAGCCAAAGAATCGGCTGCCAAAGTTTCGAGTAACAAACTGTCTATTGCTACATTTTGAGTCAAGTTTTTTGATTCTGAAAAAATGCGTTTGGGCAAAATTTCCAAAAAAACCAAAAAACACAATGCAGAACCCAAAAGTACTGCAGCGGTTTTAAAAAAATAGGACGACTTGAATGCCACTTTAAACCTAACTTAATTTACAAATAGAACAACGACTCAACAATTTGGGGTTTTTAACTCTTACATTCGATTGGGTACTTCAATTCCCAATAGCGAAAATGACGAAGCGATTACTTCACCAACTTTGTACGAAAGCTGCACTCTGAATTTTTTCAAATCGGCATTCAATTCGGGTAAAATAGGAACGGCTTGGTAAAACGAATTGTATTCTTTAACCAAATCGTAAGTATAGTTGGCAATCAAAGCCGGACTGTAAGCCTGGGCCGCATTCTGAATCACTCCGGGAAACGCTTCCAACAATTTGATAAGCTCTTTTTCTTTGGGATGCAAAACTGGTGGTGTTACATCGGGTTGTGAAAAATCGAAATCGGCTTTTCGTAAAATCGACTGGATACGAGCATACGTATATTGAATAAAAGGCCCGGTATTTCCGGCAAAATCTACCGATTCTTCCGGATTAAACAACATCGATTTTTTAGGATCTACTTTAAGCATAAAATACTTCAAGGCTCCCAGACCAATAATTTTATACAGTTTTTGTTTTTCATCTTCAGAAAGACCATCCAATTTGCCCAATTCTTGCGAAATTTTGGCAGCGGTTTGGGTCATTTCCTCCATTAAATCATCGGCATCTACTACAGTTCCCTCACGAGATTTCATTTTGCCTGAAGGCAATTCTACCATGCCGTAAGACAGGTGATACAAATGATCTGCCCAATCAAAACCTAATTTCTTAAGAATTAAAAACAACACTTTAAAATGGTAATCCTGTTCGTTACCTACAGTATACACCATACCCCCCACATCGGGAAAATCTTTCACCCGTTGAATAGCTGTACCAATATCTTGGGTCATGTAGACTGCTGTACCGTCTGAGCGTAATACGATTTTACGATCTAAACCATCTGAGGTCAAATCAATCCAAACCGAACCATCGGGGTCTTTTTCAAAAATCCCTTTTTCCAAACCCAATTGAACCACCTCTTTTCCTAGCAAATAGGTGTCGCTTTCATAATACAAACTGTCAAAATTGACTCCCAAATTAGCATACGTTTGATTGAAACCGTCATACACCCATTGATTCATCGTTTTCCAAAGCTGAATAACTTCGGGCTTACCGGCTTCCCAATCCAAAAGCATCTGTTGAGCTTCCAACATTATAGGAGCTTTTTTCTTGGCTTCTTCTTCCGAAAAACCCTCTTGCATCAGAGTATTAATTTCGGTTTTGTATTGTTTGTCAAAGGCTACATAAAAATTTCCTACCCATTTATCTCCTTTGAAACCGGCTGATTCCGGAGTTTTTGAATTGCCAAATTTCTGCCAAGCTACCATTGATTTGCAAATGTGAATGCCTCGGTCGTTAATAATTTGGGTTTTGTAAACTTTCTTTCCGGAAGCTTTACAAATTTCAGCCACCGAATACCCCAATAAGTTGTTTCGAATGTGACCTAAATGCAGCGGTTTATTGGTATTGGGAGAAGAATATTCTACCATTACAGCTTTTTCTGAAGCGGAAGAATCTTTAAAACCATACGCTTTTTGAGTGTAAATACTTTGTAAAAATTGAATGTAATATGAATCATCAATCACGAGATTGAGAAAACCCGAAACCACATTAAACTTGGAAACCAAAGCTACATTTTCTTGCAGATAAGTTCCCAGTTGCGTACCTATAGCTACCGGATTTCCTTTAATTTCTTTTAGAAGAGGAAAAATAACCAAAGTCACATCGCCTTCAAAATCTTTTCGGGTATTTTGAAATTCCAGTTTGGGTGCGGTTACACCAAAAATAGTTCGTACAGCTTCTTCTACAGCGGGAATCAAAATGTGTGTGATATGCATTGGTTCTCAATTTTTAGGTGGGCAAAGATACAGATAAAGTAAAATAGAATCAAAGGGATGTGAAATTGAAATGGGAATATTTTGTTTTAAAAATTAAAAAAAAGCCAATTTGATAAACCGAGTGAAAAGTTCTACAGCTTTATGTAAGTATATTCTGTTTTATGAAGTCATAAAATGCATTTCATCGATTTTTTTTGCTTTTTATCGATTAAAATTAGTTAATTTGTTCTGTCAAAAGTCAATAAAAGTATTCATTAATTCCCCAAATTGAAATGAAAACGAAACTTTACTATTTTTTCGTACTACTTTCCTCTCTAGGTTTTGCCCAAAGTATTACGGTAAACACCAACCAATATACCGTGCCACAATTGGTAAATGAAGTGTTATTGAATTCGCCTTGTTTGAGCGTAAACAACATATCTTGGAGAACAGGTTCGCAATTTGGCTCTTCCAACGGAATTGGGTATTTTGAAAATTTGAATCCCAATTTTCCAATGCAAAGAGGCGTTATATTGAGCACCGGAAATGTACTAAATGCTCAAGGTCCAAACACCAGCATGTTGAGCGATGGCAGTACTTCATGGCCCGGTGATTCTGATTTGGAAACTATTCTAGCTCAGTCAGGTATTGCAATGACCTCAATAAATGCTACGGTATTGGAATTTGATTTTGTGGCTTTATCGCCCTATTTTGACTTTGACTTTTTATTTGCCTCCGAGGAATATGGGAATTTTCAATGTCAATTTTCGGATGCTTTTGCATTTTTGTTAACCAATTTAAATACCGGAGTTACTACCAATTTGGCCGTAGTACCCAATACCAATACCCCTATTTCTGTTGTAACCATTCGGGATTTCTTATATAATTCGGCTTGTACTTCTGAGAATGCACAGTATTTTGGTTCCTTCAACGGAGGAACTCAAGCAGCCCATTCGGCTACCAATTTCAATGGACAAACGGTAGTTATGAATGCTTCGGCAACTTTAACCCCAAATATTCCCTACAGAATCAAATTGGTCATAGCAGACCGTGTAGATCCACAATCGGATTCGGCTATCTTTTTATCGGCAAATACTTTCAATATTGGTCAAAATGTTTTAGGAAATGATTTGACTATGGCAACCAACAATGCCTTATGTAATGGGGAAACTTATGTGATTAACAGCGGATTAAACCCTTCTGAATTTAACTTTGTTTGGAGTCGAAATGGGGTAATTCTAAGTGGTCAAAATGGTCCTTCTTTGACTGTAACCCAAGGAGGCACTTATGTACTGACTTATTCGAATATAGCTTATCCTTGTCAATCTGTATCAGACAGCATCGTAATTGAATACAACCAAAACTTTACAACTCCTGCCCCAATCAATATCTTAAGATGTGATACTGGAGCTTCTAGTTATCAGTTTAATTTAGGAATCAACACGCCACGTGTTACTCAAGGTATTACTGCAGCCACAACCGTAACCTACCATGCAACTTTGGCTCAAGCCAATAGCGGAACCAATGCCTTACCCCTATTGTATACAAGTACAGGTAACCAAACGATTTATGTCCGTATCCAAAGAAACAATACAGCTTGTTTTGCAGTACATCCGTTTGAATTATTAGTAACTCCTCCACCTACGGCTCACAATCCGGGAGATTTGATTGCATGTGCTTTAATTACCAATCAATCTCGAGCTCGATTTGTATTATCCAATCACACACCCTTAATTTTAAATGGACAATCTAACACTCAAAATCAAGTAACCTATCACTTTAATCTTTCCCAAGCTCAAAATGGAACCAATGCCCTAAATGCCAATGCATTAACCACAACAGAGCGTACCATTTATGCCAGAGTACAAAATGTAACGGACTCCAATTGTTTTAGCATCGTTTCTTTTAATTTAGTAATTGCCAGTCTACCTGTTGTAGATGTTTTGGAAGATGTAATTGTTTGTGATAATTACGCATTACCTCCTTTGAATAATGGAGAATATTTTACAGGTCCTAACGGTACCGGAACGCAAAGATTTCCCGGAGATGTAATTACCGAAACGCAACGAATGTACATCTACCGTATGGGAGAAGGTACGCCCAGTTGTCCCAACCAAAGTAGTTTTATGATTACGATTGTAGACCCTAATGATATTTCATTATCGAATGGAGAATACTGTACCGAATATGTTTTACCTTCCTTACCCTTTGGTAACTTTTACTCGGAGCCTAATGGAAACGGGACCGTTTTAGATTCGGGTACTGTACTTACCAATACCCAAACTATTTATTACCATTTTCAATCTACAGAACCTCCATTTTGTTCTATAAACATGGGAATTGAAGTAACCATTGTTCCTTCTCCCACAGTAAGTTCTATGGAGAATGTTTTTGATTGTACTTCATATACACTTCCGGCTCTTTCAAATGGCACCTATTACGATGCTCCTAACGGAAGTGGAAATGCATTAGCTCCCGGTGATGTTATTACAGAAACTAAAACCATTTATATTTTTGCAGAAAATAACGGTTGTATTAGTGAAACTAGCTTTACCATTTATATTGGTTTAAATGTTCCTAGCAGTATTACCGAATGTATTAGCTATACCTTACCCCCATTACCCATTGGAGGCTACTTTACTGCACCAAATGGTGGAGGGCAAGCTATTCCGGCAGGTACACCGCTTACTACGTCTCAAACCGTATATGTATATGCCCCAAGCCAATCGCAACCCAATTGTACAGACCAGTTGAGTTTTCCGGTTACCATTACCCTACCGATATTGGAAGTTCCTGCAGTAACTTCGGCTTGTGAAATTTATGTATTACCCGAGCTGACCACCGGAAATTATTACACTGCTCCAAATGGAACCGGAACACTACTTCAACCGGGTAGTGAAATTACAACTTCGCAAACCTTGTACATTTACATTAATAACGGGAATGGGTGTCAGAACACCGTAAGTTTTGACGTAACCGTTTTAAGCAAACCCAATATAGATTCCAGATCGGATATTGATGGCTGTAACAGTTATGTCTTAACCCCATTGGCAATTGGAAACTATTTTACAGGTCCAAACGGTACCGGTACACCCTTATTTGGAGGAGATGTCATTACAACTTCGCAACGCATCTATATTTATGCTGTTGAAAACGGATGTGCTGCAGAAACCAGCTTTCAAGTGAATGTTTTTGATATTCAAGCTGATTCTTTACCTAACGTTGCCGTTTGTGATAGTTATGTACTTCCGCAATTAACCCCCGGAAATCAATATTATACTCAACCCAACGGCCCAAACGGTTTTGGTACTCTTTTAAGTCCGGGTACTGTAATTACCAGCAACCAAACGTTATACATTTACAAAGAAAACCAAATCAGACCGGCCTTTTCTTGTATAGACCAAACCTCATTTACGGTAACGGTTTACACTACGCCTTTGGTTGCACAACCGGCTCCAGTATTTGTGTGTAATGCTTATATTTTACCGGCATTGAGCGTTGGAAATTATTACACAGCTCCAAATGGTGGCGGAACTCTGTTAACTGCCGGATCTGAAATTACCACAACCCAAACACTTTATGTATATGCCGAAACAGGAACAACTCCCAACTGTTTTGACCAAAAAAGTTTTGTAGTAACCGTTTATAATGTAGACGAACTACCCAACGTAATTACGTGTGCATCCTATCAATTACCCGCATTGACCGTAGGTCGTTATTATAATGGTCCTAATGGATCGGGAGGACAAATCACAGCAGGAACTGTATTGACAACAACCCGAACGGTTTATATTTTTGGTAACTCAGGTTTCAATCCAAACTGTACAGACGAAAGTTCATTTACGGTAACGATTGTACCCACTCCCGTAGCCAACCAAGTCCCTGTTTCTTTACGAACAACTTGTGATGAAGATGGTACAAACGACGGTATTACCGCTTTCAATTTGAATATCCTTACTGCAAGTGTTTTGGGCACTCAAAGCGGAAGTGAATTTGTAGTAACTTATCATGAAACTTTAGCTGAGGCAAATACCAATACCAATCCGGTATCTCAAACAGAACAAAACACTGTTCATGTTCGCGTAACCAATATATTAGCACCCGATTGTTTTGCTGTAAGAACACTTCAATTGATTGTGAATAAATTACCCGAACCTACCCCTACCGGCGGCTTTGTATGTATAGAAAGTGCTACAGGATTAGTCTTGAGAACTTTCACAATTTCAAGCGGATTATCAGCTGCAACACATACCTTTGAATGGTATTTGGATGCCCAATTAATGCCAAACACAACGGCTTCCATCACGGTGAGTGCTCCGGGGAACTATGCGGTAGTTGCAACAAATTTGGCCACCGGATGTTCTTCTGAACCCGCTGAAGTTGAAGTATTAGCCTCAGAACCGGCCACTATTAGTTTTACAACCAGTGTCGCCTTTAGCAATACCAATACCGTGACTATTATTGCCCAAGGTGTGGGTGGAAATTATGAATATTCTTTAGATGGCAGTCCGTTTCAAGACAGTCCTGAATTTACCAATGTAGCTTCTGGAATACACACAGTAGTAGTAAACGATAAAAACGGTTGTGGCCTAGCTACAGGTACCGTTTTGGTAATCAATTATCCTAAATTCTTTACCCCAAATGGAGACGGTTTCAACGACACTTGGAATATAGTAGACTTGAAAGACCAACCCAGTGCTCTTATTTCTATATACGATCGATATGGTAAATTTTTAGCTCAAATTAGACCCAATGGTCAAGGATGGAACGGAACCCTAAACGGAAACCCGCTCCCCTCAACAGATTATTGGTTTACCGTAACTTACGAAGAAAACGAAG
The DNA here is from genome assembly GCF_036759525.1 of Flavobacterium sp. GTDB lineage: Bacteria > Bacteroidota > Bacteroidia > Flavobacteriales > Flavobacteriaceae > Flavobacterium. The sequence goes on along the minus strand of NZ_DAIOUN010000012.1, from coordinate 73,645 downwards.
TGAAAAAAGAATTCAAATCTCACTTTTCATTAAAGAGATAGTTTATATTGTTTTTGTTGTTTAGAAATTAAGACTTCCCACGTTGGAGGTCTTTTTTTTTATTTTTCTTGTAACATAATTCTAAAAATGAAGTCTACTAAGTACAATAACATTAAAATTTACACAGCAAAAAAATCAATCATCAATCAATCATCAATCAAACCTAATCCAATGAAATTTTATGTAAGTCTTATAGCATTTGTATGCTTTATGTGGGGAACTACGGCCCAAAATTCCTTTTCTGTTTCCGGAAAGGTAGTAGACAAATCAAACAATTCACCCATTCCTTACGCTACAATCGTAATTAAAAATAAAGACCAGATTATCACCGGCGGAATTACGAACGACAAAGGGGAATTCTCAATTCCAAAAATAAATTCGGGAGCCTACGAATTTGAAGCTCAATTTATTGGTTACAAATCATACACCAACACCATTACTATTGGTACGAATAATCTTGATTTAGGAACTATCTATCTCAGCGAAGATGTTACGGTTTTGGCCGAAGTTGAAGTTGTTGGTGAACGCACTACCATAGAACAAAAAATAGATCGCAAAGTGGTAAATGTGGGGCAAGACCTTATCAATTCAGGGCCATCAGCCTCTGATGTTTTGAACAATATACCTTCGGTAAGTGTAGATGCTCAAAATAACTCGGTTACTTTAAGGGGAAATCCTAATGTACAAATTTTTATTGACGGAAAACCTTCTCAATTGTCGGCATCTCAAGCCTTACAGCAAATTCCTTCTACTTCTATCAAACAGATTGAATTAATTACCAATCCTTCTGCGAAATACAATCCCGAAGGAATGAGTGGAATTATCAATATCATCTTAAAGAAAAATTCCAATTTAGGATTCAATGCCAATATAAATGCTGGAGCCAATTTTGGAGTTACACCCAAAGGAAACGGTTCGTTAGATTTTAATTACCGAATCAATAAATTCAACTTTTACAGTACCTATTCTATCAATCATGGCAGATGGAACAACCGTGGATTTATTGATACCGAAAACCTAACCAATGCCAATAATTCAAATTTAACTCTTTTTAAAATCAACAATACCAATACAAATCATTTTCTAAAAACCGGAGTTGACTTTTACATCAATGATAAGAATACGCTTTCATTTTTTACAAACCAAAACCGAAACACAACCGATGGGTATTTCTTCAATCAGGTTAATTATACCAATGGAGTAAATCCAACACTAATTCAAGTTTTTGAGTCTGAAGTTAAAAGCCGAAACGAAGTTTACAACTTGAGTTACAAATACCAATTTGAAAAACCCCAAAAAACATTTGAATTGGAAGTAAATTACAATATAAACGATCGTCCGGAAGACAGTCAGTTTTATGACGGCAATCGCAATTTGTTACAAACCAATCAAATTGAAACCTTAGGTAAAAATCTTATTGTAAACGCCGATTTTGTGAATCCTTTAGATGAAAAAACCAAATTAGAATTGGGATTGGAAAACCGTTATGATGCTACAGACAACCTTTTTGACCGGGATTTCAATTACTTTTCTGATTTTGATTACAAAAGAAACATAGTGAGTGCATATGCCAATTACGGAAAGCAGAATGAAAAGTGGAGTTACCAATTGGGAGCACGCTTGGAAAACTTTGAAGTTGAAGCTAATTTCAGACGTATAGACGAGCTACCGGGACAATTTAAAGATAAGATTTTTACCGTTTATCCTTCTGCGTTTTTAACGTACAGCGTTTCTGAAAAAGACAATTTGAATTTTAGTTATTCCAGAAGAGTAGACCGACCCAATTTGGGGCAAGTAAACCCAATCCGAAATTGGAGTAGTCCTACCATAGATCAGGAAGGTAATCCGAATTTGAATCCGCAATTTACCAATTCGGTTGAAATCAATTATACCCGGACTACCAAGTTGGGAGCTATTACTTCGGGCGTGTTTTTTAGATACATAAACGACCCTATCACTCAAGTATTTATTCAAAGTCCGTATGACGAAAATAAAAAATTAATGACTTTTGACAATTTCTCCAATGCTACCGAATACGGAATTGAAACTTCGGGGAATTTGAATTTTAAAAAATGGTGGAGTGCCAATTTTGGAGCCGATGTTTATTTTAGAAATGTCACAGGTTTTGTTGAAAATGTAGATTTAGAATTGGTAGAAAAAGAAGTGCTTACCGTTCCTTTCAATGCTCGGATGAATCACAATTTCAATGTATCAAAAAGATTTCGAATCATTTGGTTTACCATGTATCGCAGCGGTGTAGAAGACATTCAATTTAGCAATAAACTCATGTGGAAAACCGATTTGGGTTTTAGATACAGCTTGTTTAAAGACCAAGGTTCTTTGAGTGTTCGATACAATGATATCTTTAATACCATGTATGCTCGTTTTTATGGTGAAAATCCCGATAGAGCCCAAGGTCAATTTCGTTGGGAAAGTAGAATGCTCAACGTAACCTTTAATTACCGATTTGGTTCCGGGAAAAACAGAGCCTTGCAAAGAAAACAAAGAGACGCCAATGAAACTCAAGGTGGCGGAATGTTCTAAAAGTGTAAGTTAGTTATAAAAAAAGCCCGATATGTAATGTATCGGGCTTTTTTTGTAACTTCTATTTTTACCATTTGATGATGACACTCCCCCAAGTAAATCCGCTTCCAAAAGCAGCAAGAACCACCAAATCACCCGATTTGATTTTGCCTTGTTCCCAAGCTTCGGTTAAAGCAATTGGAATAGAGGCAGCCGTTGTGTTGCCATACTTTTGAATGTTATTGTAAACTTGTTCGTCGGTTAATTTGAATTTTTGTTGAATAAACTGAGAAATTCGCAAATTGGCCTGATGCGGAATCAACATATTGATATCCGAAACTTGAAGATTATTAGCCTGTAAACCTTCTTGAATTACTTCACTAAAACGCACTACAGCATGCTTAAACACATACTGACCGTTCATGTAAGGGAAATAACTTTCATCTTCCGGGTTGTTATCTTTTAAAATGTCGGTTACCCAACGTTTCCCCATACCCGGTGCAATAACAGCCAATTCTTCGGCATGCTGTCCCTCGGAATGCAAGTGGGTAGATAAAATACCTTTGCTTAAATCGGTTTCACGGGAAATCACGGCAGCTCCGGCACCATCCCCAAAAATTACCGATACTCCCCTGCCACGGGTGGTCATATCTAAACCATAGGAATGCAATTCTGAACCAATAATCAAAATATTTTGATACATCCCAGTTTTTATGTATTGATCAGCTATAGAAAGAGCATACACAAATCCGGAACATTGATTCCGAATATCTAAGGCACCTACAGTACGCAAACCCAAATCACGTTGTACCAATACTCCGGGTCCCGGAAAATAATAATCGGGGCTTAGAGTTGCAAAAATTACAAAATCAATATCCTCTTTTGAAACACCCGAACGTTCAATTGCAATTTGAGCCGCTTTAACTCCCATAGAGGTAGTTGTATTACCATCGCCTCGCACTACATGACGTCTTTCTTTAATACCCGTTCGTTCTTGAATCCAAGCATCGTTTGTATCAATTATTTGAGATAAATCATCATTAGTAACCACATTTTCGGGCACATAAAAACCGAGCCCTGAAATTTTTGAATGATACATAGAATAATATTTTACTATTTTAAGAGTAACAAATTTAGCAATCTTTTAATTAAGAATCCCTTTTAGGCATTGATTTTTAAAAATTGTTAAAAAAAACTACGGGTTCATCTTTGGCATTTTTATTGTAGGACAAACTATTATATTTTTATTAAGAGAAAACAAACGCTAAAATTGTATATTTGAATTATGAAGGTTGCAAAATTGTACATCACGATTATTTCTCTTTTATTTATGGGAAGTTTGTCTATGCTTGCCCAAATAGACGGAACATCTAAGCCCAAACCTTCGGGTTCCTCGTTTGGCATTACCCCAAGTACAAGTGGCACTTCGATTATAACACCCAAACCAAAGCCGGAAACCGAACGTTCTTCTGCCCCACTTCGTGAAGAAAAAACCATAGACATGACCAAAAATTATGGCTTTGTAAAACCTAAATTTGATGTAAAACCCAATTTGAGCACCGGTACAGAAACCGAAATGAAAGAAGAGTACAAACGCGGCAAATATTTTGGAGATTTTAGAAGTAAAACCAAGTTTATCAAAATCATGTGTCGGGATCACGAAGCGGTTGATGGTGATAAAATACGAATCATAATAAACGATAAAATCATAGAAAACAGTGTCTTTCTCAATAACGGTTTCAGTATTTTTTATTACGAATTGGCACCGGGTTTCAATAACATCGAATTTTTAGCTTTAAACCAAGGAGAATCCGGTCCCAATACAGCCGAATTTGCCATTCAAGACGAATTTGGCAACACAATTATGAGCAATATTTGGAACTTAGCCACCGGAGCTAAAGCCTCTCTCATTATCGTGAAAGAATAAAGTTATTTTTAACAGATTTTTTGAATCTGACTCTGGAATATAATGTATTTTAGTTGTACTAATACTTGAAGTACAACTTATGAAAAAAATTTTTTACGCTTTACTGTTTTTAGGTACCACTACCCTATGGGCACAAGAAAATATTACCTACCAAAAACCTCCTAAAGAAATTTTAGAATTAGCCGATTTTGAAAGAGCACCATCGGTGAATATGGATGTCAAAAAGCAATACATGCTTTTGTCTTACCGAAGTACCTACAAAACATTAGAAGATTTGAGTCAGGACGAAATGAGACTGGGTGGATTGCGAATCAACCCTGCTACCAATATTTCAAGTACGGTAACTTATATAACAAACTTAAAAGTGAGAAAAGTTGCCGAACGCGATGAAATCCAAGTGAAAGGCTTACCCGAAAACCCTAGAATAGCCAACTTGGCTATGGCTCCCAACGAAAAAACCGTTGCTTTTACTCACACCAGTACAAACGGAGTTGAACTTTGGGTTTTGGATTTGGCTTCCGCACAAGCCAAACCTTTAACGGATGCTTCTTTAAATGCCAATATGGGAAGCCCAATCAGTTGGTTTGGAGACAGCCAAACTCTGTTAGTACGTAAATTAGTACCCAACCGACCCAAACTTATTGACCAAAACAAAGATCTCCCCAAAGGTCCAATTGTTTCCAGTGGTGACGGAAGTGTTTCTCAAAACCGTACGTATCAGGATTTATTGAAAAACCCAACAGATGAAAAAAACTTTGAAACTTTGGTAACTTCAGAACTTTTTAAAGTTACCCTAGATGGAAAATCAGAACTATTCAAATCTGCCGACTTATATGCCGGCGAAAGTATTTCTCCCGATGGAAACTTTGTCATGGTAACTACCCTACAGAAGCCATTTTCCTACATAGTACCTTTGAGCAGATTTCCGCAAAAAGTAGTAGTTTATGACAAATTTGGTAAAGAAATTAAAACCGTAAATGAAATTCCACTAACTGAAATTATGCCAAAAGGATTTTCTTCTGTTAGAAAAGGAAAAAGAAATATGAGTTGGAGAACCGACAAACCGGCAACTCTTTACTTTGTAGAAGCTTTAGACGAAGGTGACCAAGCCAAAGACGTTGCCTTTCGGGATGAAGTTTTCTTATGGGAAGCTCCGTTTGAAAACCAACCGAAATCTATTGTAAAAACCAAACAACGTTTTGCCGGAGTAATTTGGGGTAACGACAAAACTGCAATTGTAATGGACAGATGGTACGATACCCGAAATATGAAAACCTATTGGATTAATCCTTCGCAATTTAATGAGAATCCCAAAGTTATTTCAGACCGCAATTACCAAGATATTTATTCAGATCCCGGTACTTTTGAAACACGTAAAAACGAATACGGCAGATATGTATTGGTGCTAGACAATAACAAAACTTATCTCATTGGAGATGGACACACAAAAGAAGGTCAATTTCCATTTGTTGATGAATTTGATTTGAGCACGTTAAAAACCAAACGGGTTTATCAATCTAAATACAAGGATAAAAAAGAAGAAATTCTCTCTATTGAGGATGCCAAAAAAGGGGATGTCTTAGTAATGATTCAATCTAAAAATGAATATCCAAATTATTATTTCAGAAACTTTAAGTCTCAAAAATTAACCCCGATTACCTTCTTTAAAAATCCGTTTGAAAGTATTAAAAACGTACACAAAGAAGTCATAAAATACCAAAGAAAAGACGGTGTTGAATTATCCGGAACCTTATATTTACCTGTAGGTTATGACAAAACTAAGAAAGAAAAATTACCCTTGTTAATTTGGGCTTATCCCGCAGAATTTAAAGATAAAAATTCTGCCGGTCAAAGTGATAAAAACCCTAATGAGTTTACCTTTCCTTACTACGGTTCGTTTGTTTATTGGGTAACCCGCGGATATGCGGTACTAGACGACGCCTCTTTTCCAATTATAGGTGAAGGTACCACAGAACCAAATGACACTTTTATTGAACAACTGGTTGCCAATGCTGAAGCAGCTATCAATGCAGTAGATAAGTTGGGTTATATTGACCGAAATCGTGTGGGAGTTGGCGGCCATTCGTATGGAGCATTTATGACCGCTAATTTATTAACCCATTCCAATTTATTTGCTTGTGGAATTGCTCGTAGTGGAGCATACAACCGAACTTTGACTCCATTTGGTTTTCAAAGCGAGCAGCGAAATTATTGGGATGTTCCCGAAGTTTATAATGGTATGTCTCCTTTTATGAACGCTCATAAAATGAAAACCCCCTTACTATTGACTCACGGAGAAGCCGATAACAATCCTGGAACATTCACTTTGCAAACCGAACGCTATTTTCAAGCTTTAAAAGGATTGGGTGCTCCGGTTCGAATGGTTATCCTTCCCAAAGAAAGTCACAGTTACACTGCCAAAGACAACATTTTGCACTTATTGTGGGAACAAGATCAATTTTTGGAAAAACACCTAAAAGGAAAACAATAACACTAGTAAACCCCGATAAACTATCGGGGTTTATTTTTGAATCACATAGCCACGGGTTCCCGTTTCTAAAAAATCGGCATGTTCAAAATATAAAATGCCCGAATCGAATTGGGCTTGAACTAAATAATACCCACCTCTAAAATAAGACTGCACAACTTCTATTTGCACCTCTCCTACAAGGGAAAAAGCCAATTGGTGTGGGTATAAAAACAACTCCTCCTCCGTATGAAAACAATGAGAGGGAAATTTAGAAACTTCTCCAAAAAGTGAAGCTGTATAAAAGGTCTCAGGCTTACTGTAAATCTCTTTTGTAGAACCTTGAATCCATAAATTTCCCTCTTTTAAAACCAAAATCTCATCCGCAAAAGAAAGTATGTCAGTACTGTCGTGTGTAGCAACTAATGTGGTAATTTGCTTTTTTTTCAAATACGCAAATAATTTGCGTCGTAACGAATGTTTTCGAAACGAATCAATATGACTGAAAGGCTCATCCAGCAATAAAACTTCGGGTTCTAATGCCAAGACTCTTGCCAAAGCAACTCGTTGCATTTGACCCCCGCTCAAAAACTTTGCTTTTACATGAGCATAATCAGACATCTCTACCAATTCTAAAAGTTCTGCTGTGCGTTGTTTTTTTTCTTCCGGAAAAAAATTAGAAAGATATTTCCCTACATTTTCAGCCACTGTAATAAAAGGCATTAAATCAAAATCTTGGGCCAAATATTTCATGTAAGGCATACCGGGAATCAAATGATATTTGGGCCCTAAAACCTGTTGGTTTTTCCAAAAAATATGCCCCTTGTCTGCATCATACAATCCATAAATCAATTTTAAGAGAGTGCTTTTACCACATCCACTTTCGCCGATTACGGCCAATAATTGTCCGGTCTCTAATTCAAAAGATAAATTTGAGAGTGTAACTTGATTGAGATATGAGAATTGAAGTTGCTGAACTTGTAACATAAGGTAAATTAAACTGCAAAACTACAAAGATTATTGCTAAGAAAAAGAGCCGTCTTCAAACGTGGAAAACAGCTCTTTTCAACCTAACCAATAAATAAACAAACTAACATATCAACTACATCGAGCTGATACAATATTTTTCAAAGTCCTTAGTATGAACTCTAGCCTTCAAATCATGTAATAGATTATACAACCCAAAAAACGTTCGGTTTATGTATAAAAAGTGTTTAGACCCTCTATTCCCATTCATCTTACGCAATTGGGTATCTTTGGAAAACTCTTCACCCATTTTGGCAATCTTTCCGAAAAAGATTTCATCCGAAAAATCAAAGAAATCACCGTGAAACGGTTGGGTAAACAAACTCAACAATTGATGAAACAACTGCGTGAAATAGGCTATTTCTTTAGGTGAGTCGTCTGCACGTAAAATTTCTAATTCAAATAACTTTTCGTGGAATAATTGGGGATTATTAATCACTTCCGGTTGAGCCAATTCAAAATAAGGTTTATAAAATTCTTCAGGAACTTGCTTAATACAACCAAAATCAATGGCAATTAAATGAGCATTCTCATCTACCAAAAAATTTCCGGGATGCGGATCGGCATGCACCTGACGTAATACATGCATTTGATACATGTAAAAGTCCCACATCGCTTGGCCCAATTGATCCCCTTTTTCACGATTGGTATTGTGGGCTGTAAATTCAGACAAATGCTCGCCTTCCATCCAATCCATAGTTAAAATTCGTTGGGAAGAAAGTTCTTTATAATATTTGGGAAAACGCAAGTGAGGAATAGCAGAACAAGCTTCAGCGATATATTGCCCTTGTTTTAATTCCAATTCATAATCGGTTTCTTCTAGTAATTTATGTTCAACCTCCTTGAAATATTTTTCAGAATCTTTTCCTTGGAGGTTGAACATTTTAATAGCAAAAGGCTTCACAATTGCTAAGTCTGAACTAATACTCTCCGCTACACCGGGGTATTGAATTTTCACAGCAAGATTTTTCCCATCCTTTGCAGCTTTGTGCACCTGTCCGATGCTGGCTGCATTAATAGAATCCGGTGTAAACGAATCGTATAGTTGTTCAGGATATTTTCCTAAATAATTTTTAAAAGTCTTACGTACCAAAGGGGCACTTAGTGGCGGAACCGAAAATTGAGCCAACGAAAACTTTTCTACATAAGCTTTGGGCATAATATTCTTTTCCATACTAAGCATTTGAGCTACTTTCAAAGCACTCCCCTTCAAATTTTTGAGTCCGTCGTAAATATCCTCTGCATTGTTTTCATTCAATTTGTCTTTGGTCAAACCGGGGTTTATTACTTTTTCGCCATAATACGCAATATAATTGCCGCCTACTTTCAAACCGGTTTTGACTAGTTGTCCGGCACGTTCAATTTTATGGGTTGGTATTTTGTCTAATGTTTTCATAGTTTTTTGGGCGTATTCCGCCTTTGGGGAACCGATTTATTCGCGGTAAGTCCAACTTTGTCGTTCTTGTTTTATTTGGACTTTTCACTTCTATTCCTCACACGAATAAGTTCAGTTAATTAAATTTTTCTTTCCAAACAAATTTGCCTAAATCAAAAAGACTCTCAACAGGGGTAGTATCAATAAAATCAAAAGTAGCTTTAACCGCTTTTTCAATCATGACATCTGTTTTTTCAAATCCTTTGGAAGTATCGTCTAACCAAAATTTCAATATAAATAAGAACTCCACCCAGATTCCTTCAGCAAACAAAGGTTTTAACACTTTGTTCAATCGCATGTCGCGTTCAGAAGTTTCGGTTTCTACTATATCTACGATAAAACTTTTGAAATGGTTTCGAAAAGTTTTCATTTGATGTAAATTTTGCAAAACGTTTTTAGAATCTCTCAAGGCAAAACACACATAACTTCTGTTGAGATTAAGAACTTCAACAAGTGTAAAATACAGGGTGAGCACCTTGTCTTTTTGAGAATAAGTAAGGTAATTGGCGTCTGATTCTAAAGTTTGTTTGGCATTTTCAAATAACTTCAACCAAATATCTTGTTTTAAGGCATCTAGCGAACCATAGTAAGAATAGAAATCGGTTTCTTCAATTTTATTTTCTTTACAAAATGTATAAACATTTTTGGGCTCTTCATTTTGTGACAATACCGAATCCATGTAAAGCGTGATGATAGAAGTATCTGATACTAGCTTCTTTTTTGATGCGGATTTTTTAGTTGCAGTCATAATTAATTACTTAGACTGTAAAGGTAATAATTTGTTTAACTTTTTTAAAATTATTTTAAACAAAATTATGTTAAAAATATTTCAAAAAAGAAAGGGTCTTCAAAAATGAAGACCCAATCCTACCAAAAAACTAAATACAGAATTATTTATTCACCTCTTTTTCTGCGTCTTTGATCATATTCTGATTGGCGGTTATTGCAAATTCAACTCTTCTGTTTTTACTTCTACCCTCTACTGTAGCGTTATCACCAATAGGATCGTTTATACCCATTCCTATAGTTTGAAAACGAGAGGCCACTAAACCTTTTGATGCTAAATAAGTTCGCACAGAAGCTGCACGTTGTTCGGATAATTTTTGATTAAACTCTACACTTCCGGTACTATCTGTATAGCCATAGATAACAATATCGGTATCGGCATAACTTTGAAAAACGGGCACCAGTTTATCTAAATTGGCTCGAGCCTGAGCCGTCAAAGTAGATTTTCCGGTTTCAAAACGAACGGCATTTTCTCCTAAAACGAGTTTTATCCCTTCGCCTACGCGTTCTACCTCAGCACCGGGTAACGCTTGCTCAATCTCTCGGGCTTGTTTATCCATTTTGTTCCCAATAACTCCACCTACTGTTCCTCCTACTACACCCCCTAAAACAGCACCCAAAGCTCCATTACCCCCTTTACCTACATTGTTACCAATAACACCTCCAATAACCGCTCCGGCTACAGCACCAATTCCGGCACCACGTTGTGTATTATTAGTGTTTTTAACGGACTCGCAACTATTGAAAATCCAAAAACCTATTAGCATTACAGCTAAAACAAAACTTCCCTTTTTCATAACATCTATTATTTCGTTCGTTCAAATTGATATACAACCTCAGCTGAATTACCACCTACATTTATTCGATCAACCAATTGAAAACGGTTTTCTGATGAATTCGCAACTTTAAGCACATACCCTTCGCGAACTCTTTTAGCTTTGACATCTGCCCCTAAAACCTTCATCACAAAATTACCTTCTTGATTTACATACCAAGTAAGCGGTGAAGCAAAAGAAGGACAACCCGATCGGGTTAAGGCCATTTCACCTTTATTATTATTGGAAACCAACTTCCAAGTACTTCCTACAAAACATTGAGAGTCGGCAATTTCAAAGGAAGTTACTTTTATCACATCAGACCCCGGATAGGTTACCGAAGTAATGACCCAATTTCCTTTTAAGGCTACTTCCGCTTTCGTATCCAATTTTTGAGAAGAACTTGTTTTACATCCCAAAACTCCCATTAACATCAAAAAAACGATTCCAATTTTTTTCATAACTACGATTCAGAATTACAAGTACAAAGATAAGAGGTTCAAATAAAAAGTAAAAATCTAAAACCTTAAAATTTTGTAGAACTTGTACTACGTCAAAATGTCAGTTATTTACTTTTGGTATTGCTTTTGATTACCCGTCTACCAAAATGTTTAACTTAAAATTCAAAATATGACAACCGGAAAAATTAATGTTTCTGTGGAAAACATCTTTCCTTTAATCAAAAAATTTCTATATAGTGATCACGAGATTTTCTTGCGTGAATTGGTTTCAAATGCTACCGATGCAACTTTAAAACTAAAACATTTAACTTCAATTGGTGAAGCCAAAGTAGAATATGGCAATCCAAAAATTGAAGTAAAAATCGATAAGGAAAACAAAAAGTTACATATTATCGACCAAGGCTTGGGTATGACTGCCGAAGAAGTGGAAAAGTACATCAACCAAGTGGCGTTCTCCGGTGCTGAAGAATTTTTGGAAAAATATAAAGATTCTGCTAAAGATTCAGGTATCATTGGTCATTTCGGACTTGGTTTTTACTCGGCTTTCATGGTAGCTTCCAAAGTGGAAATTATCACCAAATCGTATAAAGACGAACCGGCTGCTCATTGGACCTGTGATGGTAGTCCTGAATTTACGTTAGTTCCACACAACAAAACCGAACGTGGAACCGAAATCATTCTTCACATTGCTGAGGATTCATTAGAATTTTTGGAAGATTTTAAAATCCGTGAATTGTTGAAAAAATACAACAAATTCATGCCGGTGCCCATTAAATTCGGAACTAAAAAAGAAACGCTTCCCAAACCGGAAAATGCTCCGGAAGACTATAAAGCAGAGGAAATTGAAGTTGACAACATCATCAACAACCCTACTCCGGCTTGGACCAAAGCTCCAACAGAATTAAAGGATGAAGATTACAAAGACTTCTATCGGGAATTGTACCCCATGCAATTTGAAGACCCGTTGTTCAGCATTCATTTAAATGTAGATTATCCGTTTAATTTGACCGGAATTTTATATTTCCCCAAAATGTCGGCGGATTTACAAATTCAAAAAGACAAAATTCAATTGTACCAAAATCAGGTTTTTGTAACCGATAATGTGGAAGGCATTGTTCCTGAATTTTTAGTGATGCTTCGCGGAGTGATCGACTCTCCGGATATTCCGTTGAATGTGTCGCGTTCCTATTTGCAATCGGATGGTAATGTGAAAAAGATTTCCAACTACATTACACGTAAAGTTGCCGATAAATTGAAATCGTTATTCAACGAAAACCGAGAAGATTTTGAACAAAAATGGAACGACATCAAAATCGTTTTGGAATACGGAATGCTTTCGGAACCTAAATTCTATGAAAAAGCAGGCGATTTTGTGTTGTATCCTACCGTAGACGAGAAGTATTTCACCTTAACTGAATTAAAGGATAAAATCAGTGCCAATCAAACCGATAAAAACGGAAAATTGGTGGTGTTATATGCATCGAACAAAGAAGCACAACACAGTTACATTGACATTGCTAAAGAAAAAGGCTATGAAGTATTGTTGTTAGACAGTCCGATTGTTTCACACTTGATTCAAAAATTGGAAGCTGACAATGAAAACTTGACGTTTGTGCGTGTCGATTCAGATCACATTGACAAATTGATCCAAAAAGAAGATACTCAGATTTCAAAATTATCGGAAGAAGAATCAACAAAACTGAAAACGGTTTTAGAAGAATTGGTTCCCAAAGCAACGTATACCGTTCAATTGGAAGCCATGGACAGCAATGCTGCACCTTTCATGATTACCCAACCGGAATTCATGCGACGCATGAAAGAAATGAGTCAAACCGGTGGTGGCGGAATGTTTGGTTTGGGTAATTTTCCGGAAATGTATAATTTGGTGGTGAATACCAATTCGAATTTGGCAACCACTATTTTGAATACCGAAGACAAATCGGCACAAGAGCATTTGGTAAAACAAGCGATGGACTTAGCCAAAATCTCGCAAGGATTATTGAAAGGCGAAGAATTGACAGCTTTTGTGAAGCGAAGTTTTGAGATGATTAAATAGTATTAAGTATTAAGACGGAAGTATTAAGTATTAAGATTAAACCTGTGAGTGGAAACTTGCAGGTTTTTTTTACGACATTATTGTGATTTAAAATTTGTATTTTAGTGAACTATTTCAATTTTTTTGAAAGATAATTTATGATAAAGTACTATTTTATAATTTTGATATTATTTTGTTCTTGTTCACACAAAACAACAATACATTGTTATAACGAAGCTACAAAAAACATCATCTATAAAGGTGTCGTCAATCCCTTGAATATTTCATCAAATAAAAAAATAATATCGATTACTTCTGATTATGGAATTTTAGAAAAAGGGGGTACTAACGAAAAATACAATATAATTACCAATCAATCAGAATCTCTATTTGTAGAAATTAAAACAAAAAACAAATCCGAAAAATTTCATTTTAGAGTAACAGAAATTCCTGAACCCATTATAAATTTCAACCGCCCGGTTCAAAATAATGAAATCAAAATTGATGATTTTAAAACCATAAAAAACATTACTTACTATATTCCTGAAATTGCGATTGATGTTTCCTTTAAAACTAGAAGTTTAGAAATTATTCGAATATCAAAAGATAATTTAGTTTTTAAAGAAACATGTCAAATAATTGATTCAAAATTGATTCCATTAGCCGAAGTGGGAGACATTTATATTTTCAATAATGTTCAAATTGAAATTGGTGATAGTGAAAATGTAGTCGTAAAGAATGAAATTCTAAAAATTATTGAATAATGAACAAAGTTTAACGAACTTTGAACCTGAAACTTGTAACCTGAAACCTGAAACCTGACACCAGCCCAAAAGGCGACTAGCGAAGCAAACCTGAAACAAAAAAATGACACTAACCATCGACACTCCCGCTCTACTCTTTTCGGCCACTTCATTGATTTTATTGGCTTATACCAATCGCTTTTTAACGATTGCTCAAATTGTGCGGGGTCTAAAAAAGACGTACGACGAAAAAGAAAACAAGAGCATCTTGATTGAAATTGCCAATTTAAATCTGCGGTTAACGTTGATTCGCTATATGCAATTGGCCGGGGTTCTCAGCTTATTTCTCTCGGTTTTTGCTATGTTGATGCTTTTTTTCGAATACCAACTGCCTGGTATTGTTCTTTTTGGTGGAAGTTTGCTCATGTTACTCATTTCCCTTGGCATTTCTTTTTGGGAAATTAGTATTTCTGTGAAAGCCCTACGTGTACATCTTAAAGATTTAGTAGATTAGAAGGCATTGATTACTCCCAAATAAATAGGCATTCCTATAGTAATATTAAAAGGGAACGTTACGGCTAATGCCATCGGTACGAAAATCCCGGGATTGGCTTTGGGTACAGCCATTTTCATGGCAGCGGGAACCGCAATATAAGAGGCACTTGCGGCTAAAACGGCAAACATAAACCGATCACCCACCGATTCCGTAACAAAGCCACTCAAAATTGCGACAAGAGTACCATTTACCAAAGGAATTATGATGGCAAACAAAGCTGTAAACCATCCGCCTTTTAAAAAATCGCCTATTTTCTTTCCGCACACAATGCCCATATCCAACAAGAAAATAGCTAAAAATCCTTTGAAAATATCGGTTGTAAAAGGTTTAATCCCCATGGCTTCTTTGTCACTGGTTAAAAATCCGATAATTAAACTCCCAAGAATCAAAAAAACACTACCATTGGTGAATGAATGTTTTACAATAGAACCCATTTTTCCGTTACACGAATCTTTAGGTCCAAATAAGCGAATGAGAATTACTCCTACAATGATAGCCGGAGCTTCCATCAAAGCCATAACCGCAACCATATGTCCATCAAACGGAATGGATTGAATTTCTAAAAAAGAGACTGCGGTTACAAACGTTACGGCACTTACAGAACCATAGGCAGCCGCAATTGCCCCTGAATTTTCAACAGACAATTTTCGTTTTAGAATAAAAAAAGTATATACCGGAATCGCAACTGCTACTAAAATTCCAAACAGCAATGCCCAAAGAATCGAGAGATTAAGTTCGCTATGCACCAACTCTTGACCCCCTTTAAACCCAATAGAAAACAAAAGATACAGCGAAATAAACTTGGAAGAATTATTCGGAATTTCCAAATCGCTTTTTACCCGTACCGCAATTATCCCTAAAACAAAAAACAATAAAGCAGGATTGGTAAGATTCTCAAGTAGTAAATTCAAATTCATACACAAAATACATTTTTAGAAGTATAATGGGTTTCGGTAATACTAGCACGCTTTAGTCTATCATTCAAAGCCCGTCCTAGTCCTTCATCGGGGAAAGGTTCTATTAAAAGCAAATCAAATCCTTTTTTATCCATACGATGTAAAGTATCGTATAAATGCCTTGCCGCCTCTTCTAAGGAACCCATCTCAGATAAAATTTCGGTACAATAGGGTAGTTTAAAGTCTCTTTTTTGAAAAAGAATTAGCCCTACATTTTGTCCCAGTAGTTGCTGTGCTAACGACTCAATTTGCGGTGTCAATACCAATGGAGTTTGAGGAGCATAATGCTTGCTAAGCATTCCCGGGGCTTTGGGGTGGTCTTCAGCATGGGTTTTTAAACTTACTTTTCCGACCACCGATTCCAAAGCTTCGAGAGTGATTGAACCCAATCGATAAACTACTAACTCATTATTTTCAAAACCAACTATGGTAGATTCTATTCCAAAATCACAAGGACCCCCATCCAGTATAACCTCCAAATCTTTTTTAAAATAAGAAAAAACATGCTGTGCTGTTGTGGGACTTATAGACCCAAACGGATTAGCACTGGGAGCTGCAAGGGGAACGCCTACCTTTTGCAACAACTCCAAAGTTAAAGGATGATTAGGCATACGAACGGCAACAGTAGAACGGCCCGCTGTAATATAATCGGATATTGAGGGATGTTTTTCCAAAATAAAAGTAAGTGGTCCCGGCCAAAAGTGGGCGGCCAATTCATACACCTTGTCCGGAATGTTTACAGCTACACGTTGTAAAGAAGCCACAGCATCTATATGAACGATTAAAGGATTGTAATAGGGTCTGTTTTTCAATTCGAAAATAGTGCGTAATGCTTTATCACTATATATACTACCGGCCAAACCGTAAACTGTTTCGGTTGGGATGGCAACCACTTTTTCGCGTTGCAAGTAAAAAGCCGCTTTTTTAGTAGAACGAGTAACTATTTTAATCATACGTTAGGGATTACAATTCATACAAAATTCAGGAGATTGCTTTTCCTGACCCAGAGGGAATTTTTTAACAAGAGTATGCGAACATCGAACACAAGAATAATGAAAGGCCAATGGAGAACGAGTGGGTGCCAAACACCATTCACAAGGAAGTCCGGGTTCTACATAAGTAATCTGAAAACCGGGCAAACCACAAGACGGGCATTGGGATTGAATAGCTTGTGCCAACTTTGTACCGGCTTGAGCAATAACTTGCATTCGGGTGGGATTGCGATGAGCTCTCATATCGGTTTCTACAACTACTGACCCGAATTCTTTTTGAATCATTTGAAATTGATAGGACAAATCATCCCAATTCAATGCCTCTTTGTACATTATTTCAGATTGTGGCGATTTTAAAATCAAACCATGTGTAGGAAATTGAATGCGTTCAGAAAATCGAGTCATAGATTCCCAATCTTTAATTTCTTCTACAGAAAAATTGGTCTCCCAACTCATATGAGACTCGTAAATTTCCAATTCGTTTTTTAAATCAATAAAAACCAACATCTCAAAATCACAACTTCCAAAAAACAATTCCGGATGTGGTCCAAAAGACCCCTCGGAGGCAACACCCAAATCAAAACCATAGTGTTTCATGCCTTCCAAACATTTTTGCTTAACCGTTTCTTTCATGCTATCAAGCCTAGGAATTTCTCCGGAAAAAGTACCCCATTTATCGGTATTGTAATCCGAAGGAACCCAAGAAACAACGCCCAACTCCTGCTCCAAAAGAGGAGCTAACACGCGTTCTTTTTCATGCTGGGTAGCAATGAGTAATTTCCGATTTTTAAAGAGCATGTTTGGATTGCGATGCTTTTACCAATTCAACAGAAAGCGTTCCGTTAATAACCAAATCCATTTCGTTGAGTTGGGCCAATTCAATCTGAGCCAAAACTTCTTCTACCACCTTTTGTAGAGCCTCAATGCGTTGTAACGAATGTTGGGCTTTGATGCCAAAACGTTCCTCTGTACTAAAGGCTTCTCGCTCATGATAATTGATTTTGTCATGCAACAAAGTCATTAGAATTTTTTTGGCTTCCGAAGGCAAATAGGTACCTTCAACCAATTGAAAAGAAAAAGATGTATCCATTATTTTTAATTTTTAATGTGAAACCATTTGAAAACATATAGCGTAACTAAAATTCCGGATCCCAGAATCAAGTAAGCAACTTCGGGCATGGGTAAACCCAAAACGGCCAATAAACCGCACAATAGCCATATAAAACAATACAACAAGCACGTTTTAGGATTAAAATTTTTAATAAACTTGGACATACGGATTAATTTTGAGGCAAATTTCTGCAATTACATTCATTTATTTTTATTTATATTTGCTATGCATAACATAAAAATATTTTATGAATTACACTTTACATCAATTACAGGTATTTTTAAAAGTAACCCAAACCAAGAGTATTACTAAGGCTTCTGAGGAGTTATTTTTAACGCAACCTGCCGTTTCAATACAGCTCAAAAACTTTCAGGAACAATTTGATTTTCCATTAACAGAGGTAATTGGAAGGCAATTGTATGTAACCGATTTTGGGAGAGAAATAGCCGAAGCTGCAGAAAAAATAATCAATGAAGTTCAGGCTATTAATCACAAAACATTAGCCTACAAAGGGCAACTTTCCGGTAAACTTAAAATTTCTGTCGTATCAACTGGAAAATATGTAATTCCCTACTTCATGACTGCCTTTGTTAAAAAACACCCGGGGATCGAGTTGGAATTGGATGTTACAAACAAATCAAAAGTAATAGAAAGTCTCGAAATGAATCAAGTAGATTTTTCATTGGTTTCTATAGTCCCCGAAAATTTATCGCTTTCCAAAATTGAATTAATGGAAAACAAGCTCTACCTAGTTGGAAATTCAGATTTTTTGTATTCAAAAAAGAAGAAAGACAAAACCATACTTAAAGAAATTCCATTAATATATAGAGAAAAAGGCTCCGGAACCCGATTTGTAATGGAGCAATTCATCAACCAAAATGAATTGCAGATTGAGAAAAAGATGGAGCTTACTTCAAATGAAGCCGTAAAACAAGCGGTATTAGCCGGTTTAGGATGCTCCATCATGCCTTTAATTGGCATCAAAAACGAATTAAATAATGGCGACCTGCATATTATTCCCGTAGAAGGTTTGCCTTTGCAATCCAATTGGAATGTCATTTGGCTATCGCAAAAAAAACATTCTCCGGTTGCTCAAGCTTTCAAATTGTACTTGGAAGAAAACAAAACAGAAATCATTCGGGAAAAATTCAGTTGGATCTAATCAGTTTACAATCCAAAGTAAAACCGGTTTGGAAGCCGTTGCCAATTGGGCATCCAATTCTTCCATAAATGCATCTGAAACTGCAGGACAACCCCAACTCAAAGGAGCATATCTGGGGTAAATTTCAGATGAAGGAACTGCAGACCAGGAATGTAAGACCACAACACGTTTTACCGCATTACTATTGGTAGTTTCCAATCCGTGTAACCAATATTTAACTCGGATTCCCCACGAACTGTAATCGCGTTTCCCAATTTTGTATTTACCCTGCATAGAGCAATGACTATCGGGGACGTTACTAAATTTGGCAACTTTATATTTTTCCGGATTTTCTTCAAAAACATCACATGCTCCATGAGTTACCAGATTTTGATGTGTAAAAGATTTTGTTTTAAAATCATAAACAAAAAACCGATTTTTTCCGGAGTGAATGGTCATATCAATCAAAAAATAAAAATCCTCATGAAACGAATTTTCTTGGCAATAAGTGAGTGCCTCTTTGTGAGTGGAAGTATACTCTTTTTGGGGCTCAAGGGGCGGCGTGTGATGGCAATTCACCAAAGCAAAAAAAAGGACTACAACTATCTTATTCATAAACTGTTTTTCTTAAGAAACAAAAAAAACACCCGAATAGTATATTTCAAAATGTGAATCTGATTCATTGCTGAAAACGGATAACTAAAAACTGATATCTTTTGTCTATCTTTGCCGGCTTTTAAAAAATTAAAACATGTTTGGAAATCGATTATTAAAAGGGGTTTTATTGGTTGGATTGGGTGCAACGAGTTACGGAATGCTGGCTACTTTTGTGAAATTAGCCTACAAAGAAAACTTTACTACTGCCGAAGTAACCACCTCTCAATTTGTTTTAGGCATCTTGGGAATACTGATTATTAATGCGTTTCAACGTTTCCAAAACAAAAACACTGCAGAAAAAGCATCTTCCAAAAACATTTTTCATTTAATGCTAGCCGGAACCTCATTGGGAATGACAAGCGTGTTTTACTATTTGTGTGTTCGTTATATAGACGTTTCCATTGCTATTGTTTTGCTAATGCAAACCGTTTGGATGGGAGTACTTTTAGAAATGATATTAGACAAAAAACTACCCTCTAGCCGTAAAATCATTGCGGTAGGAGTTGTACTTGTAGGAACGGTTCTGGCCACCAATCTCATTCACAATGAATCAGAATTGGATTGGAGAGGTCTTATGTGGGGAATGTTAGCCGCAGCTTCTTTCACCACTACCATGTTTACAGCCAATCGGGTTGCTTTGGGCATTTCATCTGCACAACGTAGCCTTTACATGCTCTTGGGTGGTGCTGTAATTGTTTTTGCTTTTGCTATAGCTACACAAACAACCCCCTACAATTGGGCTATATTTCTAAAATGGGGAATTGTTTTGGCTCTCTTCGGAACCATCATCCCTCCTATGCTATTGAACGCCGGTTTTCCGCTCACAGGTATCGGTTTAGGAAGTATAGTTTCATCTCTTGAGCTACCGGTATCTGTAGTGATGGCCTATGTCTTGTTAAATGAAAAGGTGAACCCTTCGCAATGGTTTGGCATTTCACTTATAATAGCTGCCATTGTCATCATGAATAGCAATTTCACAAAAAAGAAGTAATTTTATTGTAGAACTTGTTCTACAAACGAAATTTCGTATTATATTTTTCTTAAATTCGTATCAATAATTCAAAATACGATATGAATTTACCTTGGCACTTATATGCAATGGCACTCCTCTACTTTTTGGCAGGTGTCAACCATTTTAGGAATCCCAAAATTTATCACAAAATCATTCCGCCTTTCTTGGGTAATGTAAAATTGATAAATAACATCTCCGGGATAGCCGAAATCCTTTTGGCTATAGGCTTGTGCATCCCACATTATTCAACAATGGCAGCCTGGGGAATTATAGTGCTTTTAATGGCTATTTTTCCGGCTAATTTATACATGTATACCCATGATAAAGCGGCATTAGGACTATCTAAAACCATCCGATTACTCAGACTCCCTTTGCAATTGGTTTTAATAGCTTGGGCCTATTGCTACACTTAACAAATTAACAATCTAAAACATTACTTATGAAAAAATTATTCGCTGAATTTTTTGGAACGTATTGGCTGGTTTTCGGAGGATGTGGAAGTGCTCTTTTCGCTGCCGGAATTCCCAATACCGGAATCGGATTTGCCGGGGTTTCCCTTGCTTTCGGTTTAACCGTTTTAACCATGGCTTATGCCATGGGTCCCATTTCAGGAGGTCATTTCAATCCCGCTGTTTCCCTAGGACTTTGGGCGAGTGGAAAATTTGACTCTCGAGAATTACTACCCTATATCATTTCACAATGCATTGGAGGATTGGCAGCTGCAGGTACACTTTATTTTATCCTGAACGGTAGAGAAGACTTCATGGGATTGGATGCCACCAAAGCAGGAGAATTTGCAACTAACGGTTATGGCGATTTCTCGCCTGAAGGCTACTCTTTGGGAGCTGCATTTGTAACCGAATTTATTCTCACTCTGTTTTTCCTTCTAATTATTTTAGGGGCAACTGCCAAAATTGCTAAGGCAAAATTTGCCGGAATAGCTATAGGTTTGGCTCTAACTTTAATACACTTAATTAGTATTCCGATTACAAACACCTCTGTAAATCCGGCTCGTTCCACTTCTCAAGCCTTGTTTGTGGGTGGCGAACCTCTTATGCAACTCTGGTTGTTTTGGGCAGCCCCAATTGCCGGAGCAATCGTAGCCGGACTTCTCTACAAGAATCTTCTCGAAAAAAAAGAATAAGGATAATAAAAAAGTGATGTATAGTAACATCACTTTTTTTTATTTTTACTTCATGAATTCTTTATTTCCATCTGAAAAATTAAATTTTAATTTACCCGATGCCGACATTACCTACTACCCAGGATTTTTCAATTCTGAAAAGGCAAACGAATTGTTTGGCAAACTCAAAACCGAAATTCCTTGGCAACAAGATGATATAACCGTTTTTGGCAAAACCTATGCTCAACCCCGATTAACCGCTTTGTTTGGCAATGAAGGAAAACCCTATTCCTATTCCAATATTGTCATGCACCCACACAAATGGAATCCTCTTTTGATGTTTGTAAAAAATGAAGTGGAAGAAATTTGCCAAGTTCATTTTACCACAGTTCTTTTAAATTTATATCGAGACGGAAAAGATAGCAATGGCTGGCATGCCGATAACGAAAAAGAATTAGGTCAAAATCCAATTATTGCCTCAGTAAGCTTTGGTGCTGAACGAAGTTTTCATTTGCAACACAACACCCTCAAAGAATCAAAACTCAAGATTAATTTAGAACACGGAAGTTTATTGGTTATGAAAGGGAAAACGCAACATTTTTGGAAACATCAAATTCCAAAAACAGCCAAACCTATTGGAGAGCGTATCAATCTAACTTTCCGAATTTTAAAATAAATTTTTACCTTAGTAAAAAAAATTATGGAAACTCTTATTGATTACTTTGAAACCATACCTTCTCTCCACCGTGGATTAATCTTGGTGGGCGGAATTACCCTTTTTTGGCTCATTGAAAATGCCTTTCCGCTTTTCAAATTCAAATACCGTAAAATTCACCATGCCGGCATCAATATTTTTTTCACCTTAACCACAATTGGAGTCAACTTTGCAATGGCTTTCATATTATTATTAGCTGCTGATTTTTCTATCCAACAGAATTTCGGCATACTGCAATGGCTTCCACAAATGAACATTTGGATTTATACACTTGTTGGACTCTTGCTTTTGGATTTAATTGGTGCGTATTGGGTACATTTAGTAGAGCACAAAGTAAAATTCTTATGGCGATTCCATCTGATTCATCACACTGATACTTGGATAGACACCACTTCTGCCAATAGACATCATCCGGGCGAAAGTGTCATTCGATTTGTTTTTACAGTTCTGGGTGTTTTGATTGTAGGAAGCCCTATGTGGATGGTTTTTCTGTATCAATCCTTATCCGTAGTGTTTTCACAATTCAATCATGCTAATATTCCCTTACCGAAAAAACTGGATAAATTGTTGAGCTTTTTTATCATTTCGCCCGATATGCACAAAGTGCATCACCATTATAAACTTCCGTATACCGATAGTAATTACGGAAATATTTTTTCGGTATGGGACCGATTGTTTGGTACTTATACCTATTTGGATAGAGATAAAATCGTCTATGGTGTAGACACACATATGGATCCCAAAGAAAATAACGAACTCTCAAGTTTACTGAAAATCCCCTTCCAAAAATACCGTTCACCTGAAAATGAATAATTTTTTTGGGAGCAATGAAAAAGTAATTTATTTTTTTAGTAATATTGATTAAAAATCTAGAAAACGTATCATAAACATTAATTTGTGCTTTTGAACTAATGAAAAAAAGTAAAAGAGTAGAACTGACTAGCGAAGAAATCGACCGCGTTGTCAGTATGGCTCAAGAGGAAAGAAAGCCTTTTGAAGTACTAAAAGTGGAATTCGGTATTTCTGAAAATGAAGTAACCGAAATAATGCGAAAAAGGCTCTCAAAAGATAATTTTGAGCTTTGGAAAAAGAAAGTAACGGCAAGCAAACCCAAGCCTAAACCGATTGTTGACGATTTTGATGATGATTTAGACAGTAAATATTACATCAAAAATAAATTTGATTAAGTATAATTTAACTCTTGTTCAGCAAGAGTTTTTTTATTTTATGATTTTCTTTGTTTAAACTTTGAGTATGAAAAACTTTTCGGAAGAAGCGATAGACCGAATCATAGAAATGGCTTGGGAAGACCGTACCCCTTTTGAAGCCATTACTTTTCAATTTCAACTTTCGGAGCAGGAAACTATAGAACTCATGCGTCGCGAGATGAAACCATCCAGTTTTAAAATGTGGCGAGAGCGGGTACAAGGCCGTAAAACCAAACACAGCAAACTCAGAGATAGTGATGTGAATCGTTTCAAATGCACACTACAAAGACAGATTACTCACAACAAAATTTCGAAAGGAAGGTAAAAAACACTCCAAATTCTTCTTGATATTTTGTACTTTTAGTCCCAATTAAAACTTTCAAATAATGAAAAAAATGTTGGCTTTTGGGCTTTGTCTTTTTTCTGTTTTCTCTTTTTCACAAGACATTACCGGAGATTGGTTTGGAAACCTCAATGTAATGGGTACTCAACTGGGGATAACCTTTACTCTCAATCAAAATGATTCCAAATACTTTGGATCGATGAGTGTTCCCCAACAACAAGCTTACAATATTCCGTTAACAAAAGTGACCTTTCAAAACAACCAATTAAACTTGGGCTTTGAGCCTGCCGGAATTTCGTATTCCGGAAATTGGAATGAAGACCAAACTTTCATAGGAACTTTTACGCAAAACGGACAACGTTTTCCTATGACATTGTCTCGAGAAAAAACAATTGAAACCAAACCTTTGCGGCCTCAAGAACCTCAAGAACCCTTTCCTTATAACATAGAAGAAGTTGTTTTTCCTAATCCAAAGGGCAATTTCAACCTTGCCGGAACACTCACTTTCCCCAAAACCAAATCGTTTCCGGTGGTTGTACTCATTTCGGGAAGTGGACCCCAAAACAGAGATTCAGAACTATTTGGTCACAAACCGTTTTGGGTAATAGCCGACCATTTGACGCGAAACGGAATTGCCGTTTTACGAATAGACGACCGTGGAGTAGGTCAATCGGGTGGCGACCCCTCAAATGCAACCAGTTTCGATTTTGCACAAGATATTGAAGCAGCCTTGACGTTTTTAAAAAATAAACCGGGATTCAAATTTTCAAAATTAGGTTTAATTGGGCATAGCGAAGGAGGTATGATTGCCCCAATAGTTGCTGCAAATGAAAAAAGCGTCAACTTTGTAATTCTTCTTGCAGGCCCGGGTATTCCTTGCGACGAATTGTTATTGGAACAAACCCTTTTGATAACCAAAAATAGTAATTTAAAGGATTTGGAAATTCAAAAAACCTTTGAAACCAATAAAGCTCTTTATGCCATAGCAAAAAGTAACCGTACAGAAAATGAAGCTCAATTAGAAATGGAAAAATGGCTCAAAGAAGCGATACAATCCAATTTGGCCTATGCAACGTTTTCAGAAAATGAAAAAAAACAGCTCATAGAAGAACAAACCAACAGTATGCTTTCGCCATGGTTTCGCTATTTCGTTAGATACAACCCTGATGATTACCTCAAAAAATTAAAATGTCCGGTCTTGGCTTTAAACGGCTCTAAAGATTTACAAGTAGCACCAAAATCGAACCTAAATGGCATTCAAAAAAGCTTAGAGTTAGCCGGAAATAAAAAAGTGACCGTAAAAGAGTATGCCGATTTGAATCATTTATTTCAAAAATGTGAAACCGGGAGAGTTGAAGAATATGGTACTATTGAAGAAACATTTTCAAGAGAAGTACTCCAAGACATTACCCAATGGATAAAATCCCTCACGTTTTAATTTTACCAAACCCTTAACACTGAAACGCTTTTTTAAAAAGCGTTTTTTGTTGTTATTTGTAACAAATTTGCAACTCATAACACTCATAAGAATAAAAAAAAAGTATGACCCAATTTTTAAAAATAACAACAACAATCACATATTTGTGGTTTATGGGAACAAGTTTGACTTGGGCTCAAAATAAGAATAACGAAGTTAGCGTAACCTTAGACCTTATCAATATAAACAAAGATCGCGTTGCCGTTACCGTAGTACCACCAAAAATTAAGCAGGATGAAATTACCTATTTCATGCCCAAAATTATCCCGGGAACGTATTCAGAAGACGATTACGGGCGTTATGTAGAAGTTTTCAAAGCCTATGATGCCAAAGGAAAAGAACTTGTTGTTGGTAAAAAAGATGAAAATTCTTGGCTTATAAAAGACGCCAAAAAACTGGCTAAAGTTACCTATCTCGTCAATGATACTTTTGATTCAGAAACCGGAAGTGAGTTTGGACAAGGTGATATTTTCTCGCCGGCAGGTACTAATATAGCCGAAGGTGAAAACTTTGTAATCAACACGCATGCCTTTGTGGGCTATTTTCAAGACCTCAAGGAAATTCCATACCAATTAATCATCAACAAACCAAAGCATCTTCATGGGGCAACGGCTCTTATCGACGAAGACAAAAGCGACGAAATAGACCGCTACAAAACTTCTCGATATGCCGAATTGGTAGACAATCCCTTAATGTACACCAAAAATAAAAGTGCAACCTTTTATGTAGATACTATGGAAATTATCATCAGTGTGCATTCACCCAACGGAAGATTTTCTGCTGATGATTTCAAACCGGCCATGGAAACTATGATGAAGGCACAAAAGAAATTTTTGGGACCCATAAACAATACAAAAAAGTACGCCATTTTAATTTACCTATCCGATTACGAAAAATCAGATGCCAAGGGTTTTGGGGCTTTGGAACACAACACATCAACAGTTGTGGTATTTCCGGAAGCAATGCCCGAAGACCAACTCAATCAAAGCATGGTTGATGTGGTTTCGCATGAATTTTTTCATATCGTAACTCCGCTGAGTGTACATTCCAAAGAGATACATTATTTTGATTTCAACAATCCCAAAATGTCGAAACATTTATGGATGTATGAAGGAATAACTGAATATTTTGCCAACTTATTTCAAGTAAATCAAGGTTTGATAGACGAAGAAGAATTTTTCAGCAGAATGGCCGGAAAAATAACCAACTCCAAACGTTTTGACGACACCATGCCTTTTACAAAAATGAGTGCCGAAGTACTGAAAAAAGAATTTAAAGATTCCTATTTGAACGTTTACGAAAAAGGAGCTTTAATTGCAATGTGTTTGGATATTCAATTGCGTGAGTTAAGCCAAGGAAAATCAGGTATTCTGGAACTAATGCAAAAACTTTCCAAAGAATACGGCATGGAAAAACCTTTTGATGATGACGAATTGTTTGATAAAATTGTTTCGGTTACCCATCCCGAAATTCGAAACTTTTTAAACACCTATGTATCCGGAACAACTCCTCTAGACTACGAAGCTTTCTTTGCCAAAATGGGCGTTAGTAAAACCAAAATGAAAATACCGGGATCCATTTTTCTAAAAGGTCAAGTTCCCTATATAACCATAAATCCAACTACCAAAGAAATTATTGTTTTACCGGGAATTGAACTGAACGATTTTATGAAAAGCCTAGGTTTACAAGGCGGAGACATTATTGTTTCTATTAACAATACCAAATACAACCTAGATAATGTATACGATATGATTATTGGAAGCATGTCTTGGCAGGAAAACGACCCTGTAACTTTTACCATTAAAAGAGGAAGCGAAGAATTGACTTTAAAAGGCAATGTAAAAATTCCTATGGATGAAATAGACGGATACCAAGCAACTGATGAGTCGAAAAAAGCACTCCGTGAAGCCTGGCTGAAAGGATAAAAATATAAAACAGCAATCTAATCCCTGAATCGAAAGTTTCAGGGATTTTTTTTACATAATAACTTTTACAACTTACTCAAAAAAAACACCCAAGAATTTTCAAAAAATCCCTATTTTGCAACCAAATTAAATCGAATGAAAACAGCACCTTTTTTTACAGACGATACGATAGTTTTTGGATTGTTAATGCTATTATTGGCTTTTGTATTTTATACCTCGTCTATCAAAGAAGGATTTTGGAAAAAATTCTATATCATTTTCCCATCGTTACTAATGTGCTATTTGCTGCCTTCTATATTTAGTTCGCTAAATATCATTTCAGCTGAATGGCTCATTTTAGATGAAAATGGTAAAGAAATTCTGAATGAATTAGGCAAAGCTTTAACCGAAAAATCTAAAATACCTACAATCACAACTAGAATATTATTACCTGCTGCTTTAGTACTTTTAACATTGAGTATTGATTTGAAGGCTATGTTTAAATTAGGTCCAAAAGCGTTAGCTATGTTTTTCACAGGAACAATTGGAGTTATAATTGGCGGACCAATTGCGATTTTAATCGTTTCCATTTTTTCACCAGCAACTGTTGGCGGTGCAGACTTTGATGCCGTATGGCGTGGACTCTCAACTTTAGCCGGAAGTTGGATTGGAGGATCAGCTAATCAAACTGCAATGTTAGAAGTTTTTAAATACAATCCTAATAGGTATGGAGCTATGGTTTTGGTTGACATTGTCGTAGCAAATATTTGGATGGCAATACTATTGTTCGGGATTGGTAGAAAAGAAAAAATTGACAAATGGTTTAAAGCTGATAACAGCTCAATTGATGAGTTAAAAATCAAAGTATCTAATTATACTGCTAGCGTATCAAGAAATCCTAATTTAACTGACTTAATGATTATCTTAGGAATTGCATTTTCAGCGGTTGGTATTTCGCACTTAGGAAGCAATCTAGTTTCTGAAACACTATTAGCAAATTTTCCGGAAGTGAAAGACCCAAAAACCTTTGTTTCAACTTTTGGTGATAAATTTTTCTGGTTAGTAACCTTTGCAACCTTGATAGGAATTTTATTGTCCTATACCAAACTCAAACAATACGAAGGAGCCGGAGCAAGTAAGATTGGAAGTGTTTTTATATACATTTTAGTCGCTTCTATCGGTATGAAAATGGACTTAGGTTCCGTTTTAAGCAATCCCGGACTTTTAATTGTAGGACTCATTTGGATGGCTATACATGTTCTCCTTTTAGTTGTAGTTGCCAAGCTCATTAAAGCTCCATTCTTCTTCTTGGCGGTTGGAAGTAAAGCCAATATTGGCGGTGCAGCGTCGGCTCCAATTGTGGCATCGGCTTTTCATCCCTCTTTAGCTAGCGTGGGCGTTTTATTAGCCGTTTTTGGCTATGTAGTAGGAACCTATGGAGCCCTTTTATCTGCTTTTTTAATGGAAATAGCCGCTCCTAAATAAGTAAATTTTAATCAATACAGGTAATCAAAAA
The DNA here is from genome assembly GCF_036759525.1 of Flavobacterium sp. Classification (GTDB taxonomy): domain Bacteria; phylum Bacteroidota; class Bacteroidia; order Flavobacteriales; family Flavobacteriaceae; genus Flavobacterium. The sequence goes on along the minus strand of NZ_DAIOUN010000012.1, from coordinate 44,677 downwards.
ATGAAACAAATTTTAGTTCTTTTCGGTGTGCTAATGCTCACCTTTGCATGTCAAAATAAGGAAACTTCGGAAACCAATTTACACATTACCGGTGAAATCGCCGGACTCAAACAAGGTAAATTATACATTCAAAAATTAGAAGACACAACACTTGTGGTGATTGACACCCTAAACTTTGACGGAAATTCAAAATTTGAAAGTCATCTAAAATTAGATTCACCCGAAGTGCTTTACTTTTTTTTAGACAGAGGACAAACCAATTCTTTAGACAACAATTTAACCATTTTTGCCGAACCGGGAAATCTTTCTATTCAAACCAAATTGGAATCATTTTATGCTGATGCTGTGGTTAAAGGTTCAAAAAACCACGAACTGTTTCAAGAATTCAAGGCTATTATGTCTCGATTCAAAGAACCTCAACTGACTTTGATTGAGAAAGAAATCAAAGCTCGTAAAGAAAACAATACAATTCTTTTAGACAGTATTAATCAAGCTACAGAACGTTTAACCAAAAGAAAGTACTTGTACTGTATCAACTATGCTATTGGAAAGAAAGACCACGAAATTGCTCCTTATATAGCCTTATCTGAAATTTATGATGCTCAAATCAAATATTTAGACACCATACAAAAATCGCTTACACCCAAAGTAGCTGAATCCAAATACGGTAAAATGTTGAAAAAATTTATTGAGGAACGCCGAAAAGACGAACAAGTTCCAGCAGAATAACACAACATGAAAATTAATAATAAAAGGATAACTCACTGGTTATCCTTTTTTTTGAAGTCTAGTCAATAGAATTTACTTTCCAAACAACATCCTTCTCTAGTGTAAACTAGCTTCTACCCTCACTACCGCACAACAAGACCTAACTAAAATGTTAAAGTAATTCTATAGGTAAGCAGGAGAATTTATTCGTAAAAAAGCATATTGAAATCAATCCAAAAGGGTATCATACTTTATTCAATAAAAAAAGGATAACCTTTCGATTATCCTTTTAAAATTGAGCCGATAGAGGGACTCCCCGATAGTAATCGGGATAAACTTCTCGTCCCTTTTTAACAAAAAAAAGGATAACCTTTCGATTATCCTTTTAAAATTGAGCCGATAGAGGGACTCCCCGATAGTAATCGGGATAAACTTCTCGTCCCTTTTTAACAAAAAAAAGGATAACCTTTCGATTATCCTTTTAAAATTGAGCCGATAGAGGGACTCGAACCCACGACCTGCTGATTACAAATCAGCTGCTCTAGCCAGCTGAGCTACACCGGCGTCTCAATCTGAGTGCAAATATAATTTTGAAATTGAATATTCCAAAAGAAAAAAGCACTTTTTTTATCAAAAAATGAGATTAAAGTGCGTTTACTTTTTCAACTAATTGAATCGCAGCCGCTTCTAATTCTTTCTCTACTTGTTTCAAATGAGCTTTTCGGTTTTCTACTTTTTTGTTGTTCACTTTAACGATTAAAGAATCAAACGTAGTGATCGCTTCATCAATCAAAGCATTAGATTGCTCCGTTGGTTTCCCGGTTGTAGTCATCTCATGGATATAAACTGCCTCAATAATATCACCCATTACATAGTTGATGTCCTTTTTCAGATTTTTAATACTTGCCATTTTTTATTTTATTTGAATTGCGGTGCAAAAGTACACAAAATTTTATTAAAAGCCACAAATTACACGAATTAGCTCGAATTTATGCTTTCCCAATTCGTGTAACTCGTACTAAAAAAAGGAATTAATTTAACTAAACCGTGATTTCTAATAGGGTTGCCGTTCCTTTAAGAACAAATGAAGGAAGTATAGCCGGAAGTAAAACCGTATCTCCGGTTTCATATCTGTATTTATTATCATTTAAAAACAATTCAAAACTTCCTTCCGTACACATCAAAACACTAAAAGCCTCATTGTTTTTATGTATCATCATTTCGCCGTTAAGCGGAATAATATGCGTTTTAAAATAAGGACATTCTACTAGAGAAGTACTCTCGTTTTCAGTGGCTTTGTATTCTTTTTTAGCCAATGTGGTTTGATAGTTAATCGCATCCAATGCTAATTCGGTGTGCAATTCGCGTTCGTTTCCATTTGCATCTACCCTATCCCAATCATAAATCCGATAGGTAACATCACTGGTTTGTTGAATTTCGGCTATCACAATTCCGGCACCAATGGCATGAATGGTTCCGGTTTCTAAAAAGAAAACATCGCCTTTTTTAACGGGTACTTCATTCAAAAGTGAAAGGAGCTTTTTATTTTCGAGATGTTGTACATATTCTTCTCGAGATGAATCTTTTTGAAAACCCACAATCAAACGGGCATTTGCATCGGCTTGCATTACATACCACATTTCGGTTTTCCCAAACGAATTATGACGTGCTTTGGCTAATGCATCATTGGGATGCAATTGAATAGATAAATCTTCTCTTGCATCCAAATACTTAAAAAGCAAAGGGAATTGTTTCCCAAAACGAGCAAACACCGTTGTGCCTAGAATTTCTTCGGGATACAAATCAATGAGTTCATTGAGATTTTTACCTTCAAACATTCCGTCTTTTACCACACTCACATCTTGAGGAACGGTAGAAATTTCCCAACTTTCACCGGTACTATCGGAGGTTATGGGTTTATTTAAATACGTTTTTAATTTGGTACCGCCCCAAATGCGTTCTTTTAAAAGCGGATAAAAAGTAAGCGGATAAAAAGTTTGAGTCATGGTTACACATTTCAAAGGGCAAAAATAAGGAATTATAGAGTCAAATTTCAATTGCTACTATCAATCCTTTTTTTGGAGTATTTGAAGTGCTTTTTCGATGTGGATTTTTCCGGAGAGGTTATCAAAAATCAAACGAACCATACCCTTTTCATCAATCACATACGTCACTCGCCCCGGAATGAGTCCGAATAATGCTGTTGGAACCCCAAATAACTGACGTAATTTTTTATCTTGATCGGACAAAAGGGTAAAAGGCAATTGATATTTTGAAGCAAATTTTTGGTGTGATGCCGAAGAATCGCCACTAACCCCTATTACCTCTGCCCCCAATTGAGTGAAGTCTTCATATCGGTCTCGAAAAGCACAAGCTTGTTCTGTACAAATTCGCGTATCGTCTTTGGGATAAAAATAAATAACTACCGGTTTTTTCCCTATCACAGACGAACTGTCAAAATGGGCTCCCTGTGTGTTTTTTGCAGTAAAATGCGGAACTGTGTCCCCTACTTTCAATGCCATTTAATTTCCTTTATAGGTTACAAAATTTCGTGGGGTTTCATACAATACCACTTCCAAGTCTAATGTGGGTTGAATGTGCGTTCGTAATTTGTTCCAAATTACCACGGCTATATGCTCTGCAGTGGGATTCAAATCAGCAAAATCGGGCACATCTAAATTCAAATTTTTATGGTCAAAAGCAATTTCAATGTGCTCTTTGATTAAATCGGAAAGCACTTTCACATCCATCACAAAGCCGGTCTCCGGGTCAATCTCGCCGGTTACACTCACTATCAATTCGTAATTGTGTCCGTGATAATTGGGGTTGTTGCATTTTCCAAAAACCAAATCGTTTTTTTCCAACGACCAATCTTTACGATACAAGCGATGAGCCGCGTTAAAGTGAGCTTTTCTGGAAACCGTAACTCTCATTTTATTGATTTTTGTTATTGTTTTTTGATATTGATTTTTTACAGTTTGTGTTCTTCAAGGAAATGATAAAACTCGTCAAAAATAATTTTAAACCAAACGGTGTAATGTTCCGATTGTGCTTGAATATCGTCTTTAATGGCTTCTATACTCATCCATTTCCAACTTTCTACCTCATCTGGATTGATGTTCGGTTCGTTATTGTAATAACCAATCATCACATGATCGAGTTCGTGTTCGGTCAAACCGTTGTCAAAAGGGGCTTTGTAAATAAAATGAAACAATTCTTTCAACTCGGTAGTAAAACCCATTTCTTCCTGCAATCTTCGCGTTCCCGCTTGAATATTGGTCTCACCTTCGCGTTGGTGACTGCAACAGGTGTTCGTCCACAACAAAGGGGAATGGTATTTATGATGAGCTCGTTGTTGCAACATCACTTCGTTTTTATCATTCAATACAAAAACAGAAAAAGCACGATGAAGCACCGCTTTTTCATGAGCTTCAAGTTTTTCCATTAACCCAATGGGCTCGTCGTTTTCGTTAACTAAAATTACTTTTTCTTCTGTCATAGCTTTTTTATAGCTTTCCAAAGGTAAGAAAAAGTTCGTTTTTATTTTGAATTATATGGATTTGTGAAAAGTTTAACGGGTGTTGAATGTAGTTTTAGTAATCCAAACTCTCCTTAATTTTCAACGCACATTTTTCGCCATCAATGGCTGCAGAAACAATTCCACCGGCAAATCCTGCTCCTTCTCCACACGGATACAAACCTTTAATTTGAAGATGTTCTAAAGTTTGAGCATCTCTCGGAATTCGAACCGGAGAAGACGTTCTACTTTCCGGAGCATGCAAAATAGCTTCATTGGTTAAATACCCTTTCATTGATTTACCAAATTGCAAAAATCCTTCTCGCATGATTTGCGTCAAAAATCCAGGGAAAACCTGACCCAATTCTATCGAAGTTGTTCCAGGAACATAAGAGGTTTTGGGAATTGAAGCGGAAACTTTATTTTGCGTAAAATCAATCATGCGTTGTGCAGGCACTTTTTGCGTTTGCCCAGCCAAATGCCATGCTTTTTGCTCGATAGATTTTTGAAATTCCATTCCGGCAAGAGGACCAAATTTGTCAAAAGGTTTGAAGTCTTCCAGTTTTAATTCCACCACAATACCTGAATTGGCCGTAGCTTGATCTCTCTTGGAAGGCGACCAACCATTGGTAACCACTTCACCCGGACTGGTGGCACAAGGTGCAATCACGCCACCCGGACACATGCAAAACGAATACATACCGCGACCGTTCACTTGCTTTACAATAGAATACGGAGCCGGTGGCAAATAGTCACCTCTAAAATCGCAACTGTACTGTATTGAATCAATTAAATCCTGTGGATGTTCCGCTCGAACGCCCAAAGCAAAGGGCTTGGCTTCGATGAGGATTTTCTTTCGATCTAATAATTCAAAAATATCACGAGCCGAATGTCCGGTTGCTAAAATAACTTTATTGGCAGAAATGATGTCGCCTTTTTGCGTTACAATTCCTTGAATTTCATTGTTTTTAATGACAAAGTCAGTAACACGGGTTTCAAATAAAACTTGTCCACCACATTCTATAATTTTTTCCCGAATGTCTTGAATAATTTGAGGTAACTTATTGGTTCCAATGTGCGGATGTGCTTCTACCAAAATCTCAGGAGATGCTCCAAAACCGACTAACAATTGTAAAATTCGATCCACATCGCCACGTTTTTTGGAACGCGTGTAGAGTTTTCCATCAGAATAGGTTCCGGCTCCGCCTTCTCCAAAACAATAATTGGAATCTTCGTTTACGATATGATCACGATTAATAGCTTTTAAATCGCGACGACGACCCCGAACATCTTTCCCTCTTTCGATAACGATGGGTTTCAAACCCAGTTCAATCAATTGAAGAGCTGCAAAAAGCCCGGCAGGTCCGGCACCAACTACAATAACTTCTTTTTGAGGGGCTACATTCGGATAATGAGGCAATTCGATTTTTGACTCAGAAAAAGATTCGCCTTGAAAGAAAATCAGCACCTTTAAATTGATTTTGATAGCTTTCTGACGAGCATCAATCGAACGTTTAAGAATGGAAATATGCTGAACTTCAGATACAGAAACCTGAATCATTTTGGCTACATGTGCTTTGAGTAAAACATCGTGTGCGGCCACTTCGGGTGCTACTTGAATGAGAAGTTCTTTAGGCATAATTATTCTTTTTGGCAAAAGTAAGTAAAAGTAACCTATTTCATTTTCTCAAAAGTTTTTTATGCAATCAAAGTTCGGGCAACCGCCCATTCCGGTATGTAATAAAAAGGAATGGAAAGTTGAATTTTTACTTAAAATCAATCTATTTTTGCAAAAAAAAGAATGTCCAGAAAAATAAAATTGATTTGGGATTTTAGAGGTCCGGTATCTGCCAAAACAGCAGAACATCATGAAATACATTTGAAAGAATATATCATTGCCGAAAAGTTACCTATAAATATAACCGGTTTTGAAGTTTACAACGAAATGCACGCCATAGCTTATATGGTGGTTACCGATGAAAATATGATTGCAGTACGCGATGCTTTGAAGCCGCATCGAGGAGAAATTTTTGAATAGTTCTCAGTGGCAGTTTTCAGTCACAGTTCTCAGATTACTGCGACTGAAAACTGAGACTGAACACTAATTTGCTACTTCACTAATAAATTTAATTCGCATCAAACGCAATTCTTCAATATCGTAATCGCCATCAAATTCTTTAAGAGCTTCTTCAATTTTATCAGTCTCAGACTCCATAAAATAACCTTGAATTTCCTCTTGCTGTTCGTCATCTAAAATTTCATCTATCCAATACTTGATATTCAATTTGGTACCGGAATAGACAATTTGTTCCATCTCTTTCAAGAGAGCATCCATGGTAAGACCTTTGGCTTTAGCTATATCTTCCAATGACAATTTGCGATCAATATTTTGAATAATATAAAGTTTGTTTGCCGAATTGGCCCCTGTTGATTTTACAACCAAATCATCAGGACGAATAATATCATTCTCTTCTACATAACGAGCAATAAGTTCTACAAAGGGTTTTCCGTATTTTTTAGCTTTGCCTTCACCTACACCATGCACATTACTCAATTCATCTAATGATATTGGATATTTGAGAGCCATATCTTCTAAGGAAGGATCTTGAAAAACTACAAAAGGCGGAACGCCTAGTTTCTTGGCTTCTTTTCTTCGCAAATCTTTCAACATGGCCATCAAAGCTTCATCTGCCGTACCAGATGATTTTGATGCGGTTACCAGAGTATCATCATCTTCTTCGCTATACTCATGGTCTTCTGTTACCATAAAGGAAGTTGGATTTTTTAAATAAGAAACCCCCTCATCTGCCAATTTCAAAATACCATAGGTTTCAATATCTTTTTTCAACAATCCGGTTACCAAAACTTGACGAATCAAAGCCATCCAGTAGCGTTCGTCTTGATCTTTTCCGCAACCAAAAAACTCTTGTGAATCGGTTCGATGAGCTTTGATAATAGCGTTGATTTTACCCATTAAGGTAAATACAATTTCTTTTGACTTGTATAAATGTTTGGTATCGCGAACTACTTGAAGCAGTTTAACCACATTATCTTTGGCTTCAGATTTAGGTTTCGGATTTCGTACATTATCATCCATATCCCCTCCTTCACCGGTTTCAGTGTCAAATTCTTCTCCAAAGTAATGCAATAAAAATTTGCGACGCGACATCGAAGTTTCAGCATAAGCTACCACTTCCTGCAACAAAGCAAATCCTATTTCTTGCTCGGCAACGGGTTTGCCCGACATGAATTTCTCTAACTTCTCTACATCTTTATAGGAGTAATAGGCCAAACAATGTCCTTCTCCCCCATCTCTACCGGCTCTACCGGTCTCTTGGTAATAACTTTCGAGCGATTTGGGTATGTCATGATGAATAACAAACCGCACATCCGGTTTATCTATCCCCATACCAAAGGCAATAGTTGCCACAACAACCTCTACGTCCTCCATTAGAAACATATCTTGATGTTTGGCACGGGTTTTGGCATCCAGTCCGGCATGATAAGGTACAGCACTAATACCGTTAACTTGCAGTACTTGTGCAATTTCTTCTACTTTTTTTCGACTCAAACAATAAATGATACCTGACTTACCCTTGTTTTGTTTGATAAATTTGATAATATCAGACTCAATATTTTTGGTTTTGGGACGTACTTCATAAAACAAATTAGGTCTATTAAAGGAAGCCTTAAAGGTCTTAGCATTACTCATGTCTAAGTTTTTTAATATATCTTCCTGAACTTTGGGGGTTGCTGTAGCTGTCAAACCTATTACAGGTACATTCCCCAAATGTTTTATGATGGTTTTTAAATTGCGGTATTCGGGTCTGAAATCATGACCCCACTCCGAAATACAGTGAGCTTCGTCAATGGCTATAAAAGAAATGGGTACGGTTTTCAAAAAATCAACGTATTCCTCTTTGGCCAGAGATTCTGGAGCTACATACAATAATTTAGTTATTCCGGAAACTATATCTTTTTTTACCTGATTAATTTCGGTTTTAGTCAAGGAAGAATTTAACACATGAGCAATACCATCTTCCGAGGAAACACTGCGTATAGCATCAACTTGATTTTTCATTAATGCAATCAAAGGGGATACAACTATGGCGGTTCCATTCTGAATTAAGGCAGGCAATTGATAACACAACGACTTACCTCCGCCCGTAGGCATAATCACAAAAGTATTTTGTCTATGCAAGATACTTTGAATGACTTCTTCTTGTAAACCTTTAAAGTGATCAAAACCAAAATATTTCTTTAATTCCTTGTGAATATCAATTTCGTTAGGATTCATTCTTCTGTTATGGGTATTTTATTTAAATTTGCACCCATAAAGATACAACTTTCTTTGAATCGTACAAATTTTATATCTATTGCATTTTGACAGCAAAAAATAATATTCTGCAAACCGCCAAAGAAACCATAATCGCTGAAAGTCAGGCGATAGCCAAATTAGCGGAATTACTAACCGATGATTTTGTAAAAACAGTAGAGCTCATTCACAATACCAAAGGGCGTCTGGTTGTAACCGGAATTGGAAAAAGTGCCATCATTGCTCAAAAAATGGTTGCTACTTTTAACTCTACCGGAACACCTTCCAGTTTTCTACATGCCTCAGAGGCCGTTCACGGTGACTTAGGTATGGTTCAACCCGACGACGTAGTGATTTGTATCTCCAAAAGTGGCAATAGTCCGGAAATCAAAATCTTGGTTCCTATTCTGAATCGCTTTGGGAATCCGTTAATTGCCATGACAGGCAATTTAACCTCTTTTTTAGCCAAAAATGCACAGTATGTTTTGGATACAACCGTTGAAAAAGAAGCGTGTCCTAATAATTTGGCCCCAACAAACAGCACTACGGCTCAACTGGTTATGGGAGATTGTCTGGCCGTGTGTTTAATGCAATTGCGAAATTTTAAAAGCGAAGATTTTGCCAAGTACCATCCGGGAGGAGCACTCGGAAAAAAACTTTTATTACAAGTGAAAGACATGTTGGACGAATCAAAAAAACCAACGGTCTCTCCGGATGCCAACATTCAAACTGTAATTTTTGAAATTTCTGAAAAAAGACTCGGAGTAACTGCAGTAGAAGAAAATGAAAAAATCATTGGCATCATTACTGATGGGGATATTCGAAGAATGCTAAGCAAAACCGAAACCATTAGCGGAATTACTGCTCGTGATATTATGACCCAAAATCCCAAAATGATTCAACCTCACAACTTGGTAGTTGAAGCTCTAAACATTATGGAGGATTTTGCTATCACGCAACTCATTGTAGCCGAAAATAACAGTTACAAAGGGGTAATCCATTTGCATGATATATTAAAAGAAGGCATCGTATAATGGCGACAAATAAAGTGAAAGAAATGTCTTTTTTAGACCACCTCGAAGAACTGAGATGGTTACTCATCAGAAGTACCCTGGCAGTTCTTATTTTGGCTACAGCAGCATTCTTTTTTACCGATTTTATATTCAATGCTATTCTATTTGGTCCCAAAGACCCCAATTTTGTGACCTACCGCTTCTTTTGTGAGGTTACACAATATTTTGGTTTTGAAAACAGCGATATCTGTTCGGTTTCTATGCCTTTCATCATTCAAAATACGGCCATGGGAGGTCAAGTTTCATTTTTAATATGGACCTGTGTCACCGTAGGTTTTATCGTAGGTTTTCCCTATATATTATATGAATTTTGGAAATTTATAAGTCCGGCATTGTACGATAACGAGAAAAAATACGCTCGGGCATTTATTGTAGTCTCTTCGGTTTTATTTTTCCTGGGTGTATTATTTGGCTATTACATTATCACCCCACTCTCAGTCTATTTTTTCGGTTCATTTTCTGCAAGTCCCGAAATTATTAACGAATTCAACTTAGATTCCTATACCAGTATGATTAAAACCTCAACAATAGCCAGTGGTTTATTGTTTGAACTACCCATAATCATTTATTTTTTATCAAAACTCGGACTCATTACACCTTCTTTTTTAAGAAAATACCGCAAATACGCTTTAGTAATCGTCTTAATTTTAGCCGCTATCATTACACCTCCGGATGTAATTAGTCAAATTATTGTTACCATACCCATTATGATACTCTACGAAATAAGCATTTTAATAAGTGCTGTAGTCGTAAAAAAACAAGAAAAAGAATCTTTAAAATAAAATAGCTATGTCCAACAGTGTTCAAGAATTTAATGCCTACCGTTCTAAAATGAACGAAAAATTACTAGCCGATAACAATTTGTTAATCAAAAGAATTTTCAATCTGGATACCAATGCCTATACCGAGGGTGCTTTAGATGTAAAAACAAAAGAATTGTTAGGCTTGGTTGCTTCTGCCGTTTTAAGATGCGACGACTGTGTCAAATACCACTTGGAAACCAGTTACAAAAACGGTATTACCAGAGAAGAAATGATGGAAGCAATGGGAATAGCCACCTTAGTTGGAGGTACCATCGTAATTCCACATTTGCGAAGAGCCTATGAATTTTGGGAAGATTTGGAAGCCCAACAATAACACAAACTACTGTTAACGGATGCCAATGTAAAAGATTAATTTGTTTATTTGCATCACAAAACCTTAGTACTCCGTTTCTCAGAAACTCAGAAAAATGAAATTAAGAGCTGAAAATATTGTAAAAACATACAAAGGAAGAAGCGTTGTAAAAGGCGTTTCGGTTGAAGTAAATCAGGGTGAAATTGTAGGCTTATTGGGTCCTAACGGTGCCGGTAAAACAACCTCATTTTACATGATTGTGGGTTTAGTAAAACCCAATAGCGGAAAAATTTACCTAGACCAAATGGAAATTACAGATTTCCCAATGTACAAAAGAGCTCAAAACGGAATTGGTTATTTGGCTCAAGAAGCCTCTGTGTTTAGAAAATTGAGTATCGAAGACAATATTTTAAGTGTATTGCAATTGACTAATCTTTCCAAAGCCGAGCAAATTGCTAAAATGGAAAGTTTAATAGATGAATTCAGTTTACAACATATTCGAACCAACAGAGGGGATCTCCTTTCCGGTGGCGAACGAAGAAGAACTGAAATTGCACGAGCCTTGGCAACCGATCCAAAATTCATATTATTAGATGAACCTTTTGCCGGAGTTGACCCCGTTGCAGTTGAAGATATTCAACGCATTGTAGCTCAGCTGAAAAACAAAAATATCGGCATTCTCATTACCGACCACAACGTACAAGAAACACTTGCCATTACAGACAAAACCTATTTGATGTTTGAAGGTGGAATCTTAAAAGCCGGCAAACCCGAGGAGTTAGCCGAAGACGAAATGGTACGAAAAGTATACTTAGGTCAGAATTTCGAACTTCGTAAAAAGAAACTGGAATTTTAATGCTTCAACTGGTAATGCAACATTTTGGGTGTCCCTTGAAATAAGTTGATATCCACAAGACCTTGTATTCCGGAAACACTTCCCTTTTCTGAAAACTGCCAAAAAAGCCAATTTTCCTTGGGTGACTCCACAAAAAAATTGTAATTGGCTATCCAAAACGGATAGCCTTTGAATTCTTTTGCTAAAAAATCAGTATAATAACTTTCCCCCGAATAGATAATAGGTTTAATCCCATAATGAGCTTCTACAGTGGTAAGCCAACGTTTTAATCCCACTTTTAAACTATCCATAGATTGAACTTTGGGTAAATTTTCAATATCGAGTACCGGAGGTAAATCGCCTTTTTCCAATGCAACCTGACGAATAAAATTTTGAGCCTGTAAAATGGAATTTTCGTTGGGTCTGTAATAATGATATGCCCCTCGAATAAACTTTTGCTTTCGTGCCGATGCCCAATTGGTCTTAAATCGTGCATCAACTTTATCTTTTCCGGCAGTTGCTCGAATAAAAACAAAATGCAATTGAAAAGTATCGGCAACTGTACTCACCTTTTCCCATGCAATATCGCCCTGATATTCCGAAACATCAAACCCAAACACATAGTGAGGATGTCGAGATAAAACCTGAAAAACATGGGCTTCTTCTACTTTTGAAGCCGAAGTTGAAAGGGAATGCTTTGATTTAAAACTAAAATAATAAGCCAAAACCGTACGGTAATGATATACCGAAAAACAAAGACCCAAAAGAATTACAAAACCAATAACCCAGCCTAATGGAATTCCTCTTTTTCCCGATTTTCGCTGGGGAGATTTTCGATTCACCGAACGCTTAGACCGAGGTTTTCGCATACCCTAGGAATTTGAAAATCGATTTTGAATCAAAGACAATACTACATAAATCAAAACAATCAATGGAATGGCCGCCCATTGAAAAAATACCAAAAGAACTAGCGAAGTAGCCAACAATAAAAATGGATATTTGGAATCTTCCCATGAAGCCGACTTAAATTTTAATGAAAACAATGGGATTTCTGCATTTAGTAAAAAAGCACTCAAAAAAGTAACTCCCAATAAGAAATAGGGATGAGTTAAAAGAGTGGCCAAAATTTCAAAATCCGTTTTTTCCAACAAAAGGGGCAAGCTCAAGATGAACAAAGCGTTGGCAGGCGTTGGCAAACCAATAAACGAATCCGTTTGGCGGGTATCAATATTAAACTTACCCAAACGGTAACACGAAGCCAAAGTAATAACAAAACCCAACAAGGGTAAGAGGGGGAAAAACTCAAAAGTATTCCAAAGCAAAAAGCCACCATCAGTTTGGGTGTTGGCCAAAAGTTGATACATCACAAAACCCGGAACTAAACCACTGGTAACCATATCTGCCAATGAATCCAACTGCAATCCCAAGGCACTCTGAACGTTGAATAAACGAGCAAAAAAACCATCAAAAAAATCAAAAAAGATACCCAAACACACAAAAGCAAAAGCCATAGGATACTGCTGCTCAGACACGTGAAGCATAGCCATACAACCGGAAAACAGATTAAGCAAAGTAAGGGTATTCGGAATTTTGGAGGTGAAATTCATAAACGTAAGTTTAAAACAAAAATAATACAATAAGTCTTAAATAGAAACGTTTCTAAAGGATATTTTGTTCACATAAAAAGGAGACCTGAATTTGAATAATATCGGTCTAAAATTCCTATTTTTGGAAAAAATTGTACAAAATAAAGGTCGTTAAAAAAAATAAATTGAAAAAGACTCTTTTAGTTGCCATTCTACTCCTTCCTTTTTGGGGAATGAGTCAAGCCATACGGAAATATTCGAACGAGTTTATGAATATTGGTGTGGATGCTGCAGCATTGGGAATGTCAAATGCGGTAACTGCCAGTACTTCAGATGTGAATTCCGGCTATTGGAATCCCGCAGGATTAATTCACCTGGAAGACAATCAGTTGGCTCTCATGCATGCCAGTTACTTTGCAAACATTGCCCAATATGATTATGCTGCTTTTGCTATGCCTATAGACGACAGAAGTGCTTGGGGTATTTCACTTATTCGTTTTGGAGTTGACGACATTTTGAACACCACTCAACTTATTGACAGCGAAGGAAATATCGATTACAATCGAATCAGCAAATTCTCGACCGCCGATTATGGTGCTACATTTTCTTATGCCAGAAGTCTTCAAGTTCCCGGTTGGCAATACGGTGTAAATGCCAAAGTAATCCGCAGAATCATTGGTAAATTTGCCAATTCTTGGGGTTTTGGTATAGACGTGGGTATCCAATTTGAGAGAAACGATTGGAAATTTGGACTCATGCTCCGTGACATTACTACTACCTACAATATTTGGAATATAGACGAAGAAGAATATGAAAAAATAGCCGATGCTATTCCGGGTGAAAATCAAGATCTCCCGGAAAGCACCGAAATTACGCTACCCAAAGCTCAGTTGGGAATTTCCAGAAAATTTGAAATTCGCTATGACTATACTCTATTGGCAGCCGTAAACCTAAATATGCAATTTGCAAGAACCAATGATATTTTTGCAACCAGCGTTGTGAGTATCGATCCGGCTTTGGGTTTTGAATTCGGCTATACCGATTTGGTATTCTTTAGAGCCGGCGTGGGTAATTTTCAGAATGTTAGACAAATTGACAATACCGAACGAATCGGTTTTCAACCCAATATCGGACTGGGTTTCAAATACAAAGGAATTCAAATTGATTATGCTTTAACGGATATAGGCGACCAAAGTGCTGCTTTATACTCCAATATTTTTTCACTTAAAATCGACATGGGTATATTTCGCTAATCATGACAAAATATGTACTATATCTGTTTATACTGGGCCTAAGCTGTATTTCATACAAAAGTTACAGTCAAAACTATCCGCTATCTTACGAATCCCAAATAAGTATACTTACTTGCGGTAGTGGCACCGAACTCCATGCTATTTTTGGACACACAGCCATTCGCATTGCCGATCCCGTTAGAGGACTTGATATAGTTTATAATTTTGGAATGTTTGATTTTAGAACGCCCAATTTTTATTTAAAATTCGTAAAAGGAGATTTACAATACTTTGTGGCCAATACCTCTTATGAAAATTTTATTTATGCCTATACCCTCGAAAACAGAAGTGTTTACGAACAAAAACTTGAACTTACCCAAACCCAAAAACAGAACCTTTTTGACAAGTTGAATAAAATACTGTTTTCGGATGATAAATTCTACACCTACAAATTCATCCATACCAATTGCACAACCAAAGTCGTAGACCTCATCAATAGTGAATTCCCCGAACCCCTAGTGTTCAAAACAAACCCCAAAGACCTAAGCTACAGAAAGGTTTTAAATCCGTTTATGGAAGATTTATTTTATGAAAAATTGGGAATCAATATTCTTTTTGGATATCTGACAGATCACGATGCGACTCAGCTCTTTTTACCCATTGAACTCATGAATACCTTGGATAAAACCACAATACAAGGAAAAAAAATAGCCCAACCCATGCAAAAGATTTTCGAAAAAGATGCCAATCTCGACAAAAAATCGCTTTGGAATACGCCTTACACTTTTTTACTGATTTTATTGGGTATAGTTTTGGTAAATAAAAGAATAGTAAACACCATTTTCCTTTCCTTAATGGGAGTTTTGGGACTAGTACTAATAGGTGTTGGATTTTATTCAAATCATATTGAAGTTACACAAAACTATAACATTTTACTTTTCAATCCTTTACTCTTAGGGGCCCTTTACTTCTACAAAAATTCAAATCCTACAGCACTAAAACGTTGGAAAATTTTACTGGCTATAAGTATGGGAATCTATTTTGTATTCCTACTAAACAAAGCCCATTTCTGGTTAATGCTGCCCATTGGAGCAACAATAGGCTTTATGGTATTAAAGTGGGAACAAAGAAAATAAGTAGCATTTATTGACCTCGATAAAACAAAATGGTGCTCAACGTTTTGATTAAAATATTGATATCCAAAAAGATACTTCGGTGCTTGATGTAATACAAATCGTACTGTAATTTAATCAAACTGTCATCTATAGAATCACCATAGGAATAATTCACCTGGGCCCAACCCGTTAGTCCAGGTTTTATAACATGCCGAGTTTGGTAAAAAGGCATAACCTCAGCAATTTCATTAACAAATACAGGGCGTTCCGGTCTGGGCCCAATTACCGCCATTTCGCCCATTAAAATATTTAAAAACTGTGGAAATTCATCTATTCGGGTTTTTCGAAGAAACTTACCAAAAGGGGTAATTCGCACATCATTGGCTGTTGCAAAAACAGCACCATGTTGTTCCGCATTTTTAACCATAGTACGAAATTTGATAATGCGAAAATCTTTACCGTTTTGTCCAACACGAACTTGAGTATAAAACATCTTCCCTCTATTTCCTATTAAATTTCCAACAAACAAAAACGGAAGCAAAGCCATTCCAACACCAATGCCCACTAAAGCGATAACAATATCAAACAAACGTATCAATAACAAATACAACTGATTTTGATTGCTCCGGCTAAATGGGAAATAGCGATAAAAATCTTGGGCTACATATTGTACCGGTATGCGTTGTGTTAAATTTTCATACACATGGGTATATTCTCGAATGGTAAATCCGTTCTCCAACAACAATAATAATTTATTGTACAAATCTACTGTAATAGCCTCGGTTTTTTGTGTGGCAACAACAATTTCGGAAATTGAATTTTGAGACACAAACCTTTCGAGTTTAGCCAAAGGAACCATTTGAATGGAAGAATTGGGTATAGAACGCGACTCGCCATACTCGGCATCTACCAATGCAATTATAGTATAATGCGGGTCTATACTTTTCAAACCCTGAATCAATTCATCCGCTTGTTCACTTTCGCAAACCAAGATGACTTTCTTTTCAAAGCGATGAGATGCCAAATACTTTTGGTAAAACATACGCCATATCAATAAAGCAACAAAAATAGCAACGAAAAAATAGACAATCTGTATCCGATTTGAAGGGAGCTCCGGTGTTAAAATTGGGGTAAACAAATAAACAATTACCGTAGTAAACGAAGTTAGTATTATACTTCGAATGGCTTGAAATTGATTGCTAGCTACCTGTAAATTATACATTTCAAAAACAGAACCAATAAGCAGTATGTAAGTCCCCAATACTACAGTCCATTGGTAATTGTAAACGGTAATGTAAAAATACTTGAAATTAAAAATGATGCCAACCAAATAAAGGGAAAGCAATACCGAAAATACATCAAACAAGCGAAGTAGTATTTTTCGCTCGGAAACTTCAAAATGTATTTTCTTTTTGCTGTTCATCGATGTTTTTAGGGTGCAATGTAATTAAAAGTATACAAATGTTAAAGTTATTTCAAAACTTCTTTCCACTGATTTTTAACAATTTGCCAATCCAACTGTTCTACCTGATAACGTGCCTTTTGAGTCATTTTCTGAGTTTCATCCGGATTTAAAATGCAATGTTCTAAGGCTTTGGCCATAGCCATTGCATCCGAATCGGGAACTAATATTCCGGTTTCGCCTTCAGAAATCAAATAAGGTAACCCTCCTACTCGCGTAGACAGTACCGGTAAACCTAAAGCCATAGCCTCCATAACACTCACCGGCATATTGTCAAAATGCGTGGTATTGATAAAAAAATCATACGATTCCGAAAGAGAAATCCATTCGGATTTGGTTAATCGACCTTTAATTTCAACCGGCAAATTGTAACGAGCAACCATTTGGGTCATCGCTTCTTTCGATAGGCCTTTAAAAGGTCCCACCATAGTTAAACGGGCTTGCGGATAGGAAGTTATTATATTTTGTAAAACCTGAAATGCCATCTCTGGATTGTAGATGGAGTCAAAGGCACGAACCCATAACAATCGCGGTTCAAATGAAGTACGTTTCAAAAAGGGATAATTTTCTATGGAAAGGGTATTGGGAATCGAGACAATACGAGGTATGCCCGAAGCCTCCAAAGCAACTCTCAAATAGGCCGAAGGAACCACATTACAATAGGAATTCTTGAAAACAAGAGCTGTCAGAAAAGGCTGTTTTTGAATTCGTCCTGGTAAATTTCCTCCATGTAAAATTGGAATGTACTTAGCTCGCAACAAACGACACAACTGACTTACCAAAACAGCATACCAAAAATTCAAAGTGCTGTAGGTATCTATCAAAACATAATCAGATTTTCGAGCATATCGCAAAGTAACATAAAACATGTCTAGAAAACGAAAGACCATATTTTTTTGTGAGGAGGCTACAACAACTTCATACCCTTCATTTTGTAACAAAGGGGTAAGTGTTTCTACTGTAGACACATTAATGCCGTGTTGGGATAACGCGTTTCCTAAATACAAAAGTTTTTTCATGCATACCTACTTTTAACAATGAAAGGGCATAAATAAAGGAGGGGGCCGCTGTTCGCATGGCAGCATGGTTTAAAGTTAAAAACCAAAATGCCATAAAACACAGTATAAAATAATGGTATTTATTGTCCAAATACAAAAGTAAGGGGGTGAACAACAAAATAAGCAATCCCAATATGCCCAAAAGTCCATGCTCTCCCAACATGCGAGTTATTTCGTTATGAGACGCCATTACCAAATCAAACTTGGCTTTGCGATAAACCGTTCCACTACCCACTCCTCCCCCAAAAAAGGGATTCTCTAAAAACAATTCAATTTCGGTGATAGAAATACCTTCACGACCGGAAAGTAAACTCTGCTTCTCCCTTCCTTGAGCATCTTGATTGGCATATCTTTTATCAATCAAACCACTGGTTACCAAAGAAGTATAAAGCCAAACCAAAAACAAAGCTCCGGCAAATCCTCCCAACAAAAAGGTCATTTTAAATCGGGCGTTAGAATTACCTTGTAAATAAACCACACCTACTAAAAGGGCTATCATAAAAAATCCGGTTATTACCCCACCGCGAGAAAAAGTGAGTAAGCCCCTGTAGGTTAAAAATACAACTAAAAGGGAATTAACCAACAATTGCAACTTGGTTGGTGAAGCTAGCAATAACCTAGAAAAGAATACAAACATACCAAATCCTAAAATGGTTGCTACCTGATTGGGGCCAAAACCACCCGATGTAGCAAAATTGGATCCGGTGTTTATTAAAACTTCTTTCAAATCCGGTGTATATAAAACCAAATAAGTAGCACAACTGACTATAGGCAATCCCGCCCATAACAAAACTTCTTGTAACTTGGCAAATGATATCTTGCGACTGTAACAATAAATAGAGGCAATAATTAAACTCAAAGGACCAGATAAATTAAACATCATAATCTGACGAAACCGCTCCTCTTCACTTACTTCTATCATCCCCAAAACAATGCCGGGTAATAAGAGTATAAAAAACAGTCCGTACGCTACTGCATTTTTGGAAAATCCTTTGAAATACATACCTAAAGCTAAAAGAATCATGATAGAATATTTGGTAAATTCATGATTGACAGTACCTTTGGTCATTCGCAAAAAAACTTCAGAGCCTACCAAATAAGCACAAACCAATAAAGCTTCTTCATTGGCATTACTGTTTCGAAATACCCAAACTAAACCCACCAAAAAAATCAAAAGTCCAAAAGCTACCGAAAGAGCAGGCAGAGCATATATAAGTATACCTAAAAGTACATGGGCAATAACTAACCGTAAATAAGGTAAATCTTTCATGCGTTTGAATTAGAAAAAGGCCTAAGAATGGGTCCCAAAGACATGTTTTCGGAGTTTGTAAAGATAATGATCAAATGTAAATAATTTTGCCAATTCTTGAATAGCCGTTGAAGTCTTTTTCAATTGTTCGGGAGTTGAATTCAAAGCCAATGAAACTACACTGGAATAAGAGGTAGCACTGTGAATATCCCAAACAAAACCATTCGCTTCATTCAAATAATGTTTTATACTACTCACATTCGAAACTATAGGAATCACTCCATAACAAGCAGCCTCGGCTATAACTTTAGGAAACCCTTCATTGGTGCTGGGTAACATAAAGAAATCCGATTTTTTTAAAAAAGAATGTACCTCAGGACGATCCAAATACCCATGAAACAAAATGGTATGGGGTAAACTTTGAGCCAAAAGTTCGCAAGAGGCTCGTTCGGGTCCATCCCCTATTATGTGAACTTCTTGAATCAATGATGGGGGTACATCTGCCAGGGCGTGTAAAATTCGATCAACGCCTTTAACATGATCAATTCGTCCTACAAAACTGAGCACAAAAGGAGGCTCAAATTTTTTGGATTGAGCATAAACAGCTCCTTCTTCCAAATGCGTTTGTGTAAGACATGGATTTTCAAAAGAATAACATTGAGGAGCTTGATGCGGCCAAAATCCATTAATTGTAACCGGATAATTGACCCATTTTTGTTGCAAAAACCATCGCTGCCAGCCATTCGAACGTGGAGGTCGCTCTTGCTCCCAATCACCCGCATATTTTACCCAGAAAGTATAATCCCGTTTCCAAAACCAGGTAAATAAGGGCAACAAAAACAATCCCATAGCGGTTGGGGTTCGCAATTGAACCGCCGAAGCTCCTACCAACTGTTTTTTTACAGTTCGAATAATACCGGGCATTTTGAAAAATATTCCCAATTTTTGCTTCAAACTTTTACCTCCATAAGCCGGAATAGGAACATAGGTAATATTAGACTTCGTATATGCCACCGAACTGGGCGGGGCCTTATGCGTATAATAACAACCTACATGCACAACCTCATCCCAATAATCGGCCAAAAAATTGATTTCATGAACCGTTGGCCCCCAACCTTTAATTACACCTCCATCGGTATAATGTTCCGTGTGCGAAATAATAACTAATTTTTTATTCATGTTTCAAACATTCTAAATACTGTAAAACGATATCATCCCATCGAAATCGCTCAGACCAAGCAATGGCTCTTTGTTGATACCCTTCATAATCCTGCAACACTTGAGATACAGCAGCCAAAATAGATTCCGGATGGTGCGGAGGAACCAAAACACCATTACAACCGGTTGTTATCGCATCGGCTATTCCGGAGTTTTGAGAACCTAATGCCGGAATACCCATAGAATTGGCCTCTAAAACCGCAATTCCAAAACCTTCCACATCACCATTTTGTAGTTGATCACTCAACATCATAAAAAGAGTCGATTGTTCCAATACTTTACGAAGTGAAGAAGCATCCAATGCCCCATGAAAAGTAACCCGCTCAGAAACACCCAAAGATTGAGCCAATACCGAAAAAGCTTTTTGCTCTGTAGGCAAACCAACAATATCATAATGAACAGAAGGATAGTGCAAAGCAAGAAGAGGTAAAGCTCGAATTACATTTTGTTGCCCTTTTCTATACGTAACATTGCCAACAGTTACCAAACGTAAAGGTTCCGGATTTCGTTGTACAAAAGATACTTTTTCCATAGCAAACCCATTATTAATGACACGTAAAGGCAAATGAGACTTGACTTGATGCACCAATTCTGCCGTGAAACGAGACACGGCTACTACCTTTGTAAATCGGGATAAACTCCAACGGGTAAAAAACCGACTCATAAAACCACCGGCTTTTAATTCCGATCCATGAATGACTGCCAGTGTAAATGGGGCATATAAAAGGGTTAACATTCCACCCAGCCAGAGTGAAAATTTACCGGAAAGAATAACAGTTTCTGCGTGATATTGTTTTCCCAGTCGAACGGCTTGATATACTCTTTGCCAATAGGTCCAAAACACAAAACGACTCCGGGGAATGCGTTGTACTTGAAAGGGCAAAGAGGCGTCAAATGCCAAATCTTGTGACAGATTTGCCGAGCGTTGATCGGTTAAAACCAAAACAGTATACCCCTGCTTAACTAAAGCCAAAGCCAAATGATAGGCGTGATTGCCAATACCACCGGGTAAAGGAGGAAACTCTGAAGTGATAAAAAAAATCCGTTTCAAGTGGCTAACTTTTAGGTGGGCTAAGGTATTAAATTTTAATAGCTTTACCGAAATTATGGGTAAAAAGAGTAATTAAGGAAGCAAGTCTTTCGGGGTAACAAATTGAATAGATTGCCCGGATTGTAATAAAGTCTCGATGAAGTGAACAAAGGCCGCTTTCGATTCGTTTTTGTGAGCTAAAGACAACATAAACGGATGAGCACTCACCGTATAGGTGTCATAGGAAGTTGACAAAATATGGTCTAAAACCTTTGTATCAAACCCATTGTAATGATTTTCTAAAACCAAAACTCCCTGATGCAAATACGTTCTTCCGGTTAAATTTGAAAATTTTTTAAATAGTTTTGAGGCAATTGAACGATGCGATATTCGAATCCAACGGTAACCCTGTTCTTTTAATAATGGAAAAACCGAATCTAAATTTCCCATTTTAAACAAAGGGTAAAGTCCGCGATCTCCAAAACTGTAAGCCCCTTTGGAAATCCATGTCATGGGTCGATTGTGAGGGGGAACAAAACCAACAACAGACTGTAAAGTAGGAAGAACAGCATCTAAAGCTTTTTTACTTCGAAATAAACTCTTGGAAACTTGTTTTTCCGTAAATAACGGAATCCACTCGTGTTTCCAACTGTGCGATGCAATTTCATGTCCTTGAGAAGCAATCTCAGATATTAAATCCGGAAAAAATAAAGGATAAGGTCCGGGCTCTGCAGAAAATCCGGTTATAGCAAAACAACTTCGTAACGCATTTTCTCGAAGAACTTGAAGAATGAAACGCACATTCTCTATCTCGGTTTCAAAATTCTCAAAATGAAAATTATAAGGATAGGTTGAATTAACCTGACCAATACCACCATCAAAATCCCAAATAAGTATAATTTTCTTTGTTTTAAATGTTTTCATCAGAATCAATATAGGTGTAAAAAAAAGTTTTGGTCAGTAATAGTTTTTTCAAAGACAAATCTGCAGTGTAAAAAATAATTTCAGTAGGGGTTCCAAAACGAATAAACCCCAAACGCCGCAATCGCTTATCAACCAAATGATTCGAAGCTAAAATCCGAATACTACCCTGACTATTGGATTTCAACAAAAGGAGGTGTTGCAACATTTTCCACAACTCCTTATAGGTCTGGGCTGTATAGGAGGCTACATAAAACCTATCATTTTGAAAATAGCCGGAAAAAGATAAACCAAAATTTGTAGAAAAACAGCGAACACCGGAGTAATAATTTTCAAAACTCGGATAACGCCAAGCTACAAAAGAATCATCCTGTTCTATACCCACAACACTCAAATCAAATGAAGTTTTGTGAGACGTATATTTATTGGGTGAAATTTCTTGGTACAATGAACGATTAAAAATTGAAAACAAACGAACGGCAACTAAAAAAGGATTGGGTATCCAATTTAAAACCGGTATAGACTTCTTTTTATAACGCAGCAAATCTCCCAATCGATAAGGAAATACATATTTGAAACCACCTGATAAGGATTGATACCCCATGCGTTTCATAGATTTGGATGCTGAAGGACTAGGATCACTTCCCAGAGTTATGGGGCAATTCGCATGAGCAGCCTCATACAATAATTGGGCAACACCTTGCCCTCTGTATTCCGGATCTATCATTAAATCACAGGCCCATTGAGCGGCTATTCGCTCTCCTTCAACTTGGAGCCAAACCGGTATTACACCAAATTGACCTATGACTTTGGAACCATCAACAGCTAATAAAAATGAATGGGTAGACACGCCGGGTTTTGACCTAAATTTCCAATATATGTATGACGGGATTCTGCGTCTGGTTTTGGTCCAATGACGCAAAGCAAAATCAGAATGGGCATTCTCCCACTCCGGTCCGTAAGGTTTTATTTCTATCATACCGCTGCCAACATTTTAGAACTCATACGCCATGATTTGAATACTTGAAACAAAACCAAAGGCAATAAAAGCGGAATAAACACAAAAGACAAAAACAACAAAAACTTGTTCTTTTTCAATCGATAAGGGACTAAAGAAGGCAAAATAGACTGCAAAATATAGTACCTGGATAAAGCTGCACCAAAATACTTTCTACTTAAATACAATACACTGGGAACCGGTCTCGGCCCGAGTAATTTCTTGGGTCGCCAACCGTCCCAACTCCCCATTTGACGCAATCCGCCTTCTGAAACTTTCAAATGAATTCGCTTGGCTTTACAATTGGATATGTTTTTAAATCCATTCAAATAACAGCGTAATCCATACTCCCCGTCCCCCATGCGTTGTTTCTCAAATTGCAAATCAAAATACCCTATGCTTTCAAAAACCGACTTTTTCAAGAGTACATTTCCGGTATCTAATTGATCACTCCAACGAAAATAACGGTAATGTTTCGGGATCTCGGCTCCTACTACACTCAAGGATACTCCGGAAGATAAATCGGCTTGAAAAAAATCTAAGGTTTTCAAATGGTGTTCAATCCAATCGGGGTCAACCAAAGAATCATCATCATACAACAAAATATAGGAACCCTTAGCTTTCTGAATGGCTTCGTTTCGAGCTTTCCACAAAGCTTTCTCTTTTTGGTACCAAAAATGCAAATCCAAATTCCACCCTTCGTAGAAAGTCGCATCAAAAGGTTCCGATTGATCTACTAGGAGTACTTCAAAATGGGTATAGGTTTGGCGTTCCAAATCCCGTAAAACATCTTTCAAATAGGAATAGCGATTGAGTGTGGGAATTACAACTGAAACAAAGGGACGTTCTGCCAATAAGGGACTTTCAAAAGAATCGTAGGCAGAATAAGGTAAAGCTTGGTTGGCATAATCAAAACGAGATACATGACGCGTTTTCCAAAAAGCGGCAAATTCTGCAAAGGGATTATGAAAGGTCAATACCCGCAATAATAAAGTATAAACAACCCAAGCTACATGTACATTTTTTCTTAAAAAACGGTATTCGTCTGCCAATGGGAGCTTGGGAGTATTCCAAACATTCAATCCTGCTTCAGGCTTACTTTGAATCACGCCTCTTTGAAATGCAGTCCAAGCCAAATCCCGCTCACAGGCCTCTGCACTTTGGTAACCCAAATCTTTTTCAAATGAAATTGAGTTCTGAAGCAATTGCTCTTGACTCGGAAAATAAGCATAATCCTGCTTAGGCCTCAAGTTAAAGTACCAAGTAGGTTTTACATATCGAAGAAAAGAAAAAAGCATAAGTTGAGAACCGCGTTAAAATTGATTATTCAAAGCTAATCATTTAAAGTTACGGGCAAAAATTTCCGAACACAATCTCCTTCCTTTTGCATTTACATGCAAGCGGTCATAAAACAGCATTTTATCTGAAATCAAATCCGAATGATTAAGTACGTTGTAAGATGCAGGATACTCGCAACGTGTAGCATACAAGGGCGATTGATACAAAACCAAAGAAATAGAATGCTCTTCACAAAAACGAACAATTCGCTCCAAATAAGGATTCCTGATTTCGGGTTTTTTATACTGCAAACCGGAAAATTTGGGCAACTGGGCTTGTACTTCGGGATAACTGTAATTCCCAAAGGCATCAAAACGATTTCGCTTTTGAGGTTGAATGGCTACCAATAAAGAAGGATAAAACAACTCGGTGTTAAAATAACTCACCCCAATCAAAGGGAGGTAACGGGTTGTAGTGTAAACCGAAAAAAAATCCGAATCCAAAGTTTTAAAATAATCGTGCACATGTGCTTCGCGAATGTGCGGTAAAAATCGATAATCATTGGCACTTAATTGGGGTGTAGCATTAGAGACATCCTCAGGAACCAAAGCCAATACAACCGTTTGGGTAGTATGCCCACAAGCATACAAATGTTGCAACATCAAATAATGGGAACTCATGGAAGTATCATCCATACTAAAATTGACCCCCTTTTTTCCGGTTAGCGAATCAATCAATTGCGTATCTAATGTAGTCAATCCGGTACTCGACCCTAAAACAACATAATCAAATGAAGTAGACGGAAAGGCATTTTTCACAAATTGAGGTTTGTAAAAAACAGAGCGTTCCAAAAATTTCAAACTCAAA
>NZ_DAIOUN010000012.1:0-19000 GCF_036759525.1 Flavobacterium sp. | reverse complement strand
GCACTTTTAGTAAAAAAGGCAAGTGAAGGGGAATGCCAATCAAATAGACCAACGATATAGTGAAAGGCATCTGTAACGGTATCTGCTCTGAAAAAGATCCAAGCCATGCACACCATCAAAAAAGTGAAAGCTACTTTGTGAATATCACGCCAAGTATATCCGGGCGTCAAAACCGAATTCCGATTGGTTTGAGTCAATAACAAAGGTAAAAACAACAAAGCATGAATCAAGCCCCATATAATAAAAGTCCAATTGGCTCCATGCCAAAAACCACTTACCAGAAAAATAACAAAGGTATTGCGAATACTAAGCCATTTGGAAACCCTACTCCCTCCTAGCGGAATGTAAAGATAATCCCGAAACCAAGTGGATAAAGAGATATGCCACCTTCTCCAAAAATCGGCTATATCTTTGGCAAAATAAGGAAAGTTGAAATTTCGCAACAAATCAATCCCAAACAACTTAGAAGTTCCTAAAGCGATATCCGAATAGCCACTAAAATCACCATAAATTTGAAAAGCAAATAAAATACTACCCATCCACAACTCGGGTGCTGACAAGGTAGCCGACTGCGAAAAAAGTTGATCCACAAAAAATGCACAATGATCGGCTATTACCACTTTTTTGAACAAACCCCACACAATTTGTTTGACACCTTGCAGGGCTTGTGACATTTTGAATACGCGTTTCTTTTTAATTTGAGGTAATAAGTGAGTAGCCCGTTCAATCGGACCGGCTACCAGTAAAGGAAAATAACTCACAAACAGTGCATAAGATACAAAATGCGATTCTGCCGGAATACGTCTTTTGTAAATATCAATCACATACGACAATCCGTGAAAAGTATAGAATGAAATCCCAACGGGAAGAATAACCGCCAACGTTCGCATATGAACTTCAAAACCGAATTGTACCAATAGCGAAGCAAAAGATTCGGCAAAAAAATTGTAATACTTAAAAACACCCAAAAAACCAATATTTACACACACGGTCAACCAAAACCAAAAGGTGCGATACCGTTCGGTAGTGGCCCGTTGCATTTGTAATCCGGCAGTGTAATCTAAAACCGTAGAGAAAAGCAATAAAAACAAAAAACGCCAATCCCAACAAGCGTAAAAATAATAACTGGCACCCAATAACAAGGCGTTTTGCAATGCTAAAGCTTTTTGATTAACCAACCAATAAAGGGTAAAAACCAAAGGCAAAAAAAGTAAAAATTCCAACGAATTAAATAGCATACTTAATCTCTTTTTTGTGAATAAAAAGCAGCAAACGATTGCTGTTGCAGTTCCAAACCATACAAGGCCTGAACGCGTTTGTAAGCTCTTGCCCGAAACTCCGATTGAACCGCAGGACTCAGTTGAGTCACTTCTATCAATTGTGCTGCCAAAGCTTTCGGATTGCGTTTGGGCACGACCCATCCGGTTACTCCGTGTAATATATTTTCGTCCAAACCGTCGGCATCACTTACCACACACAATAATCCGGAAGCTTGGGCCTCCAAAACGGCGTTGCAAAAACCTTCTTGAAAACTGTATTGAATATAAATTTGATGGTCTTGATAAAGTGCCAGAACCTCTGCATGAGGGAGTTTTCCTTTAAAAAATACACGCTCTGTGAGTCCCAATTGATAGACGGCAAACTGCAATCGCTCCAACTCGGGTCCCGACCCTACAATGGTATATGTAAAATCAACTCCTTCCTGTTGTAAAATTGCTAAAGCGGTTAAAACCGACTCCAATCCTTTTTTCCAATGCAACCGCCCAACGGTCAATAACCGATAAGGTGAAGCTAAGGCACGATCTGAAGGTTTGAAATCTTCCAATTTCAGAGCGGGTGGGATTATTTGAATGAAATGTTCTGGCACACCACAAGCCATCAGATGTTGCTTCATTTGCTCGGAAAGCACATGATAACATACCGTTTTAGAAAACAATTCCCGGTAACAACCCGGATGCTTTACAGGATAAATAAACAAATCAAATCCCCGAAAACTTACTCCCATTTGGGCTCCAATAGCTTCTGCTACATGAATGCGTCCCAAAGCTAAAGTTCCAAACCCAAAATGAAGCCAATCTAAAGTGTAAGGTAAAAAATGAGCATTGATTAGAACATTTTGAAAGGCTTTAAAATAAGAGTTCTCATTTTTAAAATGCAGTGAAAATAACCGAAATGCTTTGGGAAAATTGAAAAGCAAATACCCAATAACTCGAAACCACTCCCAAAACCACCGTTTATGAAAACGATACAACGAAGGAGCCACTACTACATTACACAAATCAAAAGAATACGTAGGCGGCTCTTTTACAAACAAAAGCACTTCATGCCCTTCACGTTTCAAACCTTCTATTTTAGACCTGAAAAAGGTTTCCGAATAGGCTGGAATAGCAGGAAGTACAAGACCTATTTTCATGAGTTAAAAGAATAAAGCGATTCGAAACCGGCCAACATCAATTGTGCCGAATGTTGTGCCTCTATAGTAGCTCTTGCATTCTCCAATAGACGTAAACGGGAAACGGCATCCAACTGCTGCAATTCCAAAAGCCTTGCGACTGCAGCTTCTACATCTCGGGTTGGAAATACAAAACCATTCTCACCGGAACGAACCACTTCAGTCATGCCACCGGAATCTGACGTAACGACCAAAGTCCCCAACGCCATAGCTTCCAAAACCACATTGGCAATTCCTTCCTTATAACTGGGTAAAAATAACACGTCTGCTTTTTGAATATACCCCGAAACTGCTGCCGGAGGTACTGGTGGTAAAAAAAATACACTATCCAAAAGATTCAATTGTTCACATTGAAAAAGTAATTCTTCTGTAGGCTCAACACCCAACAATTCGTAACGAAATACAATTCCTTTTTGCTTCAATTCATAAGCCACATCCAATGCGAAAGGATAGGCTTTAATCCAATGGGCTCTACCCACCGATACTAGTGTGAAAACTTTTGATGGGGTTTCTTTGGGTCTGAACTTCCAATCCGAAAGCGACAGTCCGCTGTAAATAACCCGTATAGATTCGGCTGGAGCCAAATAAAGTTGAGCCTCTTGAGAAATTGCTTCAGATACCGCATGAAAGGCATCTACTTCAGGAAAATAAGTTCGATAAAGTTCTGCCAATTGAGGATCACAAATCGGACTGTAATTGATGTGAGCCCCGCGAAGACTCACTACATAACGCATTCCAAAATGCTTAACCCAAGCCCAATCCGCAACCGACTTAGCCCACTGCAAATGAAAAACATCCGGTTTGTGATACAAAACCGGATAATATTTTATCCGATGGGAATAGGTAAATCTTCCCTCCTCTTGCAACATCCGATCCAATTTCTGTTTCGCCTTAGGTTGAAATACAGTCAACAAAAAAGCATACCGCAAAAAAAACAAATAACGTGTCCATCCTTTGGAGGGCCCCACAACCCGTAAAAAAGGAGAATCATAAACCACTCTGCGACGAACCGACCCCATTAACAAAACCGAATATTCCATTTGTGCTAACCCCAAAGCCAAACGTTCCAAAAAAGGAGCCGGAGGCACTTCTCCGGTATAAAGAGCTATCGTTTTTCGTTTCATAACTTATGAATTTTAGAAAAAACCGATAGCGTAAGTAATGTACTTATCACATGAGAGTGAGCCAAATGAGCTCCCGAAGTAAATCCGTCATAAAAACGTTGTACCAATGCGGTATCTACCCATGATGAAAAATGAGGGTTTTCAAACAACCATTCTTCCAGTTTTGCAGCATTTTCCGGACCTAAAAACTGATTCTCATAATTGTTCCGAACCAATTTTTGATTCCCAAACAAAGGCTTCCAGACCGAATTAACCCATTTTTGTTTTACTCGAAAAGGAAAATTCCAAGGAAAAGTGTTCCAAGTATAAGTATACAAGTTAAACGGACGATGGTCTTGCCAAGTGATTTGAGCCAATCCCGGATTTCGAAGTTTCAGATAGGCAATTTGAATCTGCCGATCAGCTAAATAAGCTTCGGGAACCGAACAAATGAAAGCACACATTCGATTGTCATAATAAGGTAAAAGCATAGGTTTATGAGCTCCAAAAAACTGAAGATTTACACTCGTCCATCGTGGTGCCCAATACTTGCTTTTAAAAGCTCGTATACGGGCATTTGCACTCTGAGGTATCGGAATTTGAGCCAATCCCTCACGTATACGCGACTCCAAATAAGGGGCAAATTGACCCTCCAAACCCCAGCTGGTCCACAAAGCTTCTGCAAAAGGAATGCCTTGCTTCTTCAAAACTTTTTCATACAACACTTTAACCTGACCTTCAAAATCCAAATCATCCGGTACATGCATAGAATCAAAAAGGACATCGCCCCAATGACCCAAACAAAACACGTCACCCATAGACTGCCAACGCTCCATAACTGCCACCTGACGTGGATGGGTAAACTCGGTGTAGCAACCGTTTAAAGCTCCAACAGTCTCTATGGAATCCCATAAATAACCGGGCGGAATTACCCATTTCTCAAAGGGAAACCCACACACTTGAGCAATTTGGGCACTGTAAAGGGTTTCGGGGTGTCCGGAGGCTAGCTCATAACTGTAACTCGAAACATCGGCTCCCAAATGATGTAAAGCCGCAGCCAAAGTCCTACTGTCTAATCCACCGGAAAGAGGCAAGATAACTTTTTTATCAGTAACTTGCTCGGCTATAAGAGATTCAAATAAAGTAGCAAATTCCTGAACCACTGTTTCAAAAGACCGTTCAACAGGTGCATAATGCCACTCAAAATAGGGTTCTTCCGATAACACGGTCCCTTTTTCGGAATCTAGCGTATAAAGCGTTCCCGGTCGCAATACTTTTTGACCTTCATAATACGTGTCTTGATCAAAGAAAAAGCCGGTTGCCGCAAAAACACAAATGGCTCGGTAATCCAATTTTTGTGGATCTCCAACAAAATAAGGTGCTACCGGTAATATAGGAGTTTGAACGGACTTCATCTTCTGTTTTGGGCTAATTGTCTGTACAAAACTTCATGTTGAGCAATAAAAGAGGCCAATGAAAAATGCGTGGTTGCATAGGTTCGTAAGGCTACTCCAATAGCTTGTCGCTCTGCAGAGTTTAGGTTATAAAAATAAGAAATTTTTTGAGCCAACTCCGAAGCATTTCCGCTTTCAAATCGATATTCTGGGAAATCCTTTAAAATAAAATTAATACCGGGGACATCCGAACCCAATACGGGAACTTCCAGGCTCATGGCTTCTAACAAAGCCATACCCAAACCTTCGTGATGACTGCACATAACTTCCAAATCGGCTTGAGCCAAAAGCGGCCGGACATCTACTTGTTTTCCGGTAAAAACCACACGCTCACTAAGTCCTAAACGTAAAACTTGCTCTTGCAAAAAAGCGGCATAGGGGGTTTCAGAATCGCCAACAATGTGCAATTCAATGTTTAAATCGCGAAGCAAATACATCGCTTCCAACAACAATTCAATATTTTTAACCGGAACCAAATTGGCTACGGTAAGAATTCTAAAAGTACCCGAAGAGGGCATTTGGGGAAAATGTTTTCGGGAATACACATCCATATCCAAACCTATCGGAATGAGTTTTTGCTGCTTTTTATAGGGAAAAAACGCATGCATATCTGCATTTATAGTTACAATCCAATCAGCTAGAAAACTCTTTATTTTCCAATGTATATTGCCCCAATTCATGGCTTTCTTGGTGTACACGTAACGGGCTCCACCCAAACGGGCTGCCAAAATCTCTGTCCAATCACTGCTCCAATGCCAAGAATGAACTACATCTATCTGATGGGTTTTAATAAAATTGCGATAAGGCTGCAAACGAGAATACAAACTCAAATAGGGTCGCAAAGGTACAGTGGTTTGCAAGAAATGGATAGGAACTCCCAAAGCTTCAACTTCTTTAAAAAAAAGACCTTTGGAATGATGACATAAAATAAAAACCTCAAATAAATCCGGATTCAAACCCTTTACCAAATCATAAACCACCTTTCCGCTTCCGGCAGTATCAAAATTGGGTATCGTATATAAAATTCGTATTTTGGAACGGGTCATTTCAATTTAGGTATCAGAGAAAACAATCTGAATATAAACAGAACAAACATACTATAAAAGTTTTAGATGTCCTATTAAAATACAAAGGGTTTTTGTCCCTATTACACTTCAAACTGACTGTAAAAACGGCTTACTTCTGCTGCCACTTGCTCCCACGAAAATTGAGAAACCGAGGTTCTTAATGCTCGACGCAATTGCATCTGCAAATCAGGATTTTGCAAATAACTCAAAGTAGCTTCATACAAATCATCATAAGCATTGGGAGGTACCAAAACACTAGTGGTTTCATCCAAATACCCTCGTACACCACCCACATCAGTTGTTAGAGTGGGTAAACCACAGGCAATAGCTTCCAAAATGGAATTGCAAGCTGTACTGTCTTTTAAAGGCAAAAACAAAGCAGTGGCTCGGCGATACAAATGCAACAAATCAACATCCGAAACCCCGCTCAAAACCCGTATACAAGAATGTACCGGAACAAATCGGGCAAATTCACTTCGTAAAACTACCGTAACCTGCAAATGAGGCAATTGTTGAGCCAAACGGGGAACTACATAAGCCAAAGCTTCAAAGTCTCTGAGATGCTGACCCACAAAAAGCAAATGACAAGCATCGGGTTCTACATCGGATGCCGGAGAAAAAAAAGTTGTGTCTATTCCGTGTGGAATGAATGAAACGGCATCGGTTTCTAGTCGATTTTTTAAAAAATCAACTTGATTGGGACCCACCGCTATGGCACCGGCCATCCCTTTCAAAAATGAAAAGTGAGGTAAGGTTTGCTCCAATACCAAAGGAGGTTTATGAAAAGTAGCTACAACCGGAACCTGAAAAACTGTTTGTGCCAGTTGTTTTACATACCGAATATCACGCTCTCCATTCAAATAATGAACCATGCGAGAAGTACCCAAAGAAGAAACCAGTGTCCAAAAAAGTTGCCATTCTTTAAGTACACTATTCGAATCATAAGTACCGTAACCCGGTTGGCACCTCTTAGACAACCATTTGGCTACTGGATAGGGCATCAGACTAGAGCCGGAAGGAATCAAAACCGGTTGTTCCAAATAGTCCAACAAGCGACCGTATCCTGAATACTGTGCATGATGAGGAGAACGATGATGAACTATGAACTTTTTCATGGTTTGGGATTTTCCAACATAATTTGAAGAAGGCGTTTGATATTCAAAGGAGGCGAAATAACGGTTTCATAATACGCTCGGGCATTTTGACTCAATCGTTCACACAAGGCAGTGTCCTCCAACACGTGCTCACAAAGTAAGGGAATTTCAGCAATAGAATTGAAAAAAAGAACGTGTTTTCCATGTTCCAAAGGTACGGGCAATTCCGTCGACATGCGTTCTGCCAAAATAACTTTGCCTTGCGACAAATATTCGGCCATTTTCCAAGCCGGAGAATCTTGTATACCGCGTGTATAAATGACAATTCGAGCCTTTTTAACCAATTCTAAATAGGATTGCGGATCGGTTTTTAAGGAAGTCACCGCATCAGGATAATGTGCCATAACAAAGGGGGAAGGAACAAAACCTCCCCGAAATTGCAAGGGGAATTTTTCACGCATCAATTGAATAATGCGATAGCGATCCTGATGTACCGCCTTTAAATCAGGGTTATCTTCATGTAAAAAACAGCGGGTCTGAAACAAAATTGTAGATTCTGAACCGCGTTCCGGAATAGCAAAATGTGAAAGGCTACGTGAAGTTTGTACAAACTTCCAATGGGCCATTTGTTGCGAATAGGTAGTGACCAATCGATGAAAAAAAAGACGATCTATTTTAAATTGCAAACGCAAATTACTCCAGAGTAATCCTCTAAAAAAAAGAGATTGAGAATGACGATACGGTGAAAAAACACCAAACGTAAGTCCTAAAGGCAAAAGTTTAGCTTGAAATTCTTTAGGCAAATGCGAAACAAATTGAGATTGATAATTGCGTTTGAAAACATAATCACAATGCGTTAACGCATACAACGAAAAAGAATCGGCAGCATCATACAAATCGGTGGCAAATCGAATCACCTTTCCCGTAGTTGCATCTTCCAACTCATAAAATGAAGTCTTAGGATGCGGTTGATTTCGCTCTTCCACACCTTGAGGAGTAACCCACAACGTACCCATTCGTTTTAAAACACAAAAAACCACTTGCGTTCGTATAAATCCGGCTTGCTCCAGTTCAAACAATCCGGTTTGAACATAGGAAGAATGATTCAATTCTTGGGGAGTAAATAGCCTTACGAGATGTGGTTTCATGAAGGAAATATAGAATTAAGCGATTCTTGCAATTGGGTTATTGTACTTTGAATGCTAAACTTTTCAAGTACTTTTTTCCGTGCAGCCCGAGAGAGTTCTTGAAGCATTTGTGGGTTCGAAAGCAATTCATAAACCGCCTGAGAATAGGCTACCGCTGTGGTAAGAAGCCCATCTTCTCCGGAGGTTATAACTTCATCAGGACCTCCTGCTCCCTTTAAAGCTACTACAGGAACCCCACATGCCATAGCTTCTGTCATTACCATCCCAAAAGATTCATGCTGACTCGGAAGAGCTAAAATAGTACTTTTAGCATAATATTCTGGCAATTGATCATGAGAAACAGAACCAACAAACTGTATTTGGTCAAAACAACCCAATGTTAAAGCCAAATCTTGCAACTCTTGATAATAATCGGGATCACTCACCGGACCGATCAATTGAAATTGCAATGAGGTCAAACCTTGCTCCAAACAATAGGCAAAGGCTCTCAATGCCAACTCAATTTGCTTCAATCGGGAAATCCTTCCTACATAAGTAATAACCAAAGGTTGGGATTCCCTTTTTAAAATGGGTTGAAATACGGTAGTATCAATTCCCAATGGCAACACCCGAATGTCTAATGGAGCAAAATGAGGATGCTCTTGCAATTGTTTTTTTTGATAAGCGGTATGAACCAACAAATGGTGGGCGTTCTGATAATAAGTCAAAGCGGGCCCATCATAACTCACATGCAATCCGCCTAGCATAGCTATATAAGGTTTTTGTTGTGATTTGAGAAATTGCCCCAATTGAAAAATATAAGAACTTCCGTGCCCCGACATATTGATTAGGGTAACATCGGGTGCAGAGTGTCTGTAAAACTTAAAATGAGAGGCCGAAGATTGGTTCCGCCATTGATGCCGTTTCAAAATAGGATGCGATACGGGCCAAAATCGTTTCAATACTCCGGAAACCTTTCGCTTCTTTGGAAAAAATGACCCCGTAAAATAGTCTACTGCAAAAGAAAAAGAAGGATCATTTTCTACCAAGGCTTGTAAAGCCATGACATGAGACTTACTATGTGAAGTCAACAAATCCGACTCTTTCAAACCTATGGCTTGGGCCGTAAAAGGATGCAATAAAGCTATTTTTTTCATAAACTCAAATTCAATTTTTTACGAATACGTTTGGTATAGGATGCTATTTTTTTCAGAAAAAGGCGTCGCCATTCTCTGCGATAATAACCGTTAAAAAAACGATACAACCCATTCCATACAAAGTCGAAGGGGTGGTGCTGGGTATGATGAATACCGGAATAAGAAATATAAAAAGATTCAGGTGCCTTTGTGTAAACTACTTCACTCGAGGTGAGAGTTCGCTTCCAATTGATAAAATGCAAATACAGGACTTCATCTTGTGTATGGGTATCAAGCATTTGGCCGGATTTCCAAAGCCATCGATCTAAATAATAATCTTGGTGCGAATCGCGTCCACGCTCCTGATTTAACAAAATGTCATCCCAATAAACACGACATAAAGTGGGATTATTTTGCAAAAAAGAAGTTAAAACATGCTCGTCAAACCACTGAAATTTAGGCAATTCAAAAAGGGTCTTATAGTGGGGAACTTGTTTGTAAAGAGTACGATAGAATTCGGTATTGCGAAACAAATTAAAATGACCGGAAATCGCATCCTTACGGCTGGAAATAATATCATATTTTTCTAATATATCAGGGGTGATGAACGTACGAATAGCACCCCAAATGATATCCATATCACAAAAACCCCAAAAATCATATTCTGTTATATATTCCTCAAAAATTGCTCCATAGGCCGGCTTCAAATCACAAAACTTTCGAGGAGAAAGCGGTACTTGTGCCTCAACAATGGCATTGACTTTAACATTCAATTCAGACAAAGAAGTTGAGATAAAACGTATATTTTTAGGATAAAATTCAGGAATATCACAATCGGTAATTAGCAACCAATCAATGGTAGGATTGTGAGAAATGGAAAGCAAATGAGCTTCAAACCAAACAGGCCACTTTCCAAAATAAGGCAATATGAGAACTACAGACTTCATAGGGACTGTGAGCTTCTTTTTCGCAAAGCATCAAAACCTTTTTGGGTTAGCAAATTGTAAAAAATCCAGAAAAAAAAGACGGGATAGGTAACCGAAAAACAGCGGGCAAAAAATCCATAATGCTTTATCACAAATCGTACTTGTTTGGCCTTAATAAGACTAATGTATAACTTTCTACCGTAGCGTTTTGCTTCGTGCAACAATTCCGAATCGGAAGCATATCTTTTTTGCAATTTTGAAGACAAATATACCAAAGAATTCAATTGATGCTCATTCAAATTTCCGGACAAACGGGATATAGAATCCATAGTTTCCCTATGGTACCACAATCCCGAATTGGTAAAAACAAAACGCAATGGTTGAGCAAAAACACGGGTAAAAAACTCAAACTCTTGAGCTTTCCGCAAGGCTTCATCAAAGGTAAAAGGAGCAACAACTTCACGTTTAAACACAACATCTCCGGTTAGTATAGACAAACGGTTCAATAGATATGTGCGGTAAAAATCGGTATGAATCTCCTCTCGAACATCGGTCAGAGTCGTTGCAAACGAATGGCTATCCGATGCCGGTTTACACACCAATACATCTGCCGAAAAGGAAAGCAAACCAGTTAGGGCCAATTCTAATTTTTGCGGAGCCATCAAATCGTCACTGTCAAACCAATGCACATAGGCTCCTGTACTTTGTTGGAAACCAAAATTACGAGCTCCATTGCCACCGGGTTTAAATGATTCCGGTCTTTGATAATAGAAAATACGGGGGTCACGTGCTAAATAAGACGCAACTAACATCGCCGTATCATCTGTACTGCCATCATCAACAACTATACATTCCCATTGGGTGTAGGTTTGAGCCAATACACTATCTAAAGTCTCGCCCAGCAAATGAGCACGATTGTATGTTGGAATAAGGATAGAAACCAACGGAGAGGAATGCAATATTGAATCAAGCTCGGTTTTCATAAATAGCAAGCAATAAATTACCCAATAAGGAAGCTGTATAGTGTTCGCAAACAAAAGCATGCCCCTTCTCCCCCATAGCATCCCGCAAAGAAGGATGATTGAAAAGTTCAGTTATTGCGGATGCGAATATAACCATATCCTCAGAATCTATCAAAAAACCGGATTCGTTTTTCAATAGTCCGTAGGTAACCCCTCCTACAGTAGATACCACTACCGGTAACTTCAAAAACTGAGCTTCCTGAATAACCAATCCTTGGGTTTCGGCTCGTCCGGTTTCGGGCTCTTCCAAACCGGTATAAATAAAAACATGCGATCGGCCCATCCAATCAAAAACAGCTTCTTGCGATAAAGCTCCGGTCCAACGTATCTGTGAAGCAATGCCCAAATCGAGTGCCTGTTGACGCAATTCAGCTTCAAGTGGCCCCTCTCCAATCATGAGCAGTTGCATATCGGCAAAACCTTGATTTTTCAAAATGGATAGCAAAATCAAAGCCCGATCCGGTCCTTTCAAGGCAATAAAACGACCACAAAAAACCAAAGTAAAATGGGGCATTTTGGGCAAATGCAAATAGGGCTCTAAATACCTAGGATGAAATCCAACCGGTAATACCGAAACCGATTCTAAATAAGGGGCTACCTGCAATAAAATCTTTTTCAAATAGAGTGTGTTTACAGTAAAAGCTTCAAAATGAGCAAACATATCAGCATATAAGGAACGGTATTCCGATACTTTTGAAGGAGTTAAATCCGAACCGTGAAATGTAACGATACATCGAGAATTGTTCAATAATCCGGCTTTTTTAAAACGGGCAACCTTTACACCGTTAAAACCAAAATGACAATGAATAACATCAAAACGCTTGCGAAGTAAAAAAACCGGCATATCCCAATACAACTTGCGTCGCTCAGCCTTTTGGGCTGTAGGCAACAACAAAGAAAACAAAACCGGATAATCCAATGAAAAAAAATGGCGAATGGCAAAACGAACCAATCCTTTAAACACACCCCAACGGGTTTTCGCATTTTTAAAATGAACGATAGCCCTTTGCGTTAAACCGTAATCCGAAACCAATTGATGTACTACAGCATCGGTCCCAGGATTGTATGCAAAAAGGGTACAATCATGTCCCCGATCAATCATATCGGCTACCTGCGAAGCGATAAAAGTCTCCGTAACACTGGGAAAAGTAGTCACTACATATAAAATTCGCAAAGGCTTCATGGCATAAACTTACGGATATTTTTTAAAGGATAACGTATTTTTTACCCCAAAACTTTTAGAACAGGTAACAGGACAATCAATCCAATAAACGATAGCCTTTTTTAAAAGTCAACAGCAAAACAGCTCCCAAACTAACCCGCAACCAAATTGCAAAATCATGCGTTTGAAAAAGCAATGAGGTTAGGCTCTTGTAATAGCCCCACCAAGGCCAACCACCTATAAGTGCTCTTCGCAAGGTTTTGCGATAAAAACGGGCTATATGCCTTTGGTAAAGTGGCCGTTGTGCAGGATTCTGTGCAGTCAACAAAGCCAAATGCTTAAACCGAGCCTGATAAGCCGAAGCAATTTCTTCCGGATTTCCTTTGGATAATTCTTGTTTCAAGGACATATCATGCTGCCGATATTGCACCAAAGGAGTCGTCAAAAACTGCAATTGGGGCTGGGCATAAAGCATGCGTAAGTTAAAATCCCAATCATCCAAATTTCGAAGTTCTTCATCAAAAAGTTCCGGTTGTTGCTCCAAAAAAGAACGACGCCACATTGGACCGCAAACGTAAAATGAAACGGTTCCAATAAAATAAGCTTCGATAAGATTTTCAGAATAAATTTGAGATTTAGACAAAAATCGCCCATCCTTAGCCGAAATCTTTTGCACAGGGGCAATAACAGCTTCTGTAGTTGAATCAAAATGGGAAAGATAGGTGGCCAATGCTTCCGGTAAAAGCAAATCGTCACTGTCAAAAAAATAAATAAAGGAACCCGTACTTTGCTCAAAACCGTAATTGCGACACGCATTGGGGCCTTTCATCCGATTGTCGGGTCTAGTAAACAATCGAAATCGGGCATCGCGTTCGCAATAAGACAGAACCACGTCCCGTGTAGAATCGGTAGAGCCATCATCAACAAGCAAACACTCCCAATCCGTATGGGTTTGCCTGAGAATGGAATCCAGAGTCTGGGCAATCCATTCAGCCCTGTTGAATACCGGAATAAGTAGAGATACTTTATTTTTCATGGGTATCCGGATAAAAATGAAGCCATCGCTTTCGCAAACGGTACACAGGACGTTGAAACCACAAAACCAAATGACCTAAAACGAATACTTCCAATGATTTTACATGGGAGTACGACTTCAATAAGGAAATCATTTCCCGTAATACAGCGGGTGCTAAAGCCAAATCGCGATGGGTTACCGCATCAAAAAACAATACCGTAAGGGTATTGAAAAAATGCCGATTCAGTTCGGAATCCTGCAACGATTGACTCAAGGTTCTAATTTGTTGAAGTACCCAAAACTGGGACTGCTTATAAAGAGGCAAATAGGTTTGATGTTGAGCTGTTTTGGAATCAGGATGCTGACGATACAAAAACAAGGGAAAATCATAGATACGATAGGCAGAAGGTTCCAGTTGGAAAAACAAACGGGAAAACAATTCGGTTTCCTGACCCCGATGCAAATCGGGATGAAATAACGGAAAAGTCTGCTGTAGTAAAAACGATTTTCGGAAAATAACACAACCGGTAATCAATTTCAAACGCCATAGTACATAATCGCGAAACAAAGTCGATTTCAGCGTTAACGAAACGGCTTCTCGCTTTTGCAAATGAGAATCCGTCACAAAATAGGAACCGGCTACCATTTGAATTCCGGCTAAATCTCCGGTTAAAAGAGTTTCGTAAAAAGTAGGTTCCAACACATCGTCACTGTCAAAAAAATGCACCCAAGCTCCTTGAGCCTTTTCAAAGCCAAAATTCCGACAAGAATTACTCCCTTTCAAAAGTGATTCCGGACGGGAATACAAAGCAAAACGGGAATCCTGAGCAATAAAACGTCCTACAGTTTCAAGTGTAGTATCGGTACTTCCATCATCAACAATCAAACACTCCCAAGACGTAAAAGTTTGCTCCTGTATACGCTGTAACGTGGCTACAATAAGAGAGGCTCTATTGAAAGTGGGAATAATGATGGAAACCTGACAAGACAT
This sequence comes from Flavobacterium sp., assembly GCF_036759525.1. GTDB lineage: Bacteria > Bacteroidota > Bacteroidia > Flavobacteriales > Flavobacteriaceae > Flavobacterium. Next base: position 4,451 of record NZ_DAIOUN010000012.1, on the reverse strand, counting down.
GCATTCTATTTATAAAACGAATGTAGCGAATTGAACACAAACCACCAAATTAACGAAGGTGTGTAGGCCCTAAGACGGTGTTTAACTTGCGACTCTCCAATATACCGGGTTTGATTTTTCGAACCAATTGAAGCTCATGCAATGCCAAACGAGCTTCTGAAAGACGTAACTTCAATACGGAAAAAAGAATCTTCTTTTGCAATTTTTTTTCAATTTGTGAAAATTGAGGCGTAACCCGAATATCGCCTTGTCTGATTTTATAATTGCGTTCTTTTTGAGTCCAATAGGCTAAACTTCCGGGTAAAATAGATTGAGGTTGGCGTGCCTCGCGATCGTGACGCACATAGGCATCCCGAACCACACCAATTTGAAAACCGTGAAACAATACCCGTTGGCAGTAATTATCGTCTTCTCCGTAATGAAAAAACAACGGATCAAAACCACCTACCCGCTCCAAACACGACAATCGAATCAACCAAGCGGCAGCATTAACAAAAGGAACAGTATACAATGAAACCGATTGTCCCAAAACGGCATCCGAATAAAAAGAAGGCTCGGTGGAAGATTGCATATACTTGGAGAAATTAAAATCCAAAGCCGTTCCGGTGCCGTTCAAATGTACCGGACTCAATATACCGTAGTCGGGATTTTTGTGTTGCTGCTCCAAAAGAAGTGACAGCGAACCCGGATGCATATAAGCATCTTGATTCAACAAAAAAACGGAAGTAGCTCCTTGGTCCAAAGCATAACGAATACCCACATTGTTGCCCTGACCAAAACCCAAATTGGTGGCTTGAGGTAAAACCGTAACTTTAGGATAGTGGGATTTCAAATGGGCTACGGTCGCATCGGTCGACAAATTATCAACCACCACTACCGGATAATCACGCACCGACTCCAAACAAGCATCTATCCAAGGGAGAGCATTATAGGTTACTAGTATAACAAACGTACTCATAAATCTTGAAGAATTTGATGTAAATTCTGAGCAACCATTTGTTTTTGCTCCGCCGTTTGAAGGCTAATTCGCTCCGTTGGCCAATTGCGGTACAGTGCAGACACCTCTGCCAATGAATCAAAATCGAAACACGAAAAAGTGGGATCAATCCAAGTTTGAATATACGAACTCACTTTAGATAATTTGGGATTCAATCCAAAACAAGGCACTCCAAAACTTTGAGCTGTAATAATGCCGTGCAAACTGGTACCCAAATACAGTTTCGATTGAGCAATAAGAAACATAACATCATATACCGATTGGGGTTGTACATACCTAAAAGTAGTATCTAAAGCAGCAAAGGCCTTCAAAATAGTATCATCTTCATGTCCGGGAGCAAGACCAATTGGACACAAAACAACTTGCAATCCTAAAGAATCAGCAAGCTCACGTAAAGAAACCGCAAAGTTTTTCAAATCAGTAGGGCCTTTATAAGAACCCAATTGCAAGTACAAATAGGGTTGAGAAAACGAAAGATTTGAAAACGAAAGTTGAGTTTCCAAAAAAGCAATCGGAAACAACTCAGACATCAACAAAGCGGAGTCGGGAACCAATTGGGCCGAAACCGAATGCTCCTTCATACTTTTGAAACTTCGCTCATCGCGAACCGATACCAAACGTGCAGCGGTTAGTGCCTGTTGCAAATGCAAATTCAACCCCGTTTGTGGAGTGCCGGAAAAAGCTCCTCCAACCGAACTGTAATAAATGGGAAGTTGAGGCACACCCAATTCGGATGGTAAAGGACAAAACGGAACTTGTACAGCTCGTGTTCCCAATAAACGAGAAGCTACGGCATAGCGTTGCAACAAGCGTTTAAAACGCGGTTTTCGCATCAAACGGGAATACAACGGCTGAATAAAAGCATACAAAGTAGACCAAGAAGCAAAAAAAACCTCGCCGCCCCCTACAACCAATTTACCGGGTTCGCGTTTCAAATCCCGCAACAAAGAAGCATAAGAAGAAGTGGGTAAAGCTTTGAAATGAGTCAAATTACTGGAAACAACTCCATAATTGCGAAAATCAACCGCATAACCGGCATCTTTCGCAAAGGCTTGAAAAACCAGCGGAAACAACAAATCGCCATAGTTGATTCGATCGGATGCAGATAAAAAATAGACAATTTGAGGTTTAGTTCCAGTCATAATCACAATAAAATCCTTTATTCCAGGAAGGTAAAACTCCGGTATGATAATAATCTCCTTTTTCAGACTGCAACCAGAGAGCTTCTTTGAGGTAATCCAATACCTGTTTGCCGTCTTTGATATAAATATTCAAATAAAAAACACCTTGATGTAAAGGCCACTTAGGTATAGTGAGTTGGGCTTCAAACTCGGTTTCCGATATCGAATACGGCTTTTGTAGGGTTTCGGTAGCACAATGAAACTGAGGTTCGTCTTCAATACTGTATATCCCAATACCCAGTTGCAAGGGATTCGGATAAGTACCTTTGGTTATTCGAACCCGAATCTGAACGGTCTCACCGGATAAAAATACCGATAAAGGATGGCCTTGCGTATCGGTTAAAGCAATAGACTGCACCCCAACTCCATCAGAGGATTGCTGCCGCTGACTCGTATTGAAATCAAAAACTTGCTGTTTCGACGCGGTATAAAACTGAATACATTCTGCTATAGGTCCATCAAAAGCAACACTACCCTGCTCCATAACCAAACCTCGTGTGCACAAACTTTTAACAGCAGCCATATTGTGACTTACAAACAAAACGGTTCGCCCCTGAGTTCGGGAAATATCTTGCATTTTTCCAATAGCCTTTTTCTGAAACTCGGCATCACCCACAGCCAAAACTTCATCTACAACCAAAATTTCAGGTTCCAAATGAGCCGCTACTGCAAAAGCCAAGCGAACGGTCATCCCGCTGCTGTAACGTTTCACAGGTGTATCTATGTAGCGTTCACACCCTGAAAAAGATATAATTTCATCAATTTTAGAATGAATTTCTTTCTTGGTCATTCCCAAAATGGCCCCGTTTAAATAGATGTTTTCTCGGCCGGTCATTTCCGGATGAAATCCGGTACCTACTTCCAATAAAGAGGCAATGCGACCCCGAGCCCGAATGGTTCCCGTAGTGGGCGAAGTGACACGCGATAGTAATTTTAATAAAGTTGACTTTCCGGCTCCATTTTTACCAATAATACCCAAAACTTCTCCCTCTTGTACCTCAAAATTTACATCGCGTAAAGCCCAAACATACGGACTATTCCCTTTGGAACTGCGATCGTTCACTTCACCAATTTTCAAATAGGGATCTTCTTTCCCACGAATTTTATGCCACCATCTATTCAAATCATGCTGCAATGTTCCGGTACCAATCTTGCCCAAGCGGTACTGTTTTGAAAGTTGTGTTACTTGAAGTATGGGTTTACTCATGAAAAAAGCAATGAAATTAAAAATACTGTTTTTTTAAATATAAAAATGAAATCCTAACCAAAATGTATAAAGAGCAAACTAAACTACATCTATAAAACTGCGTTCGGTTCGGTTAAACAACAACAATCCAACTCCTGCAATCACCAATCCAAACAAGCCCGAGTAAAGTAGCGAACCCCACAACGGAGTAGCCGTACCCAGAAAAGCATATTTGAAAAAATCCAAAATACCGGTCAACGGATTAAGATACAATACAAAGTGATACTTCGGATTCAATTGAGCCAAAACCAATGAGGTAGGATAAACTATAGGAGTTACATACATAAACAACGATATCCCAAAAGTGACAACAAAGTTTAAATCGCGATACTTAACCGTTAATGAGGAGATAATCATGCCCAATCCCAAAGCAATAAGGGCTACATTCAACACCACTAAAGGCAAAAACAAAACCGCCCAACTCGGAGCAACCGATTCCCCTTGGTACATATAATAAAAAAGAACAGCGATAAAAAAGACAAACTGTATTCCAAATTTAATCAAATTAGACAAAGCCACCTTCAAGGGCATGATGATACGCGGAAAATAAACTTTACCAAAAATATTCTGATTTTGAGTAAAGGTTTCAGAAGTAGCTTTCAAACAATCCGAAAAGTAAAACCAAACAATATTTCCGGCTAATACAAATAAAAAATAAGGAATGCCATCTGAAGGTATTTGAGCTACCTTACTGAAAATAAAAAACTGAATCACAGACGTCAACAAAGGCTGAATAATAAACCAAAGTGGCCCCAATACCGTTTGCTTGTAAAAGGTAATAACATCCCTTTTCACAAACAAAAGAAGTAAATCCCGATAATGCCAAACCTCCCGAAAAGGAATTGAAAATAAAGATTTCTTACCTGAAATTTCAAACAACCAACCGTCGTTTTGTTCCAATTGCATCTGATAGTTTTTAATTTTCAAAAGTAACATTTTATTTAAAACCCTCACAAAGAAAAGAAGAGAAACTTCCAACCCCACACCCCTACTCCCAACCCACAACAGACAACAAAAAAAAGACCTC
>NZ_DAIOUN010000011.1:0-92500 GCF_036759525.1 Flavobacterium sp. | reverse complement strand
CAAAGTAGTACAGTAACCGTAAGTTTGGTAAGTCCACCTAATGCGGGAAGCAATGCGTTGTTGACAGTATGTGAGAGTGGAGCCCCGGTTGACTTATTTGCGAGTTTACAAGGCACCCCCGATGCGGGAGGAGTTTGGTCACCGGCCTTAGCTAGTGGTAGTGGTATTTTCAATCCTAGTGTTGACCCACAAGGGGTTTACACCTACACGGTAAGTGGCACATCACCTTGTACGAGTCAAAGTAGTACGGTAACTGTAAGTTTGGTGAGTCCACCTAATGCGGGAAGCAATGGGTTGTTGACAGTATGTGAGAGTGGAGCCCCAGTAGATTTATTTGCGAGTTTACAAGGCACCCCCGATGCAGGCGGGGTTTGGTCACCGGCCTTGGCTAGTGGCAGTGGCATATTCAATCCGAGTGTTGACCCACAAGGGGTTTACACCTATACGGTAAGTGGTACATCCCCTTGTTTGGAACAAACCGCTACGGTAACAGTAACAGTAGTTGCCGAGCCTGATGCGGGTAATTTTACAGGAGTACAAACCTATTGTAGAAGCGTAATGAGTTTAGATTTATTCCTTTTATTAGATGGAACGCAACAAACCGGTGGAATTTGGACTAATAGTAATGGCGATACAGTACAAAATCCAGTTAGTTTTGATACTCTCATTTCTGGTGAAAATACATTTACTTATACGGTTCAGAACGAATGTGGTAATGCAAATGAATCTGTTCGATTCATTTTAACAGATGGTCCTCAATTAGTTTTAGAAGATATTTCTATAGTTACTCCATTTTGTCAAGGTAATTCTACTATAGTTAGTTTGTTCAATTTACCCGATGGAAATTATACGCTTACCTATGTTATATCCGGTGCCAATAATTCATCTGAGCAAACACTTTCTTTTATTTCAAATGATGGGGAAGCTCAATTTACAATTGATGCATCATTGATTGCAAATTCAGGAGTTTCGCAACTTACTATTTTAACTTTAATTTCAGATTCAAATGGATGTATAACCTCATTTTCAGATTATAACATTTCATTTACAGTATTGCCATTGCCTCAAATAGATGCAACATCTATTCAAATTCCTCAGGTTTGTTTGGGAGAAAACGTTTTGGTAGCTTTATCCAATGCTTTAGGATTGGTAGATGGAGTTTATCAAATAACTTATAGTATTCCGGGAGCGAACCCGGTAACAGGAAGTGCTTCTAATGTAGTAATTGAAAATGGTCAAGCTAGTTTTACAATTCCTGGATCTGTTTTTACAGCGGCCGGAACTTATAATTTGTTAATTGTTTCAATAAATAATACGACTTCAGGTTGCGTTAATTTGAATGTAGGAGTAACAAAAGAATTTGTAATACTACCATTATCTGTTATTTCTGAAGTTCAACCAGTTGTGTCTTCAGTTTGTTTAAATGCAGAAGGTAGCGTTACACTTTCGGGAGTTACAAATTTATCCAATGGAACGTATACTGTTAATTATCAAATTTCAGGTGTTGTAACTGCAAATGTTCAAACAGAAATAGGTATTACAAACGGAAATGGGACTTTAATTATCCCAGCTGGTTTATTAAATGCAATCGGCTCAATTACCTTAAGCATTGAACCTTTAAACTCTCAAACTCCTGGAGCTTGTGGGATTTCTGGACATACTTTTTTACCGGTTTCTATAATTTTAGAAAATGTTCCTACTCCAGAGATTAATACCACTTCTGTTGAATTTTGTGAAAGTGATTCTGCAACAATTTCTAATTTGAATGACCTGATTACTTCAAGTCAAACCATAGTTTGGTACGATTCAGCTCAAAATGGTAATGTTTTATCAAATTCACATCCATTGGAGAATGGCGTAACCTATTATGCTAGTATTCGTAATAGTTTAGGTTGTGAAAGTATTATTAGGCTAGAAGTACCGGTAACAATTTCTGACTGTCAATTACCAGATATTGTAATTCCGGATGGCTTTTCACCAAACGGAGATGGAATTAATGATGCTTTTGAAATTAAAAATATACGAACGCTCTATCCTAATTTCACAATAGAAATTTACAATCGATACGGAACTATTTTGTATAAAGGAAATAAAGATAAGCCCGATTGGAACGGAACTTCGTCTAACGGAATTCAAGTGGGTGGAAACCAATTACCGGTTGGTGTATATTTCTTTATATTGAACTTTAATGATGGAGCTCGAAAACCGTTGCAAGGAAGATTGTATTTGAGTAGATAATATGTTTGTAAAATGAAAAAGAAAGTAAAATTATATATAGTGTTAGCCCTATTAATCCATTCGAGATTCATTTCGTTGGCACAGCAAGATCCGCATTATACTCAATATATGTATAATATGAGCGTTATTAACCCTGCTTATGCAACAGATAATCCTGAACTCTATTCTTTTGGAGCTTTGTACAGAGCACAATGGGTAGGATCTGTTGGTGGCCCTACAACAGGGACATTTTTTGGGCATACGGCTTTGGGTAAAAATGTTGAAACCGGACTATCTATTGTTCACGATGAAATAGGTGATGTGGTTAAACAAACCTCAACTTTTATAGACTTTTCCTATACAATTCGATGGAATGAAAATTCAAAATTGGCTCTTGGAATCAAGGGCGGGGCTACTTTTTTTAGTACCAATTTTAATGGTTTTGTTTATTCTGATGAACTGCCAGATCCGGCTTTCGCATCCAATTTAACCCGTACTTTTCCCAATGTAGGGGTAGGAGCTTATTATTTTGGAGAAAATTATTATGTAGGATTATCTGCTCCAAATCTATTGGAAACCAAACATTTGGAACGCCAAGATGGAATTATAGCTACTGGAGTAGAATCGATTCATTATTTTTTTACCGGTGGTTATGTTTTGAATCTAAATTCTAATTTAAAATACAAACCGGCTTTTATGGTTAAGGCGGTTGCCGGAGCCCCGGTTTCTTTTGATTTTACTTCCAATTTTTTGATAAATGAAGTTTTCGAAATAGGGGCTGGGTATCGGTTTGGCGATGCCGTTTCGGGATTAGTAAATTTTAAAATATCGCCGGCACTTCGTATTGGATATGCCTATGACTATACAGTTACTAATTTAGGCCGATTTAATTCCGGTTCACATGAGATTATGCTTCTGTTCGATATCAATAAAACCAAAACAGGTCGTGGTTATGATAAATCACCGAGATTTTTCTAAGGAATAGATTATGAAAAAACAAACGCTAACTTTATTTTTTTTAGTTTTCTTTTTTGTAGGTTGGAGTCAAAAGCCCTCTGAAAAAAAAGCAAATGAATTATTTGCGAATAAAGCTTATGTAGATGCCGCCAAAATGTACGAAAGTTTAGAACCTTCTAAAAATATATTGCAAAACCTTGCAGATAGTTATTATTTTAATTCCGAAATGAAATTTGCGGCAAAACATTATGCTCAACTTTATTTTACATACAAAGACAGTTTAAAATCGGAATATCTTTTTAGATATGCACATGCGTTAAAAGGTATTGGAGAATATGAGAAGGCTGATTTAATTATGAGTTCCTACTTGAATTACACCGTTAATACACAAAAATTTAAAGAGCATTTGGTAAATATTATTCCGTTTAATTACGAATGTAAACCCATGCAGAAAAATGGATTGGGCGATTTTGGAATTTCCATTTTTGGAGATAAAGTTGTTTTTGCATCTACTCGAAATACCAAAAGTAAAATTTATAAATGGAATGAAAAACCTTATCTGGATTTATTTCAAGCCCAAGTCTCTAAAGATGGAACATTGGAAAACATTGTTCCGTTTTCAGATAAAATCAATTCTCCAACTCATGAAAGTTCGGCAACCTTTTCCAGTGATGGAAAGATTATGTATTTTTCCAGAACCAATTCAAAAATGGTTGAAGTAGGAAATGAAAAATTTGCTTCAGTAAAAATATATAAAGCAGAATGGGTTGATTCTAAATGGGATAATGTAATAGAATTGCCTTTTTCTAGTGATCAATTTTCATGTCAGCATCCGGTATTGAGTCCCGATAATAAGCGATTATTCTTTTCCAGTGACAGACCTGGTTCGTTGGGCTCATTTGATATTTTTTATGTTGATGTAAATGCTGACGGAACTTATGGAGAACCAGTTAATTTAGGCGAAACCATCAATACCAAGCACAGAGAACAATTTCCATTTGTAGATGTAGATGAAACCTTGTATTTTTCATCAGATGGACATCAAGGATTGGGCGGACTAGATGTTTTCATGTCTAAATTATACAATAACGTTTATGCCAAACCGCTCAATTTAGGGGAAACTTTAAATTCCGGTATGGATGATTTTGCATTTGTGGTTGTCCCCAATGAAAATTTAGGGTATTTTTCTTCCAACAGAAAAGGACAAGATAATCTATATACATTCACCAGAAAAGAAAACGAAAGAAAATTTGCCGTTGAGGGTGAAGTTCGCGATAAAAATACGAAGCAGTTGCTACCGGGAACCACTGTGACTTTGTATGATATGAATGACAAATTAGTTGGACAGCTCATTGTAGGTGAAAACGCAGATTATACGTTTAATTCCGAGCCAAATACAAAATATAAAATAGTAGCAGAACGTGATTTTTATGACTCAAAAACAGAGATTTTTGAAACTACAGACGATGGAAGAGTTCGCTTTGTGATAGAACTTGAAATTGAATCTTATGATGATGCAGAAGAAATTATCGTAACCAAGCCGGACGGATTGGTTTACATTCAGTTGGAAAACATATATTTTGATTTGAATAAGTGGGATATCAAAGAAGAGGCAGCACGAACTTTGGATGTATTGGTTGCCATTATGAAAAAGTATCCCCGAATGGAAATCGAATTGGGTGCTCATACCGATTCTCGTGCTTCGGATGCCTACAACTTGAGACTTTCACATGATAGAGCCGGAGCTGCATTGGAATATTTGGTGTCCAAAGGAATCAGTCGTAATCGTATGCGATCTAAAGGGTATGGAGAAAGAGTGCCACTTATTAAATGTGGAGATACCTGTACCGAAGTTGAACATTCTATAAACCGACGTTGTGAATTTATAATTTTAAAATAATTATTTTACAATTAAATCGTATTTGCAAAGCAATCCTTTTAATCCCTCGGTTGAAAAGATTGCTTTTTTTATTTTATTCTTTTCAGGGTCAATTTCATAATCAAAACTGGTATAAAAGTCGGCTTTTTGTAAATTCGAATCCATAAAAACAGCTCTTCTTAAATTGCAATGGTCAAAAAGGGCTTCACTTAAATCGGTATTCATAAAGTCAACCGCAATCATACTGCAATTTATAAATTGAATTCTTTTGAGTTTTAAACTGTAAAATTGAGCATAATCCAATAAGCAATCTGTAAAATTAAAATTATATATTACTTGATCAGTCATAGCAAAATTTACAGCCGTAAAATTGCATCCGGTAAATTGAACGTCTCGCAAGGATACATAATTAATTTTAGTTTCTTTAAAATTGCAATTGTAAAAATGACATTCTACAAATACTACACCTGTAAAATCACAAGATGAGAAATCACAATTTTTGAAGATGCAATTTTCAAAAGATTTATATCTAATAGAATTGCGTTCCAAATTTTGGTTTTCAAATTCTACATTGTAATTGTAATCCGTATGCATATCTAGATTCAAGTTTTAATTTCCAAAAGTAATACTTTTAGGTGGGATAGTAGTTCATCACACACCCTATGCCTTTATCAAACGGCCTTTTTTGGATGAAGAAGCAAAAGAATTTGAAATCGAGTCTTGGTTTTATGTTTTTTTTTTTTTTGTTGTTGTGTAATAATTTAATAATGAGCATTTTGTATAAAAATTGTTTTTTTTAATATATAAAATAAAACCAAGTTCAAAAGGAATACGTAAATCCTATTGAACTATAAAATTAAATCCCATGAAAAGAAACACATTCAAAGTAATTCAAAATGTTGTAGCAGGAATTATCTTCGGATTAACCTTAGTAGCTTGTAGTGATGATGATACTTCAGGTAACAACCCTATGACCGGTATGGCACCCGATGCCAATTTTACCGGATTAACCAATGCCAACCAATTGGTATTTTACAATGCCCAGAATTTGAACAGTCCGTTAGGAACGGTCTCCATTACCGGTTTGCAATCTGGCGAAACTCTAACTAGTATTGATTATCGTCCTGCAACTGGTCAACTCTATGGTTTGGGCAGTAGCGGAAGATTATATTTTATTAGTGAGAATTCCGGATTGGCAACTCCCTTAAACGAGCTTCCTCTAAATCCGATGGTTTCCGGTGCAAATGCTTCTATAGATTTTAATCCAACTGTAGACCGCATCCGATTGGTAACAGAATCCGGTCAAAATTTGCGATTACATCCCGAACTCGGAACCGTTGTAGCAACTGATGGTTCTATAAATGGAGGAAATGCTCCACGAATTGGAGCTGTTGCCTATACCAACAGTATGGCAGGTGCAACTTCTACTCAGCTTTTTGATATTGATTTCCAAGAAGACAAACTTTATGTTCAAACTCCTCCAAATGATGGTGGTTTGGAGTTTGTCGGAAACCTTACTCTAGATTTTAACGGTTTGGGTGATTTTGATATAAACCCTGATAATTCAGTAGCTTTGGCTGTAACTTTTCATGAAAATGTATCCAAATTGTATACTATAAATTTAATGTCCGGTAAAGCAAATTGGGTAGGTACTTTTGGTTTACCTGTAATCAGTTTAGCATTCAAAACCAATCCGGTTGCATTCGCTACTACAGCTGACAATAAATTATTGCGATTCAATCCATTAAATGGAATGACCAATTCTGTAGATATAGCTGGTTTATCAACAGGTGAACAAGTTGTTGGGTTAGATTTTCGTCCGGCAAAAGGTATTTTGTATGCAGTAACTAATCAAAGCAGATTATTAACATTAAATACCGCGAACGGACAAGCAACACAAGTTGGTGCCTCACTCTCACCTGTATTGTCAGGAACTTCATTTGGTTTTGATTTCAATCCAACTGTAGATCGTATTAGATTGGTAAGTAGTTCAGGACAAAATCTACGTTTACATCCCGATTTAGGAACTGTTGTTGCTACAGATGGGAATTTAAATCCCGGTTCACCGGTAGTTACAGGAGCTGCCTATACCAATAATGTTGCATCGGCAACTTCAACTTTGTTATATGTTGTAGATTCAAACACCAATATGCTTTACACTCAGAATCCACCTAATGATGGAGTATTAGTACCAGTTGGATCCTTAGGGATCAATATTGAGTCTTCAAACGGCTTTGATATTGGCGGCATGAGTAATAGTGCCTTTGGTCTATTTACGGTAAATGGAAATAGAGGAGTTTACAGTATCAATCTTACTTCAGGAGCCGCTACATTAGTAACTTCTTTTCAAATGGATGTTACCGCTATGGCAGTAGGATTGGGTTTTTAAAGTTTCGCTTGGAATGTAAATTTTAGATTTTAAAAATAAAAAAAACGCTAAAGATACTTTAGCGTTTTTTTGTTTTTAGTGACCTCGACAGGATTCAAACCTGTAACCTTCTGAGCCGTAATCAGATGCGCTATTCAGTTGCGCCACGAGGCCTTATTGCGGGTGCAAATATAGGTATTTTTGTGTAACTTGCAAACCTAAATTCAATTAAAAACTCATTTTATGGCACTAGAACCTTTTATTAGAGATATAGCCAACTTTCCTAAGCCGGGAATTATTTTTAAAGATATTACACCACTTTTGGCAAATGCAGCTGCAACTCAAGAATGTTTGCAGTTGTTAATCAGTAGTTTAAAAGATAAAAAAATTGATAAAGTAATAGGGGTAGAGAGTAGAGGGTTCTTTTTTGCAACCTTATTGGCACATCATTTTAATGCGGGTTTTATTCCGGTTAGAAAACCAAAAAAATTGCCATTTGAGACTGTATCGGCTTCATACGAGTTAGAATATGGTACCGATTCGTTGGAAATTCATATAGATGCTATTGAAAAAGGAGACAAAGTTTTAATTCATGATGATGTCTTGGCTACCGGAGGAACTGCAAAAGCGGTTTGTGATTTGGTGGAGCAATTGGGAGGCGAAATAGTACAGGTCAATTTTTTGATGGAATTATCATTCCTTCATGGGAGAGAAAAAATAAAAGGATACGACATTTATGCTGCTATGAATTATTAATTTTTTTCATCCAAAGCTCTACAGGTTATGTAGTATCTCCATGCTAGGATTGCCATTTGCCATTTCTTGACTTTAGATAAATCCATTCTTTTTTTGGTAAAACTCGGTAATAGGATTTTGTTAATTTGAGCTAACAGTCTGTACATGGTTATTTTTTTAGCTAAAATATTAAAATTTGTTGGTTTTAGTCTTTTGTGTTTTAATTCTTTTCCAATCAGATTCATTGCTTAATTTGTACCTTTGCTTAAAATTATAAATATGTTTACACTCGGAACCTATCATACTCTCACCATCAATCGTTCAACTCCGGTTGGATTATTTTTAACCGATGGTCAAAATGATGTATTGTTACCTCTAAAATATGTTCCTAAAAAGTTTGAAATTGGAGAAGAACTCAATGTGTTTGTATATTTAGATCATGAAGAACGTCCTGTTGCTACAACTTTAAAACCCTATATTACACTTAATGATTTTGCTTTTTTAAGAGTAAATTATACCAATCATTTTGGGGCTTTTTTAGATTGGGGATTGGAAAAAGATTTATTTGTTCCATTCAAAGAACAAGCACGGCCTATGGAGCAAGGCAAAAGGTATTTAGTTTACTTGTTTTTGGATGCCAAAACAAATCGATTGGTTGCTTCAAGTAAGTTGAATCAATTTCTAAACCAAAATCCGTTTGAAAACGAAGTCGGAGATGAAGTTCATTTGATTATATCTCACATAACCGATATGGGAATTAATGTAATAATAAACGGTACTCATAAGGGATTGGTATACAAAAATGAAGTGTATACCGATAAAATCAGACCGGGTGATAAACTTTTGGGTTACATTAAATCGATTCGTCCGGATGGAAAAATTGATGTTAGTCTTCGCAAATCCGGATTGGAATCTATAGGTGATGATGCTCAAATTATTTTAAATGAATTGCACTCTAATAAAGGATTTTTGAGGTTGCATGACAACAGTAACCCCGAAGATATTAAAACCGTACTCAAAATGAGTAAAAAAGCTTTCAAAAAAGCGATTGGCACACTTTATAAAAATCAGCAGATTGAAATTAAAGAAGACGGTATTTATCTCAAAAAATAAAATGAAACGCGATCTCAGTAAAGTATATCTCGGGCTGAGTATTTTTACTCTTGTTTTGATGTTTTGGACTCTTTTTTTTCCGATGCATTTAGTACAAATGTGGAATTTAGAGTTTGATTTCTTGTGGATACCTACCGGAATATTGATTTTATTTTTACCTCTATTCGGAATGGCAAAAATTGCCACCAACCGAGAGGATTGGAATATGAATTATTGGATTGGAATTGTACTGAACTTAACAACCATGTTATTTATCTTCAGACATTTGAAAATAGAATGGCTTTAATTTATGGAGTTTCTTCCAGTTCAAAGGGGTAGTCTCCAAATAAGGAAGCCAACTTCATAGCCTTGTACGTTTTTTGGGTGTATTTATTGGCAAGAGCAACAATAACTATAGTGTCATTTTTTAACGTTGTGTATGAGGTTGTATTACCGTGCCACCAACCATTATGATAATGTACTTTTTGTCCCGTTTCCCACTCCCGAATGCGAATACCTAATCCGTAATTTTTTTGTCCTTTTTTTTCATAACTATATCCCTTCAAAGCTTCTTCCCAAAGTGCCGCAGATAGAAAATCGGCAGAATAGGTAGCCAAATCAAATTTTACCAAGTCTCTGGGAGTTGCATATATGTTTTTATCTCCATATATAGCATCAAATTGATCCCATCCGTAATTGACATAATTTGACTTATAGGATTGACAGACCTCCTTTTTTTGATTGGGAAAATCTATAACAAAACTGTCATTCATTTCTAAGGGTTCAAAAACCATTTTTTTCATGGCTTCAGGATATGATAATTCGGTTACACTTTCAATGACTAATGCTAAAATGGCATAATTTGTATTGCAATAATTAAAAGTTGAATTGTTTTTGGATAGGAGAGGAAATTTATGTTTTGACAAATAGGTCAAAACATCTGCATTGGTAAGTAATTTTTTTGAATTCCATCCTTTGATCGTTTCGCCAAATCTGGAATAATGCGGTAAGCCACTTCTGTGATTTAATAAGGTTCTTACCGTTGTTTGAGAATAGGGAAAATTGGGTATATAATGTTGCACTTTTTGATCCAATTCTACTAAACCGGCTTGTGTAAGCTTAAGTACCAAAGTAGCAGTTAACACTTTGGAGATAGAAGCTAGATGAATAGGAGTTGAAGCATCAATCTCTTTTTTGGAATTAAAATCAGCATATCCTTTGTAATCTTCATAAATTACGGTTCCGTTTTTAGCCACAATAAATGAACCGCTAAAATCAGATTGTCCAATGTATTTTTGATAGTATTTTGCAACAGCTTCACTTTTTTCTTGTAAAAAAAGGGCAGAGGGTTTTTGCAATTCAAGTCCTAATGGAATAGTAATGGTATTGGTATCTTTAACTGTTTCTTCTAAAGTTTCAGGTACATGTAGGGCAAGAAGAGGAGCTTCCTCCTTTTTTTGACAGGAAATCGAAAAAAGTACGATAATCAGTACCTGTGCGATTTTAGTGAGTTGCATTAATTGGTATTTAGATGATTTTGGTAAACACAAATCTAAACTTTTTTTGCGGTCACTCCTTTTTAATTATCAAAATATTAGGATTACTTGTCAACAGGTAATTAACAAAGGCGTGCCTGTCTTTAGGAGATATAAAGATATCATCAAAGCCATTGTATTTTATATACAAGCCTTCTTTGTCTAGAGATGCTTTGGTAAAACTTGGTGGTGCCCAACTGTCTACAAACTCAACAGACCGAATGGATTGAATGGCAATTTTACCCCGAATAGGGCCGGTTTTATAGTGTAAATTTTCTGTTCCTAATACATAATTAGTATCAAGTAAAATCCACATACATAAAAGACTTACAGAGGTAAACAACACAAAAGCAATCCAAGTTTCAGGTACTGATAATTTTAAAATCAATACTCCGGAAAGGAAACAAATTCCGGCACTTAAAACAAGCACCCAGCCGGTTAATTGATGTACAGATGATTTAAATTTCATAATTTAAGTTCTAAATTTGAAAGAAGATTTAATACCTGAACTTACGTTTTCTGCTTTTTCAAGAGTTTCTGAAAAAACCAAGATAGAAAAAAGTTTATGTTTTTTGGCAAAATTATATACCACGGCATAATAAGGACCTACTTTACTGACCGAATGTAATGCTGTGAGTTTATCCTGAAAAAGAGTAGATTCTTCTTTTATAACAATTGCAGTTTGTCCCAATTGAGAGGCTAAGTTTTGAATTGAGCCCTCTTTAGAATTTTTCAAAATTTTTAGAGCTACTTCTTCAGAAGCCGAGATGTTTAGTTCGTTAGGATACGTTGAATCCAACATTAAAATTAAACTTCCTTCGTGTAAAACTTGATACATTTTAATTAGAGCAGTTCCTGCTTCTGTAACTACTTGCTCTTCATTTACAGTGGGGGTGCCCGGTAAAGTTAAACTGTATTCGGGAGTGTATATAGATTGTGCGTTTAGATAAAAACCTAAAAATAAAAGAATTACTGCTAGTGTGCTTTTTTTCATGGTGAAAATTTCGGTTTCAAAATCTAAAAGTACTATTTTTACGTGATAAAATAAGAGATTATGTCAAAAATTGAATGGAAAACCGCAAAAGAATTTGAAGATATTACCTATAAAAAATGCAATGGTGTAGCACGTATTGCTTTTAATCGCCCGGAAGTTCGCAATGCTTTTAGACCCAAAACTACAGCCGAGTTGTACCAAGCCTTTTATGATGCACAAGAAGATACGTCTATTGGTGTTGTTCTTCTTTCTGCCGAAGGGCCATCTCCAAAAGATGGGGTTTATTCGTTTTGTAGCGGAGGAGATCAGAGAGCTCGTGGGCATCAAGGTTATGTAGGAGACGACGGTATGCACCGCTTGAATATATTGGAGGTTCAACGTTTAATTCGTTTTATGCCCAAAGCAGTAATTGCAGTAGTTCCAGGTTGGGCTGTGGGTGGAGGTCATAGTTTACATGTCGTTTGCGATTTGACTTTAGCCAGTAAAGAACATGCTATTTTTAAACAAACCGATGCCGATGTTACCAGTTTTGATGGAGGTTACGGATCGGCTTATTTAGCAAAAATGGTGGGTCAAAAAAAGGCCAGAGAGATATTCTTTCTTGGACGTAATTATTCTGCTCAAGAAGCTTTTGAAATGGGAATGGTTAATGCTGTTATTCCTCATGCCGAATTGGAAGATACCGCTTATGAATGGGCACAGGAAATATTGGCAAAATCACCAACTTCTATCAAAATGTTGAAATTTGCCATGAACTTAACAGATGACGGTATGGTAGGACAACAAGTATTTGCCGGAGAAGCTACACGTCTTGCCTACATGACAGACGAGGCTATCGAGGGAAGAAATGCTTTCTTGGAAAAACGAAAACCTAATTTTGAAAAAAAATGGATTCCCTAAACTAAAGATCAAAAAAAGCTATGAATGATTTTTCAAATGCGGTTCGGTTTCCTGAAGGATTACCTCAATTAGAAACGGTACCGTTGACTCCGTTGGAGCGATCCTACTTTAAAGTCGTGTATTTAAGTAATTCATTTATTTCGATAGTGTTACTAGGTATTGCAACTCTGGTGAAGTATTTTAGTAATCTGGATTCATTTTACACCCTACTGTTGTTCTTGGGTATAGGAATTCTTATTTTAGTTCTTTTTGTCTTTTCCTATTTTAGTGTTCGTAATAAAGGGTATGCCTTGCGAGAAAAAGATATTATGTTGCGAAAAGGAGTGCTAGCAAATCATCAAACGGTGATTCCAATAAATCGAATTCAGCATGTTGGAATTCATGAAGGAATTTTATCTAGATTTTTTGGTTTGTGTGAATTGCAAATATTTACAGCCGGTGGTAGTTCTAGTGACATCAGTATACCCGGAATACCAAAATCTACAGCAGAGAAAATTAAATTATTTCTATTGAATCAAATCAGTTTGGAAGAAGATAATGTTGAAGTAAATTCTTCTGACGAATTATTGCCAAACGAAACGGACAATTCTGTTAGTGATGGAAACTAAAGGACATGATTTTTCATTACCACAACGACAATCCATTAAGGGAATTGTTATACTGTTTGCAGACTCCATTCAGGAGTTTGTGAGAGCAATGTGGGCTCCAATTCTTTTACTTTTATACAAATTGGATACTACCAAGTTGGGCATAATGGCATTAATTGTATTGGGAATTACAGTTTTTTTAATAGCCTTAGCCTATTTGCAATACCGAAATTTCACCTTTTATCTCGATATAAAACAAAAGGAGTTTATTATAAACAAAGGAGTTTTTAAGAAAAGTAAAATAACTATTCAACTTTCAAAAATTCAACAAGTTACAATCAACCAGTCTCTCATTCAAAAACTAATTGGAGTTTACAGTTTAGATGTTGATACCGCAGGTAGTTCAAAAAAAGAAGTAAGTTTGAGAGCCATCGATAATGATTTAGCTCTTTATCTCAAAGAAACTTTATTGGCTGTCAAAGATACCACGCCAATTCTTTTGCAGTCGCATTCAAATTCTGAGCATCCCTTCATAAAATTAAAAGGCCTTACTCTTTTGAAAGTTGGACTCACTTCAAATTATGGTAGAAGTATTGCATTGATTATTGGTTTCTTCGCATCAATTTATGGCGGTTTTCAAGATGTTATAGAATCTAAAACGGTAGATGAAGAGTTTGTAAACACATGGATTGATAAAGGGATGGCCTTTTTTTCAATTTCGGTATTTGTTTTTTTAGGACTTATAGTTTTGCTGTTATTTAATTTAATTCGGACAGTTGTTAAATATTTCAATTACACTATAAAATTAGACAAAGGAGCATTGGCTGTTTCACAAGGTTTATTGGCTAAAAAAAATACGTTATTACGTCCTGTAAAAGTTCAGTTAACCTCAATTAGACAAAATTATTTTCAGCAAAAGTTAAGTTTGTTTGATTTAGTCATAAAGCAGGCTACTTCAGCCAATCCGGATCAAAATCCATCTAAGGAGTCTGCAGTTGATGTTCCGGGATGTGATCCTATTGAAAAAGAGACCTTACTGAAAATGATTTTATCAACCCATCCCAATTTTAAGGAAATTTTAAAACCCAACATTCGATTTTTAATTTTTGCTTTCTTGTATGGTGTCTTTATACCGGTATCTGTTTATGTTGGATTTTGGATTTTGGGATTCTCACATTTAGAGAATTACTGGATAGGTGTTGTATTGTATTGTTTACTGGTTAGTATTTTGGTTTATTTTAGATTCAAAAACGCAACTCTTTTTCTTGGAAGAGAGTTTGTTGCGGTGAAACAAAATGCCTGGGATGTAGCTTTAATATATCTCGAAACATATAAAATTCAAGGCGTGACCACAAAACAATACCTTTGGCATAAAAAGTCAGATTTAGTTCATCTTACCCTACATACGGCTGCCGGAGATCTTCATTTTAATTATATTTCATTTTCAAAAATTAAACCTTGGATTGATTTGTGGCTCTATCATGTAGAGCAAACCCAAAAAAATTGGATGTAGCATATAAATTAAATTACCTTTGTAGTTAAATAATTGATTAAATCATGAAACATTGGATTGAAGCCGCACGTTTGAGAACATTACCTTTATCAGTTTCCGGAATACTTGTGGGAAGTTTTTATGCCTTGGCAAAACCTACCGATACGGTTCTGACTCCAACTCAAGTATTCAGTTGGAGAATATTTATTTTGCTTTTACTTACCACAATTGGTCTTCAGGTTTTGTCAAATTTTGCAAACGATTATGGCGATGGAGTAAAAGGTACTGATAATTCGGATAGAATCGGACCCAAAAGAGCTATACAGTCCGGAGTTATTTCACCAAAATCAATGAAATTAGCCATTTTCATAACAGCTTTAGTCACTTTTATCTTTTCAGTTCTTCTCATTTATTTTGCGTTTGAATTCAAGTATTTCTATTATTCTATTTTTTTTCTATTACTTGGAATTGTAGCAATTGCATCAGCTATACGCTACACAGTAGGAAAAAAAGCCTACGGTTATAAGGGCTTTGGAGATTTATTTGTTTTTGTGTTTTTTGGACTCGTTAGTACTTACGGTTCGTATTTTATGTTTTCTAAATATTTGGACTGGACACTTCTACTACCGGCAATTGCAATTGGGTTTTTGAGTGTTGGGGTTTTGAATTTGAATAATATGCGTGATGAAGAATCGGATAGAAAAGCCGGAAAGAATACCATTGTAGTAAAAATAGGAGGAGCAAAGGCAAAACAATACCATTATTTTCTTTTAATAACAGCAATGGTTTTATTATTTATTTTTGGAATTATTCAAGACTTTGCTCTAGATCAATACCTCTATTTGATTGTTTTTTTACCACTAATATCTCATATAATGCGGGTTAAAAGAAATCAGAATCCGGCTGATTTGGATCCGGAGTTGAAACGATTGGCAATCAGTACTTTTTTGGTGTCTCTTTTGTTGTCATTATGCTTGATTTACTTTATTTCTGACGTAATTGTTTAAAAATATATAGCTATGAAAATTACATTTTTAGGTCATGCTTCATTAAGTATTGAAGTGAGTGGAAAACATATTTTGGTGGATCCCTTTATAACGGCAAATCCTCGTGCTGCTCACATCGATGTAAATACATTGAAAGCAGATTATATTTTGCTTACACATGCACACCAAGATCATATTTTAGATGTAGAATCTATTGCTCAAAGAACTCAAGCCGTTATTGTTTCCAATTGGGAAATTGCCACCTATTATGGCAATAAAGGATTTCATACGCACCCCATGAACCATGGCGGAAGTTGGCAATTTGATTTTGGAAAAGTAAAATATGTAAATGCCGTTCATTCCAGTTCATTTCCGGATGGAACATACGGGGGAAATCCCGGAGGTTTTGTTATCGAAAGCGAACATAAAAATATTTACATTTCAGGAGATACAGCTCTAACTATGGATATGAAATTGATTCCACTACGAACCAAACTGGATTTGGCCATTTTTCCTATTGGAGATAATTTTACTATGGATGTAGAAGATGCCATTATTGCGTCAGAGTTTGTTGAATGTGATAAAGTATTGGGAGTTCACTATGATACATTTGGTTACATCGAAATCAATCATGAAGACGCAATTAAGAAGTTCTTTAGTAGTGGGAAAGATTTAATGTTATTAGGAATCGGAGAATTTATTGAACTGTAACCTTTGAAAGCATGCTATCAGAAATACCTACTTGAATTTAAAAAACCTTCGGGTACTTCAAGAGGAGTTTTAACACAAAAGGAAACCTGGTTTATCATTTTAGAAAAAAATGGGAAATGGGGAATAGGAGAGTGTGGTATTTTGAGAACCTTAAGTATTGACGATCGTCCCGATTATGAAGAGAAACTGCAATGGGTTTGTCAAAATATTCATTTGGGAAGGAATCAACTTTGGGAAAGTTTAATGGAATTCCCCTCTATTCAATTTGGTATTGAAATGGCATTTTTGTCCCTCGAAGCTAAAACCCCCTTTGAATTATTTCCCTCACCATTTACCTCCGGTCAAGAAAGGATGAACATAAACGGATTGGTTTGGATGGGTGAGGAAGCGTTTATGAAATCTCAAATAGAAGAAAAATTAGCTCAAGGTTTTCGATGTATAAAAATGAAAATTGGAGCAATAGATTTTGATACAGAATTGGGATTATTGCAATTTATTAGACAACATTTTGATGAGAATGTTATAGAAATCCGAGTGGATGCCAATGGGGCATTCAATTCAAATGAAGCTTTATATAAACTAAATCAATTATCTGGTTATAAAATACATAGCATTGAGCAGCCTATTCCCAAAAATCAACCTGACATGATGGCAGAATTGTGTAAAAGTAGTCCTTTTCCTGTTGCTTTAGATGAAGAGCTTATAGGTGTTTTTTCTAAAGAAGAAAAACGCCTTTTGTTGGAAAAAATCAAGCCACAATACATCATTCTAAAGCCTAGTTTGGTGGGTGGGTTTAGAGGTTCGCAAGAATGGATTTCCCTTGCCGAAGAACTTCAAATTGGATGGTGGATTACATCTGCATTAGAAAGTAATATTGGATTGAATGCCATTGCTCAATGGACATATACCTTGCGAAATCATTTGCCTCAGGGTTTAGGAACCGGAGGCTTGTATACGAACAATTTTGATTCGCCTTTGTTTATTGAAAAAGGTCAAATTGGATACAATCCAAATCTAAAGTGGAATACTGAAGCAATTTCTCTTTAAGTTCTGTTAAGATAGGTGTTAAGTGATTGTAATGCTTGAGCTTTTATTTTTCTTTTCATAAAGGGTGTCCACCCTAAAAGTACACCTTTCCAGCCCAAAGCCATTCGATTCCATTTCCATAAATCAAAAGAGTCATGATGCTCTATTATTTTGCCGTCTTTACATTTAATTTTGGCTCTTATGATGTTTTTAACACGTCTGTTTTCTTTTCCAAAACTATATTCAGCTATCCACGTAACACAAACAATATCATTGTTTTGGATAATATCATCGAAAGTTATACTTAAGTTTCCTTTACTTCGTTTTAAAAGCATTTCCCACATTGCGGATACTTCGGTATAGTTCAATAAACCAAAAACCGGATCTGAAAAAAGGGCCTGCTCGTTATAACAAGCTTTCATAGCTTGACTGTTTCCGTTTTGAAAAGCGGTGTAAAATTGCTTTACTATTTCAATAGCTGAAGGTGTCATTCCAATCAATTGTAGTTAGTGCTGTTATTTGTTTTGCATCATTCATTGTTATACGAAGTTCTTTGATACGGTATTTCTTTTCATAATCACATTTGTATCTAAAAACAGTCAATTGTTCCGTTTCTATTCGGTAAACTTCAATAAGTTTAATGTCATTGAACTTCCCAAACGATTTAATAATATTTTGACAGGTTTCAGAAATACGATCTTTATTAACTTTTTGGATAACTTCTGTAGTAGCTTCTTCTGATGTAAACGGTTTGAAAGTTGAAGTGTTACAGGTCATGAGCACTCTTTTTCCCAATTCATAGGCCCGTTTTTTTAATGTACTATTTGCCTGATTTAAAGTGATAGGTGTATAAGTTGGTTTATTTTCTGGATGGGTTAGGGTGGATTTAGATTTACATCCAATTAAAAATATAAAGATTAGAAATAAGAAGATTTTTTTGATCATGAAAGTTGTAAAATTAAGTTAGGATCCGGACAATTTTTTTGATAAAAAGACAGTTGTTCTTCACTGCAAACTCCGGGATAATCACCCTGAAAATCTTGAATGTCTCGAATGATTTGAAAATGCAAATGTGGTGCATAATCTCCATTTACTTTGGCTTCACCTAAAGTAGCAATTTTTTCTCCTTTTTTAAAAAATTGTCCCATTTTTAGTTCGCTTATACTTTCTAACGAAAGATGTCCGTAAAGCGTATAAAAATGGAAAGAATTTAACGTATGTTTTAAAAGTATAGTTGGTCCATAATCTCCCAATGCGGTGTTGTTCTTAAAACTATGAATTTCTCCATCAAAGGCTGCTAAGATAAGAGTTCCGGCATCTATCCAAAGATCTATACCCAAATGTATAGAACGATTGTTTGAACTGGATTGGGTAAATAAAGAACTTCTTTGGTATAAATTTCTTTTCTCCAAATACCCTCCAAAACCTACTTTTCCTTTTTTTAAAGCAATGTATTTTTTTAGAATTACTTCATAGTCATCGGCAGTTGTGGGATTTTGAAATTGAAATAACTTTGAATTAATAGACAAATCTACCGGAACATAATCCGATTTTGAAAACTGTTTATCAATTACCTGAGTATCTTTTTGTTCTGAGAGCCATTTTTCGAATGAATCCATAATTGTACTAAACTATAAATGAATGGAACTAATAAAAAATTCGTTGCAGAATTCGTATTATATTTTTTCTTGTAACGTTTTTATTTCATCTCGCAGTTTTGCAGCTTCTAAGAAGTTGAGTTCTTTAGCTGCTTTCTCCATTGACTTTCGTAATTCACGTATCTTTTTTTCTATTTCCGATTTTGATAAATACAAACTCTCCGGTTCTGCAGCTTTTAAAATTTTCTCTTCATAATACGAAGTTGAAACCGAATTAGAACTTAGAGCATTGTTTAAGCTTTTATTCAAAGCTTTTGGCTCAATTCCTTTTTGGATATTGTAGGCCATTTGTTTTTCTCTTCTGTAATTGGTCTCATCAATAGTTTTTTGCATGGAAGCTGTAATTTTATCGGCGTACATGATGGCTTTTCCATTTACATTTCGAGCAGCTCGACCAACAGTTTGCGTTAGAGAACGATGACTGCGAAGAAAGCCTTCTTTATCGGCATCTAAAATAGCAACTAAAGAAACTTCCGGTAAATCAAGTCCTTCTCTCAATAAGTTAACTCCAATGAGCACATCAAACAATCCTTTGCGTAAATCTTGCATGATTTCAACTCGTTCTAACGTATCAACATCCGAGTGAATGTAGCGACAGCGAATGGAAACTTTGGTTAAGTACTTGGTTAATTCTTCCGCCATGCGTTTTGTTAATGTTGTAACCAGAACCCGTTCATCGGCTTCACATCGCACTTGGATTTCTTCAATTAAATCGTCTATTTGGTTTAAGCTTGGGCGTATTTCTATGATTGGATCTAATAAACCTGTGGGTCTGATAACTTGTTCAACATAAACCCCTTCACTTTTTTGTAATTCATAATCGGCTGGAGTTGCAGAAACATAGATTACTTGATTTTGTAGACTTTCAAATTCTTCAAATTTTAACGGGCGGTTATCCATGGCTGCCGGAAGACGAAATCCGAATTCTACCAAGTTTTCTTTTCTACTTCGGTCTCCGCCATACATAGCATGAACTTGCGATAGGGTTACATGACTCTCATCAACCACCATCAAGTAGTCATTGGGGAAATAATCTAATAAACAGAACGGACGAGTTCCCGGGAGTCTGCCATCTAGATAACGCGAATAATTTTCAATTCCGGAACAATAGCCTAATTCTCGAATCATTTCTAAGTCAAAATTTGTTCTTTCTTCCAAACGTTTTGCTTCCAAATGTTTTCCGGTTTCCTTAAAATAATCCACTTGCTTAACCAAATCTTGTTGGATTTCCCAAATGGCATTTTGCAACACATCCGGAGATGTTACAAACATATTGGCAGGGTAAATGTTGAGTTTGCTGTAACGCTCCATTACTTGGGCTGTTTTAGCATCAAATGCTTCAATTTCTTCAATTTCATCTCCAAAAAAATGAATTCTAAAGGGTTCATCTGCATAACTTGGAAAAATTTCAACCACGTCTCCTTTAATGCGAAATGTTCCGGGTAAAAATTCGGCTTCGGTTCTCGAATACAAGCTTTGTACCAATCGGTGCAGTAATTGAGTGCGAGAAATGATTTGACCTCTATCAACTGAAATAACATTTTTTTGAAATTCTACCGGGTTTCCAATTCCATACAAACAGGATACGGAAGCCACTACTACTACATCTCTTCTTCCCGAAAGGAGTGCAGATGTGGTACTTAAACGCAGTTTTTCCAGTTCGTCATTAATAGATAAATCTTTTTCTATATAGGTTCCTGTTACCGGAATGTAAGCTTCCGGTTGGTAATAGTCGTAATAAGAGACAAAATATTGTACAGAATTATTAGGAAAAAATTGTTTGAACTCAGAGTACAATTGGGCCGCTAAAGTTTTATTATGAGCAAGAACCAATGTAGGTTTTTCCACTTTTTCAATAACATTGGCTACAGTAAATGTTTTTCCGGAACCGGTAACTCCCAATAAGGTTTGGTATTTTTCACCATTGAAAATTCCATTAGCCAATTTTTCAATAGCTTGGGGTTGATCTCCAGTGGGTTGGTATTCGGATATAACTTGGAATTTCATTTTTGAGTGACTAAGGAGCGGTGTTACAGATTGGCTAAGTTAATCATTTTTGGGATAGAATTAATCCCAGCATTCCATTAAAATCAAATCGCCTTCTTCATGAATAATAGTAACAATTCCATCTTGTGCAACGTGATTGCTACTGCCGGTTCGGTAACCAATGGTAAGTGAATCATTGGCTAAAGGATAAAATAAATTGTGCGAGTGAATACCTTGAACCGCTCCAATTGGGATAAGTGAAATTACCGATTGAGCCGGATACCATTTTTCATACTTTTTGGGAAGTAAAAATATTTTTGAATGATCATCAAACAAGACAATTTTCAAAAGATCTCTGTATTTTACTATAGATGTAATATTGGTTATGGTATGATCGGCTCTTTTTCCCGTAGCCCAAACTACATTTACGGCGGGTACTTTTCGTTCAATTAGATAATCAAATGCTTTTTCTAAATCGGTTTTGTTCTGATCTGGTGTGTGTATGATTTCAAGAGGATATTGAATTTCTTTGTAATACTGAGTGTCAAAATCTCTGTCAAAATCCCCTAGTAAAACATCTACTTTAATGCCCAACTCCATCACACGACTTATAGCTGAATCCAAAACAATGACTATAGGCGACCATTCCAGTAATTGACCCAAGAGTTCTTCACTGCATGAAGCTCCATTAGCAATTATTAAAGCGGGTTCTTGGTCGTCTTTGACAATGTGGTGTGATGAC
Organism: Flavobacterium sp.; assembly: GCF_036759525.1. Classification (GTDB taxonomy): domain Bacteria; phylum Bacteroidota; class Bacteroidia; order Flavobacteriales; family Flavobacteriaceae; genus Flavobacterium. The sequence goes on along the minus strand of NZ_DAIOUN010000011.1, from coordinate 70,635 downwards.
ATTTATTTTAATCGAATTAACCGTTATTTTGAAAAAATTATTCAATGATGTATTCTTTTACTTCGGTTTCTCCCAACCTAAAGTAACCTAATGCAAAGTTACTGAAGTTCGTTTGATTGACTATGTTTCCTCTTACCGTTGATGTTGGAGTGCTAAAAGGTCCCGCACTCGTCGTTCCGGCTTGAGCCAATAGAATGTTCATGTAATTGAAATATTGTTGTGAAACACCACTCATGGTAAAAGTTACTGTATCAGTTGGTTTAAATTTATCACTAAAGTACAATCCAAACATTTCATTATTTTGAAAAAATCGGTCTTCTAAGACGCCGTATTCGGGGATGACTTTATACGGATCAAATATGCCTAAAAAGTAAAAATTGGTTTCATTGGGAATGTCATTGAAAAAGAATTTCAGTTCGATGTCTTCACCTAAAACGCCTGCATCATTGCGTTGTTCAACTCGAGTTACGGCTGGAGTTGCTAAGAGTTTTTCAGTGGATGTGTAAATTTCGCCTTGGTATACTATGGTAAGAGTATATGTTTCACCTACCACCGGTACAAAATTAGAGCAAATGTACAATCCGGGTTGGTCAATTTCACTGAAAGTAAAAATTGTTCCCGAGCTATTGGAAATCCGAACTTCGGCATCGGTTACCGGAGGGATTTCAGTATCAAAATAGCCGGTTGTGGTAGAAAGTCGAATTGCTTGTATATTTCCTGGGGTGTCTTTAATCCAATTGATTGAGGCCTCAACAACCAATCGTGGTTCGGCAGTTTTAAGATTTACATCGATAACTTCTTCACAACTTGTAAAAATTCCAAGGCTTATTATGGCCAAGAGATATAGTAATTTTTTCATAGTTTAAAATTTAAAGTTATAGGTTACACTTGGTACAATTCCAAAAATAGAGAGTCGAATGGCTTCATTTCTTGCGGTTTCATCATTTTGTCTAAAAGTGATAGAGGCTGCATTTTGACGATTGTAAAGGTTGTAAATCCCAAAAACCCATTCTGCTTGCCAGGTACGATTTTTATTTTTAGTTGGAGTTAGCGTAGCTGAAACGTCCAATCTATGATAGGTGGGGAGTCTGCTGTCATTTCTACTCGTATAATTGGGAATTGTAATACCTAAATATTCGTATTGTCCGTTGGGAAATGTCACGGGTTGTCCGGTTTGCAGTGAAAAATTGGCACCAAAACGCCATTTTTCATTCAATTTGTAGTTTCCTACACATGATAAATCATGAAGTTTATCAAATCCGGTTTTATACCAATCTCCATTATTAATACCGGTTTCCTCTGGAGTTCTTCCTGCAACTTGTTGTTCGGTTCGAGCTAAGGTATAGGCCAACCATCCGTTGAAACGACCTTCATTTTTACGGAACAAAATTTCCAGACCATAAGCTCTACCACGACCGTTTAAGACTACGCGTTCTATGGCTTCGTTGGCTATTAAATTGGCTCCATCAATGTAATCTACCCGATCTTGTATTTTTTTGTAATAGGTTTCTACCTCTAATGAATAAGCATCCTCCTTAAAATTTTGAAAATATCCCAGAGCGAATTGATCCAGTATTTGGGGTTTTAAAAAGGAGTCGCTGGGAGCCCAAACATCCAATGGAGTGGGGGATTGAGTGTTTGATATCAAATGCAAATACTGACTCATGCGATTGTAACTGGCCTTTATCGATTGGCGGTCGTTTAAAGCATAGGAAATTCCCAATCGGGGTTCCCAGTTGTCAAATTGTGCAATGGTTTTGTTTCTACCATAATATTTTGTCCCTATGGGTTCTGCACTTTCATAGATTTGAAAAGTTGGATTGAAAATTACGGCTTGATTGTTTTCATAAACGTTTAGAGTTTGTTCCCCTAATCGTAAAAAATTACTGTAGCGAAGTCCGTAGGATACAGCTATTTTATCTGAAATTTGATGTTCTGCATCCCAATACAAAGCCGATTCAAAGGCATATTTTCGATCCAATTGATCGGGATTGATTCCGGAATCGGGGCGGCTGGGTTCAATTTTACCGGGATTGAAAGTGTAATATATCGCATTGGCTCCGTAGGTAAGTTTTAATTTATCATTAACATAATGTTTAAAATCGTATCTGAAATTGTAGTTTTTAATCCCACTATTCCATTCAAATCCAATAAAGTCGAGTTCTAAACCATAATAATAATCCGAGTATATCAATGACATATTACTGAATAGTTTGTCGGAAAACAGATGATTCCAACGCAAATTTAAAACAGCATTACCATAAGTGTTCACAAAAGTATTGTTGAGTGTAAATACATCTCTTCCAAAATAACCGGAGAAGTAAATGTTATTGTTATCGTTGATTTTATAACTCAATTTGGTATTTAAATCATAAAAATAAGCCGAATTGTTATTGTCTGTCAGTTTTAAAAACAAATGGGCATAGGTTCCTCTTCCTGCGACAAGAAATGAACCTCTACTTTTTTGAAGTGGTCCTTCTGCTAGTAATCTGCTTGAAATGAGTCCGATGCCTCCATTCATGTGGAATTCGTTACTGTTTCCTTCCTTTTGATAAATATCCAAAACCGAAGACAATCTCCCACCATAACGAGCCGGGATACCCCCTTTGTAAAGTTTTAAATCTTTAATGGCGTCGGGATTAAACACAGAAAAAAGACCAAATAAATGCGAAGAGTTATAAATAGTTGCCTCGTCTAAAAGGATTAAATTTTGATCGGCACCACCACCTCGAACATTAAAACCCGATTGCCCTTCACCGGCACTGGTTACACCCGGCAAAGTGAGTAACGATTTTACAATATCTACTTCTCCTAGCAATACTGGCATCTCTTTGACTTCTTGGATAGAAAGTTTATTTACACTCATTTCGGGCTTTTTAATTTCAGATTTTAATTTGCGTTCCGAAACGATAACCTCTTTCAACTGTTGAGTGGTTTCTGATAAACTGAAGTTTTTTCGAATATTTTTGTCTAATATTACAGATTCTGTAAGGGTTTCATACCCCAGAAAACTTATTTCAATTTGGTAAGTTCCTTTTGGTAGTGACAAAGAAAAAAATCCGTACTCATTGGTTGTGGCACCTGTTTTCAGATCGGTTACAAAGATAGTAACACCATACAGCGATTCATTACTACGCTTGTCTGTTACGGTACCACTTAAAGTAAATTTTTCTTGAGCCACACCATTTGATAAACAAATGAAAAGAAGGATAAATTGAAATGCTATTTTGTTTAACGACATAAGCAAATTTTTTAACAAAATTGATGATTTTTTTTCAGAAATTTTATACACCATTTGTTAAAGTACGGTTAATAAAAAAAGACAACCGGTTAAGATTGTCTTTGTTATTAGGAGAAAATATATTTTTAATTCAACTTCGCCAAAATAGCATTAAATGTTGCACTCGGACGCATTGCTTTTTCCAACAATGTAAAATCAGGTTTGTAATACCCACCAATTTCTTGTTTTTTACCTTGCGAACCTATCAATTCTCCATTGATTTGGGCTTCGTTTTGGGTTAATTCTTTAGCAATAGGAGTAAAAAGTGCTTGTAGTTCTGCATCTTTATTTTGTTCTGCTAAAGCTTGAGCCCAATACAGTGCCAAATAAAAATGCGAACCTCTGTTGTCAATCTGACCTACTTTTCGAGCAGGAGATTTATCGTTTTCTAAGAATTTTTCAGTGGCCGTATCTAAGGTTTCAGATAAAACCAAAGCTTTGGCATTATTCAATGTTTGACCTAAATGTTCTAACGAAACCCCAAGAGCTAAAAATTCACCCAATGAATCCCATCGCAAATACCCTTCTTCGATAAATTGTTCCACATGTTTGGGAGCTGAACCACCGGCACCGGTTTCAAACAATCCACCACCATTCATTAAAGGTACGATTGACAACATTTTGGCCGATGTTCCTAATTCTAAAATAGGGAATAAATCGGTTAAGTAATCACGCAACACGTTTCCGGTTACAGAGATCGTATCTAAACCTTTAATGATTCTTTCTAAGGTGAATGTAGTGGCGTCAACCGGATTTAAAATACGAATATCCAATCCGTTTGTATCGTGGTTTTTTAAATATAAATTTACTTTTTCTATGATTTGTCTATCGTGAGCTCTATTTTCATCCAACCAAAAAACAGCTGGTGTGTTTGATAATCTGGCACGGTTTACGGCTAATTTTACCCAATCTTGAATAGGAGCATCTTTTACTTGACACATTCTGAAAATATCTCCTTTTTCAACATTTTGTTGCATTAAAATAGTCTCATTGGCATCTATAACTTTCACCACACCTTCTTGATCCATTTGGAAAGTTTTGTCGTGCGAACCATATTCTTCCGCAGCTTGAGCCATTAAACCAACGTTAGGAACACTTCCCATAGTTTTGGGGTCAAATGCTCCGTGTTTTTTACAAAAATCAATCGTAGCGGTATAAACTCCAGCATAACATCTGTCTGGGATTATCGCTTTGGTATCTTGTTGTTTGCCTTCCGCATTCCACATTTGACCGGAAGTTCTAATCATAGCTGGCATCGAAGCATCTACAATTACATCCGATGGGACATGAAGGTTGGTAATTCCTTTATCTGAATTTACCATCGCAATCGCTGGTCCTTTTGCCATGGCTTCGCTTAAGGCAGCTTCTACTTCAGCTTGTTTAGGATGACCGGCAATTTTGGCATATACATCACCTAATCCGTTTTTGGTATTCACACCTAATTCGTTGAACAAATTGGCATACTTTTCAAATACATCAGCAAAGAAAACATCTACAATGGCACCAAAAATGATGGGGTCGGAAACCTTCATCATAGTTGCTTTTAGATGTACAGAAAACAATACGTTTTTTGCTTTTGCATCTTCAATTTCGTTAGCAATGAATTGTTTTAATGATTTTAAATTCATTACCGAACTATCTATAATTTCACCTGCTTTTAAAGGGGTTGTGTCTTTTAAAACTTTTGTTGTACCGTCTTTGGCTTCAAAAACAATTTTAAACGTTGTAGCTTCCGGAATGGCAACCGATTGTTCACTACCATAAAAATCGCCACCGTTCATATGAGCTACATGCGTTTTAGAATCACTTGACCAGGCACCCATGCTATGCGGATTGTTTTTAGCATAATTTTTCACCGCTTTTGGTGCACGACGATCGGAGTTTCCTTCGCGTAAAACCGGATTTACAGCCGAACCCAACACTTTAGCAAATTTAGCTTTGATAGTTTTTTCTTCTTCAGTTTGTGGATTTTCTACAAAATTTGGAATGGCATAGCCTAACTTTTGTAATTCTGCAATCGCTTCTTTTAATTGAGGAACAGATGCTGAAATATTGGGTAACTTTATGATGTTGGCTTCTGGTGTTGTGGCTAGTTGACCTAGCTCTGCTAAATCATTATTTATGCGTTGACTTTCAGTTAGGTATTCCGAAAAATTTGCAATGATTCTTCCGGCTAATGAAATATCTCGGGTTTCAACTTCAATTTGTGCCGGAGAGGTAAAAGCTTTTACAATAGGGAGAAGGGAGTGAGTGGCAAGCATAGGTGCTTCATCCGTAATTGTATAAATAATTTTGGATTTTGACATGATATAAAGTTTGTTTGTTTTTGTGTAATTAAGGATTGCAAAGTTATGAAAATCAAAGCAATTTAGCCTAATTAGTGTTCACGAAAACGATTGAATTGAGAATATGGCAATTCAACCGAGTTAAATTGTAAATTCCATAAAAAAGATGTCAATTTTTGAAAAATACGCAATTTGTAAGAATGTAAAATAAAAAAAATCCCGTTTTGTGTTTCAAAACGGGATTTAAGTATGATTCGAGAAAAATTATCTTCTTTTCTCTTTAATTTTTGCTTTTTTACCGGTAAGGTCTCTAAAGTAGAAAATACGAGCTCTTCTAACTTTACCTCTTTGGTTCACTTCAATTTTTTGTAAAGCCGGCATGTTAATAGGGAAAATTCTTTCTACCCCAACAGCTCCTGACATTTTACGGATTGTGAAAGTTTCAGTAACTCCGGTTCCTCTTCTTTGGATTACTACTCCTTTGAAAAACTGAGTTCTGGTTTTTTCACCCTCTTTAATTTCGTAATACACAGTAATAGTATCACCTGCTCCAAATTCTGGAAAATCTTTTTTTGTTACAAATTCGTCTTGTACGAATTTCATTAAATCTGCCATAACATTTAAGTTAAAATAGTGAGTATCAGAGCAACATTCACGGTTTTCGTCAGAGGTTGGTCCAAATGTGGGTGCAAATTTACAATTTATTTTCAATCTGCAATTAAAAGGACACTTTTTTTTAATTTGATTTATTCTTCCAACAAATCCGGTCGTCTATTCTTCGTGTGTTCATAGGCTTGGTTTTCCCGCCATTTATCTATTTCGGCAAAATTGCCACTTAATAAAACGTCAGGCACTTTCCAACCTTTGTACTCGGCCGGACGAGTATAAATGGGTCCCGACAATAAATTATCCTGAAAACTGTCGGTCAATGCCGAGGTTTCATTACTTAAAACTCCGGGAATCAATCGAATGATGGCATCACTTAAGACGGCAGCACCCAATTCGCCTCCGGAAAGCACAAAGTCGCCAATCGAAATTTCTTTCGTAATAAAATGATCCCGAACCCGTTGGTCTACTCCTTTATAATGTCCGCAAAGAATAATGATATTTTTTAATAGCGACATCGAATTTGCCATTTTCTGATTCAAGGTTTCCCCATCGGGAGTCATGTAAATCACTTCATCATAATGGCGTTCACTTTTGAGTTGGCTTATACAATCGTCTATGGGCTGAATGGTCATAACCATTCCGGCACCACCGCCAAATTGATAATCGTCCACACTTTTTTGTTTATTGGTGGAATAATCACGCAAATTGTGCAAATGGACTTCCACCAAACCTTTGTCTATGGCTCGCTTCAATATTGAGGCTTCAAACGGACTTCGCAATAATTCAGGTAAAACGGTGATGATATCAATTCGCATAGGTCTTATTTTGGGACAAAAATACTTATTTTTAGGAGCTATTCCGGCTGTTTACTACAAGTTTTTTTAAAAAACAAGCGTTTTGTAAGCCTTCACAAGAGCTCCCAAGGTCGCTTTGTTAAGTCAACAAAACAGTATTGTTTTAATAAAAAAAGCTTTCCGTTACCATCCGGGCTAAAAAGAGAGCACTACACACCAAATTGTTCCAAATGATGATTCAAGTGTTTCCATTGCAAATTATCCCACTCATTATAAGTCATTTTTCCGAAAAAAGGGTGCTTTTCTATTTTAATACTTGCAGTTCCTTCGGTAGCAAAACGTCTAACTTTAGAAAGTAATTCAGCTTTTGTTTTTTCAAAATCGTAATCCCCGGTTCTCACAAAACTCGGTTCTGTTAAAGCATTTTTCTGGAATCGCGGTGCATTCAAAATTTTCTTTTTATAAAGTTTGCCAAGAATCAAAAAGATAAAATTAGATTTCAGTTGCAATTCTCCATAAGCTACATCTATTGGAGCTTGACAATGGGAAAGCATCTGAGCGGCATTCATTTTTCCCCAAAGAGGTTGGCTTTCATGTGAAATAGATTCAATTCTTTGACAGAGAATTTCATTATCGATTTTGTCAAATATGGAAGGCATAGGCGAATCTTTAAGGTATTCAAAAATACAATTTTAAGGTTAATCCACAATATTATACTAAATTTGCTCCAAAATTAAATTAAACACAAGATGGAAAACGGAATTTACGCTAAATTCAACACCTCAAAAGGGACAATTTTAGTCAAATTAACACACGATAAAACACCGGGCACAGTAGGAAACTTTGTAGGTTTAGCCGAAGGACAATTAGAAAATGAGGCCAAACCTATGGGAAAACCTTATTATGACGGATTAAAATTCCACCGCGTAATTTCAGATTTTATGATTCAAGGCGGTTGTCCACAAGGCATTGGAACAGGCGGACCGGGCTATCAATTTGATGATGAATTCCATCCTGATTTACGTCACGACGGACCTGGAGTATTATCCATGGCCAATGCCGGACCCGGTTCTAATGGGTCTCAATTTTTTATTACCCATGTAGCTACACCTTGGTTGGACAAAAAACATTCTGTTTTTGGAAATGTCGTAGAAGGTCAAGATGTGGTAGATAGTATTGCTCAAGGTGATGTAATTGAAAGTCTAGAAATTGTTAGAGTAGGCGAGGAAGCTCAAAAATGGAATGCCATCGAAGCGTTCAGAACCTTTGAAGGGTCACGAGAAAAACGAATTGCCGAAGAAAAAGTAAAAGCAGAAGAAGCTCTAGAAAAATTGGCTGCCGGTTTTGAAAAAACAGAAAGCGGTTTACGTTATAAAATCATCCAAAAAGGAAACGGTAAACAAGCCGAAAAAGGCAAAACCGTTTCTGTACATTATACTGGTTCACTGGAAAACGGAATGGTTTTCGATTCTTCCTACAAAAGAAAACAACCCATCGATTTTCCTTTAGGAAAAGGTCATGTGATTGAAGGTTGGGACGAAGGGATTCAATTACTTCAAGTAGGTGATAAAGCTCGTTTTGTAATTCCATCCTATCTGGGTTATGGTTCTCGTGGGGCCGGAGGAGTTATCCCACCAGATGCTACTTTGATTTTCGATGTAGAGTTGATGGATGTGAAATAGTTTAAGGTTAAAGGTTTCAAGTTGAAATGTTGTTTGAAATAGAGATTTTTTTAAACAAATTTGCCCTGAAAGCTACAGCCATTTGCCAAATAAAGAAAGCACTCTTTTGAGAGTGCTTTCTTTATTTTGAATTTCATAGAATTTTAAAATCGATGTTCATCTGCGTTTTACATTTTTTATAGCTATAATCCGAGTCTCTTTATTTTTGGAATAGCTTTTGCTTTTGTATCTTTACCCAACGATGAATTTAGATATGAGATTTTTGATTATTTTTTTTCTATTACTTCCCTTAATGGGTAAATCACAAGTTATTAACGCTCAGCATTGTGGTTATGATTTTACTTCTTACTTGGTGGTTGAGGTTACCGAGAAAGGAAAAACAGAAACCATTCGGGGACTTCGTATTTCTATTGCAGATAGTTTAGGTCGAGATGTGATTAATGTAAATAATATAATGAGTTGGACCAATCGAAATGAACCTCTGATTTTCAAATTGAATTACAAAATTGATAAAACCGGAAATAGAGTTTCATCTGAATCACCGGAAGCAAAATGGTTTTTTCCATTTGCCAAGGAACATTATTTATTGTCGGTTGCCAATACTTTTAAAGCAGATGACTACTTTATAAAAATACAAGATAATGATGGTACGGATAATGGGGGAGAATTTGATACCCAATTGATTCCGTTATATCCTTTTAATATGTATGTATTGTGTTCTTCTGAAAATGAACGGCAAGCTCAACAGTTTGGACCTCGAACAAATCGACCTATACAAGTATTTTTAGAGAAAAAAAACAGCCCTTAAATTTCAAGGGCTGTTTTTATTTAAAGCTATTCTATTCTAAATCCATCCGGAATTACCGCTCCTTTTTTAATAACGATAATCCCTTCCTTAATGGTGTAAAGTTTCGTATTTACATCTTCCAAATGTTTGCCCCCATTTAGATACACATCGTTCCCTATTCTACAATTTTTATCTACGATGGTGTTGTGAATAAAACATCTTTTACCAATACCTATATTCTTGATATTGTGAGCGATATTGTGATTAAGTTCGTCCAAGTTTTGATAAAAATCACTACCCATGATGTACGAGTTTTTAACCAAAGTACCTTCGTCAATTCGAGAGCGTATTCCAACAACAGAATGTTCAATGGTAGCTGAATTGATAATACATCCCTCGGCAACTATAGATTGCTCTACTGTTGTTTTACCCAATATTTTTCCGGGAGGTAGAACTCTCGCACGTGTATAAATTTTACTGCTGTTATCAAATAAATTGAACTTAGGGATATCATCCGTCAAGCCTAGATTTGCTTCAAAAAAGGAATCAATATTCCCTATGTCTGTCCAATACCCTTCGTATTGATAACTTAATACTTTTTGATGTCCTATGGCTTGTGGAATAATTTCTTTTCCAAAATCTTTGGTATCGGGATTGTTCATCAATTCAATCAATAAATCCCGATTGAAAATGTATATTCCCATCGAAGCCAAGTAGTGTCTTCCTTCTTTTTGCATTTCTTCGCTTACTTCAGAGGTCCATTGCGGTAACAATTCAGCTTTTGGTTTTTCGATGAATGAGGTTATCCAACTGTTTTCATCGGTTTTTAAAATACCAAATTCAGGAGCTTCTTTTGCACTTACCGGTAACGTAGCTATGGTTATGGCAGCCCCATTTTTTTGATGTGCATTGATCATCTGGTTAAAATCCATTTGATACAACTGGTCACCGGATAGAATCAAGGCATAATCAAATTCGTGATTCAAAAAGTGTTGCATACATTGTCGCACTGCATCGGCTGTACCTTGAAACCAAGTGGGGTTATCCGGAGTTTGCTCAGCTGCCAAGATATCTACAAAAGCGGTACTGAAATAGCTAAAATGATACGTGTTTTTAATGTGTTGATTCAACGAAGCCGAGTTGAATTGCGTTAAAACAAACATTCGCTTAATATCTGAATTGATACAATTGGAAATCGGGATATCAACCAAACGGTATTTTCCGGCAATTGGTACGGCGGGTTTTGAACGGCTTTCCGTTAACGGATACAATCGTGAACCTTGACCACCTCCCAAAATGATGGCTAAAACTTCTTTTTTATTCATAACATTATTTTTTTAAAGATTGGTAAACCGCTATATATTCTTGGGCCACTTTTTCCCAAGAATGGTCAATTTGCATAATTTTTTTTCGAGTCTGATCAAACAATTTAGCGTCATAAAATAAATCAATGGCTCTTGTGATGGAATGGTTTACATCAAAAACACTGGTTTGATCGTGACAAATACCAAATCCGCCATCACCAATGTCTAACACGGTATCTTTGAGACCTCCCGTTCTTCGAACAATTGGAATGGTACCATACCGTAAAGCATACAATTGATTCAATCCACAAGGTTCTACTCGTGATGGCATTAATAAATAATCTGCTCCGGCATAAATAATGTGAGCTAATTTTTCATTGTACCCTATGTAAGCATTATAATTTCCTTGGTAAAACTGCTTTAATTGAGTCAATTGGTGTTCTACATGCGAATCACCTGAACCTAATATCAATATATTGATTTCGTTTGGATTACGATTTAAAGCAATACTACATATTTCCGGCAGTAAATCGGCTCCTTTTTCTCCAACCAATCGACCAATAAAGGTAAAAAGGGGTTTGGTGGGGTCTAAATTAAATTCCTCGCACAAAAAAACTTTGTTTTTGGCTTTTCCGGTTTTATAGTTTTTAGTAGAGTAGGTGTGTGGCAACAATTCATCCGTACTCGGATTCCATACTTCAGTATCAATTCCGTTAAGGATTCCTAAACTTTTGGGTCGTTCAAATCGTAATAAATTTTCTAATCCGTTTGCCTTTTCACTCAATTCATCCAAATAACTTGGAGAAACAGTAGTAACTTTCCACGCACATTTTATGGCTGATGCCAATGGATTGATAATGCCATTCCATTCTAAAAAACCTAAACGACTGGAACTAACTTGCGGTAAATAGTTCAATTTTTCAAATCCAAACCAACCTTGATATTGCCCGTTATGAATGGTTAAAACGGTAGGAACTTGGTTCAAATGTTGGTAAATAGGAGCTTGAGCCATCATAAACGGAATCAAACCGGTATGGTGGTCGTGACAATGCACAATATCCGGCATTTGATGGGTTTCGGTTAGCCAATTTAAAAAAGCAACTTGAAAAGCGGTAAACCGTTCCGTATCATCTTCATAGGAATACACATTTGGACGATCAAACAACTCGGGAATAGCAATTAGGTAGAGTTCAAAGCCCAATTTATTGGTTTTTTCTTTTAAAACAGAATAGGGAAATGAAAAATAGCCCAATCGCAATTGACCTTGATGCTTCACATCAAATTCATTTTCAGTAGTAAATTTTGTGTTATATCCCGGCAAGACAACTTTGGCTTGATGACCAAGTTTGTTTAAGTATTTGGGTAAAGCACCCACTACGTCACCCAAGCCTCCAACTTTAGCAACCGGATAACATTCGGCACTGATATGAAATATATTCATTGGTTTTTCCATTTGATATTGCAACCTATACTAGGTTTTTGAAGGGTGTTAATTTTTCGATTGTATAGTAGTCCATCTATTGCACCACGGAGATCACTTCCGCTTAAAGGAATGCCATTACCGGGTCTTGAATCGTCCAATTGACCTCTGTAAACCAATTTTTTTTGAGTGTCATACAAGAAAAAATCAGGTGTACATTCAGCCCCAAAGGCACGAGCAGTATCCTGACTCTCATCGTATAAGTAGGGAAATTCAAATTTATTTTCAAATCCAAATTCAGTCATTTTTTCAGGGCTATCTTGAGGATATTGTACAATGTCATTACTTGATATAGCTACTATTCCTATGCCTTGAACCCTATAGTCGTTGGCAATTCGAATCAATTCTTCCATTACATGATGTACAAACGGACAGTGATTGCAAATAAAAAGGACTAATGTTCCTTTTTCTCCTTCGCAATCTGCAAAGGTGTAAAAAGAGTTAGACTGAGTGTCTGGTAATTTAAAATCGGGAGCTAATGTACCCAAAGGAATCATTTTCGATTCAGTTCTAGCCATGACAAAAAGGTGTGTTGTTAAGTTAATGTTTAAAGTTAAGAATTTTTGTATTAGTATGTGTATTTTTGATTTTAAATTTTTATAAATAGTATATTATGCTTACATGGGAAGAATTTGAAAAAGTTGAAATGCGGGTAGGAACCATTTTGGAAGTGTATGAGTTTCCGGAAGCTAGAAAACCGGCTTACAAGTTGGTAATTGATTTTGGAACTGAAATAGGAACACGTAAATCATCAGCTCAAATAACACAACGGTATACCATTGAAGAATTAGTTGGAAAACAAATTGTAGCTGTTGTCAATTTTCCGGAAAAACAAATTGGGAAATTTAAAAGTCAATGTTTGATTTTAGGTTCGGTGGGAGTCAACCAAGATGTTGTTTTGTTGAGTAGTGATAAGCCGGTAGAAAACGGTTTACGTATAGCATAAAAAAAAACCTTCTAATTTAGAAGGTTTTTATTTTATTAGATATCATCAAAATCAATATCGGTAAAACTGGTTCTCTGGTTTTCAGTTTCTTCAGTTGTGGGTGAAGGATTGGCATATTCCTTTTTAAAATCTTTTTGATGTCTTTCAGAAATTACTTCTTCACCTTTGTGGTCTAAAACGTAAGAGGTCATTTCGTCTAAAATTTCCTTGAATGCTACAAAATCCTCTTTGTATAAATAGATTTTGTGTTTTTTGAAATGGAAGGAACCATCTTCTTCGGTAAATTTTTTACTTTCTGTAATTGTGATGTAATAGTCATCAGCTTTTGTGGCTCTAACATCAAAAAAATAGGTTCTTCTCCCGGCTCTTAAAACTTTAGAAAAAATCTCATCTTTTTCTAACATTTCATTTTCTCTCATAATCTTTCTGTCAAATTAAGTGTTGTAAGTTGTAATCAAAAATCTAAAAAATAAATGAATTATCAAAAAATTAGGACAATTCTTTTTCAGAAAGTTGTTTAAAATACAACTCTTTGTAATACCCTTCTTCATTTACTAATTGATTATGAGAACCTTGTTGTATAATTTTTCCGTCCTCCAAAATTATAATTTTATCGGCATTTTTTGCAGTAGAAACCCGATGACTTACCAAAATAGTGGTTTTGTTTTCGCTAATTTTAAAAAGGTTATTTAAAATTTGTTCTTCGGTTTCGGTATCTACAGCCGAAAGGCAATCATCTAAAAGAAAAATTTGAGGATCTTTAATGAGAGCCCGGGCTATGGAAACTCTTTGTTTTTGTCCGCCCGATAAAGTAATACCTCTTTCTCCCAATACTGTTTGATATTGGTTTTTAAATCCTATGATATTTTCATGCACAACTGCATTTTGTGCCGCTACTACAACTTCAGCGTCTGTGGCATCTTCTTTTCCAAATTTGATATTATTTTTTATACTGTCTGAAAACAGAAAAGCATCTTGAGGAACAATTCCAATACTATTTCTTAAGTCAAATAAATTTAGGTTTTTAATTTCCTGATTATCTATCCAGACTTTTCCTTCTTGTACTTCATACAATCTACTTAATAAGGCTAGCAATGTTGACTTACCGGAACCGGTTTTGCCCAATATAGCCAATGTTTCTCCTTTGTTTAAAGTGAATGAGATGTTATTTAGTGCTTGAATATCTGTATCTTCATAGGTAAAACTCACATTTTCAAAACGTATACTTCCTTCAATTTTACTCGAATTCGGATTTTGATTTTGAATTTCAGGTTCAACTTTTAAGAATTCGTTAATCCTTTTTTGTGAGGCTTCTGCTTCTTGAACCAATGAAGATACCCATCCAATAGAAGCCACCGGCCATGTAAGCATGTTTACATACAAAATGAACTCTGCAATTGTTCCTATATTGGGTATCGTCCCATCCATGTACATGAGACCACCAAAGTAGATTACAATTAAATTACTTAAACCAATTAGCAATAACATCAAAGGGCCAAAAAGAGCATTGGCATAGGCCAAACTTAAATTTTTAGCTTTACTTTCTTGAGCCAAATTTTCAAACTGTTTTTGGTTTTTATCTTCTAAAGCATAGGCTTTGACTACTCGTATTCCTGAAAAAAATTCTTGAGAAAAAGTAGATAAATGCGATAAGTTTTCCTGGAAAGTGGTACTTCTTTTATTGATTTCGGTACTTAGTTTGAATATACAATAAGAAAGAAGAGGAAGCGGTAATAAGGTGTATAAAGTGAGTTTTGGTGAAACGGTGTACATATATACAATAACCACTGCAAACCGTATGAAAGTATTGATGGTATACATAACCGCTGGTCCTACATACATGCGTACTTTTCCTACGTCTTCCGATATGCGATTCATTAAATCACCCGTGCGATTTTGCTTGTAAAAACTTTGTGATAGTGTTTCATAATGTTTGAAAATTTCATTTTTTAAATCAAATTCAACATAACGAGACATCACAATCAATGTTTGTCTCATGAGGAACGTTAAAAATCCGGAAATTAAAGAAGCTACGACAATTAATCCCACATAAAGCCATAATTCACTTTTCAACTCGGCTGTGTTGGCAGTTGGATTTTTTAAAAATTCTTCAATAACATTTATAGATTTATTAACCAATCTAGGTGTAAACAACGAAAATATTTGAGCTACAATAGTGATGAAAATACCTAATAAAAATCGGTTCCGGTATTTGATGAAATATTTATTTAAATATTGAAGTTCTTTCATAAAAAATTGGGGCTTAGCCTGTTCTTGATTTGTTTTACTGTTAAAATTATTGGAATAGTGTTATTTTAAGGTGTAAAACAGTATGGGACTTTTATTAACAAATTACTAAAATTTAAAATTTAAATTGCATTATTTTGATTATTATTCTACTTTTGTTTGGTCTTTTTGACAAAGTCATAATTTTTACTTTAATTTTTATTACTATGATAGCAGAAGTAACATCTCCAAAAGAGCTTCAAAAAATGGATCCGGTTTTCGGACAAGTATCTTTTGATAATCATGAGCAAATTGTTTTTTGCCAAGACAAAGATACAGGTTTAAAAGCAATAATAGGAATTCATAACACAGTTTTAGGACCTGCATTGGGCGGTACACGTATGTGGAACTACACTAATGAGTGGGAAGCTTTAAATGATGTTTTGCGTTTATCTCGCGGTATGACTTTTAAGTCGGCTATCACAGGATTGAATTTAGGAGGCGGTAAAGCTGTAATTATTGGAGATGCCAAAACTCAAAAGACACCGGAATTAATGCGAAAGTTTGGTGAGTTTGTTCATTCCTTAAGTGGTAAATACATTACAGCTGAAGATGTTGGAATGCAAACCGAAGATATGGATACCGTTCGTGATGTAACTCCTTATGTTACTGGTATTTCCGAATCAAGAGGAGGATCTGGAAATCCTTCTCCTGTAACTGCATATGGAGTTTACATGGGGATGAAAGCTGCTGCTCAATACAAATACGGTTCTAATAATTTATCCGGTAAGAAAGTTTTGGTTCAAGGTATTGGACACGTGGGTGAAACTTTGGTTGATTACTTAACCAAAGAAGGAGCTTTGGTTACTATTGCTGATATTAATCAAAATCGACTCGAAGAAATTGGAGCAAGATATGGAGCTAAAATTTTTAATGGCCCCGATCTTTATTCTGCCGATGTAGATATCTATGCCCCTTGTGCTTTGGGAGCAACCCTAAATGATGATACCGTTTATAAATTGAACGCTGCCATTGTAGCCGGTGCTGCCAATAACCAATTGGCCGACGAAAATAAACACGGACAAATCCTTCAAGAACGTGGCATATTATATGCTCCCGATTTCTTGATTAATGCCGGTGGTATTATTAATGTTTATGCCGAAATAGAGCACTACGACAAAGCGGAAGCGATGCGAAGAACTGAAAATATATACAACACCACTTTGGAGATATTTGATTTTGCTTTAAAAAATAAGACCACAACGCAACAAGCGGCCTTAACGATTGCTCAAAACAGAATCAATCAACGTAAAAAAGAAAACGCGAAATAATTCGTTTCTATTAAAAATATAGTATTTTTGTGACGCCTCAGAAGAGGCGTCACTAATTTTAAAAGTTCTCATACAGTGTTAAACAGAAGACATATTCGGGTAAAAGTATTGCAAACCATTTACGCCATGCACCAAAGCGGTTCAGAAGACCTAGCCAAAGAAGAACGCTTTTTATTTGCGAGTTTGGACAGCATTCAGGATTTATATTTAATTGTACTTACCGCATTAACAGAATTGAGACAAAAAGAAGCCGACTTTTTAGATAAAGCCTCCAAAAAACATTTGGCAACTGCAGCTGATTTAAAACCAAACAAAAAATTTATTGAAAATCGCTTTTTACTTCTGTTAGAAGAAAGTACGTCTTTAAATAATGCCGTTACCACCAGAAAAATTAGTAATTGGCAACAAAACGATGATGTTATATTGTTACTTTTAGAAGATGTGAAAAAATCGGCTTTATATTTAAAATACATGGCTTCCAATCAAAAAACATTTGCAGAAGATAAAGAATTTATCATGCAATTATTTTCTGAAGTCATTGCACCCAATGAGAAATTATACGATTATTTAGAAGATTTTAAACTTACTTGGGTAGATGATATTCCATTGGTGAACACCGCTTTGATGAAGCAGTTTAAAACTTTGGATGAAAAGAATCCTTTTGAGATTTTGCCCTTGTTTAAAGATGAAGAAGATCAGGATTTTGCCCGTGATTTATTTAGAAAAACAGTTTTAAATGAAAACGATTTGGCCAAAGAATACATAGATAGAACTCCCAATTGGGATCCGGAACGTATCTCTGAAGTTGATACTATTATGTTAAAATTGGCCATCTGTGAATTCCTCAAATTTCCTTCTATTCCGGTTAAAGTTACTATTAACGAATATTTAGAGATTGCCAAGGAATATGCTACACCAAAAAGTAGTATTTTTATCAACGGAATTTTAGATAATTTAGTCAAAGAATTTCAAAAAACAGATAAACTTAAAAAAACCGGTCGCGGTTTAATGTAATTTTAAAATTGAAAAAACGATGAAAAAACTTGTTTTAATTTTATGTGCAGCCACTTTAGTTTGGGCTTGCAAAAACGAAGAAGCTTTGTCAAAAGTAGATCCAAACAGCAAAGACATTACTTTAAAAGATTACAGTGGTACCGAAACGAATGCTCAATCTAATGGTTCGGTATCCAACATTACCACAACACCTCCGGTTAAAGACGGAAAATACCCAACAATTTCGTTCTCCAAAAAAGAACATGATTTTGGGACCATTAAAGAAGGCGAAAAAGTAGAAACTACTTTTACTTTTACCAACAATGGTGAAGCCGATTTGTTAATTGCTAATGCTGCAGGTTCTTGTGGATGTACTGTTCCAGAATTTCCTAAGGAGCCTATTAAACCCGGAAAATCAGGCAAAATGAAAGTTTCTTTTGACAGTAACGGTAAACCTGGCATGCAACAAAAAACGGTTACAATTACGGCAAATACGGCCACCGGCACCGAAACTTTAACTATAAAAGCTAATGTTACTCCAAAAGCACAATCTGCACCTGAAGTAGCACCTGTAACTCAATAAATACCCAATTATGCAACAATTACTCCCGTTCTTATTAATGTTTGTGGTTATCTATTTCTTTATGATTAGACCGCAACAAAAAAGAGCCAAACAAGAAAAAGAATTTGAAAACAATTTAAAAGTAGGTGATAGAATTATTACGAAAAGTGGACTTCATGGCAAAATTGCCGAATTATCTGAAGGAACTGTAGTAATTGAAACTATGGCCGGAAAACTAAAAATGGAACGCTCTGCTATCTCTATGGATATGAGTGCCAAATTGGTTGAGAAAAAATAATTATTTTCTATATTTATCATTTAAACCGATGTTTGACAAAAGCATCGGTTTTATTTTTTCAAATCGTTCGTGCTTAGTTTTATCTTGTTTAGCCGAATCGATATACTCAATGAATTCTTTTTGTTTATAGGGTGAAAAAAGTGAAAATTTCTCAACCAGTTCGGGCTCTTCATTAAGTTTTGAAAGAAAAAAATCAGAAGGAATTACTTCTTTTTTTTCAGGTTTTAAGGATATTCCCTTTTTTTCGTTTTGGATCGCCTGATTTACATAGTGCAAAACCCATTTCTCATTGATTTCTTCTTTAGATTTAAAACGCCATTGTCTCAAGGCTTTGGTTACGCCTTCACTCGCATTTACTAAAACTTTTTGTTCATCAGTTAGAAAAACACCATTGTAAAACCAAATGGTAAAATAGTCTTTAAAACCACCAATTCCAATAATATTTTTGTTGTTCCAAGTATAAACAATACCTCCCCATTTGGTGGTCTCTTCCAATTCTGTTTTAAGGAGAATCGATTTTAAAATTTCAAGTTCATCTTGCCACTTTTCGTTGCGTTTTTGGGTTTTTTGGTCTTGCATTTGTTGATTTTATAATGGAGCAATTTATAAAATTTGGGGTAATTATAAAATAAAACCACCGAGATAATTATTGAAAATCTGTACTCAGTGGTTAAAAAGGGATTATATTTTTACTTGGTTTCGGCAGTTAATTCAGCAATTTTTACAATTACCTCAACAGCTTTTTGCATACTTTCTACAGGAATGTATTCATACTTTCCATGAAAATTATGACCTCCGGCAAATAGGTTAGGGCATGGTAAGCCTTTGAAAGATAACTGACATCCGTCTGTACCGCCGCGAATAGGTTTTATTAGAGGTTTGATATCCAATTTTTTCATTGCTTTTTCAGCAATTTTAACAATATGAAAAACAGGTTCAACTTTTTCTTTCATGTTGTAATATTGATCTTTAATCTCAATTACAGCAATCTCGTTTCCAAATTGTTTGGCATACTTTTTATTTATTTTTTCTACTATATCGTGTAGAAAGTCTTTTCTCTTTTTGAATTTTTTAGCATCATGATCTCTAATAATTAGAGATACGGTACTCTCTTCAATAGAACCGGTTATTCCCGTTACATGGAAAAATCCTTCGTAGCCTTTGGTTTTTTCAGGAACTTCTTTTTTGGGTAATTTGGCTATAAATTTGGAAGCCAAAAGCATTGAATTTATCATTTTTCCTTTAGCATATCCGGGGTGCACACTCTTTCCCTTGAAAGTTACAGTAGCTCCTGCAGCATTAAAGTTTTCGTATTCCAGTTCGCCAATTTGACTACCATCCATTGTGTAGGCCCAATCGGCTCCAAATTTTTCAACATCAAAATGATGTGCTCCACGACCAATTTCTTCATCGGGCGTAAAACCTACTCTTATTTTTCCATGGGGAATTTCCGGATGTTGAATGAGATATTCCATAGCCGTTACAATTTCGGTAATTCCGGCTTTATCATCGGCTCCCAAAAGTGTAGTACCATCTGTGGTAATTAACGTTTGACCTTTATATTGCACTAAATCTTTAAAATAGGAAGGTGATAAAACAATGTTTTGTTCTGCATTGAGTACAATGTCATTTCCATCATAATTTTCAATAATTTGGGGCTTCACATTGGCTCCTGTAAAATCTGGAGTAGTATCATAATGAGCTATAAAACCTAGTACCGGAACGGTATGTGACACATTAGAGGGTAGAGTTGCCATAACATAACCGTTTTTATCGATGGTTACCTCTTGCATTCCTATTTCTTTTAGCTCTTGAACCAATTTTTTGGCTAATACCAATTGTTTTTTTGAACTAGGTATTGTTGTCGAATTGGGATCGGATTCGGTATCAATAGTTACATAACTGATAAAACGATCGATAATATTTTGCATAAATGTAGAAATTTGTTCTACACAAAGATACAGAATGAATTGATTTGGCAATGTTAAGAATTGCAATGGATTTTGATGGAATTTTATAGAAATGGCAAAGAAGTCTAAGTTCTCTTTTTATTTCTAAAAGTTTTTTTTTCCTTTGAATAAAAAGCGATTGATTGACTTGCTTTGAAATTTAGGTTGAGCAAAATTGTTATAGAAATACTACTCTTTTTGAATTGTTTTGAGAACTGCTTTTTTTTCGTAATTGAGGATTTCTAAAACAACCGGAATATTATTTTGAGTTTTACCGGAAATCACATATAATTTTGCATTCCCTTCCTTGATATTACTTTTGCTAAAGTCAACATCACCATAGGTAAGGGTGTTTTTAATATCCAAAGTATCAATCCATGATTCTGCTAATACTGCTGAAGCTTCTTCAGAGTAATGAAAAGGTTTGTTTCGTATATCTTTTAAAACTCTGCAATTGGGTAAATAGCAAAAAGTTACATTACGAGATTCGGCTTTAGCTCCTAAAAAGTAAATCAAAAAAATTACTCCAATGAGTAATCCAAATAAGAAAAAGGCCAATCGTTGGTAAAATTTCATACTATAAATTAAGACTGTAAAAATACAAACATTTTTACTAGAAAACAATCAAATTTATATCGCTGTTTGGTAAATCAAACCAATCACCAATGGCTTTATTTGTCAAAATTCCATGATAAAAATACAATCCATTTTTGAGTCCGCGGTTGCAGCGAATTGCACTTTCAACTCCACCATCTTCGGCAATTTGAATGAGATAAGGTGTAAGTATATTGCTTATTGACAAAGAAGCCGTTTTAGAATAGCGTGAGGGTATATTGGGTACACAATAATGAATTACATTATTTTTAATAAAGGTAGGTTTTTCGTGTGTTGTAATTTCAGAGGTTTCAAAACAACCTCCGGTATCAATGCTTACATCTACAATTACTGCCCCTTTTTTCATGTGTTCTACCATAGTTTCGGTTACCACTACCGGAGTACGGTTTTGTCCTCTCATGGCTCCTATAGCTACATCACAACGACGAAGAGCTTTTAATAGGGATTTGGGTTGTATGGTTGAGGTGAAAATAGGTTGCTTCAAATTGTTTTGCAAACGTCTGAGTTTCGTAATCGAATTGTCAAAAACTTTTACTCCGGCACCAAGTCCCAAAGCTGTTTTGGCTGCAAATTCGCCTACTGTTCCGGCACCAATAATAACTACATCAGTTGGAGCTACTCCGGTAATGTTTCCAAATAGTAATCCTTTGCCAAACTGGTTGTTAATCATAAGTTCAGCCGCGATGAGTACCGATGCGGTTCCGGCAATTTCACTTAACGATTTTACAGCGGGGTATGAACCGTCGTCGTCTTTAATAAACTCAAAAGCAAATGCAGTAATTTTTTTCTTGGCTAATTTTTCAAAATACTCTTTTTTTCGGGTTTTTAATTGAATAGCCGAAATGATAATAGTGCTCGGATTTATCATTTCAATTTCTGCAGAAGTAGGAGGTTCTACTTTTAAAATCATAGGACAGCTGAAAACTTTCTTGGGATCTTGTGTGATTTCAGCTCCGGCATCACTGTATTCTTTGTCACTATAACTGGCACTTTCTCCGGCTCCCGATTCTATTAAAACTCTATGGCCATGAGAAACCAATGAATTAACCGCATCAGGTGTCAAACAAATACGACGTTCTTGATAGGAAGTTTCTTTGGGAATTCCGATAAACAATTCGCTTTTGTGTCGGGCAATTTCCAATTTTTCTTCCTGCGGAAGTAATTGCTGTTTCGAGAAAGGAGTTAGCGGCATAATAATTTGTAAAATAAGTGTCTAAGTTAGAAATTATTTTGGAATTAAAAAGAGCAAATTGAAACGAATTACTTCACAAGAAAGCATTTGAATTCTAACTACTCAAAAAATTAACTTAAATGAAGAATTCTTTTTCCATCTTCCGCAATCTCAATTCGTATCACACTGCGGGATTCAGGAATAAGATTCGGAATATTTTCGGCCCATTCAACAAAACACCAATGACCAGAATAAAAATAATCTTCTATACCAAAATCGAAGGCTTCACTTTCATTTTTTAAACGATACATATCAAAATGATAAACCAATCCGTTGGGGGTTTCATATTCGTTGACTAAAGAAAAAGTAGGACTAGATGTAGGATTGATTACCCCAAGTTTTTTTGCTAAGGCTTTTATAAACGTAGTTTTGCCTGCACCCATTTGACCGTGAAAAAGGATTACTTTCTTTGGATTTTCCTGCAAAACTTTCTCAGCCACTTCTTCAATTTCGTTTAATGCAAAGGTGTACACCATAGTAGTTGATTTGTAAAATGTAAAACGGAAAATGTATTTTAAAGCAAAAGTACACTTTCCGTTTTAAACTCCCAATAAATCATTTTTCTACCTGGGATTTAATACCAAAAAGGGTATAATCATTTCTTCCAGTGAAATTCCCCCGTGTTGGTATGTGTTTCTGTAGTAACTTACATAATGGTTGTAATTGTTTACATAAGCCAGAAACAAATCGTTTTTGGCAAAAATGAATGAGCTACTCATGTTAATGGCCGGGAGACCAATTTTTTTGGGGTCTTTAACAGCAAAAACGTCTTTATCTTCATAGGTAAGACTGCGACCTGTTTTGTAGCGTAAATTTAAACTGGTGTTTTTATCTCCAATTACTTTAGACGGGTTTTTCACATTAATAGTTCCGTGGTCTGTAGTTAGAATGAGTTTGAAACCCATTTGTTGAGCCATTTGAATCATTTCCAAAAGCGGTGAGTTTTTAAACCAACTCAAAGTAAGTGATCGATAGGCTTTGTCATTTGAAGCCAATTCTTTAACCACATCCATTTCGGTTTTGGCATGGGAGAGCATGTCTACAAAGTTATATACAACAGTTGTAAGGTTGTTGTTTTTTAAACCTTTAAAATTGTCAACTAATTTTTTACCGTCTTTAAAATTGGTGATTTTGTAATATTCACTTTTACATTGCAATCCCAATCGTTTGAGTTGAGCTTCCAAAAATTCGCCTTCATAAAGATTTTTACCGCCTTCCTCTACGTCATTTTTCCAATAGTTTGGAAATTGTTTTTCCATTTCAAGAGGAGTTAGACCTGAGAAAATAGCATTTCGGGCATATTGAGTAGCTGTTGGTAAAATGGAGTAGTAGGCCATTTCTTTTTCCAATTTGTAATGAATATTCACTACATTTTCAAATGCTTTCCATTGATCGTATCTCAGGTTGTCAATAACAACAAAAAGTATAGGTTTATCTTTTTTAACCAATTCTGGAACTACAAATTCCCGAAAAACTTTGTGAGAGAGTACAGGTTTTGATGCTTTTTCTTCAAACCAATCTTCGTAGTTTTTTTCAATAAATTTACCAAACTGACTATTTGCTTCGGTTTTTTGGGATTCCAATATTGAAATCAAACCTTGGTCTTCAATGTTTTCCAATTCAATTTCCCAAAAAATAAGCTTTTTGTATAACTCAGCCCAATCTTCAAAAGAGTTAACTTGGGCTAAATCCATTGCTATTTTTCGAAATTCTTTTTGATAATCCAAAGTGGTTTTTTCGGATACCAATCGCGAATGATCTAGATTCTTTTTTAATGCTAATAAGATTTGATTTGGATTAACGGGTTTAATAAGGTAATCGGCTATTTTAGAACCAATCGCTTCTTCCATAATATGTTCTTCCTCACTTTTCGTAATCATTATAATAGGAACAGCCGATTTTTTTTCTTTCATTTCCGAAAGGGTTTCTAAGCCGCTCATTCCCGGCATATTTTCATCCAGAAATACAATATCAAAAGAGGTTTCCTCAAATATATCAATTGCATCTCTACCATTGTTACACGTGGTTACGGCATAATTTTTACTTTCTAAAAAAAGGATGTGGGGCTTTAATAAATCAATTTCATCATCTACCCAAAGAATTTTTATTGGATTCATTGTATCTGTTTTAGAGTTGCAATTTAACAAATACCCAACGTTAGAAGTATTAAAGTTATTGTAAAATAATTGTTGAATGTACCATTTTCAAATTCAGTATATTTGTAGCCCAATTTAGTGTATTGTGAGTCACACCAACAAATTAAAAATTTTCAACGATCCAATTTATGGGTTTATAACCATTCCCAACGAATTGGTTTTTGATTTGATTCAGCATCCGTATTTTCAACGTCTCAGAAGAATTTCTCAAATGGGAATGTCTTATTTGGTTTATCCCGGGGCACATCATACGCGTTTTCATCATGCTTTAGGTGCTTTGCATTTGATGCAAAAAGCAGTAGAAGTTTTGCGTTTCAAGGGCGTTTCGATTTCATCTGATGAGGAAACAGCTTTGTATGTTGCAATAATGTTGCATGACATTGGGCATGGTCCGTTTTCTCATGCTATGGAACATAGTATTGTAGAGCATATTCATCATGAGGAATTGTCATTGCTTTTCATGAATGAGTTGAATATTCTATTTGAGGGAAAATTAGACTTGGCAATTCAAATTTTCAAAGGTGAATATAAGCGAAAGTTCATGTTGCAGCTTATATCCAGTCAATTGGATATGGATCGCATGGATTATTTGAAACGCGACAGTTTTTATTCGGGAGTAGCAGAAGGAAATATTAATTCGGATCGTTTGATTCAGATGCTACATGTGGTTGATGAACAATTGGTTTTGGAAGAAAAAGCCATCTATTCTATAGAAAAATTTTTGATGGCAAGACGATTGATGTATTGGCAAGCTTATTTGCATAAAACCAGTTTGGTAGCCGAAATCATTTTGACCAAAACGCTGAAAAGAGCAAAAGAATTGGTAAGTAAAGGTATCTTGGTACCTTGCAGTGAACCTTTACAGTTTTTTTTGAATCCTATAAATCGCGAGTCATTTGATCGCTCTGTTTTGCAAAAGTTTGCTTTATTGGATGACTATGACATCATGAGTGCTTTAAAAGGTTGGCAATTTCACAGCGATTTTATTTTAAGCTCTTTGAGTAAAATGATAATCAACAGAGATTTGCCCAAGGTTAAACTCCATACCGAAAAGTTTGATAAAATGGATATTCAAAAATTGAGAAATGAAATCAGTTCCTTGTATCAAATATCAAATTCTGAGGTAGATTATTTTCTTTTTAAAGGAAAAATTAAGACATTAGCCTATAATAAAGAAAAAGAGCCCATAAAAATTATTCGAAAAGATAAGAAAATAGAGGATGTAGAAGTGTATTCTGAGCAATTAAACTCCAAAGCTTTCTCCAAACCTATGACAAAGTATTATCTGTGTTATCCAAAAGTACTTGAATTAAATAACCAATTTTAGGTAGTTTTTTATATTTTTGTCCACAATGAAATTTACTGCATCACAAATAGCATCCATTTTAGAAGGCGAGGTCGTTGGAGATTCTAATATTGAAGTGTATAAACTTTCCAAAATAGAGGAAGGTACAGAAGGTTCACTTACATTTTTAGCCAATCCTAAATACGTCAATTTCATTTATTCTACACAAGCATCCATTGCTATCGTAAATAAATCGTTTATCCCGGAACAAGAAATTTCGGCTACTTTAATTAAGGTTGAAGATGCCTACAAGTCATTTTCCAAATTATTAGAGTATTACAATCAGGTGAAATTAATGAAATCCGGTATAGAACAACCATCGGTCATTTCTGAGGGGGTTACTTATGGCGAAGGATTGTATTTGGGTAGTTTTTCATACGTTGGAAAAAACGTAAAAATTGGAAAAAATGTAAAGATTTATCCCAATAGTTTTATAGGTGATAATGTTGTCATAGGAGACAATTGTGTTTTCTTTGCGGGAGTTCGCATATACTCTGAGTCAGAAATTGGTTCCAATTGTACAATACATTCCGGAACTATTGTGGGTTCTGATGGTTTTGGATTTGCACCCAATGAAGATGGTTCATACAATAAAGTACCACAAATTGGGAATGTAATTATAGAAAACAATGTAGAAATAGGTTCGTGTTCTACTATTGACAGAGCTACTTTAGGTTCTACCATTATAAGAAAAGGAGTGAAATTGGATAATCAAATTCAAGTAGCTCACAATGTAGAGATAGGAGAAAATACAGTTATTGCAGCTCAAACCGGCATCGCGGGTTCAACCAAGATTGGGAAAAATTGTATCATTGGTGGTCAAGTTGGTATAGCCGGACACTTAACTCTGGGAGATGGAGTGCGAGTACAAGCTCAATCCGGAATTGGTAGAAGTTTGAAAGATGGTGAAACGGTTCAAGGTTCGCCCTCATTCAATTACAGTGATTATAGTAAATCCTATGTTCACTTTAAAAATCTACCCAAAATTGTAAACGATATAGAAAATTTGAAAAAAACGATAATTAAATAAGAATGTCACAATCGGTAAAACAAAAAACCATAAAGAATGAAATTACCCTCAAAGGGGTAGGATTACATACTGGACAGGAAGTAACAATGACTTTCAAGCCGGCTCCTGTAAATAACGGTTTCACTTTTGTGAGAGTTGATTTAGAAGGACATCCCGTTATTGAAGCAGATGCTAATTATGTTGTAAATACACAAAGGGGTACTAATTTGGAAAAGAATGCTGTGAAAATTCAAACTTCCGAACATGTTTTAGCCGCTTGTGTAGGGTGTGACTTGGATAATTTAATTATAGAGTTAAATGCTTCAGAACCCCCAATTATGGATGGTTCTTCCAAGTATTTTGTTGAAGCCTTGGAGAAAGCCGAAGTGGTAGAGCAAAATGCAGACAGAAATGTTTATGTTGTTAAGGAAGTTATATCCTATACCGACGAAGCAACCGGAAGCGAAATCTTAGTTATGCCTTGTGAAACCTATCAAGTAACAGCTATGGTTGATTTTGGTACTAAAGTTTTAGGAACTCAAAATGCAACCTTAAAGTGTATTTCAGATTTCAAAAAAGAAATTGCCGATGCTCGTACTTTTAGTTTTCTTCATGAATTGGAAAATTTATTAAACAATGGTTTGATAAAAGGTGGCGATTTGAATAACGCCATAGTTTATGTTGATAAAGAAATATCTGCAGAAACCATGGAAAATTTAAAAGTAGCCTTTGGAAAGGATAAAATTGCCGTGAAACCAAATGGTATTCTAGATAATTTGACTCTTCATTATCCCAATGAAGCGGCACGTCACAAACTTTTAGATGTAATAGGTGACCTAGCTTTGGTAGGAACTCGCATCCAAGGTAAAGTAATAGCTAATAAACCGGGTCATTATGTGAATACCCAATTTGCAAAAAAATTATCAAAAATTATTAAAATAGAACAACGTAATCAGGTACCTACCTATGATTTACATCAAGAACCTTTGATGGATATTCATAAAATCATGGCAATGTTACCCCATAGACCTCCCTTTTTACTTATTGATAAAATTTTTGAGTTGACCGATACACATGTAGTAGGACTTAAAAACGTTACGATGAATGAGCCTTTCTTTGTGGGACATTTTCCGGACGCACCTGTTATGCCGGGCGTACTCATTGTAGAAGCTATGGCTCAAACCGGTGGAATTTTGGTTTTAAGTACTGTTCCGGATCCGGAAAATTACTTAACCTATTTCATGAAAATTGACAACGTAAAATTCAAACATAAAGTATTACCCGGTGATACTCTTATTTTTAAATGTGATTTAATTTCTCCCATACGCCGTGGAATATGTCACATGCAAGCCAATGCTTATGCCAATGGAAAATTGGTAGCAGAGGCAGAGCTTATGGCTCAAATAGCTAAAAAGAACTAACCTATTTTATATGAATCAACCTTTAGCATATGTACATCCCGGGGCTAAAATCGCCAAGAATGTGGTAATTGAGCCCTTTACAACCATAAATAATAATGTAGTAATAGGTGAGGGCACTTGGATTGGATCTAATGTAACCATCATGGAAGGAGCCCGAATTGGTAAAAACTGCAATATCTTTCCCGGTGCAGTAATTTCTGCGGTACCTCAAGACCTAAAGTTTGGTGGAGAAGATTCTCTTGCCATCATTGGTGATAATACAACAATAAGAGAATGTGTAACTATAAATAGAGGTACAGTAGCCTCAGGTCAAACTACTATTGGTAAAAATTGTTTGATTATGGCTACAGCACACGTAGCTCACGACTGCCACATCGGTGATAATGCAATAGTTGTAAATGGTGTTGCTTTGGCAGGACATGTAACTGTTGGTAATTTTGCCATCATTGGAGGTTTAGCGGCTGTTCATCAATTTATAAATATTGGCGATCATGCCATGATATCAGGTGGTTCATTAGTCCGTAAAGATGTGCCTCCTTACACCAAAGCCGCAAAGGAACCCTTGTCTTATGTGGGTATAAATTCCGTTGGACTCAGAAGAAGAGGTTTTACTACCGAAAAAATCAGAGAAATACAAGAAATCTATCGTATTTTATATCAAAAAAATTACAACACCTCTCAAGCCGTTAGTATTATAGAAGCCGAAATGACAGCTTCGCCGGAGCGTGATGAAATCCTTCAGTTCATTAGAAATTCATCTCGAGGTATTATGAAAGGATATACGGGGGTTTATTAGTGTGGTGAAAGGTAATGGTTATTAAAAAGTAAATAAATTAAAAATTAAAATAAATTAGAATGGCAAGTACTGCAGATATTAGAAACGGATTATGTATTAAACACAACCACGATATTTATAAAATTGTTGAATTCCTTCATGTAAAGCCCGGAAAAGGACCAGCATTTGTTCGTACAAAATTGAAAAGTTTAACAAACGGGAAAGTATTGGATAATACATTTTCGGCAGGACATAAAATTGATGTGGTTAGAGTAGAAACCCATACCTTCCAATTTTTATATTCTGAGGGTTCAGAGTTTTATTTTATGAATACCGAAAGTTTCGAACAAATAACGCTGAATAAAGATGTATTGGATGCTCCCGATTTGTTAAAAGAAGGTACCAATGTAATGGTTCAAATTAATACTGAAACAGATATGCCTTTGTCTGTAGACATGCCGGCTTCAATTGTTTTAGAAGTTACTTATACAGAACCAGGTGTTAAAGGAAACACGGCAACCAATGCCACTAAACCGGCAAAAGTTGAAACCGGAGCTTCGGTTAATGTTCCGCTATTTATAAATGAAGGTGATAAAATCAAAATAGATACGGCTTCAGGTTCATACTTGGAACGTGTTAAAGAATAATAACTAACTCGCTCCAGTTTATGAAATTTCCAAAGACTTTTTCACTTAAAGAAATTGCACAAATAATAGATTGTGATTTTGTAGGAGATGAAAATTTTTCAGTTCTGGGTATGAATGAAATTCATGTGGTAGAGCCTGGAGATATTGTCTTTGTTGATCATCCCAAATATTACGATAAAGCTTTACAATCGGCGGCAACTATAATTCTCATAAACAAAGAAGTTGATTGCCCGGAAGGTAAAGCTTTATTAATTTCTACCGACCCATTTAGAGACTTTAATAAGTTAACTCAGTATTTCAAGCCTTTTCAAGTTTCAACATCTGCCATTTCTCCAACTGCTACTATTGGATCAAACACCGTAATTCAACCCAATTGCTGTATTGGGAATCACGTACAAATTGGCAGTAATTGTCTGATTCATGCTAATGTTACCATTTACGATCATTGTGTAATAGGGGATAATGTTGTAATTCAATCCGGAACTATTATTGGAGCCGATGCTTTTTATTACAAGAAAAGACCTGAAGGTTTTGATCAACTTTTGTCTGGTGGACGAGTAGTAATTGAAAATCATGTAGGCATTGGTGCTTTGTGTACTATTGATAGAGGGGTAACCGGTGATACAACTATTGGTGCCGGAACCAAAATTGACAATCAAGTTCATGTAGGACACGATACAATCATCGGGAAGAAATGTTTAATTGCTGCACAAACCGGAATTGCTGGATGTGTGGTTATTGAAGATGAAGTTACTTTATGGGGACAAGTCGGAACAACCAGTGGTATTACAATTGGTTCTAAGGCGGTAGTAATGGGGCAAACCGGTGTTACCAAATCTATTGAAGGTGGTAAAACCTATTTTGGAACCCCCATTGAAGAGTCTAGAGAGAAATTGAAGCAATTGGCCAACATCAAAAGAATTCCCGAGATTCTGGATCGAATTAAATAAGTGTTGATTCCTTTAAAATGTACTTATGACTGCAAAAGAATTAGTTTTAAATTTTTACAATTCAGACGCCCTGTATAATCCTGAAACATTAAAAGGTTTTTTACATTCCGATGTCATTTTAAATTGGAATAGTAGTAAAGGATTTGTAACGAAGAACAAAGAAGAGCTTTTTCAATTGGCAACCGATTTGCAAAACAATTACACTTCACACGTTATTCAATTGCACCAAGTAGTTGCAGAAGCTAATTTGGTGACTGTACATTACACACATTTTGCAACTACTATAGAAAATCCCAATCACATTCATATTTTGGCTCATTTTATGGTGATTTGGGAAGTTGAAAACAATACATTATACAAAGGTTTTCAAATGAGTCAACAACCCTAATTTTGATCATACTGTATATCAAATTAGCAAAATCATAAAAAAAAAGACAAAAAAATGGTAGGTTTAATTTTGTAAAGAATTACTTTTGCACTACCATTTCAAAATAATTTAAATTTACCACCATGAGTGTTTTAGTTAATAAAAATTCAAAAATAATTGTACAAGGTTTTACCGGAAGTGAAGGAACTTTTCACGCGTCACAAATGATTGAATACGGTACAAATGTTGTAGGCGGAGTTACTCCGGGTAAAGGAGGTTCAACTCATTTGGATCGTCCGGTTTTTAACACCGTTAAAGATGCAGTAGAACAAGCCGGAGCCGATACTACCATTATTTTTGTACCACCGGCTTTTGCAGCCGATGCCATTATGGAAGCTGCAGATGCGGGAATTAAAGTTATTATCACCATTACCGAAGGTATTCCTGTTGCCGATATGATTAAGGCTTACAATTACATCAAAGGAAAAGGGTGTCGCTTAATTGGTCCAAACTGTCCGGGTGTTATCACTCCCGAAGAAGCCAAAGTAGGTATTATGCCCGGCTTTGTATTCAAAAAAGGGAATGTAGGTATTGTTTCTAAATCGGGAACATTAACCTATGAAGCAGCAGACCAAGTAGTGAAACAAGGTTTGGGAATCACTACAGCTATCGGAATTGGTGGAGATCCAATCATTGGTACAACCACTAAAGAAGCGGTAGAATTATTAATGAATGATCCAGAAACTCATTGTATCGTTATGATTGGTGAAATTGGAGGTCAATTAGAAGCTGATGCTGCCAAATGGATTAAAGCCGACGGTAACCGCAAACCGGTTGTAGGATTTATTGCCGGAGAAACAGCTCCAAAAGGCAGAACCATGGGGCATGCCGGTGCCATCGTAGGTGGTGCAGATGATACTGCTGAAGCCAAAAAACGCATCATGAGAGAGAACGGAATTCATGTAGTAGACTCTCCTGCCGAAATCGGTAAAAAAGTAAAAGAAGTTTTAGGATAATACTTCCTTATTGCAATAAAAAAAGAGACCTCATTGAGGTCTCTTTTTATTTGACTACCGATGCTCCCGGTACTTTAAACACATTCTCGAGATAAGCATCTAAACATATTAAATTGGTTATATTTTTTTTGGTTGTATGAAAAACACTCTGACCGATTCGCAAAACATAATTTTCCAATCTATTGTTGGCATTGTTTTCTCCTTCACCTTCAAAAGTTATATCACTCACAGTAACACTGTAGCCACCTTCTACCAAAGTAATTTCAAATTGCAAATCAAAAGCTTGTTCAAAATACCACGAACCTTCTTTACAAGTACAGTTAAATTTTACACCGCGACCGGTAAATTCACCTTCATTTACAATAAGTTTCTTATTGTTTTTTGGGAGAAGCTTCATGACATCGCCCTCCGGTAATTGATAAGTCATAGTCCATGTTACTTCCTTACGAGCCGCTTTGAAATGATGATCTTGTGCCCACATTGATGTGGTTAACAGTAAAATAAGTAAATATCTCATTAGATTGATTTTTTACAAATATACTTTCTTCCTTTCAAATCTAACTTTTTTAAAGTTGTTTTTTCAATCACTTGTTGGGAAATAGAATAAAGTCATAAATTCCTATAGAACATTATATATTTACTTTTAGTGGCGTATAAAATATTAGTATATTTGGCTTTTAAAATAAATTACTGATTAAATAGTACAAAGTATCATGAAATTATTAGAAGGAAAAGTTGCCATTATTACCGGTGCCAGTCGCGGAATTGGAAGCGGTATTGCTAAAGTTTTTGCACAACACGGAGCCCAAGTGGCATTTACTTACAGTTCATCGGCAGAATCAGCTTTGGTTTTAGAAAATGAGCTCAATGCTTTAGGAGTTAAAGCAAAAGGGTATAAATCAAATGCGGCCGACTTTAATGAAGCTCAAAAATTAGCCGATGATGTAATCGCAGAATTCGGTACTATAGATATTTTAATTAACAACGCCGGTATTACAAAAGATAATCTCTTGATGAGAATGTCTGAGGAAGATTTTGATAAAGTAATCGAAATCAACTTAAAATCCGTATTCAACATGACTAAAGCCGTACAAAAAGTAATGTTGAAAAATCGCAAAGGTTCTATTGTCAATATGAGTTCGGTAGTTGGTGTGAAAGGGAATGCCGGACAAGCCAACTATGCGGCATCTAAAGCAGGGATGATTGGTTTTACCAAGTCAATTGCATTAGAGTTAGGTTCACGAAACATTCGTTGCAACGCCATTGCACCAGGCTTTATCGAAACGGAAATGACCGGAAAATTAAACGAAGACGTGGTACAAGGCTGGAGAGATTCTATCCCACTTAAGCGTGGTGGAACTCCCGAAGATGTGGCCAATGCTTGTCTTTTCCTGGCCTCAGAGTTGAGTGCTTATGTAACCGGACAAGTTATGAATGTAGATGGAGGTATGCTGACGTAGTCAGTTTTCAGTCGCAGTTTTCAGTTATAGTTTGTCATTTCGCATGATAACGTAGTCGAAAAAAACCGAACAATAGCGAACAGGCAATGCCAAACTCCTGCAAAGTAGATCAGAAAATCGAAAACTGACAACAGACAACTAATGAGAAGCTATTCCCGCTGTCCGTTACAAGTTTTTCAAGAAAAATTAAGTTTTGTAAGCCACCCATAAAGCTTCCTTTGGTCGCTTTTGGTTGGCCACAAAACTAAAAATTTTCCTTTAAAAAGCTTTCCACTACCATCGGGGCTAAAACGAGCAATAAAGAAAAATTCATTGAAACAAGAAATTTAGCATTATTTGCTCATCACCAATTTACTAATCACTAATTACCAAAAATGACATCATCAACTGTGCTTTTACTCTTACTTTCAGTATTATTAGCCGGAAGTGTATCATTTTTTCAGTATTTTTATAAAACTAAAATCCATTCCCATAGTGTTTGGGTTTTAGCTTTTTTACGTTTTATAGGTGTTTTTGGGTTGTTACTCTTACTTATCAATCCTATTATTACCCACAAAACCTATGAAACTCAAAAAATTCCACTTCCCATAGTTGTAGATAACTCGTCATCAATAAAAGAACTAAAATTTGATACAGAAACTCAAAATTTAGTAAAAGAGATAACTCAAAATTCAAAACTTAAAGACCAATATGCTGTTCAGGTATTTCGTTTTTCTGAAGAGGTTGAATCCAATGATACGATAGATTTTAAAGGCAAACAATCGCGTTTAGATAAAATTGGAAAAAGGTTAAAACAACAATTTAAAAACACAATTCACCCTACAATTTTACTTACAGACGGTAACCAAACACAAGGGAACGATTACGTTTACACTTTTGAAGAAAATAAGCCTATATTTCCAGTGGTTTTGGGTGATACGACCTCGGTTTTAGATTTAAAAATCAGTAATCTTAACGCTAATAAATACGCTTTTTACAAAAATAAATTTCCCGTTGAAATTTTTGTAACCTATTCAGGGAATCAAAAACTAGCAGCTTCATTAACTGTGAGTCAAGGTTCTAAAACACTACACACTCAGCTAGTTGATTTTTCTGCTCAAAAAAAATCGCAAATCATTTCAGTCTTACTTCCTGCCGATCAAGTTGGAGTACAAATATTTAAAGCTCAAATCAATACCACCCAACCGGAGAAAAACAAATACAACAATAGTAAGAATTTTGCCGTTGAAATAATCGATCAAAAAACCGAAATTGCTTTAGTTTCTTCCATTAACCACCCCGATTTAGGTGCTTTAAAAAGAGCAATTGAATCAAATGAACAGCGAAAAGTAACCCTTTTAAATGTTCTTCAAAATCCATCATTAGATAAGTTTAATGTGGTGGTTTTTTATCAACCCAATGCCACTTTTAAACCGTTATGGGAATATGCTCAAAATAAAGGTTTGAACACTTGGATTATTACCGGATTGCATACTGATTTTGAATTTTTAAATCAGAATCAATCTCATTTTTTATTTAAAATGAGTTCTCAAAAGGAAGATTATTTAGCATCTTTTTCAACCCAATTTAATCTTTTTTCAATTGATAATTTGGGATTTGAAAATTTTCCGCCTTTGCAAAATCCTTTCGGAACCATAACAAGTACCCAAAACGGTAATACATTACTCAATTCCCGTGTACGTAATGTAAATCTTGAAGCCCCTTTATTATCCTACATCGAACAAGCCGGTAAGCGAAACGTATATCTTTTTGGTGAGAATATCTGGAAGTGGCGAATGCAAAGCCATTTG
The DNA here is from genome assembly GCF_036759525.1 of Flavobacterium sp. Classification (GTDB taxonomy): domain Bacteria; phylum Bacteroidota; class Bacteroidia; order Flavobacteriales; family Flavobacteriaceae; genus Flavobacterium. The sequence continues at coordinate 35,327 of NZ_DAIOUN010000011.1, read as the reverse complement.
GATGAAAACTCCTTTGAAAAATTTGATATTTTTACCGATAAAACCATTCAATTTTTAGCTTCAAATTCTTCGAGAAAATCATTAATTGTTACGCATGAAAATTTCTATAATTCAGGTGATGCTATAGAAATAGAAGCTCAATATTTCAATAAAAATTTTGAGTTTGATACCAAAGCAAGATTAACCATTACCCTTCAAAATAAAAACACCAATCAAATTAAATCTTACGATTTGATTCGTGCTGCCAATTCGTTTAAAGTTAATTTAGATGGTTTGGCTGCCGGCTCTTATTCTTTTTCTGTTACCGAGAATAACTCAAAGACCACTTATAATGGGTTTTTTGAAGTACTTGATTTTGATATGGAAAAGCAATTTGTCAATCCGGATTATGCCAAGTTAAATCAGTTGGCAAATCTTACCAACGGTACAATTTATTTGTCAAATCAAGTTAAAGACTTAATTTCAGTTTTAACAGAAACCGAACTTTACAAACCTATTCAAAAAGAGATTGTCAAAAAAACACCTATTATTGATTGGGTTTGGTTGTTAATGATTATTGTATTGGCATTGGCTTTAGAGTGGTTTATTCGCAAATACAATGGTTTGTTGTAACTTAAGATTCGCTTAATTCATTTAAATCATTCAATATAGTTCTCACTTTTCCGTTAATTTTACATAAAAATTCAACGGATGAAAAAAGTTTTGTTTCTCTTGTTTCTTTGCAGTCATACGGTTTTAATGGCTCAAAATTGGCAAACAAATTTTGAAGAGGCCAAAGTTATTGCCCAAAAAGAAAATAAAAATATACTTTTAGTTTTTTCCGGTTCCGATTGGTGTGCACCTTGTATGAAGCTGGAAAAAAACATTTGGATGTCGCCTGAATTTCAGACGGAAGCTCAAAACAGTTGGATTATCTATAAAGCCGATTTCCCCAAGAAAAAGGCAAATCAACTTTCTCCTGAGAGGACTGAACAAAACAAAAAATTAGCTGAAAAATACAATAAAGAGGGTAGTTTTCCATTGGTTGTTCTGTTAGATCCTTCTGGAAAAGTACTGGGCATGTTCGGTTTTAAAAATAGTTCACCTTCTGCTTATATTGCCTTAATCCATTCAGCTGAAAAATAATGAGATTTCTATTTTTCATACTAGCTTACTTTTTTTCTTCCGTTTTGTCGGCACAAATGGTTTACACCCAAAAAACAAAAATGTTGGGCAGTCCTTTTGAAATGACTGTTGTGGCTCAAGATACAGTTGAAGGAAATTATTTTATTCAAAAAGCCATTGATGAAGTAAAACGTATTGAGCATTTAATTTCCGATTGGATTCCTACTACACAAATTTCTCAAGTTAATCAAAATGCCGGAATAACTCCAGTAAGGGTTGATCAAGAAGTATTTCAATTGATTGAAAGAGCAATTAAAATTTCAAAATTAACGTATGGTGCTTTCGATATTTCGTATGCTTCGATGGATAAAATATGGAAATTCGATGGTAGCATGAAAGAAATGCCAACCGAAGAAGCCATAAAAAATTCGGTTGCGAAAGTGGGTTACCAAAACATCATTTTAAACGAAAAAGAATCGACTATTTTTCTGAAAAACAAAGGGATGAAACTCGGTTTGGGTGGAATAGGGCAAGGGTATATTGCCGATAAAATTAAAGCCTTATTGATTGAAAGTGGTTGCAAATCAGGGATTGTCAATGTTTCGGGTGATATTTTCGCTTGGGGAAAACAACCTGATGGCAAACCTTGGACGGTAGCTATTGTAAATCCCATTAATAAAAATAAAGTATTTGCCACTTTTCCATTAGAAGACAGTGCGGTAGAAACTTCCGGAAGTTATGAAAAGTATGTTACTTTCAACGGAAAACGCTATTCACATATTATAGATCCAAGAACTGGTTATCCTGCTTCGGGCATTGTGAGTGTGTCGGTTTTTGCCAAAACCACAGAAGTAGCCGATGCACTCGCTACCGGAGTTTTTGTGCTGGGTGTTGACGTCGGTCTCGACTTAATCAACCAACTCAAAGGAATTGAATGTATTATTGTGGATGATAAGGGTGTGGTGCATACTTCTAAAAATATTGATTTAAAAAAATACGAATAAACAATTTATTTGCTCACTATCCTCTCCTTTGGAGAGTCCCGATAGCTATCGCTAGGGGTGAGGTTAAAAGAAAAAAACATGAAAAAAACTGCAATTCTTGCCTTAATTCTAATCGCATTACAATCCTGCAATTCGGTCAAAGAATACGAAAAAGAAAAAATAAATGACCCGGACATGAAATTGGCAGCACGACCATCCGAACGTTTTGAAACCAATTTTCAAGTCTATCGTGAAGCAGCTGCAGGAGCTAATGGTGGCAAAACCGGAGGTGGTTGTGGGTGTAATTAGTTTAAGAGTTTAAGGGTTAAAAAGTTTAATAGGTTTTGAGAATACTTGATTAAGAGTCTTAAAGCATTTATAATCATTTTTCAATTTCTTCAATCTGTGTTCAAAAAAAATATTTTATGAAAAATTATAATGTATTCATTTTGTTATTCATCACATCATTTGGATTTGCTCAAGTGAATGATTCTACGCAAGTGAGTTACAAAAAACGAGTCTTAGAATCGATAGAAGTTGATTTCTTGATGAGTTATTACAAACAAGACGGAATACATTCAGCTGTAGCCGGTGGGAATGGAATGGAAAAACTTACCGATATTACACCAACCATTGTCGTTGCAGTTCCTTTAAACGATGACGATGTTTTAACGGTAGATATGGGAATTTCGGCTTATTCTTCTGCTTCTTCAGGAAATATTAATCCTTTTGATAGTAATACACCAAGTCCATGGCAGGCGAGTTCAGGTGCTTCGGCTCAAGATGTTTTAACTACCTTAGTCATAAATTATAGTCATAGTTCAGATGATCGCAATACCATTTGGAATGCCCATGTTTCCGGTTCGGTGGAATATGATTATTCTTCAATTGGTTTTGGAGGAGGTTTAACCAAATTATTCAATGATAAAAATACAGAAGTAGGCATCGCCGCCAATGTGTATTTAGATACTTGGAAACCCATTTATCCAAAGGAGTTACAAGATTTTGCCGATAACGGCAATAATCTGAATGGGGGAATATTCGATAATTTTACGATTATTGGTAACACTAGTTATGCTCCAACTAAATTTGTTTTTCATCAAGACAAAAACAGAAATTCCTTTGCTTTGTCTTTCAGTTTTTCGCAAGTACTGAATAAAAAGACGCAAATTTCAATTTTTGCTGATGTTTTGCAACAGCAAGGATTGCTTTCTACACCTTATCAACGCGTTTATTTTGCCGATGTTGACAATGCTTTTATCAACGAATTTCAATTGGCCGATGACATTGAGCGATTGCCCGATAGCCGATTTAAATTACCCCTCGGAGCTCGTTTGAATTATTATGTAAATGAGAAATTGGTGTTACGGACTTATTATCGTTTTTACACGGATAATTGGGGTATTAACTCGCATACGGCTAGTTTAGAATTACCGTATAAAATTACCGACCGATTTACCTTAATTCCGATGTATCGTTTTTACACGCAACAAGCCTCAAAATATTTTGCTCCGTACGAACAACATTTATCCACTGAGAAATATTATACGTCAGACTATGATTTGTCTTCTTTTGATGCTCATCAATATGGAATGGGAGTAAGTTATACCGATATTTTTACAGCCGCTAAAATTTGGAAATTTGGTATAAAAAACTTAGATTTCCGATACAATCATTACTCCAGAAGTGATGGATTGGAAGCTGATATCGTGTCGTTTGGAATTAAATTTGTATTAGACAAATGAACATTTTAATCATAGAAGATGAATCCGGAATCGCCTCTTTCTTAAAACAAGGATTGGAGGAAGAAAATTACGTAATTTCTTTAGCTTCAAATGGAGAAGAGGGTTTACAAAAAGCTCTCGCAGAACAACCGGATTTAATTCTTTTAGATTGGATGTTGCCCAAACTTTCCGGTTTGGAGGTTTGTAAAGCCTTTAGAAAGAAAGATACGCAAACGCCCATTCTTTTTTTAACCGCAAAAGATACCATTCAAGAAACCATTGAAGGACTCAAAGCCGGTGCCAATGATTATATCAAAAAACCTTTTTCATTTGAAGAATTATTGGAACGCATTAAAATTCATTTTAGAAATAAAGACGAAAATAAAGTCTTAACGTTGGGCAATATAGTTTTGGATAAAAATACTTTTCAAGTGTTTGTAGATAAAAATGAAGTAAATTTGACACAGAGAGAGTTTGAATTATTAGCTTATTTAATTAAAAATAAGGGTTCTGTTTGCACCCGAACCAACATCATTGAAGACGTTTGGGATATTCATTTTGAATACGATACCGGTGTGATTGATGTTTTTATGAATGCTATTCGAAAGAAATTAAATCTAACCAAAGATCAAGAACTAATCAAAACTATTAGGGGAGTAGGCTACATTGCAAATGATTAAGTATTTTAATTTTTCTTTTAAAAACAGAATCGCTTTTAACTACATTATGAGTAGTTCTATTTTTATTGCCCTGGTTTTTATAGCCATTTTTCAAGTTGTAAAATTGAGCGTTAACAATCATATTAACGAAGAAGTGTATGACGAATTGATGAAACATTTGGATGATGTAACTACCGATTCTAATGATACCTATCTCATTCAAGTGGACCAATGGAGAGCCAGAGAACACAATTCGATAAGTGTGAATCCGGTTTTTGTGCAATTTTATGATACCAATGGCGAAACCATCGATAAATCTCCCAATCTTAAAGAGTCTGATTTAAAGTTGTTTGACTCATCAAAAAATGATGCATTTGTCAATTCAGAATTAAATTCCATTCCCATCAGGCAAATTCAAACACCCATTCTCAATTCAAACAAAGTAGTTGGATTTCTGGTAGTTGCCATGTCGTTGGAGGATTTTGAGATTGTATTGATATTAAAAAACATTCTTTTAATTACTTTTCCTTTAATTCTTTTTTTATTGTTTTTGATTGCTCGATTTTTTGCCGGAAGAAGTATTAAACCCGTCCAAACGATAATTGAAACCTCTAATCAAATTACCAAAGACAATTTAAAAAGCCGAATTCCGTTACCCCAAAACAAAGATGAATTGTATATTTTATCCGAGAACATTAACAGTCTTTTAAATCGAATTGAAAATGCTGTTGATCGTGAAAAACAGTTCACTTCCGATGCTTCACATGAATTAAGAACACCTTTGGCAGTTATTAAAGGCACGATGGAAGTACTCATTCGTAAACCTAGAAATGAAGAGGAATATAAAGACAAAATTCGTTTTTGTATTAACGAAGTAGATCGATTAAATAAAATGGTAGACCAGTTGCTTTTATTGGCTCGATTTGAAAATCAGAAAAGCAATAGTAAAAAAGAAAGTGTATATTTGAATGCTTTGGTTTTAGATACTTTATCTCGATATTCCGATAAAATCGAAGCTAAAAAAATAAGCGTCATCACTCAATTTGAAGATGATATTTATATTGAATCAGATAATTATCTCTTGTCAATTATCATAGAGAATTTGATTTCAAATGCGGTGAAGTATAACTATAAAAACGGTATTATTGAAATAGAATTACATAAAATAAATAAAGAAATCAATTTAACAATTACTGATAACGGAATTGGGATTTCTGAACAGGATTTAAATAAAATTTTCAATTCTTTTTACCGTTCTGATTTTTCCAAGCATCCGGAAATTAAAGGCACCGGTTTGGGTTTGTCTATCGTAAAAAGACTTTGTGATGTATTAGATTTCAAAATTTTTGTTGAAAGCAAATTAAATGAAAAAACTACATTTAATTTAATTTTACCTTCTACTAAACTTAAGTAGTTCTTAAGGTATTCCTTATTTTTTATTATTTATCTTTGTATGGTAAATCTTTCTTGATTTTATCAAATGAACAAGCTAATTGCTCTTTTTCTGATTTCAGTATTTATGTGTGCTAACACATCAGTAGGGCAATTATTGAAAATCCCAAACTTATTTGAGCACTATCAAGAACATAAAAATTCAACTGTTGCTTCATCTTTATCTTTTGTTGATTTTATTAAATTACACTATTCCGAAAATTCCGATCACAATCATGATAGCCATCAGGATTTACCTTTTAAAACCATAGAATCAACATCCAACCTTATTTTTCTTATTTCTTTTGAAACCATTAAAATACAAATCACCAATTTTTACCTAGGTTCCAAAAGACATTTTTTTTACAGGGATTTAGTCGAATCTTCTCCACTCACTTCCATTTGGTTACCCCCTAAAATAGCCTAACATTTTTTGTAAATAATCATTTTAATGATGTTAATGTGTTTATTGGTTCGCCAGATAAATACTATTCGTTTATTATAATTTTATTGAAATGTTAGAAAAAATAATTGCTTTAAGTTTGCGAAACAAACTAATTGTACTCCTTTTTACCCTAGGAGTCTTTGGTTATGGAATATTTTCGGTATTCCAAATATCTATTGGTGCTGTTCCTGATATTACCAATAATCAAGTACAGGTTATCACTACTTCTCGAAATCTTTCAACACAAGATATCGAACAATATATCACGTATCCCGTGGAATTAGAAATGGCGAATTTACCTGGTGTAAAAGAAATTCGTTCAATTTCAAAATTTGGTTTATCTGTTGTAACCATCGTTTTTGAAGAAGACATGGGAACGTATTTACCAAGACAATTAATTGCTGAAAAAATCAAAACCGCTATAGAAAAAATTCCACAAGGTTTTGGTACTCCTGAAATGGGCCCCATAACAACAGGTTTAGGAGAAGTGTATCAATACACCTTAGAAGTTAAACCTGAATTCAAAGACCACTACACGATTACCGATTTACGAACTATTCAAGATTGGGTAGTAAAACGTCAATTATCTGGAATAAAAGGGGTTGTAGAAATCAATACTTGGGGTGGTTATTTGAAACAATACGAAATTGCCATTCATTCTTCGAGTTTGAAAGCGATGAATATTTCGGTTAACGAACTTTTTGAAGCAATTGAGAAAAACAACAGCATTGCAGGCGGTTCTTACATTGAAAAAACGAATCAAAGTTATTTTATTCGAGGAGAAGGTCGAGTTGCGAAACTAGAAGATATTGAAAATATTGTCGTTAAAAATGTAAACGGAAATCCGGTTTACGTGAAAAATATTGCACAAGTAAAATTCGGACATGCCAATCGTTTTGGAGCTATCACAGGAAATGGAGAAGGAGAGAAGGTGTTAGGTCAAGTGATGATGCTAAAAGGAGCCAATTCCAAACAAGTAATTGATGACGTAAAACATCGTGTTGCTGAAATTGAGAAAACGTTACCGGATGGCGTTTATATCAATGGATTTTTAGAAAGAAGTGAATTAGTTGGTAAAACTACTTTCACCGTAGCCGAAAATTTAATTTTAGGTTGTTTGATTGTTATTTTCGTAGTAGTTCTTTTATTGGGAAACTGGCGTTCAGGACTGGTTGTAGCTTCTGTAATTCCGCTGTGTTTGTTGTTTGCTATTTCATTCATGAATATTCTTAAAATCGATGCGAACTTAATGAGTTTGGGAGCTATCGATTTTGGAATTATCATTGATGGTGCGGTAATTATTGTCGAATTTATAGCCTTTCAAATTGCTTCAAAATCAAATCAATTAGTTGGATTAACTAAAAAAAAACGTCAAGACGAAATTGATCAAATCACATTCAAAAGTGCTTCAAAAATGATGAATTCGGCAATCTTCGGACAGTTGATTATCTTAATCGTTTTCATCCCTATTTTGTCACTTTCTGGAGTAGAAGGTAAAATGTTCAAACCTATGGCAATGACGTTTAGTTTTGCTTTAGTTGGAGCGATGTTATTCTGTTTTACCTATGTTCCAGTTGTTGCTTCTTTGTTTTTAAAACCTAGAGAAGAAAATCCAAATTCGTTATCCAATCGTTTGATTAACCAATTGAATTCTTGGTATTTACCCGTAATTACTTGGGCTTTGGATAATACTAAAAAAGTTATGTATGGTGCTGTAGGATTATTGGTTTTAGCAGTTGGTGTATTTAGTACAATGGGAGGCGAATTCATCCCCACATTAGACGAAGGAGATTTCGTAATTCAACCCGTTTTAAAAACAGGAACTTCATTAACCAAAACCATTGAAACCACTACAAAAATTGAAGCTATAATTCTTAAAAATTTCCCTGAAGTTTCTCAAGTTGTTAGTAGAATTGGTGCAGCGGAAGTACCAACCGATCCCATGAGTATGGAAGAAAGTGATGTAATTGTAAAACTAAAACCAAAATCGGAATGGGTTTCAGCCGATTCTAAAGACGAATTAGCAGATAAAATTAAAGTGGCAATTGAAAAACAAATTCCGAATATGGAAGTAGAATTTACACAACCTATCGAAATGCGTTTTAACGAGTTAATCTCAGGTTCACGTTCTGATGTGGCGATTAAAATTTTCGGAGAAGATTTAGATATTTTAGCCCAAAAAGCACACGAAATTGAAAAAGCAATTAAAAATGTGGAAGGTGCATCGGATATCATCATAGAAAAAACAGAAGGTTTACCACAAATGTATGTGCAATATGATAGAAGTAAAATTGCCCAATTCGGTCTAAATATTGCCGATTTGAATGATATGATTGCTTTAGGATTTGCAGGGAAAACAGCCGGAAATGTATTTGAAGGAGAAAAACGATTTGATTTGGTAGTTCGTTTAGATGAAAGCAATCGTAAAAACTTAGAAGACTTACAAAATCTTTATGTTACTACTCCAAACGGTGAACAAATTCCATTGCGAGAATTAGCAAAAATTGAATATACCGAAGGTCCAGCCAAAATTTCTAGAGATGATACCAATCGAAGAATTGTAGTGGGAATCAACGTTCGTAACCGAGATTTACAAAGTGTTGTAGATGATGTGAAGAAAATAATTGAAACCAAAATTGATTTACCAGATGGTTATCGAGTAGCGTATGGAGGACAATTTGAAAACCTTCAAAGTGCCAAAGCTCGTTTAATGATAGCTGTTCCAATTGCATTATTCTTAATTTTCGTATTGTTACATTTCGCCTTTGGTTCGGTGAAAGAAGCTTTGATGGTATATTCAGCTATTCCATTATCTACAGTAGGTGGAATTTTATTCTTGTGGATGCGCGATTTACCGTTTAGTATTTCGGCAGGTGTTGGATTTATTGCACTTTTCGGAATTGCAGTATTGAACGGAATTGTTTTAATCGAACATTTTAAGGAATTAAAGCATCAAGGCATGACCAATATGAATGAACTCATTTTAAAAGGAACAACCGATAGATTACGTCCCGTTTTATTAACTGCTTCGGCAGCAGCTCTTGGATTTTTACCAATGGCAATCTCAACTTCGGCAGGAGCAGAAGTGCAACGCCCTTTAGCAACAGTTGTCATTGGAGGATTGTTTACCGCAACTCTTTTAACTATGATAGTTTTACCAATTTTATTCAAAATTTTTGATGAAAAAGAATTCAAGAAGCCAAAATTTAAAAAAGTGAAAAATTCAGACGTTTTACTGATCTTTATGTTATTGCCATTTATAGGTTTTTCACAACAAAATAATTCAGAACTAGATAGTATATTCCAAAAAGCCATTTCAAACAATGCTGGAATTAAAGCAGGTCAACTAAAAATCGAAAAAGCAAAACAAGCAACAAAATTAGCATATGATTTCGAAAAAACGAATGTTTATTATAGCTATGATCAAAATAACTTAGCTTTAAACGAATTACCTTTAAAAGTTTTTGGAGCCCAACAAAAGTTTGCTTTTCCAACGGTTTATGGTGCTAAAAAGAAATTATATAAAGCAGAATATGAAAAAGAAAAAACCGGATTTGAAATTCAGCAAAACCAACTGAAATTACAAATTTCACAAGTATATTATCAAATTGTGAATGTACAACATCAAGAAAAATTATATCGTTACTTAGATAGTTTGTACCAAAATTTCTCAAAAGCAAGTAATAGAAGATTTGAATTAGGCGAAACCAATTATTTAGAAAAAATTACCGCTGAAGCAAAATTTCGTCAAATCAAAACCAAGTTATCACAACTTGAAAAAGAGAAAAAAGCACAATTAGAAGTATTGCAATCCTTAGTGCAAAGTGATGAAAAAATAGTAATTTCAAATACAATTTCAGAGCCTATTTCAACTGTAACTTTAAATTCAAGTAAAGATTTATATGTTTCACATTTAGAATCATTTACGAAAATTTACAAATCAAATGAAAGTTTACAAAAACAAAATTGGTTACCCGATTTTAATTTGGAATATTTTCAAGGAAGAAACAATGGTTTGTCTCAATCTTTATATGGTTTTCAAGTGGGATTATCTGTACCCATTTTATTCAACGGAAATATTGCAAAATCAAAAGTTGCCAAACTAGAAACCCAAGCTTGGGAAGCCCAAAAGAAACAAGAAGAAACTAAAATAGATTCTTACATCAAACAAAAACAACAAGAAGTTGAACAGCAACAACAAGCTATATCTTACTACAATGAGTATGGAAAAAAAGTATCAGAAGAAATCATAAAAGTAGCTGACAGCAGTTACAAACACGGCGAAATTGACTTTTTTCAATACATTTTAAGTTTAGAAAATGCTACAACAATTCAAGTAGATTATTTGGATGCCGTAAAGCAATACAACACAACTATTTTAGATTTATATTACCTAAACATCGAGAACTAATGATAAAAAATAGCATTTTAATAGCACTAATCGGATTATTCATTTCTTGCAAAGAAGAAAAAACCGAAGTTGTAACTCCAAATAATGGATTTATAACAGTTACCAAAGAACAATTTCAATCTTCCAAAATGGAAATAGCCACTTTGGTTGAAAAGGAGTTTAACGTCACTGTTTCTGCATCAGGAAAAATTGATGTTCCACCACAATATAGGGCTAAAATTTCGCCTTTTATTGGTGGTTATGTAAAATCTTCTCAGTTTTTAGTGGGTGATAAAGTTTCCAAAGGACAAGTTTTGGTAACACTTGAAAACACAGAATACTTAGATATTCAAAAAGATTATGTAGAAGTTGCTGAACAAATCAATTACTTAAAATCGGAATTTGAGCGTCAGAAAACCTTATTCAATGAAAAAATCACTTCTCAAAAAAACTATCTTAAAGCAGAAAGCGATTACCGCCAAGCAAAAGGAATGTATCAAGGTTTGCGAGAAAAATTATTGTTATTGAATATCAACCCTTCTAATGTTGAGAAAGGTAAATTTACTTCAGTAATTACTTTAACAGCTCCAATTTCTGGAGATATCACGGTAATGAATGCCAATGTAAGAATGTTCATGTCGCCTTCAGATGTGATTATGGAAGTGGTTGATACGCAACATTTATTATTGAGTTTAAATGTTTTTGAAAGTGATATTTTAAAAATTAAAGAAGGACAAAATATCGAATTTACGATTCCTCAAGCTTCAAAAGACGTATACAAATCTAAAGTAAAAACCGTTGGAAAATCAATCGAAAATAAAGATAGAAGTATTTCGGTTTTCGGCTTATTACAACCAGAATTAAAAGAAAAATTATTATCTGGAATGTTTGCCGAAGCTAAAATTAGCATCGCAACAAAAAAAGGCTTAAGTGTACCAAATGAAGCCGTAAAAAAAAGTGGTGACAAGAATTTTGTACTTTTACTTGTGAAAGAAGCGAACAATAACTATAGTTTCAAGAAAACGTTAGTACAAATAGGAGAAGTTTCAGAACATCATACTGAAATAATTTCAGATGAAAATATACATCAAGAATCAAAAATTTTAGTAAAAGGAGTTTTCGAATTAACGAATTAAAAATTAGAAATTATGAATCAAGCACATTTACACCTGGTTTTTAACCACTTTCCAATCATCGGATTATTCTTTGGAATCGGAATTTTAGCATACGGAATTATAAAAAAACAAACTATTTTAGTTAATACGGCTTATGTAATGTTCATCTTTTGTATGATTATGGCAAAAGCTACAATGATGACAGGCGAAGGAGCCGAGGAAATAGTGGAAGAATTAGGCATATCGCACGACATCATTCACGAGCACGAAGAATTGGCTGAAAAGTATATGAAAGTATTGTATGCTTTAGGATTACTATCTATTGCCGGTTTGGTAACCCATACCAAAAAACATGCAAAGGCGAGTTTGGTTTCTTATTTGGTTCTGGTTTTGGCTCTCGCAGGTTTGGTGTTTTCTAAGTTTGTAGGAACTTCTGGAGGTGAAATTCGCCATACAGAAATTAGAACTTCAGATAAGTTTGATAGCACATTACCCGAAGTTTATGCTCACGAAAAAGAAAGTGATGATAACTGATTTGATTTTCAATGCGTTTTTTTTTGTAACAATTTGCTAAAATGTGCGTATAAAAAGTAAACCAAACTTACTTGAGATGAAAAAAGAATTCAATTTTAAAATCATTCCTACCGTTATTGGAGTTATTCTACTCCTCATTTTTTTTATAAAATCAACTATCACCATTGGATCCGGTGAAGCCGGTGTGCTTTATCGTACTTTTGATGGAGGTGTAGTTACAGATGAGCCCCCTTTGGGCGAAGGATTTCATTTGGTTGCTCCTTGGAATGATGTTTTTATCTATGAAGTTCGGCAACAGGAAATATCTGAGCAAATGCAAGTGTTGTCATCAAACGGTCTGGAAATCAAATTAGACGCCACGGCTTGGTTTCATCCGCAGTATGAAAATACCGGAAAATTGCACAAAGAAAAAGGCGAGAATTACATAGAAAGGGTTATTCGTCCAGCCATTCGTTCGGCAGCAAGAAGTGTAGTAGGACGTTATACTCCGGAACAATTGTATTCTACCAAACGCGATGCCATTCAAGATGAAATTTTTACCGAAACCAAAAAGATTTTAGCCAATCAATACGTGCAACTCAATGAAGTTTTAGTTCGTGATGTAACTTTACCGGCTACAATCAAGTCGGCTATTGAAACCAAATTAAAACAAGAACAAGAAAGTTTAGAATACGAATTCCGCTTAGAAAAAGCTCAAAAAGAAGCCGAACGGCAACGCATTGAGGCCGAAGGTAAAGCCCGTGCCAACCAAATTTTAAGTGCTTCTTTAACAGACAAAATTTTGCAAGAAAAAGGCATTCAAGCTACTTTAGAATTGTCTAAATCTCAGAATACTAAAGTTATTGTCATTGGTTCCGGTAAAGACGGAATGCCAATTATTTTAGGGAATCAATAGTTCAACAAATCATAAAGTTTCTAAATTTTTTGTTTTCTAAAAATTTTAGTCATTACATTTGTAGCACAAAATAGAACAATAATGTTTTCAATTCAATTACATCATCACCATCATACCTCCGCTCAAGCGAAGTAATGATGCTATGTAATGTAACCATATAAATCAGAAACCCGTTTGAGTACATCAAGCGGGTTTTTTCGTATTCAGCATTTTTAAAATCCCTTGGTGTACTTTTTTAAAACAAAATTTAAAAATGAACACACTAAAAATCGCCATTCAAAAATCAGGTCGACTTCACGACGAAAGTATTCAAATTCTTCGAGATTGTGGAATTTCAATTTACAACGGAAACGATCAACTCAAAGTATCGGCATCCAATTTCCCTTTAGAAGTCTATTATTTGCGTAATTCCGATATTCCTCAATATTTGATTGATGGAGTAGTAGATATTGCTATTGTAGGAGATAATCTTTTGGTTGAAAAAGGGCAAAACATTCAAATTGCCGAAAAACTGGGATTCTCCAAATGCAAAGTTTCGGTAGCGGTTCCAAAGAATTTCAACTACAATTCCATTCAAGATTTAAACGGATTACGTGTTGCCACTTCCTATCCAAAAACAGTAGTAGATTATTTTACTTCCAAAGGAATTTCCGTAGACATTCACCAAATCTCTGGCTCGGTAGAAATTGCACCAAACATCGGACTTTCAGATGCGATTGTAGATATTGTTTCAAGCGGAAGTACGTTATTCAAAAACGGTTTAAAAGAAGTAGAGGTTATCTTAAAAAGCGAAGCCGTATTAGCCGTTTCTCCTCAAATTTCTGATATAGCCAAACAAGTTTTAGCCCAACTTCAATTCCGAATTCAAGCCGTATTACGATCAAGAAAATCAAAATATATTTTGATGAATGTACCCAATAATAAAATTGCAGAAATCAGTAAAATTCTTCCGGTTTTAAAAAGTCCAACAGTAATGCCATTAGCAGAAGAAGGTTGGAGTAGTGTGCATTCTGTAATTGACGAAGATAAATTTTGGGAAGTTATTGACCAACTAAAAGAAGCCGGAGCTGAAGGAATTTTGGTTTGCCCAATTGAAAAAATGGTTCTGTAAAAGAAAATTGATAATAGAATTTAGAATATTGACTTATGAAAAAAATATACAACCCAAAACCCGAAACCTGGGCTCAAATTTGCAAAAGACCTACACAATCGTTCAACGATATTGAGGAAACAGTAAAGCAAATTTTTAAAGAAGTACAAAATAAAGGCGATATAGCCATTGCTAAGTATTCCTCTTTTTTTGATGGCGTAACTTTAGAAAATATCCAAGTTACACTAGAAGAAATTGAAATGGCTAAAAATGAAGTTACTTCCGAATTAAAAGAAGCCATTCAATTAGCGAAATCAAATATCGAACAATTTCACGCCGCTCAAAAAACAAATAAAATTGTGGTAGAAACGACTATTGGAGTTACGTGTTGGCAAGAAAAACGTCCCATTCAAAAAGTGGGTTTATACATTCCTGGCGGAACGGCTCCTTTGTTTTCAACGGTTTTAATGTTGGCCGTTCCTGCAAAACTAGCAGGTTGTCAAGAAATTGTATTGTGTTCGCCATCGGATAAAAATGGAAAAATCAATGCAGCAATTCTCTATGCTGCCGATTTGTGTGGCGTATCAAAAATTTACAAAGTGGGTGGAATACAAGCGATTGCCGGAATGACATTCGGAACAGTAACCATTCCGCAAGTGTATAAAATCTTCGGACCAGGAAATCAATTTGTAACGATTGCCAAGCAATTTGCTTCCCAAAACGGCGTAGCAATTGACATGCCTGCTGGTCCAAGTGAATTGTTAGTGTATGCAGATGAAACCGCTATTCCAAGTTTTGTAGCTTCTGATTTATTAAGTCAAGCCGAACATGGAAAAGACAGCCAAGTAATTTTGGTTACTACCAATAAAAATATTTTGAATGATGTAGAAGAAGAAATATACAAACAATTAAAAGAGCTTCCCAGACAGGAAATCGCACAAGTGGCCATTCAAAATTCTAAATTAATCTTCGTTGAAACCGAAAAAACGGCGTTATCATTAATTAATGAATACGGTCCAGAGCATTTTATCGTATGTTCTAAGAATGAAGATTATTTCGTTGATGGCATTCAAAATGCAGGTTCAATTTTCATTGGGAATTATACACCGGAAAGTGCCGGTGATTATGCTTCAGGAACCAATCACACGCTACCAACAAATGGTTATTCTAAAAGTTATAGCGGTGTAAATCTGGATAGTTTCTTAAAAACGATGACCTTCCAAAAAATATCAAATATTGGTATTCAAAACATTGGAAAAGCTATTGAAACTATGGCAGAAGCCGAAGGTTTACAAGCTCACAAAAATGCCGTTACATTAAGATTAAAAAATAACTAGAATTGTCATTTCGACGTAAGGAGAAATCACATAATAAAGACATAAAATATGAATATTGAATCTTTAATCCGAGAAAACATTAAAAAACTGAGTCCCTATTCCTCTGCACGAGACGAATTTGAACAGTTTACAAAGCAAATGATTTATCTAGATGCAAATGAAAATCCGTTTTCTAATGGCATGAATCGTTATCCGGATCCGCAGCAGAAAGAACTAAAAGTAATAATTGGGGATAAAAATAAGGTTTCAAAAGAAAATATTCTTTTAGGAAATGGTAGCGATGAAGTCTTAGATTTGATTTTCAGAGCCTTTTGTGAACCGAATCGCGATAATATCATCACATTGCCACCAACGTATGGAATGTATGGGGTTTTAGCCAATATTAATGCGATTGAAAATCGTGAAGTTTTATTGAGTGAGGAATTTCAGCCTAATGTTGAAGCGATTCTAAATGCTGTAGATAACCATACGAAAATCATCTTTTTGTGTTCACCAAACAACCCAACAGGAAATTCTTTTACCAAAGAATCGGTGATCAAAATTCTAAATCAATTCAAAGGTTTAGTGGTAATTGATGAAGCGTATATCGATTTCTCCAAAGACGAAAGTTGGTTAAGTGTTTTGAAAGATTTTCCAAATTTGATGATCACCCAAACCTTGTCAAAAGCCTATGCCATGGCGGGTTTACGTATTGGAATTTTATATGCTTCCAAAGAAATTATTTCGGTTTTGAATAAAATCAAACCACCTTATAATATTAATGTTTTGTCTCAAGAAACAGCAGTAAAAAAGTTGATGCAAAACTCGATGCCAACTCAAGTAAAAAAAATAAAAATCGAACGAAATATACTTATCAAAGCCCTTTCAAAATGTGAATTTGTTGAGAAAATATATCCTTCGGATGCCAATTTTATTTTGATAAAAGTGGATGATGCGAATTATAGATACCAACAATTTTTAGATAATGGAGTAGTGGTTCGTAACCGAAGCAATCAACCTTTATGCGAAAATTGTTTACGAATCAGTATTGGAACCAAAGAAGAAAACGAACAAATTATGGAATTACTAAAAACCTTCAACAATGCCAAAAAAAGTAGTATTTATAGATAGAGATGGAACGTTAGTTCTAGAACCGGAAAATTACCAATTGGACAGCTTAACCAAATTAGAATTCTATCCCAAAGTGTTTCAATTCTTGAGTAAAATAGCCAAAGAATTGGACTTCGAATTAGCTATGGTCACCAATCAAGATGGCTTAGGAACTGAAAGTTTTCCGGAAAATACATTTTGGCCAACCCAAAATTTCATCCTAAAAGCATTTGAAAATGAAGGTGTAAGATTCGATGAAATTTGTATCGACAGAAGTTTTCCGGAAGACAACGCTCCAACCAGAAAACCAAGAACCGGAATGTTAACGAAGTACTTGAACAATCCGGATTACGATTTAGAAAACTCCTTTGTAATTGGCGATAGAATTACCGATGTAGAATTGGCAAAAAACCTAGGCTCGAAAGCAATTTTCATCAAAAACGAAGAAAATCTGGGCGGAAATGAAACCACAACCTCATGGGAAGAACTCCAAAATGCAATCGCTTTACAAACCACAGATTGGCAACAGATTTATGAATTTTTGAAATTGGAACAAAGAACCGCTTCCATAAAAAGAACTACAAATGAAACCAATATTGCCATCACTTTAAATTTAGACGGAACCGGAAAAAGTAACATCAAAACAGGTTTGGCATTCTTTGACCACATGTTGGATCAATTGGCACGTCACGGTCAAATGGATTTAGACATCCAAGTCAAAGGCGATTTAGAAGTTGACGAACACCACACAATCGAAGATACAGCGATTGCGTTAGGCGAAGTTTTTGCCAAAGCATTAGGTGATAAATTAGGCATCGAACGCTACGGATTTTGTCTCCCAATGGATGATTGTTTGGCTCAAGTTGTCATCGATTTTGGCGGACGTTCTTGGCTAATGTGGCAAGCTCATTTCAAACGAGAAAAAATCGGAGATATGCCAACTGAAATGTTTTTCCATTTTTTTAAATCTTTTGCCGATGGAGCCAAAGCCAACTTAAACATCAAAGCAGAAGGTTTTAACGAACACCACAAAATTGAAGCGATTTTCAAAGCATTCGCGAAAGCCATCAAAGCCGCAGTTAAAAGAGATGCAGAGAAAATGATTTTACCAAGTACAAAAGGAATGTTATAAATAATTTTTTTAAGTTTCAAGTTGTTTTGTTGAATAACCTGAAACTTGAAACTTGAAACCTGAAACCTGAAACCTGACAAGAGCCCAAAGGGCGATTGGCGAAGCAAACCTGAAACTTGAAACCTGAAACAAAAACTAATGAAAATAGCTATTATAGATTACGGAGCCGGAAATGTGCAAAGCGTTTTATTCGCTTTGGAACGACTGGGTTTTGATGGAATTGTTTCTAATGATTGGAACACCATAAAGACAGCTGATAAAGTTATTTTTCCGGGTGTAGGCGAGGCGAGTAGTGCCATGAAAATGTTAGTGGATAGTGGATTAGATGTATTGATTCCAACACTAAAACAACCGGTTTTAGGAATTTGTTTGGGCATGCAATTGATGTGTAAACACTCCGAAGAAGGCAATACGAATGGATTAGGAATTTTTGATGTTAATGTAGTGAAGTTTTCAAACGAAGTGAAAGTCCCACAAATGGGTTGGAATACGATATATAATCTAAAGTCGCCATTGTTTGAAGGAATTAAAGATAACGAATTTATGTATTTGGTTCACAGTTTTTATGCACCCTTATCTGAAAACACCATTGCAACCACAAATTATGAACGCGAATACAGCACCGCTTTGAACTGCAATAATTTTTACGGAGTACAATTCCACCCTGAAAAAAGCGGTTTTTTCGGAGAACAAATTTTGAAAAACTTTCTCAACCTATAACCCATTACCAATTACCCAAAACCTAAAAAAATGAGAATAATCCCAGCCATAGATATCATCGAGGGAAAATGCGTCCGACTTTCCAAAGGTGATTACGATACGAAGAAAATATACAACGAAAATCCGCTTGAAGTGGCGAAATCATTTGAAGCACACGGAATAGAGTATTTGCATTTGGTAGATTTAGATGGTGCCAAATCAAGCCGAATTGTGAATTATAAGGTATTGGAACAAATTGCTTCGAAAACCAATTTAAAAATAGATTTTGGTGGCGGTTTAAAATCGGATGCCGATTTGAAAATAGCTTTCGAAAGTGGAGCCAATCAAATCACAGGCGGAAGTATAGCCATCAAACAACCCGAAGCTTTCAAAAATTGGATTGAACAATACGGTGCCGAAAAAATTATTTTAGGAGCCGATGCTTTGAATGAAAAAGTAGCAATTTCAGGTTGGTTGGAAGAATCAAAAGAAGAACTCATTCCGTTTATTCAAAATTATCAGAAAGAAGGCATTCAATACGTAATTTGTACCGATATTTCCAAAGACGGCATGCTGGAAGGGCCAAGTTTTGAATTGTACCAAAGAATTTTAGAACAAACCAAAGATATGAAACTCATCGCTTCAGGAGGCATTTCAGCATTCGATGAATTACCCAAACTAGCCGAGTTAGGTTGCGAAGGCACCATCATCGGGAAAGCCATTTATGAAGGCAGAATTACCTTAAAACAATTAGAAAATTACATAATTAATCAAAAAGCTTAGCACCTTTGCGTCTTTGCGAGAAAAAAAAATATGCTAACAAAAAGAATCATTCCCTGCCTCGACATCAAAAACGGTCGAACCGTTAAAGGGGTCAATTTTGTCGATTTAAAAGATGCAGGTGATCCCGTAGAATTGGCAAAAAAATATGCCGAAACGGGTGCTGACGAATTGGTTTTTCTAGATATTTCAGCTACTGAAGAACGTCGTGCGACATTAATTGACTTAGTAAGAAAAGTGGCAGCTGCGATTAATATTCCGTTTACGGTTGGTGGTGGTATTTCTTCCGTTGCGGATGTGGATGTGTTGCTTCGCAATGGAGCCGATAAAATTTCAATCAATTCTTCAGCAGTTAAAAATCCGGATTTAATCAATGAAATTGCCTCAAAATATGGAAGTCAGTGTGTGGTTGTGGCTATTGATGCCAAACAAATTGAAGGAGAATGGCTCGTACATTTAGTAGGAGGAAAAGTGCTTACGGAATTAAATTTATTCGATTGGGCAAAAGAAGTTGAGCAACGTGGTGCGGGTGAAATTTTATTCACTTCCATGAATAATGATGGGACTAAAAACGGTTTTGCCAATGAAGCCTTGGCCAAATTATCCGAAATTGTGAACATTCCCATCATAGCTTCCGGAGGTGCCGGAACAAGGGAACATTTTGCAGAAACATTTATCAACGGAAAAGCCGATGCTGCTTTAGCAGCTAGTGTTTTCCACTACCAAGAAATCGAAATTCCAGAATTAAAACAGTTTTTAAAAAATCAAAATATCTCGATAAGATTATAATAAGAATAAAGATTAAACCATATAGAAACATAGAAAATCGTTTTGTAAGTCAATCATAGCATTGTATTTAGACATAGCTATGAAAACTATGAAAAGTGCAACGACTAACCATTTTAATGATTAAACCTATGTTTCTATGTGGTTAAAAAATAACTAAATATGAAAGTAAACTTCAACAAAACCCCAGATAACCTAATCCCAGCCATCATTCAAGACAACGAAACCAAAAATGTTTTAATGTTAGGCTACATGAATCAAGAAGCTTTAGATCAAACCTTGGCTACCCAAAAAGTAACTTTCTTCAGTCGCACCAAAAATAGATTATGGACCAAAGGCGAGGAGAGTGGCAACTTCTTAGAATTGATTTCCATTAAAGAAGATTGCGATAACGATACGCTATTAGTGAAAGTAAAACCGGCTGGTCCAACTTGCCACACAGGTACAGATACGTGTTGGCAAGAAGCTAACAATCAAGAATTTGGGTTTTTGTCAAAATTGGAAAACACGATTGCTAGACGCAAAGAAAATGCCGATGCTGAAAAGAGTTATGTAGCTTCATTATTTGCAAAAGGCATCAACAAAATAGCACAAAAAGTAGGTGAAGAAGCCGTGGAAGTGGTCATAGAAGCCAAAGACAACAACAACGATTTGTTCTTATCCGAATGTGCCGATTTATTATTTCATTATCTAATTTTATTGAACGCAAAAGGTTTTGAATTGAATGATGTCGTAAAAATTCTAAAAGAAAGAGCCTAATTACTCTTAATAGCTTTTAGATCGTTCCTTACTATTCACTAATTACTATTCACGATTCACTAATTTTCGTATATTTAGACCTTTAAAAAGTAAAAAATATGCTTAAAAAATCTGCAGTAGCTCTAAGCTCCATCGTTTTATTTTCAACTTTATCCTGCGAACAAAAAAATATGAAAGCCCAAACGGAGACCGTTTCTGAATCCAATTCAGAACATAAAATTGTTGTTTATCAAGTTTTTACACGTTTATTCGGAAATACCAATACCACAAACAAACCTTGGGGAACCAAAGAGGAAAACGGAGTAGGAAAGTTTAATGATTTCACAGATAAAGCTCTTCAGGAAATTAAAGATTTAGGGGTAACTCACATTTGGTACACCGGTGTTCCGCATCACGCTTTAGTAGGGGATTATACTTCATACGGAATTTCAAATGACGACCCGGATGTGGTAAAAGGTCGTGCCGGTTCGCCTTATGCCGTAAAAGATTACTACAATGTAAATCCCGATTTGGCTGTCAATCCCGCTAAACGATTAGAAGAATTTGAAGCCTTGATTGAACGAACCCACAAAAACGGACTCAAAGTTGTTATTGATATCGTGCCCAATCACATCGCTCGCCGTTACGAAGGGAAAACCAATCCCAAAGGTGTAAAAGATTTTGGAGCTGATGATGATAAAACCGTAGAATACAAACGCAATAATAATTTCTATTACATTCCCAATTCGAAGTTTGAAGTACCCACCGATGCCAATTACAAACCGCTTGGTGGTGAGAAAAATCCATTAGCCGATGGTAAATTTGAAGAAGTTCCGGCAAAATGGACCGGAAACGGGTCGCGTTTAGCCAAACCGGATATCAATGATTGGTACGAAACCGTGAAAATCAATTACGGAGTAAAACCAGACGGAACCAAAGATTTTCCAACCTTACCGGAAGGGTACGACAAAAAAGATTACAAAGCTCATGCCGCATTTTGGAAAGGAAAAGACGTGCCGGATTCCTGGAAAAAATTTAAAGACATCACCCATTATTGGATAGATAAAGGCGTTGATGGTTTCCGTTATGATATGGCCGAAATGGTTCCCGTAGAATTTTGGAGTTATATGAATTCTTCCATCAAAATGAAGAATCCCAATGCTTTTTTATTGGCCGAAGTGTACAATCCTGCCGAATACAGAAATTACATTCACTTAGGCAAAATGGATTATTTGTATGATAAAGTGCAAATGTATGATACACTCAAAAATATTGTGCAAGGACGAGGTTTACCTAAGCATATTTCGGGTATTCAAGAAGATTTAAAAGATATTGAACACCACATGCTTCACTTTTTAGATAATCATGACGAACAACGTTTGGCGAGTCCGCAATTTGCCGGCGATCCCAAAAAAGGAATGCCTTTAATGGTGGTTTCGGCTACCATTAGTTCATCGCCAACGATGATTTATTTTGGTCAAGAAGTAGGAGAGCCCGGAGCTCTTGATGCCGGTTTCGGAAAACAATCTCGAACTTCAATCTTTGATTACGTGGGAGTGCCGCATCACCAACGTTGGATGAACAACGGAAAATTTGATGGAGGTCAGTTATCTAATGACGAAAAAGATTTACGCGATTTCTACAAACGTTTGCTCAATTTTACACTAAAAAGTAAAGCCCTAATGGGCGATTTCGAACAAATTCACGATGCCAATTTAGAAGCCGGTTTGGGGTATGATTTTGGTCTATATGCTTATGTGCGTTGGAATGAAAACGATAAATTGATAATAGTTACCAATTTCAATCAGAATACAACCGTTGATTGTCCGGTTATACTTCCGGCAGGTGTGGTGAAAAAAATGAATCTCAAAGATGGAACTTTAACACTCAAAGACCAGCTGTATGAGAAAGTAAGTACGCCCCTCACCATTAAAAATGGAGTAGGGAAGTTTAAGGTAAAACTCAAACCCGGCGAAAGCTTTATTTTCAATATTCAATAATTCAAAAAAACAAACCCGATGATAACATCGGGTTTTTTTACAAAAAAAAAATAAAATCAATCTCAAATCCAAACCTTTTTATATATTTGAAAAATTAAACTTACAAAAAATGCAACTGAAACCCAATCACCAAAGAGCCAAAACAGCTCAACTTCTCATAGCCATGGTAGGTGTTGTTTATATCATGATGCTCATCTCTTCTTACTGGCAATACGGTTTGTTGCAAGACATGAAATCAGGAACCGTTTATTCTCAAGAGGTATTAGAAACAAACGATTTAAGAGAACAGTTTTTAGCTATTGTTTTTCTTATGCTTTACATAACTTCTGCCGTAACTTTTATCATGTGGTTCCGTAGAGCCTATTTCAATTTACATCAAAAAATAAACCATCTCACACACACCGAAGGTTGGGCTGCCGGAAGTTGGTTTGTTCCCTTTATAAATTTGTATCGTCCCTACCAAATCATGGCAGAACTATACAATGAAACAGCCGAATTACTAGCTAAAAGAGGATTCAAAAGAAAGGTAAAACTTGATACAACTTTTGTGGGTATTTGGTGGTTTTTATGGCTGGTAAGTAATCTTTTGGCCAATATCGTTTTCAGAATGTCCAATTCGGCTACCGATATTGATCAATTCCTAAATTTTACAGCTTTAGATATGGGTTCAGATGTTTTGGGGATTATTTTAGCTCTAATAACTATAAAAGTAATTAAAACGTATGCCAACGCCGAGTCGTTTTTAATCCAGTTAAAAGACGAGGAAGAAACGTCACCGGTATCAGAAGCAGTATGAAATTAAAATCCATTTTCAAAGAAGAATTAACTTGGCAATCTCCTCTTGATAAAGAAGAGATAATCCAAATTCTGTACAGTATCGTTACCTCAGAATCGCCCAACTTTTTTAAAAGTAATCTCGTTGATTCATCCTTTAAGTACAGAGGAACAATAGAACCCGAAAGATTTACAATACAACGGATTATAAATTATCAAAATTCATTTTTGCCTACCATTAAAGGCGAAATTTATCCACACAACCAAGGTAGCTTAATCAAAATGACAATCCAACCCAATATTGGAGTACAAATTTTTATGACCCTATGGTTTTTGGGTGTCACTATAGCTATGCTTGGAGCAGGGTTTGCCTTTTTTACTATTGAACAAGACGGGCATACCCAATACATAGGCCTAATATTCCCTTTACTAATGCTCGCTTTTGGAAGTCTGCTTTATTTTTTAGGTTTTAAACTCGAGGCTAATAGAAGCAAAGACGATTTAAAGTTTTATTTTAAAGCTAAAGACCGCTTGTAATAGGATTTAAATAGATCTTAGTATCTATCCCAATTGTTCCATTTTTTTGCATTTCGAATGAACAAGTACCTGTTGCATTTCACCAACAATCTCGACGGGAGTGGTTGTTAAAATATTTATACCTTTTTGATTTTTTCCATACGGAGCATACTTAGCAGTAGAGCTCACAGAAAATAATCCAAGCGTTGGAACCCCGGAAGCCGATGCCAAATGCATTATCCCACTATCAGTTCCCACAAACAATTGGGTGTGTTGTAATAGGGCTGCTATTTCGTGAACAGAATCGGAGTAATAGGTTGGGCAACAAAAATCAAGTTGCGAGACCTTTTCATTAGGCAACAATTCCAAAATGGAATAATGCGGAAATGCGGCTTTAATTTCTGCATACAGTTCTTGCCACCAAGACTTGGGCAATAGCTTTCTGCCGGTTGCATAAGTAAATAATACTAGGGTTTGAGAAGGATGGGAAACCAAATTTTGCAGGGTAGCAAACCCTTGATTTTGTTGAGATAGGCTCAAAGGCAAATGCAGATGGGGTATAGCCCGAACTTCAGCCTTGAAGCCAATACGTTCCATATAGGCTCTTAAAAGGGCTACCGGTCTTTGACCCAAATGCAATGGAAGTTGAGCTTCTGGCAAAGGGGTATCGGTTTGATTTTCACCATACAACTTCACAGGTGCTTTAACTATTCGAGTGGCAATTCGGCCGGACGATGAATTTCCATCAACATTTACAACCAAATCATACGGCTTTCGGTACAACTTAATCCAAGTTTTTAAATACAAAAAAAGAGCATCAAACGGTTTTTTGGGTAACTGTATAAAATGTTTTACGTTCGGAAATCCGGAAAAAAGAATTCGAGACAAGCTACCCCGAGTTAACAATGTAATCTCACAGTTGGGAAACACGTGTTCCAATTCTTGAAGTAGAGGAGTTAGTAAAAGTTGATTACCCAATCGATGATTAGGCCGCACTACAAGAACATGCAAAACCTCTTTTTGAGGTAAAGGACGTTCTTGAGACTTCATCAAAAATAAAGTCAATGTCCGGGTACATTTTCTGCGGTAAATATTAACTACAGATAGAAACGACATAAATTTTTTTTCATAAAAAACAAGTAAAATGATTCTTACCCTACCTAAATTTGAATTAAAATTACATAAATTTACCTGTATTAAATACAAACAAAAATTAAGATGGTCTTAAAAAAAATAGCATGACTGGCATAAACCTAAGATTAACAAGAATTTTTTAAATTCATTCACGTGTTTTTTAGTTTTAAAATCATAAGAAAAATCAGAATTTTAAACTTAGGGAACTGTTTTTCAAGTACCAAATTAAACAAATTTTGAATTTTGATGTCCTAGGTAAATTAAAGCAACCTTATGAAATACTTCGTCTTAATTTTAGGAATACTCGTTTCGTGTCAAAGTGACGAAAATCCCCAAAGTTCCAATACAGCAGTACGAGAAGTACGAAACATTACATACAACGGTGTAACCGTTGATTTGGTTATAGAAAAACCCAATCAAACTGCTGCCGATGTACTTTTGGTATACCACGGAACCGTGATGTTTGATAACCAAATTCTCCAAGCGGCTCATAACACACTCACCAACTTCAAAAACACCCTCAATCGAAAAGATATGATGATTATTAGCGTGGCCTATCCGGAAGAAAATCTATTGTTTGGCGACAATATACTTCATGCCGAAGCGGCTTTACTCTGGGTTAAAAATCGAGCTTCACAAGAACTAGGAATTACAGTCAACAAAATTTTTATGGCAGGTCATTCGCAAGGCGGTTACCTCGTTACGCGTCTCAACACCATGCACTCCACCCATGGAGTTATAGCCAATGCTCCCGGACCATTAAATCTAAACTACCGATGCAGCTTAGAAGAAAACGGACAAATAGCTTCCGGAATAACGTGCAGCCAACTCCAATCACAATACGGAAATACAATCCAAAATCCCGATGCTTATTTTCAAAGATCACTTTTAAATTTTACCCAAGCCTTTCAATCGGATATTCTATTTATTCAAGGGTTAAACGACAGTCCCATACAAATGTATTCTTGGCCGGTTTTCAAACAGCAAGTGAACCAATGTACCAATTGTCAAGAACGCCTTTTTGTAGAAATCGAAGGGCAAGGGCATGGGGCTTTATTTTCGAGTACTACAGGCAAACAAGCTTTTAACAATTTTATCAACTCACGATAAATACCAATAATCAAAAAATTAAATACCGCCGTAAATGAATAAAATCGCTTCTCTTTATACCATAACATGGGCCAATTTCGCAATAGTAGCCTATTTCGGCTCCCTTTTTTTACTCAATCATTTCAAGATAGATGCCCTATTAATTGGGGTTTTCCGTGAGCTACTTACCATTCCTTTTCTCTTGGCTCAATTTGTCTTTCTGGGTTTAAGTGGCAAGCTACTAGTAAACCAAAAATCAAATGGAATCTTTCTAATAAGTGTCTTGGCTTTAACCATTTGTACAGTTCTTACCGTTATATCCTTTTTTTAATAGGAGGTGTTAAAGTTCAGTTTCCTTTTTATCCCCCAATAAATAAGTAGTATATTTACCACAGAGCCTGTTTCTGCTTTTACTTAGTTAGAGTCATCTTAACTGCAATTGTAGCCTACGACTTATAAAACAAAAAAGAGTAACTGAATACCATGGAATACAAAATATTACATTCCGATTTAGATAAAACAACAATCATAATACGTTTTGTAGTTGGTGCTGTCTTTCTTTCAGAAGGTATCCAAAAATTTTTATTCCCCGAGTTAAGAGGTGCCGGACGTTTTGAAACCATTGGATTGCCTTTTCCGGAGTTTTTTGGAAATTTGGTGGGAGCTTTCGAAATCATTTGTGGACTCTTCATCCTTTTAGGTTTTATAACCCGTTTAGCAGCTATACCGCTCATAATCATTATGGGCGTGGCAATAGCTTCTACAAAGACCGATATATATTTAGAAAAAGGATTTTGGGAAACCCTCCACGGTAGTCGAACCGATTGGGCGATGCTGTTAGGAAGCCTTTTTCTACTAATCAAAGGTTCGGGGGCATTTGCCTTAGATAGTTTATTGATTAAATATGGAAAACAAAGCCAGTCTTAAAGAAATTGCTCAAGTTTTTTGCAAACTGGGTTGCATTGGCTTTGGAGGTCCCGCAGCTCACATCGCCATGATGCAAAAAGAAGTGGTAACTCAAAAAAAATGGCTTACTCAACAACATTTTCTCGATTTAGTAGGAGCTACCAACCTTATTCCGGGACCCAATAGTACCGAAATGGCCATACATATTGGCTACGAAAAAAAAGGTTGGAAAGGACTTCTCGTTGCCGGATTGGGTTTCATTTTGCCCGCGGTAGCTATTACGGGGTGTCTCGCTTGGCTTTACAAACAATACGGCCAGTTACCACAAATGCAACCGTTCATCTACGGAATAAAACCGGCAATAATTGCTATTATTCTGGGGGCTATAAAACCGTTAGCTCAAAAATCCTTCAAAAATGCAACACTCTGGGCTATGGGGGTACTGGTAGCCATAGGGGCTTTGCTCAATATCAGTGAAATTCTACTCCTGTTTACAGCCGGATTTGGAGCTATGATTTTCCACTATTTCAAATCAAAACAAGAACTCCATTCCGTTCTACCGCTGGGAATCGTTCCTTGGCTTACAACTATCGGAATCACTTCCGGCCAGGCACACCTGTTTTGGATATTTCTAAAAGTTGGCTCCATTCTCTACGGGAGTGGGTATGTACTTTTTGCATTTCTCGATACCGAATTGGTCGCTACCGGATTACTCACCAGACAAGAACTTCTCGATGCTATAGCCGTAGGACAATTCACGCCCGGACCCGTTTTTTCATCTGTTACTTTTATCGGTTACCAAATAGAAGGATTTCAAGGAGCTGTAATAGCTACATTTGCCATATTCATTCCGTCTTTTGTGTTTGTAGCTTTGTTGAGTCCGCTGGTCAAAAAAATGCGAAATTCCAAAAACCTCGCTGCTTTTTTAGACGCGGTCAATGGGGCTTCTGTAGCTATAATTGTAGCGGTTTGCATCCAAATGGGTCAAGAAACGCTTACCGATTGGAAAACTGTTACCATTGCCTTAATCAGCTTGTATGTCGCTTTTCGACACCCCAAAATAAACAGTGCTTTTCTGGTATTGGGAGGCTCCCTGTTAGGATATGCACTTTCAATACTTTAAATCAATGAAAAAAAAGCTGGGATTTATAATGCTATTCAGTAGCTTCGCTTGGGCTCAAGAGGCAACCATACCTTTTGTAACAAACGATATCTCGCATTTTTATGAAGCCTACGATCAGGTTCTACAAACTACAGATAGCCTCAAAAGAATACAGCTAGTCAATGCTCTTTATCTTAACAAAGGCTCAGACGGACTCAAAGCAATGAAGGAAGCCCGAAATTACAAAGATTACGAATTTGTAGAAGCCATGTTAAGCTATCCTAAATTTTGGAACGCCCTCAGAAATAAAGTTCAAGAGGTAGACAAAAGTAAGCTGCAATTGGAAAACTATATTGCTCGTCTCAAAGAATATTACCCGCAACTCAAACCGAGCACCGTTTATTTTCCGGTTGGGGTATTCAGAAGTGCCGGAACCTATCGGGAAAACAAAATACTGTTGGGAGCCGAGTTTTTTTTAGTCGACGCAACTACACCTTTAGACGAATTTCCTCCAAATATACAAGCCGGTATATCCCAAAATCTGCCTTTCAATTTGCCTGTAACCGTTTTACACGAGTGGGTACACACGCAGCAAAAACCTTGGGAAAACAAAAGCATCATTCACTTGAGTGTAGCAGAGGGAGTAGCCGAGTTCATAGCTACTCTTGTTTCGCAAACACCCGTCTCAAAACCGGTCTTTTTTGGCAAACAAAACCCAGCCAAAGTATTGAATAAATACATGATAGAAATCTTCAGAGACGACGACGTGTGGAATTGGCTCTGGAATGAAAACCACAACAGTTTACAGCAACGTGACTTGGCCTATTACATCGGATACGAAATGAGCGAACGCTATTACAACAAAGCCGACGATAAGAAAAAAGCCATTCAAGGGTTAATAGAGTTAGATTACAACAACCCGGTTCAATTCGACCAATGGGTAGATAGCACGGGTTTTCTTCCTTTAACCGTAAAAGAAATAGGAGATAAGTACGAATCCCTAAGACCCACCATCAAAAGGATTATGGAATTTAAAAACGGAAGCCCAAAAGTGTCTCCCAAACTAAAAACCCTAACCATAGAATTCTCAGAACCCATGAGCCAATGTTGCCGAAATTTAGATACAGATACCACTGCCGGAGTGCAGCAACTCCCCATCAAAAGCTTCAAAGGCTGGTCCAAAAACAACACCCTTTTTACCATAGAGCTCCAGGATTTAAAACCCAATACAACCTATGGACTGACCCTGCTTAACTTTGTCAATGAAGACGGCGGCAACCCGCTAGCTCCCTATACCATTCGATTTAAAACTAAAAGCAAACCTTAAACCCAAAAACGAGCGTTCCAATAATCAAAAAAGAAAAAAGAAAAAAGAGAAAAGAGAAAAGAGAAAAGAGAAAAGAGAAAAGAAAAAAGAAATCAAAAAATCAAAGAATCCAACAATCCAAAAATAAAAGAACTAAAAACCCAAAACCTAACACGAGCCTGAAACCTGAAACCTGAAACCTGAAACCTGACACAAGCCTAAAAGGCGACTGGCGAAGCAAACCTGATTCACGCTCGCCGCACTTTCCGAAACTTAATCCCACTCACCTGAAGATACTGAGGACTCTTACTCCCAAAAATGCCTTTAACATACTTCTTCACTTCCAGAGCTACCGAAACCAAACCATCCTCATCCGCATACAACTTCGCATTGCGGGACAATCGGGCATTACTCACCGCCACATACCGCACCGCCACATCCGTATTACTCAAACTCAAATTCTGAATCTTCACATCCCAGGCAGCAAGTTCCAAATCCGCAACATTGGCAACATAATCCGGAACCGATTCCAATACCGCCTTAAACCCAATAACATGCTGAACCAACTGCGTGTACGATTGCTGACTCGTCGATATCGTGTTAGGAGCTGGCGTGTTGATATCTAGAGGAGCCTGAATCATCTGAGCCCGTCGCCCATGAACCTTACGCACAAAATACTTCGCATCCTGTAGCGTCTGAGCATCCGCTCCCGTCGTTTGCAGTACATTATTGCCTCGCGTTACCAGAGACCGCAACTCCTTAAACAAGTAATACCGGCGGTTCACCGCACCATTATACTCCGTGTTCGTTTGCACTACGTGAAGCAAACGCTCCCTCGCCTCAACCTCCAATTGCTGCAACTGGGCAACCTGCAACGAAGGATTATGCGGATTGTAAGCCGCCCCAAATCCCATAACAAACTGAATCAATAAATGAAAATTGTCAACATTCTTAGCGTGACCGGTTTCAAAATACGTAGCCATAACAAATAATTTTAAGTGGATGATACAATAAATAGTCAAAAACAAATCCCCAAAAGCTCTCGCTCCAAGACCGCTTCCAAACAAGTTAAAACTAAGAAAAGTATTTTAAATAAGTTGTAGAACTTATTCCTGAGGCTTGTAGAAAGAGTTTTACAATAAAAAGAGAAAAAGTCACAAAAAAAACACCAAAAGAATCTACAAAACAACAACCGTCAACCAACAACCACCAACCATCAACCATCAACCATCAACCACCAACTATCAACCATCAACCAACAACCCCCAACCGACACTAACTACCAAAAAAAACAAAAACCCCGTTCAGAAATTCCAAACGGGGTCGTTTTATAATGAGTTAAAAATTTTGTTTATAAAGGGGAGGGGCAACAGATAAAAATGTAACTGGCCGAAGTTATTCTTTTTTAAACATGAACTCATACAATGATTCACCAACAATTAATTCATTTCCGTTTTGAATGGTTTTAATACTACCATCCATGTATTGAATTTTTACAGTTAATAATTTAGTTGTTTCTACAAGGTCAGAAAACCATACGTAATCAAAAATATATTCACCTTCATTATTTGGTTTTATTGGCCCAACACCTTTTAGAGTTTTAGTACTTACTAAATCTCCAACAGGATTGATACTTTTGACAGTAAACCAAATATATTTTATGGTTTTTGTACTTGTATTAATAAAAGTAGTTGAGTAACCAGTTCCTTTTGTATATTCACTTTGGTCAAATGCATTAGATTTTTTGAATAATATTCCATTTAATTTTCCTTTAGCCTTAAACTTTGAGACTAGAGCATCAATTTTAGCATTTACTTCTTCAAGTTCTTTTTTAGCTGTTTCCTTAATTTTCAATTCCATTTCCTTCTGTTGAATACTATCCATAGATTTAAGAAATGACTCATCTTCGGGTTTAATTTTAACTTTCTTTTCTTCAATCATATATGCTTGACCATGCCAGTAAACTTTATATATTCCAATATTTTCTTTATTACAATTAAAATAGCCATATAATAATAGCGATTCGTTATTATCTAAAATTTCTTTAACGTCTAATGTACAACCAAAAACAAAATCTTGTCCAAGGGTTGGAGAATTTTGCCCAAAGGCTTTAATAAAATCTATTCCTTTTTGCGAAAAAGCTATAGATGTAAAAAGAAGTAGCGTAAAATAAATTCTATGTTTCATTTAGTAAAATTTGGTGAATTCTTACAGGTAACTAATTAAAACGATTAAATACATAGAAATAGCAAGCCAAAAGCCAAAACCCTTAAACTCGCTAACATTTTTAAATAGGTATTCAAGTAAACTGCGTACTGTCTGCTAAGATAAAATATTTTCTTATTGAAAGAAGTTCAATTCAAGAAAAACCAGCAATAGAGTGAAACCGCTATTGGCAGAAGTAGTGTTTAGAATGGTAAATCATCAACAACTGGAGATAAATTAAGTCTTATGAAGTTTGGATTCCATTCCTCTTTGGTATAAACTTTTAATTTATTATCACTATTAAATATTTCATCATTATAACTCAATTCATATCTAGTATCACCTTTCTCCATTACCCAAACCTGAATATCATCAAATGGTAAATTTGTATTTGATTCTCTATAGCCACGTGCTTTTAACAAATCTAAAAATTCCTCTTTGTTTATGAAAAATACTCTATAAGGAATTTTCAACATTTCTTTTATTTGTTCCATAGCAGGATGATTACTTAATAGTATTTCATTGATAGCATTTTCAGAACCTCTTTTTTCTTCTGTTAAGAAAGTTACTAATTGATTTAGAGTTTTTGCAGTGTTTTCAATACCTCTAATTATGTTTATTTCTTTATTTCTGGTTTGGTCTTGTAGAAATCTTTGAAAAAGACCAGCCCATTGTTCTTTTAAGAATGAACTAATATCGGATGATGTTTCAAATCCGTGAATTGTATTGTTATTTGGTAATGATTCCACAAATTCGATGAATTGATGAATCTTCACATTATCGGCATAAGTATACTTTGTGGTATCATTTTCTTTGTTGTTTAGATAAAAATGATATTCATTGTAAACACTTTTTTCAATAAAAATATATACTTGTTTATTTAATTCATATGCAGTTTTTAATTCCATTTGAGAAACAGAATTATTTTCGTTCTTGCTCTCAGAACCATATCTACCACCAATAATCGAAACCAATATATCAACATTATTAATTTCTTTATAACAATAATCTTCAAGCTTATCGTCTTTTCCATAAGGAATATTTCCTTGTTCATTTAAAACAGGTTCATAGCCTTGTTCTTTAATGAATCTTTCTATATCACTTCTTATGTGTCTTAAATCATAATAAGTTGAACTTACAAATATTCTAGGTTTAGCCATATGTGATTTTTTATGCGGTTTCTTACTATTTCTGCCTACGGTTTTGGACTTACCGAAGGCGGGGATTATAGCACAAAAGTTCAATAGAATTACTACCGTTAAACCTTACACAAATGCTCAATCGAAGCACTTTAGCCCCGCTTTTGGCAATACCTTGTTAGCGGTAGTTTTATATTCTTGGATTTACTTCTTCCGCAGTTACTATTTCTATCCCCATTTCTTTTTTAAAATATTTTCTTTTACTCTTTTGGTAGTCAGTAAAGTCGTGAGAAGCCAATATTTTGTCATTGGAATTTATTGCGACCCGTAAAAAATGTCGGTCCTTTTTGTTTCTAATTTTCTGTTCAACGACCTTCTTTTCTTTCTGAGGAACTTTGATTGAGACAAAATTGAATCGAGAGTTCTGTGCAATATGAATCATTAAATAATATCCCAAAGATGTTGGTTTTAAGTGTTTAATGTATTCTAAGGCTATATAACTTGAATGAACTGGGTCGTTCATATCAAATCCTTCATCAACTGTGCAAAGAATTGTATTTGCTGTCATTCTATTTATGAAGTCAACCGAATGCTCAAAATAATCCGACTCAGGATTGTCAGCATGAACAAGAGTACAAGTATCAATTACAATATCATTCATTTTTTCTTGCGTTTTGCTTGTTCAGATGCCATTGCCATCGCCTCTTTTAGTGATTCTCCAAAGAAATCTTTTGGCCAATCTATTGGCTTTATATGTCCATTTTCTTGGAGAGTTATTTCCCTGATTTTAGAATTTAGACCATCACCCTCGACAAAATAAATTGCTACATCTTCTGATTTTACTTTTTCTTCGGCAACAAGTCTTCTTAATCTTAATAAGAGGTGTTCGGAATGAGTTTCGACAATTACACTTTGTTTCTTATTTGCCATTTCAACGAATAAATCCGCTAATTCACATTGTATTCTTGGATTTAGGTGAATTTCTGGTTGTTCGGCTATCGTAATACTTCGTTTCGGGGAAACCACCGCTTGAACTATTAATGGAAGAATTTGTGAAGCACCGAAACCTGCATTCGAAATACTTGTATAATATTCAGAATCAGTTTTTCTAAACCTCAAAGAGTATGCATTGCTGTACAGTTTTTGTAAATAAACTTCATCCCCAAATCCGAATCTCTTTACCCAACTGTTTATTTCCTCATTGTTGTTCCCAATTTTTTTAATGAGGTTTGGCATATTCTCTCCCTTACTTCCCACAGTATTGTATGTTTCGTTCGTAATTTCATAAATACGATGAGGATTGTCTCTGATTGGACCTAAGAAACTTAATTGTCCTAAATATCTATGCACACTTGAATTATTGTAAGAAAGAGCGGAAAGAAATTGTGAAAAACCCTTAGTAAATCGGCTTACCTTTCTTTTAATTTTCTCTCTTTCTTCATCTTCATCATTATCATCAAGATCAGATAATATAGAATTTGTAGAAAATAAAAAATTGATTGGTTCGCTATTTGAAATGGCATTCTTTTCCGCCTCAGACATTGAATCTTTTCCTATTCCAGTGAAGTTGGTTTTACCATATTTCGCTCTCGATAAGGTTAGAAATTTCCTTCCAAACAAATCATATACAGTTAATGCTTTTAGTTTAATTTCTGACTCTTTACTTTCAACATGAAATGTTACATCAAATCCACCAGGAGGATAATTTCCAATAGCCTCAATCTTCTCATCTGTTTCATGAACATGATACTTAAATCCAAAGTATATGTCATTCTCAGTCACGTATTCGCGAACAATCTCTTGATAATTACCAGCATCATATAGGTCTCCTTTTAAAATAAGAGGGGATAATCTATCTCGTGAGTTTATAGTTTGATTCATTAACAAAAAGGGAGCAAGAAAATTTGTCTTTCCAGAATTGTTTGAGCCAAGAACGATTGTGATTGGTTTAATCTTAATCCAACCAGTATCTTTAAAGCCTTTGAAGTTTTTCCATCTAACTTCGGTGTAATTATGGTGCTTGTCCATTCTTTTAATTATTATTAGTCTTCTTAAAATTACTGTTAACGTGCCGCGGCTTCGCGTCAGTTGTGAAGCCAGCGAACGAATTATTTTCTGTTAAAGATAAACGTTTTTCGTGAATGCCTAAAAGCAAAAACCAACAATTGCGCGAAACCGCTGTGCTTGTTGCACAACTCCCCAAATATACCAAAAAAATCTTGCAA
>NZ_DAIOUN010000010.1:0-93109 GCF_036759525.1 Flavobacterium sp. | reverse complement strand
CATCAAAACAAATCTCAGGGGCTCCCGGATTCGTAGTAAACTCTGAATCGTCACAATCCGTATTGTTTACAGAGTAACCGCTTGGTGCAGCTACTGCCGAAACCGTACACAACAATACAGGCTCACCATCTGCATCACCATAACCGTCTAAGTCAGCATCCACATAGAACGGATACGTAACGTTTTTCAACGGATCTGCGGGGTCACAATCGGTGTTATTCAACGAATATCCTGCTGGTGGGGTAGTCGCATTTACAGCACAAGCTTGTACCAATGAACCGGCTCCAAAACCGTCACCATCAACATCCGCATAGAACGGATAGGTAGTAAACTTAGTAGCATCGGTATCATCACAATCGGTATTGTTTAGAGAATAACCGGCTGGAGGTGTACTCGCATTTACAGCACATACTTGAACCAAAGATCCGGTACCGTAAGAATCACCATCCATATCGGCATAGAAAGCAAAACGTGCATTCTTGGTATCGTCGGTATCATCACAATCGGTATTGTTCAATACATAACCTGCTGGAGCTCCGGTACAAGATACCAAAGGAGCAGCCAAATTACCAAATCCATCACCATCAGCATCAGCATAGTAAGTAACCAAAGGATTGACAGTTATAGTAACTGAATTATTGGTTGTAAACGTAGCGGGACAGTTAGGTGCCAAATCGGTACGGGTAATTGCGGTTACAGTCAACGGTTGACCGTTAGTGAAAGCAGCCAAATTCAAAGTGAATGTAGCATTACCTTCAGCATTAGAAACAACATTGGTCACGTTTTGTGAAGCTCCATTGTTTACAGTATAGGTAACCGTAGAAGTCGTATTAGGTAACAATCCGCTTAAAGCAAAAGTAGTTGGCGAACCGGAACACGTTACATTAGGCTGGGTT
The DNA here is from genome assembly GCF_036759525.1 of Flavobacterium sp. Classification (GTDB taxonomy): domain Bacteria; phylum Bacteroidota; class Bacteroidia; order Flavobacteriales; family Flavobacteriaceae; genus Flavobacterium. The sequence goes on along the minus strand of NZ_DAIOUN010000010.1, from coordinate 92,213 downwards.
ATTCCTCCTAAAGTAGGAGAAGGCAACTCAGTCAAGGCAACAGGTGCAGAAGCCGAACAACCAAAAGAATTAGTAGCAACAGCAGTATAAGTGATACTGTCAGTTGGTTTAGCATAAACCGTAGCAGCAGCACCTCCGGTATATGGAGTAGTAGCCGCAGCATTGGTATACAAGCCTTCTTGTGGAATCCAAGTTATAGTACTTGGTAAAACTACTTGTACATTATCAATCAACCATCCAAAATATTGAACAGAAGTATCAGAAGTTAAACGGAAACGGATACGGAACTGACTGGTTAAAGCACCCGCAGGGATGTTAATAACTTCATTAGCCCATAAGGTATTATTAGGCAAACTGGTTCCACTAGTGAAAGCCGCATTCCAATTCGTATAACTTGACTTATCAAAACTTACCACTCCATTTTTAAGTACCCCTGTACCGGCATAACTTGAGGTTGGGAAGTCTGTCCAAGTTGAACCACCATTTGAAGAATATTCTACAAATCCATAATCATAAGTAGCCTCAGTAGCACAAATATGAGAGAATCGCAATTGAGCTCCGGTAGCACCACTCAAATCAATGTTACTACCTAAGGCATAAGTTCCGGATGCACTAGCTGTGTAAGTCAAAAGAGCAGAACCGGTTCCTTCAGCAAAGTAAGTCGTATTCAATGACGCCGTAACACCCGAACCTGCTGTTGAGAATCCGTTAGCAAGGGCATTCATACCATTTGAGTAGAGTCCGGTAGAAGCACTTAATGTAACAATTCCACCAGGACAGAAAGTACTGGCACTTGCAGCAACTGTTGGAGTTAATGGAATATTAATACTCAATGTAGATACACTCGAAGTCACTGCCGTACAAGGTGCTGCACCACCAACAACCACACGGTATTGGTAACCGGCAAAGGCAGAGGTAATACCTGTTAAGGTCAACGAAGCGGTAGTAGCTCCACTGTAAACACCCGCATCAGATACAGGAGTCCATGAAGAACCTGTATTTACTTCCCATTGGTAAGTCAATCCGGTTCCGGTAGCCACTACACTCAACGTACCGTTTCCATTGGCACAGAAAGTAGCCGATGCTGGTTGCGTAGTGATAGCCACGGGAGTATTCACCGTCAATACAGCCGAAGCCGAAGTAACAGCACTACATGGAGCAGCACCCGAAACTACTACACGGTAAGCAACACCATTCAAGCTGGTTGCAGCATTTGATACCGTTAAAGTAGCGGTAGTAACACCGGAATAAGATCCGCCATTAGCCAAAGCATTCCAATCTGTACCATCAAAAGCCTCCCATTGGTATGTCAATCCGGCTCCGGTAGCAGCTACCGTAAAGGTAGTAGATCCTGAAGCACAAATAGTAGAAGCTGCAGGTTCAGTCACAACGGCTACAGCCTCACGTACAGTAAGAGTAGCAGCATTAGAGAACACAGCTCCATTAACCACACAACGGTATTGTGTATGGGTATCAGACAAGCTTACACCGGTTAACGTCAATTGAGGAGTAGTAACTCCACTAAAGATTCCGGCATCAGCCAAATCTACCCAAGCCGTTCCGTTAAACGTTTGCCACTGATAGGTAGAAACGTCTCCTGTAGCCACTATAGTAAATACAGCCGTAGTTGCTCCCGCAGAACAAGCTGTAAAGTTAGCAGGTTGTTGTGAAATAGCCGCATTATTTACAGTTAAGATAGCTGCATCACTAGTCACAGAGTCGCAAGAAGCAGCTCCGGAAACGACAGCACGGTATTGGTATTGATCCATACCCACAGTTACGCCCGTTACAGCCAAAGTAGCTGTAGTCGAACCACTGTAAGTAGCATCATCCGTTAAATTAACCCATCCGGTTCCGTCATTCACTTGCCACTGGTACGAAACCGAAGTTCCGGTAGCAGCTACAGTAAAGCTCACATCACCGGCAGGCAATTGAGATACACTTTCAGGTTGAGTAGTTACAGCAACAGCTGTATTTACAGTAACCACAAAAGTACTCACGCTATTAGGACATCCGGCTACAGCAACCGTATTGGTTACCGTATATGTACCGGCTGCACTTGATGACAAATCAATAGCACCTGTAGTCGAATTCAAACTCAATCCGGCTGGACTGGCAGTAAAAGTTCCGGCAGTACCACTCACGGTTGGAGTAACCAATCCGCTAGTCGTACAATAAGACGCAAAGTCATACGCAAATGTAGACGTTAAAGCTTGGTTGATTACTACAGTTGTAGTAGCCGTTTGAGAGGCACAATACGTAGTTGCAGGCATAGTGTAAGTCACTACATAAGTACCGGGCAAACTAGTAGTAATATCCAACGCTCCGGTAGACGAATCAATAGTCAATCCACTGGTAGAAGAATAAGTACCTCCGGTTGTTCCGGTAAAGCTTACAGCACCGCTAGTAGCCGAACTACAGAAAGGCGAACCGGCATAACTGATTGTAGCTGCAGGTAACGCATCAACCGTAGCCACTACAGCCGTACGGGTGGGTGAAATACAAGCCGTTTGACCTCCAAAATACATATTCGGACGCGTAGTGAAGGTAGTGTTGGCTGTACCGTTGTTTGTACCACACATAGCCGTATCATCAGCATAACGTCCGTAAACAGAGTTATAAGAAGTAGTTGAAGTACGAACGGTTGCACTGGTACCATAACATGTACCACACAAACTATCAACGTCATTATCATGACAAATCTCAATCACAAGATTCGAACTACCATCCCAAACAAAAGGCGTAGTAAATGTAATATAATCGATTCCTACACCGGCAGCAGTTTTGGCCACAGGACCAAATACCGTTGTAAATCCGGATTCCGGAGTTACAAAAGCACCACTAAAGGCAGTAGTAGTCGAAGTCTGACCTACTTTTAAAGTAAATCCTTGTTGCGTAAACGATGCTGCAGAAGTCACATCAAATCCCAAACGGGTAATCGCTCCGGCACGTAAGCCTTGAGCACCCAATTCTGAAGCTCTGATGATATACTGAATACGACTGCCCTCCCACCCGTTAGAATAGGGAGTAATACCGGCTGTCGATGTAGTAGTAGTTCCGGTACCCACTTGGGTTGTACCACTGGCTACTACTTGAGAAGCCGCAAAGAAATTAGTCGTTGTAGCAATAGAGGGTGTCAAGAAGGGAGAACCACTTCCTAGGTAAGTACCACCTGTAGCGGCAGTAAACCAAGCTACAGAAGCACCAGGTGAAGCCGTAGCCTCTAGAGTTACCGAACCGGTACCACATCTACCATTTCCGGTTGTAGTCAACACTTCTGAACTCAGTACATTTATAACAACAGGAGCTGTATCTGCAAACAAGCCACTATTGGTACAAGTAACTCTAAAATAATAGGTTTCACTTGCTGTCAATACAGGGGTAACATACGTTGCTGTTTTAGCTCCCGAAATAGCTCCGGCACTATTGTACCATTGAAGATCTAAACCGGTTAAAATCGTATTGAAACCGCTGGCAGTTAAAGTAGTACTACCCGAGTTACAAATATTGGTAGAACTGGCTACTACAGAACCGGGAACAGGCGTTCCTTCACAAGCAGGTAGTGATAGTACGGTAAAGGTATAATCCTCTATCTCACGACGACCACCACTAGCCGGACAAGCTGACGGATTCGTAGAGTTAAAATCCATTGCAATACGCATACGCGTAGCTCCGGGTAAAGCAGTTACAGGTACAGCAAAGTTACCTGAAGCAAGCGAAACATAAGAAGTACCTGAATTGTATACACGTTCTGAAGTTTCAAAAATAGCATTTTGATTCCAATCCACCCAAATAGAAACACCTACTGTAGTTCCAATTAAAGAAGTATTGAAACTTACCGATTGACCCAAATACTGAGATACACCCAAATTGGTAAAATCTCCATAACCGTTAGTTGAGAAACCGGAATTGGTATTGGTAATATTGGTAAGACCATTAGTTGTGGTGAATGCATCAAAATAAGAAGCACTACTAGTAGCTACAGGAATACTACAGTACCAATTAACAGTCAGCAAGGCTCCGGTAGAATTCACCGAACAAGCTCCGTTAGAAACAACACAACGATAGAAGTTACCTCCACCGGTAGGCGTAGCCTCAGTAGTAAGAACTTGTAACGAAGCCGTGTTAGCACCAACATAAGTTACTCCGGCAGGAGTTGCATCTTCCACATTAACATAAGTACCGTTCAAAGTAGTCGAACGTTGCCACTGATAAGTAGTAGCACCGGAAGCAGTTACAGTAAAGGTAGCTGTTGTACCTCTTACAATAGTAGCAGCAGCAGGTTGAGCCGTAACTATCGGGTTCAACAACGTCAAACTGGCAGTAGCAGAAGTCTGCGAAGAACAAACAGCGGCTCCACTCACTACCGCACGGTACAAGTTACCACTTAAGGAAACTGCAGGTGAAGTCAAGGTCAAAGTAGCTGTAGTAGCACCTCCAATTGGACTCCAACTTTCACCATTGTTGGTACTCACTTCCCAAACATAGGCCAAGTTAGAACCGGTTGCAGCTACCGTAAAACTTACAGAAGAAACACCGGCACAAGCCGTTACTGCAGTTGGATTACTGGTAATCGCAACAGGAGCAGCAACAGTTAATGTAGCATCATTAGAGAAAATATAACCGTTAACAACCGCATGGAACAACAATCCACTGTTGGCTGCTGTGGTACCACTCATCGTTAAAGTTCCGGTATCAGCACCGCTAAAAGTCAATCCGGTAGTAGCATCAAAACCATCTACTACAGGGGCAAACTCAGCAGCACCTATTTTAACTTCCCATTGGTAAGTAATTTCAGCTTCAGGGTCTTCACTGGTAGCAACTACCGTGAAAGAAGCATCCGTACCTTCACAAACAGAAGAGTCGGTTGGCTGAGTTACAATACCGGTAGAATCAATATTCAAGAAAGCAGGATCTGAAGTAACCGAATCACATGCAGCAGAACCACTCACCACACACTGATACGCATAACCGGCAAGGTCTGGACTAATATCAAATAAAGTCAAAGTAGCTGTTGTAGCTCCACCGTAAACACCGGCTTCGTCAACAATATCTTCAAATCCACCACCATTGTCTACTTGCCATTGGTAGCTCAACGAGCTTCCGGTAGCAGTTACACTAACAGTTGTAGTTTGACCAGGAATTACGTTTATAGATACTGGATCTATTGAAGTAATAACCACAGGCTGATCTACAAATACAGTTACTTGAGAAGTAGAACTACATCCCGTAGTATTGTTAGTTCCGGTTACAGTATACGTAGTAGTCACAGTTGGATTAGCCGTTACCGAAGAACCGGTTGTGGCAGATAATCCGGTGGCTGGAGACCAACTATAAGAGTTAGCCGTAGCCGAGGCTACCGTTAAAGTCGTACTGTTACCATTACAAATGGTAGCATCTGCTATACTAAACACCGGTAAAGGAAGTGGCGTAAGGGTAGTTTGAGCTGTAGAAGTACAACTTCCATTAGCAGCAGTTACCGTATACGTTACATCCCCGGAAGGACGAGCATAAACCACTGCAGCCGAACCTCCCGTATAAGGAGTAGTACCACCTACATTGGTATATAAGTTCGTTAATGGCGACCAAGTTACGGTTGTTGGAACCGTAGGTCTGTCAAAGGTTAACAACGTTCCCGAAGGTATATTAGCCGTATTCACACTGGTGTTTTCAGCTGTTGAAGATACGGTTGAAGTTCCAATCGGTGAAAGTGGAGTAACACTTAAATAATTTCCGATAGCTCCGGAAATACCTATCGAAGCCGATGGCGATGATAATGCAGCACTGGTTGAACCATATAAGAATTCAATTCTACCACTTTCATACAAACGAGCTTGCATTGAAATGGTCGGATTCGATGAACTTCCGCTTCCAGCTACGTTCATATTCGTCCATTGTACAGTCAAAACACGATTAGGTGCCGTACCGGTAGTCAAATACTGAATACTACCATTCACCGTGTTGTTATCATCCCACAATGGAGCAATAACATTGGCATTAGTAGCTATAGCATTTGCAGAAAAACCGGTAAAAGTGGCACTAGTATTTCCTAAGAATAACAATCCGTTTGAAGAAACACCAAACACAGTTTGAGTCCCTCCATTGTATGGGAATGTAAATCCAATAGGTAAATTACCAACACCCACATCATCCCCTAAAGCACTTACCGAAGTTCCGGTAATGGCAGTATAAGTCGAAGTAGATCCGGCAAAAGTATACTGATTAGCCGTAGCAGCTGTATTCACAACTGTACCACCTACTGCTGTCAATGAAATCACAGAATCGGCACATACAGATGCAGCTCCTTGGGTTACAGTCAAGGCAGATGGAATAGCATTTACCGTTACAATAACCGTAGCGGTATTGGTTGTACAACCATTAGCATCCACACCCACTACACTATAGGTAGTGGTAACACTTGGAGTAGCCGTAACACTGGCTCCGGTAGTCGCAGATAAGCCGGTAGCTGGAGACCAAGTATAAGAAACAGCACCTTCAGCAGTTAAAGGAGTCGAATCACCCGCACAAATCGTTACAGCTGGCGACGCAGTTATAGTAGCAGCTGTATAGAAAGGTATAGTAATTACATTAGAGTAAACAGGCTCACCCGCATTACAAACTACTTTCAAACGGTAGTAGGTGGTAGCCGTAATGGCCCCGGTAGATACCCCGGCATAAGTAGTTGCTGGAGCTCCCATACTAATAGGCGTTGTGAAAGCGAAGTCCGTAGAACGCTCCCACTCATAAGTTGTTCCAACCCCTACAGAGAATCCGGTAGCACTCAACGTTCCCGAACCGGCATTACATACCGATGCGATAGAACTGCTAGCCGTACCGGCTATAGCCTCAGAACATACCAAAGTGGTAAACTCATCCGCTCCACGATCCGGTGTAGCCGAACGCAAATCACCATCAAAGTCAGTCGTTACAGCAGCCAAAGTCAATCCGGTATTATCTAATGAAGCGTTTGAACCTACGGCCAAATGCAAATCAGAATCCGAAATAAAATTAGGCGTTAGAGCCGATCCGGCAGCTTCTAAAGTAGTAGCGGTTTGCCAATCGGATAAAGCATTACGGTTGGTTGACGAAGAATAACCTACACGGTACGTAGTAGCACCCGCTGAAGCTCCAGAATAGTTGTTTCCATTCAAAGCCGCGAAGGTAGGTGCAGCACCCAAATAAATATTGTAAACCGATGAAGCACTGGAAGTACTAAACTGTTGACGGTTACTGAAAATATTATTCACGATTTCCAATCCGGTAACAGCCGAAGTAATAACCACGTTGGCAGACATACCGGCAGATGTACCTGCAGTCACCAATCCGGACATATGAATCGAGTTGTGGTAAATTTTCAAGTTGTTACCTCCGGTAATACGTATACCAAAAGCATTGAAAGTGGTTGAAGATGAACTGTAATTAGCCGTACTAATTCCGGTAATCATATTGTTCGATACAACCGTTCCACTGGTACTGGTTGCCGAAGAGAAGTTGATACCCCAAGCTCCAAAGCCACTGGTACTCGGACTACGAACGCCATCAATAGTATTCGCATCTACGATACCATTCACTACACCGGAACCTAAATCAATAGCAGCTACGGAAATACCAACGCTTGTAGCAATATTGCGTATCGTATTGTTACGTATTTGAACATCATTCACAAAGCCCACTTGAATACCGCGGAACGTTACAAAATCAGCAGTAACCGTACTACCAATTATGTTGTTGCGGATAATCAAGTTATCGTGTGCATTTGCTGTGTTAAAACCAATAGCAGAGATTCCAAAATACACTCTGGAAATCGCATTGTTTTCTATCAACAATCCGTCGTTATTGTAAGCACCGGTTGTAAAACCTGTCGTATGCGATGAAACAATTCCGTAAATACCGGATGTTGTACCGCTTCCTCCAATAACAGTAAGGTTTTTAATCACGTTATTCGTAGCTCCCGTTGTTCCGGAAGTCGTAGTACTAACCAAACGAACTACCGATGAACCGGAAGTTGAATTGTTTTGTACTGTTAAATTACGAGACGTAGTAGCATTGTTGCTACCGTCTAAGATAATACGATCCGCTCCGTTCAATTTCAATATAGCATCTGTAGAAGATCCTACTACAGTAGCAGTATTGCCGGCAGCCGGACGTATAGTTAAAGTATAAGAACCTGCATTTGCAAAGGTATTCTCATTGATAGTAATCGGGAAAGTCTCCGAAGTACTATAAGTGGCATCGGTCAATTCAAACACTACGTTACCGTTAATACAGGTTGCGGTATTGTATGCCGCAACGGCTGCGGTTAAAGTAGCAAAATTCCCTCCTGAACCTACAGTGTAGGTACCGGCTAAAGTAGGATTAATCGTTAAAGTTACCGTGTTTGAAACCACAGAACTACAAGGAGCTGCACCCAACACTTCACAACGGAATGTGAATCCGGCAAATGCGGAAGGATTTGCAAAAGTTAATGTAGCCGATGTGGTCCCGCTTACATTGGCATTATCCACCAAAATAACATCCGAACCATTGTTACCAATCCATTGGTAAGTCAATCCGGTTCCGGTAGCTACAACCGTAAAGGAAGGAGTAGCAAAGCCACAAGAAGTTACCGAAGTAGGTTGCGTAGTAATGGCCACAGCTTGGTTAACCGTTAATTGAGCCGAAGCTGAAGTAACCGGTGTACAAGGAGACGTACCACTTACCACTACACGGTACAAACGTCCGTTCAATGCAAAAGAAGGAGTGTTAATCGTATAAGTAGCCGAAGTAGCTCCGGATACAGCCGTCCAAGAATCACCGCCATTAGTGCTTTGCTCCCATTGGTAGCTTAAACCACTACCGGTAGCTTCAACACTAAAGGATACCGATGCCGCTGAAGAACATACGGTCACAGCATCCGGTTGATTCGTGATAGCCACAACATCATAAACAGTCAATAAGGCCGGATCAGAAACAATACTACCGTTTAATACACAACGGTAAGACACATTCGAATCAGCCGAAGTCAAGCCACTTAAGGTTAAAGTAGCCGAAGTTGCTCCCGAAATAGGATTCCAGCCCGAACCGGCATTCGATTCCCATTGGTACGAAGTAACTTCGCCTGTAGTTGAAATACCAAACACCGCATCCGAAGTGCTACAAACCGTTTGGGGTTGTGGCTGAGCAGTAATACTGATATTGCCTACAGTCAAAGAAACGGCATTTGAAGTAACAGAAGTACATGGACTTACACCGCTAATGATACAACGGTATAGATTTCCGGATTGAGCAGAAGTTACATTTTCAACTACATAAGTAGCCGAGGTAGCTCCTGAAATAGGGGCAAATCCGCTTCCGGTATTCACTTCCCACTGATAGGTAGGCGAAGTACCGGTTACGGCTACTGTGAAAGTAGCATCGGCATCTTCCAACACTACCGAATTGGCAGGTTGCGTTGTAATAACTATAGGATCATTAACCGTAACGGTTAGCGTAGTTGTAGAAACACAACCATTGGCATCAGTTCCGGTAATGGTATATTCTGTAGTAGCAGTGGGATTAGCGGTTACAGTGGCACCGGTAGTAGCCGATAAGCCTGTAGCAGGAGTCCATACATACGTAGAAGCTCCACTCACAGTAAGTGCAACCGATTCTCCATTACAAATTGTAGCATCATCCGCACTCAATACCGGTAAGGCATTAGGAGTAATCGTGATACTATTGCTGGATGAACAAGTCCCAAACGTTGAAGTAAACGCATAAGTCTCAGGTGAAGTCAATTTCGCATAAACCGTTCGAATAGCTTCTCCGGCATAAGGAACCGTAGCAGCCGCATCGGTATACAAACCGGCAGCGGGTGACCAAGCTATTGTCGTAGGTATCGTATTGGTATAGGATAAACGAAGGTTTGGACGATTTACGGAAGAAGATGGAGTTGTCGTATTAGTACAAACTGTAGCATTGTTATCCTGTGAAAGGAATAAATTTAAACCGCTAACTACTGTAGTAGATTGTACCGATAATGAATTGGCAGAAACTCCACCACCATCACCATTATTAAAACAAGTTTCTACCAATAAGCTAGAAGTACCATTCCAAACAATAGGAGTTCCTAATGTATAATCCACATTACCCGATGCGGGTGGTGTATAGGAGGCACTACTAAATACCAATGTGTTTGCACCAGTTATAAAAGCTGACCCTATAGTAGAGGCACTTACAAAACCGGCTCTTACTTCAAAGTTAGCCATAGCAGCAGGAGTTCCGGAAAGAATCACAAATCCAATCGACTGGATAGATGATCCGGCTGAAAGACCTAATGCAGTTAATTCAGCTGCGGTATAAAGTTGTTGCGTACGAGTACCTCCCCAAAACCTTTTAAAAGGAGTAGAATCAGTATTTGTCGAAGTTCCATCACCTATTCTAACATTAAACGCATTCGATATCGTTCCTCCCGTTGCCACCATCGTAGTCACACCATCCACACATACCGTAGCAGGGGTTCGCGTAATCGTAACAGCACTAGGTGTCGGATTAACGGTTACCGTTACTTGTGCAGTGTTAACACAACCTGCTGCACTGGTACCGGTTACGGTATAAGTAGTGGTCGTAGTGGGATTAGCGGTTACACTCGATCCGGTAGTAGCCGACAAGCCCGTAGCAGGAGACCACGTATACGTAACTCCGCCCGAAGCAGTCAATGTCGTGCTTTGTCCCGAACAAATAGTTACATTGGGTGAAGCCGTAATGGTCGGATTCGGTTGAGCACTAAACGTAGCTCCCGATTGTACCGAAACATTCGGCGTAAATACCGTTATAAAACCATCTACCAATCCGGCAGGTGTGGTAACCGTAAGTTGCGTAGAAGATTGTGTCAAAATAGTTCCCGCAACAGGTCCCGAAGTCCCATTGAACGTAACCGATGTCACAAAATTCAAATTCGTACCATTGATAGTAACCGTTTGCCCTCCTACTTGACACAAAGCGGTAGGGGTAAAACTCGTAATAGTTGGATTAGGGAATGCCCCTTGCTCAAATTCAAATGCTCCGATATCCGGTGCTGTCGCATTACGAGTCGCTCCCGAATAATCGGTAGTATAACCCACAATAGGCAAACCAAAACCTCCGGCAAAATTTATTGCTCCAGTGGCAAAATTTAAGAAATTGGCATTCGAACCGGTAGTACTCGCAAAAGTGGGGTTCTCAAATCTCGAACCCGAATCACGAGAAGCCACACGCGTTTGGAAAGCTCCCAAAGTAGTATCTACATTCGTACCATCGGTAAATACCGTACTTCCAAAATACAAATTGGTATTAGAAGTTGAAGCATACGAAGTTAATGTGGTAGAACTTCTACGATACGCAGCAGCCAAACCGGCTCCTTGTACCGAAGACGCATTTACCAAGATATTGTTACGTAAATCTAAGGTAGGCGTAGTAGAAGCAAATAAAGCAGACGAACCAAATAAGGCTCCGGTGCTGCTGCCATTCAAATAAACCGTATTGTAATACACATTGGCTGTAGTTCCTCCATCTATCACAATACCGCGAAGTGGATTGGCCGAATTAGCCGCAGGGGTACGCAAATCACCTACCAAGTTGTTGTAGATATTCGTAGTAGTACCTCCACCGGAATAAATACCCCCTAAAGTAGGTCCGGTACTGGTAGAAGAAATATCATAAACTTTGTTGTTGTAAATATTTCCGTTGACACCTGCTTTGTAAACTCCATACAAGGTACCACTGGTACCTCCGGTATTATTTAAACCGTAAACCGTATTTCCGGAGAGCTCAAGTGAAGTAGCAGTAGTGACGTAAACCCCATACAAAGTAGAACCACCTTGACCGGATAAATTGTAAACCGTATTGTTTTGGTACACTTTAGTTCCGCCCACAGTATTCTGGAAAATACCGGCTATCGTCTGAGAAGAGGCAGATGTACTGGTTAAAGTATGAATCGTATTGTTGGAAATAGTTTCATTAACCGCAGAAGATAAACTGTAAATACCATACAAAGCTCCGGCTGTATTTCGGGTAATGTTGTGAATCAAATTCCCGGTTGCCGTCAAATTGGTTGCCGAAGTAAAATGCATCGCAAAAACAGAACCCGTAGTTCCTAAAACCGATATATTTCGAACGGTATTGTTATTCATATTCACCGTATTCGACGAAGCTCCCGAAGAGTTGAAAACGCCATGGAAAGTTCCCGTTGAAGACGTTAACGAAATATCACTAACAATATTCGAATTCAAGTTATTAACTAAAGTACTATTTGTTTGTCCGTTAAAGAATACGGCTTGAAACGAACCCGTTCCCGTGTAGGTCGTTGTTCCCGTTCCGGAAGCATTGGCATAACCAATGGTATTTCCGGAAAGCGAAACACCACCACCATGAGTTGTATTCGCAAAGTAAATACCAAAAGACGTTGCGGTTATAGCACGAGATGCCGTTTGATAAACCTTGTTATTCGTTACCGTCCATTGAGTGTTTCCACCCAAGATGTAAACCGCAGCTCCACCGCCGGCCAAGAAATAATCATACAAATTGTTGTTGGTAATCGTTACCCCACTGTTGTTTGTGGTATCATTCGTAGCCGTACCATTGGCAAAAATCAACTTCGAAGGCAAATTAGAACCCGCTGGCCCTATGTTACAATTCGAAATAGTGTTGTTGTCGTTACCCGTTGTAGTAGCCGTGTGAAAAAACACAACCCCTCCATTGGTTGCCAAGGCCGTTTGAGACGACCCCAAAATGGTAAGATTGGTAAGCGTGTTATTCGTGGCATCTGCCGCAAATCGAATCGTAGCCGTTCCACTAGTCGCAGAAGCCGTTGTATTCGAAATGGTTAAGGCATTGCCACCGGTGTTCAAACCATTGATAGTCACATTGTCGGCTCCGTTCAGAGTCAACAAGGCGGTACCCGCCGTTGCAGCCCCCGAAATCGTCCAGGATCCGCCACTCGGGCTAATGGTCAATGAACTCCAGTTTCCTGCTCCTATCGATACCCCTCCGGCAGCCTCGGTCGTGTTACCTGTAATGGTAATCACCACATTTGCTCCCGATTGAGAAGTACCAACGGCAGTAACTGCCGCTCCAAGCGTGGTATAGTCCCCGTTGCCCGATAGAGCACCCGAAACCGTAACCTGAGCCTGAAGGCCTAACACCCCAAACAACACCAAAAGCAAACTCAAAGTTGCCTTCGTTCGCATTGCTTGTTGAAGCCACGTCCCCAAACGTGTACTTCGTGTAAAGTAATGGTCAATCATAAATTAGAAAAATTAGTTAATTATAAAGTCTGTGAATGTAATAATATATATTAATAAAATGTTAAGCTTATTTTTAAATATCGTTAAAATGTTCAAAAAATCGTTAAAATGCACAGAGTATTTTAACACTATAAATAAATATCTGACAAAAAAAACCAGCCGTGGTCCGAAGACTGACTGGTTCTTTTTTTAAATCTAGCGTTTAGTATAAAGCTCTCAAAGTAAAGGTCTCACCCGTAGTCGTTTGGATTTGCACCAACAGCATTTGAGAAGCCAAAGCCAATTCTGAAAATACAAAACGGGTTACACCATCGCCTTTTTGTGTAGCCAATTGACGACCGCGTAAGTCGAACAAAGTTACACGCTCCATAGCCACGTTTTGAGAAGCTACATGCAAGGACATACCGTCTTTGTAAGCCAAGAAATCGGTAGTCGTAACTGTAGTATCGCCCAACCCTAAAGTTACCGGAGTAAATCGCAACACAAAGCGTTCATGATACGTACCCGAAGCTGTGACAAAGGTGTACGGATTCGATTTTAAATCATGAACCACACCCGTAACACGGTCTTCCAAATAAATCGACTGCCCTTCAAACAAACCGTCAAAATCAGCTAACGCTATCTGGAAAGTTCCGGCAATGTTGGAACGGTATCCCAAAGGCCATACATCGGCAGCATCAAAAGGCAATCCTTTGGCTTGCGTAACCATTTTTTGATCATGTAACAAGGTATATAAGGAAACTATGGTACTGCCTTCAAACAAATCGCCGTCATATCCGGGATCACGTCCCGATGTAGCCGCCTGGGCATACCCCAATAAGGTTTGCTTATACGCTCCTTGCGTATTAGATATATCCAACCAAATGCGATGTCTCTCGCTTACCCCCTGCTCGGCTTCTGTAGAACCCGACATACGGAAAAACTGATTGTTCTGCCCTACCACACGCATCGTATTGCGGAATTGTACCGAACCATTCGAAACAGCCTTCACAAAGAACCCTTGTCCCGAAGCGATACGCCCGTTGGGTGTCGCATTATTAGCACCCATAACCGGTGTACCGGTGCCTACTCCTCCAAAATAATTGTAGGTAGCATAGTCATTCGCCGCATAATTATTTGACGCAATAGGTGTGTTGTGTGTCCACAAATAAATCGTAGGATCAATACACGTATTCGCCGGATCACTCAAAAACAAATCGGCATTCAAAGCAGACGGATACGGATTCCCTATCAAATTCGATTCACTCATACCCAAAATAATGGTATGCGAATAATTTCCGTTACGAGGTACCCCAACAAAAGGAGCCGTATAAATAGCCGGAACTGTGGTACTGAAATTCTGCGGAGCCCGAACAATATAACCGCGTGCCTCTGCCATAAAAGTGGTCGTTGGATTGGCAAATGCCCACGTATTATTCACAGGATTAAATGTATAAAAACGGGCCGTAGTAGTCTGCGGTGACATATCCAACAAACGTTGACCACTCACCGGTGAAGACCAATAGGTATAATCGTAAAGTATCATTGGAGTGGTACTACGCAAATAGGTAATATTACCCGTATTGGTTACCGGATTTACCTGATACAAACTGGCATTGTTCTGAAAAGTCATCGAACCTCCGGTTACTTGCAAGGCATTCAATAAAGATAACGTATGACCCGAACTTACGACTACATTCCCACTTCCCACCGTACAACTACAGCCTTGCATATTTCCGGTTGTCGTAAAGTTCCCATTAAAGAAGATACTCTCGGTAGCCGTTGGTGGCAATCCGTTGCCATTCCAAGCCGACCCATTCCAAATTTTTGTAAACAAAGAATAATTGGCCGTAGCCGTCATCGGACAACCGGTTACCGAAGCCGTTCCCGTTACCGTAACAGTAGCCGTAACAGGCGTACGTAAATAAACCGAAGTTGTCGAAGTACCAGCTACATAAGGTACCGTTCCCAAGGCATCGCTAAACAACGAACCCGGAACCGTAGAAGTCCATGTATAAGTAGAAGCCGTACCACTGGCAGTCAAAGGCAGTACCGCATTGGCACAAACCGTCGTACTGGGCGTGATAGATACTGCAGGACCGGGCTGAATTTCAAATACCGTAGCGGTTCTACAATTCGGATTGGAAATACAGGCCGCATAAAAAGTGTACGTACCCGGAGTCATAGTATCCGTTAATCCCGAACCCGCAACCCCTACCGGATTGAACGAATTCCCCACAAAAATAGGACTGCCTCCCGATGCAGCAGTATACCATCGCATCTCGGGCGTACCCGCTTGCAACAACTGCCCCGCACTGGAAGTTACCGTCCAAGTATAAGTATTCGTATTATTAGTAATGGTACCAAAAGTAGTCGTATACAACACATAGGTTACACCGGCTTGCAAAAATCCCGACATCGCTGGGAACAAACCGGGTCCCGAATCGTCATCTCCAACCACAAAGTTTGGAGAACAGGTTCCGGGTGTAAACGGAAATGCCGCAATATAACCCATAGCATCATACCCCGTTGCATTGTTCATTTCAAATTGATAGGTTCCCGTTACACTTACCTGAAACAACGTAGCCGTATAACCCAAAACCGTACTGGTAAAACTACAGGTAGTAGAATTGGTCGACCCTGAAGGTTTCGGTGCCGTAGCATCTGTCAAATAATTGAAAGCTCCGTTGATGGTATTCCCCTGGAAAAAGTAACCCGGACATACCGTACTCGTAGTCAAAACGCCACTTTGTCCGGCACAAACCAATGCTCCCGTAGTTACCGGTGGCGGGGCTTGCACCACAAAAGAAGTCGAACTCGTTGCCGTTGCTTGCGAATTGCTCACTCGAATAGGACCTCCGGTTACCGAAGCATTCAAATTCACTACCAACTGCGTTGCGGTAGCCGATTGTATCGTTACAGGAACGCCGCCAATAGTCACGCCCGTTACACCCGTAAAATTGGTTCCGTTTATCGTAACTTGGGTAACCGTACCACAATTGTTGGTTGGCGGATTAAACGAACTAATGGTAGGCAAGGTCACACACGTTACCGTAGCCGCCCATCCGGAACGCGTAACCAAATAATCGGATGTAAAACGGAAAGTCAAAGATCCACTGGTAGAATAGATGGTACCCGGCGAACCCGTTCCGCGGAACGAACCGGCAGGACAATTAACCGGATCTGTACCGGCTCCCAAACCGGACGAAATCAAAGGTGAAGCCGTATTGGGCCCATCATAAATCATCAAACCATCGTAGTTATTCTCAGTAGCAAAAGCACTAAACTCTACTTTCAATTGTGAACCCGGTGTGCCTGCTGTAAAGGTGCGGGTAAAATCTTCAAAATTATTATAGTTTCCAATAGTTGTAGTATTGGCATTACTGTCAAAAAAGTTGAAATTACAACCCGTACTGGTTCCGGTACTCATTTCCACTACTACCGCAGCCGGAATCACAGCCGTGGTAAAGGTGGCAAAGGTACTCGACCAATCACTAAACGTTCCGCCACAGTTGGAGCGAATCCAAACATAATACGTAGTATTCGAAGCCAATCCAAAAATAGTAGCACTCGTGCCTGAAGCAAAAGTACCCGATGGCGTACTGTTAAACGACGGGAAAGCCGGCGTTGTACCAATAAAATACTGGTAGCCCCCTACCGGAATACTGGCCGGTTGCGTCCAAGATACATTGCCACTACTAGTACTGGCCGTTGGGTTTGAACCAACCAATGCGGTAGGAGCAAAACAATTTTCTTCAACCAAAATAATATTATCCAAGTTGAAAGCCGCTCCGGTCAAATCGTCTAGCGAAAACCCAATGTAATGGGTTCCCGAAACCGTAGGCGTAAAACGCACGATGTTACTTTCAATCGTCGTAGATACACCAATATGTTCAAACAACAAATTGGAGATGTTCATCGCCGTTGGGCGGGTATTGGTTCTACCGTAATACACGGTAAAATCGGCCGTATTGGTCAAAGTTCGGTAATCGTATGTCAAACGGTACAGCACCCCTGCCGTTAAAGTAACCGGCTTGGTAAAGAACATCGCCCCGTTGGTATTGGTAAACAAGTTTCCGTTTACAATATTGGTACTCCATTGCCCCGGTGCCGCTTGCGACGTACATACGGGTAGCGGACCGTTCAAACCGTTGAAATCTTCCAAATAGGGAACCGAATAGGCCGAACACAACGTACCAAACGTACCCGCATACACCCAATCGCCCACCAAAGTATCACAATTGGAACGCACCCAGGCAAAATACGTCGTATTGGGACTCAAAGTGTTCACCACCACAGAAGTAGTATTGAAACCCGAAGACCCCGTAGGCGTGGCCGAAGCCAAAGGTGTCGTATTGCTTGTAGAAATAAAATACTGATACCCCAAACTCGGCAAAGCCGCAGGCTGTGTCCAAGTTAAGGTAGCCCCCGAAGCCGATTGCGAATTGGCTTGTATAGCAGGCGTTAACACATTGGAACAAGTAGCCACCGCAGGTTTAGAACGGACTTCAATGTGATATCCGGCTCCATTAGATCCAGATGTTATAAACTGAGTGGTTACACTGCCATTTCCGGCTACTGATGTATAAGTAGACGGAGTGGGAATAACCGTTCCCGTATAGGCATTCAATGGAGCATCAGCATCGGTTACTGTTATATTTCCCGTAGAAGTTGCAACTGTATTAAAAGCTATAAATTTCAATTCAATTTGCTCTCCGGCAGCCGGCATAAAGGTTAACGTATTGTTTTGTGCAGTACTGTAATTATCGGTTGGACCGGCATTATCATAAAAATTATATACCAAACCCGATAATAAATTGTGAGTGCAAACGGTTGTACCCTTTTTTGGTACAATGGTTAAATTCTCAGAAGAAACAGTAGAAGTAATTCCAATGTCATCTACAAAAAAAGCACCTGTAGTATTTGAAATAATTCGAATGTATACATTATTAGGAAGTCCTAAAGCTACTAAATCCAAATCCAATTGTTGATAATTAGCGTTCCCAGTGGCTGAACCATAAGTACCCAAACTAGTAAAAGTTGAAAATGTAGCATCTGTTGAATATTCTACATTAAAAAACCAATTTGTTGTAGTTGATAATGTAGATCTATAATAAAAACTAAAGCGAGAAGGATTAGCAATTAACGGAGTGCGAATAAATCTTCCGGCAGCAGTATTGAATTGTAAATGCCTTGTACCACTATAAGCATTAGCTGCGTTTGTCCCAAGTGTCGCAGTAACATTCCAACCTTTTGTTGTTAGATTAGCAATTGCATCCCCTCCCTCAAAAATATGATAAGGTCCAATACAATCTTGAGCTTGGGTGGTTTGCGGCAAACTCCACAAAGTGAATAAAAAAAGCAAATGTGCCGTAAATCGGGTAAAGTACTGTTGTTTCATAAACGTATCATGCGGCCAAAGCCGGGTTAGTCATTGTTTTTGGAAATCAAAGCCGAGCGGGTCTTTCAGGTGGTTAAGCCAAAAGAAACCAGCCCGCACCACAGCAGTACAGATGTGAAAAAAACACGACATTTTCAACTCCGGTCAAAAAATACGTGCCTCAGAAGAATACAGTAGATAGAAAGGGCTCTAACGAAAAAAAACCAAACAATGTATCTGGTTTTTGTTCCCGACAAATATAACTTTTTTTTTATTTCATACACAAAAAAGTTGTTAATAGCGTAACAATTTCGTAACATTTCTGTCAGAAAAATTACAATATAAAATAAAAAAACCTTTCCGATTCAGAAAGGTTTTGTTCAAAACAGTAGGAGTAAAACTCCCGAAAATCCAACGCTTTCGCCGGAAAGGAGTGGGCAAAAAGTGTAAATAACAATGTGCTGTAAAGCTACACGACTCAATGCAAGCATCCATTTTTTTTCGATATATTACCAAAAAATCAGTCCAACTGCACCTCGTTTGCCGTACATCCGACATAAAAAAGTAAGAAATTAAAGAATAAAGTTGTAGAATTTGAGCTACAAAAACAGAGACTCTTATGGGAAAAGGACTTTTTGCGTAACCACCACACCCGAATCCAAAGTAAGCTGAACCAGTAGCAGTTGCGTAGCCAAGGGCAGTTGCTCCAAACGGGTTTCGGTATGATTCAATCCGTTTTGACGTGCCACCAATCGCCCTTGCAAATCATATACTACAACGTCCTGCAACAAAGCATCGCCTTGCACCCGTACCACCAAATCTCCCGATTGGGCAAATACCAAGGCTTGAGCCGCCGAAACATCGTTCAAAGATAAAGTACCGGGCTGGAATCGCAATACAAAACGATCGTGAAAAGTTCCGCTATCCGTAGTAAAATCATAAGGTCCTTGTTTCAAATCATGCACAAGTCCCAAGTGCAAATCTTCCAAATACACGGCTTGATTCACAAACAAACCGTCAAACTGAGCCAACCCAATACGGAATGCCCCGGCAAAAGATGTAACCATGCCCAACGGGATACGATCGCCCACCGCAAAAGGCAAGCCTTTTCCTTGTATCGAAAGCGGCATACCCTCCAATAAAGAATACAAGCCCACAGGATTGCTACCCGAAACATACGCTCCGTCATACAATACATCAAAATCCGAAGTAGCTCCGTCTAGATACCCCACCAACATTTGCTTATAAGCTCCTTGATCGTGGGTTAACTCCAACCACAAACGGTTTTTAGAAACCCCCTCGGCAGACGAAACCGCAGGAGCCGTTCGGAAAAATGAAGTGTTCTGTCCGGCCAATCGCATGGTATTTTCAAAACGGGCCGTTCCCGAACTCAAAGCTCGCATAAAGAACCCTTGCCCCGCTGCAATCGTACCATCGGGTACCGAAAGATTGGCTCCGGGCGAAACCGCCGCTTGGGTACCTACCCCTCCGGTAAAATTGTACACCGCATAATCATTCGAAGTGTAAACATTATTGGTTATCGGCGTATTGTGTGTCCAAAAATACAAAGTCCCTCCTACCACACCGGTATGACCCGGATGCGATATAAAAGCATCGGCACTAATAGCACTCGGATACGGATTGCCCAACAAATTCATATCATTAGTTCCCGATCGTACCACAGGAGCCGTAACCGGACCGTTGTGGGGAACTCCGCGAAATACACCGTTAAATACATGTGGCGTAACCGTATTAAAAGGAGCGATACTAGGAGCCCGAATGATGTAGCCACGACCCGCAACAAAAGTAGAAGTAGCCGCTACCGATTGCCAGTTGTACACCGTGGCATTCCAAATGTAAAAACGTCCTATATTGGTATACGGAGAAAACGACCCCAACACTTGTCCCGCAACGGGAGAAGACCAATAGGTATAATCGTAAGACACCATAGGGGTACTGTTACGTCTGTAAAAAATAGTACCGGTATTGGGCAAAGTTGTGTTTTGCAATAAAGAAGCTCCGTTTTCAAAAACCAACGAAGCGGTTCCGGGTGTACCCGAAGCCAACAACGGATTGGTTAAGGTTAAGGTATGACCGCTTTGGAAAGTAACCGTAACTCCGGCTGCCATTTCCAAGGCACAAGCCGTTAAATCTCCGGTAGAAAGATAAGATGCGGTAAAAACAGCACGTCGCGAAGCATTGGGCAACCCATTACTCCAGGCAGTTCCGTTCCAAACCGTACTAGGATAACCCACCGATGAAACCGTAGAATAAACCACCGGACAAACCCCATTACTCAAAACTGCACGGAAATAGCGTATGCCGGTAATGGTACCCATTTGAGCCGAATTTAAGGTAGCCGTTGTAACTGCAATGGGGGTAACATTTACCGTAAACAAAGCATCATCAGCCGATTCCCAACGGACAATCGTACCAAACGAACCCGTCAATTCCAAAGGCGAAGGACTCACCCCACCACACAACTCCTGATTGCCATTCAAAGTACCACCCACCGGTTGCGGATCTACCGTTACTGTAGCCGTATTCAACGTAAAACAACCGTTTACACTGGTTACTGTTCCGGTATAAGTGGTGGTAGTCAAAGGCTTGGCATACACTTGCCCAAGGGGCGTATTGGCTACATACGGAACCGTTGCCGCCGCATCGGTAAACAAACCGGTAATGGGCGTCCAAACCACATTCAATATGGGGTTTCCGGCCACAAGTACATTGTCTATAGCCCAACCGTAATCCCAGGTAGCTTCATACAAAAAACGAATTTTAACTTGGGTCTGACCCACATAGGGTGTCATATTCACAGTGGCCAAAGCAAACGAATTGGCCAAACCTTGAGAGGTAATAAACGATTGTAAGGTAGTCCAACTGCCTCCGGCATCGGTACTCACTTCTACGCGAGCCGTGTTGGGAAAAATATAAAACAAATAATGACGAAACGTCAAAGTAGCGGTACTCAATCCGTCTAAACTAAAAAGAGGCGACTCCAAAATAGTGCGGGTTTGCACACCGGGTGCCGACCCTTGAGCATCCGAATTGGTTAAGAAAAAGGGAGACGCATCGGGAGACGACATGGTCACATTCCAGAAAGCCGAGGCATAGGGGTACGGACTATTGCGAAGTGTCCAGGCCGCTGCAGCCGGAGTACCTCCGGTAGATTCATTGATAGAAGTCCATCCACCGGCTCCCGCATTGAAATTGGAATTCAAAATGGGAACCTGAGAAGCCGCTCCCAAATTGGCCGAAATCAATTGAACCGACTCGGCACATAGTGTAGCCGTAGCAGGACTCAAGAACACCTGAGGCGGTGAAACATTGACATGGACGGTAAACGTAACAATATTGGCACAAAAATCGCCAAACGTTTGCGAAGCCAACAACGTGTAAACCGTAGTATCGGTAGGTGCAAATGTAAATCCGGAAACCGGATTGCCACTAACACCTGTTGCCGGAGACCAAGAATACGTACTGTATGATCCCAACCCGGTAACCAGTACCGGTGCCGTGATATCTCCACTACAAATCGTGGTTTCCGTGGCACTAATCCCTAAGGCCGGTGGAGGCGTTAGCGTAACCGAAATCGGAACCCGTGGCGATCGACATACTGTAGTGAATTTCCAGTTGTAAAAATACATGTAAAAGTTATTGTCAAATCCGTTACCCGCCAAAGTGGCCACCGAGTTGGTATACGGATAAGCTACATTTTCCAAATTGGTAATCAAACCCGAGGTAGGAACCACATCCAAAAACACATTGTAGGTTCCCGAAGTCAAAGGCAAGTTCAAAGCAAGGGTTTGCGGAGTACTACCCCCTACTACATTGGTCGTAAAATTATAGGAAGCTACAAACTGACCTATCGAATTGCGAACGGTCAAAGTTCCCGCCTGTCCCGAACTCATCGGATAAATATCTAAAGACAATAAAGTAGTAGCTTCACTCAAAACTATCGTATTAAAAGTAGCTACAGTAGAGGCACTCCGATCGCCTCCAATGGCATTAGGTGAAGCAGGTCCTAAAGTGACATTCCCCCCCGAAGCAACTGCCTCTACATAAAAAGTGGTTGACGTTAACAAGGAAGAAGGCGTATAGGTTGTTCCGCTGGCTAAAGGAGTACCACCCACCGCAGAAGCATACCATTGGGTAATGGAACCGGTATTGGGTACAGCCGTTAAAACCGCAGTTCCAACCCCACATCGGGTTACCGGTGGAGCACTCACAAAAAACGGAGGATCACAATCGGTACTAAATTCCTGTACCAAACTCCAAACGCTGTTGCCTCCGGGACCACAAACCCCACGAACCCAAAAATAATAAGTAGTAGACGATGTCAAACCCGTTAATGAAACAGATGTTCCGGTAGTAGTTCCTGTGGGTACAGTAGCTCCGGTAGGAGGCGTGGAGGAAGGAGATACATAATAGGCATACCCTACAGAGGGAATTTGCTCAGGCTCAGACCAACTCAAAGTAGCCGTAGAAATTCCTACAGCATTTACCGTAATTTCTTTGGGCTCAAAACAAGTAGGGGCTATCGTAACACTAATATCATCTAGGGATATACTGGTTTGACCGGCCAAAGAATACCCTTGAAATCCTATGCTGTACAAACCGGAGGTAATGGGAGTAAAATCTACTACCGCCGATTGGTAAAGTGTACTAAGTATATTGGGTAAATCTAAAAGAGTAATATTCATTTGACCCACACTGGGACCACTACCCCAACGAACTCTAAGGTTCTCGGCTGTAGCTCCTACTCGCTGGGTGTTGTAACGGAAAAACAAGCGGTAAGTTACTCCGGCATTCAATTGCAAGGGCGGGGTAAAAAACCAATCGTCCATAACCGAAGCCGTACTGTTTATATACAACGCTCGGGGAGCCGAAGCCACATTAATGGTTTGCGTACGCCAAGTGGTGGCATCGCCGTTCACATCAGACACAACAGAACAAGACGGAATGCCGTTTACAGGAGTCGTATCAAAATTTTGGGTATAAGGAATGGTGTAAAAACCACAAGTCGTAGTGGCAAAGGAAGAACCACTGGTTAAGGCACAGCCCAAACCTATCGCTCGTACGCGGTAATAATAGGTCGTAACCGGATTTAATCCTGTTACTACAAATGAAGTAACATTCCCAACCGGAAAATTACTATAGCCCGGAACCAAATTGGTAAACGTCGCGTTAGTAGCTACATCAATAGCATAACCGGATGCTCCGGCAACGGCAGACCAGTTAGCAGTAAACTCATTTCCACCCACTGCGGTAGCTGGTGAAATTCCGGGAGCCGGAATACAAGTAGTTTGCGAACCACTAACCATACCGGCCAAATGATAAAATGGAGCTCCAAAACAATTGAAATTATAAGGAATTACCCAATAGTAATAGGTAGTATTGTTGGCCAAACCCGTTTGGGTAAAAGTAGTAGCCGTACCGGAAGAAACTACGGTATAAATTCCGGTAGTACCCGAATAAAAAACGCGGTTTTGAATATCGGCTGCAGTAGGGGGTTCATTCGCCAAACTACGTAAAATCAAATACCCATTGGCATTTGAAGTTCCGGGAGAAAAACTATTACCGGTAAAGCTATTCACAGTAACCGAGGTTCCCCCAACCACCAAATTACTTAAAGCACCCGTAGGGGTAACACAAGGGGGCGGTGGCGTAAACGTATATACCAATCCGTTATCGGGAAAATCGGCAAAACTGGTGCGTACGGAACTATTGTTGGCCGTTCCTTCGGTGGTTTTTTGAAACCAACTACTCAAAGCATTGGCCGGAGGTTGCAATCGGTTTTTAACATTGCCTTGGGCAAACGTATTATTGAGGCCGCGGAGTCCGACTTGCACCCCAACGTTGGTCGTTTCGGTAGGAAAACAAAAACCATACACCAGTTGAATGATATTGGTAGTTTCCTGCAAGCGAATTTGGAAATTTAAAGCTCCGGGCTGAGCCACCCGTACGGCCGCTTCCCATTGCACCACAAATGTGCGATTGGGAGCCGTGCCTATAGTTTGATATCGAATCGCACCCGTATCCGAAAACAAATTGACACCCAAAGCCGAAATAGCTCCATCATACGTATTGGTACTGTTTAACGGTCCCACATTAGTAGCGGCAGGACGCGTAGCTCCAAACGTGATGAAACCATTGGTACTAATAAAACATTCCGTATAAGCAATACCGTCGTAAACAAAAGTAAATCCTAAGGGGGTAAAAGCCGGAGTTCCGGCATAATTATTCCAAGGAGCCGCATAGGCCACGGTACTTCCGGCACCTAGTGGCGTATAACCCACAATGTTTTCAGAAAAACCATAGGAAGAAACCTGAGCTTGGGCTCCGCGAGGAAGACCCAATACAAGGACAAGTAGCAAAAAAACCCGCAAAACAAAGGGGGCTTGCCAACATGCCGAAGCAAGAGTAATTCTTAATTTCATAGGCTCGGGGTCTATTGTACCCAACATACTACGAGCAAAGGCTCGAAAACGTTAAGGACTAGTATTCAGTTTTTTCCAGCATAAAAATACATTAAATGTTGATTGCGAATAGCAATTCGGAATTAAAAAATGAAGAATTCGACCAAAATCAAAAATAATCGATAAACGGCATTTTAAAATTAAAAAGCATCCTACAATTCAGACAGATACACAACCAACACCAACAAGGCAAAAAGGCGAAAACAAAATGACGTGGCAGGGATAAAAAAACCCCTCATATGAAGGGTTTTCAGGGTTTAGATAATAGAAAGTAAACTTTCTAGTATAGGGCCATCTACTTAATAGCAGAACGTATTATAAACCAATTATACGGTAGCATTTACAAAACCATCGGCTTTGCGTAAAATCGAACGAATCAATAAAGTTTTGTTCGACATACCCGATTGCAAATACTGCTCTTTTTTAGAAGGAACCAAACTGCGGGTTGCTTTTACCGCTCCGGTAGCCGAAGAAGCCGCATTCAATGTTCCCACAAACCAAGAAGCCATCTCAACAGAAGCTACTGCAGCAGCTGGAGTTTCTACAACTGTCTCTACCTTTTCAGCAGTTTCTTGAGCTTCAGCAGGAGCAGGAGTTTGAGCTGTAGCAGCTACCATACCGGCGAAGAAGAAGAAAAATAAGAAAGAATAAACAGTTTTCATAAATAGCATGGGGTTTGATTTCGGATGTAAAACTACACACACCGCCAAGGCCAACCCGCTTTTTTCGATAACCAACACCAAAAATCGATAAAAGACCCCGCTTTAGAAGTTAGGAGGAAAAAAAGAGCATTTCATCGAATGCCAAAATACCGATTCAATCAAAGACTAAGCACTAAGGACTAAGAACTAAGGACTAAGGACTAAAAACCGAAAGTGCTTCATATACTGAACAATGAATTCAAAAAAAAAATTGTACTTTTGAATAAGATTAGGAGTATGAAAAAATGGATTCACATAGCTTTATTCCTCTTGATTGGTTTCTGTATGACTCCAACAGATTTATATGCTTGTAAGGCAAAATCTGTGAAATTTGAAACAAAAGATCCGAATCCATCCGTTACTCAAATGGAAAAAAAAGAGGGTTGCTCTTCATTAAAAGGACAATGCATGAAACACGGAAAAAAGTGTAGTGGAAAATGCGATAATTTAAATTGCCAATGCCCCTCAAATCAAATGAGTTTCCTACTCCCCACTCCTATCGAATTTTCCCATGCAAAGGTTCTATTGAAGAAACCGAGTTTTTACTACCTTGACCTTCTTAATTCTAAAGCCTTTTTCACCATTTGGTTACCACCCAAAATAGGCTAATTGAATGGGGTAACAGCCCTAAGTGTGTCCAATCGAAAGCATTTTTCTTGCATTCAGACAAAATCATGAGCTTTAAATAATTGAATCAGAGTTGTTGTTTCTCTGATTCACAAAAACAATAATTATGAATAAATCAATAAAAATAGGGATAGCATTTACCGTAATGCTGTCGTTTATGGTGTGTAATGCCCAAATCAAAAACGCTATAACCGAAAGCGTAAAAATTTACGGGAACTGTGGTATGTGTAAAACTACCATTGAAAAAGCCGGAAATAGAAAAAAAGTAGCCCAAATTGAATGGATCAAAGACTCCAAAATGGCTATACTAACCTACGACCCAAGTAAGACCAATACAAATGAAATCTTGAAACGTATTGCTTTGGCTGGTTACGATAGCGACCAATTTTTGGCACCGGACGAGGTATATGCCAAACTTCCGAATTGTTGCCAATATGACCGCATAAAAAAATCGGAAATGGCCGCATCAAAAACCAGTGAAGACCATGCGATGCATCATCATGATGGAAAGACTGAAAGTACCGGTGATGTCCAGCCGGAAGTTGCTGAGTTATCAGCAGTTTTTGAGAGATATTTTGCACTAAAAGATGCTTTGGTTTCGTCTGATGGCCATTTGGCTTCTGCAAAAGCCAAAGAATTGCTTAATGCACTTAAGGAGGTACAAATGAACAAACTCACCCCAGAAGAACATGGGGTTTGGATGAAGGTGATGCAGGATTTAATTAAAGATGCCGAACGCATCGAAGCTACCAAAGAGTTGGGGCTTCAGCGGGATCGTTTGATGAAGCTTTCTGAAAAACTCTATCAACTCTTGAAAGTATCCAAACAGAAGGCACCTGTGTATTATCAGCATTGCCCTATGGCAGACAACGGCAAAGGGGCCCATTGGTTGAGTAAGGAAAATGCCGTGAAGAACCCGTATTATGGTTCGAAGATGCTCACTTGTGGTAAAACAGTAGAAACCATTGAATAAATGAAGTTATACATCAAAAACATGGTGTGCAGCCGCTGTAAAATGGTAGTGAAGTCTGAGTTGGAAAAACTCGGACTTCAACTGCTGAGCGTTGATTTGGGTGAGGTGGAAACTACAGAACCAATTTCTGAGCTTCAAAAAAGGAATATTGCCGAACAGCTAAAACGATATGGGTTTGAGTTAATCGATGATAAAAAAAGTCGGTTAATCGAACGAATTAAAACCTTGATTATTGAATTGGTGCATCAAAATAATGCCCGTCTGAACACTAATCTTTCTGTGTTTTTATCAAGCCATTTGGCTCAAGACTATACATCGCTGAGCAATTTGTTCTCGGAAGTAGAAGACACAACCATTGAAAAATACTTTATTCAGCAAAAAATTGAAAAGGTTAAGGAGTTACTCCTGTATGATGAATTGACGTTGAATGAAATTGCTTTTCAGATGCATTACAGCAGTGTAGCCTATTTGAGTAATCAATTCAAAAAAGTAACGGGTTTTTCGCCCTCCCATTACAAGCAGTTGAAAGACAAAAAACGAAGACAAATTGAAGACTTGTAAATGTTACAACAGAATTCCAAAATATCACAACAACAATAAACATTCTGCAACAGAACTTTGTACCCTGATTAATAACCTTTAAAAATTAAAATTATGGTACATACCTATCATGTAACCGGAATGACTTGTTCCAGTTGCGAAGCAAAAGTAAAATCAGCCTTGATGGGGGTTGAACATGTTCTGAGCGTTGACGTTTCAAAAGACGAAAATGCTGCAACTATAACAATGGAAAAACACATACCATTAGATAAGCTGCAAAAAGCATTGCCTGAAAAATATCAGATGACTGCTATACATCACAACGAAGTAACTGAACAAGCCAAGAGTTGGTTTGCAACTTATAAGCCTATTTTGTTGATATTCATGTACATCACTTTGGTCACAACGTTGGTTCAGTTAACCAATCATCATTTTGAGGGGATGCAATGGATGCGACATTTTATGGCGGGTTTCTTTTTGGTATTTTCATTTTTCAAAATGTTGAACCTCAAAGGCTTTGCCGAAAGTTATGTGATGTATGATGTGATTGCTATGCGGTTTCCGGCCTGGGCATACATCTATGCCTTCACGGAGTTGGCTTTGGGAATAGCTTTTTTAGTTAATTTTAATCCGCTGATTACAAATAGTATCACCTTTATAGTGATGAGCATCAGCATCATCGGGGTACTGCAATCGGTATTAAACAAAAAGAAAATTCAATGTGCCTGTCTAGGTGCAGTGTTCAATTTGCCAATGAGCACCGTAACTATTATTGAAGATGCACTCATGATAGTGATGAGTGGTCTAATGGTATTTTATCAATTTTAAAAATTTAAAAACAATATGAAAATTATCGTCTATTTCACGCTTGTATTGATGTCATTTCAAGGTTTTGCGCAGCACGACCACCACAATACAAAAACAGATAGTACCGCCAAACCAAAAAGCCCAAGAGCTGTAGCTATGGAAATGGTTGGCAACAATCATGTCCACATCGATTATGGCTCGCCCAGTGTGAGGGGTCGAAATATATGGAACGGTTTGGTTGCCTATGGACAAGTGTGGGTAACAGGTGCTCATTCGGCTACCTGGATTGAATTTTCGGAAGATGTGAAAATAAACGGACAACTCGTTCCGAAAGGAAAGTACGGCTTCTTTACCATTCCCGACAAAAAAGAATGGATCGTGATTCTGAATCAAAATTGGAATATGCACTTGGCAGATAACTATGACGAACAGCTTGATATCATTAGGCTAACCGTAAAACCTAAAAAAAATAAAAAAATCACAGAGGCACTTACTTATGAAGTTCAGGCTTTAACCGATCGAAAAGGCCGGATAAGCGTAACCTGGGAGTTTCTAAGCGTTTCATTTGATTTTGAAAATCAATAAGCAAAACGAATGATTCAAAATATCAAATTTTTAAAACAGGTATTGTGTATTTTAGGGGTATTCACTACCCTTCAAAATCCTTACGCACAACAAGACCCGACCACCCCGGGGAAAGTAGTGCGATATGACCTGTATGTAAAAGACACTATCGTCAATTTTTCAGGAAAAGAAAAACGAGCCATTGCGGTAAACGGACAAATTCCGATGCCGACACTTACCTTTACGGAAGGTGATATAGCCGAAATTCACGTACACAACAGACTCAAAGAGAGTACATCCATGCATTGGCATGGACTGTATTTGCCCAATAAAGAAGATGGCGTTCCGTTTTTGACTCAAATGCCAATTGAGCCGAATACGACCCATGTGTATCGTTTTCCCATTATTCAAAACGGGACACACTGGTATCATAGTCACAGCGGTTTGCAAGAACAAATAGGCATGTATGGCTCTATGGTTTTATTAAAGCGGAAGGATGATCCTACTTTTAGAAAAGGCATAGACGATTTACCGTATGTGCCCATCATGTTGAGTGAATGGTCTGACATGAAACCCGAAAATATCCACCGGATGTTACACAACGCCAATGATTGGTTTGCCATAAAAAAAGACGCGGTTCAAAGTTACAGTGAAGCTATCCAAGCAGGACATTTTAAAACCAAACTAACCAATGAATGGAAACGAATGTTGGCCATGGATGTGAGTGATGTCTATTATGATAAATTCCTGATAAACGGAACATCTGAAAGCCAACTTTCTCAATTTAAAGCGGGTGATAAAGTGCGATTGCGAATTTCAAACGGGGGTGCTTCTTCCTATTTTTGGCTAACCTATGCAGGGGGAAAAATGACCGTTGTTGCCAATGACGGAAATGATGTAGAACCGGTGGAAGTAGATCGATTGATAATCGGGGTTTCAGAAACATACGATGTAATCGTTGGCATTCCGGCAGAAAATACTTCCTATGAATTCATGGCCACCCCCGAAGACCGTTCGGGCTCTGTATCCCTCTATATTGGGGAAGGTATCAAACAATTGATAAATCCCTTGCCAAAACTAAATTATTTTGAAGGGATGAACATGATGAACGATATGATGAGAATGGATGGTACCATGAACGATATGGGAATGGACATGTCGTTGCAACAAATGGATATGAATGCGGTAATGTATCCTGAGGTAGCTTCCTCTCCTTCGGGGAGGACTGGGGTGGCAACTGTTACTTTGAATTATGCCATGCTGAAATCGCCTACCAAAACGACTTTACCCAAAGATGCACCGGTCAGAGAGTTGAAGTTTGAATTGACCGGCAACATGAACCGCTATGTGTGGAGCATGGACAACAAAGTGCTGGCCGAAACCGATAAAATTTTGATAAAGCAAGGAGAAATCATAAGGATTACGCTCTACAACAACTCGATGATGCGGCATCCCATGCACTTGCATGGTCATGACTTTAGACTGATTAATGGGCAAGGAGATTATGCTCCGCTTAAAAATGTTATGGATATTATGCCCATGGAAACCAATGTTATAGAATTTGAGGCTAATTTAGAGGGCGATTGGTTTTTTCATTGTCATATTCTCTACCACATGATGGCCGGTATGAATCGCGTGTTTAGCACTGAAAATCAAGAACCCAATCCATTATTACCGGACAAAAAATGGGGGTACAAAAAATTACAACGTGAAAGTAACGAACCGCACTTTATGTTCCAAAATGACTTTGCCACCAATGGAAACGACGGAATGGCAATGGTTCAAAATACCCGATGGAGTTTGAATACAGAATGGCGATTGGGATATCATGACAGGCACGGTTATGAAGTTGAAACGCACTTGGGAAGGTATTTGGGTAGAAATCAATGGTGGATGCCATTTGTGGGGTTTGATTGGCGTTACAGAAAACACCGGGAGTCAGAAAAAAATCTTTTGGGTCAAACCAATACCAAAGACAATCGGGCACAATTTAGTCTGGGTGTTGCTTATACCCTTCCGCTTCTTGTCATTCTGCAAACAGAAATCTATCAGGATGGAAATGTGAGGGTACAGTTAAGAAGAGAAGATATTCCGGTTTCAAAACGATTTAGAGCAGCATTTATGGTCAATACAGACCGGGAATATATGCTTGGACTAAACTATATCGCAACCCAAAACTTTGGATTTAGAACCCATTATGACAGCGATATGGGCTTCGGTTTAGGATTAATTTTTAATAAGTAAACCAATTCATTTGTAAAAAAAGAAAATACAATTCGATTTCACTTCAGCTAAACTTTTAAATGAAGTACAGAGAGTCAATAAACTTTCACCTTGCTAAAACCACACAACTACAAAACCTGTTAAAATGCAGTAAAAAAAATCAACCACTACTCCTCTTCCTTTAAGGTTCAAAGGTTCTCCCATCCACCACCACCCAAACAGTCAACTGTCAACTAAGGACTATTCACTAAGGACTAAGCACTAAGAACTAAGGACTATTCACTAAGTACTAACCAACTAACTTCACTATATTTGCAAATACAGCAACAGAAAATTTCAACAACAAAAATTGAAACACAAAATAACTTTATATAGTGGGATTGGGCTGATAGGGCTAATGGCAATTGCAATAGGCTTTGCAAAACCCTTCCTGATACCTTTGAGTGAAGGAAGTTTTAGAGCTCCGGTTAGTATTTACATTCATGCCATATTAGCTTTTTTGTGGGTGCTTCTTTTTACAATGCAATCTGTTTTCATACAAACAAAAAGATATAAAACACACATAAAATGGGGTTTGTGTGGATTTTTTATAGCTTTAGGAACAGCTTTTACAATAATACCCGTTGGACTTTATGCAGTTGAAAAGGAGTTAAATCTCGGATTGGGCGAAACTGCAATTTCAGGAATTGTAGGCAACGTAACCACTGCAATCATGTTTATTTCCCTAGTAATAGCGGCTTTGGTTTACAGAAAGAAGCCGGATGTACATAAACGATTGATGCTGTTGTCAACCATAGTTATTTTATGGCCGGCATGGTTTAGATTTAGACATTATTTCCCAACTGTTGAAAACCCGGAAATTTGGTTTGCTGTGGTTCTAGCCGATAGTTTAATTCTTATTTCTTGGGCTTGGGATAAATTTACAAATGGAAAAATTCACCCTTCTCTTTTATATGTAGGTCTGGCGATCATTTTGGAACACACCATGGAAGTTCTCTTTTTTGATACGCAAGCATGGAGAACAATAGCCCATAAGTTATATACCTTCTTAACATAATCCCTCAAACAACCCATCACCCACCACCAAAAACAGTCAACTGTCAACTAACAACTAAGCACTAAGGACTATTCACTAAGAACTAAGGACTAAAAACTAAAACCCCCGCGTTTCAAAACGATTTTTCACAATCCGTCCGTCTTTGACGATGACCCAGAATTTGGCTTCAGGCTGGGCTATCAAGCTTATATCGACCAAGGGATTCCCGTCTACTAAAATCAAATCGGCCAAAGCTCCCACCTGAATTACACCAACAGTTCCGGGATAAGGACTCCGGTTCCCCGAGAGAGCCAACAAACGTCCGTTGTCGTAAGTGGCCATTTTTAAAATTTCAAATGGAGTAAACCATGTGTTCAATTTGACCAAATAGGCATTCCGTTCGGCATTTAACCAAGGCTCAAATAGAAAATCGGTTCCCCAGGCCAATTGAATTTTCATCTTTTTAGCTAAGGGCCACAGGGTTTTTTGACCGTCTATAACCGGTTTTCGCTTGGCTCTTCGCAACGGATCCATATCGGGTGTATCTTCAACCAAATATTGAGTACTCAACCAAACTTTATGTTTCTTGATGAGTCGAAGGGTTTCCACATCCAAAAGCTGTCCGTGCTCAATACACTTTACACCGGCCTTGATGGCCCTTTGAATGGCTCGGGGCGTATAGGCATGCACCGTTACATACGTCCCCCAATCTTCGGCACTTTCAACAGCTGCTCGCATTTCATCAAAAGTATACTGCGTAACATCTACCGGGTCATAGGCCGATGACGTACCGCCTCCGGCCATCAATTTAATCTGACTGGCTCCAAAACGCAAATTCTCTCGTACAGCCGTAAGCACCTCATCCCGACCGTCGGCAATAAAAGTAGCTCCAAAATTTTCGGCACGTGATATGGGACCAAAAAACCGTCGGGAACGTTCATCCGGAGTACGCAAATCGCCATGACCCGAAGTCTGACTGATCATAGCACCCGAGGGCCAAATTCGCGGACCCTGAACGGTTCCTGCATCAATAGCTTTCTGCAAGGCAAAAACCGGTCCGCCCACATCCCGAACCGAAGTAAAACCTTGCAGCAAGGTCTGTTTCGAAGCCTCATAGACTTTGGCATACAAATCCTCGGGCTGAACATCCGGAGTCATCATATCCCGCATCGTCAAAGCTCCAAAAATGAGATGCACATGCACATCGATCAAACCGGGTATCAAAGTTTTACCGGTACCATCGATAACTTGAGTATCTGCCGAAATCTCAGGAGGAATAGCCGAAATAGAGGCAATCCGATTCCCTTGAACCAAAACGTAGTGGTGGGTCAAGAGTTTTTCTGAAGATCCGGTAAAAACCGAAACATTTTGAAATAAAACGGCTTGGGAAAGAGCTTGAGCTTGAGCCGAATTCCCCGAAAAAAGGGCAAACAACAGTACGGTTAGTACCATGGGTAGGGGTGCATATAGCGGTTTATTGAATGTCATACTGTGTGTTTTTAAATGAGCATATTAAAAAAATCAACGTTTAAGGGTCCAAAAATCAAATCCCAAACCTACACCAAGGTAGGGTTTGCCATTGTAATTCCAATCGTTGGTATTTTGAGTCAAACCCAAATCCCAACCGTAAAATGCTAAAATTTTGAATCCGCGGATGTTAAAACCCAATCCGGGTGTAACAAACAGAATGAGACCTTCCTCGTCATTTTCATACGAAGCCCCAGACAAGAGCGTCGAACCTTCATCAAGCTTAACACGTCCCAAGCCAAAACCCAATCCGAATGAAAAGCCATACGTTCGGGTTTTAATAGCCAATCCTCGGTTTTTATAAAACTCCCAGTCATGATTCAAACTAAAGGCAGTTCCTACTTTGAACTCACTGGTTACCTGACTCCGAATTCGGTTTCCAATAGCCGGTCGGATAGAAAATGGTATAGTTATAGCACTCCACTTGGTGTGCCAATGCGTAACCCACAGCTCCTCGTTGACGGGCAAAGAAAGGTAAAGCGTTTGATTCAAAAAAGCATCCGATGGGTCTAGAAAAGGAACCGGTTGAAAGTAAATTTTTCCGGGAGATTCGGTCGAGATTTTAAGAGCTGCCATTTTCCAAGGAGAAGTAAGGGGCACCAAACGGTCTCGAGGTATAGTAACCAAGGTGTCTTGTTCCAATACCCGTTGAATGGTAATTCCGGCACGGGTTTCGGTTAGGGTCCATCCGGCTTTGAACTTAATTTTTTCGCTACCACCGGGTACCACAAGCTTAAACTGATGGGAGCGGTTAGGGTGCAAAGTATACACATTAAGCCATTGAGATGACTGCGGCGGGCTTTGACTGTGCAGCACACCAAAAACTAGTAAAAACACAAGGGTTAACCAACTTCTCGAAAGCCATTTTCTTTGAGAATAAAATAGAAGTCCGGGGTAGAAATACCGCATAAAAAAACAGTTAGTTGTAAATATACCCCCTTACAAAACCGAAGTTCGGATAATAAATAAGGGATGTTTCTCAAATTTAGGAAAATTTTTGCAATCCAAATCATTTTCCACCATCGAAACTAAAAAATTAGCAATTGTTTAATCCCACAACCAATCCCTGAAAACTAAGAACTAAGAACTAAGAACTAAGAACTAAGGACTAAGAACTAAGGACTAAAAAAAGCCTATTCAACAAAATTTTTTTGTTTTTCTACATTTTTTTATTGTTTATCAATAAATAATGTGTAGATTTGCCATCTAATTTTAAATCAATAGAGCGATGTCAAAAAACAATGAGACTATTTTAAAAGGATTGCACGTCATGTCTTGGATTATTTTCTTAGGACTTTGCATTGAGGCCGGAGCCTTAATTTTTAATTGGATTTATGCTTATTTCAATCCGGTAGTGAGCCAAAACTTGTACAAAGGATTAGACCTTTCAGACATGTATGAAAACCAATATCCGCATTTTACAGGATTAATGAGTTTTGTAGTAATGGGAGCCATTCTTAAAGCGTACCTGTTTTACTTGGTTATCAAAATTTTTCTAAAACTAAATTGGGTAAAACCATTTGATAGAGAAATAGCGAACCGAATTGAAAAAATAAGTTACGAAGCAGTGGCCATTGCCGTACTGAGTTTCATAGCTCAAAAATACACCACTCACCTCATCCACAAAGGCTACGAAGTGAGCGATGTGGCAAACTTCTGGAGTGATACCCCGGCATTTCTCATGATGGCTGCAATTTTATACATCATAGCTCAGGTATTCAAAAAAGGGATAGAATTGCAAAACGAAAACGACCTAACTGTATAAGCCATGCCTATAATCGTAAACCTGGATGTCATGATGGCAAAGCGAAAAATGTCATTAAACGAACTTTCGGATAAAGTGGGGCTAACGCTCTCCAATTTATCCATTTTAAAAACCGGAAAAGCAAAAGCAATCCGATTCAGTACCTTAGAAACCATTTGCGAAGTATTAAATTGCCAACCCGGAGATATATTAGAATACGTAAATGATGAACCCATAAACCCGTCAAATCCCTAAAGAACTAAAAAAAGGCACATACTAAACCCCATCCCAAAACAGTCAACTGAAAACGGTCAACTGAAAACTGATAACTAAGGACTAAGCACTAAGGACTATTCACTAAGCACTAAGGACTATTCACTAAGAACTAAGGACTAAGGACTATTCACTAAGGACTAAAAAAAGTAGGCACACATTGAAGGTATTTTCTTAAATAAAATTTTTTTAGGTATCAAAATTGTCTATCTTAGCAATAAGCCAACATTTGGTTCGATCTGTACCAATGAGAAAGCTGATAAACTTTAACAAAACGATTAAAAATAACCCCTACTAATGGAAGACAAATTCAAACAATACGAAAAAACAATTAAAAAGAAACACAGTATCGCTTGGACACCCAGTTACAATACCGAATTTACCACCAGACGAAGTGCAAAAGAATTTTGTGCCATTGCCGAAAAAACATGTAAAAATTTAGATTGGGACATCGTTTATCAAGATGACAAATCAATTGAAGCCAAAAGAAAGGAAAAATCGCTAGGTAATGAGCGTTGGACAGAGGGAATTACAGCAACATTTGAATACGGAAAAATCAGGGTTAAAAGTGTTTCTTTGGGTAATGAAATGTGGGATTTTGGCAGAAACTCAAAGCGGGTCAAACTTTTTATATATGCATTTCAAGAAACAGAAAAATCTTATAATGAGGCAGAGCTTCAAAATCTAGTTAACGAAAAAGAATCGGTAAACAATTGGGACGATTATGTAATTCCGGAATCACTCCCACAACCTAAAGAAACAAGAGTACCCCAATTTTACATTCCTGTAATAGGATGTGTAGTACTCTCAATCGTAATAGCCTTCTTACTCGCCAAGGTTTCAATTAATGGACTTTACATTATCGGACTGTTTGAGTTCCTGGTTGGGATTGCCATAGGTTTTAGTTTTAAGTTTTGGATGAAATGGTCCAATTTCACCGATTACGACAAACTTTATTATGTTGTATTGGGAACCGTGGGTTTAACCTATGGTTTAAATCTCTATTTTCAATACGAAATAATAGTATATGAAACCCATTTGGAACGAATAGGATTCCTGGAATTTCTCAAAATAAAATGGGAATACGGTTTCAAATTTAAAAATACAAATACCGGATGGATAGGCCTCATTGTGCATTGGATTGTTCAATTGGTTATAACCTACTATGTCTCGCTTTTTGCGTTCCTTAGAAATCTATCTACATTCCAACTTGAAAGAGTACCGCCGGAAGTGGTTGACTTTGCTTTCTATCACCTAGTAAAAGACAAAACGGAAGACCAAGTAAGAACAGAGTTGGCAACTAAAGGGTGGATTGAAAAACAAAACCAAGATGAAGTGTTTGAAGCTATCGGAGCATTACAAACAATTCACGAAGCGAATAGAGTATGACATAGGCACTCCCACACACCTATAAACTACTCTCAAATTCAATACAAAATACGAAAACCCTCTTCACCCATAACCCATAACCCAAAACTTAAAACTATTCACTAATCACTAAGGACTAAGAACTAAGGACTAAGCACTAAGCACTAAGGACTAATCACTAAAGACTACCCCCATACTCCCCCAACAACGCTTCCCAAACCACCGCTTGCTCATACCGGGAAACAATCAATTCCCGAGCTTGAGCAGCCATAGCTTCCCGGAGTGCAGGTTCTTCCAAAAATCGCAACATAGCTTCCAGTAAGGCTCGCTCGTCTTTTGGAGGGACCAACAAACCGTTTTGTTGCGGTAAGATGATCTCGTTACATCCGTTTATGTCGGTAGCTATCACCGGTAAATCCATGGCCCCGGCTTGCAAAACGACGTTGGGAAACCCTTCGCGGTAACTCGGAAAAACCAAAGCATCCGAAGCCGCAAGATAGGGTCGTACATCCGACTGATACCCTACCGAAAACAAGGTAGAACAATGCTCCAACGCCTCCAAAGTATCGGGATGCAACGGATCCAAATCCGGCTCCAACGGACCAACCAACAACAAACGAATAGAAGGATTCCCTAAAGTCAATTTGCGAAAAGCACCTACCAATTCGTTGATGCCCTTATCGGTTACCAACCGACCCACAAAGACAAAAAGAAAAGCATCGGTAGGAATACCCAACGACTCGCGAAAGGCATCTCGGGAAAAAGACCCCAAAGCCGAACGGGAAAAATAAGACGTTCGAATCCCATTCGTACTGCCGTTACACAACACTTTGATGCGATGGGGAGCACAAAACCGATGAGCCAAAATCAGCGTGCGTAAACCCTCCGAATTGGAATAAACTTGAGTAGCCATACGGTAGGTAAAACGCTCCACCCATTCCAATACCCGGCGTTTAAATCCTGTGGCTTCCAGCAAGGGCAATCCGGCAACCGTATGCATCCGTACGGGTACAAAGGCCAATCGGGCTGCCAACATCCCCACCAATCCCGCTTTGGGCGTATGGGTATGTACAATCTGTGGCCGCACGCGCAACAAATAAACGGTGAGCAATAGCACACACCACAAATCCTGCAAAGGGGTAATCTTACGGGTTAGCGGTAGCGAATGTACAGCCACCCCTTCCCGCTCCCCAACGCGAGCCAAATACTCCGGTTCAGCCGATATAGCCGTTACGGCATAATGGGCCGACATGAAGCGTAGTTGCCCTTCCAATAGCTTGTCTAACGAAAGCGGAACAGTAGTAATACGAATGAGTTTAGGTAACGATTTCATACAGCTGAAGATTTGGGAGAAAGAACCAAACGGGACAATCCCCAAGTGAGAAGTAACAAAACAAATGGTTGAAATTGAATTTTTGTGCGTACAAATATACCCAAAGCAGAATAGCGTTGCAAATACACCCCAACGGCCAGTACCGTAAAGAGTAGCACAAAACCAAACCAAAAAGCCAACCGCCCTTTGGGATAATAATAAAAAAGAAGAGGCAACCCTATCAGATGCAATAATAAAACCCAGGCATTTTCAATAGAGAGAACCCAAGAATAAACCGAGGCAGAGGATTCAAAAAAGGGGCGAAATAAAAAAGCAAAATACTGCTCAGGCAACGCATACGAATCCAAAGGAATATAGGATTGGGCATGTTGAAACGAATGACGGGAAAAGGCATTAAAATGAACCACCCGCTCCCAATCCCAATAGTACAGTTGAGTGAGTTGCAAAACCGGATAAAAAGCCAAAACCGCAACACCCAATACCACAAAAGCCAATTGCAGTTTAACGCGGAACGTAAAGGAATGCGATAACAAAACGGCTACACCAAAAGCCAAAGCCAAAAGTAGTACCAGATGCGGTCGGATAACCCCCAACAAAAGGAGCGAAAAAACAAAAGCAAAGGAGCGGTAACGTTGTTGGTACATTTGCCAAAACAAAGTACTTAATCCCCAAAAAACCAGAGCCTCTTTTCCAATAAGGCCGGTCCAAAAATGAAGATTGGGTAAAAGCAATACAAAATAGACCAAATAGCGAACCCACCGATGAGCCAAGGTGTCGCCCAATAAAGCCAAAAACAAGCGGGAAAAAGTAACAATCCCCAAGAATCCTAGGGCACTGTAAAACAGAGAACCCATCCAAAAAGGGAGCTCCAAGACTTGTGCAAACGGATAATTCAAAAACAAAATGCTATCCGTTCCAAACCCCAAATAGGAAAACCAGGAGCCTACCGGTTTCCCTTGGGCAAACCAATACAAATAGGCATCGCCATCATGGGTTTCCAAATAGACATAGGCCACTGCAGAAAGCAGCAAATGATAGAAAGCCAACAGCAACCAAAATACGCGGGGAATGTAGGGAAATGTCCTCATAGATCAGACCGTTCGGGAAGCTTGTTGAGCTTGCTGGTAGGACATAGACCAAAGTATAAACAGCAACAACCCGGGCAAAAACATATTACGCATGCGTATCATAATCCCGATGTTTCCAAGCGACTGTGAAAAGGCCAAAGTCCCAAAAATCAAAAACAAAACCAACCCTTTCAATACAAAAGGCGATTGAAAGAAAGTACTTCGTAGTTCTTGACGAACCACCTTAAAACACAATACCAACAACAACAAATTCTCAAAAGAGGCCAATACAGCCGGAATCCCATTGATGTCAAAAAAGAAAGGACGAAACAAAAACGAAAAAACTTTCAGCGGAAAAGGATAACTCGAAATGTCAATTCGCGTATCCACATTGGCCCGACTCAACACATCCGATTTCGAAGACGAAAACTGCGAAAAACTGTCAAATGTAGCTTCTTCAATTCGGGCAAACTCAAGAACGGTTGGCAAAATAGCTACTCCTACTCCCAACAAGACCAAAGTAAAAAACACGCGTTGAAAAGTAGACACTTTAGAACTCAACAAATAAGCAATTCCAAATGACAAAGCCAAAAACAAGGTAATATGCGGGCGTACAAAATAAGAGACGGCCAAAGCCAAAAGCAGCAAGGGTAAACGCTTAACAGGTTGTAGCAAACCGTATACAAAAGCTCCCACAGCAAAAAACAAAAGCGTATCTTTACCTACAGCACAACTCCAAAAATGCAAATTGGGCAAAAAGAACAGAAAAGGAAACAAGGCATACCCCATAAAAGAAGAATTGTACGGTATCAGTTGATAGCAGGTTACGTAAAAAAAACACAAGCCCATAAAACCAATCAAACTGTACAACAGCGTACCCGAAAAATAGGATAGCCCCAACACTTGAGACGGGAAATAATTCAAAGAGAACATAAAATAAGTCCCCTTTTGCGTCAAACCATATAAGAACTCCGTATAGTTCAATCGTTTAGCTACTTCCCAATACCCAATAGCGTCACCTTGAATAAAAAAACAATAGTAAATGCCAAAAACAACATGATAAAACCAGAGCAGTTGCAAATGCGATAAGGCTGTAGGAGATAGTCGGGATTTGAACAGGCGTACAAAACCCAATCCCAAAACAACAATCAAAAACAGCACTATAAAATCCATACAACTAACTACTTAAAACGGTTACATGCGAGGCATAGGTCAACGATTCACACACATAAGCGGGTGTTCCGGCATAACGCTTTTGCAAGGCCTCCAAATGGGTTAAAGCATAAGACAATTGGGTAGCCAAATGCGAAACATCCGATGGGGTAAAAGTCAAAGATAAAAAATCATCAGGATTAAGCTCAACTACACTTTTAAAACTTCCGTTAATA
This sequence comes from Flavobacterium sp., assembly GCF_036759525.1. Classification (GTDB taxonomy): domain Bacteria; phylum Bacteroidota; class Bacteroidia; order Flavobacteriales; family Flavobacteriaceae; genus Flavobacterium. The sequence continues at coordinate 50,960 of NZ_DAIOUN010000010.1, read as the reverse complement.
ACCACTTTACCCGAAATCAAGGCATCCAAATACTTCACGTGTACAATCAATTCCGAATAAACGTTTTGCTTATCGGGGCACACGATTACATGGGCTAAATCTTGATAGGTACGCAAATGGGTGTACGGAATTCGACCGATAAAAGTTACCACCGATTCCAATCCGTAATGACGCACCGCTTCCTGACATTCGGCATAGGTAGGTCCATCTCCCACCAAAAGCAATCGCAAATCAGAATGCTCTCGAGAAACAGAAGCAAAAGCGGCAATCAAATCGGGAACACCACCGGTTTTCTTAAAAGCCCCGGCAAACAGCACCACGCGTTGCTGTGGCAGAATCCCCAACTGAGTAACCAATTGCTCTCGCAAAACCAAATCTACCGGACTGTCACAAGCACCCGAACTCAACACATAAGGCAAAATATAATTTTTCTTTACGGAAACGGCCGGATACTGCTGTTCAAAATACTGCTGCATAGCCTTACTCGCAAAAATAAGTCCGTGAGCCTTGGTAAACACTTTACAATCCAATTGATTGGAAACCCAATACTTAATATAAAACCGAATTCGCTGAAGCAAACCGGTGGCCAATTGGGCCTGAAATTTGAACTCCAATGTAGCAACGCCGTGCAAATCATTAACATACCCACGAATCAACCCTTTTTGAAACAACCAATACCCTATGGAATTATCCAAATACTCAAAAAAGTAAACCGAATCAGCGGTTTGATAAGGAGCCATAACGGTCTTAAGTCGCTTGAAAAAACGAGCATACAACAACGTAAAAAGAAAAACGGGCAACAAGCCCAACAAGCCTTGAAAAATGCGTTTATCCTGTCGGGAAAACAAATAAGACAAATACACATGAGATATCGAAGGATGAAAAGCAGCCAACTTCTCAGGTGCTTGTACGTTGGAAATAAAAACCACTTCGTGACCCGATGCAGCCAACTCATTCAAGATTCCCAACATCCGGATAGTACCCCCGCCCTCATGCGAGAAATCATTCATTCCAAAAAAAACAAATCGCATACCTTCTTATTTAAATAAGCCTTTGGCTTTCATTTCAGCTATTGATTGTGAATAGCGGTCTTCCATGACATCCTGAGAAATAACCCAATCCACAAAACGACGAACACCGGTTGCAAAATCAAAACGGGGCTCAAATCCCAATACTTTTTTAATTTTGGTCAAATCGGCATAATTGTGGCGGATATCACCCAAACGGAAATTCCCCGTAACCTGTATGGCTATCGAAGCTCCATAGTAAGATTTCAAAGTTTCGGCTACTTGTAAAACCGGAGTAGCTACCCCGGAACCCACATTAAATACTTCATAGGCTGCAGCATCACTTTCTATCCCCAAAACAGTAGCCTGAACCACATCGTCAATATACACAAAATCACGACTCTCCATCCCGTCTTCAAAGATAGAAATAGAATTGCCGTTGCGAATTTGAGTTGAAAAAATAGACAATATTCCGGTATAAGGATTCTTTAAAGATTGCCCAGGGCCGTATACATTTTGATAGCGAAACGCTACGGCAGGTATAGACAGAGATTTACAGATGTTCAATACCATTTGCTCCTGATTTTGCTTGGTAATACCATACAAAGAAGAAGGATGTATTTTTGATTCTTCATCTGTAGCTTGTAAAGTCAATGCCCCTCCGGAAAACGGACACTTGGGTTCAAAATCACCACGCAACATATCGGCTTCTGCCCGCTCCGTAGGATAAACAAAACCATGCGATTCCGAAAAATACTTCCCTTCGCCATAAATAGCCCGTGAAGAAGCAATCACTACTTTTTCTACGGTATGCGGCTGATTAACCAAATAATCCAGAAAAATTGCCGTTCCGTTGATGTTTACATCTACATACTTCTGAACCTCATACATCGATTGACCCGTTCCGGTTTCTGCAGCCAAATGCACGACAATGTGTTGCCCCTCTAAAGCGGTATACCAATCGGGTGCATGGCGTACATCGCCCTTAATAAATCGAACTTTATCGCGTATCGAAGCATACAAAGTCGAATCCGTTCCGTGTATTTGTTCCGATAAATTATCCAAAACCGTAACAGAGTAACCTTGAGCTACCAATTGAAGAGCCAAATTAGACCCAATAAAACCGGCACCTCCGGTGATAAGTACATTTTTTTTCATAAAACAACTAATTGAAAAGAGAATGAAAAGCTTTTTGATAACTGGCAACACTTTGCTCCAGCGTAAAATACTGCAATCCCGTAGCCCGCAAAGCGGTAGGATCTGCCGTTGACAAGGTTTGCAACCATGCCAATACACCGTCATAATCCGGTGGTGTAAGTTGGGCATCCCAAAGGAAACAATGCGGGGTTTCTCGCAACAAATCCTCCGTATCCCCTATCCCTCGCGAAGCAATTGTGGGCAAACCCATCAACAAATATTCCCCCAATTTTATAGGAGCTACACCTCGCATACTCGGCTTGGGCTCCCGCAAGGCAAAAGCCACTTGTGCCAGAGAAAGATAAGCCGGAACCTCAGCAAAAGGAACACTGCGAATAAGCGTATGCGAAGCCTGCGACGCAGGCGTATGACGGATAGCAAATTCCGTATTTCCGGTTAAAATTAAAAAATAAGCATTCGGTTGCGTTTCCCGATATCGGGCAAAAATAGTCTGCATGGCTTCCCAACCGTACTGAGGCCCCAACGAACCGCAATACACAAAAACAAAAGCATCGGCGGGTATCTCCAAGGCCTTTCGCAAGGACAAAGCCTGCTCCGGTTGCCGACTAAAAAAATGGGCATCCCTACCGTTGTAAACCACATGAAACTTGGAACGATAGGCCTCGCCAAGGGTTTGCAAATGAACAGCTATCGCCGCTTGCGAACGGGTAATCACAACATCTGCCCCCAACAACATCCGCCGCTCCTCGGCCTTAAACCAACGATACGTGCGACTCTGAGGCGACAAGCCCGAAAAATCAACCCGTTCTTCTATAGGCAAGCCATCTGCATCAAACAGAACCTGAAATCCGGTTCGAGGCAGTCGATTGACTAGAATAGCCGGAAACGTACTACGGGGCATCACCACATCAATCTGATGGGTGGCTATATACTGCTTCAAAAAACGATACCCGCGATACAAAGTCAACAACGACCCCAAAGCCGGATGCGGCTTTCGCAATATCGGAAAAGAAGTATAGGCAATCCCTAGAGCATCGGCATGAGCTCGGGTTTCGGCCACGCGATTCGCATCGCCCCATGTAAACTGCAAAACGTGAAAACTCAAACCGCCTTCAGCCTGCAACCGGGCATAAATGGGCATAAACAACCCCTCCATATAGCGGGTTTGAGGACCATCCCAAGTAACAAATAAGAGCTTTTTCATGTAAGGTAACGCAATGGCAAGAGGTAGATTTTACAATAAGGGTCGAAGGGAAAAACGTTTAAATAACATAATTAAAATGGGAGCCTTTTACAAAAGTTGTAAAAGTAGCATCCAAGCGTTTGGGCTTCAATTGAAAGGTATCTTGTATTTTTTGAACCAATACCTGCTCGCCGGGACGATCGGTATTATCTACAAACAAAGCAAATCGTTCTCCTAATATACCCGACAAATGCTTGATATTAGACGAACGACTCATCACGTTCTCAGGTTGCCAGGCACTGGGTCCGTCTATAAGCACCAAATCAAACAAAGCATTTCCCAATTGGGCTTTCAAAGCCACAGGATCAAATTCATACGACTGCGAAATATCCGCACTCTTTTGAGTAGGTAAAGCCACAAAAGTAACATACGATTGCAACCCTTCTTGGGTCAAAATACCTTCTATAATTGCCTGCCATTCGGCACTCTCATCAACCGTAGTAATATGGCCTTCCAAACCATTCATCCGGAACAAACGAGCCAAAATAATAGTAGATATACCGGAACCAAATTCCAAGACCTGACGGCGGGAATTCACCACTACATCATTACACATACAAGCCAAAAACTTCATCTTCAAAGACGAAGTAGTAAAAGGCAAATACGTCCCTTGGTGAAACAACTCATGCAAAAGAAAAGCAGGGATTTCTTCGTTTTTATGGATAAAAATCCGACGGACTATTTTTTCAACTTTTTCTTTAAGCATAACCAAATGGAATTAGAAATTAGTGGGAGTAAACATACTAAAAAAAATGTTAAAACAAAGGAAATAATAACAGTTTACCTCTCTTTTATGGGTTTTGTAAGAGAAGCCAACAAGCCTTCATACAAGGTTACCACATCCCGAACATACCGCTCTTCGGTAAAATGAGCCAAAGCACGTTCTTTTCCGGCAGCCCCCATCCGATTTCGCAAAGCCGAATCAATCACCAAAGCCTTCAAGGCTTCGGCCAATTCGGGTACCGACTGTGGAGGTACCAAAAATCCGGTTTCGTTTTCGGCTACTATAGAAACCATACCCCCAACGCGTGTTGCTACTACAGGCAATTCACACAACATAGCCTCGGCCAAAACCAAACCAAAAGCTTCATAGGCAGAAGCCAATGAAAACACATCAAACGCGTGATAATACAACGCAATATCGTCTTGATAACCGGCAAAGAAAACCGAATCTGAAACGCCCAAATCAGCCGCAAGTTCGGTATAAACCGCTCGTTGTGGGCCATCACCCACCAAAAGCAAAGCTACCGGTAAGGATTGAGCTCGCAGCAGAGCCACAGCCCGAATCAAATCGGAAAAACGCTTGTGACTGTCCAACAACATCCGTCCGGTAGACCCAATAACCACCGTCTGCTCCGCAATCCCGAATGATTCCCGAACCGCCTTACGCTCGGCCACCGATACGGGTCGCGGTACCGCTACACCGTTCATAAGCAAATGTACTTTACGGGCCGGAATGTGCAACTGCTTTTGCAAATAGGCTACAGCAGCCGGAGATACCCCCACTACCGCATCAGACACACGGGCAAACCATCGCATCAAGGTATGCCCTTTCCAACTCCGATTCTGAGGATCGGAAGTTTCTTCAATAACAACTAAAGGCACCCGCTTGAGAAAACCATTCACAGCGGCCAGAGTCACGCCTTCAAAAACCGCCCCATGTACAATATGCGGCTGAAAATCAGCTATAATTTGCTGCACCTTACGGTGCTGTTTCCAATCTAAAGGATGACGTAAAGGCCCAATTTCCAAGACCTCAACCCCATAGGCTCGTATCGAATCGGCCATCGGACCGTGCGTTTGCGTACACACGAGCTTCAGGTCAAAACGCTCGGGATCCAAATACTTCGCCAACGACAACCGACGGCGTTCTACACCTCCGGAGCCAATCGTTTCTTGAATATGTAATACTCTAATGCGTGGGGTTTTCATACAAATGTTCTAAAGTGCGTTGATACTGTTCCGGAGTAAATTTCCCAATGACCGAAGTATAGCCCTTTAGAGCTACCGCTTGGCGTTCTGCAGCGGGCAATCCCATTATATAGGCCAACTTAGCTGTGAGTTCCGGAACATTTTGGGGGTCAAACAACCACCCGGTTTCAGTATCGGTTATAAATTCGGGTACGCCACCTACAGCCGAACACAAACAAGGAACTTGCTGCAATAAGGCTTCAACCACAGCTATACCAAACCCTTCCGAAAGCGAAGGTAATACAAATAAATCGGCTTGAGCCAAATAGGTTTCAGGGGTAGCCGAGAAACCCACAAAGGCAACACGATCGGTCAAACCGTAGGCCGCGACTTCCGCTTCCAAAGCCTGGCGTTCCCGCCCCTCGCCTACCAACAACAACCGAAAAGGTTGTGCCGCCAAGGGTGCCAAAGCCTGAAGCAAAACCGTATGGTTTTTTACGCGTTCCAATCGGCCTACACACACAAGAGTAAAAACAGAAGAAGGCATTTTGGGTAAAACAGCTTGCACCGAAACCGGATTGTAAACTACCACCCCACGAGCCGGCTCCAACTCGCCCAAGGCCACCAAAAACGCGTGAACCGAACGCGATACACACACCACCCGATGAGCCAATCGATACACCCATCGAAATACATACTGAGCCTTGCGGGAATGAGTGGGTAAACCAATCTCTTCTCCTATAATCGTGCGTACACCCGCCAAGCGAGCCGCCAATATCCCATGAAAATTGGCCTCTCCGGCTGCCGTATGCACCACATCGGGCCGCTCTTGCCGAAACCAACGATACAAAACCCAAACATTGGAAAGGGTACTAATTTTTGGATTCCGATTGAAAATACGAACCCGAAAACCCCGAGAACGCAACACACCCTCGGTATGACCGCCATAACCCAAAGCAGCAAATACATACTCGTGTTGCAATCCTTCGGGCGACTCAGTAAACAGCAAATATTTGCGTTCCTGACCTCCAAAATCCAATAGGGTCGTAAGTCGAATTACTTTCATGAGCGGGATATGATTTTGCGTAAAGCCGTTTTAAAATACCGAAGGCCCAAAACCACCAAAACCAAAAAGGAAACAGCAGATAAAAGACCTTTATAGAGCACGGGCAAATCCCGTAACTGATAAACCACCACAGTGAGAACCACAGTGGCCAACAACCAAGCCATAGGATAATACGATACCGTAGCATGGGCTTTGTAATCTTTCAAATAATAACCGGAATACCCCATAAACATCAAACTGAAAAAGGTGGTAACAGCCGCTATCTCAAAACCGTAAAGAGGAATGAGTATAAGGTTGGAAATAATATTCAAAACTCCGGCTACAAAAGTGATACGCCATAAAACTTGTGTCTTTTCATGATAGATTAATTTATCAACGGCTCCAAAATATATAGCACGATAATTATAGGCCATAACAATTAAAATACCCATTGGGTAAGTTGCAGCTAAAGTTGCATTTCGAATTAACAATTGAAACAATTCTTTCATCCATAAACTGGCTGCAAATGTGGCAATAAAAAAGGTAATTTGTAAAACCCAAACTAAACGACGAGCTCCATATTCATCTTTCTTACGATAACTCTCATACAACAAGGGGGAAATAGCAAATCCGGCTACGGTTCCAATAGATTGAAAAAAATTGCCAACCGTATAAGCCGCAGTATATTTTCCAATATCTCCTATGGGGACAGCCAATTTCTGCATCACCAATTTATCTGAGGTGTTAAGTAAAAAGTTAGCATAAAAATGAGGTATGGTGGGAAGTGTTACTTTCAAATACTTTCGGATTCTACGATAAGATACTTTAAAAATAGGCTGGATACGATATTTGAAATAGATAGGATAAACATAAGACAAATTAGTACCCAAAGTGACAAGAAAAATAGACAAAAACCATCCTATATAACCCATTTTAAAATAAGCTATAAAAAGAATATTGAAAACCACCGTCAAAGTTCCAAACACTATAGTACGAAGGGCAATCTGCTGAGGTTTTTGATGAATTTGATAAAAGGTAGAACCAATAGTAGCAGTTGGACCAAATAGAATTCCGGTAAATACACAGAGGAAAATAACCCATAAAGGATTTTCAACCTCTGCCGGCATCAGGGCATAAAGAAAGAGGGATTTGAATAGAACGAATACAAAATTCCAAATTATTAAAAATCCATAAATTTCACGCCAAACCCAGGTAAACCAATTACGATGCTTGTAAAAAGTGTTAATCAAAACAACTCGCAAACCTAAGTAAGCAAAAACTTCAATAGCCGCAATATAAGAAGTAATAACTCCAAAAACTCCGTAATCCAATTCTGTTAAATGAGCCGTAATAAAAGGCAACGAGAATAGCCCGGCTATCTTGGGAATTTGATTTCCAATACCATAAATAAAAGTATGTGAAAAGAGTTTTTTAATCATTTGCAATAGGTTCTAAACCAATATATTTTAAAATCAACTCCTTAGACCTATTGGCATAAGGGGTTCCTATGGTACTGCAATAATAGCGGCAAGCTTCAAAATAGGATGGCGTTTCCGTTATATTTTTCGCCTCCAAACGCTGGGGTATTTCGGGCAAAGTTACAGCTTCGGTTATACCGTTTCGCACAAATCCATACAAATCATAAGCGGCAACACCATCGTCAAAATACAAGGTTTTCACCCCCAACAAAGCGGCTTCCAAAATAATAGACGACTCTCCGGACAACAAAACATCTACCGATTGAATGAACACCTGAGGTCGTTCCAAGCGGGCATTCGAAATGCGAACACCCAAATCAGCCAACGTATCATAAAAACCTTGCGTATTGCCCGGATGGGGTCGCAAAACCACCTCAACCACCGTAGAAGCTTTTCGAATAGCAGCCAATAAAGCTACAATCAATTCCATCGAATAATAGGGCTTCAAACACAAACCCACCGTAAGCGGAGCTCCCGGGGTATAGGTTTTAATCCCCAACAAGCCATCCAAACGGGGAATACCCACCAAATGAATCCTTCGGGACAGTATTCCGAGTTGTTGATAAACATCCAAAGCCTGCTGCCCTTCCAACAAAGCTGTATGCGACAAATGCATCGGAAAAGCTTCCGAAACCGCAGCATGTTGGATGTAATACGTGGGCAACTGCAAATCGCGAGCCGCCAACATCAAAGCCAAAGCTTGCAAATTGTGATCGTTGGTCAAAACCACGCGACTAACGCCACTGGCACGCAACAATTGCGTAAACTGCCGATGAGCCGCCAAAAACAAAGCCATATTCACATACACATGGGTACGATTGAGCACCCCACGTTGGCTTCGGGCATAACCGCGTGTCAAAGCAAAAGCTTTAGGCAAATACCACAAGCCCCAAGCAAATTGATACCGCTCCGAATACAACAAATGGGAATACCCCGTAACGGAGACTTTCGAGCTCACCGCAAACAACAACGACTGCCGTTGCGATTCGGGTAAAAGTTCAAAAACATCAATCACGGCATTCTTCTGATTGAGCGTTTCCAAAAAAACAAAATGCGAATAACCCGATTGGGGCAAACGCAATCCGGGTTGCCGCAACAACCGAAAAAAATGATAGCCTAGCGTACCCAAAGCTTGCAACAAGGGCAAACGATCAAGACCCGGCCGGTACGCATACAAACGCTCGCCCAACCGGATAACATAATACAATCGATAGTAAAACAAATACTTAGCTTGGGAATACATAATCGGTTTTTTCAAGTAATTCATGCAATTGCAACAATTCCAATTCCGAGGCAAACGAAGCTACCGGAAATCCGGTAAGTTCACTAAGGTCTTGCAACGAATGCGTGCCATCACTGTAATTCAACACATACAACAAACGCTTCAAACTGGCACTGCGTTGCGTGGTATCCATCAAAGTGGGATACAACCCCCGTTTCCCCAATTGGGGTTCGCCGTAAGGTTTCAAATTGCGGTAAAAAACATCGGCTTCTATGGTCTGAACCACTTCGTAGAGTAACGTAATATAATCGGCCAAAGCATCAAAATCCATCGCGTCTTTAGCATCAGCCGACGTGTGGTATTCAGGATACTGCCCGTATTGGGTACGCGACAGACATACCATAGGCAAAAGGTATCCGGGCGATCCATACTGACGCTCGTCACTTCCCATAGGAAAATAGGCCTGTTCTACAAATGCTTCACCGCGTTGGGCCAATACAGTGGCTACCCGACGATCAAAATACCCCGGAGTTCTACTGTGTTTAAACGTCACAGGACCTCGATCGCCACAACACGTCAATACAGCTCCGCCCAACAAGGAGCGTTGCAGTTGCGTGCCGCGTTGCGACAAATAGTACAGGGCTCCTATGGTTTCGGGAGCCAAATAAAACCGATAGGTGTACTTCCGTTCGGGTAAAGCTTGAATTTGGCGATACAAAAACGCCAAAGCCAAAATTCCGGACAACTCATTGTTGGCCATGCTCGGGTGGCAACAATAGGACGTAAACAAGACCTCTTGCTCGGAAGTCCCAGGCAATACCGCCTCTCCTACGGTCATAGAACCGTCAAACAAACGAGTGCGAACGACAACTTCATACAAACCCTCTTGAGGCAAAGTCTCCAAAAGCGAATGCGGCAAACAAAAACCCCATCGGGGCGTATAATAGGACGTAACATACGGAATCACCTCGGGAGAATCCGGGCGGGTATGCAAATGAGGCACCAATTCGGCATAAGTTAGTGTCCCTTCAAACGGAATCGAATAGCCAACCAAATGCAAATTGTGGTCATTAAAATCGGCAATTCGCCGCCCATCAGGCGTGAGAATATAAGCTTCGGTAACCTCCCATTCCTGAGGTACGGTCCAATCCAATACGCGAGTCCCCGAAGGCACCTCGGTAAGTGTAAACGGAACCAACTCTTGCAAAATAGCAAAAGTGTCACGTACCCCCGAACCGGTTAAACTCCGATTCAAAGGAAAAAGGCGATCAAAATAAGATTCAAGTTGATTTTTCATGCAATCGTATCGCTTGTTGCACCACAGAGTCCAACAGCTGATTTTGTTCCAATAGGGTTTCTACAAATTCACGAAAGGCTCCTTCACCCCCTTTTTTTTGAGTAACCAAATGCACCCGAGACTGAATATAAGCCGGGGCGTTGGCCGGACAAGCACTAAAGCCCACACGTTCCAACAGCAAGGCATCGTTTATATCGTCACCCATAAAAGCACAGTCGGCCCAAGTAATACCTAAAGTTTCCAACAAGGGTTCTAGGGTTGCCACTTTATTTTTTACCCCTTGATATACATAAGGAATTTGAAGTTTTTCGGCCCTGCGAGCCACAATCTGAGTGGTTTCACCGGTGAGGATAGCCACCGGAATACCGCACAAACGGGCAAACAAAACACCGGCACTGTCGTAGGTATGAAAACGCTTCAACTCGTTTCCGGTTTGATCGTAATACATACTCCCGTCAGTCCAAACGCCATCGATATCGGTTACAATTAACTTGGGTAACATATGGTTAAGGTTTTACAACATAAGACGGTATATAATTGAATCGGGGTTTTTGAATCAATACATTTCGCGAAGCAAAAAATTCATCTACAGCTCGGGTCTCGCCCACAACCGTTCCATAATCATCAAAAACGACAATACCTCCTTTTACAACACGATCCCATAACAATTCCAAAATCAATTTCGAGGGTTCATATACATCAACATCAATATGCAACATCGCTATTTTGAAAGACGGATTTTGAGCCAAATAGGCCGGTAAAGTCTCGGTGATATCGCCGGCTACCAAACTGAAATTCTGAAATCCTTTTTGGGTCAAATGCTGTTCCAACTCTTCTTTACTAATACCATATCCGGCATCCGATTCAAATTTTTCAACAAATTTTCGGTCACTTTCCATTTCCAAAGCATCCGGAAATTTTCCAAACATATCAAATCCGATAACTTTTCGGGAAAAATCCGATTCCAATAAATTTCGAAATGACAAAAAACGAACCATAGAGGCTCCTTTGAAAACGCCAAACTCTAAAACATCACCCGGAAGATTCAAAATCTGATTGTAAATCTCTAAATGATTCAATAATTTTCCAATTCTGCTGGTTTCACAAGTCAAGTAAAATCCATTTTCATAATCCCACTTTTTAGAGGGATCTACCGTGTAATGTTTCATAAGGCAACGTTTTCAATTAGTTAATACAATCCGGATAAATCAATTCGTTTTCAGGAATGGCTTTTACAACCGTTTTCCCAATGAGGTGGTCTTTTTCACTCCATTTGTACCCGTCACCCGGACTTAACAAATGAAAATGTTCTTCTTTCAAAACGTCTCCGGGCTGCAAAGCCACTTTGGTCGCGATGGATCGCTCCAATTTAACTTTGGCCGAAGCCACCTCTTTTTCAATATAAATATCTTCAACACCCATCCACTTTTCGGCCACACGAATGTCACGAACCATTCGGAACACCCCGTCAGGGCCCAAAGAACCGGCTTGGTCTGTTCCTTTCATATTGCGGTCTATCGTTATGTGCTTTTCTATCACTTGAGCTCCCATTCCCACAGCAACCACCGGAGCCGAAATCCCTATGGTATGATCGGAAAATCCAATAGTGTACTGTCCGTAATGCTTTTGCAAATACGTGATGGTTTTCAAATTCAAATTGTCGGGATGCGTAGGATATTGCGAAACACAATGCAAAATAGAAATGTGGGAATGCGAACGCGTAATCACGTTTAAGGCATCATCCAATTCTTTTTTTCCGGCCATTCCGGTAGATAATATCATCGGAATATGCGTCTCTGCCATAGCTTCCAACAAAGGCAAATTGGTCAAATCCCGACTCGCAACTTTCAAAAAGTCGGGCGTAAACAAACGCAACAACGACAAACAACCCCGAGAGCACAAGGTTTCTACAAAGTCCAAACCGCGACTCTTGGCATAGGTGTAAATTTCAAAATGTTGTTCGTCATTCAACTCCAAAAACTCCCGGTGAGCTCCATAAGTAGCCCCAAAAGAATGCGGAGAATCATAGGGACGATTCATTTGCGTAGCGGTCAATTCTTCTTTCAAATCGCGTTTGGTGAGCTTAACCGCATCCATGGGTCGCAATTGCAAACCAAAATCACTTTCATAAACCGGACGGGAAACCAGTTCCACTATAAGTTTGGCAATATCAACAGAACCGTTGTGATTCTGACCGATTTCACCAATGATATAAACCCCGTTTTCTGTAATGTTCTTCATGTAGAGTGGTATTATTTTTATTTGGTTTGGGCACGAATTTGGGTTTCCATAACCCCCAGATAATCCGGATGGGATTCCAAATAGGTTACCAATTCAGGCAATCCAAAGGAAAAACCGTATTGAGCCACCAAGTCGGCAAAAACCGCAGACAAGGTAGTAAAATCTTCTGGGGTATCCAAGGTCATACGAATATCGGTTCGTCCTTCCAAAAAAGAAGGAACCGGAATAAAATGCAACGCAAAAGTTTCGGGATGTTCATACAAATAATTGGTCACATGCTCGTGATACCAAGCATCTGATGTAGCCGCTTGAACCTGTTGCAAGGCAGCTACAGAAACATACTCGGCCCAAAACCCAAAATGCGTTTTGATAGCCGGTAATCCATTAACCCGAAATCCCATATAATCAACATCGGGATGTTCGGCTACAGTAGCCAATAAAGTATGCAACGAGGCGACATCCAAAAAAGGATTATCGGCACAAATCCGAATCACACGCGTATACTGAAAAGTTTCGGCTGCCGATACAAAACGACCCAATACATCCGACTCAGCTCCCCGAAATACCTGAACGCCATGAGCCAAAGCTACCGTTTCCAATACCGAATTGGAAGGATGCTCCGAAGTAGCCAATACAATAGGTAGGTCAAAATGCGATTGCAACTTCTGTAGAAGTAAAGTCAAAAGTGTCTCCCCTTCGTAAAAAGGCAAGTTCATCTTTTGGGGTAACCGACTCGAACCCATTCGGGCTTGAATCATAAAACACAACCCTGCTGTAGTCTCTGTATACAATGGCATAACATTGGTCCTTGATTGGGTAGCACATTCAGACAGAAGGGCACACCGTCTGATGCGGGAATTTCACGAATTAGGAAATCCTTAACAAATATATTTATTTTTTTTGTGGGCACAACATTTTTCGATAGAATACAATGATTTAATAACATCTCATGAATTTTACTACATAAAAACGGAATACCTAAAAATTTTGCGTAACTTAGGAACTTTAATTACACGCCATGGCTACATACCAATCCAAATTCCGCATCAAAGGAACCCTTGACAATATGGAATTCTACCACCCGTCGGGGGCCAAACCTTCCGTACGTGCGGCTTCAAAAAAAGGAATAACCAAAGCCCAATTTGCCTCCAATCCGGTTTTTGACGAAATAAAAAAACACAACACCGATTTTGGTCAAGCAGTCAAAAAAGCCCGCAGTTTTCGCATGTTGGTCAAACCTCTTTTTGACCGGGCCAAAGACCTCGGATTTGCCGGCAGAGCCAATGCCCTACTCTACGACATCATAGCCAGTGATACCGAAAACGAACGCGGAAAAAAAAGAGCTGAAATCGGATGGCAAAATCCCGAAGTGCATAAATTCCCATTGGGTTTTGAAGGAAATACAACCCGACCGCTAAAAAAAGTGGTACATACAAAGTTTAAATGGGATATTAAAACCCATACGTTAGAAATGGAAATAAACCATCCGGAAACCGATTTCGATTGGCCTGAAAAAGCCACACACCTCCACCTGGCCATTGCCGTATCCGATTGGAACTTGGCTGCAGGCAGTTGGGAAACCTGTTACAGCGAAGAAATTACGATAGAAAAAACAGAAAAACCGCAAAAAATTACCCTTACAGCCGAAAGTCCCGAATCCCAAAACTGGGTCTTTGGTTGGATTTTCATCGGGTTTTCCGAAAAAACCCGCCGTGCCCTAAAACCCCTCAAACGAAGCTACAATACCCTATCCCTCTACAAAGTCTACCCAAAAACTAAAACTAAGGACTATTCACTAAGGACTATTCACTAAGGACTATTCACTAAGGACTATTCACTAAGGACTAAGAACTAAAACTACCCCTCCCGCTCAAAAAGATAATACGAGCGATACCAGCAGTAAAAAGCAGCAACACCCTCAGGCACGGAAACCACAGGTTGGTATCCAAATTCCGATTGCATAGGAGAAACATCGGCCCAAGTAGCTCGAACGTCTCCCGGTTGCATGGGCAAATAGTCCAATTGGGCTTTTTTACCGGTTGCGTTTTCAATGGCTTGGATAAATTCCAATAACGGGATAGGCTTACTATTGCCTAAATTGTATAGGGCATACGGAGTGGTATACGTTCCTGCTAATAAGGGTTGCAAAACCAAATCCATACCGGAAATGATATCGGAAATATAAGTGAAATCACGAGACAAATCGCCATGGTTAAACACCGCCAAGGGCTGGCCGTGCTCAATGGCATCTACAAAAAGATGCATTGCCATATCGGGACGACCCCAGGGACCGTAAACGGTAAAAAAGCGAAAACCTACCGTTTGAATTCCAAACAATTGCGAATAGGTATGGGCCATCAATTCATTGCTGCGTTTGGTAACGGCATACAAACTTATCGGTTGATCAACCGGATCACCCACCGCAAAAGGCACTTTGGCGTTCAATCCATACACACTCGAACTGCTTGCATAAACCAATTTGCGAATCCCATATTGCCTACACCCTTCGAGTACGGTTAAAAAACCGGTTACATTACTGTCTACATAAGTATAGGGTTGCTCCATACAAAATCGCACTCCGGCTTGGGCTGCCAAATGACAAACGGCATCAAAGCGATAATGAGCAAACCATTCCAATACCAACGGTTGATTTTCCAAATCCAAGTGAATGAAATGAAAAGCCGCATGCGAATGCGAAACCGCAACCCGATTGTAGTGCACGGTTTCTTGAGAAATCCCCAATTGAGCCAAGCGATCGTATTTCAATGAAACGGCATAATAGCTACTCAAACTGTCCAAACCTACTACGGTATGCCCTTGTTGCAACAAATGTTCACACAAGTGATACCCTATAAATCCGGCAGCTCCTGTAACTAATACAACCATCTAATCTAAATAATGGGTTTGGTAATAGGTTTGATAACGTCCCGAAGTAACCTGCTCCAACCACTCCGGATGGGTAAGATACCAATCGAGGGTTTCAGCCAATCCTTCTTCGAAGGTAACACTGGGTTGCCATCCCAATTCGGTATGAATCTTAGTGGCGTCAATGGCATAACGCAAATCGTGACCGGGTCGGTCTTTAACAAAAGTAATCAACTGAGCCGAAGTACCGG
Organism: Flavobacterium sp.; assembly: GCF_036759525.1. Classification (GTDB taxonomy): domain Bacteria; phylum Bacteroidota; class Bacteroidia; order Flavobacteriales; family Flavobacteriaceae; genus Flavobacterium. The sequence goes on along the minus strand of NZ_DAIOUN010000010.1, from coordinate 35,242 downwards.
CAGGTCTTCCCAAACGGGTATCCATCAGTTCGCACAAAAGCCTAACCAAATCGATATTTTTCCATTCGTTAAAACCGCCAATATTATAAGTTTCATGATTGCGTCCTTGGTGAAAAACCAAATCAATGGCCCGAGCATGATCCAACACATAAAGCCAATCCCGGGTGTAAAGTCCGTTACCGTAAATTGGCAAAGGTTTTTGTTGTATAATATTGTGAATACAAAGCGGTATCAATTTTTCGGGAAAATGATTCGGACCGTAATTGTTGGAGCAATTGGTCAATACATACGGCAAGCCATACGTTTCGCCATACGCCCGAACAAAATGATCGGAAGCCGCTTTGGAAGCCGAATACGGAGAATTGGGAGCATAAGGCGTAGTTTCGGTAAACAAACCGGTAGCTCCTAAAGTACCATAAACCTCATCGGTAGAAACATGGTAAAACCGTTTGCCTTCATAAGAGTCTTTCCAAATAGAACGGGCGGCTTGAAGCAAATGAACGGTTCCGTTTACATTGGTGTGCACAAAAGCCATAGGATCGGTAATAGAACGATCTACATGCGATTCGGCAGCCAAATGGATAACTCCGTCAAAACGATGCGTTTCAAACAAGGTCATAACAAAGGAAGCATCGGTAATATCGCCTTTAATAAAGACATAATGGGATGCGGTTTCAATGTCGGATAAATTTTCCAAATTTCCGGCATAGGTCAACGCATCCAAATTGAATATTTGGTAGTTCGGATACTGGGTCACAAAACGACGAACCACATGCGAACCAATAAATCCGGCTCCTCCGGTAATCAAAAGTTTCTTATCAAACGCCATATACAAAGTATAAATTATTTCTTTTAGGATGCAATTAAAAATCCAAACAATTAGAGTCTGCCGTCAGCAGTACTCAAAATGCCTTTTACATCATACAACACACTTGGGTCTTTCAATAGGGCTTTTAAATCCAAAGTTAAAAAAGACGAATGAGCCACACCCAACACCACAGCATCAAAGCGAGAAGTAGGTGCCGTAGCGGTAGAACGAATCCCATACTCGTGTTGAACCTCATCCGGATTCGCCCACGGATCGTAAACCGTTACCGAGATACCGTAATCTTCCAAGGCACGGATAACATCTACAATTTTGGTATTTCGAACATCGGGACAATTTTCTTTAAAGGTTATACCTAACAGCAACAACTGAGCTCCGTTTACGGTTATGCCTTTTTTAATCATCAACTTAACCACTTGAGAAGCCACATACTCGCCCATACTGTCATTCAAACGACGTCCGGCCAAGATAATCTCGGGATGGTAACCCGCTTCTTGGGCTTTTTGGGCTAAATAATAAGGATCAACGCCTATGCAATGACCGCCTACTAATCCGGGTTTGAAAGGCAGGAAATTCCATTTGGTTCCGGCAGCTTCCAAAACCGCGTGGGTATCTATACCCAATAAATTAAAAATTTTAGCCAATTCGTTAACAAAGGCTATATTGATATCGCGTTGCGAATTTTCGATAACTTTGGCGGCTTCGGCTACTTTAATGGTGGGTGCCAAATGCGTCCCGGCCGTAATAACCGATTGGTACAAAGCATTCACTTTTTCACCAATTTCGGGCGTAGAACCCGCGGTTACTTTCAAAATCTTTTCTACAGTATGTTCTTTGTCCCCGGGATTGATTCGCTCGGGAGAATAGCCGGCAAAAAAGTCTTGGTTAAAACGAAGTCCACTCACCCGCTCCAATACCGGTACACACTCTTCTTCGGTTACACCGGGATATACCGTAGATTCATAGATTACGATATCACCTTTTTTCAATACTTTTCCCACGGTTTCACTCGATTTGTAAAGGGGAGTCAAATCGGGGCGGTTGTTTTTGTCCACCGGAGTAGGAACGGTAACCACATAATACGTACAGCCACGCAAAACTTCCAAATCGGTGGTACAGTACAATCCATTCCCTTCCAAAGGCGTGGTGGTCAATACCGACTGCAACAAATCGTTGGATACTTCCAAGGTGGCATCAACTCCCGAGTTCAACTCGGCTACGCGTTTGGCATTAATATCAAAACCAATAACCGGATATTGGGTAGCAAATAAACGTGCCAGTGGCAATCCCACATAACCCAATCCGATAACTCCAATTCGTATAGACATAATCAATAAGTTTAAGACCCAATGGCCTGGTATTTAAATCCGATAGTTTCCAAGGCTTTTTTATCCAACAAATTACGTCCGTCAAATACAAAAGCAGGTTTATTCATTTTGTCGTAAATCTGTTGCCAATCGTAGCTTCTAAATTCGTCCCATTCGGTCAAAACCGCTATAGCATGAGCACCTTCACAAGCCGCATACGGGTTGTCATAAGCCGTAACCATACGCTCATTTTCAGCATCGGAACGGGATTGCAAATAATTCAAATCAGAAAGCATTTGTTCGTGCGACACCTTGGGGTCGTATACAGCCAACTGAGCTTGTTCAAAGAGCAAATCATTGGCCACATAAATAGCTGCCGATTCGCGGGTATCATTGGTATCTTTTTTGAAAGCCCAACCCAAAAAGGCAATTTTTTTATCCGCTACCGTATTGTATAGAGTAGAAACGATATTTTTAGAAAAACGGCGTTTTTGATGGTCGTTCATCAAAATAACTTGCTCCCAATAGTCGGCTACTTCCTGCAAACCATACGACTTGGCAATGTAAACCAAATTGAGAATGTCTTTTTGAAAACAAGAACCGCCAAATCCCACCGACGATTTTAAGAATTTAGGTCCAATACGGCTGTCCATCCCGATAGCTCGGGCTACTTCGTTTACATTGGCACCGGTTTTTTCACACAACTCCGAAATCGCATTGATAGACGAAACCCGTTGTGCCAAGAAAGCATTGGCTACCAATTTAGACAATTCGGAAGACCACACATTGGTGGTCAAAATGCGATCCTTGGGAACCCACTGAGCATATACCGAAACCAAAGCCTCTATAGCTTTTTGTCCTTCGGGAGTGGTATCGCCTCCAATCAAAACCCGATCGGGTTGCAACAAATCGGCCACAGCGGTACCTTCGGCCAAAAACTCCGGATTGGATAAAATTTGAAACTTAACGCCGTTACCGGTATTGTGCAAAATACTTTGGATAGCTTCGGCGGTACGTACCGGCAAGGTAGATTTTTCAACTACAATCTTATCGGTTTTTGAAACTCGGGCAATCTGACGGGCACACAACTCAATATATTTCAAATCGGCTGCCTGTCCTCTACCCGTTCCATAGGTTTTGGTTGGGGTATTCACAGAGATGAAAATCATATCTGCATCGGCTATAGCCTGATCTACATCGGTAGAAAAAAACAAGTTTCGCCCACGAGCCTCCTGAACCACTTCACTCAACCCGGGTTCATAAATTGGAATGTTCTCCGAATTCGGATCATTCCACAAAGCAATTCGTTTGGCATTCAAATCTACAACGGTTACCTGAATATGCGGACATTTCTGAGCAATAACTGCCATGGTAGGTCCTCCTACATATCCGGCTCCGATGCAACAAATCTTGGTAATATTCATCTGTTTTTATTTATTTCTTTAATTGAGGTAAATGATTCCAATACCAAGCAACGGCCTCTTTCAACCCTTGGGCAAAAGAAAACTGAGGTTGGTACCCCAACAAACGTTGGGCTTTTTCGATACTGGCCAACGAGTGCGGGATATCGCCTGCACGTGGAGGTCCGTAAACCACCGGAATTTGGGCTATTACCGGATCGTATTCGGCCAAATAGGTTCGCAACAAATACACCATATCCTGCAACGTCGTCCGATCGCCATAAGCCGTATTGTAAACGGTATTTACCGCTTCGGGACGCGTAGTTTGCAAAGCCAAAGCATTCATTTGAACCACATTGTCTATATAGGTAAAGTCACGCGAAAATTGACCGTCACCATTAATCACCGGACTCTCGTGATTCATAAACTGCATTACAAATTTAGGAATTACGGCAGCGTAAGCCCCGGCAGGGTCTTGCCTTCTTCCAAAAACATTAAAATACCGCAACCCTATAGTTTCCATTCCATAGGTAGTACTAAAAATTCCGGCATACAACTCGTTCACATACTTAGTAATAGCATAAGGAGAAAGCGGTTTCCCTATTACCTCCTCTACTTTAGGCAATGCCTCCGAATCCCCATAGGTTGAAGAACTGGCTGCGTATACAAAACGTTTCACACCGGCATCACGAGAAGCCACCAACATATTTAAAAACCCCGATACATTAACTTCATTACTGGTAACAGGATCTTGTATAGATCGCGGCACCGAACCCAACGCCGCTTGATGCAACACATAGGTAACCCCCTGAACCGCCCTTTCACAAGTAGCCTTATCCCGAATATCCCCTTCTATCAATTCAAATCTTGGATTTTCCAGAAAAGGAGTAATATTCTTCCGAAAACCGGTAGCAAAATTATCCAAACACACCACAGCATACCCTTGGGTTAAAAAGTAGTCACACAAATTTGACCCAATAAATCCGGCACCTCCGGTAATAAGTATCTTTATATTTGAATTGTCTTGCATTACTTTTTAAATAGTTTTCGTTTCAACTTTTGAAAGAACCCTTTGGGAGCATCATCTTCGGCATACCCATAGGAATTATTAGCATAAATATAGCCGTATCCATAGCCATAACCATAGCCATAGCCATAGCCATACTTAGCTTTATTTTGATATCCGTTGAATACAATACTAACATTCTTTAATTCCCCTCTTTGGTATCGGTTATTAAGTAAACTCACCATGTCTTTCTTGGTGTAATTTTGTCTCATAATGTACAAAGTTACATCGGCATAATTTACCAATTCAATGGCATCGGCAACCAAACCAACCGGTGGTGTATCCAAAATAATATAATCGTAACGTTCTTTGAGTTCCTTCATGAACTTATCCATTAAATCTCCAATAAGTAATTCTGAAGGATTAGGAGGAATAGGACCGGATGTTATTACATCTAAGTAAGGGATGTGTGTTTTTTGAACCACCTCATCCAGATTTTTCTGTCCGATGAGATAATTTACAGCTCCAATATCATTTTTGATATCAAAATCATCAAAAATACGTGGCTTACGTAAATCGAGACCTACAATAACTGTTTTCTTTTCACTCATTGCAAAAACCGTTGCAATATTGATAGAACAGAAAGTTTTCCCTTCACCACTAATGGAAGAGGTTAACATAATGGTTTTGGAGCCTTCTATTTTTTGCTTTTTGTACATAAACTGCAATGAAGAACGAATGGCTCTAAACGATTCAGCTAAAGCAGACTTTGGTTTTTCATAAACTGAAATATTCGACTTGGTTTGTTTAATCCCTACTACCCCAATTAAAGGTAATGTGGTGAGTTTTGCAATTTCATCGGTATTGAGAATGGCATTCTCTAGGAAGAAAATTCCGAAAATGGTTAGTAAAGGAAGAATCAATCCCAGTAAAAAAGCAATGATGTAATTGACACCGGTATTTGGACCAATTTGACCACCACCAATATCCTTGGCAGTATCAATAAAATTAATATCGGCTAAGTTTGCAGCTTTAACAATATTGGCTTCGTTACGTTTTTCTAAGAAACTGGTGAAAATAACATTATTCAAATTGTATTTTCGGTTCACTTTGATTAACTCCTGTTGATCTTCAGGCAGTTTACTTATAGTGGCTTCAGCTTGAGAAATTCGGGAATTTACAATCCCTAAATCGTAATCTAAAATATTCTTGGCTGCTGCTATATTTTCTAGAATTACCTTTTTAAGAGATTCAATTTCGTTATCCAAATCTCGAAACATTTTTTCATTCTTAATGGTGTAGGCCATTTCCGAACGTTGGGTAGACAAATTGATTAATTTGGTAACATTTTGAATGATATTTGGATCTTCTATTCCAGCTACAGAAGGTGCAGGCAGTTTAGAAAAATCGATACTTTTGGTTAAATAGGATTTTAAAGAATTGTAATACGCAATTTTTCGGGTTATGGCATCTTTTTCTACTTCATATTGAAGGAGTTTTGTAGAAATTTGATTACCTCCGCTTTCAATTTGATATATATTTTTACCGCGACTAAAATCTTTAATCTCCTTTTCATTGTCTTTCAATTGCTTATCCATTGCCAAAAGGGTGCTATCTATAAATGCAATAGTGTTTGTAGCAAATTGATTTTTTCGATCTAATTGTTCTTTGATTAATACTTTTACCGTATTGTTAAGGTAATCTACCAAACGGGCTTTATTGGTTCCCTCTAATGAAAGTTTAATCAAAGACGGCGTTTTGGGCTCTACATCGGCTTTAATTTTACGGTACTTAACCACCGTTTCATCAAAACTGTTGAACTTTATAAAATACTGATTTCCGGTGTAAAATCCGGGATTTTTGGTGAGTACTAAATGAAAATTTAGGAAAGGTAAGTTAACTTGTTGGCCAATTTGAAATCGTTTTTTAAAAATCCCTTCACGAACGGAAGTACTCGATTCTTGATTGGTTTCGTAATTAATTAAACCGGCACTGTTTTCCTCAAAATTCACTGAAATTTCGTATTCTTTTTCCGAAACAAATTGAATCCCAATAATTTTTTTAATTAATTGATCTTTGGTTCGATCTAATTTTACGACAAAAGGAACTTTGCCGTAAACATCTTTCATGTAGTATTTATCTTTTTGCAGGTAATCAATAAAATAATCCAGTCTATTCACTACTACTTCATTGTGTGACCGAGACTTTATTTTTGAAGCCACCCCTTGTACTTGATCGGATGTTCCTCCCCAATTGAAAACCAAACTGGTATTGGAAGTAAAAAACGGATTGTTTTCTTCTTTAATAACAATGGTGGTATCCATGGCATAAATTTTCTCTTTGCGAACATTTACATTGTAAGCCACCAAAAAGGCTACTATCCAACTGACAACAAACCACCGCCAATAACTTCCGGTTTTAATCAAAAAGCCTTTAAAATCAAACTTATTTTGATTTTCATTTGCTAAAAAATCTTGAGAATCGAGCATGTTGTTTCTTGTTTATCGCTGAATCAAAATTATAAGTGTTGTTACCAATGAAAGTACTGAAATTATGGTGGCTAAAGACTGTAGTCCTGTAGTTCCCGTACCCCAAGATTTCTCTTTGAGCGGATTTACCAATATGTAATCATTGGGTTGTAAATAAAAATAAGGAGAGGACAACACATCCCGAGATGTTAAATCAACCGTATGCATTTCGATACCATGAGGATATTGTCTAACTATAACCACATTTTTACGATCTCCGGTCACCGTTATATCACCGGCATTGGCCACCGCATCTAGTATACTTACCCGCTCTACATACAAAACTTTAGATCCCGGAGAGGCAACTTCACCATTAATAGTATAACGAAGACCAGCTAAGCGAACACTCACAAACAAATTGGCTTCTTTTTTGAAATATTCGTCCAATAATTTTTGCTCAATATTTAATCGAACCTCATCCAAGGTATAACCCAAAACATTAACTTCGCCCAAAACCGGTATCCGTATATTGCCATGATCATTAACCGAAAAACCTTCAAAATACAAAGCTTGTTCAGACTGAACCCTTTGCGTATTTGAGTTGGTTGGTGTAAACATTTCGGAAAGTGTGGGATCAATCGTTTTTATATTTACGATTAAAACATCATTAGCCTGAATGCGATAGGGTTTTTTGTTAACCTCAGAAATTACGGGTTTGTTCGTACTTGAATCTTTATCTTGCAGATAAATCAAATCTTTAGTAGGAACACAAGATGCTACCAAAATACCCAGGAAAAGCAACCCGTAAAATGCAATTTTATTCATTTAAAAAAATTTTAGCAAACAAAGATAGTTTTTCAAATGTAATTTCAAAAAAGAATGCGTTTAATTAATTGCTCTTCATGGTATTTTCAAAAGGAATACGATTTACAATACTTCGACCCAAGGTAACTTCGTCTGCATATTCCAATTCATCTCCTACAGAAATTCCACGAGCAATAGTAGACGTTTTAACGGGCAAATCTTTAATCTGACGGTAAATATAAAAATTAGTTGTATCGCCCTCTATTGTTGAGCTTAAAGCAAATATTACTTCGCGAATAGCTCCTGTTTTTACTTTATCTACCAGGGTTGAGATATGCAATTGACCGGGACCTATACCGTCTATGGGAGAAATTTTACCACCTAAAACATGGTATTTTCCTTTAAATTGATTGGTACTTTCTATGGCCATCACATCCCGAATGTCTTCTACTACACATAACAATCCACCATCTCTGTTGTTGTTGGCACAAATTTCACAAAGTGTTGTATCTGAAATGTTATGACATTGAGAACAAAACTTTATATCTTCCCGCATGTTTTGTAGTGCCTGAGTTAAATAGATTGTTTGTTCTTTGGGTTGTTTCAACAAATGCAAGACCAATCGCAATGCCGTACGTTTTCCTATACCCGGTAATTGTGACACTTCTTGTACCGCTTTTTCTAATAATTTTGACGCAAATTCCATAAGGTCAAATTTACTGTTTTGAAATCAAAACACACAAAAAATAAAAAAGAAAGAATACGTTTTTTTAACGCGATAAAAGAACTCCGTTTTTACCTTGTAATTAAATCACTTTTTGTATTTTGCCCCTTAAAAAAAATTAGATGCAACCCTTTCACATACTCCTATTAATTCTCTGTTATTTTGCTGTTTTGATCCTTTTCTCGAACGTTATCAGTAAAAAAGACGAAGGCAATGAAGCTTTTTTTAAAGCCAATAAAAATTCGCCTTGGTATTTGGTTGCCTTTGGGATGATTGGAGCTTCATTATCAGGCGTTACCTTTATTTCGGTCCCGGGTAAAGTTGAAGCTTCTCAATTTGTTTACTTCCAACTGGTTTTAGGATATATCGTTGGATACTTAGTCATAGGTACCGTTTTATTACCCTTGTATTACCGTTTAAATCTGACTTCAATTTACACGTATTTGGGAGATCGTTTTGGGCGAAATGCATACAAAACCGGAGCTTGGTTTTTTATTATCTCAAGAACGGTTGGGTCTAATTTGCGTCTAATGTTGGTGGCCGATGTACTTCAAACTCTGGTTTTTGACAAATTGAATGTTCCGTATGCCCTTACGGTAACGGCAACTATAGCTTTAATTTGGGTATATACCAACAAATCCGGTATAAAAACCATACTATGGACAGACACTTTGCAAACTCTTTTTATGCTAATAGCCGTTGTGGTTTGTATTGTTACGGTTTCTCAAGATTTAGGATTAAATATCAACACGATTTCGGGATTTATTGCCGAAAGTGAGTTTTCAAAAACCTTCTTTTTTGACGAGGTGAGTTCACCAAATTATTTTTGGAAACAATTCCTTTCCGGTGCTTTTATAGCCATAGTAATGACCGGACTCGACCAAGATATGATGCAAAAAAATCTCACCTGCCGCAGTTTAAAAGATGCACAAAAAAATATGTTTTGGTTTACTATTGTACTCACTTTTGTAAATTTTCTTTTCTTGATTATGGGGTTGTTGTTTACTGAATATGCTCTAAAATATAACATTGAGGCTCACAAAGATCAATTGTTCCCCATTTTAGCCAATGAATACCTGGGTATAGGTGTAGCTTTCTTTTTCATTTTGGGATTAATTGCAGCCGCCTATTCTAGTGCCGACAGTGCTTTGACATCGCTAACTACTTCATTTAGCATTGACATATTGGAAATTGAAAAAAAATATGACAAGGTAAAACAAGTAGTTGTAAGAAAACAAATCCATAAAATGTTTGTATTAATTTCTATAGTTGTGATTTTAGGATTCAAATATATTGTAGAAGATGCCAGCATTATTGACAAAGTATTAAAATTTGCCGGATTCACCTATGGCCCTTTATTGGGACTTTACAGTTTTGGACTGTTTACTCAATGGAAAGTAAAAGATAAATGGGTACCCATTGTTGCCATTTTTGCTGTCATTTCATCTGTTATTCTCAACCTGAATAGCAAGGCTTGGTTTGGATTTGAATTCGGATTTGAAATCTTAATAGTAAACGGATTGTTAACTTTTATAGGATTGATGCTCATTCGCAAAAGGTAAGACGTAGTTTACAGTTGTAGTTTACAGATAATAGATTACCGACAACTTCTAATACTGATTCGTAGCAAGCAACACCAGTGTACAAGCTACCTCAACTTCTATTCCGTTAATTTTTAATAGGCTATAAAACTCCGGATTTTCGGTTCCGGGATTGAAAATGACACGTTTGGGTTCTAATCGAACGATATAATTGTAATAATCTCGTTGAGCAGTCGGATTTAAATACAACGTAACCGTATCAATATTGGTAAACGGAATTTGCTTAGTTTGAATGGTTACACCACTCACTTCTCCAACTTTTTGTCCAATGGCAACAACCGAATGGCCTTTTTGTAGCAAACTGTTTATGGCCTTAAATGAATACCGTTCGGGATTGGTTGAAGCTCCGATTACCAATGTTTTTTTCATGAAATTTAAATTTCTATAAAAGTACATTTTTTTGAGCAAATGAAAAAATGCCTAAACAAATCTTAAACCTCTATTAAACTGAATTCCAATTCGAGTATTTTCAGGTAATTTTAAATTTAAAAATCGAATTAAACCTTAGACAGATGCTTGTAAACACCTCATACAACGACAAAAAAACAACATCACGTATAAATGAAATTTTAGGGAGACCTTTCAGTATTCTTGAGAATTTCAAATTAAATGGCATTGGTTCTCCTCGTTTAATCATTGTTAAATCCAGCGAGCAAATTCATCAATTGCTTTCGTTAGACCATAACTTGAATTGGTGTAACATCGAATTGCGTCCCAAAGGTATCATCATTGGATTTCGTTCCTTATTAGAAAGTTATTCATTAGTGATTCCGTACTATAAATTGGTAATTTACAAACCGGGAAACTCCTACACCTTTCACATTGACCAACATTACATAACCGTTGACAACTCCATTCCTAATAAAAAATTCTCAAACTTCATGGAGAAACTTATGCGTTTGAAAACTGAAAATTTACCTACAAGTATAGATGAATTATAGTAACTTTGTTTTATTCATTTGGTAACTTTGTTCTAAAAGTGTTACCTTTATTTTGTAAAAAAAACAATGGAATTATTTATCTACATTTTTGCCGCTTTATTTTCTGTGTTAAATCCTTTAGGTGCTGTACCTATATTTGTGGGATTGACACAAGATTATACCAAAGTAGAACGTTCAAGAGTTTCTTTATGGACAGCCATTGATGTGTTTATTATTTTGATTATCTCTTTTTTCATTGGCGAGTATGTGTTAAAATTTTTCGGCATTAGTATAGATGCCCTGCGAATTGCCGGGGGTTTAATTATTGTAAGTTCCGGATTTTCTTTACTCACAGGAAAGTTCAGTAAAACCCGAGGGGTAAATAAAAAAGTTGAAAACGATGCCCAAACTCGCAATCAAATTGCCTTAACTCCCTTAGCCATTCCTATGCTTGCTGGCCCGGGTTCCATTTCATTATTGATTGCTTTTTATCAGGACTACACTCAAATTAGTGAAAAAGTTATTGCTGTTTGTGCTATTTTGGCAGTAGCTATTGTGATCTATTTTGTATTGAAAAGTGCTCATTACTTATCCAGAATTTTGGGAGCTTCGGGCATTGTAGCGATTTCCAGAATTATCGGTTTTATTGTGATTGCTATTGGTGTACAATACATTAGTAGCTCGGTAGTAAATATTTTCAAAACAATTTAACGTTTGTTCAATACCTTTTCTGAGTACCTTTAGAAAAATTAGGAACAATGAAAATACTTCTTACAGGAGCTAATGGCTATGTTGGCAGAAGGCTTTTACCCGAACTTTTAGCTGCCGGGCATGAAATTATATGTTGTGTGAGAGACAAAAATCGTTTGGGATTAGACAAAACAACGTTGGAATCCATTACCATTTGGGAGGTAGATTTTTTAGAAGAGGTGTCTTTCGAAAGTACACCCAAAGCCATTGATGTAGCGTATTACTTAATTCACTCTATGTCGTCTTCCACCCAAGTTTTTGATACAATGGAATCAAAAGCAGCTGAGAATTTTAACCAATACATAAACCATATTGGTGTAAAGCAAGTGGTGTATTTAAGTGGCATTGTAAACAATGATACCCTTTCAAAACATTTACAATCCCGCAAAAATGTAGAAGATATTTTATACCAAGGAAACGATAATGTCACTGTACTTCGTGCCGGAATCATAGTGGGCTCAGGTAGTTCTTCTTTTGAAATCATAAGAGACCTTTGCGAAAAATTGCCCTTTATGATTACCCCAAAATGGGTGCTAACCAAAACACAACCCATCGCCATACGCGATGTAATTCAGTACCTGATGGGCGTGTTACTAAAAGAAGAATGTTACAATGACTCCTTTGATATTGGCGGACCCAACGTTCTCACCTACAAACAAATGATGCAATTGTATGCCAAAACCAGAGGATTCAAAAATTGGATTTATACCGTGCCGGTGATGACCCCAAAATTATCATCCTATTGGTTGTATTTTGTTACCTCTACTTCCTATAAATTAGCTATGAATTTAGTAGATAGCATGAAAATGGAAGTTGTTTGTAAAGACAACCGTTTGCAAAAAATGTTGGGCATCAAACCTATTTCCTATACCGATGCCATCAAATTAGCCTTTATCAAAATCGAACAAAACTTGGTCATTTCAAGCTGGAAAGACAGCTTAGTGAGCAGTGAATTTCAACACAACTTATCTGAATTTATTCAAGTTCCAACTTTTGGCTGTTTAAAAGATGAGCAAAAAATAAAAATTGAAAATCCGGAAAAAGTTCTTGAAAATATTTGGACCATTGGCGGAACCAAAGGCTGGTATTACGGCAACTGGATGTGGCAATTGCGAGGCTTTATCGATAAATTAGTGGGTGGTGTTGGTTTGCGGAGAGGAAGGACCCACCCCACCCATTTGGACAATGGTGATTCACTTGATTTTTGGCGAGTTATCTTAGCCAATAAAGATGAAAAACGCTTGCTTTTATTTGCCGAAATGAAACTTCCGGGTGAAGCTTGGCTTGAATTTAGAATTGATGACCAAAATGTTTTACACCAAATTGCAACTTTTAGACCCAAAGGTATTTTTGGCAGATTGTATTGGTATAGTTTGGTTCCTTTTCATTTTTTTATTTTCAAAGGAATGATCCAAAATATGGCTCGAGGTTAATCGTTAAAAAAAAAAAAGATATTTAAACTTTGTTTTTCAAAGTACTTTATTATATTTGCATCATCAACAATCAAAAAAACAAATCCAATGAAAGCGAATTTTCAAATTTCACCCAATCAAAGACTAACCGTAATTGTTTTAGTAGTAGGTATGATTCTTCTCATCCCAATGGTAGCAATGCAATTTACTGACGAAGTAAACTGGAATACTTTTGATTTTATTGTGGCGGGAATACTATTGTTGGGTACCGGTTTAGCTGTTGAATTTGTGTTGAGAACCATTCGGTCAACCCAAAAACGACTTCTACTCTGTGGTTTTATTTTGTTTGTATTATTTTTAATTTGGGCAGAATTAGCAGTGGGAATTTTTGGTTCACCGTTTGCCGGAAGCTAAAATAAAAGATAAATCAATCCCATCCCAATTACAAAAGCTAAAGGAGCAATACATTGCAGATATACCGGCTTTAATTTATTAGCAAACCCCAACGAAAGTTGATGGTGTGCTTTTCGGGGAGTAACTTACAAAACCATAGAAGTTACAATCATAATCCATCCGAAAAGTTGGAAAAATAAGGGCAATTTCGTTTCGGGAGCCACATACACCATAGCCATAGCAGGAATCAACCGTATGGTAATTTCACTATAGTTAATCAATGGCGTACTACCGGCTTTGGCTATCCAACTACGAAAAAGCAAAGGTCGTATGAACATGATTCCTCCGGCCAAAAAGAAAACAATAGCAAACAGAATGACAATACCTTTTGCAACTACCAAAATCATACATACTAAATTAAATCTCTAATTTTCCTCTGAATCCTCTGGCAGCATAATAAGACTCTGCTCCGTTGTGATAAATAAATACTCTACCAAATCGATTATCGCCAAAAATAGCTCCTCCTTTTTCCCTAATTGAAATGGGTGTGGACAACCAGCTCGAAGTTTTCAAATCAAATGAAGCGAACGCTTGCAATTCTGTATAATCTTGCTCAGTCAGTAATTCTATTTTCATTTGTTGACACATCAACTCAACACTTGCCTTGGGCTTATTTTCTTTTCTAGAATGCCATGCTGCTTCATCATAACACAAACTTCTTCTACCAACGGGACTTTCTTTAGAACAATCACAATAGAATAAGGTGTTCGGATTGCTTTTAAAAAAAACCACATCCGGTTCGCCTCCACTCACCTCCATTTGATACAATACTTCCAATTTATCCGGTTGACCCAGCAACTTTGCTTTTACGTCATTCCAAGATACACCACTATGCAGATGTTGATTTAAAATGAATCGTTCTTCCAAAACGGATATAAATGAGGTTCGTGCTGATTCAGTCATTATAGTAAATAAATGAAGTTATTTTTTGTGACAACTACACTCATGATGCTCTTCCAAATACGCAATCGAATCGCGACACATGGCTTCTAAAACGGAAATATCAATATCCGAAAGTCTTTTGATATAAATACACGCTTTTCCCATTTTATATTTCCCAAAGTTATCCAACAAATGTTTGTTGTCCTCTCTGGGAGAGTAAACATACAACGAAAATTCAGCCTTTCGAGGAGAAAAACCAAGCATAGGAGCATCACCTTCGTGACCGCTGGCATATTTGTAATGGTAACTGCCAAAACCGATGATAGTTGGTCCCCACATATAAGGTTCAAAACCGGACCATTCCCTCATCAATTCGATAAGCCGAAAACTATCGTCCTTTTTTTGGTCATTCTCTACAAATGAATGAATAAAATCGGTTACACTAACTTGGGTTGCTGTAGTTTTATTGGTTGCCATAAAGAAGTCTTTAATCAAAGATAAAAAATTAAAACGTTTGTAATCTATTCGTTTCTTATTATTTCCGATTTAACAAAAAACTTCTTCCGAAACCAAAAAGCTAAATTCACCAACGCAATCAAAGCCGGTACCTCCACCAACGGACCAATAACTCCCGCAAAGGCTTGTCCGCTATTGATGCCAAAAACACCTATAGCCACCGCAATAGCTAACTCAAAATTATTACCGGTTGCTGTAAAAGCAATGGAGGTAGCTTTGGAATAATCGGCTCCAAAATATTTTCCAATGAAAAAACTGATTACAAACATCACCGCAAAATAAATCACCAACGGAATCGCTATTCGCACCACATCCAAAGGAATGTGAACAATTAACTCGCCTTTCAAACTAAACATCAAGACAATCGTAAACAACAAAGCAATCAACGTGATAGGTGAAATAATCGGAACATAATTTGTTTGAAACCAGTCTTCTCCTTTTATCTTAATCAATACATACCGACTCAAAAAGCCCAACGCAAACGGAATACCCAAATAAATCCCAACACTCTCCGCTATTTGTCCGATGCGAATATCAATAATGGAACCTTCAAACCCAAAATAGGGTGGCAAAACCGTGATAAAAAGATAGGCGTAAACACTATACAACAACACTTGAAAAATACTATTTAATGCAATCAAACCGGCGGCGTATTCTCGGTTTCCATCGGCTAAATCATTCCAAACGACTACCATGGCAATGCATCGAGCTAATCCAATCAAAATAACGCCTATCATGTATTCGGGATAACCGTTTAAAAAAAGCAAGGCTAAGAAAAACATCAAAATAGGACCAATTACCCAATTCAACAGTAAAGAAGCTCCCAAAACTTTTGTATTCTGAAATACTTCGCCCATTTTACTGTAATTCACCTTAGCCAAAGGCGGATACATCATCAAAATTAATCCGATAGCTAAAGGAATATTGGTCGTTCCCGAAGAAAAAGAATGGATAAATCCGGAAGATTCGGGAATAAAATACCCTATTCCAACTCCAATTAACATCGACAAAAATATCCAAAGGGTTAAATAGCGGTCTAAAAAACTTAATTTCTTTCGGTTTGCAACAGGAAAACAATCGGTAGCTGACATATTATTTTTTGATTTGAGAAAAGACAAAATAGAGTTCACTCGCAATTTGCAAACTGCGTTCGGCATATTTTTCATTCATGAGTTCGGTTCCGTCATAAGCTTTTGGATCATCGTATTTGATGGGAAAACGGGCTTCTGCTCCCAAAACCAACGGGCAACCTTCATCGGCATTGTTGCAAGTCATAATCGCTCCAAACTTACTTTTCGGATTGAAATCATCAAAATAGGCTTTGGAAAAACAAATAATCGGATGCTGATTTTCATCGAATTTGACCGCATAAACCGGATTTTCAGTTTCACTCAATTGTTGAATATCAAATCCTTGATGCACTAATGTTTCGGCTACTTTGGGAAACATCGCCGTAGCTTGCGTTCCACCGGAATAACAAAAAACATTTTTAATTCCAAAATGAAACGCCATTGTTTGTGCCCAAATTTGCGACAAATGACTTCTCCGGGAATTGTGGGTACAAATAAAATTCAATCGGATTTCGTCGTTACGATTCACTTTGTTTTGAAGGTAATCTACTAAAGGTTGCAAAACTGCTTTTCGTTCGTTTGGAACAGCCATTTTAGCAATAGATTCGATTGTATTCGATAAATTTTCAAACATATTATCGTTTTTTATAATGACAAAAAATAAAATTCTGAACCGTATCAAATGGCGTTTGATGGTCTTCGGTTAAACAATTTTCCAATTCAAAATTATCTCCAAAAACCGCTTCCATTTTTTCAACTGAATATTGTGTAATAGGCAGACCACTGCATTTTAATGGACCCTCTTCCGAGAATGTTCCAATGATAACCTGTGCGTGTTCATGGGTATTTGCAATTACATTTTTTTTGTATTGCTCAATATCATTTACTGCTGTAAAAAAATGAAATGAAGCCCGATCATGCCATACGTCAAAAGGATCATCCGATTGAAAATGCAAACTGTCAGAAACCACATAAGTGACATTTTTCCCTTTCTCTCCTAATCGATTTTTCGCCCGTTCAATGGCAGTTGCTGATATATCAAGTAAAGTTAAATTGGTGTAACCCAACTCCAATAAATAATCAATCAAATAACTATCGCCACCACCAACATCAATGATTCTGGCGGCTTTGGACACTTTACATGCTTGTATGAATTGAAGAGAAGTGATGGGTTTGGTCTGATACCAACTTACTTCTGTTTCTTTTTTGGTAGAAAATACGTTTTCCCAATGTTGTTTTTTTTCTGTCATGTTCATTACTTAACCACTAAGCACACAAAGAAGGCACTAAGTTCACAAAAGATTTATTTTTAATTTTTTTGATTGTTTTTATTCTTTCGATTCTTTTGATTCTTAATTTAACAACAACCCGAATTAGGTGTACAACTAGCAGTAGCTTTTGGCTTCCACTCACCTATTTTTACTTTTAATTTTTCGGGCGGAATACCACATTTGTCTTTCGCTAAACAATCGGTAAGTTTAGAAGTCAATAAAAAATTGGTTCCGTCAAAATCCAAATCAAATTTACCAATGGTGGCTGCCATTTGGTATTCCACCTCAATGGCTGCATCGGGCAGATTTAATTTTTTTTCGGATAATTCAATAATATGTAACAGTTTCTCAGGGTGTAAACGATGATCGTAATCATTCGCTTCCCAAAGTTGAAAATTAACAACTTCCTCTGTGCGAACCGTTCCGCCACAATCAATAAAATGTTTGGTCACTTTTCCCACTTCCGTTACATGAAAATGGCTGGGTACTAAATCGCCGTTTGGCAATTGAAAAGCGATGGTGGCTAATTTTTGTAAGGCTATTTTAATTTCTGATAGTTTCATTTTTTTAAGTAATTAGTGATTAGTAATTAGTGATTGGCTAACAACACTTATTCTTCAACTTTTGACGAATCGCACCAAAATGATGTTCGATTTTAGCAATCGTTTCCGGATTAAGACAATAGCAAATGGCAGTTCCTTCAATCGTTCCTTTGATAATATGGGCATTTTTGAGTTCTTTTAAATGCTGTGAAACCGTTGGCTGGGCCAAAGGCAAAACCTCAACAATATCGCCACAAATACAGGTGTCAACCGTCAGTAAATAATCAACAATCGCAATCCGTGCCGGATGTGAAAGTGCTTTAAATAAGGTAGCCATTTCATTCTGCTCCACCGAAAAAGAATCTAATTTTGATGCTCCCATGTTCTTTCAATTATTATATTGCAATATTACGATATAACAATACAATAAACAAGTTTTTTAATGAAAAACAGTACTTTACATAAAATCATCATATCGTAGCTATGGCAGAACAGTTTGAAAGTTTAAAAGTAAAACTGCCAATACACAAAAAATCCAATCAAAACCGTATAGGCCAGAAGATTCAGAGTTACCAAACCAATGTCCCATTTTGCCCAATTGGATTGCCGAAATAATTTAAAAGTAAAGTACCAAAAAGGAATAATCAACAACGCTAACAAATAAGGCAAATAAGACGTCAAAGTAACCGTCCATCGAGAAGCATCCTGATAAGGCGATGGAAAATAAAAAATCGACATGTTCGTAACCAACACAAACATGTAATACGTAAACAGCAATCCCAATAAAATCAACCCTAAAGGTAAGAATCGATACTGACGTATTGCTTGTTTGACTACCATTTGCACCAAGAAAAACAAAGCCGTTACAAAAAACAAGCCACCAAAACCAACCAGCATCAAACCAATTTTCATATTATTTTGCGGAATCTGATAGGCTGCCAACTGCTTAAATGCTTTATTGGGCGGAAATAATTCGTGTAAAGAAATCAAACGATCGCCTTTGGCCAATTCGGTTTTTAAATCTTACGAGATTGAATGTTCGAAATCATGATAAAAATACAATTGAAAGGTAAGGTCATTCAAATTCCAATTGGAGGTTAAGAGCGTTCCATCGCCAATTTTGGGTCTGGAAACGTGCATCGCTTTGGATAATTCACGGCAATAAGCAAATGAAGCTTCGTATTCTTTTTCAATAAACTCCACACCATTTCGGTACCTGTCCATGCGAAAAGCTTTTTCTTTATTGGTAATAGACGGACAAAAATTGGCAATCACATACGTGGGTTCGTTGCCAATGGTCAATTGATAAGGTTCTACAATTAGATATTTTCCGGTGGAATCTACATAAATAAAAACATCTTCAATAAAATAACTGTGGTCGTATTGGCTGTAAAAAGCCTTAACCTCTTCAACGGTTTTACAGCGTTTTAAGATTTCTTTTAAAAAATTGGTGGGCTCTGTAATCGGTTTTTTATTTCCTGTAGTTTTTTGAAACGGATGATACGAAGCCAATCGCTCAAAAGCCAAACCTACTTCATTCATGCCGGTTTGCGGGGCATAACCATATTTTCCATCCCACCGCGAACCGGTGAATGCCGCACCATAGGTATCTGTTGTTTTAGCCGTTTCAAACCACAAATGAGGTGTTAATCGCCAGGCATCTTCATTACTGCCAAAAAATGTTTTACCGTTTTTGGTGATTTTATAACCGCTGCAGGCGTAAATATTGGGCAACGATATGAAGAGACAAAAAGATAATATGAAAATTTTAAACATTGATAGCATGGCCTATTTATAAAATTTAATTTTAAAAATATAAATTAATAACAATTGACTCATACTATTGATAATAAATTCTAAAAACGTCATTTAGATAAACTTATTATGAATTGACAATAATGCAAAACAAAAAATCCAACTCTGTTAAAAGTTGGATTACATAGGTTATCTGATCTTAATTTTATGAAAGTGGCAAAAACACCTCCGCCATCATACAGCGGGCACTTCCGCCTCCGCAGGCTTCAATGGTATCCAAATTGGCGTGTAAAATTTCGCAGTGTTGTTCAATTTTATGAATTTGAACTTTTGTTAAACTCTGGTAAGCAGAATTGCTCATCACCAAATAGCGTTTGTCATCTTTGCCTTTTACCTGCAGCATGTTTCCGGCAAAGTTGTTCACCTGGTCTTCGGTTACTAAAATAATGTCTTTTCCGTCAGCTTTTAGATTATCTAACACCATTTTACGTTCTTGTTTGTCGTCAATGCAATCGGCACAAATTACGGCAAACGTTTCGGCAATGCACATCATCACGTTGGTATGGTACATGTGTTTGCGTTCGCCGTTTACGGTTTGATAGGCTTCAAATATCACGGGAGCCAAATCAAAATCTTCACAAAACTCGATGAATAATTCTTCATCCGCACGAGGCGAAAGAGCACAATAGGCTTTTCCGTTATCGCGATCTAAGACAATACTGCCGGTGCCTTCCAAAAAGAAGCCGTCTTCTTCGGCAGAAGTATAATCCATGATTTCATTGATGGCAAATCCTTTGTCTTCCAAAATATCTAAAATATCTTCCCGACGTTCTGCTCTTCGGTTTTCGGCAAACATAGGATATAATGTTACATCACCGTTCTCGTGAAAGGAAATCCAGTTATTGGGAAAAATACTGTCGGGTGTGTCCGGGTCAAGCGTATCTTCTACCACAATTACGTTTACGCCTACTTTGCGTAGTTTTTCTACAAAAGCATCAAACTCATTTTGAGCCTTGGCGTTTACGGTTGAAGGAGTGGTGTTTTCTAACACTTTTTGGTAATAATTATTTACAGCCGTTTGCTCGTTCATACGGAACGCAACGGGTCGAATCATTAAGATGGAATTGGTGGTTTGGTTCATAATTTTTTTGTTTCAGGTTTCAAGTTTCAGGTTGCTTAGTGCTAAAAACCTGTTATTATTTATCTCTTACTAATGGAAGTGTTGAACATCTTAAAAGTCCTTCCTGCTTGGCTATTTCGGCATATGGGATTTCTTCTACAGTGAAACCATTTTCGCGAAGCCAATGGTTTAAGCGGGTGAAATTCTTTTCAGAAACTACCACATCCGGTGCAATAGAAAACACATTGGAATTCATATGGTACATTTCATCACGGGTGATGTGAAACAAATTTTCTTTCCCGAAAAGGTTTACTAAATATACATAATCGGCTTCTTCACGGAAACCACTTTTGTAGATGATTCCTTTATTGGTACCAACGGGCTGAAAGCAACAATCCAGATGCAAGGCGTTGTCTCTTGCTTCCAATTTGGATTTGACTAAGTCAAATTCTTTTACTTTTTTATGTGGAAATAATTGCTTGATGTATTCTACACCCTGCATATTCGTGCGAGCTGTAATGTAATCTTTGTAATCGGAGCCTTTGTAAGTGCCAATGAAAATATAATCGTTCCACAACATGACATCTCCCCCTTCGATGTGTACTTCCTCCGGTGGACGAACTACTTTTTTAGGGTCGATATGATCAATAACATACTGAATAGCATCCAATTCTTTTTCTCTATCAGGTAAAATATTGGCCTTAATAAAAATATCATCTATCACAAAACCAATATCACGACTAAAAATTTGATTGTAATTAGGAATAATATCCGGTCTAAAGACTTCAACATCATACTTTTTAAACACTTGATTAAACGCTTCCATTTCGTTAATCATATCGGCTTCAACAGGATAGGTCCCTGCTAGGATATGCTCAAGTGATTTTGGGTCATAGGCTTCTTCGGCGGTAGGTGTTGGACCGTTATTAACTGCGGTTCCTAACACCACGGCCCTCAATCGGGAAGTTTCATTTTGTATATTTAGTGGTAGCATAAACGTGGCTTTTGACTTTTTACAAAGATAAAAAAAGGGTTTCCAAAAGCAATGTTTTTGAATCATTAATAATTTTAATAACTAATTAATATTAATTCAATAAAAAAGCCTTCTAAAAAGAAGGCTTTATCAAAGTATAATTGAAATTATCTCTTATCCATGGGAACAAAATCACGTAACGGATAACCTACATACACTTGACGAGGTCTACCAATAGGTTCCTTATTCACTCGCATTTCTTTCCATTGTGCAATCCAACCCGGCAAACGACCAATAGCAAACATAACCGTAAACATTTCGGTTGGGATACCTAGGGCACGATAAATAATTCCGGAATAGAAATCTACATTTGGATATAAGTTTCTTGCTTTGAAGTATTCGTCTTCTAAGGCAACTTTTTCCAATTGTTTAGCGATATCTAATAAAGGATCGTCTACACCAAGAGCCGTTAAAACATCATCGGCTGCTTTTTTAATAATAGTAGCTCGTGGGTCGAAGTTTTTGTACACTCTGTGTCCGAATCCCATAAGACGGAACGGATCATCTTTGTCTTTTGCTTTAAGAACGTATTTAGCAACATCTCCACCATTTTTGTGAATCTCTTCCAACATTTCCAATACTGCTTGATTGGCTCCCCCGTGTAACGGTCCCCAAAGTGCAGAAACTCCTGAAGCGATTGAAGCGAATAATCCGGCATGAGATGAACCTACTATACGCACAGTTGATGTAGAACAATTTTGTTCGTGATCGGCATGAAGTATGAATAACTTATCTAATGCCTGAACAACAATTGGGTCAATTTTGTAGGGCCCTGTTGGAAGTTCATACATTAAATGCATAAAATTCTCCACATAACCTTTAGTATTATCGTAATAATTTAAAGGATAACCCATTGATTTTCTAAAAGTCCATGTTGCAATAACCAAGAATTTACCCATGGTTTTACAAACGGCTTCATACATTTCTTTTTCATTATGCGGATTAACCGATTTTGGATTAAATGCGGTTAATGCACTCGTAAGCGAAGCTAAAACTCCCATCGGATGGGCTGTTTTAGGGAAACCATCGATGATGTTTTTCATTTCTTCGTTTACCAATGTATATTTGCGAATATCATTTTCAAACTTTTCCAATTGAGCTTTGGTAGGTAATTCTCCAAAAATCAATAAATAGGAAACTTCTAGGAAATTTGCTTTATCGGCCAAATCTTCGATTGAGTACCCTCTATAACGAAGTATACCTTCTTCTCCATCCAAAAAAGTGATTTCGCTTTTACAGGAACCGGAATTTTTGTAGCCCGGATCAAGTGTAATTGCACCGGTTAAGGCACGTAATTGTTCGATATCGATAGCAGCTTCATTTTCACTTCCAACAATCACCGGAAATTCATACTCCTTACCATCGAATTTTAATATTGCAGTTTTTGACATGATTTTGTATGTAATTTGTATATATAAACAATGTTTAATGCGAAATTACGGAATTTTGCAAGAATGTTAAAATTTTATCTCTATCGTTTTCGTTAAATTTAGTATAAAATTGCTAATTTTATATATATACCCATTAAATAAAAAAAACTTTTCAAAGCACATACTTTGAAAAGTTTTGTAATCTGAAAAGGAAAGGCCTTTATTTTTGCTTGAAAGCTTTTTCACCCGGGAAGTAAGCCACATTTCCTAACTCTTCTTCAATACGTAACAATTGATTGTATTTTGCCATACGATCGGAACGCGAAGCAGAACCGGTTTTGATTTGACCACAGTTTAAGGCCACCGCTAAATCAGCAATAGTATTGTCTTCTGTTTCTCCGGAACGATGCGACATTACAGAGGTATAACCAGCATTGTGAGCCATGTTTACTGCTGCAATTGTTTCTGTTAACGTACCAATTTGATTTACTTTTACCAAAATAGAATTGGCAATTCCTTTATCAATTCCGGTTTTTAAACGTTGTACATTGGTAACAAATAAATCGTCACCAACCAATTGTACTTTATCCCCAATTAAATCAGTTAAATATTTCCAACCCTCCCAATCATCTTCATACATTCCATCTTCAATGGAAACAATTGGATATTTAGCGGCTAATTCAGCTAAATATTCAGCTTGTTCAGCGGATGTCCTTATTTTTCCGGATTCACCTTCAAATTTTTTGTAATCGTAATTTCCGTTAACGTAAAACTCAGAAGCGGCACAATCTAAAGCAATTTTTACATCTTGCCCAAAAGAATAACCAGCATTTTCAACCGCTAATTTTATTGAATCCAAAGCATCTTCTGTGCCACCGGCTAAGTTAGGAGCAAAACCACCCTCGTCACCCACCGCCGTTGACAAATGACGATCGTGCAATACTTTTTTCAAGTTGTGAAAAATCTCCGTTCCCATTTGCATGGCATGAGTAAAACTGTTCGCTTTTACAGGCATAATCATAAATTCCTGAAACGCAATCGGAGCGTCTGAATGTGAACCCCCATTAATAATGTTCATCATTGGAACTGGTAAAGTGTTAGCTGAAACACCTCCAACATAACGGTATAAAGGCATTCCTAATTCGTTAGCCGCTGCTTTTGCAACAGCCAAAGAAACACCAAGAATTGCATTTGCACCCAAGTTTGATTTGTTGGGTGTTCCATCCAATTCAATCATGGTTTTGTCAATCTGATTTTGTTCAAAAACAGATGTTCCTACGATTTCGTTTGCAATTACTGTATTTACATTTTCAACCGCTTTTAAAACTCCTTTACCCATGAAAGCTTTTCCACCATCACGAAGTTCAACGGCTTCGTGCTCACCGGTTGAAGCTCCTGAAGGAACGGCAGCTCTTCCTAAAATTCCGTTTTCAGTGATAACATCTACTTCAACGGTTGGATTTCCTCTGGAATCAAGAATTTGTCTTGCGTGTACTTTGATAATAATACTCATGATACTGTTTATTTATTATTTTTTGTTACTTTTTTTTGTATGATACACAAATTTAAGGATTCTAAATTTGGATTTTTATATATTTTGAGAAAGTTATAAACGCAAACGATTTAGTAAAAAAAGACCCAATAGTTGAAAAACTATCGGGTTCTTTAGGCTATATCTCTTTTCGTTTCGCTTTTTGAATATTTGATACAAAATCATCAAATAAATAGGATGAATCGTGTGGTCCGGGACTTGCTTCCGGATGGTATTGAACTGAGAAACAGTTTTTAGATTTCATTCGCATACCGGCTACGGTATTATCATTTAAGTGAACGTGTGTAATTTCCATATCGGGATGTTTTTCCAACTCTTCACGCACGACCGCAAAACCATGATTTTGGGAAGTAATTTCACCTTTACCTGTTAGCAAATTCTTTACCGGATGGTTAATTCCTCGATGTCCATTGAACATTTTGTAAGTTGAAATTCCGTTGGCCAAACCAATGACTTGATGCCCAAGACAAATGCCAAAAAGAGGTTGATTTTCTGCTATAATTTGTTGAGCTACTTCGATAGCTCCGGAAAGCGGTTCCGGGTCACCGGGTCCATTGGATAAAAAATAACCGTCGGGATTGAAACTTTTTAAATCGGTATAAGAAGCGTTGTATGGAAATACTTTAATATAGCAATCTCTCTTTGCTAAATTGCGTAGGATATTGGTTTTAATTCCTAAATCGAGGGCTGCTATTTTGTAGGTTGCCTTTTCATTTCCGAAAAAATAAGGTTCTTTTGTTGAGACTTTAGATGCCAACTCCAAACCTTTCATATTAGGAACATGCTCTAATTGTTTTTTCAACTCAGATACAGCAGTGCCATCGGTACAGATTACAGCATTCTGAGCTCCATATTCCCGAATATAACTCACTAAAGCTCTGGTATCTACATCGGAAATAGCAATTAGATTTTGTTTTTCAAAATAATCATATAAGCTTTCGGCTGCGTCATCTCTGGAATAATTGAAACTAAAATTTTTGCATACCAATCCGGCAATTTTTATAGAATCGGATTCTACCTCATTGGTATTTACACCGTAATTACCAATGTGTGCATTGGTAGCTACCATGATTTGCCCAAAATATGAGGGGTCTGTAAAAATTTCTTGGTATCCTGTCATACCGGTATTGAAACACACCTCGCCAAAGGTTGTTCCGCTAATTCCGATAGATTTTCCATGAAAAATGGTGCCATCTGCTAGTAAAAGAATGGCTGGTTTTCTTGTTGTGTAGTTCATTGTTGTGTGTTGTTTTGCAAATTTAGTTTAATTTCTGAATTTGGGAAAGTTTTTTTCTGAGGTTCTGAGTTTAACCTCCCCCCGACCCCATCCAAAGGAGGGGGGATACGAGATGGATATTGGTGGCGTATAATTTTAATTGCTAACTTTTTATGGTTTATTTTTTAGCCCCGATTGCAGCGGTATCCTTTTGTGTAGTTTACGGAACAAAAGAAATAGCGGAAAGCGGGAAAATGGTTTCCTGTAAAAGCCCGAGCCAATCGCTTCTGAAACTGAAATAAATTTAGCTTTAATCAAAAAAAAAGGACAAACTCGAAAGTTTATCCTTTTTTGGTATTGTATACTGCATTTCATTATTCAGCAGCTTCGGCATTTTCAGTTGATTCAGCAGCTGGAGCTTCCGGTGCTTTAGCTTCTGGAGCAGTAACTTCTGCTTTTTTAGCTTTACCACCACGACGGCTTTTTGCTTTTTTCTCTTCTTTTTTACCACCGTTGTATAATTCGTTGAAATCAACTAACTCGATCATAGCCATATCAGCGTTATCACCCAAACGGTTACCTAACTTGATGATACGAGTATATCCACCCGGACGGTCACCTACTTTTGCAGCTACTTCTCTAAAAAGTTCTGTAACGGCATATTTATTTCTCAAGTAAGTAAACACGATACGTCTGTTGTGAGTAGTGTCTTCTTTTGACTTGGTAACCAATGGCTCAACAAATTGTTTTAGAGCTTTGGCTTTAGCAACAGTTGTATTAATTCGTTTGTGCTCAATTAGAGAACAAGCCATATTAGCCAACATAGATTTTCTATGTCCAGACTGTCTGCTTAAATGATTTACTTTTTTTCCGTGTCTCATGACGTTTTTTTTAAACCTTCATCTTGCGTCTATCCGCTTTGGAGAGCAAAATATGAAGTAAATTTATTCTTTATCTAATTTATATTTTGACAAATCCATTCCGAAATGTAAGTTTTTAATGGCTACAAGCTCATCAAGTTCGGTCAATGACTTCTTACCGAAATTACGGAATTTCATTAGGTCGTTTTTATTAAATGATACTAAATCACCTAAAGTTTCAACTTCTGCCGCTTTCAAACAATTTAATGCTCTTACAGATAAATCCATGTCAACAAGCTTTGTTTTAAGCAATTGTCTCATGTGTAAAGATTCTTCATCATACGATTCTGTTTGAGCAATTTCATCAGCCTCAAGAGTAATTCTTTCATCAGAGAACAACATAAAGTGGTGAATTAAAACTTTTGCAGCTTCGGTTAAAGCATCTTTAGGATTAATAGAACCATCCGTTTTGATTTCGAAAACTAATTTTTCGTAATCGGTTTTTTGCTCAACACGGAAGTTTTCGATTGCATATTTTACATTTTTAATAGGTGTAAAAATAGAATCCGTAAAAATAGTTCCAATGGCTGCATTTTGTTTTTTGTTCTCTTCAGCAGGAACATAACCTCTACCTTTTTCAATAGTTAACTCAAGATTTAAGTTTACTTTTGAATCCAAGTTACAGATAACAAGTTCAGGATTTAAGACTTGGAAACCAGAGATGAATTTTTGGAAATCACCTGCCGTTATTTGCTCTTTTCCTGACAATGAAATAGTTACTGTTTCGTTATCAACGTCTTCAATTTGACGTTTAAAACGAACTTGTTTAAGGTTAAGAATTATTTCGGTTACATCTTCAACTACGCCAGAGATGGTAGAAAATTCGTGATCTACCCCTTCGATACGTACAGATGTTATTGCATATCCTTCAAGAGCGGATAGCAAAACTCTTCTTAAAGCGTTACCAACAGTCAATCCATATCCGGGTTCTAAAGGTCTGAATTCAAACTTACCTTCAAAATCGGTTGAATCGATCATGATAACTTTATCGGGCTTTTGAAAATTAAATATTGCCATAATTACGACTACTGTCAATTATTATTTGTTGTATAACTCAACGATTAATTGTTCTTTGATGTTTTCCGGAATTTGCAAACGTTGAGGAACGCTTACAAAAGTACCTTCTTTAGTGTCATTATTCCAAGTAATCCACTCGTAAACTTTACTAGAGTTTGCTAAAGAACTGTTGATAGCTTCTACAGATTTAGATTTTTCACGAACTGCAACTTTATCACCTGGTTTTAAGTGATAAGAAGGAATATTAACGATTTCACCATTTACAGTAATATGTCTGTGACCCACAATTTGTCTAGCTGCTCTTCTAGATGGAGCAATACCCATTCTAAAAACAACATTATCTAAACGTGCTTCACACAACTGTAAAAGGATTTCACCGGTAACACCTTTAGATGCTGCCGCTTTTTCAAATAAGTTTCTGAATTGTTTTTCTAGAATTCCGTAAGTGTACTTTGCTTTTTGCTTTTCCATTAACTGAACTGCATATTCAGATTTTTTACCTCTTCTTTTAGCCAAACCGTGTTGTCCTGGAGGGTAATTTCTTTTTTCGAAGGCTTTGTCTTCTCCGAATATAGCTTCGCCAAATTTACGAGCTATTTTAGTTTTTGGACCAGTATATCTTGCCATTTTAAATTGATTTAAGGTAGTGATTATGAATTCAGGTCAAATCCTTCGATAATCAGTATCTACCTTGGTTATACTTAATTAAATATAGTAATTTGGAAAATCCAAATTAAACTCTTCTTCTTTTAGGAGGTCTACATCCGTTGTGTGGCATTGGAGTAACGTCAATAATTTCGGTAACTTCAATTCCACCATTGTGAATAGAACGGATTGCAGACTCACGTCCGTTTCCTGGTCCTTTCACATAAACTTTAACTTTTTTAAGACCTGCTTCTAGTGCAACTTTAGAACAATCTTCTGCAGCCATTTGAGCCGCATAAGGAGTATTCTTTTTAGATCCTCTAAAACCCATTTTACCGGCAGAGGACCATGAAATTACTTCACCTTTTTTGTTGGTAAGTGAAATAATGATATTGTTGAAAGTTGCATTAATATGAGCTTCTCCTGTTGATTCAACGATAACTTTACGTTTTTTTGTTGTTGTCTTAGCCATATTACTTATTATTTAGTTGCTTTTTTCTTGTTAGCAACAGTTTTTCTTTTACCTTTTCTAGTTCTAGAGTTATTCTTAGTTCTTTGTCCTCTTAAAGGAAGACCAGCTCTGTGACGAATACCTCTGTAACAACCAATGTCCATAAGACGTTTGATGTGTAATGATACTTCAGAACGCAACTCTCCTTCTATTTTATAGTAGGAAACAGCGTCACGAATAGCACCAATTTCATCATCATTCCAGTCTTGAACTTTTTTGTCTTGACTAACTTGAGCTTTTTCTAAAATCTCAATAGCTCTGCTTTTACCGATACCGAAGATATAGGTTAAAGCAATAACTCCTCTTTTGTTTTTAGGTATATCTACCCCTGCAATTCTTGCCATAATTATCCTTGTCTTTGTTTAAATCTAGGATTCTTTTTGTTAATAACGTACAATCTGCCTTTTCTGCGTACAATAATACACTCGGCACTTCTTTTCTTTACTGATGCTCTAACTTTCATTTGAAATAGCTTTAATATCTATAAGTAATTCTTGCTTTTGTCAAATCGTATGGACTCATTTCCAATTTTACTTTATCTCCGGGTAACAATTTAATATAATGCATACGCATTTTACCAGAGATGTGGGCAATTACGACATGACCATTTTCTAATTCTACACGGAACATCGCATTTGATAATGCTTCAATGATAGATCCGTCTTGTTCTATTGCTGATTGTTTTGCCATAAAAATTAAGCTACTGCTTTTCTATTTTTACCACTTTTCATTAAACCATCGTAATGTCTGTTCAACAAATAGGAATTAATTTGTTGCATTGTATCGATAGCCACACCAACCATAATCAATAATGATGTTCCTCCGAAAAACATTCCCCAGTTTTGTTGAACCCCCATAAGATTAACTACAACTGCCGGAAAAACGGCAATTAATGCTAAAAATATAGAACCTGGAAATGTTATTAAAGACATCACTTTATCTAGGAAATCTGAGGTTTCAACTCCGGGTCTAATACCGGGAATAAAACCACCACTTCTTTTTAAATCATCTGCCATTTTATTGGTTGGAACTGTAATTGCGGTGTAAAAATAAGTAAAAACTATGATTAACAAAGCAAAAACTAAATTATACCAAAGACCAAACATGTCGCTAAAGGCTCCTGTTACAGACTGAGCTGTTTCGGAGCTTGATAAACCAGCAACGGCAGCAGGTATAAACATGATAGCTTGAGCAAAAATAATTGGCATTACTCCAGATGCATTAAGCTTTAAAGGGATAAACTGTCTGTTTCCTCCCATCATATCTTGCTCAAAATCACCTCCAGCAGTTCTTCTTGCGTATTGAACCGGTATTTTTCTAACGGCCATTACCAATAAAATACTTGCAATGATAACCAATAACCAAAGTATAATTTCGAATACCAGTAACACAGGACCTCCTTGATCTTTTGAAACAGTTGAAACAAATTCCTGAAGGAACGCTTCCGGTAATCTTGCAATAATACCAACCATGATAAGAAGAGAAATTCCGTTTCCGATTCCTTTATCTGTAATTTTTTCACCCAGCCACATTGCAAAAATGGTTCCGGTAACTAAAATAACTACAGCTGAGAATAAGAATGAGAAAGAATTAAATCCTAACAAAAAAGCTTCTGATGGTAAGGTTCTGTACAAGTTATAAATATAACCTGGACCTTGTACTAATGTAATAGCAATAGTTAACCAACGTGTAATCTGATTGATTTTTTTTCTTCCACTCTCTCCGTCTTTTTGCAGTTTTTGTAAATAAGGTACTGCAATACCCATTAATTGAACCACGATAGACGCAGAAATATAAGGCATAATTCCCAAAGCAAAAACAGAGGCTTGTGAAAAGGCTCCACCAGTAAACATATCTAGTAAACCTCCAATACCTTGTTCTGTTTGAGAAGAAAGACCTTCTAATTTTGTGGCATCTATACCTGGTAAAGTTACTTGTGCACCAAAACGGTATACAAGAAGTAATCCTAAAGTAACTAAAATTCTATTTTTTAGTTCTTCGATTTTCCAAACGTTTGCGAGTGATTCAAAAAATTTCTTCATACTGTTAGTAAATTATAAAGTTACAGCTTCACCTCCTGCAGCTTCGATAGCGGCTTTTGCAGTAGCAGTGAATTTGTGAGCGGTTACTTTTAATTTGGCTTTCAATTCGCCTCTACCTAGTACTTTAACCAATTCTGATTTTGTAGCTAAACGGTTTTCTACCAATACTGCAAAATCTACAGTATCAGTAACTATACCATTATCCACAAGAGCTTGTAAAGTATCAAGATTTACACCTTGATAATCTACACGATTGATATTTTTGAATCCAAACTTAGGTACACGTCTTTGAAGTGGCATTTGCCCTCCTTCAAAACCAATCTTTTTAGAATAACCGGAACGAGACTTTGCTCCTTTGTGACCACGTGCAGCGGTACCACCTTTACCAGAACCTTCTCCTCTACCTAATCTTTTATTTTGATTGTGTGTTGAACCTTCAGCTGGTTGTAAGTTACTTAAATTCATTTTGAATAATATTATTTAGATTCTTCTACAGAAACTAAGTGTTTAACTTTATTTACCATACCAAGGATAGCCGATGTATTATCGTGCTCTACTACTTGTCCTAATCTTTTAAGACCCAAAGCAACCAAAGTTCTCTTTTGTGTAAGAGGACAGTTGATTTGACTTTTTACTTGTTTTACTAAAATTTTTGACATAATTTCCTTGTATATTAACCTTTGAATACTTTCTCTAAAGAAATTCCTCTTTGTTTGGCAACTGTATGAGCACTTCTCATTTGAAGTAATGCATCAAAAGTAGCTTTCACCACGTTGTGTGGGTTTGAAGAACCTTGAGATTTTGACAATACATCGTGAATACCTACCGATTCAAGTACTGAACGAACAGCACCACCGGCAATAACTCCTGTACCATGAGATGCAGGCATTAAGAAAACACGAGCACCACCAAATTTACCTTTTTGTTCGTGAGGAACAGACTGACCACTTAAAGGAATTCTCACCAAATTTTTCTTAGCATCTTCTACTGCTTTTGCAATAGCTTCAGAAACATCTTTAGATTTTCCTAATCCGTGACCCACTACTCCGTTTTCATCACCAACAACAACAATAGCAGAAAAACCAAAGGCTCTACCTCCTTTTGTTACTTTGGTAACACGATTTACACTTACCAAACGATCTTTCAATTCAAGACCGCTAGGTTTTACTAACTCTACATTTTTGTATTTACTATACATAATTTCTTAGAATTTAAGTCCGGCAGCTCTCGCTCCTTCAGCTAATGATTTAATACGTCCGTGATATAAATAACCTCCTCTATCGAAAGTTACGGTATCAATACCGGCTTTTAATGCTTTTTCAGCAACCAATTTACCTACTGCTTGAGCAACTTCAACATTTGTACCTTTTGCATCTACATCTTTGTCTCTAGATGATGCGGCTAATAAAGTTACTCCGTTTAAGTCATCTATCAATTGTGCATAGATTTCTTTGTTGCTTCTAAATACAGAAAGTCTTGGTTTTGTAGCAGTTCCGCTTACAATCTTTCTGATTCTGAACTTAATTCTCTGTCTTCTCTCAGATTTTGTTAATGACATAATCTTAATTTTTAAGCTGATTTACCTGCTTTTCTTCTTAATACTTCACCTACGAACTTAACACCTTTTCCTTTGTAAGGTTCTGGCTTACGGAAACCTCTAATTTTAGCGGCTACTTGACCTAAAAGTTGTCTATCGTGTGAGGTTAGTTTCACAATGGGGTTTTTACCTTTTTCAGAAATAGTTTCCAATTTAACTTCTGGAGCAATTTCTAAAACAATGTTATGAGAAAAACCTAGAGCCAAGTCTAATTTTTGACCTTGATTTGATGCTCTGTAACCCACACCTACTAACTCTAATTCTTTTGTAAAACCGGTTGAAACACCTGTTATCATGTTACTGATTAAGGCTCTGTACAAACCGTGTTTTGCTCTATGATCTTTGTGATCAGATGATCTTTCAACAATAACCTGACCATCTTCAACTTTAACAGTAACATCGGAATATTCCTGAGTGAGTTGACCTAATTTTCCTTTAGCTGTAACCACACCTTCATTAACTTCTAGAGTTACACCGGCTGGAATTACAATGGGATTTTTACCTATTCTTGACATCGTTCAGTCTTTTTTTTAGTATACGTAACAAATTACTTCTCCACCTACATTCAATTGTTTAGCTTGTTTACCAGTCATAAGACCTTTAGAAGTTGAAACAATTGCAATACCTAAACCGTTGAGGATTCTAGGAAGTTCAGAAGAACCTGCATATTTACGTAAACCCGGTTTACTAATTCTTTGGATATCTCTAATTACAGGCTCTTTAGTAACTTTATCGTACTTAAGAGCAATTTTAATTGTACCTTGAACGGTAGAATCTTCAAATTTGTAACTCAAGATATATCCTTGATCGAATAAAATCTTTGTGATTTCTTTTTTAAGATTAGAAGCAGGAATTTCAACCACTTTGTGATTCGCCTTCACTGCGTTTCTAACTCTTGTTAGATAATCTGCAATAGGATCTGTATACATATGTATGAATTTGCGGTAACGGTTTTCAAGTGAAACTATTTCAAATGAACCTGAAACCAATTAAAAATTTGTTTTTACCAACTAGCTTTTTTAACTCCAGGAATTAAACCTTGGTTTGCCATTTCACGAAAGGTAACACGTGATATACCGAATTGACGCATATATCCGCGTGGTCTTCCGGTTAATTTACAACGATTATGTAAACGTACAGGTGAAGCGTTTCTAGGTAATTTTTGTAATGCTTCGTAATCTCCAGCTTCTAATAAAGCCTTTCTTTTCTCTGCATATTTTTCAACTACTCTTTGTCTTTTCACCTCACGGGCTTTCATTGATTCTTTAGCCATAATTAATTCTTTTTAAAAGGTAAACCTAATTCTGCTAGTAATGATTTTGCTTCTTTATCGGTTTTGGCAGTGGTTACAAATGTAATATCCATACCTGATATTTTGTTTACTTTATCAATATCAATTTCAGGGAAAATGATTTGTTCCAAAATACCTAAGTTGTAGTTACCTCTACCGTCAAAACCTGTAGCTTTGATACCATTAAAATCTCTTACACGTGGCAAAGATGAAGTTATTAGACGATCTAAAAACTCATACATTCTTTCACCTCTTAAAGTAACTTTGGCACCAATTGGCATTCCTTTTCTAAGTTTAAAGGAAGCAACGTCCTTTTTAGAAATGGTTGCTAAAGCTTTTTGACCGGTAATTTTTGTCAACTCATCTACTGCATAATCAACTAATTTCTTATCTGATACAGCAGCACCAACACCTCGGCTAATTACGATTTTTTCCAATTTTGGAACTTGCATAACATTTTTATAACCGAATTCTTCTTTCAAAGCAGGAATTACTCTACTTTTATATTCTTCTTTTAGTCTAGGTATATAAGCCATCACTATAATACTTGATTAGATTTTTTTGAAAATCTTACTTTTTTATCACCTTCGATTTTAAAACCAACTTTAGTCGCCTTTTTTGATTTAGGATCGATTAAAGATAAATTTGAAACTTGAATAGGTGCTTCTTTTTTCACAATACCACCTTGAGGGTTTTTTGCACTTGGTTTTGTATGAACAGAAACCATGTTTACACCTTCAACGATAGCTTTATTTGCATCAATGAATACACGTAAAACTTTACCTTCAGATCCTTTGTGATCACCGGCAATAACTCTTACTACGTCTCCTGATTTAATTTTTAATTTTGTCATCATTAATCGAATTAAAGCACCTCTGGTGCTAATGATACAATTTTCATGAATTGTTTTTCACGAAGTTCTCTGGCAACCGGACCAAAAACGCGAGTTCCTCTCATTTCTCCAGCAGCATTCAACAATACGCAAGCGTTATCATCGAATCTGATGTAAGAACCATCGGCTCTTCTCACTTCTTTTTTGGTACGTACAACTACTGCAGTAGAAACCGCTCCTTTTTTTACGTTACCGTTTGGAGTGGCATCTTTGATAGATACTACAATTTTATCTCCAACAGAGGCATAACGACGTTTCGTTCCTCCTAAAACACGGATAGTCAAAACTTCTTTGGCTCCTGTGTTATCTGCTACTTTTAATCTTGATTC
>NZ_DAIOUN010000009.1:8664-102083 GCF_036759525.1 Flavobacterium sp. | reverse complement strand
AATGCTCGAGTGGTGGAATTGGTAGACACGCTGGACTTAAAATCCAGTGAACAGTAATGTTCGTGCGGGTTCAAGTCCCGCCTTGAGTACAAAAGCTTCATTTGATTTTCAAGTGAAGCTTTTTTTATTCACAAAAGTTAAAGTTTACTGTATTTTGAAAAACAAAAAGACGATAGAAAATAATAGAGAAAAAACATCGATTGTATTCTTTATTTTAGAGCAAAAAAAAATCCTGACCTAGTCAGGATTAATTTCTTTATTAGCTTGTTACTAATTACTGAGCAGGAGCAGCAGCAGGAGCTTCAGTAGCAGCAGCAGCAGAGTCAACAACTGGAGCAGCCTCTTCAACAACCTCAGGAGCAACTTCTTCAGTTACTACTTCTTCAGTTACTTCAGCTTCTTTCTCTTTACAAGATACTACTGTCAAAGCAGCAACAAATACTAAACTTAAAATTACTTTTTTCATCTTACTAAATTATAAAAGGTTAATTATTAATTCGGAGCAAAGATATAAATTTTTTAATTCAACAAAATATTTTGCAACTATTTTTTTAAAAAAAATAAATCAATTGGATTTCAAACGTTTGCGTCAGAATTTGCAATGTTTTTTAATCCAAAATAGTTTGATTTATTGACCAATTTGGCATTTATTTCTTTTTTCTTTTTCTTTTGGGTGAAACCAACTTCATTTCATCAACCAAATGCTTGGCTCCCGCATATTTGTCTATAACAAATAAAATGTATCTTACATCTACCATTATGTTTCTACAAATGGCCGGATCGTAATAAATATCGCTCATGGTTCCTTCCCAAACGCGGTCAAAATTTAAACCTATTAAATTTCCATGGGCATCAATGGCTGGACTTCCCGAATTTCCTCCCGTTGTATGATTGGTTCCGATAAAATTAACCGGCATTTTTCCATTTTCACCATAAGGGCCAAAATCTTTTTGTTTGTATAATTCAATCAACTTGGGTGAAACATCAAATTCATAATCTCCCGGAATGTATTTTTCCATAACACCTTCCAAATAGGTTACCGGACTGTAATATACGGCATCGCTTGGAGCATATCCCTTTACTTTGCCATACGTTACACGTAGTGTTGAATTGGCATCCGGAAAAATCCGAGCTTGTTTTGGGCTTAACTCCAAAATGCCTTTCATATAGGTGCGTTGTAATGCGGAGTTTTTAAGATTAATTTCATCAAATTTTGGAGCTACGTTTTTAAGGTAAGCTTCTGCGAGTAGTTTAACAAATTGGTATCCACTGTCTTGATTCAAATTATTTATAACCGTTTTAGCATCTCCATTGATTAATTGGGTCAGCCCTGGGTAACTTGTTAGTTTTGAAGTTTTAAAAATTTCGGCTGTTTTTGCTTTTAAATCTTGATTCAAAAGTTCTTGAGGCAACAATTCTTTGGGTGATTTTGTGGCATACAATTGTATCAATTGTTCCATAACTTTTTCATCTACAGTGGCATTAAAATCTTTGTATAAATCTTCAAAAGCGTTAGTCAAACTAGTTTTACGGTCGTTAAAAGCTTGTTCACCACGGGTATTAAATACTTGTTCCAATTGGTACAAGCGGTATCCAAAACTAAGGATTTCGGTATTTCGCATTACAACTTCCATGAAATAATCTCTACTCAATGCATAGGGAGCAATTTCAGTATAATTTTTTTCAAATTCGGTTAGCAAGTTCCCGTATTCTTCTTGTTTTCCGGCTTTGGCAACTTGAATCATAAAGTTTTTTTCAAAATCTTTCTTAATTTGAATTGCATTAGACTTTATTAAACCTTTGTTTTCTCCAATCCATTTTTTCCAATAATTGGCTACAGAAGCATATTTGGCAGCATATTGAATTTTGATGGCTTTATCTTTTCGCATAAATCCATCTTGAATTTTTAAAGCTACATCACGGACTTCTATTTTTGCGGGATTCAAATCATTTACAATTTGTTCTACGGCTACAGCTGGTAAATATTCCTGAGTTCTACCGGGATAACCAAACACCATGGTAAAATCGTTTTCTTGAATACCGGAAGTAGAAACCGGAAAAAAATGTTTGGGTGTGTAAGGAATATTTTCGCTTGAGTAAGATGCCGGACGATTGTTTTTATCTGCATAAATTCTAAAAAGGGCAAAATCGCCGGTATGACGTGGCCATACCCAATTATCAGTATCTGAACCAAACTTTCCAATGGATGAAGGTGGAGCACCTACCAAACGAATGTCTTTAAAAGTTTCTACCACAAACCAAATGTATTGATTGCCATCATAAAAAGTACGAATTCGATTTTCTTGCCAACTTTCTTTAGGTAAAGAATTCGTTAAAGCAGAAATATTTTCTTGGATTTTCTTTTGTTTATCTGCTTCATTGTTGAGGTTTTGAGTGTTTTCCAGAACTTGTTTGGTTACATCTTCAATTTTAACTATAAAAGTGACAACCATACCGGGATTGGGCAATTCTTCAGAAAGATTCATAGCCCAAAATCCGTTTTCTAAATAGTCATTTTCTACGGTTGAGTGCGATTGAATTTGTCCGTAACCACAATGATGATTGGTTAATAATAATCCTTTGGGTGAAATAACCTCTGAGGTACATCCGTTATTGAAATGCGGAACAGCATCTTTCATGCTGGATTTATTGACATCATAAATATCTTTGGCCGACATTTTCATGCCGAGTGATTTCATTTCTTTCTCGTTCATGCCTTCCAAAAGTGATGGAATCCACATACCGCCTTGTTGGGCAAATCCAGAAAAAGATAGAAATAGGATTAGTAAGCGAAAAAATTTCATGGTATTTAATTTAAGTTGTGAAAGGTACAATTTTTAGATAATTTCAATTTTTATTTTAGGTTTTCCTTAAGAATAAACGAGAGAATTTGTTCGGTAGCTCCTTTATTCATTTGCACGAATGTACTGCATATATGTCCTTTTTCATGACGAATATCTTCATTGGTAACTAAAGTAGTAAGTGTTTCATTCAATTCATTTTGATTAGAAATTGAAACACAACCTTCTAAATTTACTAAAGCAGTAGCTTCGGCAAAATGAGTATAATTAGGTCCAATTACGATGGGAATGCCAAAGGTTGCCGGTTCTAAAATGTTATGCACTCCGGGATTTCCAAATCCCCCGCCCACGTAGGCAATGTCGGCATACGAATAAATTTTTGTCAAAATACCTATCGTATTGATAATGAATATGTCGTATTCCTTTAGAGTCGTTGCATGTAACGTCTCTGCAGCATCCGAATAATCCGAAAATAAAATCGTTTTTTTTGTAATCGATTTTTGCATTTCCAAAATTTGTTCCGATTTGATATTATGCGGAGCTATTATAAATTTTACTTTTTGAGCAGAATTATTGATGAAATTCACCAAAAATTCTTCGTCTTTTGGCCAAGAGCTACCAATTACAATTGTGGTCGTATTGTTTTTGAATTCTTCAATAAAATCTAACGAATTATCTCTTCCCAAAATCGAAACTACCCGATCAAAACGTGTATCTCCGGAAACTTTCACATTTTGGTAGCCTAACGATTGCAGCAATTTTTTTGAGGACTCATTTTGTACAAAAAAGAAATCAAATGTTTTTAAACAATTTCGGTAAAATCCGCCATACCATTTAAAAAAGACTTGATTTTCTCTGAGAATTCCTGAAATCAAATAGGTTTTTAGTTGCCTTTTTTTGAGTTCGTTGAGGTAATTGGGCCAATATTCATATTTGATAAAGAATACCATTTCGGGATGAACTAAATCTAAAAAACGTTTGGCGTTTTGTTTCGTATCTAACGGTAAATAAATCGTTACATCTGCAATTGAATTGTTTTTTCGAACTTCAAATCCCGAGGGCGAAAAAAAAGTAAGTACAATTTTATGATTCGGAAATTGACTTTTAATTTTTTCCATTACGGGCAATCCTTGTTCGAATTCACCCAACGAAGCCGCATGAAACCATAGGGTTTTATCTTGATTTGAAATTTGATTTGAAAGGGTTTCAAAAACGGTTTTTCGGCCCTCAACAAAAAGTTTCATCTTAGGGCTGAACAAGGCCACTATTTTCAGAAAAAACCCGGCTATTGAAACAACAAATGAATAGAAGCTTAACATGTAAAAAATATTGTGACGCTAAAATACATTACTTTAGACAATTTTCATTGTTATCATCATGCAAATAATTACTTTTGTTACTTGAAACGCAATTGAGTCGTTTTGAAAAATTAAATTAATAAGCATGAGAAAACTTCAAATGGTTGACTTGAAAAGTCAATATGAGAAAATCAAACAAACGGTAGATGCATCTATTCAAGAAGTTTTAGATACGACAACCTATATTAACGGGCCAAAAGTTCACGAATTTCAAAAAAATTTAGAAGAATATTTAGGTGTGAAACATGTTATTCCCTGTGCAAACGGAACAGATGCTCTTCAAATTGCCATGATGGGACTGGGTTTGCAACCCGGGGATGAAGTGATTACAGCCGATTTCACTTTTGCTGCTACAGTAGAAGTTATTGCTTTACTGCAATTGACTCCCGTTTTGGTAGATGTAGATATGGTAAATATGAATATTTCTATAGAAGCTATAAAAAAAGCGATTACATCAAAAACAAAAGCAATTGTACCGGTTCATTTGTTTGGTAGAGCTGCAAATATGGAAGCCATAATGCAAATAGCCCAAGAACATAATTTATACGTAATCGAAGATAATGCTCAAGCTATTGGGGCGAATTGTCGCTTTTCGGATGGTACCAAAAAGAAAGCCGGAACCATCGGGCATGTAGGAGCTACTTCGTTTTTCCCTTCTAAAAATTTAGGGTGTTATGGAGATGGAGGTGCCATTTTTACCAACGATGATGCTTTGGCTCATACCATTCGTGGTATTGTAAATCACGGAATGTATGTGCGTTATCACCATGATGTGGTTGGGGTCAATTCACGCTTAGATAGCATTCAAGCAGCGGTTTTAAATGCTAAATTACCTTTACTAGATACCTACAATGCCGCTAGACAAGATGCTGCAAGAAAGTATTCAAAAGCATTTGAAGGACATAAAAATATCATCGCTCCAACTATCTGTGATGTTTGTGATTGCCATGTTTTTCACCAATATACACTCCGAATTGTTGATGCGGATAGAAATGCCTTGATGGATCATTTGCAAAGTAAAGGGATTCCTTGTGCTATTTATTATCCCATTCCGTTACATTCACAAAAGGCTTATGCCGATACGCGATATAAAGAAGAAAATTTTCCGGTTACCAATCAATTGGTTCAAGAAGTAATTTCTTTACCAATGCATTCTGAATTAGACGACGAACAAATCCAATTTATTACTGATTCAGTTCTGGAATTTTTTAATTAGTTTTTAGGAATACATGAAAGTACTTGTAACAGGCGGATTAGGTTTTATAGGTTCTCACACGGTCGTTGAGCTTCAAAATAAAGGCTTTGATGTAGTAATAATAGATGATTTATCTAATGCTTCGGTTGAGGTTCTAGAGGGAATACACGCAATAACGGGTAAGAAGCCCGAATTTGAAAAAATAGATTTAAGAAACCGAGAAGCAGTACATTCCTTTTTTAAAAAGTACCCAGATGTATCAGGTATTATTCATTTTGCAGCTTCAAAAGCTGTGGGCGAGAGTGTAGAAAATCCCCTTTTGTATTATGAAAATAACATTAGTTCTCTTGTTTACATTTTAAAAGAATTACAACAAAAACCAGAGGCTCAATTTATCTTTAGTTCTTCATGTACGGTTTACGGTCAAGCCGAAAAAATGCCTATCACCGAAAGTGCTCCTATTCAACCGGCCATGTCTCCCTATGGCAATACCAAACAAATTGGTGAAGAAATCATAATAGATGTAGCCAAAGTTTCAAATATTAAAGCGGTTTTGTTGCGGTATTTTAATCCAATAGGAGCTCATGAAAGTGCCGAGATTGGTGAGTTGCCTTTAGGTGTACCTCAAAATTTAGTGCCATTTATTACGCAAACAGCTATGGGGTTACGACAAGAGTTGTCTGTTTTTGGGAATGATTATCCCACACCGGATGGGACTTGTATTCGAGATTATATTCACGTAGTCGATTTGGCAAAAGCTCATGTTGTAGCTTTACAACGACTTATTGAAAATAAAAATTTGGAAAAAGTTGAAACCTTTAACTTAGGAACCGGAACCGGAAGTTCTGTTTTAGAAGTAATCCAAACGTTTGAAAAAGTTTCCGGTAAAAAATTACCTTACAAAATTGTAGACCGAAGACCGGGAGATGTTGTAGAAGCTTATGCAGATACTACCAAAGCTAATGATGTTTTAGGATGGAAAACAACTTTAAGCTTAGAGCAAGCTCTGGAAAGTGCCTGGAAATGGGAACAGAAAATTCGAAGTTAAGCTTTTAAATTTTCACTTTAAATCCTAATACAATTTAAAAATGCCCCAAAAACTCATGTGTTTGGGGCATTTTAAAAAAGTAGAAATTGAATTTACTACACTATCCATTTCCACGACTCTAATTTATTCTTTTGCTTCTGAAGTGGAAGCGTTATCTTCAAATGTTTCCTCAACTTCTTGAACTACCGAATCGGTTTTTTCTTCTATATCGTTACCAATTGCTTCAATAGCGTCTTCTACTTTTTCTTCGGTTGACTTTTCTTTACAAGAAACAAAAAGGGCTCCAAGTAATATGATTCCTAAAATTGCTTTTTTCATGATTTCTTTATTTAAAGATTATACCGTTTTAAAGCCAAAATTAGTGCCAAAAATTTATTAAGCCGAAACCGTTTCTACTTCTTTATTGATTTTATTTACCAATCCAACTAATACTTTTCCAGT
The DNA here is from genome assembly GCF_036759525.1 of Flavobacterium sp. Lineage (GTDB taxonomy): Bacteria > Bacteroidota > Bacteroidia > Flavobacteriales > Flavobacteriaceae > Flavobacterium. The sequence continues at coordinate 95,240 of NZ_DAIOUN010000009.1, read as the reverse complement.
TACAACTTCTTTAAAACTCCTAGCACAATTGGCTATCATTTCGTCTGTTTTGCAATTTAATAAGTTGGGTTTATACTGTTTCATTTCATTTTTTAATAAATTGCTTTGTAATAATTTTATTTTCACCATTTATTTTTATGAAATAGATACCATTACTTAAAGTAGAAACATCAATAGTTTTATAGTTTTCATTTTGGTTAATAACAGTTTGTCCAATTTGATTAATAATATTAATTGATTTAATTTCGAAATAATCTGGACTCTCAATGTTTAAAAAATCTTTTGTTGGATTTGGGTATAAATAAATTTTGTTTGAAGAATTGAATAAATCATTAGATAAGCTGCCTGAATTGCTTAATCTTAAAATTCTATTTTGAGTAATACCATTATATGTTGTAAATGTTCCACCAACTAAAACTTTATTGTCGGCTTGGATGTTTATGTCATATATAGATTTAGAATTATCATTTGAACCGTAAGCAAAACCAGTTCCGATATTAAAATTTGAATCCAAACTTCCATTGCTATTTATTAATAATAATTGATTTGTTTGGGAACTACTAGTGCCGTAACACCCTATCAAAACTTTTCCGTTACTTAAAATTTTTGTGGTTAGAATCCTGTCACAATAAAAACCGTTTGGATAAAAAGTTACATCAAGTGTTCCGTTTGGATTTAGTCTTGCAATTTTGTAAACAGACACACTATTTATACTACTAAAACCTCCTGCGATAATTATTTTATCATCAGAATTAACCTCTATGGAAAAAACGCAACAAACACTTGCAATATTAAAAGTCGTATCAATAGATCCGTCAGCATTTAATCTTTTTACGCTATTTCCATCAGAATAAATAATTTTTCCGTCATTTTTTAAAATAACTGAATTTTGATTGGTATAGCTACCACCAATTGGTATATGATTAAAAGAATTATCATTTGAACCATCTGAGTTTAATCGAAATAATTTATCGTTACTTTTTACAATTATTTTTCCATCAGATTGTAGAATTATTTTTTCAATTGAATTTGTATATAATGGCAAAATAGGGTTGAAGGTATTGTCTATTGAACCATTAGTATTTAATCTTACTATTGAACTTTTTGCAATATTATTAAAAAAGTCAAAATGACCAGCTGCAATAATTTTATTATCTGGTTGAATTATTATTGAATTAATAGAGCTTACGTTACTTCTTAAAGAGTTATAAATTCGCGATGCACCATTTCCAATATTAAAGCTTTGATCGATGCTTCCATCTTCATTAACTCTAATAATTGTTTTTGAATCTTTACCGTTATATCTTGTAAAAAGTCCTCCAATAATTATTTTTCCGTCAGACTGAATTTTTGTATATTTTACAGTATGATTAGGTCCATTATTTTTGTTAAAATCAAAATCAATGGTTCCGTCACTTTTTAATTTTGTAAATGAACCAACGTGCGTATAGTTGTAGTAATCAAAATTTCCTCCGATAAAAATATTTTGATTATCAAAAATTAAAGTTGAAATTTTTCCTGTAATACCACCAGATGAATAATATGGATAAAATATATTTGAAGGCCCGCTAACATTATTAAATGTCAGATCTAATGAGCCATCAGTATTTAATCTTGCTAAATTTCTTATAAGTGTTTGATCAATTTTAATAAAATCACCACCTACAATAATTTTGCCATCAGGTTGGATTTCAGTTTTAATAACTTCTCCAATATAAAAGTATGTATTTCCGGTAACATTAGTTCCTTGTAAGTTGAAACCATTTCCAGCATAAAATGTATTGTCAATTGAGCCGTCGCTATTTATCCTAACGAGTCCTTTTGTTAAAGTGTTATTATAACTTGTAAATTGACCTCCTACAATAATTTTTCCATCATTTTGTATAGAAATGGAATTAACATTTACGTATTCATTTGATTGAAAACCAAATCCAATTTCTGAATTAAAACTTAAATCAATTGAGCCATCAGTATTTAATCTTGCAATATGATTTCTAACAGTACTATTAAAAGCAGTGAAGTTACCTACAACTATTATTTTTCCATCTGGTTGTAATTTTAGACTTTTTATATCAGTTACATTATTAGAGTTAGTAATTCCAAACTGAGCTCCCAAACCTCCTATGTTAAAGCTTGTATCAAGAGTTCCATCTATATTTAATCTTGCAATTCTATAAGCATTTGTATTGTTATATGTAGTGAAATTACCACTAATAATAATTTTTCCATCAGGTAAAATTATAGATGATTTGATAATTGCACCGCTAACGCCGCCTATTGTATTTGTTATGTTAGAGTTAAAAGTTAAATCAATTGAGCCATCCGAATTAAGTCTTGCAATATTTTGATAATTACTACCACTATTTCCATTTAAGTAATTAAAACTACCCGCAATGATTACTTTTCCATCTGTTTGTATATTTATTGAATTTATATTGCTGTTACTAAGATTACTAATAGCAAAGCTACTGTCTAGTGATCCATCTAGGTTTAATCTTATTAATCCTTTGCACGGAGTTCCGTTATAAGATGTAAAACTGCCTGCAACAATTGTTTTTCCATCTGTTTGTAGAGCAGCAGCAGTAACAAATCCATATTTATCAGGACCTTCTCCATTTCCAGATAAAGCACTGTTGTTATTAAAAGTTAGATCTAGCTCAGCAACTGTCTGAGCATTAAGTATGCAAGTAAATATTAGTAAGAAATTGAGAAATAAATTTTTCATAAAAAATCATGATTAACTGTCAAATATACTAATTTTTTTGCATTTTTATATCCTTTAAGCCGAAACCGTTTCTACTTCTTTATTGATTTTATTTACCAATCCAACTAATACTTTTCCTGGGCCAACTTCGGTAAAACTTGTTGCTCCGTCAGCTATCATTTGTTGAACAGATTGCGTCCATTTTACCGGAGCCGTTAATTGAATAATCAAATTCTTTTTAATTTCATCAGCATCCGAAACGGCATTTGCTGTTACATTTTGATACACCGGACACATTGGTGTGGAAAAATGGGTCATTTCAATGGCGGCAGCCAATTCTTCTCGGGCCGGTTCCATCATAGGGGAGTGGAAAGCTCCTCCAACGGGTAAAATCAATGCTCGTTTGGCTCCAGCTTCTTTCATTTTTTCACAAGCTAATTCAACCGCTTTGTATTCTCCGGAAATCACTAACTGTCCGGGGCAATTGTAATTTGCCGCTACCACAACACCATCTATTGAAGCACAAATGTCTTCCACTATTTTGTCGTCTAAATTCAAAACCGCTGCCATCGTAGAAGGGGTAATTTCACAGGCTTTTTGCATCGCTAATGCTCGTTTGGAAACCAATTGCAATCCATCTTCAAAAGATAAAGCACCATTGGCTACTAATGCAGAAAATTCACCCAACGAATGACCCGCCACCATATCCGGTTTAAAATCGGTTAGGGTTTTAGCTAAAATTACAGAGTGTAAAAAAACGGCCGGTTGAGTTACTTTGGTTTCTTTCAATTCCTCAGCAGTTCCTTCAAACATAATATCTGTAATTCTGAAACCTAGAATTTCATTGGCTTTTTCAAATAATTCTTTGGCTAAAGCCGAATTTTCATATAAATCTTTACCCATTCCGGTAAATTGTGCTCCTTGTCCTGGGAAAACGTATGCTTTCATAAGTATATTTTATAAAGTTGTCTTCGCAAAAATACTATTTATATGGACTCGATAATTTCTTTGATAGGCGATTTTTTTTGCAATACTTGTCTTTTGAATTATTTCGACATCCAATTACCAAAAAAAAATCGCAAAAGCGGTAGCAAAATAAACACCATTAAAGGAACTAATATTCCGGTAACGATTAAAGTGCGAATTGGAATTGGAAAATGGTTTAATTCTTCACCAATTAAATAATGCAAAAATGTGATACTCGGGTAAATGGCTATCCAAACGATTAAGGCGAATTTCCATTTAGGAGGATTTTTCATCATTGAGAAAATAAGTTAAAGCTCCGGAAGGACATTTGTGAATGGTTTCAATAATTTTATCCGTAGTTGAACCATCGGTTTTAATCCATGGTTTTTCTTTGGGTTGAAATACTGCCGGATTATTTTTTACGCAATTCGCAGAGTGAATGCATTTGTGAGCTTGCCATACAATAGTTACTTCTCCGTTGGTGTATTCTTTAGTGGTGGGTTCCATATTGGTTAGTTTTTGAGTTATAATACGTCTTTGAAAGCTTCCGTTTTATCAAAAACACTTTTGGCAAACGGACACAAAGGAATGATTTTAAGGTTTTTTTCTCGTGCCATTTCAACGGCCGCCGTAACCATCTTTTTCCCAAAACCTTTACCATTGTTTCCCGGATTTACCTCCGTATGATCAATGATGATTTTATTGGAACCGGCAAAAACAAAAGTCATTTTAGCTTCGGTTTTACCCTCAACTTCTACTGAAAAATAGCCGTTTTTTTCGTTTTGATGGAGTTGGATTGTTTCGTTCATAAGGATAAGGTTTTAAACCTGTCAAGAAGGTTATTCAACTTGACAGGTAAAGTTACAAAATTATTCCATCGGAATATCCATTAAAAGTAATTCGGCATTTTCATCTACTTGGATATCAAGTTTTTCTGTATCCCAAACACCTAATGCGTCTTTGGTGTCTAAAGCATACCCATTAATGGTTACTTTTCCGGAAATTACAAAAGCATATACCCCATTTTCTTTGCGTTTAACATTGTATTCCGTGGTAAAACCTTGATCGAGTTTTCCCATAGAAAACCAAGCCTCTTGATGAATCCATACGCCTTCATCCTCTGCGTTGGGAGACAAAATTTGTTGTAATTTATTGTGGCGGTCGCTTACATCCAAAGTGATTTGTTGGTAACGCGGCGTTACGTTTCTTTTGTTTGGAAATAACCAAATTTGCAACAACTTTGTTCTTCGATCCGCATTTGGATTGAACTCACTGTGGCGAATTCCGGTTCCGGCACTCATAACTTGCACATCGCCAAATTTAATGGTCTCTGCATTGCCCATACTGTCTTTGTGAGCCAAATCGCCTTCCAACGGAATGGTGATGATTTCCATATTATCATGTGGATGCATCCCAAATCCCATTCCGGGAGCAACGGTGTCATCATTTAAAACTCGCAATACTCCAAACTGAACTTTATCGGGATTGTACCAATTGGCAAAACTAAAACTGTGGTAAGCATTTAACCAACCGTGGTCGGCATGACCTCTTTCGTTGGCTTTGTGTAAAACTACATTTTTCATAACTAAAAAGATTTTGTGTTATTGATGATACAAATTTACAACCCAAAGAAAGGTTTGGCACTTAATGTAGGTTAAGAAAGTTGATGGTTGTCTGTTGTCCGTTGTCGGTTATCAGTTGTCTGTTGTAAGTTCTCTGAGACTGCTACTGTAAAATGCGACTGTAAAATGCGACTGAACACTGCGACTGAACACTGCGACTGCCTACTTCTTAAGCATCCGGCTTTTCATTTTACTAAAAAACTCCGGCGTAACACCAATGTAGGAAGCAATCTGTTTTTGAGGTACCCGTTGAATGAGCGTAGGATACCGTTTGCAAAATTTATCAAATCGCTCTTCGGCAGATAAACTTAAATTATCCATCAATCGTTCTTGATGAGCCACCAAGGATTTTTCGGTTAAAATTCTAAAGAAGCGTTCTAATTTTGGTATTTCAAAATACAGTTGTTCTTGATTTTCTTTGGATAACAGAACAACTTCGGCATCTTCCATTACTTCAATGAATAGGTTGCCAGGTTTTTGAGAAAGCAAACTGTACATATCGCCAATCCACCAGCCTTCGCAGGCAAAATGCAAAACATGTTCTACGATATTATCATTGATGTTGAAACTTCGCACTAATCCGAAATTAACAAAATAAGAATGTTTGCAAATTTCTCCGGCATTGTGCAAAATGGTTTTGGCTTTGTATTGTTTGGTTTCAATTTTAGACAAAAACAGTACTTTTTCCGCTTCAGTAAGGGAAACAATTTTGTCTATGTTGTCTAAAATCAAGGTCATTATGCATTTACTTTTACCAATTTTGCTGCTGCTTTTGCTCGTTCAATAATTTCTTCGATGGGTGTGTCTAACGAATCATTTACCAAGGCAACGCCCATTCTTCTGTACGGTCGTGAAGTGGGTTTTCCAAAAATTCTGAAATCGGTTTTGGGTAAAGCTGCAATTTGTTCCATTCCTGAATAAATGGGATGGTTTGAATTTTCAGCAGCTAAAATAACGGCACTGGCTCCCGCTTTTTCTAACGTAATTTCGGCTATTGGCAAACTCAATACAGCTCGTAAATGCAATTCAAATTCGTTGAAATTTTGCGTTCCGGCTAAGGTTACCATTCCGGTATCATGCGGTCTTGGTGATAATTCGGAAAAATAAACGCCTTCATTGGTTAGGAAAAATTCTACTCCAAATAATCCGGCACCGCCTAAGGATTCGGTTACTTTGCGAGCCATTTCTTGAGCTTCCAAAATGTCTTTTTCGGAAACTTTTGCGGGTTGCCAACTTTCCTGATAATCCCCACGCTCTTGTCGGTGACCAATGGGAGCACAAAATAAAGTGGGTAAATTGTTGTTTTGAGTGACCGTTAATAAGGTAATTTCTGAATGAAAAGTAACAAAAGCTTCTACAATAACTTCCACCACATCGCCACGAGAACCTTCTACGGCGTAGTTCCAAGCTTTGGTAATATCTTCATTTGATTTGATGGTGGATTGTCCTTTACCGGAGGAACTCATTAAAGGTTTTACAACGCAAGGAATTCCAACCTCGGAAACTGCTTTCTCCAATTCGTCAGCTGAAGTGGCATAGCGGTAATTGGCTGTTCGTAATCCTAATTCTTTGGCTGCCAAGTCGCGAATGGCTTTTCGGTTCATGGTGAAATTGGCTGCTTTTGCAGAAGGTACAACGGTTATACCTTGCTTTTCATAATCATAAAAACGTTCGGTTCTAATGGCTTCTATTTCGGGAACAATAAAATCGGGTTGGTGTTTAGTTACAATTCGGTCGAGTTCGGCACCGTCTAGCATGTTGATGACTTCAAAACCATGAGCCACTTGCATGGCGGGAGCATTTTCATAACTATCCACTGCAATTACAGTCTGACCGATACGTTGTGCAGCAATGACAAATTCTTTTCCGAGTTCTCCAGAACCGAGTAGGAGGATTTTACTTTTCATATTCTAATTGAGCAGGTTTTGCGTGAGGGATTGAAGTGGAAAGCCCGCAGAACAAAGGTTGAGTTTTTGCGGGTTGTGCCGGCGACCAAAGAAGCCGAGCACAACCCAACAAAAACCAACCTTTGGGCGAGGACTTGCAACGAAAAGCCCGACCCTTGTGGTCACGCCAAAGTTATAAAAAAAGCCCCAAGTTTCCTTGAGGCTGTTGTATTATGCTAAAACTTCTTTGATTCTTCGCATGGCTTCAATCAACAATTCTTCGCTGGTGGCGTAAGAAAAGCGGATGCAATCCGGGTTTCCAAAAGCATCTCCGGTTACGGTGGCTACATTGGCTTCGGCTAACAAATACATAGAAAAATCGGTTGCGTCTTTGATGAATGTACCGCGTAATGTTTTTCCGAAGAAGGACGATACATCCGGAAATACATAAAATGCACCTTCGGGAACGTTGATTTTTAGTCCTGGAATTTCTTTGATTAAACCTACGACTAAATCTCTTCTTTTGTGAAACGCTTCTACCATGTAATTCAGCACTTTTGGGTTGGCATCCACAGCGGCAATCGTAGCTCGTTGAGCAATAGAATTGGCTCCAGAAGTCACTTGACCTTGCATTTTGGTACATGCTTTTGCGATAAATTCGGGAGCACCGATGTAACCGATTCTCCATCCTGTCATCGCGAATGCTTTGGCCACACCATTCACCGTGATAGTTCTATCGAACATTCCCGGGATGGATGCAATGCTGCAAAAAGTACCTGAAAAATTGATGTGTTCGTAGATTTCATCAGCAACTACGTAAATGTTTGGGTGTTTTTCCAATACTTTAGCAATGGCTGTAAATTCTTCACGACTGTAAACCGATCCGCTTGGGTTGCATGGCGAACTGTACCAAATCATTTTGGTTTTGGGTGTAATAGCTTTTTCTAATTGTTCCGGAGTGATTTTAAAATCGGTTTCAACCGAAGTAGGTACTTCAACCGGAACACCACCGGATAATTTAATGATTTCGTAATAACTCACCCAATAAGGAGCGGGTAAAATGACTTCATCACCCTCATTCAACATACATTGAGCAATGTTGTAAAGCGATTGTTTTGCACCGGTGGAAACCACAATGTTTGCCGGTTTGTAATCGAGATTGTTATCTCTTTTGAATTTACGGCAAATGGCTTCTTTCAATTCGGCATAACCGTCAACAGGCGTGTAGGTGCTGTAGTTTTCGTCGATTGCTTTTTTTGCCGCTTCTTTGATGAAATCCGGCGTATTAAAATCCGGTTCACCTAAACTTAAACTTATGATGTCTTTTCCTTGGGCTTTTAACTCTCTAGCCAATGCTGCCATGGCCAAAGTTTGAGAGGTAGATAAATTATTAATTCTATCCGATAACGAATTCATTATAGTTGTGTTTTGTGTGTTTAAATTTAATGAATATTAGGCCATTTGAGGTTTTTGTCCTAATTCTTTTAAATGTTTAAAGTGTGAATAAATAGCCTCACGGGTAGTTTTAAATTCATAGTAAGGCAAATTACACTCTTTGGCTGTTTGTTTTACAATTTCTGCAATTTTTCCATAATGAATATGACTGATATGCGGAAAAATATGATGTTCAATTTGATGATTCAATCCTCCCGTGTACCAATTTACAATCCAATTTTTTGGAGCAAAATTAGCAGTAGTGAATAACTGATGAATGGCCCAAGTATTTTCTATTTCGCCTTCTTCATTTGGTATAGGGTTGTGAGTGTCTTCTACCACATGAGCCAACTGAAAAACAATACTTAAAATTAATCCGGCTGTATAGTGCATTACTATAAAACCTAAAACAACCTTCCACCATGTCACACCCAATAGCATTGGTAAAACTAACCAAATGGAAAAATAAATTACTTTAGTAATAATTAAGGTTGTCCAACGAATTGCAGGACTTTTGAATTCGCCATACGATAATTTGCGTTTTAAATAACGCTTCATTTGAAGAAAATCTGTTGTTATGGCCCAGTTGAACGTTAATAATCCGTATAAAAATACAGAGTAGTAATGTTGAAATTTATGAAAACGATGCCATTTGGCTTGTTTTGAAAAGCGGATGATTCTTCCGGCATCTAAATCTTCGTCATGACCTACAATGTTGGTGTACGTGTGATGCAATACATTGTGTTGTACTTGCCAATTGTACACATTACCAGCCAAAATATAAATGCTTCCACCCATAATTTTGTTTAACCAAGGTTTGTTGGAATAAGACCCGTGATTGCCATCATGCATCACGTTCATCCCAACGCCCGCCATCCCAACGCCAATAACGACGTTAAGTAAAAGGTAGGCCCAAAAGGGCATATCCATGGCTAAAAGAAAGAAATACGGAGTTAGAAAAATAGAAAACATGATAATTGTTTTCAAGTGTAATTTCCAGTTTCCGGTTTTTTGAAGGTTATTTTCTTTGAAGTAATTATTTACTCTACTGTTCAGGGTTCTAAAAAACTTAAGATTGTCTTGTTTAGAAAAAGTGGGAATGGTGGTATTCATGTAAATATAAAAATTTTTTCAAAGTTAAGTATTAATCTAGTTTATAACGTTTAACTTTTGATAAAATTTCAACACCAAAATGTTTACTTTTGTTAAAAATTGTTCAAGATGGAAGAAATTCTAAAGTATTTTCCTAATTTATCTGAAAATCAGGTTCATCAGTTCGAAAAATTGAGTGAATTGTATCCCGATTGGAATGCCAAAATCAATGTGATTTCCCGTAAGGATATTGACGAATTGTATGTGAAACATGTTTTGCATTCGTTAGGTATTGCCAAAGTGATGGAATTTCAACCGAAATCAACGGTTTTAGATGTGGGAACCGGTGGTGGTTTTCCCGGTATTCCATTAGCGATTTTGTTTCCTGAGACTCGTTTTTATTTGATTGATGTAATTGCCAAAAAAATAAAAGTGGTAAACGAAGTAGCAACCGCTTTAGATTTAAAAAATGTAAAAGCCGAGCAAATGCGAGCCGAAAATGTCAAGGGAGAATTTGATTTTATCGTAAGCCGTGCCGTTACCAATATGCCTGATTTTGTTTCTTGGGTAAAGAATAAAATCAAAAAACAAAACAATCACGCATTAAAAAACGGAATTTTATATCTAAAAGGAGGCGATTTGACGGATGAGTTAAAAGATTTTCCAAAAGCCACTCTCTACAATTTATCCGATTATTTTACAGAAGAATTCTTTGAGACAAAAAAAGTGGTGCATTTGCCATTGAAGTTTAAAGTATAAAACCACGAATGCACAAATTTATTAGTGCATTCGTGGCTAAATTTTATGAGAATAAAATTAATTTTTAATCAATTTCTGTACAAAACTTCTCTGGGCAGATTCAATTTTAATCAAGTAAAATCCGTTTGAAAGATTGATATCCAATTGATGATTTCCTTCAAATGAAATGTTTTTTTGAGTGTAAATTATTTTTCCGGAAGCATCAAAAATAGAAACCGTTGCGTTTGAAAGTAAGCTTGAACTATACATTTCAATCGTATTTTTAATTGGGTTTTTGATAACTATGTTTTCATTCCAATTAGGTTCTTCAAGGGTTAACGGTTCGTTCAAAATTTCGTTTAAAGCAAATGTAACATTTCCTTGGGTAAGGGTAACATGATCTTCATTTACTGTGGGCACATAAATGGCCGCAAATGGAGTTGCTGATGCCCCGGGAACTGAACTATACCAATTGGGATTTGAAATGCTCAATGAACTCAAGGTTGGAATAAAACAAAAACGGTCTATTTCTAGATTGGCAATAAAATCTTCAATGAGCGGGTCGGCATCCGGACCTCCAGCAAAATCTCCAAATGAAAATGTACCTCCCGGAGCTGAATCAAACCCTGACGAAGTAGCCGGAGAGGCAGAGTTGGCTTGACTGGTAAGTAAAGTAATCCAAGTTGAAAACAAAAGCGTTTGAGCTCTAAATCTACTTACCAATTGATTGGAAACACCGGCTGGAGGAGTAAAACGTAAATCAATGCGAGCACGTTCTGTTGCAGAAGCATTGATAATAAAATCATTTAAAACAAACATGCCCGGAGTTCCTGTTGTGGTTCCATTTCCACTTCCATTAGATATAGATACATTTCTGGTTTGCGTTGGGAAACCCATGGTATTCAACTCGTTTTGGAATGCATTCCTAAAATTTGGAGCACCCGTAGGAAGTTGAATGGCATTGTTAAACTCTGTTGTGCTTCCAGATTGCAAATGGCCATCAAGATGGTCTACCAGCATTTGTTTTGCGGCTGGACTTCTGAGAAGACCGTTTACCACTTCTTGTAAAGCTACGTCTCCAACCGGACCAAATGCCAAATAGTTGAATAAATGTTGGAATCCAATAGGGACATTTGCTCCCAAATGTGGCGAATCAAAAGAAATGTAAAGTCGGGTGTCGTGAACCAAATTGTTTTGCTCCATATAACGGAGAGCATATCTCGAGATTAATCCACCCATACTTGGGCCAATTACTACATTGGGTTGTGAGCCAACTTTGAGCGAGTTGATTTGGTTTATAATTTCAACCAAAACGAATGCATTTCGTTGAATAAAATCGGCTCCGCCATCAATGGTAATTCCGGTTTGCGGACTGTATATTGGAAAGTTTACAACAACTATGTCAAATCCTTCATTTCTCACCAAGTCGGCTAAGTTTTCACCAGTGTTTCCAAAGTTTAATAAACTGTAAATGGCGGTTGTATTTCGAGTATCACCGGGGTCAAAACCATCAACCACAAATAGGGGTTTGTCTAAAACTTGATCTACGTTATCTAAAAAGATCTCATATTCTCCTTGACCAAAATAAGCTTGATTTTCCCCAAAACCTTGATACGGTATAGTGCTTGTAATTGTAGTTGCTTGAATGGCATGAGTTTCTCTAAACGAATTTTTTGGTTGATTCTCCAACTGAATCGAAGATACGATGGTCTTAGAATCGCCATTAGTAAAAGTAACTCGAAAATGAATTTGATTTTCATCGGTTGAGTTCAATTGCATTGCAAAAGGCTGATTCGGAATCAAAACGTTCCATTGATTTTGATTACCAGTTTTGTAATGAATAGACGCAATAGATTTTGAAGTGGTATTGTAAATGTTTTTTTCTTTTAAAATTAAAGAAATATTTGAAAATTTGGTTTTGCTAACCAAAGGTGCCATCAATGTGGTTTGATGATTTTGGAAAAGCTTAAATTGAGGATTGATAACACTATATTTCGAATTGTTTTTGACAATCGCTCCTTGTGTAATCGCTTCAGGGTTTAACGTTTCAAATTCTGAAATCAGTAGAGCCAATGGAATTTCCGTTGATAAATAAGCTTCATCGGCTTGCTTTTTTAAGGTTTGGTATTCCGGCAATCGTTTTAAAAAATCGGCACGTTGGATTTCATGATAAACTTGTTTAAAGTATTGGGTAGAAACCTTTTTTCGTTCTTGTGTTGTGATTTTAGAGATTTCAAAAACTTGATTGTAAAGAATCTTCGTTTGGGTGTGTTCTCTTAACAAATCATATTCTCCATTTTGGGCAAATGAAATTAAAGCGGAAAATAAGGCGATACATGTAATTTTTGTTTTCATTGGCAGTGTTTTATGGTTTTGAATTGTTTTGAAATTTCACCATAAAAATAAAAAAAAGTCCGAAGATTTAACATTCGGACTCTATATATTTTTGAAAAAGACTTAATTTATCCTAAAAATGGATATCTGTAATTTTCTGGAGTAACAAACGTTTCTTTGATAGTTCTAGGCGAAACCCAACGCAATAAGTTCTGTGCCGAACCGGCTTTGTCATTGGTACCTGATGCTCTAGCTCCCCCAAACGGCTGCATTCCTACTACGGCTCCGGTTGGTTTGTCGTTAATGTAAAAGTTTCCGGCACTATTTTCTAGGGCTTGAGTAGCTTCTGTAATAGCATAACGATCTTGGCTGAAAACCGCTCCGGTTAAGGCGTATTCCGAGGTTTCGTCAATCAATTTCAAAGTTTCTTTCCAATTTGCATCGTCGTAAATGTAAATTGTCAGAACCGGACCGAATAATTCGGTTTCCATGGTGGCGTATTTTGGATTGGTGGTTAAAATAACCGTAGGCTCAACAAAATACCCCACAGACTTGTCATAATTACCACCAATGATTACTTCGGCATCAGTATCTTTTTTGGCTTGGTCGATGAATTTGGCCAATTTATCAAAAGAGCCTTCGTGAATAACTGCCGTGAAGAAATTACTAAAATCTTCCGGAGAACCCATTTTGATGGTAGCCATTTCCGATTTCAATTCGGCATGAACAGCAGACCACAAACTTTTAGGGATGTAAGCTCTAGATGCAGCCGAACATTTTTGTCCTTGAAATTCAAATGCTCCACGAATTAATCCGGTAACCACTTGTTTTACGTTGGCACTTGGATGAGCCAAAACAAAATCTTTTCCACCGGTTTCGCCAACGATTCTTGGATAGGTTTTGTATTTATGAATGTTGGTGCCTATTTTTTTCCAGATTTCTTTGAAAACAAACGTAGAACCGGTATAATGAATTCCGGCAAAATCGGGATGGTCGAATATAATATCTGAAATCATCACGGGATCCCCAAAAACAACATTGATCACGCCATCCGGAACACCGGCTTCTTTGAAAACATCGATGATAATTTTGGCAGAGAACACCTGGCTATCACTTGGTTTCCAAACAATCACATTGCCCATCATGGCAGCACTAGCAGGAAGATTGGCGGCAATTGCAGTAAAGTTAAATGGTGTGATGGCATATACAAATCCTTCTAACGGACGGTATTCTACACGGTTCCAAACGGAAGAATCCGAAGTAGGTTGGTCGTTATATATTTGTGTCATGAATTCCACATTGTAACGCAAAAAGTCAATCAATTCACACGAAGCATCAATTTCGGCTTGGTGAATGGTTTTAGATTGAGCAATCATGGTGGCAGCATTGATTTTGGCACGATACGGACCAGCAATTAATTCGGCTGCTTTTAAGAAAATGGCAGCACGTTGTTCCCATGGCATGGCAGCCCAAGCTTTTCGGGATTCCAATGCGTTTGCGATGGCTTTTTCTATGTGACTTTTCTCGGCTAAATGATAGGTGCCAACGATGTGTTTGTGATCGTGAGGGGCACTCATGTTACGCGTGTTTCCGGTGCGAATTTCTTCGCTACCAATATATAAAGGTACATCGATTTGGGTATTCCACATTTCTTTGTAAGCGGCTAATACGGCTGCTTTTTCCGGACTGTTGGGTGCGTATGCTTTTACGGGTTCGTTGATGGCTTTGGGTACGTGAAAAAATCCTTTTAACATAAGAGTGTTATTTGATTAATAGACATTTTGGTAATTAAATAATTCTTTCAATGTGAATTATGTAATAGAACACAAAAGTACAAAGGTTTTTTTGAATTTTTTACAACTCGGTTTCTATTTTAGGGAATTGTTAGCACTCTCGCTTAGCCCCAATAGAAGTGGGCCAAGCCTACCGGTAGGCAGGAAGCCTTTTGCGAATAAAAGCTATTTTTTCTTGGTTTGGCAGAGCAACATTAGGAAGTCCCGATAGCAATCGGGACAGACCTTAGAAAAAAGGTTTTTGAACAAAAGCTTGAAACGAATAGCGGGAATAGCTTTTAAAAATTAATTTAAAGCAAATGGAGCACTAAGTTTGAAAGTAGGAACAATTACTTTAAAGTTTCGGGTAGTGGTGAAATTAATCATATTAAAATGACCTTTCATCGCTCCGAAAGGGGAAGAAAGTAAGCAACCGGAACTGTAAGTATGGTGTTCTCCGGGTTTGAGAACCGGTTTTTTCCCGATTACACCTTCGCCATCGACAACTTCTACATGGTTTAAAGAATCAAATATTTCCCAATGACGTGACATGAGTTGAACAGAGTCTTTACTGTGATTTTCTATAGTTATATGGTAACTAAAGGCAAAGTGAAGCTTATAGTTTTTAAAGTAAGTACCTTCAAAACTAGTAGAAACCGAAATTTTAATGCCTCTTGTAATTTGAGAAACCATATTAATAAAATAAAAAACCCACAAGCATTACGAATAGTGCTACAAATGAAGCAGTTATTGGTAAAATGAAAGTCAAAATTACAAATTTTAAAATTGTTTTCCATCTACTTTGTTGATAAAAATTTCTTAATGCTTTGTAAAAATAAAAAGGATAACCTAGTAGAATTAATACAGAGAGGTCGAAATCAATAAACAGATTTATGATTTCATCAAACAAAAGGAGTAGGAATAAGAAAGTCATTAGGTTGAAAACCAATACCATGTGCTCGGCATAGTACAGTTTTTTTCTTATATAGATGAGAGCAAAAACTATGGTTAAAAATGGAAGAGAAATAAAGAGAATGAAAGGGATTTTATCTTCTAAAAATTTAAAATAATCGGTTATTCCTAATTTTCCGTTTTTATCAGACATCATGATTTTGGAAAATTGATAGGTTTTCTTTAATAAGTATCTATTCCATTTTGTGTTATCGTGCTTTAATGTGTCTAATATTTTGGGTGGATAGGTTGTTTTTGAAATGTCTAAAAAGTTGGAATAGGTTTTAATTTTAAGAATATTTCTTCTAAAGAAAGAATATTTTTCAAGTTCTTTTTCTGAGTACAGTTTTGTTTTTTTGTTAATAACGGAATCTTTGAGGTTTAGTTCGTCTTGATTTGCTGCAATTGAATCGTTTAGGGCTTCTTGTAGGTTGTTTTTTAAGGAATCAATAGGGGTTGAGTTGTACAGTTTACTTTGGTCTAAATCGACTATAGTTTGATCTGAGAATTTTTGAGTAATTCCACTTAAAATAAAAAAGACGAGCGATACGCTTAGATAAAACCTAAAGGGATTGGCATAAAATTGCCTTTTACCTTGGGTGAACTCTAGAGCTGCTTTGCCGGGTTTGGTAAATAATGAAACTACCGTTCTTTTGATTTTGGAATCATAAGCGTAAAAGTTGGCCAGAAACTCATCTACAAAATCTTTAATAGAAAGTCTTTTGGTTGAGTTTTTCTGACCGCAATTTGGGCAATATTTGTCAGACACATCCAAAGGATGATTGCAATTGGTGCATTTGATGCCTCTGTAATTTTTAATTTGTCTTTCTTCGGGCATTTTATTTGATTATGTCGGTAGAATTTGCAATACCTTTGCCTATAACTCGGTCAAAACGGTCGTTGTTGGCTCTGTAATACACCATACAAAAATAGTTGTTTTCAGTTTGAAAATAATTGCCGTCAAGAGCGTTTGCTTCATCTACAATCCCTTTGGAGTCTGCCAATGTAAATTGGTAGTTGGTAAAGCCTTGTTTGATAATTAATGCTTTTTCATAAATGCCTTTATCTTTGTTGAAATCCATTTTATATTCGGGGGTAAGTGCATAATTATTAAACATACCCGTTATGTAAATGTCTTTTTTGCCAAAATAGGAAGGTGCTTCCAAACTGAAAAACACCCATGCATAATCGGCTTCGGTATTCACATCTTCTCTTGATTGTACGCTTCTTACAACAAAGTTTCCATTGGCATCCGGGAAATAGGTGTAATCTTTTGCTCCTCTGGTTTGATTGGTAAATAGATAGGAGTTGTATATCCCTTTTAGGTCAATAGATCTTATGCTGTTTACGGCATTTCGAAGGTCTTTGTTGTCAAAGAACAGAAACTCATTTCCGGCCCAAAATTGGGTTTCTTTGTCGTATTTGTAAACCAAATCATTTCCTATGGTAAACATGGGCTTGATATTGGTAATGGCGGTATTCCAAATTCCATTTTTAAGTAATAAGATTTTTACATTTTGTACCGGATTTTGCAATAATAGATTGTTGGGTTTTATTGTAAACTCTAAATTATGTTTCTGGTTTAAAACCCTAACATCTCTTGCACTTCTTACTTGCATGGGTACGGCTACTAAATCTTCATATAGGATAAATTTTCTGGAGAAAACCAATTCCTGATTGTTATTCCAAATTTTCAACATATAATTCCCACTTACTTTAAATCCTCGGGTAAATTGATTGGGAAAAGTTATTCGGTAATGCGAGTAAAGTTGTAACGTGTTGAAAGAGTTTTGATAATCAATAATTCTTTGGTTGTCCAAACCTTGTAGGTATTCATTGATGTTGAGTTGCGATTTTTTCCAATCGTAGTCACAATGAGTTAAGGTGTAGTAATAATTGGCTTCGTCTCCATAGAGGTCATCAAAAACAAATTGAAATGAATCGCCTAGTCTAAAAATGGGAATTACATTCTGATTGGCTTGAATAAAACTAATCGTTTTAATATTATAAGGTGGATTTACTTCTTGTTCCGGTTGAGCATAAAGAACAAAAGAAAAAACAATTCCTAGTAGAGTACTTATTTTTTTTAGCATAAATTCCGTTTTATTTGAAATGTAAATATACTACAAATTGTATACATAAAGAATGCCATATTTTGTTTTGCGGTTCAAAAGGCCTCTCTTTTGGGTCTTTTTTATGTTTTTTTTACTTTTTCTGAACTTAGAACCTAATGGAATTCACTCGTGTTATTTAAAATGATTATAAATAAATAAAAATCCATTAGACATTTGTTAATTCAATAGAGCAATTGTATTAAAATTTTTAAATTTGCACCGTTTGAAATTATGTAAACTATTTACTAATTATATCTTCATAAATATGTCCAAAGACATTCGAATTAAAAAAGGTTTAGACCTTAAGTTGAAGGGTGAGGCAGAATTACAAATTTCTGAGATAGCCCGCTCGAAAGTCTATGCTATCAAACCTTCTGATTTTCATGGTGTTGTGCCAAAAATGGTAAAAAAAGAAGGCGAAAGTGTGAAAGCCGGCGAGGTTATTTTCTATTCTAAATCTGATGAGAAAGTAAAGTTTGTTTCTCCGGTAAGCGGAAAAATCCAAGAGATCAAAAGAGGTGAAAAAAGAGTGATTTTGGAAATCACTATCTTAGCTGATGCTCAGGATACTTTTGTAGAGCATAGTCCAAAAAATCCAAATGATTTATCAACGGAAGAAGTAAAAGAGCACTTATTGGCATCGGGTTGTTGGCCATTTGTTAAACAACGTCCCTATGATGTTATTGCAAATTCGGCTGATACTCCCAAATCCATCTTTGTTTCTGCCATTCATTCTGCACCTTTAGCGTCTGATTTGAATTTTACATTGAAAGGAAAGAAAGAAGCTTTAAAAGCCGGTTTTGATGCCTTGCAAAAACTAACTTCCGGAAAAGTACATGTAACGGTTTTGCCAAATGCCGACTTTATGCCGGAGGGTATCAAAGCCGAAGTACACAAAGGTTACGGAAAACACCCAATTGGTTTGGTTTCTACTCAAATTGCTCACATTGACCCTATTAACAAAGGTGAAAAAGTTTGGGTGGTTCAAATTGAGGACGTTGCCATCATTGGAGAATTATTCTTAACCGGAAAAGTTAACTTAGAAAGAACATTGGCTCTTGCAGGTACCGGGTTTGAAAAACCGAGTTATGTAGTAGCCAAAATGGGAGCTCAAGTAGCTGATGTGGTGAATGCCAATTTAAAAAATGGAAATTTCAGAATCATCAGTGGCGATGTGTTAACCGGTGATAAAAAAGCGACTACAGATGGTGTAGGGTTTTATCATACTCAGATAACAGCCATTCCTGAAGGAGATGATTATGATTTCTTTGGATGGAATTTACCAAGACCCAACAAGTTCAGCGTATACCGTGCCGGAATGTTTTCATTCTTAACACCTGGTAAAAAATACGATTTGAATACCAATACTAATGGGGAACACAGAGGTTTTGTGTTAACCGGAGAGTACGAAAAAGTGTGTCCGCTTGATATTTATCCGATGCAATTATTGAAAGCTATTTTGGTAAAAGATATCGATCAAATGGAAGCTTTAGGTATTTATGAAGTAGCACCGGAAGATTTTGCTCTAACGGAATATGTATGTGTGTCAAAACAAGACCACCAACATATTGTACGAAACGGATTGGATGTAATGATTAAAGAAGTGGGTTAATTCATTTCAACTTAAAATATCACAAAAATGAGTTTAAAACAAAATTTACATAATTTAAAAGAAAAGTACCGCGGAACCAAGATGGAACAGTCTTTCAACGCCTTGCATACTTTTCTTTATATGCCCAATATTACTACGCATTCCGGTGCTCATGTTCGAGATGCAGCGGATTTGAAAAGGGTAATGAACACGGTAATCATGGCAATGGTACCGGTGTTGATTTTTGCAATGTTTAATGCTGGGTTTCAACATTACGGTCAAATTAATGGTTTTCCTTCCGGAATGTCATTTTTTTCAACCGAATTCTGGAACCTTGACAACTTTTGGGTTGGTTTTAGTAAAATCATTCCCATGCTTGCCGTTTCTTACGGAGTTGGACTTGGTATTGAGTTCATCTTTGCAACTGTAAAAAAACATGAGGTTGAAGAAGGATATTTGGTAACCGGAATGTTAGTTCCGTTAATTATGCCTATTGATTTGCCTTTATGGATGTTGGCTGTTGCTGTTGCTTTTGGTGTAATCATCGGTAAAGAATTGTTTGGAGGTACCGGGATGAATATTTTAAATCCGGCCCTTACTATTCGTGCGTTTTTGTTCTTTAACTGGGCAGCTTGGATGTCTGGAGACAAAGTATGGGTGCATGGAGCAGTTGACGGAGTAAAAAATGCTGCCGGAACAGATGCTATTTCAGGTGAAACGATTTTAGGTACTTTAGCCGCAAACAAAGAAGTAGGCTATTCTGTTTCCGATATGTTTTTTGGATTTATCCCGGGTTCAGTAGGTGAAACTTCTACGTTCTTGATTTTAGTAGGTGCCGCAATCTTAATTGCATCAGGAATCGGAAGTGCTAGAATTATGATTTCTGCAGTAGTTGGAGCAGCCGTTATGGGGTTAATCTTTAATAATATTGTAGATGCCGGAGTAATTACTGAATCCAGTAAATTCTACAGCTTGATGGCATTCCCATTTTGGCAACATCTAATTGTTGGGGGTATTGCTTTTGGTATCGTTTATATGGCTACCGATCCGGTATCTGCTGCACAAACAGCAACCGGAAAAATTATATACGGTTTTTTAATCGGATTTTTCAGTATCATGATTCGCGTTTTCAATCCGGCTTACCCAGAAGGAGTTATGATGGCGGTTATTTTAATGAATGTATTTGCTCCAACGATTGACCATTATGTGGTACAAGCGAATGTGAAAAGAAGAATGAAACGTTTAAAAGTTAAAACTACCTAATATTATGTCAAAACGTACAGATTCAAACGGATATACTATAATTTTTGCGGTAGTATTAGTTGTAGTGGTAGGGGCGTTGTTGGCTTTCTTTGCCAATTTCACCAAAGACCTACGTGTGAAGAACGATCAAGTAAAAGCTCAGATTGATATTTTATCAGCTATTGGTGTTGATGCAAATCGCTCTAATGCTTCTGAAATGTTTACACAATATATTAAAGAGCAAAAAGTAATCACCGGAACTGAGGTGGCTGATGATGCTATGGCTTATTTAATTGATGTAAAAAAAGAACAAGAAGCTGCCAAAAAAGGACAAACGCAACGTTTACCCTTATTTGTAGCTGAAAAAGACGGGAAAACCATTTACATTTTACCGGTTAGAGGTAATGGTCTTTGGGATGCCATTTGGGGTTATATTGCCATTAATGACGATTTGAAAAGTTTAAATGGAGTGTATTTTGATCACAAAGCCGAAACTCCAGGTTTAGGGGCTAATATCACTGAACCTTTCTTTAGAGATGACTTCAAAGGTGAAAACCTTTTTGATGCTACCGGAAATTTCAAAGGAATTGAAATTTCTAAATCAAACGGTGACCCTAACAATGAAGATAAAACAGATAATCAAGTAGATGCTATTTCAGGTGCAACTATTACCGGAAATGGCGTTGGAGCAATGATTAACTCTGGCATTCGTTTATACTTGCCTTATTTTGAAACATTAAAAAAATAAACCATGGCTAATACATCAGAAAAAGAACCTTTGTTTTCAAAGAAAAACATCGGATTAGTAAAAGACCCCTTAACGGATAACAATCCCGTTACGGTTCAAGTATTAGGAATTTGTTCTGCTTTAGCAATTACTGCCGAACTAAACGCTTCTGTAATTATGGCTTTGTCTGTAATTTTTGTATTGGGAGTGGGTAACGTGGTTATTTCTTTAATGCGTAATGTAATTCCTTCCTCCATTCGTATCATTGCTCAATTAGTTGTAGTTGCTGCACTGGTAATTATAGTGGATTTAACCTTAAAAGCCTATGTGCCGGATTTAGCTAAGAAACTTTCGGTTTTCGTAGGGTTAATTATTACCAACTGTATCATCATGGGTCGTTTTGAAGCCTTTGCCTTGGGTAACACTCCTTGGAAATCGTTCTTAGACGGTGTAGGAAATGCGGCTGGTTACGGTTTAATATTAGTAATCGTTGGATTCTTCCGTGAATTGTTAGGTTCAGGAGATTTATTTGGTTTAGGTAAAACTTATCTAGGTCATCCTCTTTTAGGTGATCCAGTTAACAAAACTTGGTTGTATTCAACCGGTTACGAAAACAACGGTTTTATGTTGTTGGCTCCAATGGCTTTGATTACATTAGGATTAATCATTGGTTTCCAACGCTCAAGAAATAAAAACTTAATAGAAACACACTAAGAAAATGGAATTATTAGAGTTATTTTTAAAATCAATTTTTATTGATAATATGGTATTCGCCACATTCTTAGGGATGTGTTCATACTTAGCGGTTTCTAAAAAAGTATCAACCGCAGTTGGTTTAGGTGCGGCCGTAATCTTCGTAATGTTGGTTACTGTACCGTTAAACTATTTGTTAGACCAATACATTCTACGTCCGGGTGCTTTAGTTTGGATGGGTGAAGAATATGCCGATTACGATTTAAGTTTCTTAACTTTTATTTTGTTTATTGCTACCATTGCCACAATGGTACAGTTGGTAGAAATGATAGTTGAAAAATTTGCACCGGCTTTATACAATTCATTAGGTATCTTTTTACCACTTATCGCTGTAAACTGTGCGATTCTTGGAGGTTCATTGTTTATGCAACAAAAAGAGTTTGGTAATATTACTGAAGCTACCGTGTATGGTTTAGGTTCTGGTATTGGTTGGTTTTTAGCTATTGTTGCTATTGGTGCCATTCGCGAAAAAATCAGATATTCTAACGTTCCTCCGGCTTTTAGAGGATTAGGAATGACTTTTATTTTAACAGGTTTAATGGCTATCGGATTTATGTCTTTTGGTGGTATGTTAACCGGTGGAGATGAACCTGCTCCTAAAAAAGAAGTAGTTGAAAATGTAGTTCCATCAGAAGAAATTTCTAATGCTTTAGAAATCATTGATTCAGCTGCAACAGTAAATGATTCATTAACAAATAATATTCAGGAATAATGATAGCATTAGAAGTTAGTACAGGTGGGTTAATTTCCACTACCGTTATTGCCTTTATGATTTTATTATTGGCTTTGGTTGGAATTATTCTTTATGCCAAAGCTAAGTTGGTACCTTCTGGTCCTGTAAAAATTAAAATTAACGGAGAAAACGAAATTGAAGTAGGTTCGGGAAGCACTTTGTTATCTACTTTAGGTTCTAGTAAAATATTTTTACCATCGGCTTGTGGTGGTGGTGGAACTTGTATCCAATGTAAATGTAAAGTTTTAGATGGTGGAGGAGAAGCTCTACCTACTGAAGTTCCTCACTTTAGCCGTAAAGAATTGGCTGAAGGATGGAGATTGGGTTGCCAAGTGAAAGTAAAAAGTAACATGGTTATTGAAGTACCGGAAGAAGTTTTTGGTATCAAAAAATTTGAAGCTAAAGTGTATTCCAATTACAGTGTTGCTTCCTTTATTAAAGAATTCATTGTAGAATTACCCGAAGATATGCATTATGAAGCGGGGGGCTATATCCAAATTGAAATTCCTAAATGTGAAGTAAAATATTCAGATATTGATATTACAGCACATCCGGTAGAACATCCGGGTGAACCAGATAAATTCAAAGCTGAATGGGATAAATTCAATCTTTGGCCATTGGTAATGAAAAATGACGACTTGGTAGAAAGAGCCTACTCAATGGCTTCTTACCCTGCCGAAGGAAGAAAAATCATGTTGAACGTGCGTGTAGCTACACCACCATGGGATAGAAATATTAATGGTTGGGCAAAAGTAAATCCAGGTATCGCTTCTTCCTATATTTTCTCTAGAAAAGCAGGTGATCCGGTAGTCGTTTCAGGTCCTTATGGAGAGTTCTTTATTAACGAATCAGAAGCTGAAATGTTGTACGTGGGTGGTGGTGCCGGAATGGCTCCTATGCGTTCGCATTTGTATCACCTTTTCAGAACTGTGAAAACAGGTAGAAAAGTTACCTATTGGTATGGAGGTCGTTCTAAACGCGAATTGTTCTATACAGATCACTTTAGAGCTTTGGAAAAAGATTTTCCTAACTTTAAGTTCTATTTAGCACTTTCTGAGCCACTTCCGGAAGACAACTGGAAAGTGAAAGATGGTATAGACGGTGAAGGTGATGGTTTTGTTGGTTTCATCCACAATGTAGTAATTGATAATTACTTATCTAAACACGAAAACCCGGAAGATATTGAATTGTACTTCTGTGGACCACCAATGATGAACAAAGCAGTTCAAAAAATGGGTGAAGACTTTGGTTTAGATCCAGAAAATATTCGTTTCGACGATTTCGGAGGATAATTTATTTTATTTTTTAAATACTTAAACCATTAAGTAGTTAAGTTTCTTGAGTTTCAATACTTGATTTCCTTAATTTCTTAATGGTTTTTTGTTTTTCTTAAGAATCGTTTCTTTAATTTCTATTTACTTTTACAGCATGGAAGTATTGTCAGAACAAGATTTACATAACATCGCCATGAATCACGTGGGAAAAGATCTTGAAACCAAAGGTTTTGAGTTTATAGCCGTAAACAGTCAATTAAAACGACATCCTCAGTTTGTGTGCGTTGATAAACCTACTAATACCTTACATTTTGTCTTGGTAACCGTGTATAATTATCCGGATAATCCGGAGGATTATGATGTGCTATGGATGGAAACGTTTAAACGCCATGCCCAAAAATTAAAAGCCAAAGTACTTTATGCCGGTGTAGGCATTGCTAATGCTGCCGATTTTGAAAAACCACTTTTGAAAAATGAAGATTACATCATCAACTACAATGGAATTAAAGAAATTAGTTAGTCTATTTTTACTTGTATTATGCTTTGTCGCGTGCCAAAAGGAAGAAAAAAATCAAATTATAATCATCCAAGGAGAGGCTCAAGGAAGTACGTATGCCGTGAAGTATATCAGTTCTTCAGAATTGGTATCCAAAAAAGCTATTGATTCGTTGCTTTTAGCTTTTGATGAATCGCTTTCAACCTATAGACCCGACTCTAAAATTTCCAAAATTAATGATGGGGATTCTACAATTGTAGTCGATGATTTTTTTGTAAAAACAGTTGAAGTTTCTTCCAGAATTTATAAAGAAACGAAAGGTCTTTTTGACCCTACAATTGGGGTTTTGGTTAATGCCTATGGATTTGGTCCTAAAAAGCAGAAGATCGATTTAAATTCTGCAAAAATAGACAGTTTATTGCAGTATGTGGGTTTTGATAAAGTTCGATTGAATGAAAACAGAACGATTTCAAAAAAATTTCCACAAACCTATTTTGATTTCAATGCGATTGCCCAAGGCTATTCGGTAGATGTGGTGGTAGATTTTTTAAAATCAAAAGGCATTGAAAACGGTATAGTAGAAATTGGTGGAGAAATTGTAGCTTTTGGTAAAAATACGATTGAAAATAAAAATTGGGTTGTTGGAATTGACGATCCCACTCAATCTCCGGAAAATCGCATTTTGATTGCAAAAATTAAGTTGGAAAATCTTGGAATGGCTACATCCGGAAATTATCGAAAAGTAAAAACCGACTCGCTTACCGGTGAAAAGTTTGTTCACATTATCAATCCCAAAACCGGACTTTCACAGCAAAGTAAGGTATTAAGTGCGACCGTTTTATCAAAAAAATGTATAGATGCAGATGGTTATGCAACCGCTTTTATGGTGATGGACATAGAACAAACTAAAGCTTTTCTAAAAGATAGAAATGATTTGTATGTGTTGTTGATTTATACCGATGAGCAGAATACAATCCAACAATTCAAAACCCCTAATTTTGAAAGTCTTATTTTAGAATGATTCTAAAAGTAGGTTTTTTCGTTAAAGAAAACACAATATGTTGTGATTAATGAAGTTTTAGTATAGTTTTAATACTTTAAATACTTCATATGAAAAAACTTAACAAACTATTTCTATTTCTTTTAGCGTTGCCATCATTGGTATTGGCACAGGAGCTAAAGTTAGACAGTCCTATTCCCAAAGATCCTTCTGTAAAAGTAGGGAAATTAAAAAATGGTCTAACATACTACATCAGAAAAAATGCAAAACCGGAAAACAAAGTTGATTTAAGACTTGTGATTAATGCCGGTTCTATATTGGAAAATGACGACCAACAAGGTTTGGCTCATTTTATGGAACATATGTGTTTTAATGGCACCAAAAACTTTCCAAAAAATGCTTTGGTAGATTATTTACAAAGTATTGGTGTGAAGTTTGGTCAACATTTAAATGCTTATACCAGCTTTGACGAAACCGTTTATTTTTTACCCATTCCATCAAATGATCCAGAAAAGTTATCCAAAGGATTTCAAATTTTGGAAGATTGGGCATTTAATACCACTTTAACTCCCGAAGAAATTGATAAAGAACGTGGTGTTGTTCTTGAAGAATACCGCATCGGTCTGGGTGCTGATAAACGCATGATGGGTAGATTTATGCCTAAAATGATGTATAATTCACATTATGCAAAACGATTGCCTATTGGTCAAAAAGAAATTTTGGAAAACTTTACTTACGATAAAGTGGTTAGTTTTTACAAAGATTGGTACCGACCCAATTTAATGAGTGTGATTGTGGTTGGGGATATAGATGTAGCCGAAATGGAGAAAAAAATCATTACTCATTTTTCGTCATACAAAAACCCAAAAAACGAAAAACCCAGAGCAAAATTTGATGTGCCCAACCATAAAGAAACATTTGTTGCAGTAGAAAGTGATCCCGAAGCTGCCTACACTCAAGTACAACTTTTATACAAAGATTATAAAGAGCCCAAAGTAGTAAAAACAATAGGTGATTTTAAAGAACAATTGGTAATCGGTTTGTTTTCAACCATGCTAAATAACCGATTAGGTGAACTTCAAAACGCACCAAATCCACCTTTTACTTATGGTTACTCTTATTACGGAGGAACCTTTGCCAAAACAAAAAATGCTTTTCAGTCTTTTGCTATGGTGCCACAAGATAAACAATTGGAAGCTTTAAAAGTCTTAGTTCAAGAAAACGAAAGAGTGAAAGCTTTTGGCTTTACTCAATCGGAATTAGATCGTGCCAAAACGGAATTCCTTTCTCAAATGGAACAACAATTTAAAGAGAAAGACAAAATGGAGTCTGAAAATTTTGTATGGCAGTACCAAAGTAATTTCTTAGAAAACAATCCCATTCCCGGAATTGAATGGACTTTTACAACCATGCAAAAAATGTTACCCTTAATTACGGTGCAAGAAACAAATGCCTTGATTAATGGGTATATCAAAGATGATAATCGTGTAGTTGTTTTAACCGGTCCGGAAAAAGAAGGGTTGAAAAAACCAACAGAAGAAGAAGTTTTGGCTTCTATTACTGTAGATCCAAGTTCATTAAAAGCCTATGTAGATGAGGATGTGGCTGAAAGTTTGTTGCGAAATCCCGTAAAAAAAGGTTCCATAACCCAAAGAGAGTCCAATGATAAAGTTGGTTCTAAAACGTGGACTTTGTCTAATGGAGCCAAAGTTACTTTCAAAAAAACCGATTTCAAAAACGATGAAATCTTATTTGAAGCCCTAAGTTTTGGAGGTACAAATCTTATTTCAAACGAAGATTATGCCAAAATACAGTGGGCTATGGGCGGTCTTACCGAAGCGGGATTCTCAGGCATGAAATTAAATGATATCAACAAGTTCATGACGGGAAAAATTGCTCGTGTGAATCCATATGTTGGGGGTACTCAAGAAGGTTTCAGAGGCTCGGCATCTCCTAAAGATTTGGAATATTTGTTCCAAATGGTATATGCTTATTTTACCGATTTGAATTTTGATAAAGAAGCTTTTGAAAGTTTTAAAATCAAACAAAACGGATTTATGGCCAATATGAAAGCTATGCCCACTATGCATTTTCAACAAGAACTTTACGCCTATTTAAATCAAAATAATCCTAGGTTTAATGGTATTTTACCAGATGAAAAAGCGTGGGAAAATACAAGCTACGAATTGGCTTATGCCAAATACAAAGAACGATTTGCCAATGCAGCCGATTTTCATTTCTTCTTTGTTGGAAATTTAGATGAAGCTGTATTAGAGGATTTTGTTACGAGTTATTTAGCTTCGTTACCGGCTTCAAACACCAAAGAACAAGCTGTAGATTTAGGTTACAGAATGTTACGTGGCGATTTAAAAAAGGTAGTCAATAAAGGGAAAGATCCTAAAAGTACAGTTAACATCATGTTTTATGGTGATGCCAAATATGAGGCTACCGAAGCTTTAGCTTTGCGAGCTGCCGGTGAAGTTTTAACTATTAAACTAATCGAAGAACTTCGTGAGAACGAAAGTGGAGTATATGGTGCCAGTGCACGAGGCAGTATGAACAAAGTACCAAATGGCAGTTACAATTTCACAATCAATTTCCCTTGTGGGCCTGAAAATGCCGAAACTTTAACTCAATCGGCATTAAGAGAATTAAACAAAATTATCGAAAACGGTCCCGATTTAAAAGATGTAAATAAATTCAAAGAATCTGAAAAATTGGATTACAAAGAAAAAATCAAACAGAATAATTATTGGATGGCCAATTTTACAAGAGCTTTCTCTAATGATAGTTCTATTGACGAGATTTTATCTTTTGAACAACGAATTGATGCCATAACACCCCAACAAATTCAAGCTGTAGCCAAAAAATATCTTTCTAAAGATAAGGTGATAGCTATATTGATGCCGGAGTAATAAATTTTATCTTAAACAAAAATGCCTAGAGTTTTTATTCTAGGCATTTTTTTATTTGTATTTCTATTTGAAGCAAACCGGAATAATTTCACCATTTGCCAAGCAATATTTCTCTACCATTTCCGGTGGAATTTTTGCTGTGTAATCTTCTTCAATAACCTTAAAACCAATACTTCTTAATTTGTCAAAATAATCCCTGCCGTATATGCGAACATGATCGTATTGACCAAAAATTTTGGCTCGTTCTTTCTGATCTGTAATAGAATCATCCGAAAATGTTACCGCTCGGGACAAATCTTGCGGAATTTGAAATATTCCCATTCCACCGGGTTTTAAAACGCGATACAATTCTTGCATGGCTTGGGTATCATCAGGAATATGCTCCAAAACGTGATTACACAAAATCACATCATACCAATTATCTTCAAACGGTAAATTACAAATATCGGCCTTTACATCTGCTAAGGGAGAAAACAAATCGGTTGTGGTATATTCCAAATTTTTTTGCATTCTAAAACGTTTGTAAAATGCTTGCTCCGGAGCAAAATGCAATACTTTTTTGGGAGCTGTAAAAAAGTCGGTTTCGCGGTTCAAGTACAACCATAACAAACGATGTCTTTCTAGAGAAAGCGTACTCGGAGATAGTACATTGTTGCGTTGTTTCCCATAGCCGTAAGGCAAAAATATCCGAAAACTTTTCCCATCAATAGGATCGGTAAACCGATTTCCCCTAAGTGCAAAAGCAAGTAAAGGTCTGGCTATATAGCTCAATCGAATCAAAAGAGGCCTAGGAACGGTATTGAGAATAAACTTGAATATTTTTTTCATTTCAAAACTGTGATAGCGTATATGATTCCAAAAATAACCGAAAGCACAACGATGATTCCAAAATACAATAAAACAAATAAAACGAGGTATTTTATTCCGGAAAACAGGGTTTGTTTAAAGTTTAAAAGGTACAATTTTTTTAACGTGTATAAAGTAAATAAAATAAAAATTAGAAAATAGATATAGGCGTAGCTCATGAAATTCATTTCCAGTAACGTCACCATAATTACTTGTAAAATGAGCGAAATGTAGCCTAAATTGGTTTGAATGTAACTGTTAAATACCAAATGCTCAAAAAAATTGTGTCCTCTTTTGGAGAATATCAAATAACTGGTTAGTGCATATAACGGTAAAAGAGAAAGTACTATAAAATTGTAATAATTCATCATAGAATCCATGAACTTACTCATGTCAAATTGAGGAACATTTTGGGTATTGTTTGAAGCATTCATTCCGTTGGTAAATCCTTCAGAATAATCTATAACCGATTGCATTGGGAAAAATTTATAG
This sequence comes from Flavobacterium sp., assembly GCF_036759525.1. Lineage (GTDB taxonomy): Bacteria > Bacteroidota > Bacteroidia > Flavobacteriales > Flavobacteriaceae > Flavobacterium. The sequence continues at coordinate 65,558 of NZ_DAIOUN010000009.1, read as the reverse complement.
AAAAAAACGGCAAGCGTAGCATACAAAACAATGTACGAAAAGGGTTGGAAGTATTTTTTTCGAGCTCCGCTAATGTAGGCTTCTAAAACGGCTTTGGGGTTGGTAAACATTCCCAAAAAAGTTCTCCAAAAATTATTGTCCCAACTAAAAAAAGGGCCAATAAATTCTTCCCAGGTTCCTTTTAAAGAAAGTCTATCGTTTACAATTTTTGAACCGCAGTTGGAACAAAACTTTGCATTTTGAGCAAGATCGATTTCGCAAGTTTTACAATTCATGTGACCCATGTTTTAGATTTTAATCAAAAGTATAAATAATTGTAAAAAAGCGAAACGAAAACCAGAATAATTGTAGTGGGTTTTAGTTCTTTACCAAGGGTTTACTTCTAAACTCTTCTTCCTCGTTACTTACAATTCCTAATGCATCGTAAATGTATTGAAAAGTTGAAAGCAACTCCGGTTTCCCATCAATCAACGCTACATTGTGTTCAAAATGAGCACTGGGTTTCATGTCGGCTGTCAAAATGGTCCATCCGTCTTTAAGTTGTTTGATGTTTTTGGTTCCCATATTAATCATGGGTTCAATAGCCACAACCATTCCTTCTACAAATAATTTACCTCGGCCTTTTTTACCATAATTTGGCATTTCGGGGTCTTCGTGCATTTTTCTTCCTAAACCGTGTCCAACCAATTCTCTAACTACTCCATATCCGTGTGATTCACAATACGTCTGAATGGCATTTCCAACATCTTCTACGCGGTTGCCGGCTTTAAATTGTCTAATGCCAACATACAAAGATTCTTTGGTTACTTTCAGTAATTTTTTTGTTTCCGGAGCCACTTCGCCAATTTCAAAAGAATAGGCATGGTCTCCATAAAATTCATTCATTAATACCCCGCAATCCACCGAAATTACATCGCCACTTTCCAAAGGTTTGCTGTTCGGAATACCGTGAACCACTTGAGCATTTGGGCTCATACACAACGAGTTTGGAAAACCGTATAACCCCAAAAAAGCCGGTACACCACCGTGATCTCTAATAAATTCTTCGGCCAGTTTGTCTAAATATAAAGTCGTTACACCCGGTTTGATTTCCTTAGCAATCATGCCAAGTGTTCTGGAAACCAAAAGTGAACTCGCACGCATCAACTCAATTTCTTCTCGTGTTTTTGGGATAATCATATTCAAATTTTAAAGGCACAAAGGTACACAATTTTATGGTTTTTTTCAGAAGCTATTTCCTGTTATTCACTGTAAGCTTTTTTGTATTGAGGCCGTTTTTCTTGGGCAAAAAAGTGAGCAATCCCGATAGCAATCGGGGCTCTTTTCTGCCCTTAGAAAAACGCCTCAATACAGCAAAGACTTTACGTCCCCTACCAGGGCTAAAAATGGTAAAAACTATGAGAAATGTCAGTTTTTAATTGATTAAACGCCCTTATCTTTGTATAAAATTTAGGAATTATGAGCAAATATGTTACCGCAGAAGAAGCTGTAAAAGTGGTTAAATCCGGAGACAGGGTTTATTTACAAGCTGCAGCTGCTACTCCATCTGTATTGTCAAAAGCCTTGACGCAAAGAGCTTCAGAATTAAAAAATGTCGAAATATGCCACTTGCATACCGAAGGTGAAGCTCCATATGCCCACCCCGATTTGGCATCTAGTTTTCATGTAAACTCCTTTTTTATTGGGGCCAATGTGCGACATACTTTAAAAGCCGGGAATGGTTCTTACACTCCGGTTTTTTTGAGTGAGTTACCCAATTTATTTCGCAAAAATGTACTCCCTTTAGATGTTGTTTTTATTCACGTTTCTCCACCGGATAGACACGGTTATTGTTCCTTGGGGGTTTCTGTAGAAGCTACTTTGGCTGCAATTGAAAATGCTAAGATTGTTGTAGCTCAGGTTAATCCTCAAATGCCTCGAACGTTTGGTGATGGTATTTTGCATGAATCTGAAATAGACTATCTGGTAGATGTAAATCAACCTATTTTTACTCACGAAATAGAAGCATTTACTCCCGAAGAAGAAAAAATAGGTGAGTTTATCGCCTCGCTTATTGAAGATAAAAGTACGCTCCAAATGGGAATTGGTTCTATACCTAATGCTGCTTTGAGTAAATTGGGAAATCACAAAGATTTAGGATTGCACACCGAAATGTTTTCAGACGGTGTAATAGATTTAATCGAAAAAGATGTAATTAATTGCAATTACAAAGGGACAACTCGAGGAAGAGTTTTGGCTACATTTTTAATGGGTTCGCGACGCTTGTATGATTTTGTAGATGATAATTCATTTATAGAAATGAAAGAGTCATCTGCTGTAAATGATACGGCTCGAATTCGCAAAAACCCCAAAATGGTTGCTATCAATTCGGCAATAGAAGTAGATGTTACCGGTCAAGTTTGTGCCGATTCTATTGGAGGAAAAATGTATTCCGGTGTAGGCGGGCAAATGGATTTTATTCGAGGTGCGTCTCTAAGTGTAGGAGGAAAGGCTATCATTGCTTTGCCTTCACAAACCCGAAGAGGGGAAAGCAGAATAGTGCCCTTCTTGAAACAAGGAGCCGGTGTTGTTACCACCCGATCTCACGTTCAATATATTATTACCGAGTATGGTATTGCCAATTTGTATGGTAAAACCCTAAAACAACGGGTAGCCGAAATGGTTAAAATTGCTCATCCCAATCACAGAGAATGGATAGAAAAATCATATTATGAGCTGATGGAAATCAGACAACTCATAGGTTAATCAGAGTTAGTTAGTCAAAAAAAGTCAAATGGAAACATTTGACTTTTTTAATTTGGATTGGCCAATAATTTGAATAAATCGGCATTGGAAACGCAATACCTAATTTGAGCATCTAATTGTTGTAAACTACTGCTCAAAAATGTATTTTCACGAGCGTTGATTAAAAATATAGAGCTTTCGCCAAAGAAGAAGAGTTGTTCCTCAGATTCCAATAGCGTATTGTAATCTGCAACTAGTTGATCTTGAATTCGAATTTGTTCTTTCAAAGATTGGATTTCTTCCAATTGGTATTTTATTTTGTTTTGTAAAACTTGATTTTCCAAATTTAACTCTAAATTGGCATCTTGAACTTTCAATTTGGCAATTTTATAATTACCTCTTTCTTTTCTCAGAAAAAGAGGGAAACTAAAATTGACACCGTATTTGTAATTTACGGTGTTAAAGTCTTGGATAAATTCGGGTTCCGAAAGGTAATTGTAATTCAAATCTATCCGGGGTTTAAGTAAATCGCCTTTCAATCGTTTGTCTACTTCCAAAATTTCCAACTTGTTTTGTAGGGCTTTTATTTTTGGATGATTTACCATGTCCAAATCCGAAAAAAGCAAACCGTTGGTTTTGAGCGTATTTTCTACTTTTTTATCCAATTCTTTCTCAGGTACAATGTTGTCTTGTAATTCCAAAGGAACCAAATTATCCCACCATAAAAAGTTGGATAATTCCAATTTAGATTTCAAAAGTTTTAATCGGGATTGTTCCAAACTTAATTTTCTCGATTTTACCAAAATTCCGGCTTCAATACTATCAATGGCCGGTCGGTCTCCTTGTTGTATGAGCCCTTTAATTCCATTAAACCGAATTTGAGCGTTGTTTAAAAAGGTTTGATACAATTCGTATTCGGTGTAATTTCGATACCAATTAAAATAACTGTTTGCCGCTTGATGCAATATAGAGGCTACTTCCAAATCGCGTTCTGCTTGGGATAAATTGTTGTATATTTTGGCTTTTTTCAGGTCGGCCATTCTTTTATTTATAAGTAAACCTTGACCCACGGGAACCGCAATACCCAAAGTAGTTAAGCCGTTGGCGGGAACAGTATTTTGTGGGTTTAGATACACTCCTTCCATTTGATCAAATCCGGCTTTAATTTCAATACCGTACCAAGTGGGAATTTTAAATGTACTATTGAGTAACGAAAAATATTCAGTTGATTTAAACTGTTTGTTTTCGTAATCTACTTCTATTTTCGGGTCAAATCCTCCGCGAGCAGCTATAATTCCGGCTTGAGCTTGATTCACCTCCAGATTGGCTTGTCTTACCAGAGGGTGAAATTGTTTTACATAACCCAGATAGGCGTCCAAAGTCATAATAGAATCTAAGGTCGTTTTTGAATCTTGAGCTCTCATTCCCAAATTTGAAATGAAAAGGATACCCAATACAAAGAATTTTCTCATGATGGATTTATTTTTTTGCCGTTTCATTTTGTGCTTTTGGAGTATAAAAATCAGGTGGGAATCCGTTTAATTTTCGCCAAATTTCATACCAAATAGGGACATTGTCCAATAAGGCAAATGTGTGAGCACCTGCACCAATACTAAGTTGTTTTGGCCACGGTTTGTCTTTTGGGTCTTGAGCAATTAATACGCGATATTTACCATTGGTACTTATAAAGTTTTCAACGGCTACAATTTCTCCACCAAATGTTCCATAAGAAGCATTAGGCCATCCGCTAAAAACGATGGTTGGCCAACCGTCAAACCAAATTCTAACTTTTTCGCCTTTGTGTATGAGTGGGAGATCTATGGGATCTATAAAGGATTCTACGGCAATATCATATTTGGCCGGCATTATGCTCACAATAGGTGTTCCTTCTTTTATGGTTTCACCAATACCCGACTGTAAAGCTCTGTTTACATAACCGTTTTGAGGAGCTTTGATATAATACAGTTCGTTTCTGATTTTATAATTGGTAACTTGGTTTTGGAGTTTATTAACTTGAGCTTCGGTATCAAATTGACTACTTAAAGCGGTAAATCGATCACTTTGAGCTTTAGATAATTTATCGGTGTATTCAGCCGTAATGCGGTTGATTTCCACACGTGCATTTATCAATTCGTTTTTTGCGGCTAAGAATTTATTTTGTTGCGTTATAATTTTGGCTTCGGCATCTTGTAATTTTAGTCGTTTTTCTTCCAAATCGGTTACCGCTTTTAACCCTCTTTCGTTCAATTCTTGTGATCGTTTGTATTGGGTTTGAGCAATTTTGAGTTGGGTTTTAACAGCTTCCAAATCCATGCTGTCACTTCGTACCTTAAGTAGAGATTGCTCTATTTTATTACGGGCTTGTTCCAATTTGAGAATGCGTTCTCTTTCTATAGCCGAAATTTGATTGGCCAATGATTTGGCTTTCTCTTCATAGGACCCTTCAGAGAGCATTTTGGCTTTCATTTGACTTTCGGTATTGGCTACCAAATTGGGGTCAAAATAATCTTCTTTGATCTCTGATATAAATAAAATTGTATCCCCTTTTTTTACATATTGACCTTCGGCAACATACCATTTTTCTATTCTACCCGCAATGGCCGTATGAACAGTTTGTGGTCTTTGTTCCGGGGAAACGGTTGTAACATACCCCGTACCTTGAATGTTTTGTGTCCAGGGTAACAACAAGAACAATATACTGCCAATTAAGAACCCTATTAATAATTTGTTGAACATTTTAAAATAAGGCCTTGTGCTCAAGGATTGTATGGTTTTGAACCGATTCAAATCCAATTTGTCGTGTAAATTATTTTTAGTTATATTCAACATACCTTTACGAATCTGAGATTAATTTACCTTTTTCTAAAACTAGGGTTCTTTTGCATTTTTGTTTCCAATACGGATTTTTTGAAATCACAAACACCGTCCATTTGTGAGAAGGGTCTAAGATAAAATCGATGATTTCATTGGCTAATTCGGTATCCATTTTGTCAAATGGATCTTCCAGAAACAAAACTTTTGGATTGGATACAATGGCTCGAGCTAAAAGAATTTTTTGGGTAGTAGATGACGAAAGCTGTTTTCCATCGGTTAAAATAACTTCATCCAATCCATTGGGCAGTTTTTTGATTTCTTCGGTGAGTTTGATTTTATCTAAAACCCACTTTAATCTTTCGTTTGAAATCATTTCACTTTTAAAAGTTATGTTTTCCAAAACACTGCCTTCAAACGTAGTTTGTCCGGCGGTTACTATTCCAATTTGTGAACGGTATTGTGCTTTGTTTACTTTGGTGTAATTTTCATCATTAATGTATATACTTCCGGTTTTCGGTTCTAAAAGACAGGCCAAAATTCGGAGAAACGTACTTTTTCCGGAGCCGTTTTTACCTTCTATAAATATAGTTTCGCCTTGGTTGACTTTCAAACTTATAGCGTTAAGTACTTTTTTGGCCGAATCGGGAAAACTGTAACTCAATTGATCAATTTCAAATTGAAGGTTGGTGTAACAATGGGTTCTTTTTTCTTGATTTTGTTCGTCTTCAATTTCAAGATCAACCACTTGACCAATTTTTTCAACCGAGGTTAAAACATCATAAAAGGTTTCAAGTCCAATGATGATTTTTTCAACCGAGTTAATTACCAAAAGAATAATAATTTCTGCAGCAACAAATTGCCCAATATTGAGCTGTTGGTTGATTACCAGAAATCCTCCAATTAAAAGTAAGCCTGCAGTAATTACAATTTTAAAACCTACCAGTTGAATGAATTGTTTTTTAATTACCTGGAAGTGTTTTTCTCTTGAACTTAAATATTCACCCACATAAGTGTCGGTTTTTTTTAAAGCAAACTCGGCTTCTGTTTGGTTTTTAAACCCAAAATAATTTCGGGCAATTTCCTGTATCCAATGAGCCACTTTGTATTTGTATTTGGATTCTTTAAGACTGGTTTTAAGACCAATTGAAAATGATATCCTGAAAATCAAATACAAAACGACAAAGAGCAAAAGTCCAAATAATATAAATAGAGGATGGTAAACCGAAAGCAAAAGCAATCCGAAAATAATTTGTAAAACAGCCTCGGAATAATCCAATATCAATTTGGCTACACTTTTTTGAACGGTTAAAGTATCAAAAAAACGATTGGCTAATTCCGGCGGATAAGCATTATTAAATTCGGTGTATTTGATTTTTGGGAAGCGATACGCAAACTCAAAAGCAGAACGAATGAAAATTTTCTGTTGAATCGATTCTGTGATTCGAAGTTGCATGAGTTTCAAAATACCGTTAAAACTTACCCCTATGATAACAACCAAAACAAGTATTATCCAGGATAAACTTACTCTTCCGCCTTGAATAAGATTGATAATGGCTTGTACACCCAAGGGAAGAGATAAACTCACAACTCCAGAAAAAATGGCGTAAAATAAAACTTGATAAATGTCTTTTTTATCAAGCTTTAACAGGCTGACAAAACGTTTGAGCGGCGATAATTCTTTAGATTCTTTTTTCATTGTAAGTTTAATGACTTAATTGTTTTACTACTAATTCGGTAAAAAAGTCTGTTGGAGAAATCGCTTCAGAGCAATTGGTTATAGACTTGAAGTGATTCTTCAAAAAATGTTGGTGTAAAGCCCCTTCAACCACCATAGATGCCAAACTTTTGGCGTGAGCGTAATTGGGGTTTACGGCCCATATGATTTCAATTAATCGGGTAATAACTCTTTTGTAAATTAAAAAATACCCTTCTTTATTTTCTTCGTCAACCTCTTTGGTTAAGTAGGATTTAGAAAATTCGCAAATGATAATTCTACTCAAAACCACCTCATTGATGTGCGGATGATTGTTGTCTTCGCTTGCCTCCTCGGTTACAATGGCGAGAGCTTTTACCAATTTTTCTTGAGGATTGGTTATGCTGTTGGTGGTTAATACCAACTTGATTTCAATCCACCCCCAATACCAAGAAGTGAGGTACAACAATAATTTGTGTTTGTTTTCAAAGTATCGGTATATTGAACTTTCATTAGAGCCAATTTTGTCACCTAACTTTTTGAATGTAAAATTATCAAACCCAATTTCATCAATCAAAAGTATGCTTTTTTCAATAATTTTCTTACCCAGCTCTGAAGTTTCCGGGTCTTTTACATATATCTTAGGGCTAATTGCCACTTTTAAACCACCTAAAATAGAATGCATGCGATATAAGTTAATTAAAGACATCGCAAATTTAATAGTAATACTATCATATTTGAGTGTAATTAACTTATTTTTAATAAAAAAACCACTCTTTAGAGTGGTTTTAATTTTTTAAATTCAATCTACACCAATTCTTTTCCGGTCATTGCATTTGGTTTGGGTATTCCCATCATTTTTAAAATGGTAGGAGCAATATCGCCCAAAACGCCGTTTTCTATATTTGTTCTTTCGGGGTCAACCAAAATAACCGGTACGGGATTGGTAGTATGAGCAGTATTGGGTGAGCCATCCGGATTAATCATGGTTTCGCAGTTTCCGTGATCGGCAATTACCAGAGTGGTATATCCGTGGGCCAATGCGGTTTCTATTACTTCTTTTACACAAGCATCTACGGCTTCGCACGCTTTTACAGCGGCTTCCATTACGCCTGTGTGCCCAACCATATCTCCGTTGGCAAAATTCAAACAAACAAAATCAACCTCTTCTTTTTGCAGTTCAGGTAATAATGCCTCTTTGAGTTCATATGCACTCATTTCGGGTTTTAAATCGTAGGTGGCCACTTTTGGGGAGTTTCGTAAAATTCGGGTTTCGCCATCAAAAGGTTCTTCTCTTCCTCCCGAAAAAAAGAAAGTAACGTGAGGGTATTTTTCAGTTTCGGCTATGCGAATTTGTTTCTTATGGTGTTTTTCCAAAACTTCACCAAGGGTTTCGGTAATATTGTCTTTGTTATAAATTACATTAACGTTGGTATAGGTTTCATCATAATTGGTCATAGTTACATAGTACAAATCCAATTTATGCATGTTTTGCTCGTGAAAGTCTTTTTGAGATAAGGCTTCCGTAAGTTGTCTACCTCTATCGGTTCTAAAATTGAAAAAAATCACCACATCGCCATTTTCAATTTGTGCCAATGCTTCCCCTTGGGAGTTGGTCATAACAATAGGTTGGATAAATTCATCTGTGATATCGGCATCATAGCTGGCTTGAATGGACTGCGTAGCATTTTGAGAGGGGGTTCCCAGACCGTTAACTACCAAGTCGTAAGCCAGTTTAACGCGTTCCCAGCGTTTGTCTCTGTCCATGGCATAATAGCGACCGCAAATAGAAGCCAATTGAGCCGAAGTATTTTGAATGTAATTTTCCAAATCGGCAATATACCCTTTCCCCGATTTGGGGTCAACATCACGACCATCTGTAAAGGCATGAATGAATACATTTTTCAATCCAAAATCTTGAGCGGCATCAATCAATCCTTTAAGATGAGAGGTGTGAGAGTGAACCCCACCATCTGAAACTAATCCTAAAAAGTGCACTTTTTTATGGTTGTTTTGGGCATATAAAAAAGCCTCTTGAAGTACTTTTTCCTGATTCAAGGTTTTGTGTTGAACCGCCAAGTTGATACGGGTTAATTCTTGGTAAACAATTCTTCCTGCACCCAGATTCATATGACCCACTTCAGAATTACCCATTTGTCCTTCCGGAAGGCCAACATGAAGTCCGTCTGTTCGCAATTCGGCATGAGCATAATTTTGATAAAGTGAATCTATAAATGGGGTTTGGGCTTGATCAATAGCAGAAACTTTAGGATCTGGAGAATGCCCCCAGCCATCTAAAATCATTAAAATTACTTTGTGGTTCATTGTTGAAAAAATTTCAACAAATATAAGGAATACCAATAAGTAAACAGGGGCGTTTATGCTTTTTTAAACCAATTTTTTGCTTGATTGTAGTCTATAAAATACCTTAAGCTAATAGAGAATATGTGGTTTAAGTTGTTTTGAAAAACACTTTGGGCATTGGAACCATAGCTTTTATCAATTTCTCGGGAAAAATTTTGGGCATTGTTGCGGTACAAAGCTGTAATTTGACTGCCCGGTGCAAACCACCAGGAGTAGGAAAGGTCAAAGTTCCATAAATTGAAATTGGCATCTTTTACTTCATTGTATGCCGTATTGAGTTCAAAACTACCGTCTGGAAGTAACGTGTGAAACGCAATGTTTTCTGCAAAAGACCAATAATGTCTAGCCGAAAGATTGAATGTCATTTTATTGTTTATGGCCAGTTTTCCGGATAAACTGTTGCTAACAGTAGTTCGGTTTCGCTCGGCTAGAATTACTTCATCATCTGCAAAATCTACCCATCCGATATCTGAATTTTGACGGCTAAAATTGGCACTGTAAATCAGTGTAAATTTATCATTAAAGCGATATCTTGGACTTACAAAGAAGTTGTAGTTCATTCGGTTTTCTTGGTCAAAAATACGTATTGAAGGTTCAATATCAAGTGCAAATCTCCGGTTGTAATTGGAGGAAAAATAGATAAAGGCATTACCACTAGCCGGTACAGCCAAAAAACTTCCGGCTTTTCGAGGTTCATAAAAATCGTAGGTAACCGTTGGATTGCTACTAATGCCGTATCCGATGTAGTCGTTTTTTAAAGTTGTAGAATTTACATTAGAAGAAAACCAATGGTCTTGTTTTTTACCGGTAGTGTTTTCAAATTCTACATAGTAGTTGGCATTGATTCTAAAAGAGTTGTAATTTTTGGTAGGATTTAATATGCGGTAATTGAAGTTGCTGTAAAAATTAATGTAATTGGTTATAAAGTTGATGCCCAAGTCGTTATTGTCAAAATCTTTAGTAATGTATTTTGTAGCCACACTGTAGCGGTATTTTCCAAAAGTTTTAGCCAAGTTAAAATAGGTAGTATAACCGGTTTTATTTTGGGTATCATATACACTGCTCATTTTCAAATCTCCGGAAATATTGTACCGGTTTCCGGTTGAATTGATATCATACACCAATCCGGTTACATTGGCATCTCGAAAAGAACCGGTTCTAGTTACATTGGTATTGATAAATGAAACCGAAGAGTTTTGATTGAAGCGTTGATCAAATACCAGAATGTTGTAATTGGTCAATGGTTCAACCACTACTTCACGTCTTTCATTGGTTTGATTGTTAACAACCGTTGCTGTTGTTTTTTCGGTTACTGCATTAAGAAGGCCAATTCCTAGTCCGTCTGAAGTGCGTCCGGATATTTTTAAAGCATTTATTAAATTTACTGTATTAGGGTAATTTAAAACCGACTCATTGCTCTCTGTTTGTGGAAAAGCACTTGGTGGACCTCCAATTCTTCGAGTGTAAAGTAAGTCGCCTTTGGAGAAAAGATCGGTACCTTCGGTAAAAAAAGGACGGTTTTCGTTAAATTGTTGTTCAAATGGACCTAAGTTCAATATTACATTATCAAAAGCAGCTTGGCCAAAATCGGGAACCAAAATCGCATCCAAAGTAAACGAATCGTTAATGCCGTATTTGATGTCCATTCCCACTTTTCCGGTGCTGGTTGTGTTCTGATTGTTAGACTCTACATAACCCGATGTATAAGGGATAAAGAACAATCTAACGGGAGGTTTAATATTGCTAATCCCTCTTAGTTCGCCGGCTTGATTTATTGAAGAACCGATAGCTCTATCAATATTGCTCCAAGTAAATTTTTGACGGTCTCTTCGAACTTCCCTAAAAAAGTTGACTCCCCATACTTGATTTGGTGCGTTTGAAAATCGCAATGCGGCATAAGGAATCTCCATTTCTACAATCCATCCTTCTTGAGTAATTGTAACTTGGCTATCCCAAATGGCATCCCAAGAGTAATCTTCTCCATTTTCTGTGGCCAAACAATCCAATTGCACACCAGAAGCTGTTACAAAAAATCTGAAATCTTGTTGACCGTCGTTAAATCCGTTCACAAAAATTCCAAAGAAATCAGCAGTACCCAGATTGTCCCTTTGGGTGATTTCACGTTCAATTTTATCCGGTTCATTATCGTAGAGCATGGCCCCAATATAGATAGCATTGTCGGTATAAACTACTTGAACTTCACTTCGTCTTTCCTTTTTTTCCGGAGCTCCGTTATCGGGTTCAAACATAAAAAAGTTTTCGGCTTTTGGGGTTGTAAGCCAGATCGATTCGTTCAACTTTCCATCAACAGTAATGGTTTCGTTTGTTCGAATAGCTTGTAACGCTTTTTTTTGACCGTACGTAAGGGTTGAAAAGAGAAATAAGAAAAATAAGAGTGACTTTGATTTCATACAAAAATAGTTGAGCAAATTTAAAGATTGCCAAGGGCGAAACAATTACTTTATCATTTCATTAAGAATTTCACCCCTAACAAAAGACGGTAATTTAAAAAAATGTTACACTTCAAATACCATTTTGGATTTTTTGACGTTAACTAACTTGTTTTCTGAGTCCTATCGAATAATTTTTGGGATTCTTTTTTGGCTTTAAGTTTGTTTTTAAACATTAATTGTATAATTTTGGAGCCCCAAGTCTAATTTTAACCTTAAGATTACCAATGAATTATAAGTTTTTACCGGTTTTATTGTTTGGATTGCTCTCGTTTACTTCGCCCAGAACTACAACAACCGACCCTAAAATAATTGCCAGTACCGCTAAGATTACTCTAGAAACTAGAGCCTTAAATTTGTACCAGTCTCTTAATTCCAATTCTTTCAAACTTCCTCAATTGGAAAGTTTTACCAAAGCATTTGAAGGTTTTTTTCGTTTGCAACAAATGGGAAAGATTGAAAATAATATTCTAACATTGGTTGATTTTAGTCTTTCGGCCAACACCAAAAGGTTGTGGGTTATTGACATGGATTCTCAAACTATTTTGTATCATAGTTTAGTAGCTCACGGAAGAAATTCAGGAGAAGAATATGCTACTCAATTTTCAAATAAACCCGAATCGTTTCAAAGTAGTTTAGGTTTTTATATAACCGGAGAAACCTATCAAGGTAAGCATGGGTATTCCTTGCGTTTGGATGGGGTAGAGCCGGGGATTAATGATAAAGCTCGCGAAAGGGCTGTAGTGATTCATGGGGCAGATTACGTCTCTGACGAATTTATCAGACAGAATAAACGATTAGGACGCAGTCAAGGTTGTCCTGCTTTACCTAAAGGTATTTCTGAAGAAATTATTCAATTGATTCAAAATAAATCGTGTCTGTTTATTTATCACCCTTCTCGAAATTACCAAATAGCTTCCAAATTAGTATCTTAAACTATCGTAAGTTTTTGCATCTAAGTTGTAGATGTCATCTCTAAATTGCAATTGATTCCCTTCGGACCAAGCTGTCCAATACAATAGGTATAGGTAAATGGGTCTGGTTAAATTTACATTCTTCGTTTTGGAAGTTGCCAATATTTCATCAATTTTTACTGTGTTCCATTCTTCGGCTTCACTATTTAATAAATATGCTGTGAGCTCAAACGGATTTTGGACACGTACACATCCGGAACTCAAGGATCTGTTTTCTTTTTCAAAATAGCCCCTACTGTTGGTGTCGTGAAGGTATACAGAAAATTTGTTAGGAAACATAATTTTTACTAAACCCAGAGAGTTTGAAGAACCGGGCGATTGAACGTATCTGTAACTTCGAGCTTTGGCCGGATTCCATTCGGAGGCACTTATAATTTTATTTCCTTCATATATAGTAAGGTTTTTGGATGCAAAATACGCTCTGTTTTTTTGTGCTGCCGGAATCACATCTTCTTTTAGAATAGTGGGCGGTACAGTCCATGTTGGATTAAAAACTACGTAACTGAGTTTGGCTGTTAATATGGGAGTGCTACGAGAAGCTTTGCCAACAATAACCCGGTGTGTTCTAACGGTGTCTTTGTCTAGTACCACTCTCAAGGTATAATCGGGTATATTGATAATTAGATACTCTTTTTCCAATTTTTGAGGAAAATGACGCCAACGTTCTAAATTGGCAATAATTTGTTCCTCTCTTTTTTTTCTATTGATGTTTAAAGAAGCAATAGTTCCTTTTCCAATTACACCATCCGGAGCTAAGCCGTGTCTCAATTGAAATCGTTTTATACTTTCTACAGTGGAGTTGTCGTATACAGAAGTTAACGTATCCGGTTTTTTCATGTCTTTCCAGTAAATCAATCGTTTTTTGATTTCAATTAGAACGTCTTGAGTATCTTGCGGCGAAATTTTATCTTTAATTTCCAATTTTGAAAACGAAACATTTTCAAATTGTCGAATGAGCTTTAAACTCTGAATCATTCTTTGGTAGACCAAATGTTGTGGCTTGGCTTTGTAAAGAGCATAATCAAAGGAATCTTTTCTTTGGAAATTTAATAATAGTTCTATCGGATTGACCTTATTTTCGGGTGCAATATCCCAGTCCTTAAAAATAGATTTGGGGTCTATGGTTCCCAAATTAGTTTTTTGAATGTAGCGGTATAGGTTACGTGTGATTAAAAAATCATATTCAATAAGTTCTTTGTCTGAAAGTTGAGGCAATTGGCTTTCTTTTTTTTCCAATTGTTTGATGTCAAAGTCTTTTGGGTTCAAACCTTCATCTTTTGAGTTTCGAATGACCGCTAAAACATTTTCTCTGCAATTATGGGCTGTCCAAAAAGTTCTCATTTGGTTCTTAAAATAGAAATGCATTAAGGCCGAATCTTTGGTTTCCTTTAGGCTAATGGAGTCTATGCCGATAATTTTTCCTTCTGAGGTTATTTCAGTAGGAGGAAGGCTTGTTTTAACGGGTGTAGAAGTTTTTTTGTTTTCACAGGAAATCAAAAAAACACAAACAAATAAGGCAAAAACAGACTTCATTGTATTTTAAATTGGGTTAGTAAATGTACAGCAATCTATTTAAATGAACTAGATTTTTTCTTTTATCGATTCACTTTTTACTAAAAATAAAGAAGTTTTTATTTTTTTTAATCCTATTATGCTAAATGTAGCGAAGAAAAGGAAACGATTTCAAGTTATAACTTTTTAATATTAAATTTGTTAGAGTACAGATTAAATTTTTTTAAAAAAATATTTGCATCAAAGAAAACAAATTCTCTATATTTGCACACACAAACAAAGGACTGGTATCAGTTGAAATTTGTTTGATATGCGGAAGTAGCTCAGTTGGTAGAGCTCCAGCCTTCCAAGCTGGTTGTCGCGAGTTCGAGCCTCGTCTTCCGCTCTGTAAAAACCTCAAACGAAAGTTTGAGGTTTTTTTTATTCTAAAATAACTGTAAATCAGATTTCGAATTGAATTTAGATATAAAGTTATATTAGTTAATTCTATACGTTTAAGTTTTAAAATTTACTCCAATTGCAGCAATTAACTCTCTGTAATTTTCAAAATCAGCTTCGGAGATAAAGATTTCATTTCCGTTTTTTAATTGAATACAAGTAATAAGAAAGCCTTCGCTTACATAACCTGATCTTACTTCTTGTTTGATTCTATTTGAACTAATTTTTGAAATATCGTGATAGTAAAAATAGATTGTACTTTTTTTAAAAAATTCAACTATAATTTTTTCTGGGCTAACTGTAATTTTTTTAATTGTTTTTTCTGAAAAAAAAGGAGTAAGCCAAAACAATAAAATTAATATGGAAAACGCACAGAAAAGCCAAAAAGTTAAACTTTTTGTGTCTAATCCCCATGGTCTGATAGACGCATTTAGTAATAAACCTGTTATTATTAATGTAAAAATTAAAAATAAGTATTTATCAGTTTTATTTGATTTTCTTGGTACAGATTCAATTTTCAAGATTTTTTATTTAAAATGAAATCAATTTAAAATTTTTTCTAAATAAGTTCCACTTTCAACTTCAATGGGTTCTAAGTTTTGTCTAAACACTCTTGCGGTTAATGCTCCTTTTAAAACAACATTGTCGCCTTTTACTTCCAGCCAACTTCCTTCTCGTAAGCCAATAACCGGAGTTGCATTCAAATGATGAAATTCTTTGATGCGAGTTGCTCTGGTTTCGCCCATGTGTTTTGAATTTACATCAGGATCTAAATAGTGCGGATTTAAATTAAAGTTTATAATGCCCATGGTAGCAAAACTGGAAGGATAAACTATTGGCATATCGTTGGTGGTTTGCATCGAAACACCACAAATATTACTGCCGGCACTAGTTCCCAAATAGGGCGTTCCGCTCTCAATGGTTTTCTTTAAAACCGGCATTAAACTAAGATCGTGTAATTGCTTTACCAATAAGAACGTATTACCTCCACCGGTAAAAATCCCTTGGGCATCTTTTAGAGCTTTTGCCGGATTATCAAATTCATGTAAACCTTGAACTTCGATGTTCATTTTTTGAAAAACGGTTCTTACTTTATCCGTATATTCGTCATGAGTTAAACCTCCGGGTCTGGCAAAGGGAATGAAGATAATTTTTTGACAATTTTGAAAGAGCCACTCCAACTCCGGAAATAAATATTCCAAATATTTTCCATCGTGTAAAGTTGAGGTGCTGGCAATTATTGCTTTTTTCATAAGTTGGATTTTTACAAAATTAGAGGTTTAATTCGTTTTCATCCTTTTTGGATTAACAAAATATTATCAATTTGTTGTGAATTACTTGGGATAAGTCCCTACTAACTTTACTAAATCAATGATTAAACACTAGAAAACCACTTTATTTGAATTTCCATTACTTTTTTAGCTTAACCGGATTCTTTTTTTCGTCAATTGTTTTGGCTCAAACCACTATTTTAGGTAAGATACGAGTAAACGATTTACCGGCAGAAGGCGTTCATGTAGTTAATTTGGTTACCGAAAAAGCTACCGTTACCAACGCAAAAGGAGAGTTCACTATTGAAGTTAGTGAAGACGATTTATTAGTTTTTTCGGCTGTGCATTTAAATTACTGGCGAAGAAGTATTTTGAAATCCGATATACAAAAAAAAGAGATTGACATTGTTATGACTCCCAAAGTGGTTGAATTGGAGGGTGTTACAGTTACAGAATATCCCAATATTAATGCTCAAAATATGGGGAATATCAACTACAAACCCAAAGTATATACACCTGCTGAACGAAAATTGAGACCCACTCAAATGACACAACGAGATTGGATAGAAGTTTTATATGGAAAAATACCTATAGACCCCTTTTTGTATTGGATTACAGGAAGAACAAAAAAATTAAAGAAAGAATTGAGTGTAGAAAAAAAGGAATTGATTTTTTTGAAAACAAATCAATGGTTTGAGGAAGATTTTTACATAAATGAACTCAAAATTCCCGCCGATTACATTCAAGCATTTAATTATTACATTCTGTACGACTCAGAATATGTGGCATTTTTAGAGGCCAATTCCAAAGAGCAAGCCGTTTTTAGAATGGCAGCCCTATCTGTAGAATTCTTAAAACTTTTGGAAGATGAAAATTAAGACGGTTTTGTTTTTTCTTCTTTTGTTTGGTTTGGGATGGTCTCAAACCAAAACTATAAAAGGTGTGGTAAAAGCCGAAAATGCTTCGGTAGAAGGAATTCATGTTCTTAATTTGGTTACCGAGAAAGCTACAATCACAGATGCAAATGGGGTTTTTTATATAGAGGTTTCCGAAGACGATTTGTTGGTTTTTTCGGCTGTTCATTTGCATTATTGGCGTAAAAGTATTTCAAAGGAAATTTTTCAAACTGGTTTTATAGAAATTCAAATGACGGCCAAAGTCAATGAATTGGATGAGGTTGTAGTTTCAGATTATTCAAAAGTAACCGCCCAAAGTGTGGGAGTAATAAATTACAAACCCAAATCGTTTACACCTGCTGAGCGAAGATTGTATACCGCAAATTCGGGACTTTTAGACCCATTACTCAATTGGATTTCAGGAAGAACCAAACTGTTGAAAAAAGAGCTAGAAATTGAAAAAAGGGAAAAAGCATTGGCCCGTTTGAGTGCTTTTTTCCCGAATACTTATTTTAAAGATACACTCAAAATCCCGGAAGATTATATTGAAGGTTTTAAATATTATGCTGTTGAAGACAAAGAACTTTTTGAAGTTTTACAGCTCAAAGACAAATTAAAGACAGCCTTTATACTAAGTAAATTAGCAAATGAATTTATAAAATACTTGCCCAATGATTAAAAAAATTTGGTTCTTGCTCTTGTTTTTTGGTGTAGCTTCTTTGCACGGACAAATTGTTTCCAGAACTATCGTAAATGGTAAAATTATTTCCGATTCAACAGCTGTAGAGCAAGTTACGGTATTTAATATATCTTCCAATAAAGGAGCTGTAACCGATGTCCAAGGTAAGTTTTCATTGTACGCTAAACCTTCGGATACACTGGTGTTTTCTAGTGTGGTTTTCAAGTCTAAAAAATTAATTCTAACAGAAACAGATTTTAAAGTTGTAGAATTACTAATTAAATTGGAAGAATATATTAACGAGTTGGATGAAGTTATTGTGACTCCAAAATCGTTAACCGGAAATTTAGAAAAAGATGCTGCCAATATAAAGGTAACCGATTTAAGTCTGCAATTGGATATTGGGAGTATTGTTCAAATGAATTTTGAAGACGACTTTAGTTCGTCTATGAAAAATACCGTAATGCCCAGTGATTTAAGTATGCCATATGCTTTAAATTTAATGGCTATTGGGAAAAAACTCGGGAAACTGCTTTTTAAAGAAAAGAAAAAAGAAAGTCCAATCGTTTTTACTTCATCTAAGCGATTTGCAGAGGCTGTTCGGTTAAAATTCAGCTATGCTTTTTTTACGGAAACTTTAGCATTGAAACCTGATGAAATTGGTTTATTTTTGGATTTTTGTGAATCAGACCCCAAGTCAAGCTCACTTTTACAAGTTCAAAAAGAAATTGAGTTGATTGATTTTCTGATTGAAAAAAATAAAGCATTTAAAATTCGGAATCCCTAACATGTATGAAAAAATCAGCATCCTTTTTTACACTAACTCTTTTATTTGTTCTTTGCAGTTCCTTTCTATTGCATAAATTTTATGTTTCGGTAACCCAAATTCATTTTATTCCCGAAAAAAAAGCGGTTCAAATTACCCAAAGGTACTTTATTGATGATTTGAATGCGGCTTTAGAAAAAAAACATTCCGAAAAGTTTTATTTGGATTCGACTAAGGAAACCATCCAGCAAAGCAAAAAATTGGAGGAATATATATTGGAAAATTTAGCAATAAAAATAAACGGGAAACTCAAGAAAGTAAATTATCTGGCTCGAGAAACAGATGCAGATGTTTTTGTGTTCTATTTAACGGTTTCAGAGGTGTCTAAAATTCAAAATTTTGAAATAAAGAATACCTTGCTTTTTGATTATTTAACCGAGCAACAACATATCACTCATACGCAAATCAATGGGGTTAAAAAAAGTTTTTTGCTCACTTCAGCTCAGCCGGTACACTTGTTAAAATAGTGTGAAATCGCAACAGGGTAGGGTAAAATGTTTATTTTAGAACCTTCAAATTAAAATTCATGAAAAAAAGTATTGGTTTACTCGTTTTACTTCCTTTCTTGACATGGGCTCAAGACAAAAAAGAAACGCCAAGAGAAGGCGGCCATTATGACACGAACAAGTTTAGTCAAATGTATGACTTATTGGCTACCCCTAATATGTTTAGAACAGCTTCTGGTGCTCCCGGACCTGCGTATTACCAACAGCAAGCCGATTACAAAATGGATATTGTGTTGGATGATAAAAACAAAAGATTGGACGGGGTTGAAACCATTACCTATCACAATAATTCACCCGAAGCTCTCGAATATCTTTGGATTCAATTGGATCAAAATGAAAAAAGTAGAGATTCCAAGTCGCCGTTAGTGCAAAGTCAGCGTATGGATGGAGCCATGCCGGTTGATGGTTTTGTAAAAAAGTACATGGAAGAATCTTTCGACGGCGGATTTAATTTGGTTTATGTTTTAGATGCCAAAGGGAAGCCTATGAAATACACCATCAACCAAACTATGATGCGAATTGATTTGCCTCAGCCTTTGAAACCTAAAGAAAAAGTTACGTTTTCAATCAAGTGGTGGTACAATATCAACAATTACCGAATTGATAGAGGCCGTTCCGGGTATGAAGAGTTTGAGTCAGACAAAAACCGATTGTATGTTATTGCACAGTTTTTTCCAAGAATGGCGGTTTACAACGATGTTGAAGGTTGGCAAAATATGCAATTTTGGGGTACAGGAGAATTTGCTTTGGTTTTCGGAAATTATGAAGTAAATATTACGGTACCTGCCGATCATATTTTGGAAGCTACCGGAGACTTGTTAAACCGAAAAGAAGTGTTCACACCGGAACAAGTTAAACGATACGAACTGGCTGAGCGAACATTTGATAAACCGGTTTTGGTGGTAACGCCCGAAGAGGCAAAAGCCAACGAAAAAGGATTTTCTGATAAAACGAAGACATGGAAATTCAAAGCTCTAAATGTCAGAGATTTTGCCTTTTCTACTTCCAGAAAGTTTATTTACGACGCCATGGCTGTAAAATTACCTACCAAAAATGTTATGGCTATTTCTTTATACCCTAATGAAAGTAACCCATTGTGGGAAGATTTTTCTACTCGAGCAGTGGCACAAACTTTAAAAACCTATTCCAAACATACGTTTGATTATCCTTATCCCAAAGCAATTTCGGTATCTGCCGAAGACCAAGGTATGGAATATCCCATGATTTGTTGGAATTACGGAAGACCAGATGCAAATGGTTTTGTATCAGATAGAATCAAATACGGAATGATTAGTGTTATAATTCACGAAGTAGGACACAATTATTTCCCAATGATTGTCAATTCCGATGAACGTCAATGGTCTTGGATGGACGAAGGGTTGAATACTTTTTTACAATATTTGACCGAACAAGAATTTATGGAAAACTATCCCTCGAGTCGTGGACCGGCCGCCAAAATTGTTCCTTACATGAGTGGGAATCAAAGTTTTTTAGAGCCTATAATGTCAAACTCGGAAGTCATTCACCAATTTGGAGCTAATGCCTATGGAAAGCCGGCAACCGGATTGAATATTTTGCGTGAAACGATTATGGGACCAGAATTGTTTGATCATGCTTTTAAAACGTATGCCAACCGATGGAAGTTTAAACATCCCACTCCGGATGATTTCTTTAGAACTATGGAAGATGCTTCTGCTGTAGATTTAGATTGGTTTTGGAGAGGTTGGTTCTATTCTACAGATTATGTAGATATGGGCATCAAGGAAGTAAAACAGTATTTTGTTACAGAAGAGCCTACAGAAGAGTTGAAAAATATTCAAGCCCGAAGAGGCCGATTTGGTGTGGCTCAAGGCCCCTATGTATATTTGGTAGATGAAAAGAATCCGCAGCTTAATCCAAACAGAAAAAAAGCATTAAATCAGTCGCAAATAGTTCCTTTGCAAGAATTTATAAATTCGAAATATACAACCGAACAACAAGCCCAACTCAAACAACCCAATTATTTTTATGAAGTGGAGTTTGATAAACCCGGAGGGATGATTATGCCGCTTTTGGTTGAACTTCACTTTGAAGATGGAACTAAAGAGTTTCACAAATTTCCGGAGCAAATTTGGAGAAAAAACAACCAAACGGCCACTCGTGTTTTTGCAACAACTAAAAAAATTGTCAAAATTCAGTTAGATCCCAAATTAGAGACAGCCGATATTGATACGACTAACAATGTTTGGCCTAAAGAAGAAGCTACATCTAAGTTTGATGAATTAGAAAAAAAGTAATTTACAAAGCCTAAAATTCTTTGTACTTTTGCAACTACAATTTAGAATATTATGTTTGGTATAAGTGGAGGTGAGTTTTTAACTATCATAGTGATAATACTTATGCTGTTTGGGTCTGATAAAATTCCAGATATAGCCCGAACAGCAGGTAAAATCATGCGGCAATTGAAACACGCCACCAATGATATCAAATCTGAAATTCAAAAAAGTGCAGAAGCCAATGGGATTGATACACAAAGTTTAACCGGCGGGATTTCAGAAGAAATTCAAAAGGTAAAACAAGATTTTACTCAGATAACGCAACCTTTGCAAAATCCTTCTTTGGGTTTGGATGACGAAATTGAAAAAACCAAAGAAGATATAGAACAAATTACCGGACCAATCAAACGTCAATTTTGATTTTGGAAGAACTCATTCAATTTGATAAAGATGTATTTCTCTTTTTGAACAATTTAGGTTCAGAACGATGGGATGGAATGTGGTTACTAATTACAAAACAACTCTATTGGACCCCGCTTTTTTTAATCCTTTTTTATTTTATCCTAAAAAAAATTGGATGGAAACAGTTTGGCGTAGTGATTTTGTTCTTGGCTCTTTTAATTTTGGTAACAGATCAAGCGACCAATCTTTTTAAATACAGTTTTGAACGCTTAAGACCCTGCAACGATTTAAGTTTAGATGGAC
Organism: Flavobacterium sp.; assembly: GCF_036759525.1. Lineage (GTDB taxonomy): Bacteria > Bacteroidota > Bacteroidia > Flavobacteriales > Flavobacteriaceae > Flavobacterium. The sequence continues at coordinate 43,451 of NZ_DAIOUN010000009.1, read as the reverse complement.
AAATGAGAGCTGTTTTGGTGCGAAAATCATTTAGCTTTTTTTCCGGTCATGCTTCCAACTCTATGGCTACCACAACTTTTATATTTTTAGCGTTTCGCAAGTATTTTAAATACCCTTTTTTGCTGTTTCTTTTTCCTTTAATTTTTGCCTACAGCCGAATTTATCTGGGTCTTCATTTCCCCGGTGACATTCTAACCGGTTACCTTTTTGGATTTTTAATAGGTATGTCGTTTTACAAATTCTATAAATTTGTACAACCCAAATATTTTCCGATACATTAAAGTACTCTGGTTACGGTAAACCCATCCCGAATAGGTAACAATACGGTTTCAACTCTCGGGTCATTGTTTAATCGTTGGTTGTATTCCACTAAAATTTTAGTGCTCAAATCACCTTCTTTCAGGGGTTCAACTACTTTTCCGGACCATAACACATTATCCGATAAAATGATGCCGCCTTTATTCATTTTGGGTACAATCATTTCGTAGTAGTTGAGGTAATTTTCTTTATCGGCATCTATAAAAACCAAATCAAATTTTGTTTCTAAGGTTGGAATTATATTGACAGCTTCACCCAAATGTTGTACAATCTGATTTCCCCAAGGCGATTTGTCAAAATATTTCCGTTGAAAATCAATTAATTCTTCTTTGATGTCAATGGTGTGTACGATTCCGTTTTCTTGCATTCCTTCACATAAGCATAAGGTGGCGTAACCGGTATACGTTCCAATTTCTAAAATAGAAGCAGGTTTGATCAACTTAGACAACATGCTCAAAACCCTTCCCTGAAAATGTCCGCTCAACATCCGTGGGAGCAAAATTTTTTGATAAGTTTCTTTATTTAATTGAGCCAATAATTTCGGTTCGGCTTGTGAATGAGCAGCTACGTAATCTTCGAGATCTTCAGAAAGGAAATGCATTTTTATTCAGCAAATTTATAAAAATTCATTAAGTTTATCCAAATACATGAAGTTTTCATGTATTTTTTTTTTCATAAATGTTATTTATCTCTTGAGTTGTTAAATTATAATTTTTATAAAAGTCATCATTGATTGAGTTTTGAATAATTTGATGAGCTGCATTCTTTGTAAATTCTCTATCGCTTAAATTAATTATTTGTAAAGCATGATATAATACACAATATCCAATAGATTTAGTTTCTATTAATGTTGATGTATAGAATTTTAGTTTATCAATTAAATTCTGTTCATTAGGATGATTTTTTACAATTTCTATCAAGTCTTTTTTTACAAGAATAACAAAAGCAATTCTTTGTTTGTCATAAATTGGTAAATCATGCTTGTATAAACTATCAAAGTATTGCCAATTATACTCGCTTTTGTTTATGTTTTCTTCAATATTAATCTTTAAAGAAAATTCATTTATGTTATCTGAATTGTGATTTTCTAAATAGGGTAACTGACCTCTATACCCATCAACTTCAATGTCATAAAAAGATTTCGATGTAACACCTTTGGATACTTCTTTTTTAATTTCATTTAAATCAGAAGATGAGCTTTGACATCCAATTAAAAAAAACAACGAAAATACAGTAGTTATAATTTTTTTCATAAATTTAAATTTTAACAGTTAATATCTCTAACTTCACACGTGCCTTCTTCAATTGTTATTGTTTTATTGTTTCTTGTCAAAGAAATGGAATAATTAACAGTTGCATATGGATCTGATGGTCTTACACATTTTGTTCCATCAGGTTGATTCCATGTGTAAGTGTAAGTGTAACCATTGGGATTACATGATGTGGAACAAGTTTTTGCGTCAATTATATTAATTGAGAAGAGCATAAGAATTAAAAAAACTTTTTTCATATGTAATTTTTTTTTTACAAAAATAAGTTAAACAAATAAGTTAAACAAATAAGTTAAACAAATAAGTTAAACAAATAAATTAAATAATTTAACATTGATTTTATTAAAAAAATAAACAAAATTTGCACCATGAACACCACCAAAAAAGATATTCGGGCCTTAACCAAAACCCAATTACGGGATTTTTTTGTAGCCAATGGCGACAAAGCTTTTCGTGGCAATCAAGTGTACGAATGGTTGTGGAGCAAAAAAGTCTATTCGTTTGACGATATGACCAATGTTTCCAAAGAAACCCGTCAAATGCTCGAAGACAATTTTGTCATCAATCATATCAAAGTAGATCAAATGCAACGCAGTGAAGACGGTACCGTAAAAAATGCCGTTCGTTTGTATGATGGCTTGGTGGTAGAAAGTGTTTTGATTCCCACCGAAACTCGAACTACAGCTTGCGTTTCAAGCCAAGTAGGTTGTAGTTTAGATTGTAATTTTTGTGCAACGGCTCGTTTAAAACGCATGCGAAATCTCAATCCAGACGAAATTTATGATCAAGTGGTAGCCATAGATAATGAAAGCCGTTTGTATTTTGACCGCCCGCTTTCAAACATTGTATTTATGGGGATGGGTGAACCGTTGATGAATTACAACAACGTACTTAAAGCCATCGAAATGATAACCTCTCCCGAAGGATTAGGCATGTCGCCCAAACGCATTACACTTTCTACGTCCGGAATACCTAAAATGATTAAAAAAATGGCCGATGAAGAAGTTAAATTCAAATTGGCCGTTTCCCTTCACTCGGCAATTGATGAGATTCGTGCCGAAATTATGCCGTTTTCCAAAAGTTTTCCTTTAAAAGAATTGCGGGAAAGTTTGGAATATTGGTACCATAAAACCAAAAGTAAAGTTACTTACGAATATGTAGTTTGGAAAGGGATTAATGATGATAAAAAATCTATTGATGCCTTGGTTAAGTTTTGCAAATATGTGCCGTGTAAAGTCAATTTAATAGAATACAATCCTATAGATGACGGAATGTTTCAACAAGCCTCCGATGTGGTTTTAGACGAATATGTAAAAGCCTTAGAAAAAATTGGTGTGATTGCCAAAGTGAGGAGAAGTCGCGGTAAAGATATTGATGCGGCTTGTGGTCAATTGGCCAATAAAAATGAAGCGGTTTCCGAATAATTCCAGTTGTGATTTTACAACTTTCTGCCTATCTTTGAACTTTCATGAAAATCACCGAACAAATCAAGCAGCCCATTAGTCAGGAAATGGAACTTTTTGAAAAAAAGTTCTATGACTCAATGTCTTCCAAAGTGGCTTTGCTCAATCGGATTACCTATTACATTGTAAATCGGAAAGGGAAACAAATGCGACCGATGTTTGTTTTCTTAACGGCTAAAATGGTTTCAGGAGGTACGGTTAATGAACGAACGTATCGAGGGGCATCTGTCATAGAATTAATTCATACGGCTACTTTGGTTCATGACGACGTAGTAGATGACAGCAATAGACGTCGCGGATTTTTCTCTATCAATGCCTTATGGAAAAATAAAATTGCAGTATTAGTAGGCGATTTTTTATTGTCTAAAGGGTTGTTACTTTCAATTGATAATGACGATTTTGATTTGTTGAGAATCATCTCGATTGCCGTTCGCGAAATGAGTGAAGGCGAATTACTTCAAATCGAAAAAGCCCGAAGATTAGACATTACAGAAGACATTTATTACGAAATCATCCGTCAAAAAACGGCTACTTTGATTGCAGCTTGTTGTTCTCTAGGAGCCTGTTCTGTTTTGCCCGAAAATCAAGAATTGGTAGAACGTATGCGTAAGTTTGGAGAATTGATAGGAATGGCTTTTCAGATTAAAGACGACCTATTCGATTATACCGAAGAGGCTATAGGGAAGCCCACCGGAATTGATATTAAAGAGCAAAAAATGACGCTTCCTTTAATTTACACTTTAAACCATTGTTCACCCAAAGAAAAAAGTTGGTTAATCAACTCTATAAAAAATCACAACAAAGACAAAAAAAGAGTAAAAGAAGTGATTGCTTTTGTGAAACAAAACAACGGTTTGGGTTATGCCGAACAAAAAATGATACAGTTTCAGCAGGAGGCTTTAGCTATTTTAAATCTTTTCCCGGATTCACCATATAAGGAGGCTTTGATTTTAATGGTGAATTATGTGATTGAACGCAAGAAATAAAGTTAAGCAATAGGGATGATTATTTCAACTTCGGTGCCTTTACCTTCAACTGAAAAAATCTTTAGTTTACCGTTGTAGTTTTCAATTAAGGTTTTGCTTAAAAATAAACCTAATCCAATACCTTTTTGATCGTGAACTTCTCGATTGAATTGAATGAAAGGACCAATTTGTTTGATTTGTTTTTCGCTCATACCTATTCCGGAGTCGATGACTTTGAGGGTAAAAAAATTATTTTTTTCTCTCCCTGTGATTTTAATTTCCGAGTGGGACTCTGAAAATTTTAAAGCATTATCCAAAATTTCAAAAAGAATAACCAAAAGATCTTTACGAGCAATTTTTACCAATGCATTTTCAATATCGACTATTACTGAGTTTTTATATTTTTTTGAATTGTTCAATAGTTTTTCAAGGCATTCGTTAAGACAAGGTTCAATTTCAATTGTAGCATTTGTGGCGATGTAATAATGATTGGCAGAAAGTTTTTGATAATTTATAATATTGGTTAATGTTCGACTTAAATTTTCAGCTGAAGTTTTGATTGCATTAAAATAGTCGGTTTTTTCAGAATTGGTACCGTTTTCTTGTAAAAAGTTTATCGAACCTAGGATTCCATACAAAGGCGTGTTAATTTCATGTATAATAAAATCGTCAAAATGAATATCTAATACATCCGATTGGTTTTTTAATTCTTTATATCGTTTGAGTTTCGCTTCAATAATTGCAATGAGTTCGTCAACTTTGAAAGGTTTGGTAATGTAAGCATCAACTCCCAGTTTATTAGCCTCTGTCAGGTCGGTTTCAGGTTTTTTGGCTGTTAGAAATACAAAAGGAATTTGATTGAATTTTGGGTTGTTTCGTACGTTTTTTAAAAGGTCATATCCGTTGCAGTTGGGCATCATAATATCGCTAATAATGATGTCCGGTTTCCATCTGTCTAAAATTTGCAGGGCTTTGCATCCATCTTCTTCACTTACAATATCGAAATTATTAAGTAGTAGCAGTTCACATATTGTTTCTCGAATTTGTTGTTCGTCTTCTACCAAGAGTATTTTAGTTCTCATAAGGGAAAATTAAGGTTACAACGGTGCCTTTTCCCTCTTCGCTGGAAAGAGAAATAGTTCCGTTTAAAAGTTCGGTAAATTGTTTGGCAATGATTAATCCTAAGCCAGACCCTTTAATATTTGAAGTGTTACTTGCTCTAAAAAAGGATTGAAACATGTGTTTGATTTCTTCTTCGGGGATGCCTATTCCAAAATCGATAACTTCAACTTTAAAATGGTCTGCATAATACACAACCTTAACAATAGGATTGGCTTGGTTTTTTGAATATTTGAGAGAATTTGATATCAAATTGTTGAAAATATGTATCAGTAAACTTTCATCTGATTTTACTTTTCGAATTTTACCAAAGGTTTCGAGAATTACTTTTCTACCGTCAAATTCATGATTGAAATAAGTTTCTATTATTTTTTCGAAAAATGATTTTAAGCAAACTTCTTGAATTTCAACTTTAAGATTTCCAGACTCGTATTTACCAAAAATCAAGATGTTGTTCATGAGTTCGGTCATTCGGTCAATTTCACTCATAACCCGATTTGAGATTACAGTAATGTCTTTTTTAAGAGTGGGATTTAATGCGGAAATCTTATAATTTAAAAGCTCAATATTAGAATAAATTACTGTAAGTGGTGTTCGGAATTGATGCGATGCCATCGTTACAAATCCCGATTTCAATTCGTTGAGTTCTCTTTCCTTTTGCAAAGCCAGTTTCATTTCTTCTTCGGCTTTAATTCTTCCCGAAATATCTCTACTGGAAGTTTGAATTCCGATTATCTGGTCATCGGTATCGGTAATTAATTTTGATACAATTTCCAACCAAACATAGGTTTTGTCTTTTTTGCGAAATCTGAAAGTAGATATGTTTAGTTTTTGATCTATAAGTATCGCTTGATGTCTTTTTCGTAGCTCTAAGATATCATCAGGGTGGATTAGGTCATAAGGATTTTGACCAATTAGCTCTTCTGGAGCGTACCCAATAATTTCTTTGGAAGAATTGGAAACATAAGTAAAAATTGCATTTGTATCGTGTTGGCAAATCAAATCGGTTGTGTTTTCTGCAATAAATCTGAATTTTTCCTCGGAAATTTCGAGTTGTTTTTCTTTGTCTTTTATTTCACTAATATCTATATGAGTACCTAATAGTTTTATTGGTTTTCCGTTTTCATCGAAAATGGCCATGCCGGAGTATTTTATCCACACATATTTGCCGTTTTTGTGTTTCATACGAAGCACACCTTCATATTTATCGCTTAATCCTTTTAGGTAAAGATTGATATTTTTTTCAGCAGTTTCTATATCATCCGGATGAACGTTATTTTTCCAAGTATAATAATTGTGCTCCAATTCATCGTTGGTATATCCCAACATGCCAAACCAATTGTAGGTATAGTATACTTCGTTTGTAGTCAAATCCCATTCCCATTTGGCTTGTTTAGAACTTTTGATATACAAGTCAAGTTCATTAAGTGTATTAAGAAGGTTTTGTTGGGTTCGGTCTTGATTGAGTCGTATACCAATATTATTGGCAACCGAGTGGAGGGCTTGAACTTCTTCTTTTCTCCATATTCTTTCTGTTTGACAATCATCAAATCCTATCCATCCCCAGAATTCATCATTAGAAAAAATAGGAGTAAAAAGATAGGCTTTAATACCTTGCATTTCCATGATTTCTCTAAAGAATTCATTCGGACTTTCTCTAACTATGCCGTATAAAGGGTTGTTTTGAATGAGCTCTTCATAAAGTCCCGGAAATGCATCGTACGAATATCCGTTTAGTTCCGGACTTCCCAAATAGGCTATAACCCCTTCATTACACCATTCATATTCGTAGTAGAGTTTTAAAACACCATCATCTATTTGATTTTTAAAGATGTAGCATCGGTCTATGGAAATATGACTACCCAAGGCCGTGATGCATAATTGAAAAGCATCAGTAATTAAAGGCTCTTTTAATAAATGGTTATTTGCTTTGGAAATTCCGGTTAATAAATCTTTCATGTGTGGGCAATAAATTAAGGTAAAGTTATGAGGCTTTACGGTGTGATTCTTTCGTTTTGTAAAAGTCTTTTATAAATTCTTTAAATATGGTTTTGTCTTTGGTTTCAATTTGATATTTTATGGGATTATTGTATACATTCAAAACAAAAAAATATTGGTGTTGGTTTAAATAAAGAAACGAAAACGCATACGATATGATATGAAGCCCCAAAAAAATCCAATTAAAAGCAATAAAGTAGGAAATCATGAAAAGACATGTAATTGCAATTACAAAAGTTTGATACATTTTACTTTTTTGCTTAGTTAAAAATACAGATTTAATGGATTCTAAGGCATATGCTTTAGATTCTCCTTTGTATTTAATATGGAGTTTTTCTTGACTAACCCACAAAACAGTTTTGCTGTAGATTTTTAAGTTGTTTTTTAAGAGTATTGGGTTGAGTATTTGTGTTTCCATGTGTACGGGTAATTTAAAAAAATTTGAGGGTTTAAATCTCAAAAGTAAGCTTACATTTCAAAATGTGTATGATTTGTACGACTGATTAACAGCAATGTACCAATAATTTAAAAAAAATAGTTTTATTTTTATAAAATGAATACAACAGGATTAAAAATTTTACTTATCGAAGATGATTTGTCTTTGGGTCAAACGGTATCCGATTTATTAAAAGCCAATGACTATAAAGTGAAGTGGTGCCAAAATGGTTTGGAAGCCTTACATTTCTTAGAACGCTCTACACCGGATATTATCATTTGCGATTTGATGATGCCCATAATGTCTGGGGAGGAACTTTTTTTAAAAATTAGAAAAAATAAAAAGTTTGATGAGGTTCCTTTTATTGTTATCACAGCCGACATTACCTTTGATATGAAAATGAAGCAACTGCAAAATGGCGTGAATGACTTTATTAATAAACCTTTTAAAATTCATGAGTTACTCTTGAAAACGCGAAATTTTTTACAATATAAAAATAAGCTTTTGGAAAAATCGAAACCGGATCCCTTTTCAAAAGTGACTATAAAATTAAAAAACAAAAACTTTTTTGACTTACTCAATGATGTTTTGTTGCGTAACATAAAATCGGATATTTCTATAGATTCACTTGCGGCCGAACTTTTTGTGAGTAAATCAACCTTAGATAAAAGAATCCGAAAACAAAAGAAATGCAACACCAGTCAGTATATTCGTGAGTTTAGAATTGAATATGCGATTAGACTTATTGAAGCCGGCGAAACCAATATTCAGCAATTGGCAGACCATTCCGGTTTTAACTCCTTGTCTTATTTCTCCTTAAGTTTTAAAAACTACACCAAGATTTCTCCAAAAACCTATATCAAAAAAAGAAATTTGAATTAATTTTTTCTTTTCATACAACCCTTTTCTATCTTTATTCGTCTATACTATTGTGAGACGTTACAAAAGTTTTGTTTTAAGCTTTTGTTTAATAGAAATCGATGAAAGTAATTCCATTACATCAAGAGGAAAAAAATTTAATTGAACAAGCTGTAAATCAAAACAGATTTGCACAAAATCAATTGTTTGCCAAATTTTCTCCAAAAATGTTAGGGGTTTGTAGACAATATATAAAAGATTTACAATTGGCCGAAGATGTAATGATCAGTGCATTTATGAAAGTTTTTGTGAGTTTGAATCAATTTGAACACAAAGGAAGTTTTGAAGGCTGGATAAGACGTATTATGATAAACGAGTGTATTTCGTTTATTAGAGTACAAAAGCAAGTAAAATTTATGGATGAAGAAACTTTTTTTGAAGAACGATTTAACGATATAGAGAGTAAATTTTCGACAGATGAAATTCAGTTTTTGATAGATAATTTACCGGATGGATACAAAATGGTTTTCAACTTGTATGTGATAGAGGGATATAAGCACCAAGAAATTGCAGAGCTTTTAAATATTAGTGAAGGTACATCCAAATCGCAATTGTCTCATGCCCGAAAGTTGCTTCAAAATCAAATTTTAAAATTAAAAAATTACGAAAATGGAACCGAATAATATAGAAAACCAAATCAGAGAAAAGTTGAGTCAACGTGAGATTCAGCCTTCTTCAAAGGCTTGGGATCGATTGGATGCCATGCTTTCGGTAGAAGAGCAAAAACCCAAAAGAAATTTCAAATGGCTTGCTATTGCCGCTGTTTTTTTGGGATTTACCGTTGTTGGTATTTTCTTACTCAATTCCAAAGATTCATTTCAAAATAGCGTTCCTTCGCAACCCATTGTTTTGGAAAATGAAACCAATACTATAAATCAGGATTCAGAAGAAGTTAATGGAAGCTCTCTATTAAAACCCAAAGAAAATCAGGTAATTGTTCTTCAGCCTTCTCACAAAATGGAAAAACCCAAATCCGAAATTAACCCCAAAAAGGATTTTTTGTTGGAAGTCAAAACCGAATCACCGGTACTAGTCGAAAAAACAGAGGTGCCCAATACGTTGCCTTTAGACCAAATTGAAAAAGCTCAAAAGCTATTGGCAGAAGTAGAGCAAGGAATCAAAACGACCGATAATTCAAAAAAACACGCATCCGGAATTTCGGTTAATCCTAAAACTCTTTTGGAATCTGCCGAACAAGAAGTTACAGCGAGTTTTAGAAACAAGTTATTGCAATCTATAGACAAAAATTACGAAACCATTAAATCGGCTCTTGCCAACCGAAATACAGAATAATCAATCATTATAACTATTAAAATCCCTAATTATGCTAAGAATTATTTTTTACGCAACAGTATTGCTATGCACTTTTGTAACTCAAAGTTTTGCCCAAGACGTCTTTGAAAAAAGAGCCAAAGAGATTGCTCTTCGTATTGAACAAATAACCAAAAGTGAAAAAGAAGCCCTAAAAAAATCTGTAGATTCTATAGATGATATGGTTTCTAAAGGTAAAATGACTACCATTGATGCCGATGGTTTAAAATTAAAGTTGGCTACTGAAAGAGCCAAAAATATTGAAACCAAGGTAAATCAAGAAGAAGAAAAGTTACGCGTTTTGGTCTCTGAAGTGGTAGATGGTAAAATTGAAAATTCTGATTCCGATTCTACACAACGTAAAAGAAGATTTACCATTACTTGGAATGAAGGTGCAGGAAGTTATAGTTCAAAATACGAAAAGCGTAGCGAAAGACGAACTACTTCTCAATTTGTTTTTGCTTTTGGTCTCAATAATCTTGTTACAGATGGCGATTTAAGTTCACTGGAAGATAGTGATTACCGTGTTTGGGGTTCGCATTACTACGAATGGGGATTGACCTATAACACCAGAATTTTTAAAAACAACAATTTATTACATGCCAAATACGGTTTGTCTTTAATGTATACTAATTTGCGACCTACAGATAATCGCTATTTTGTTCGTGATGGAAATCAGACAAACCTGCAAGAATTTGATTTAAACTTGAGAGAAAGTCGATTTCGTAATGTACATTTGGTAGCACCCGTTCATTTGGAATTTGATTTTACACCTACAAAACAAAATGAAAAAGGAGAACGAATCTTTAAAACGCACAGAAATGTACGTCTAGGAATTGGAGGTTATGCCGGTTTTAATGTGAAAACCAAACAAATATTAAAATTTACAGAGGATGATATCAAAGTAAAAGTTAAAGAAAAAGGAGATTTCAATACTACCGATTTTGTGTACGGACTCTCCACTTACATTGGTTACGGAGAAACCAGTTTGTATTTGAAATACGATTTAAATCCGGTATTTAAAAATAATGCTATAGATCAAAACAATATTTCTCTCGGAGTGCGATTTGATTTCAATTAAAAAAAACTAAAAATACGAAAGAGCTTCCTTGTGAAGCTCTTTTTTTAAACCCAACTCAATTTTTTTTAAATTATCAGTAAAAAACCAAGAAAATCAATTTTGTACTTGTAATATTGAATTTAAATTTTCGCATTAGGTTAAAATTTTAATGTTTTAGATTCCAGCCGTTGCTAGGAAATGTCAAAAATTTAGGGCAATAAAATAGATATCTTTCTAGTTAACGGCTGAATCAAAAAAACGACCTTTTTCTCATTTGAAAACTTTGCCTAAATCATCCTTAATTTATACCAATTCCTTTGGAACCTTATATTCTGATTATTTGGTTCTCAGAAAACTGGATTTGTCTGAGACTTTTGATTTACAAATCATAGAACAAGTGCAATTTTTCAAGTCCCGTGATTGGACATTAAACGTTTTTTCAATTTTAGGAGCCATTCTTCTTGGTTTTCTTTTGTTTAGGGAACATAATGTTCCATTTTATTTTAAGATTATCCCCTTTGGGGCTTTCCTTTTTTTGTGCTATTTTGGACTTAGTTTTAAAAAAGTATCTTTTCAGGTTATTGTTTTTTTTAAAAACACAAAAAGGGTAAAAAAGATTAAGGTATCTAAAACATTCAAATCGGAGGCTAAAGTTTTTGTATCTCGGTATCATCACTATCAAAGGGACAAAAAGGCGTTTTCAATTTTACAGAAGGTTGTTTAAAATGCGTTTTATTTTTTAGCGACATATTGATTAGGGGTGTCTGTTTTGTAGATTTTAATTCCTATTTTTACCCACATTCAATATTGTATTGTGATTTCTCAAAATACCATAGATTTAGTTTTTGAAACTGCTCGTGTAGAGGAGGTTATAGGCGATTTTGTACAGCTCAAAAGGGCGGGAAGTAATTTAAAAGGGTTGAGTCCGTTTTCAAATGAAAAGTCCCCATCGTTTATGGTTTCTCCTGTGAAACAAATCTGGAAGGATTTTAGTTCAGGAAAAGGAGGAAATGCTGTGACTTTTTTGATGGAACATGAGCATTTTTCATTTCCGGAGGCTATTCGTTATTTAGCCAAAAAGTACAATATTGAAATTGAAGAGACCATAACTTCAGATGAAGACAAAGCCGAGGCCAATGAAAAGGAGAGTATGTATTTGGTCTCAGAGTTTGCAGGTTCCTATTTTCAAAAGGTATTATGGGAAGAAGAAGAAGGGAAAGCTATTGGGTTGAGCTATTTTAAAGAAAGAGGTTTTACCTCAGAAACGATAAAAAAATTTAATTTAGGGTACTCACCCAATACTTGGGATGCCTTAACTAAAGAAGCCCTTGGGAAGGGATACAAACTGGAATATCTTGAAAAAACCGGACTTACAATCGTAGGCGAAGGAAAACAGTTTGATCGTTTCAAAGGGAGAGTGATGTTTCCTATTCAAAGTATGTCCGGACGTATTTTCGGATTTGGGGGGCGTATTTTGACTAATGATAAAAAAGCAGCCAAGTATTTAAATTCTCCCGAAAGTGATATCTATCACAAAAGTAAAGTGTTATATGGTATTTTTCATGCCAAACAAGCTATTGCCAAGCAAGACAAATGTTTTTTGGTTGAAGGTTACACCGATGTGATTCAAATGCATCAAGCCGGGATAGAAAATGTAGTGTCGTCTTCCGGTACGGCTTTAACTCCCGATCAAATTCGATTGATAAATAGGCTTACCAAAAATATTACAGTACTTTTTGATGGAGATGCTGCCGGTTTACGAGCTTCTTTACGCGGTATCGATTTGATTCTCGAGGAAGGGATGAATGTAAAAATTTGTACTTTTCCCGATGGTGAAGATCCGGATAGTTTTGCCAAAAATACACCCTACGAAGATTTAGTTCGTTATTTGGAACAAAACGCCAAAGATTTCATTCAATTTAAGGCTTCATTGCTAATACAAGATGCCCAAAATGATCCGATTAAGAAAGCCGAATTGATTCGAGATATGGTTACCAGTATTTCTAAAATACCCGATCGAATTAAAAGAGAAATTTATGTTCAAGAGTGTGCCCGAATAATGGATATTTCTGAACAAGTTCTCTTTAGCACTTTAGCTCAGCTAGGTCAAAAGGAACTTTCTGAAGCCAATAAAAAATTCAAACAGGAACAAAAAGTTTTTGAAGTTGTCAAGAACGAATCCAATCAAGCCCTCGAAAAGATTGATATTGTTACGCTTTTAGAGAAAAGTATATTGGAAATTCTGTTGTTGTATGGACACCTTGAAGCAGAGTTTGAAAATGTATTTGTTAAATATGACGATAACGGTAAAGAAACTGAAGTTTCCGAAAAAGTGATTCAAAAGATTTACGAACGCATCTATTTAAGTTTGCAAGAAGATGAAATTGAGTTTGCTAATCCGGTATTTAATGCGATTTATTTAGATTTGATTACACAATACCATCAAAACGAATCGTTTGATAAAAATCAATATGTAACCAATTTAAATCCCGATTTTGCTCAAGTGGTTACAGATATTATAATGAACGATGAAAGGTATAATTTACACGGTTGGTTAGATAAAAAACAAGTTTTTGTGAAAGAGAAAAATGATGCAGAAGTTTTGTCTCGTTTGGTTACAGAAACGATAGTGACTTTTAGAGAGTTTTTAATTACTCAAATCAATTCAGATTTAATGAATCAAGTCAAAGAAGGCCAAGTAGATTCATTGGAAGATTTGATTGTTGCCATAAATGATTACAACAAATTAAAGGTAAGCATTACCCGAAGAATAGGAAGAATGCGATCTGATTATAATTAAAAAAGGCCTCTTTTGAAGGCCTCTTTTTTTAAAAAGTATTTCTGTTCTATACAATTTCGAGTGTTTTTGCTTTGTTTACCAAATCTACTAAATTGGTTACATTAAGCTTGGTTAAAAGTCTTAGTTTGTAAGTGCTAATTGTTTTTTCGTTTAATCCCAATATCTTGGAAATTTCATTGTTTTTCTTTCCGTCACTTAGGTAACGCAATACTTCAATTTCACGGTTCGAAAGTTTACGATACAAACGTTCACTTTTGTTTTGTTTGGCTATAAGTGCCAAGTTCTTTTTTATAGTGTCATTAAAAATAACAGCACCATTATTTACTTTAACAATAATGTTTCCTAAGTTCTCTAACTTAGATGTTTTGTGGATATAAGCCGATACTCCAGCCTTCAAGGAGTTAGGTGCATAGATGTTTTCGGATAAATTACTAAATACAATAATTTTTGTATTTGGAAATTCTTTTAAAATGTACTTAACCAAATTGATACTTGTTAATCCTTCCAATTCCAAATCCAAAATTAGGATGTCTATTGGCTTAATTTTAAGTAAATCCAAAATCATATTGTAATTCCCTACGTGTCCTACAATACTAATTTCGGCATGGTCTTTAAAGTAAGATTTTACTCCAAAATGCACTACGGGTTGGTTGTCGGCTAAACAAACTTTAATCATAATAAGTGGTATTTAGTTGAAAAATGATTAATACTCATTTAGGGCAGCTAAAGATACTACATTTTTTGAAAACGGAGTTATTTTTTAAGGAAAAAGTTTAATAAAAATTTAATAATTTTTTAAACTTTTGGGAATTTCGCAAACAGGTATAGGTTTCATTTTGTGTTGATTAGCCTGATTGAGTCTTTTATAAATAGCCAAAACTTCTTCTTCACGTTTGTTTAGTTTTTGATTCGGTTGATTGGTTTCTACAAATAGCATAGCCCATTCCAATTCGTCATAAGTTGCACCCAGTTGGTCTTCGTCGGTTCGGTTGTCTCCAAACAATCCGTCGGTTGGGGCAGCTTTTAAAATGGATTCCGGGACTTTCAAATAAGCTCCCAATTGGTATACTTCCGACTTCAGTAAATCGGCAATCGGACTCAAATCGACTCCTCCATCTCCATATTTGGTATAAAAACCTACTCCAAAATCTTCTACTTTGTTTCCGGTGCCTGCCACCAATAGACCCTGAATACCTGCAACGTAATACAGTGATGTCATGCGTAATCTTGAGCGGGTATTGGCTAATGCCAAATGATAAAGCATGTCGTTGTCATGTGGAGGAAATGTTTTTTTTAAATGCTCAAAAGAATCGGTTAAGTCGATTTCTAAATCGGATACATTTGAAAATCTATTTTTTAACTGATTTAAATGTTCAACTTTACGGTCTACTTGTGTTGCGGCTTGATGAATAGGTAGTTTAACACCTACAGTCTTATATCCAGTCATCGCACACAGGGTTGAAGTTACCGCACTATCTATACCGCCCGATATTCCCACAACAAAACCTTTAACTTTTGCGTTATCTGCATACTTTGTTAACCAATTTACAATATGATGGGTCACTTTTTCTGCGTCAATACCCTGCTTTTTTTGTGTCATTTGTATAGTGAATTTGGTGTGACTAAATGTATATTTGCATTTGCAAACTAAAAAGGTAAAAATATAAAAAAACTCTTGATTTATGGGAATAAAATTCTTGCATTTAAACCGGTTTATTTGGGTTACTTTTCTCGGTTTATTGGTTGTTTCATGTACCAAGAAATCAAAAATCGAACAAGAAGTTGAACAAGTTCCAATTGCACTAAGTGTGGAACGTTTCGATAAAATATTTTACGAAACTCCGGTTTCTGATTTCAAAAAAATGAGACAAAAATATGCTGCCTTTTTTCCCAATCAATTTCCCGACAGTTTGTTTATCAGTAAAATGCAAGATCCTTTGTATAGAGAATTGTATACAGAAGTTCAAAAAAAATATGCCGATTTTGGACCTGTTCAAACAGAAATTGAAGAAGTGTTTCGTTTTATGAAATACTATTTTCCAAACAAACCGTTACCCCAAAAGGTCACTACTTTAATTTCTGAAATGGATTACCAAAATAAAATTATTTTAACCGATACTCTCATGCTTATTTCTTTGGATTTGTATTTGGGTAAAGAACATAAATTTTATGAATTTCCGGAATATTTTCGACAAACCTTTGAACGTTCTCAAATTTTACCGGATATAGTTACTGCTTTTTCCGAAACGGTTACACCGCCTCCTACAGATAAAAGTTTCTTAGGTCAAATGATTTACTTTGGGAAAGAGTTATATCTCAAAGATGCCATGTTGCCCCATTATTCCGATTTTAATCGTATTGGTTATACCCAAGAACAATTGGAGTGGTGTAAGGAAAATGAAAGTGAAATTTGGAGGTATTTTATCGAAGAAAATATCTTGTATGATACAGACAGTAAATTAATTCAACGTTTTATTGCCCCTGCTCCTTTTTCTAAATTTTATTTGGAAATAGATAATGAGTCGCCTGGCCGTGTAGGAATCTGGATAGGTTGGCAAATTGTCCGTTCTTTTATGAAAAATAATGAAGTATCTTTGCCGGAATTACTCCAATTAGATGCTAAAGAAATTTTTACTCGTTCTAAATATAAACCCAAAAAATAATGACTGCCAAAAAATCGAAAATACAATTTGATGTTTTATTAGATGAAAATAAAATTCCGGAATCTTTGTCATGGTCTGCCAAAGATGGAGGGATAGAAAATCAACCTACAAAAGCCTTTATGCTAGCAGTTTGGGATTCGGTTGCTCAAGAGTCTTTGCGAATTGATTTGTGGACAAAAGATATGCCGGTTGATGAAATGAAACTGTTTTTTCATCAAACTCTTGTGGCTATGGCTGATACCTATCAAAGGGCTACCGATGACGATAAAATGGCCGATACAATGCGGGATTTTTGCGATTATTTTGCAGAAAAACTCAATCTCAAAAACTAAAAAGACGCATTGTTTTTAAAGATTTCTTGATTTACATGGTCAATGTAGGTTAACAATTCTTCTTTACCTGTTTGTTCCGTTGAAGAAGTAACAAAATGTTGGGGCATTTCTTCCCAACCCTGAGCCAAAACTTGTTTTCGGTATGCCGCTACTTGAGAGTTTATTTTGGTTTTTCCTATTTTATCCGATTTGGTGAAAATCAAACAAAAAGGGACTTCGGTTTCACCTAAATAGTTGATGAATTCCAAATCGATTTTTTGAGCTTCTAACCGAATGTCTATTAATACAAAAGCACAAACCAACTGCTCTCTTTTTTCAAAATAATCGGTTATGAACTTCTGAAATGTTTCTTTTGTTTTTTTGGAAACTTTGGCATATCCATACCCGGGTAAATCAACCAAAAACCAATTATTATTTATTTTAAAATGATTGATTAATTGCGTTTTACCTGGTTTTGATGAGGTTTTTGCCAGATTTTTATGGTTGGTCAACATGTTTATTAGTGAAGATTTCCCCACATTCGATCTGCCAATAAAGGCATATTCAGGAAGTAATTCTTTGGGACACTTGGCCACATCAGAATTGCTTATTACAAATTCGGCGGTGTTTATTTTCATAAATAAAAAGAATAAAAAAAGTCCATTATGCGGACTTTTATAATTTGTTATTTTGAAGCCATTCTAGAACAATTCTGTTAAATTCTTCAGGATGCTCCATCATTGCCGCATGTCCACATTGATCTATCCAATATAAACTTGATTCGGGTAACAGTCTATGGAATTCTTCGGCAACTTCTGGTGGTGTAACCTTGTCATTCTTCCCCCAAATTAAACAGGTAGGAGTTGTCATTTTGGGTAAATCCTTTGCCATGTTATGACGAATTGCACTTTTGGCAATGGTAAGTGTTTTTATCACTTTAATACGATCATTTACAATGGCAAAAACTTCATCTACTACCTCTTTTGTTGCAATTTCAGGGTTGTAAAAAACACCTTGTGTTTTTTGCTTGATGTACTCGTAGTCTCCTCTTTTGGGATAGGAATCCCCCATGGCACTTTCATAAAGCCCGGAGCTTCCCGTTAATATCATGGCTAATACTTTTTCAGGGTACATTTTGGTATGATAAAGGGCAACATGCCCTCCCAAAGAATTACCAACCAAAATGACTTTCTCAAATCCTTTAAATGTAATAAAGTCTTTTACATATTTTGAAAAGGCTTTAACGTTGGTTTTTAATATGTTTTGTGTATATAAAGGCAGTTCGGGTATAACCACTTTATAACCGTGTTTTGGAAAAAATTCTGCCATTCCACCAAAGTTACTTAAGCCTCCCATCAATCCGTGTAAGACTATGATAGGGGTGCCTTCACCAGATTCGAAATAACTGTATTTACCTTCTTTTTTAAAGTGATTTTCCATCAAAAAAACTCGCTTTCAATTCCTCACAAATATATGATTTTATATGTAAAAATAAAGCTTTCCCATTTTTATTTGAAATTGTTTTTAAGATAGAGAAAAAACCAAATGAGTCGAAATTTAAATTATTGTCTAACAGTTGTTTCGATGTTTTTTTCTTCTGAAATCATGCGTAATTTTTATGGATGAAGAATTTAAATTGGGTTGTCGTGTTTTTGACAGATTTTTTTATAAAGGCTTGCAGGTCTTTTCTTTTTCAAGTCCAAAGTATTTAATCAATTGATTGTTAAAGTGGTAAAACTTATTAACAAAGTGGGAATTTGTGGTAAAATGTGGTAAAATGTTTTTATATTTGCTATCAAACCACATAAAAGCTAATGTATTGAGTGCCATTATTGGAACATACGAATGTAAGGTAGATGCAAAAGGAAGATTGCTTTTGCCGGCTCCTTTAAAGAAGCAGTTAGCTGCCTCTTTACAGGATGGTTTTGTTTTAAAGCGTTCGGTTTTTCAGCCTTGCTTGGAGTTATATCCAATGGCTGAATGGAATTTATTGATGGCAAAAGTGAATAAGTTAAACCGCTTTATAAAGAAGAATAACGATTTCATTAGAAGATTTACGGCGGGAGTTAAAGTGGTAGAAATTGATAATCTGGGAAGAATGTTAATTCCAAAAGATTTAGTTGCTTTTGCTTCTATTGAAAAAGACATCGTGCTTTCTTCCGGGGTAAACATTCTTGAAATCTGGGATAAAGAGTTGTATGAAAAAGCTATAGATGATGCTACGGTGGATTTTGCAGATTTGGCAGAAGAAGTAATGGGAAATATTAATGAAGATGGAAATGGAATATCATAATCCGGTTTTATTACACGAGTCGGTTTCGGGGTTGAATATCAATCCGGATGGGGTTTATGTAGATGTAACTTTTGGTGGGGGAGGACATTCCAAAGAAATTTTATCACGCCTAAGTGAAAAAGGCAGGCTTTATGCCTTTGATCAAGATCAAGATGCGGCTGCCAATGCTTTGTCTGATGAGCGATTTGTTTTAATACCTGAGAATTTTAGATACATCAAGCGTTTTTTAAGGTTTAATGGGGTCAGACAAGTAGATGGAATCCTGGCCGATCTAGGGGTTTCTTCGCATCAATTTGATGTGCCTGAGCGAGGTTTCTCAACCCGATTTGATGCAGGTTTGGATATGAGGATGAATCAAAATGCGGTTTTAAATGCCTATACGGTTATAAACGAATATGAAGAAGGAGATTTAAGAAAAATATTTTCAGAGTATGGCGAATTAAACAATGCGGGGGCAATTGCCAACACAATTGTTTTGGCTCGAAAAGAAAATCCTATACGAAATACGGAACAATTGAAGCAAATTTTATCCCGATTCCTGCCTGCACACAAGAGTCATAAAATTTTAGCTCAGATTTATCAAGCGATTCGGATAGAGGTAAATGAAGAAATTCAAGTGCTTAAAGAATTTTTGGAGCAGTCGCTCGAAATTTTAAAGCCCGGTGGCAGGTTGAGTGTAATTTCCTATCACTCACTTGAAGATAGATTGGTTAAACGATTTTTTAAAAACGGATTGTTTGAAGGTGAGCCGGAACGAGATTTCTTTGGTCGTTTTACGGTACCTCTAACGCCTATAGGTAAGCTTATTGTTCCAGCAGATCAGGAAATAAAGGTGAATAACAGAGCACGTAGTGCTAAACTCAGAATTGCAGAAAAAAAATGAAAACAGGAGGATTATACGCCATTTTAAAAGCCAGATTCCTGGTAAATGAAGATGCGGTCAAGAATTGGAAGTTTATCATTTTTTTGATTTTTCTGGCCATGATAATGATAGCAAATATTCACTGGTACGAAAAAAAAGTTTTTCAAATAGTAGAGTTGAATAAAGAAGTTAAAGAATTAAGATCTGAATTTGTAGACAGAAGATCGGAATTGATGAAGTTAAAAATGGAAAGTACCATTTCAAAAAAAATGGAAACTCGACAAATTGGACCATCATCTGTTCCGCCAACCAAAATAAAAGTAGTAAAACCCAAAGAAAAATCAGTACTTGATAAAATATGGCCGTAGAGGATAAACATATTTCGTATCGTATCTATCTCGTTGCATTTGTCTTGTTTCTAATGGCAGTTGGAATTGCCGTTAAGCTTACAAACATTCAATGGGTAGAAGGGGAGTATTACCGAGAATTAGCCAAAGAACGCAGTGTTAAGAATCATGTTATTCCGGCTAATAAAGGTAATATCTATTCCTCAGACGGAAGTCTTTTGGCTACATCCATACCCAGTTATAAGATTCGTTTTGATGCTGTAGCCCCTAAAAAAGAGGATTTTGAAGCCAATTTGCAACCCTTAGCCGATTCGCTTTCAAAGTTGTTGGGTAAGCCCTCGCAGTTTTATAAATCAGAATTAATAAAAGCCCGATCTACAAAAAATCGCTATTATTTGGTGGCTCGTAATTTAAGTTACACTCATTACATGAAAATTAAAAGTTTTCCACTTTTTAATAAAGGTATGTATAAAGGTGGAATTATTACAGAGCAGAAAACTATAAGAGAACATCCTATCGGTTTGGTTGCCGAAAGAACAATAGGTTATGAAAGAGTTAAGCCAAACGGAGAACCAGATGGAAAAGGAATCGAATGGGCTTTCAAAGATTATTTAAATGGCAAAGACGGAAAACGTTTAATGCAAAAAATGGCCAAAGGACAATGGAAGCCGCTTAGAGATGAAAATGAAGTGGAGCCTCAAGACGGTTATGATGTGATTTCTACTCTAGATGTTTACATTCAGGATATTGCTCACCATGCTCTTTTAAAGCAATTGGAATATTATGAAGCCGATCACGGTTGTGTAGTGGTTATGGAAACCAAAACCGGACAAGTAAAAGCTATTTCCAATTTAGGGAGAGATGAAAGTGGAGTGTATACGGAAAGAGTGAATTATGCTGTCTCAGAATCCCATGAGCCCGGTTCTACATTTAAATTAATAGATCTTATTGCCCTTTTTGAAGATAAATTGGCCGATACGAATACCGTTTATGATTCGCATGGAGGCGAAATCTCTTATTACAATCGAAAAGTTAGAGACTCCAAAAAAGGAGGTTATGGCAAGATTAGTTTGGGTAGAGGCTTTGAAGTTTCTTCTAATACGGTTTTGGTTCAAGCGGTTTACAACAATTACAAAAATAACCCTAAAAAATTTGTAGAGCATATCAATAGGTTAAAGTTAAACCAACCTCTTGGTTTGCAAATCAAAGGAGAAGGAACCCCTAAGATTCCACAACCCGGCGACAAAAATTGGTACGGAACTACTCTGCCTTGGATGGCTTATGGCTACAGCGTTTCTCTCACACCATTACAAACCCTAACGTTGTATAATGCGGTGGCAAATAATGGCGTAATGGTTAAGCCTTACTTTGTTCAAGAAGTTAAAGAGTGGAATAAAACCATAAAGAAGTTTGAACCAGAAGTAATAAATCCAAAAATTGCTTCAGATGAAACTCTAATTAAAATTAGAGCAGTTTTGGAAAATGTTGTCAAAAAAGGAACGGGTTCTAAATTGTATTCCAAAGAGTTTTCTATGGCCGGAAAAACAGGAACGGTACAAATGAACTATGCCGACAAAGAAAACATGTATTATGCTTCTTCTTTTGTGGGGTATTTCCCAGCCGATAATCCCAAATATTCTTGCATCGTTGTAGTACACAAGCCTAGTAAATCAAAAGGATACTATGGAGCCGATGTTTCCGGTCCTGTATTTAAAAGAATTGCTCAAAAGGTTTTCACAGATGTTCCTTCTACTAATGAAGTGAAAGAATTAGGAAAAGAATTGAAAATTCAAGAAGAGAGTTTTAATTCTTTTTACACCCAATTAAATTCGGCTCCAAAAGCCATTCCAAACGTAAAAGGTATGCCGGGTATGGACGCTGTTGCTCTTCTGGAAAATTTAAAATTGAAAGTAATAGTGAAAGGTTCGGGGAAAGTAAAAAATCAATCGATTCAACCGGGGGAATCTATTCAAAAAAACAAAATAATTGTATTGGAATTATCGTGAAAATTTTAAAGGACATATTATACAAAGTAAATATTGAGGCAGTAATTGGTTCAACAGAGCTTTCTATTGAAAAAATTGAATTCGATTCCAGAAAGATTAGTTTGAATGATGTTTTTGTTGCCATTAGAGGAACTCAGTCAAATGGACATGATTTTATTGATAAAGCTTTAGATTTTGGTGCTTCGGTCGTTGTATGTGATACATTTCCAAGTAAAATTGTAAATGGAGTTACCTACGTACAAGTAAAAGATACCAATACGGCATTAGCCTATATGGCGGCAAACTATTATGACAATCCTTCCAAAAATTTAAAATTGGTTGGTATAACCGGAACCAATGGGAAAACTACCACTGCATCTTTACTTTTTCAATTGTTTCAAAACGCCGGATATAAAGTAGGATTGTTATCTACCGTGAAAATTTGGGTACATGATATTTCCTATCCGGCCACGCACACCACACCCGATTCTCTTACTATAAATTATTATTTGAACGAAATGTGTAAGGCTGGAGTTGAGTTTTGTTTCATGGAAGTGAGTTCACATGGCATTCATCAAAAGAGAACCGAAGCTTTAACTTTTGCCGGAGGTGTTTTTACCAATTTGTCACACGATCATTTAGATTATCACGCTTCTTTTGCTGAATATCGGGATGTGAAAAAGTCATTTTTTGATTTTTTACCATCTTCTGCATTTGCATTAACCAATAGTGATGATAAAAATGGAGCTATTATGCTTCAAAATACCAAAGCAAAAAAATGCACTTATGCCTTAAAAACCTATGCCGATTATAAAGCTATTGTTTTAGAAAATCAGTTTAGTGGTTTGTTACTTAAAATCAATGAAAACGAAGTTTGGGTAAAACTTATTGGCTCTTTCAATGCTTACAATTTATTAGCTATTTATGGTACGGCTATCGAATTGGGTTTAGACCCTTTAGAGGTGCTTCGTCTTTTATCTGAGTTAGAAAGTGTATCGGGCAGATTTCAATATACGGTTTCGGCAAATAAAATTATTGCTGTGGTAGATTATGCTCACACTCCGGATGCTTTAGAAAATGTATTGGAAACTATCAATACAATTAGAACCAAAAATGAACAGGTTATTACAGTTGTTGGTTGTGGTGGGAATAGAGACGCAGCAAAAAGGCCTCTAATGGCTCACATTGCATCTAAGCTTTCGGATAAAGTGATTTTAACTTCGGATAATCCCAGATGGGAAGATCCTGAAACCATTTTACGTGAAATGGAAAAAGGGGTCGAACCTCAAAATTATAGAAAAGTCCTTACGGTTGTCGATAGGAAACAAGCTATTAAAGCGGCTTGTCAATTAGCTTCGTCTAATGATATTATTTTAATTGCCGGAAAAGGACACGAAAATTATCAGGAAATTCAAGGTGTAAAACATCATTTTGATGATATGGAAGTCGTAAAAGAATTGTTCAATCTTTACAATGCCTAATTTGTATGTTATATTATTTATTTGATTATTTAAACAAAGCATTTGACATACCCGGAACCGGTGTGTTTCAGTACATTACTTTTCGGTCCGGATTGGCTGTATTGTTGTCTTTACTAATATCTACCATTTATGGTAAAAAAGTTATAGAGTTTCTAAGGAAACAACAAGTTGGTGAAACTGTTAGAGAACTTGGTTTAGCTGGTCAAACCCAAAAGGCGGGTACACCTACCATGGGCGGATTAATTATAATAATGGCTACTTTAATTCCGGTTTTGCTATTAGCCAAGTTGGATAATATTTATGTCATATTGTTAATAGTTACCACACTATGGATGGGAACCATAGGTTTTATAGACGATTATATTAAAATATTTAAAAAAGATAAGGCAGGCTTAAAAGGAATTTTCAAAGTTATTGGTCAAGTTGGATTAGGGTTAATTGTGGGGTCTGTTCTGTATTTTCATCCGGGGGTTACGGTTAGAAAAGATACCCAACGAACGAATATTTTAGAGCAAACTGTTCAAAATCCTTTGAGTTTAGAAGAAAAGTCAACGGCTACAACTATACCTTTTTTTAAGAATAACGAATTCGACTATGCCGATTTACTGACCTTTTTAGGAGAAGGTTATGAGTCTTGGGCTTGGATGATTTTTATTCCAATTGTAATCTTTATAATAACAGCTGTTTCAAACGGTGCCAATCTTACTGATGGTATTGACGGTTTGGCAGCCGGAACATCGGCTATTTCGGTATTAACACTGGGTATTTTTACGTTTGTTTCCGGGAATATTATTTTTTCAAATTACCTCAATATCATGTATATCCCCAACTCCGGTGAAATGACTGTTTTTATTTCAGCATTTGTGGGAGCACTCATTGGTTTTTTATGGTACAACAGTTTTCCTGCCGCAGTATTTATGGGCGATACCGGAAGTTTAACAATAGGCGGTATTATAGCAGTTATCGCAATTGCAATTCGTAAAGAACTATTAATTCCGGTAATATGTGGCATTTTTCTCGCCGAAAACCTCTCTGTTGTTCTTCAAGTAAGTTATTTCAAGTATACAAAGAAAAAGTTCGGTGAAGGAAAACGCATTTTTCTCATGTCACCCCTCCATCATCACTACCAAAAGAAGGGTTACCATGAAAGTAAAATTGTAACCCGGTTTTGGATTGTTGGAATTTTATTAGCCATTCTTTCAATTGTAACACTAAAGTTGAGATAGATGAAAAGATTGGTTGTTTTAGGAGGTGGAGAGAGCGGTGTAGGAACCGCAATTCTGGGAAAGAAAAAAGGGTTTGATGTCTTTGTCTCAGATTACGGAAAAATTAAAGAAAATTATAAAGAAGTTCTAATTCTTAATGAAATCAAATGGGAAGATGAAAAGCATACGGAGAGTCTCATCTTAAATGCAGATGTTGTAATGAAAAGTCCGGGTATTCCGGATAGTGTTCCTATAGTTCAAAAACTCAAGAAAAACAATATATCGGTTGTTTCTGAGATTGAATTTGCAACCCCTTTTACAACAGCATTAACTATTGGGATAACCGGTAGCAATGGTAAAACTACCACAACGTCATTAACCTATCATTTGCTTAAATCTGCCGGATTAAACGTTGGTTTGGCCGGAAATATTGGCAAAAGTTATGCTTGGCAAATAGCCGATGAGGATTTTGATGTGTACGTTTTAGAACTCAGTAGTTTTCAACTTGATGGTATAGAAACATATAAACCGCATATAGCCATCATAACAAACATTAGTCCGGATCATTTGGACAGATACGAGTATAAGTTTGAAAATTATATCAATTCTAAGTTTAGAATTACCATGAATCAAACGGAAGAAGATTTTTTGATCTATGATGCCGATGATGAAACGATTCAACAATGGTTAAAATACAATACAATTAAAGCAACGAAAATTCCATTTTCATTGCAAGAAAAAAACAAAAACGGGGGCTTTATTAACAACAATATTATGGAAATGTACATCAACGAAGAAGAATTTACAATGGAAACCAAATCAATAGCTTTGGAAGGAAAACACAATCTAAAAAACGCTATGGCAGCTACTTCAGTAGCTATGTTAATGCGTATTAGAAAACAAACTATTAGAGAGAGTTTGTCCAACTTTCAAGGGGTTGAACATCGCTTGGAGAAAGTTCTTAAAATTCAAAATGTTCAATACATAAACGATAGTAAAGCAACCAATGTAAATGCTACATTTTTTGCCTTAGATAGTATGAATGCCCCGACAGTTTGGATTGTTGGTGGAGTTGACAAAGGAAACGATTATTCTGAATTGATGACTTTGGTACGCGAAAAAGTAAAAGCCATTATTTGTTTAGGGGTAGACAACAAGAAAATTATTGATGCCTTTGGCAATGTTGTAGATGTCATGGTTGAAGTAACTTCTATGGGTGATGCGGTTAGAACAGCTCAACATATTGCAGAAAAAGGAGATACCGTATTGTTATCTCCGGCTTGTGCAAGTTTCGATTTATTTGAAAACTACGAAGATAGAGGCAGACAATTTAAACAAGCTGTTCGAAATTTATAATAAATAATTATGCTCGTACTAATAAAAAGATTAAGAGGAGACAAGGTCATTTGGGCACTAGTAGCTCTATTGGCTCTGTTTTCTTTTATGCCGGTATTTAGTGCCAGTAGTAATTTGGCATATGCCGGAGCAGGTACGGGAAATACAGTTAGTTATTTAGTAAAGCACTTAGTTCATGTTTTGTTAGGTTTTGCAATTATCTATCAAATTCATAAGGTTCCGTATCATTATTACAGAAGTATTTCTCGTTTTTTATTGCCGTTTTTGTGGATACTGTTAGCCTATACATTATTCAAGGGTACGGTTATTGCAGGAGCCAATGCAAGCCGGTGGATTCAATTGCCTTTTATTGGAATCTCATTCCAACCCTCAACTTTGGCCTTTATTGTCTTGATGGTTTTTGTGGCAAGATATTTATCAAAAACACGTGAAGAAAAAATTACTTTTAAATCGTCTTTTATCGATTTATGGATACCGGTAGGGATTACTTTACTATTTATTCTTCCGGCAAATTTCTCAACCGCTGCATTAATATTTGCCATGATTTTAATGCTGGTGTTTGTTGGTAAGTACCCCATAAAATACATTTTAGGTATTTTAGGTATTGGTTTTCTGATGCTTACATTCTTTATTTTGGTTGCCAAAGCATTCCCAAATCCATTAACTAGTCGAGTTGACACTTGGGAGGCCAGGATAGAACGGTTTATGAATGATGAAAATCAAGATTCCGATGAAGTATATCAAATAGAAAGAGCCAAAACGGCTATTGCTTCGGGAGGTATTTACGGTTTAGGCCCCGGTAAAAGTGTGCAAAAAAACTTTTTACCACAGTCTTCTTCAGATTTTATTTATGCTATCATAGTTGAAGAATTTGGACTTTTTGGAGGCTTAAGTATTTTAGGAATTTATTTGTTGCTTTTTTTCAGATTTGTAATTGCAGCACATAAAGCCAATACTTTGTTTGGAAAATTGGTAGTTGTAGGATTAGGATTTCCAATCGTATTTCAAGCGTTTATCAATATGGGAGTAGCTGTAGAGCTTTTGCCAACTACCGGACAAACTCTCCCCCTTATAAGTAGCGGAGGAAGTTCAATTTGGGTGACTTGTTTGGCTATTGGAATTATAATAAATGTTACCAAAAAAGAGGAAGAAATAGCTCAAGAAAATGCCGAAAAATTAAAAAGAGATGAAGCGTTGCAAAAATTGATAGACAAACAATTGGAGGAAGATAGTCTTGAGACAAATGAAAATTCTGAAGAGTCTAATCCCATGCAAGCTGTGCTCAATAAAAAATAAGAATACCATGCAAAAATTAAAATTCATCATTAGTGGCGGAGGAACCGGAGGACATATCTATCCGGCAATTGCTATTGCAGATGAGTTACAAGTTCAGTTTCCGGACTGTGAAATCCTTTTTGTTGGGGCTAAAGATAAAATGGAAATGAAAAAAGTTCCTCAAGCCGGTTATAAAATTAAAGGATTGTGGATTTCTGGATTGCAACGAAAGTTGACGTTGTCTAATCTTTTGTTTCCGGTCAAATTGATTTTTAGTATGGTCAAATCGTATTTTATTTTGAAAAGTTTTAAGCCAAATGTAGTAATAGGCACCGGAGGATTTGCTTCTGGAGCCGTGGTTAAAACCGCTTCTTGGATTGGGTTACCAACTTTAATTCAAGAACAAAATTCATATCCTGGAATTACAAATAAATGGCTTTCCAAATCGGTTGATATTATTTGTGTAGCCTATGAAAATCTAGACGCTTTCTTTCCTCAAAATAAAATAAAGTTCACCGGAAATCCGGTCAGACAAGATTTGTTAAGTCTTACTCATAAACGAATTGATGCGTTGGCCTATTTTGCTTTAGATGCAACTCAAAAAACAGTGTTGGTTCTCGGGGGAAGTTTGGGCTCAAAAAAAATTAATGAGTTGATTGCAGAAAAGCTAGATTTTTTTATCAATCAAAAGTTTCAAATAATTTGGCAAACCGGTTCATTGTATTTTGAACAGTACAGTCATTTCAATCAAAAAGGAAATGTAAAAGTAGTTTCTTTTATAGACCGTATGGATTATGTTTATGCTGCAGCAGATGTAATTATATCCAGATCGGGTGCTTCATCGGTATCCGAACTTTGTATAGTAGGGAAGCCGGTACTTTTTATACCTTCTCCTAATGTAGCAGAAGATCATCAAACTCAAAATGCCAAGGCTATAGTCAATAAGAACGGTGCTCTTTTGGTGAAAGAATCTGAGTTAGAGAACAAATTTGATAAGGTATTTCTGGATTTAATGGCAAATCCGAATGAACAAACGCGTTTAGGCACAAACATTCATGCAATGGCAAGACCCGAAGCGACTAAAGATATTGTAAAACAAATTGTCCAATTGATTAGCAAAAAATAAAATGAACTTGAATCAAGTACATAATGTATACTTTATAGGAATTGGAGGCATAGGAATGAGTGCACTAGCTCGCTATTTTCACCTGTTGGGGAAAAAGGTTTGCGGTTATGACAAAACTCAAACCGAACTTACAGATGAACTCCAATCTTTGGGTATGCAGGTACATTATGAAGATTCAATACAATTCATTCCGGCAGGATTTAATCCGGAAAATACTGTAGTTATTGTTACCCCAGCAGTACCAACTTCGCATTCAGAATGGAATTTTTTTAAAACGAATGAATTTACCATTTTAAAAAGAGCAGAAGCCTTGGGATTAATAACGCAAGATACCTTTTGCTTTGCCGTTGCCGGAACACATGGAAAAACAACAACTTCAAGTATTTTGGGACATATACTGGTTCAATCCGGAGTAGATGTTACCGCTTTTTTAGGGGGAATAGTAGAAAATTACAATTCCAATTTAATAGGAAATGGCAAATCAGTCTCTGTTGTAGAGGCAGATGAATTTGATCGCTCATTTTTAAAATTACATCCCAATATGGCCTGTGTTACTTCAATGGATGCCGATCATTTAGATATTTATGGAGATTCGCAAAGCATTGAAAATGCATTTGTGGAATTCTCTAGAAAAGTTGAAAATCCCAACCAACTTTTTATTCCAAAGGGCCTTCCTCTGAATGGATTAAAAATTGCCATAAATGAACCAGCCGATTTTAGTGCATTTAATATCAGAATTGAAAAAAGCACCTATGTTTTTGATGTTCAAACCCCCAACGAAATAATAAAAGACATTCAATTTAAATTGCCCGGAAAGCATAATTTAATGAATGCACTCATGGCTTTGGCTATGGCTAAAACTTACGGTACCCCAACCGATCAAATAGTCAAAGCTTTGGGTACATTCAATGGAATTAAAAGACGGTTTTCATATCAAATTCAAACCGAAGGTTTGGTGTATATTGATGATTATGCACATCATCCAACCGAGATAAATGCAGTGTATCAAGCGGTTCGAGAACTTTACCCCAATCAAAAAACAATGGCAATTTTCCAACCTCATTTGTTCAGTAGAACGCATGACTTTGCAGATGATTTTGCTGCAAGTTTAGCTCAATTTGATGAAGTGATTTTGTTGGAGATTTATCCGGCCAGAGAATTGCCAATAGAAGGAGTAACTTCAAGTTGGCTTCTCTCAAAAATTAACAATCAAAATAAAAAATTAGTTTCAAAGAATCAATTATTTACCGAATTGCAACATACCAATGCGACCGTTTATGTTACAATAGGTGCCGGAGATATTGGTGAAATGGTAGGGGCCATAAAAAATAAGTTGTATGAAAAAATTTCTTAACTGGACCAATTTGAGATTGATGTTCATGATCCTCGTTTTAGGTGGGTTACTTTCGTTTACAACCCATCGAAATAACAACCGAAAATTGCTACAATCAACAGTAGAATTTTTAAATGAGGAGCCACTTTTTGTAACACATGAAACGGTTAATAAATTGTTAATAGAAAATAAAAAACATGCTTCCAGTATACAGAAAGTTGCTTTAGATTTGAATAATTTGGAAAGTACTATCAACAAGCATCAGATGATTGAAAATGCTGAGGTTTATGTTACAGTAGATGGTCATCTGAAGGCTGTGGTGAAACAAAAAACACCGGTAGCAAGGCTTTTCGAAGGAAGAGATTCTTATTATATTGATTCTAAAGGAACTAAGATGCCGCTTTCAGAAAATTATTCGGCCAGAGTTCCCTTGGTTTTAGGGTCAGTAGAAGGTGAAAATAGAGAAAATTTCATAACGTTATTTCGATTTATTCACCAAGATGAATTTTTAAAAAAGAATATAATTGGAATAGAAATTCTACCAAGTGGGAGCGTAAAAATGAAGAATCGGAATTTTGATTTTGTTATTGATTTTGGAAAACCGATAAGTGTAGAAAAAAAATTAAACAATTATAAAGCCTTTTTTCAAAAAGCAGTTCAAGATAGCCTTTTGGAAAAATATAAAATAATAAATCTCAAGTTCACTCAACAAGTGGTTTGCACAAAATAGTTTGATTATGAAAAACGATAACATTGCTGTAGGTTTAGATATTGGTACCACCAAGATTGTGGCCATGATTGGTCGTAAAAACGAGTATGGAAAATTGGAAATTCTCGGGGTTGGAAAATCTAAAAGTTTGGGAGTACATCGTGGTGTGGTAAATAACATAACCCAAACCATTCAATCTATTCAAGCCGCTATTACAGAGGCCGAAAACAATTCCGGTTATATGATTAAAGATGTTGTAGTTGGGATTGCCGGACAGCATATTAGAAGTATTCAGCACAGTGACTATATCAGTAGAAGTAACCCAGATGAAGTTATTTGCGATAAAGATATTGAGCAATTAATCAATCAAGTGCACAAATTGGCTATGTTGCCGGGTGAAGAAATTATTCATGTTCTACCTCAGGAATTCAAAATAGACGGGCAATCTGAGATTAAAGAACCCATTGGAATGTATGGCGGTAGATTAGAAAGTAGTTTTCATGTGGTTGTAGGCCATGCGGCATCTATTCGAAACGTGGGAAGATGTATACAAAGTGCCGGAATAGAATTGTCTGGTCTCACGCTAGAACCGTTAGCCTCTTCAGATGCCGTCTTAAGTCAGGAAGAAAAAGAAGCTGGAGTTGCACTGATTGATATTGGAGGTGGAACAACCGATTTGGCAATTTTCAAAGATGGTATAATTAGACATACTGCTGTTATTCCTTTTGGCGGAAATGTTATTACAGACGATATAAAAGAAGGCTGTTCTATAATCGAAAAGCAAGCCGAGTTGTTGAAAGTGAAATTTGGATCAGCTTGGCCCGGAGAAAATAAAGACAACGAAATTGTTTCCATTCCCGGTTTAAGAGGAAGAGAGCCTAAAGAGATTTCGTTAAAAAATTTATCCAAAATAATCAATGCCAGAGTAGTAGAAATTATTGAGCAAGTTTTTGACGAAATTAAATCGTATGGCCATGAAGACCCCAAAAAGAAGCTTATTGCAGGAATTGTATTAACCGGTGGAGGGGCCCAACTTAAACACATCAAGCAGTTGGTTGAATACATTACCGGAATGGATACGCGTATAGGGTATCCTAATGAACATTTAGCCGGGAATTCCGACGAAGAAATGTCAAGTCCATTATATGCTACTGCGGTAGGATTGATGATGAATAGTATAAATAATAACACTAAAAGTGCCATTTTAATGTCAGAAATGGAACAAACGGTGTCACAAGAAGTAAAACAAGAGGAACCCAAATCTAATCCTGAAGTTATTGCTCAAACAGAAAAAGAAGTCAAAGTAGAAGAAAGTACTGAAAAGCAAATCAAACGCTCTTTCTTTGACAAATATGTAGAAAAAATAAAAGAATTTTTAGACAATGCAGAGTAATCTTCAGTGTCGTTAAATAATAGAATCAGCAAAACCAAGAATTATGATAAGCAACTCAGAATTTGGAAGTATTTCATTTGATTTACCCAAAAATCAATCAAATGTAATTAAAGTAATCGGCGTAGGTGGTGGTGGTAGCAATGCCATTAACCACATGTTTAAACAAGGTATTAAAGGCGTAGATTTTGTAGTGTGTAATACCGATTCACAAGCATTGCAAAATAGCCCGGTTCCTAATAAAATTCAGTTGGGTGTTAGCCTAACAGAAGGATTAGGAGCAGGAGCCAATCCGGAAGTTGGTCAACAATCTGCCATTGAAAGTGTAGATGACATAGCCAAAATGTTAGATAGCAATACCAAAATGGTTTTTATTACCGCAGGTATGGGTGGAGGTACCGGTACTGGTGCTGCTCCGGTTATTGCACAAATGGCTAAAGAAAAAGAAATTTTAACCGTTGGAATTGTTACAATACCTTTTCAGTTTGAAGGTAAAGTTCGTTCAGAACAAGCGATGAATGGGGTGGAGCGTTTGAGAAAACAAGTGGACTCATTGATTGTAATCAACAATAACAAACTAAGAGAGGTTTATGGAAATTTGGGTTTCAAGGCCGGTTTCTCTAAAGCAGATGAAGTATTGGCAACTGCCTCAAGAGGTATTGCCGAAGTAATTACCCATCATTACACTCAAAATATCGACTTAAAAGATGCTAAAACCGTGCTTTCCAATAGCGGAACTGCTATAATGGGGTCGGCTACAGCTTCTGGTGACGCCAGAGCCAAAGAAGCTATTGTTGCAGCTTTAGATTCTCCACTTCTAAATGATAATAAAATTACAGGTGCCAAAAACGTATTGTTGCTTATCGTTTCTGGATCTACCGAAATTACCATTGATGAGATTGGTGAAATTAATGATCACATTCAAGCCGAAGCCGGTTATAATGCCAATATTATCATGGGGGTTGGTGAAGATGAAGCTTTAGGCGATTCTATTGCTGTTACTATTATTGCGACAGGTTTTAATGTTGAACAACAAAAAGGGATTGTAAATGCAGAACCGCAACGCATTATTCACTCTTTGGAGGAAAATCAAACCAATACGATTGATTTAACCCCCAAAATACATACACCAATTGAGACTAAAACTTCTGTAGACAACTTGGGAAACGAACCCACGAATAAAGTGGTTTTTGAACTTCTAGATGACATGGAAGTAATAGAAGCTAAAGTGGTTTCCGATTTGATTCCAACCACAGAAAATATTAAAAATATTGAAGTTGTTTACGAACTTGTAGATCCCAAAGCAGAACACACTCTTTTGGCAACAACTCCCGAGATAAGAGAAATTATGGTTAAAGACCCGGAGTTTGTTATTGTAGAAAAAGAACAAGTGACATTATCTTTTGATTTACCTGTTGAAAATACCAAAACCTACGCTAACGAGCAACCCATCCTTTTTGACCTAAATCCTACACAAACCAACGAAATCAAAGTGAATGACCCAATGCAAGTTATTCCAATGACAGAAGTAAACGAAACCGGAGTTGTTCGGTATTCTCTAGAAGAATACATGGAGATTGAAAACGAACTTTTGCAATCAAAACCAGTAGAGAATAAAGTAGAAGAACCTGTAAATGAGGAATTGAATATTACGATTAAAAAAATTGACGAAACACCCAAGTTTGGGAATTCGTATGATGAAATTAATCCTATAGAAATGACCATCGAGGAAACACTTCGTTTACGAGCCGATGATCGAAGAAAGAGGTTAAAAGAATTTAATTACAAATTTCATAACAATTCCTCCAAATTAGACGAAATGGAAAAAATACCTGCCTATAAGAGATTAGGTGTAGACTTGCCAACCAATACAGGTTCGAGCAATCAATCTAGGATGTCATTGGGAATAGATAGTAATGACGATAATCAGTTGAGAACTAACAATTCTTTTTTACATGATAATGTAGATTAAATCAAATATCAACTAATGAATAACCCGATAATTGCTTCAATTATCGGGTTATTTTTTTTATTTTCGCACTCAAAATAAAAACGATGAGTTTACAAGTTCAAATCAATGATGAAATAAAAAATGCAATGAGAGCTAAAGATACTTTAGCCTTAGAAGCATTGCGAGCTGTTAAATCTGCAATTTTATTAGCACTCACAGAAGGTGGAGCCAAAGATGAATTAGCTCAAGAAGATGAAATCAAATTGCTACAGCGTTTGGTTAAACAAAGAAAAGATAGTGCAGCAATTTATATCCAACAAGGTAGACAAGATTTGGCCGATCCAGAAATTCAGCAAGCCGCTGTTATTGAGAAATTCTTACCCAAACAATTGTCTGAAGCAGAAATAGAATCTGTTATAAGTCAATTAATTAAAGATAATGGTTTTGCTGGAATGGCAAGTATGGGCCAGTTAATGGGATTAGCATCCAAACAATTGGCCGGAAGTGCGGATGGGAAAACCATATCAACTATTGTAAAAAAGCTTTTGGCTTAACAAAAAAAATTGTAGATTCGCACTCTCAAAATAACGGCCTCGTAGTTCAACTGAATAGAATATCAGATTTCGGCTCTGAGGGTTACAGGTTTGAATCCTGTCGAGGTCACGAATAAAACCAAAAGGATACAAAATTTCCAAGCTTGCTTGAGAATTTTGTATCCTTTTGGTTTTTCAAAGCGGAGCTTTGAAGGATGGCCGCAGGCAATTCTTATATAATTATCAAATCATTTTTCCAAGCTTGCTTGAGAATTTTGTATCCTTTTGGTTTTTCAAAGCGGAGCTTT
>NZ_DAIOUN010000009.1:0-8564 GCF_036759525.1 Flavobacterium sp. | reverse complement strand
GAAGGATGGCCGCAGGCAATCCTATTGTAAATTATTTCCAAGCTTGCTTGAGAATTTTTCTAATTGGTCTTTATCAGCCTTAAAAAGGAATCAAAATGGTAAAGATTGGATTTGTGGTCAATAATTCAAACCCTTTTTTGTACATTGTCATTCCATTCGGGTTAATCCTTTTTCTGTAGCCTTATGCTTTTATGATATATATTGCTGTTATAACTATCTTTTTACTTATCGTCACTTTTGCATTGTTTGTGGGCGTTTTATTAGGAGTGCTTGATTACTTCAGTGTTAAGTGGTTAGATAAGCCTGTTTATGTTCATTTTTACATGCGTAAGTTCGATTTGCCAAAATCAAAGGAGCAGATAATTAAGAATCATTTTGAATTTTACAATCATTTATCCTTCAAACAAAAACAGTTTTTTAAACATAGAGTAGTAAAGTTCATGAATAAGTACCAATTTATTCCGAAGGATAATATTGTAATTACTGAAGAGATGAAAATAATAATTGCTTCAACTGCTGTTAAACTCACTTTTGGAATGCGAAATTATTTGGTGAATGTATTTGATAAAATTATTATATATCCCAAACCTTATTATTCTACTGTAAATGATGCTTGGCATAAAGGTGAATTTAATCCGAGGATGAGAGCTATTGTATTTTCATGGGAGGATTTTATGGAAGGTATTCGGGTTAAGAATGACAATTACAATTTGGGCTTACACGAGTTTACCCATGCCATCCATTTTCATGGAAAGAAAAATGATGATGTAAGTGCCTATTTATTTACAAAGAAGTTCAACAAAATCATCCATTTTGTCTCTCAACCCGAAGTTCAGGAACGGCTAAAACAAACTCAATATCTTAGAGAATATGCCTATACCAATCCTTTTGAATTCATAGCGGTATTAATGGAACATTTTTTTGAAACGCCTCAAGAATTGCAAAGTGATTTTCCGGAGCTGTATGAAAAAGTTAGAAAAATGATTAATTTTTCACCTAAGTTACAAGATACAAAAAAATAGCCCAAATAACAATGATATGGCTCAGTTCTTTTTTTTAAAAGAGTTCAGATATTTGTAGTATTAAAGATTAAATATCATGAAAAAGCAGGTGCCGGTCTCTTCTATTATGACCAAAAATGTTATTGTTTTAAATTTAACAGACGATTTAACCAAAGCCGAATTACTTTTCAAAAAGAATCATATCCGACATATTCCCGTTGTTCAAAGTTCAAAAATTGTGGGAATGTTGAGTTATACAGATTTGTTGCGAATTTCATTCGTAGATGCCGTGGATGACGATGATGAAGTTGTAGATGTTACGGTTTACAATATGTTTACTGTAGAGCAAGTTATGGCTAAAAAATTAACAACAGTAAATCCCGACACCACCATTAGGGAAGTAGCCGAAATTCTTTCTAAAAATGAATTTCATGCCTTGCCTGTTGTTCAAGGACAGTTGTTGGTGGGTATCGTTACAACAACTGATATTATAAAATATTTGCTGGCTCAGTACAAAAATTGAATTTGTTACGCCAAATCCTTTTTAAGATTTAAAATCGTTTCTGTTGGGTTTTTAGATCCAAACACATAACTTCCTGCCACTAAAACATCGGCTCCGGCATCAGCTAATTGTTTGGCGTTTTTGTTCGTTACGCCTCCGTCAATTTCAATTAAAGTAGAAGCATTCTTTTTGTTGATTAATGCTTTTAATTTTTCAACTTTTGAATAGGTGTTTTCGATAAACGATTGCCCGCCAAACCCCGGATTTACACTCATGATACAAACCAAATCGATATCCTGAATTACATCTTCTAATAATTCTATATTTGTATGCGGATTTAAAGCTACTCCGGCTTTCATCCCTTCTGCTTTAATTGCCTGAAGCGTTCGATGTAGATGCGTACAAGCTTCGTAATGAACGGTTAAAATATCGGCTCCTAATTTTTTAAAAGTGCCTATATATCTGTCCGGGTCAACAATCATTAAGTGTACATCAATGGTCTTTTGGGCATGCTTGGTGATTGCCTCTAAAACCGGCATTCCAAACGAAATATTGGGTACAAAAACGCCATCCATGATGTCAATGTGAAACCAATCGGCTTCGCTGGCATTAATCATTTCGATATCGCGTTGTAAGTTGGCAAAATCGGCAGCTAGAATAGAGGGAGCAATTAGGGTGTTTTTCATTGTGTTGTTGTTTGTGCAAAGATAGATTTTAGTTTAAAAGTTTAAAAGTTTTGCAGATTAAAAGATTTAACTCAGAATAAATTCCCTCTAAGGGGTGGGTTAAGAGGTTAAAAAATAAAACTCCGGAAACCCGAGCGAAGCAAACAGACCGGAGTTTTGCTCCCCAAAAAAGCAAAACTCCGGTAATCAGCCGGAGTTTCAATCATCAATCAAAAAACGAACAGTTTTTAAACTGTTTGTAAGATACTATCTTGAGATAGTTTATGCAATATAGTGGAATCTGACTAATTCTAAAAGGTATTGCAATAGAAATAATTTATCCCAGATAGGTTTTTAATATTTTACTTCTAGAAGTATGTTTCAATCTTCGTATAGCTTTTTCTTTAATTTGACGTACACGTTCTCGGGTTAAATCAAAAGTTTCGCCAATTTCTTCTAAAGTCATTGGGTGCTGATCACCTAAACCAAAGTACAAACGAACCACATCTGCTTCACGAGGTGTTAAAGTTTCAAGGGAACGCTCAATTTCTGTGCGTAGCGATTCGTGAATTAATTCTCTATCGGGATTTGGTGATTCACCGGAACGTAAAACGTCATACAAGTTAGAGTCTTCACCTTCTACTAAAGGAGCATCCATCGATAAGTGACGTCCTGAGTTTTTCATAGACTCTTTTACGTCATTTACGGTCATGTCTAATTCTTTGGCAATTTCTTCTGCAGAGGGTGCACGCTCATTAGATTGCTCTAATAAAGCATACATTTTGTTTATTTTATTGATAGAACCAATTTTATTTAACGGTAATCGAACAATACGAGATTGCTCAGCCAAAGCTTGCAAAATCGATTGACGAATCCACCAAACCGCATACGAAATGAATTTAAAACCACGAGTTTCATCAAAACGTTGAGCCGCTTTAATTAAACCTAAGTTTCCTTCATTAATTAAATCAGGTAATGTTAATCCTTGGTTTTGGTATTGTTTAGCTACCGATACTACGAAACGTAAGTTAGCTTTCGTTAGTTTTTCTAAAGCTCGCTGGTCTCCGGCTTTAATTCGCTGGGCTAATTCTACCTCTTCATCAGCAGTAATTAAATCAACTTTTCCAATTTCTTGTAGGTATTTGTCTAAGGAAGCAGTTTCACGATTGGTAACCTGCTTGGTGATTTTAAGCTGTCTCATTTAAAATGTTCTTGAATATAGTTTCAGCTAGTTATACGTGTAGGGTTTTCAAAATGTTACAAAAGAATTCAAAAAAAATTATTTTATACGTTCTTTAACATCTTCGTTGCCAGATTCTCTCTGGTTGGCAATCATTTTTTTGTTGCCAAATTTATACGTAACTCCTAAACGAATCATTCTGTCGTCTAGATAAGCCGAACGTGTTTGAGGTACGGAATTAATTACAGAGGTAAAATAGGCTCTGTTACTTCTAAATACATCAGAACCCAGAAGCAAAAAACTCCAACCCTTTTCTTTAAGAGAATAGCGGATACCTAAATCGGTATTGGAAAAAGCTGTAGCCTCATTAAACAAGTCTTTTCGGGCACTATGATATTGAAAATTAATTTCTGCATACCAATTTTTAGACTTGCTCAATCTAAAAGTATTGTAGGTGTAAAAAGCATACATAAAACCGTTTTGTTCCTCAGTGGGTACTTCTTTGGTAAAGCGGGTTACATTATCAAATCCATTCAAAGTGTTAGTGCTTTCCCACCAGCTTAATGTGTTTATAAGATAAGTAAGGGTTGCTCCTAATTGATATTTGTCAAAAAAGTTGTCTCTAAAGAAACGGATATTGGCGGGTTCGGTTTCAGTTAGGATGAACGGAATTTGAAAGCTTCCATTGGTTGTGTTGGAATAATAAATTTTTAAACTAAAGTGATCTTTGTAATTGTAGTTAATTTCAAAATTATCTGTAAATGAAGGTTGTAAATAAGGGTTGCCTTCTACCAATGTAAATGAATTTAAATACCATTTGAATGGATTTAAATCCCAAAAAATAGGTCTGCCAATTCTCTTACTGTAGTTTACAGAAAAGCTGTTATTTTCATTAGGCAAGTACAACAAATACAAAGACGGGAAAAATTTTCCGTAAGTAAATGCGTTACGTTGATTTTGATTGGAATCTGGAGATTGTGTTATGCCTAAAACTTGGGTGTCTTCGTATCTCAATCCGGCTTGAACTTGCCATTTTTCAGTAATAGATTTTGAAAAGTTTCCATATATTGATTGGGTATTTTCAGTATAATCAAATAAATTGGTTTGGTTAATATCAAGAATGGGTGATCCCGATGATAAATCAAAAAAGGCAATATCGCTCGAGTTTTTTACCCAACTAAGTTTACCACCCAATCCAAAATTGGCCCATTTTGTTGGTAATTCTAGATCAATTTTGAAACTGTAATTTTTTATGTTTTGAACACTAGTATTGTTGGCTATGTAAGGAGACCCAATTAAATTTCCTTGGAATTCGTTACGGGTGTTAAAATTGCGATTTTGATC
The DNA here is from genome assembly GCF_036759525.1 of Flavobacterium sp. Classification (GTDB taxonomy): domain Bacteria; phylum Bacteroidota; class Bacteroidia; order Flavobacteriales; family Flavobacteriaceae; genus Flavobacterium. The sequence continues at coordinate 3,872 of NZ_DAIOUN010000009.1, read as the reverse complement.
GTCTAAATAATCTAAATAATCTAAATCTATGGTTATTTGTTTTCCTAAACTGTCAATTTTTTGTGTGAAATAGGCATTTAAAGTGTTGTTTTCTGTGCTGTTTTTGTTGTAACCGTTGGTAAAATAGGTCGACTTAATTTCTCCGGTTTGAGAATCTGTTACTATTACTTCATTGCGATCTTTGATGTTGGGATTGTCAAACAAACCAATGTATTTGAAACCAAGAGTTGCTTTGGGACCTATTCGGTAATCCAATCCAATAATTCCTCTGTATATGTCAGACTTATCTTTTCTTGAGGTAAAGCCAAGCCAGTTTTCTGTTGGATAGAAGGTGTTCATAGATTCTATTGTTTTAGAATGTCCTTCTCTTTTAGCAAAATCGGTTTGAATACTTAATTTATTTTTGTTGTAGGCAAAGTTTATACCCGATGATATTGAAGGGTAAGAGTTTTGAATGTAATTATTTCGTATTTGAACCGCCCAAGAATCATCGTGTATTTTTTTGAGTTTAATATTGATTAAGCCACTATTTCCTTGTGCATCATATTTAGAAGGAGGTGTGGTAATTACTTCTATGCTTTTAATGTTTTCCGAACTCAAGCCTCTGAGGTAATTGTTTAATTCTTCCCCAGAAAGATTAATTATTCGGTCATCGATCATGACACTCACAGTGCTTTTCCCTACTATTCCAATAGTTGTACCGGATACAGAGACTCCGGGGGTGCTTTTAAGCAATTCAAGTCCATCACTTCCTGTAGCTCGAACACTATTTTCTACGTTAAAAACGGTTCGGTCTACTTTAGATTCTATAATCTTTTTTTTGGATGTTACTTCAACTTCATCCAATTGATTGGCATTTTCAAAAGCTCTAATTGTTTCTAATTGTATGTTTTTATTAAGCTCAAAATCAGTTTGATAAATTATGGCACCTACATAGTAACAGCGAAGGGTATAAACACCTGGCGATGCTTCAATTTTAAATGCTCCTTCACGGCTGGAAAGAGTTGATTTTCGTATAGTGTTATTCTGAATTAAAACAACTTCTGCAGATTCTATTGGATTTTGATTTTCATCAATTAGTATACCCGTTACACTGAATTCTTGTGCATTCACATATCCGAATAAAAACAAGGAAATAAGAAGAATAAAGCGGTTGAATGATAAAATCATAAATATTTTTAACTGGCATTGTTGCAAATATAAAATAATTGTTAAGATTTTATGTTAAAAGAATGATTTTTCTGTCTAAATTAAATAAAAAAAACCGATTCATTTGAATCGGTTTTTTTTATTTGAAAAAGGGTTTAATCTTTTTTTGGAGCGTCTTTTTTCTCTTCTCTTGGAGGTCTAGGTAAAAGAGCTTTTTTAGATACTTTTTCTTTTCTGGTTTTTGGGTCAATGCCTAGATATTTCACCATGAAAACATCGCCCATTTTAACAACATCGGCTACATTTTCGGTTCTTTCCCAAGCCAGTTCAGAAACGTGTAATAAAACTTCATTACCAGGGGCTTTAGTGTACTCTACTACCGCTCCAAAATCTAACATTTTTATTACTTTTACTTCATAGGCTTCACCTACTTCCGGTTTGAAAACAATACTGTCAATTTTAGCTAAAACTGCTGCAATTCCATCTGGGTCTGTTCCTAAGATTTCGACTACACCTTGCTCATCAACTTCATTAATAACTATTGTTGTACCGGTTGCTTTTTGCAATTCTTGAATAACTTTTCCACCCGGACCAATCAAAGCACCAATAAAGTTTCCAGGAATAGTTCGCATTATGATTTTTGGAGCGTGCTTTTTCACATCTGCTCTAGGCGTAGCAATGGTTTCGGTAATTTTATTTAAAATATGCATACGGCCATCTCTAGCTTGTTCTAAAGCTTGCTCCATGATGTCATAACGTAATCCGTCAATCTTAATGTCCATTTGGCAAGCAGTAATTCCGTCTGCTGTTCCGGTTACTTTAAAGTCCATATCGCCCAAGTGATCTTCATCGCCTAAAATATCAGACAAAACCGCAAACTTTTGACCGTCTGTGATTAATCCCATAGCAATTCCGGAAACCGGTTTTGTCATTTGAACTCCGGCATCCATTAAAGCCATTGTTCCCGCACAAACGGTTGCCATAGAAGAAGAACCATTAGATTCTAATACTTCAGAAACTACTCGGATTGTATAAGGACAATCGGCAGGAATCATATTTTTTAAAGCTCTTTGAGCCAAGTTACCATGACCAACCTCTCTTCGGGATGTTCCTCTTAATGGTTTGGCTTCACCGGTTGAGAAAGGAGGGAAGTTGTAGTGTAAGTAGAATTTTTCTTCTCCTTGTTCAGATGGCGAGTCTATGACATTCGCTTCTCTTGAAGTTCCTAATGTTACTGTTGCTAACGCTTGCGTTTCCCCACGTGTAAATAAAGAAGAACCGTGAACAGAAGGTAAGTAATCTGTTTCACACCAAATCGGTCTGATTTCAGTAGTTTTTCTTCCGTCTAAACGAATTCCTTTTTCAAGAATTACGTTGCGAACTGCTTCTTTTTGTGTTTTATAGTTGTATTTGCTCACTAATTCGGCTAAATCTGCATTCTCTGCATATTCTTCTTCAGTAAACAACGCCTTAACTTCTTCTTTTACTGCTGCAAATTTTTCACCTCTTTCACTTTTTGCTGAAGCCTCCATGGCTATAGCATAATATTTGTCATATGAAGCGGCTTTGATTTTTGCGTAAACGGTTTCGTCTTCTACTTCGCCTTCATAAGTTCGGTATTCCGGTGAACCTACGGCTTTACGTAAACGCTCTTGGGCTTGAATTTGAATTTTAATTGCTTCGTGAGCAAATTTAATGGCTTCCACCATCTCTTTTTCTGAAATTTCTTTCATCTCACCTTCCACCATGGCCACTGAATCCATAGAAGCACCAATCATCATGTCAATATCAGAAAGTTCTAATTGAGCTTTGCTGGGGTTGATTACAAATTGTCCGTCTATACGAGCCACACGAACTTCAGAAATTAAATTGTAAAAAGGTATATCGGAAACAGCTAAAGCAGCAGAAGCAGCTAATCCGGCTAATGCATCCGGCATCACATTATCATCATGCGACATTAACTGAATCATAACTTGTGTTTCGGCATGATAATCATCCGGGAAAAGCGGACGCAATACACGGTCAACCAAACGCATGGTTAATACTTCACTGTCGCTTGGACGAGCTTCTCTTTTGAAAAATCCACCCGGAAATCTTCCTGCAGCAGCAAATTTTTCACGGTAATCAACGGTTAAAGGTAGAAAATCTACCCCTGGATTTGCTGTTCTGGCAGATACTGCTGTTGCTAATAACATGCAATCGCCTAAGCGAACTACTACAGAACCGTCTGCTTGTTTCGCTAATTTTCCGGTTTCGATTGAAATGGTTCTTCCATCTCCTAAATCGATAACCTCTCTAGTTACATTTGGAATCATAAAAAAATCCTTAATTTGGTATTAATATTAGGTTTTGTTGTGTTGTTGTTGTGTGTAGTTGTTGTGTAACCCAATGAAAAACCAAACTTTTTTCTTCAAATATATAAAACAAAAAGGGGCACAAAGCCCCTTTAGTTGATTATTTTCTAATTCCTAATTCTTTAATAATCTCACGATATCTATTGATATCTTTTTTCTTTAGATAGTCAAGAAGGCTTCTTCTTTTACCTACCAATTTCACTAATGAACGCTCTGTGTTGAAATCGTGACGATTTTTTTTCAAGTGTCCGGTTAAGTGGTTGATTCTGAAAGTGAACAAAGCAATTTGTCCTTCGGCAGAACCGGTGTTTTCAGCTTTTCCTCCGTGTTTTGCGAAGATTTCAGCTTTTGTTTCTTTAGTTAAATACA
>NZ_DAIOUN010000008.1:0-102822 GCF_036759525.1 Flavobacterium sp. | reverse complement strand
TATCAACCGTTAAAGAATAAGCCTGAGCATGTGTGGTTATTTCAGGTTGAAAGGGAGCTGAACCAATAATAACCTGAGTTTGATTATCCGGAATGCGATTCAAATTCCAATTATTGGGATTATCCCAAAGAGTAGAATTGGAACCTGTCCAAATTAATGGACAATCCGAAGAAAAAAGAACAGAAACCGGTAGTGATGTAACAGTTTGTGAAACCAAACAGTTTCCACTAACACTTATTTCTACCCAAAACACGTCGTTTAAAGTAACATTCGATGCTGTATAGGTAGTCGAATTGGTTCCAACTGTTAATCCATTTTTTTTCCAAGTATACACGGGTTGGTAACTCGCATTTATAGAATTAACACTAAATACCACAGGTTCTGTTGGACATGTAGCTTGATACGTTACAGAAGCCGTTAATGTTATATTGGAATTAACCGTAACAGTTGAGTTTTGAGATTGAACAACACTACCACATGAATTTGAAATGGCAACAGAATAGGAACCGGTAACCTGCAAACTTGGATTTGTAATAATCAATTGAGATGAATTAACACCGGAATACATGCTAGAATTGGATAAATTAACACCATCTTTTCGCCATTGATATGTGAGTGATGTACCCGTAGCTTCAACACGTAAAGATTGTGTACCAATGCCTTCACAAAAATTAAGTTGAGATACTGGCTGAGTAGATATTTGAGTTGTAGCACATGAAGGTGCAATAGCTATTTGTTGACCAACCCAAGTTTCAAAATCAGTAGCTACAGCAGTTCTGTCACCAGTAGCACCAACTAGAGTTTGTACAAAAGATGCCATCATATTAGAGGGTATTCCATCTGAATTATTAGGAACATCATAACGTTCTGTAGTTCCGGTTGCTGGAGTGTAAGTGGAGTTCTTTTTATTAGTGTAAAAACACAAAATCAATCGGTTAGCTCCTGTGGTGGTTATGGATGGAGCTGTCACATTTCTGGAAGCAGATGAACCTAAACTTTCGGATGATGTTAAATTGGATACGGTTGCTCCTGAAATTCGACTCATTCCTATAGCCCATTTTTTATTAATAGACCAATTGTAAGATGTAGGTTCACTTGCAGTGGCAACTTTATAATAGGTAGCCATACCTATATTACTACTTTGATTACTTCGTCTGATTAAGGTCCAACCCGAAGGAGCTGTAACTGTAGCTCCGGAACCGGATTCAAACATAACTCCTGCTATCAATAAATTACCTGCAACTGTTCCTGAAGGTCTTGCAATTGTTGCAGTAAAAGAACTGCCTACTGAAGTAGTAGTTGATTCAAGTGTAGGCTGTGCCATCGAGGCAAAAAAAATAAAATAAATAAAAAAAGATAAATTTTTTAATATTCTTTTACTTTTTAATAAAAATGTAAAGTTCATAATACACGGTTATGTTAAGTTAAACTTAGAAACTACTTTGGGAATAATTTCGAAACAAACCTACAACCACTGTTTAAGTAGAAAATAAAAAAATTGTTGTAAAACATTGAAAAATCGGTAAAGTGAAAAACAATAGAAAAAAATGATTACACTGTTCGATGAATAGTTTTTTTTTATCGACAAAATGCACAATCGAATGAATATAATTTACAAACAATTGATTATTAGATATTTAAAAATTATTTTTAAACATATAAAAAACAACCCGGATTAGGTTAATTTATCAAAAAAGAGAATCTATTTTAACATTTATACATTTTATCGATTATTCTGTACGTTGAACAGATTTTTTTTTGAGATAAAAAGAACACCTCTACTTTTGAATCACCATAGCATTAGTAGGTTAAGTTTATGGTAGATTTGGGGCAAAAAAGGTGGAGTAACTTCCACCTTTTTTATTTTATACTATTCCATTAAAAATGGGTATTGACTTCAAGCTTCATTTTGACGCTCTTGCTTCAATTTTTTAAAATTTCAATCTTTTCATTTTACTTGTAAGTTTAAAAAATACATACGCGTATGTATTTTTTAGTAATTATATACTTACATTTATTTTATTTTAATGCATTTCATCGATTTTTTATGCTTTTTATCGATATTAATCAATTTTTATTTTAGTTTTGAATCGTCAAAAAAAAAATCAAAACCTAAAATTTGTTAAATCGTATGAAACAAATTGCAATAAAAAACAACTTCATTTTTATTCTTATTAGTTGCTTAATAAGTTTGCATGTATCGGCACAATCTGTTGAAAGAATTTTCACTTCAACCGGTACTTTTACTGTTCCACAAGGAGTAACTCAGTTAACGGTTGAAGCTTGGGGTGGCGGTGGAAAAGGAGGTACTCGTACTACAAATGGGGTATCCGGTGGTGGTGGCGGTGGAGCATATGCTCGAAAAATAATAACAGTGGTTCCGGGAAATACCTATACAGTTACCGTAGGTAATGGATCAACTACAACAGCAGAAGGAGGTGACTCTTGGTTTTGGAATCAAACTACCATCTTGGCTAAAGGCGGAAATAGTGTTTTAGATAACGACAGTAATGGAGCTCTAGGAGGTGACAGAACAGCCTGTATTGGTGATGTAACTTACTCCGGTGGAAATGGTGCCAATGGTTCTCTCAATTCATTTAGTGGAGGCGGTGGATCATCTGCAGGTACGGCATCAAATGGAAATAATGCAACATCTAGTTCTGGAGCAACAGCCCCAACGGGTGGCGGTGTTGGGGGGAATGGTAGAACTACTCAAGGTGCCGGTAATGGTGGCCAAGCACCCGGTGGTGGGGGTGGTGGCGGTATGCGTACATCTACTTCAACACGTAGTGGTGGAAACGGTGGAAACGGCCAAATAATAATAAGATACGACGCTCCGGAAATTAATGTTACCGGAAACGGAAATTCTATTCCGGATAACGCTACAAGCACTAGTACGGCAAATTTTACCGATCTAGGTACTACCGATGTAGGTGTAGCTATTTCTAGAACCTATGTAATTCAAAATACCGGTACTTTGGCATTAACAATTGGAGCATTCTCTATAACAGGTACTCATGCAACCAATTTTACACTTACCACCTCCCCAGCATCATCGATAGCACCGGGAGGTACAACAACGTTTACCGTAACTTTTAATCCTACGGCTACAGGTATACGTACCGCATCTATTTCATTTATCAATTCTGATGAAGATGAGAACCCATACAATTTTGCTCTTTCTGGTACAGGAACAACTCCTGAAATAGATTTGAGAGGAAACGGAATTTCAATTGTTGATGGTGATACGTCTCCCTCCCTAACCGACTTTACAATTTTTGAAGAAATTGAAAGTGTACCTGGTAGTACATCATCTCGTACATACACCATATTCAACACCGGAAACAGTCCATTAGTATTATCTGGATCACCTGTAGTTCAACTTTCAAATACCATACAATTCTCCGTTTCACAAGGACCCAATACAACAATACCTGCCGGAGGAAGTACTACTTTTACCGTAACCTTTTCGTCCCTTACAGCAGGAACATTTAATTGTGATATTACTATTGCAAACAACGATTTAAACGAAAACCCCTATAATTTTAGAATTTCAGGAACGGCTATCTTAGGTTTACCAAACGGTCCCGGTGGTGTTAGAGCTGATTTAAAATTATGGTTGCGTTCCGATTTACTAAACGGAACAACATCGGTAAACGATAACTCAAACGTTTCGGTTTGGAATACCCAGGGAAGAGGAAGCGATGCAGTTAAACCTACTGCTACGCGAGCTCCTAAATACCGAAACCACCCACAGTTTAATATTAACTTTAATGCAGTGGTTGACTTTACAAACGATTTCAACAGCCAATCTCAAGTATATACAGATAACGCCACCAATAGAGAATACCTAAAAGGAACCAGTGGCTTTTACACTCAAGAAATGTATGTAGTGATGATACCTGACGTTCCTGTAAATTATACCAATAAAACAATGGATATTTTTTGCGGAGATCGAAATCCAGCGGTAAACGAAACAGACGTAACTGGTTTGGGTATTGGAGATTACTCGTCTCGCTTTAATAATGAAGTTTTAGCCTACTGTGTGGGAGTAAATAGCCGCTATGGTATTGCTCAAGTTAGCACTACAACAACTTATTCTAATGTAGGTATAATCAATGCTCGTCAAAACAGCGGAAACAATGGGGCCGATTTATTTTACAATGATGCCAATGTAGGCAACACTACGGTAAATGCGGCAACTTATGAAAACGTATCCGATAGTCGCTATTGGATTGGAAGAAGTAAAGGTTGGGACGGAAGTTTAGACGGTAGAGTGGCCGAAATTATCACCTTAAGCCGTCGCACTACAGATATAGAACGAAGCAATATTCAAAGCTATTTAGCTATCAAATACGGAATCACTCTGGGTACCAATGGAATAGCCCGAAATTATACCAATTCTGACGGAAACCTCATTTGGGACATTAGCGAAAATGCAGGATTCAATTTTGATATCGCAGGTATTGGGAGAGATGATATTTCCAGATTAAACCAAAAACAATCTAAAAGTATAAACCCTAATACCGTATTAACTATCGGTTTGGGGGATATTGCAACAACCAATACAGCAAACCCAAACACATTTGCTAGTGATAAAAGCTACTTAATTTGGGGCTCAAACGGTCAAAACATGAACAATTCCGGAAACCAAATTGCAGTTGATTTGGGTCCGGTTACCATCACTACCTTTACCGATATTGTAAATCGCAAATGGAAAGTGGTAGAAAAAGGTGGCGATGTTGGTACGGTAAAAGTAGCCATTCCAACAGCCGCATTTACAAGTGGACTCCCGGCTTTAGGCCCAACTGATGCTTATGTAATGATTGTAGCTACCAATGCAACCTTTACAACGGGTGTAGAAATGGTTTTCATGTCAACCTCTGGGACCAACCAAGTTTGTTCCTACGATTTTGATGGCACCAAATTCATTTCTTTTGGAGTAGCTCACAGACAAGTACAACCGCTTCATGTTACCTTAGATGGAGATGACGACTTTATCAAAATTGACGATGTAAACCAAATCGGAACCAACTTCACTTTGATGGCTTGGGTTAGACCTAACGGAAACAATACAGCCAATGAAGAAAGAACCGTTTTGGCCAAAAGAACCGAAACAGCTGGATACCGTTTGGTAATCCAAAACGACAATAAAATTAGAATGGAATGGACCAATGCCGGTAACACACTCCAATTGGTATCCAATACTGCTTTACCGGATGGTATTTGGCACAATATTGCAGTTACCTATTCCGGCGGAACCGGTCTTACCCGAATCTATATTGATGGGGTTATTGATCAATCGGCAAACCTTATCGGTATTCCCGAAACGGTTTCGGCTATGTTTACCATTGGTGCCGAATACATCAATAAAAACAATATCAAAAACCGATTCAAAGGCGATATTGATGAAGTTCGTGTGTGGAACCGGGCTTTAAACCAAACGCAAATTCGTTTCATCATGAATCAAGAAATCGAAGTTTCGTCGAGCAACAATACCCGTGGAAAAGTACTTCTGGAAAATGTAACCAAAAACGATGTGTCCGGATTACCATGGTCTAGCTTAATAGCTTACTATTCGATGAACTCCTATATAGGAACGCATTTAGACGACGATTCAAACTTTAGCAACCGCGGAAGTTTGGTTATTCCGGATAAAATTTCCATCGGCAACCAAACCGCTCCTCTACCCTACACTACGCAAGGTAACGGTTCTTGGGATGAAGCAGCAACTTGGAATAACGGAATACAAATGGAAGCTCCCTACAGTTTATCTATTGTAAACGGCACTCCAATTGCTTGGAACATTATCAAAACCAATCACAATGTGGTTTCCAATGGGAACAAAGTGGTATTGGCTGCCTTCATAGAAGCCAACGAACTAAAAGTTGAAAACAATACCAAATTTGAAGTAACGCATTACCTCAAATTGGACGGAAAAATAGATTTGGAAGGAAGATCGCAACTCATTCAAACCTTAAACAGCGATTTGGATCCAACCAGTAGCGGGTCATTACATCGCGACCAACAAGGACAAAGCAATCGTTTCAACTACAATTACTGGTCTTCTCCGGTGAGTAGTATCAACAATACGACCCTAAATCACGGATATACCGTAGCCGGTGTTATGAAAGACGGAACCAATACAGCTTTACCCCAAAACATTACTTGGACTTCTTCACACAATGGTTCGCCTACAAGCCCAATTACGTTAAGCCGCAATTGGATATACAAGTTCCAAAATGTAAGTGGTTCTTATGCCAACTGGACATCTGTGGGACAAAATGGCTTACTATTAGCCGGACAAGGATATACGTTAAAAGGAAGTGGAGCTACCACCCCAAACCAAAATTACACCTTTGTGGGTAAACCCAACAACGGACTCATTACGACTCAAGTGGCGGCTACCAACATGAACCTTTCGGGTAATCCCTACCCTTCTGCTCTGGACGCAAATCTTTTTATCACAGAAAACTTAGGAGTTATAGAGGGAACCTTATATTTCTGGGAACATTTTACAACAAATAATACACACAATTTGAGTGGCTACCAAGGAGGCTATGCCGCACGAACCCTTGTGGGCGGAACCGCTCCGGTAGCACCGGCTGGGGTGAGTGGATTGGGATCTAGTAGTAAAATTGCCCGTAGATACATTCCGGTAGGTCAAGGATTCTTTATTAAAGGAAACGAAACCGGCGGTACAGTTGTATTCAACAACAACATGCGTACTTTCATAAGAGAGGAAAATTCAAACTCAAATACCGTTTTCAGAACAGCCAATGCAACTACTTCGGCCAACCATTTTTACAACAATACCGAAGATGAAGTGGAAAGCGACAGATTTATGAAAGTTCGTTTAGGTTTCAACTCCTACAACAACTTCCACAGACAGCTTTTAATTGGTTTTATGGATAATTTGGCAACCGAAAATTTCGATCCGGGCTACGATGCAATTCATATTGACAACCAACAAAATGATATGTATTTTGTTTTAGGGGAACAAAAATTGGTAATCCAAGGGGATTCCTATTTTAATCCCAACAAAAGATATCCTTTGGGTGTAAAAACACACGCTGCAGGTACAATCCAATTTACTTTAGACGGAACCGAAAACGTAGACGAAAATCAAAAAATTTATGTATACGATAAGCAAACTGAAATCTACCACAACCTACGAAACGGACATGCTTCGGTAATGATGGATGCTGCCGGAGTTGTAGAAGACCGTTTTGAATTGGTATTCATCAACCAAACATTAGGACTATCTAATCCTTCGGTACAAGAAGCTTTACAAGTGGTATTTGCCAATCAAACCAACACCTTAACGATTCAAAATAAAAACAGCGATTGTAACGTTGAAAACGTACAATTGTATACCATATTAGGCCAATTACTTTCAACTTGGACTCCGGAAAACGGATATGAGGAAAGCATTGCTATTCCGGTTCAACAAATGAGTACAGGCACCTACATTGTTCGGGTTACAACCAACCTGGGAACAAGTAGCAAAAAGATCATTATCAAATAGGGTTTAGATAATTGATTTTTGACACCTAAAAAGCTCCTCCACGTTTGAGGAGCTTTTTAATTTTCTACCGGCAATAAAAAAACCTCAAAAGCAAAGCCTCTGAGGTTCTCGTAAAAGTTTTACAGGTTTTAAATCAAGGCCTTTTTCAAACCTTCATAATCTAAAGTATGCTGTTCTCCGGTTTGCAAATTCTTCAATCCATATACCTGATGTTCCAACTCTGATGTTCCGGCAATGACAGCAAAAGGAATTCCACGCTTATCGGCATGCTGAAATTGCTTTCCAATTTTGGCCGCATCCGGATACAACTCTACTTTTATACCACTTCGGCGTAATTTTGTGATGGCCTCCATAGCATACAAACTTTCTGCTGTACCATAATTGATAAAAAGGGCTTTACTTGTAGCTGTTACCGTTTCCGGGAATAAATCCAATTCTTCCAAAACCAAATAAATACGATCTAAACCAAACGAAATACCTACCCCACTCATATTTTTCAATCCGAAAATACCGGTCAAATCATCATATCGACCACCGCCACCAATAGATCCCATAGCAACTTGCGGGGCTACCACTTCAAAAATAGCTCCGGTGTAGTAATTTAAACCTCGGGCTAAAGTAACATCCAAATCTATAATGGCAGTTTGTAAACCTAATTTTTGTATGGTTTCACATATAAATTGCAACTCCTCTACTCCTTTTTTTCCTTCTTCGGAGGTAGCTAATAAGTCATTTAATTTTTCAATTTTTTCTGAAACCGTTCCGGTAAATTGAAACAACGGTTGCACTTTTTGTAATGCGGCTTCAGAAATGCCTTTTTCCAACATTTCTTTTTTCACTCCGTCTTCGCCAATTTTGTCCAACTTATCTAAAGCAACCGTAAAATCAATCAATTTATCCTTTGCACCAATAACCTCTGCAATACCCGATAATATCTTGCGGTTATTAATTTTAATGGTAGCACCACCCAAACCCAACTCGCTGAAAACGGCATCATATAATTGCACCAATTCTACTTCTTGCCACAACGACGTAGATCCTACCACATCGGCATCACACTGGTAAAACTCTCTAAATCGCCCTTTTTGAGGACGGTCTGCTCGCCAAACCGGCTGAATTTGATAGCGTTTAAATGGAAACTCAATCTCGTTTTGGTGTTGTACCACGTAACGGGCAAACGGAACAGTTAAATCGTAACGAAGGGCTTTTTCGGAGATTTTAGAGGTCAGTTTTTTATAATCAAGAGCAAGCAATTCGTCTGAAGAAACTTTATCCAAATAATCTCCCGAATTCAATAGTTTAAAAATCAAACGATCGCCCTCTTCGCCATATTTACCCATTAAAGTATCCGAATTTTCAAAAGAAGGGGTTTCAATCGGTTGAAATCCATATACCTCAAAATGCCGTTTCATAACCGAACGAATGTAATCGCGTTTGGCTACTTCGGAAGGTGAAAAATCTCTAGTCCCTTTGGGAATACTGGGTTTTTGAGCCATTATTATTTTAAATTTAATTTTTGAAAATTAGTATCCAATTGCTATTGACCTTTGCTATTGACTTTTGCCATTGCCATTGACCTTTGACATTGACCTTTGACCTTTGCCATTGACTTTTGCCATTGCCATTGCCATTGACCTTTGGCATTTGCCACTGCAAATATCTTACTTTTTAAAGAATTTTTAGGCCATGCTGTAACAAAAAATACTTTTGGATGTCAAATGAAGATATGGCAAGTCTAGTCAAAGAAAATATTAAAATCGCTTTAGGGTCAATCAAAACCCAACTCCTACGCACAATATTAACCATTGTCATTATCGCTATTGGTATTACGGCTTTAGTGAGTATTCTTACTGTAGTATCGGCTTTAGAAAATACCCTATCAACCAACTTTGCTTCTATGGGAGCCAATACCTTTACTATTAGACAATACGAACTCGAAGTTCGGGTAGGCAATGGTCCAAGGGGGGAACGCGAAAAAATCAATCCGATTATATCTTACCCTCAAGCTACTGATTTCATTTCAAAATACAACTATCCGTTTACACATGCCTCCTTATCATTTACCGCTACTTCTGCAGCCGAAGTGAAATATGAGAACAAAAAAACAGATCCCGAAATAACGGTTTTAGGGGTAGATGATTATTTTATACCTAACTCAGCATTAGAATTGGGACAAGGTAGAAATTTTACAGGTTTTGATATCGAAAACAACAACTACGTTTGCGTAGTTGGCTCCGATTTTCAAAAAGGCCTGCTCAAAGATGTAAATCCTATAGGCAAAACCCTCTCTATCAGAGGAGCCAAATTCAAAGTGATTGGGATTTTAAAAGAAAAAGGTTCTACATTCGGAAACAGTCAGGATTTACGTGTATTAATTCCAATTCAATTGGCACGTTCGCTATTTACTCAGCCCAACATCAACTACAATTTGAGTGTAATGGTAGAAAAAAAGGAATTGCTGGATGCAGCTATAGACCAAGCTATTGTAGTGATGCGTAAAGTACGCAAACAAAATCCGGCCGAAGATCAGAATTTCGGGATCATTCGCAGTGACGAACTCATCAATCAAATTTTATCAATCACCGGAGTACTCACTTTTTCAGCTTGGCTCATTGGAATTATTACCATTTTTGGTTCATCTATTGCCTTAATGAATATCATGTTGGTTTCTGTAACCGAAAGAACCCGAGAAATTGGAATTCGCAAAGCTCTAGGAGCCAAAAAAAGCACTATTGCCTTTCAATTTTTTACCGAAACTATTGTAATCGGGCAACTTGGCGGAGCGGTGGGAATTATTCTCGGCATTACCATTGGGTCTATTTTTGCTGCAGTTCTCGATTTTAATTTTACCATTCCCTGGATGGCTATACTTGCGGCAGTAATTACCAGTTTTGTAGTGGCTCTAGTATCCGGCTTGTATCCGGCTATCAAAGCATCCAAACTGGATCCGGTTGAAGCTTTGCGTTACGAATAGTTTCTACAACTACCGCTTGGCAAGAATCATACGGTCATTACCATAAATGTCTTTTCGCAATACAACCGATGAAAAACCCATTTCATGCAATAAAGCTACTGTAGCTTCACCCAAATACTGATTGATTTCAAAAAAAAGCAGTCCATTTAAACTCAAGTGTTGCCCAGCTAAAGCAGCTATTTTACGATAAAACAAAAGCGGATCGCTATCCGGAACAAAAAGAGCCAAATGGGGTTCGTAATTCAAAACATTAGGCTTAATTTCTACTTGCTCCATTTCCCGAACATAAGGCGGATTCGACACAAGTACATCATAGGTAGAATCCAAACGGTCAACCTCCAAAATATCGTGTTGAAAAAAAGTAACCGCTGCTTGATTTTTTTGAGCATTCTCCCGAGCTACCTCCAAAGCTGCAGCCGAAACGTCTAATGCAAAAACCTCTGCAAAAGGCAACTTTTTCTGTAACGCAATGGGAATACATCCGGTTCCGGTACCTATATCTAATATTTTCGGGTTTTGAAAACCGGAAGATTGCAAAGCTTCTGTTATCCAAAAAACCAATTCCTCAGTTTCGGGTCTGGGAATCAAAGTGTTTTCGGTTACTTTGAAAATCAAATCGCAAAATGAAGCTTCTCCTAGTATATATTGAATGGGTTTTTGTGCTTTCAATTGCTCCAATATAGAAAACCATTTCTCCAGGGCTTCATCAGGAACCAAAAGTTGGGGTTCTAAGGCCAAATCCAAGCGTTTTAAAGCATGTAAATGCTCCAAACTGAGGTAAAAAAAGGAGTCTATTTCTGCCGTATCATAGCCGGTAGCCAACGCGTTTTGAAATTGAAATTGAAGATCTCTGAAAGTCATAACTCAATCCAATTGTTTTAACATCCAAACCGGACAAGAGGTATGCCCCGTACAACCCATAGGCGAATCCAAATAGGTAAATCCAACTTTTTGATACAACTTTTGTGCCGCCAACATATAAGGCATAGTTTCCAAATAACAATAACGGTACCTTTGCTCAACCGCAAAGGCCAAAGATTTTTCCATGAGGTCAAAACCTATTCCTAATCCTCGGGCTTCTGGCAAAAAATACATTTTTTGCAACTCACAATAAGCTTCATCAGCCCCTGCCAAAGGAGCAATTCCGGCACCCCCTAACAATTGACCCTCTCGCTCCACTACAAAGTAGGTACTTCGTGGTAATCGGTAGGTTTCATACATACAATCCAATGAGACATCTGCATAAGCCGTTCCTACTTTAGGCACATCGTGTTCCAACAAAACGGTTCGGATTAAGGCAGCAATAGCTTTATTATCTTGGGCTTCAATAGCTCTAATAAGAATCATTAGGTAAAGATTTGAATTAGGTGGGTAAAAGTAAAAAACAATTTCCGCTTTATGTGCCAAAATGCTTAAATTTGTCATGTGATACCACATGAAACATACATGCAACGCTGTGTGCAACTGGCACAAAACGGTTTGGGAACTACCTACCCCAACCCTTTAGTGGGTAGTGTTTTGGTATACGAAGGTAAAATTATTGGAGAAGGCTGGCATCAAAAAGCGGGCGGTCCGCATGCCGAAGTGGTAGCCATAAATGCCGTAAAAAACAAATCCCTTTTAGCAAAAGCCACCCTATATGTTAGTTTGGAACCCTGCAGTCATTTTGGAAAAACGCCTCCTTGCAGCAATTTAATTATTGAAAAACAAATCCCAAAAGTGGTAATAGGAACCGTTGACCCCAACCTACAAGTGGCCGGAAAAGGCATTGAAAAATTGCAAAAAGCTGGTATAGAGGTAACACTGGGTATTTTACAAAAAGAATGCAACGAATTAAACAAACGCTTCTTTACGTTCCATCAAAAGAAAAGACCTTATATCCTATTAAAGTGGGCTCAAAGTCAGGACGGGTTTTTAGCCCCTATGAATGAACAAAGAACAGAAAACCAACCGTTTTGGATTTCCAACAGCTATTCCAAACAAAGGGTTCACAAATGGAGAACCGAAGAACAAGCCATTTTGGTAGGAACCCAAACGGTATTAGACGATAACCCCCAACTGAATAGTAGAGAATGGTGGGGAAACAATCCTTTACGGGTTGCTTTAGACCGAACCCATAAAATTCCGGCTCAGGCACACCTTTTAGACAAGCAAATTCCTACGCTGATTGTAACTGAAAAGGATTCAACAAGAGAATACGAAAACCTTAATTACGAAAAAATACCCTTTGATGAAAACCTGGCAGAATCTATTTGCAATGTACTTTATCAAAAGGGAATTCAATCTGTAATTGTAGAAGGGGGTGCACAAACCTTGAATACCTTTATTGCAAAAGGACTCTGGGATGAAGCTCGAATCATTACGGGCTCACAAACTTTTGGAAACGGAATTACAGCTCCCAAAGTATCCGGAATTTACCTGTCAAAAACTAAGCTCGAATCCGATGAACTTCAAATAATTCGCAATTATGATTAATACTTTGATTTTCGATTTTGGAGATATTTTTATCAACCTCAACAAAAACGCCATAGACGCGTCTTTTCGAAACTTGGGCTTATCAGAGTGGAACTCAAAATTACAAAAACTTAATGCCGCTTTTGAAATTGGTAAAATAAGCGAATTGGAATTTTTAGAAGGTATTCAAACGCAAATCCCACACGCCTCACTAGAAGAAATACGCACGGCTTGGAATAGCATTTTAGGTGATTTCCCGTTATATCGATTGGAGTTTTTACAAAGTCTCAAAGGCAAATACCGTTTGTTTTTACTTTCCAATACCGATAAAATTCACATCGATAAATTTGAACATCAAGTAGGCCTGACATTCAGTAGGGATTTTTACAATGGTTTTGAAAAAGTGTACTTTTCTTTCGAATTGGGAAAACGAAAACCGAATCCGGAAATTTTCGCCTATTTGATTCAAAAACACGATTTATCTCCCAAACGAACCCTATTTATAGACGATAAAGAAGAGAACACCAACGCTGCCAAAGCCCTAGGCTTGGAAGTGTGGAATCTACAAGTAGGAAAAGAAGATGTTATCGAATTAAGCTCTAAACTAAGATTAACCCTGTGATATTTATTATTTTAAGTGTACTGTTCAACTCCGTACTTTTTGTAATCCTGAAATTATTTACAAAGTTCAAAGTCAACACCTTACAAGCATTAGTAGTGAACTACTTAACCGCTTTTACTTTGGGGTTTTTCTTAGCCGATTTCCCTTCAAATTACAACCAAATCATTCAAAAATCGTGGTTTACTGGCAGTTTCCTTTTAGGGTTTTTATTCATTAGCGTGTTTTATGTTACCGCTTTAACTTCACAAAGAAACGGATTGTCAGTCGCCTCGGTAGCTTCCAAAATGTCGGTAATTATTCCAATTGCATTTGGAATCCTGCTATTCAAAGAAAATTTAGGAATCTTAAAAATAGGGGGAATCCTTTTGGCTTTGGTTGCCGTATATTTCACCTCCAAAAAAGAAAAAGGTAAAATAACCGAAAAAACAAACTTACTCTACCCTATTTTGGTTTTCTTTGGAGCCGGTGCTATTGATACTAGCCTAAAAATTCTGCAACATTTTCACATGGAAAGTAGCGAAATACCACTCTTTTCAGCTCACACTTTTTTAATGGCTTTTGGAGTGGGAAGCCTACTCGTTTTGAGTAAAGTGGTAATCCACAAAGAAAAAATATACGGAAAAAGTATTTTGGCCGGTATCATCCTAGGGATACCCAATTACTTTTCACTGTTTTATTTAATCAAAATGCTGGAAAGTCAAGTTTTTGAAAGTGCCACGCTCTTTACTCTGCACAATATTGCTATAGTCCTGGTAACTACGCTAACCGGAATTGTATTTTTCAAAGAAAGAATTACACCAAGAAATGCCTTAGGTATCGGTTTGGCAGTAGTTGCTCTCTTTTTGATTACCTTTTAAAATGAGTGAAATTCAAGACACATACAAAACAATAAGCAATCCGGTTACTGAAATTTTATTCAAAGAAAAAAACAGTAAATTCATTGGATTTGCATTTCCTGTTGAAACAGAAGAACAAATCAAAGAAAAACTGGAAGAAGTAAAAAAATTGCATTATTCTGCCCGCCACTGGTGTTATGCCTACCAAATAGGAATAGAAAAAATGAAAACCAGAGCCAATGACGATGGCGAACCAAATAACAGTGCAGGCATGCCAATCTTTGGACAAATCCAATCTTTTGGACTAACCAATGTGCTGGTTATCGTA
This sequence comes from Flavobacterium sp., assembly GCF_036759525.1. Taxonomy (GTDB): domain Bacteria; phylum Bacteroidota; class Bacteroidia; order Flavobacteriales; family Flavobacteriaceae; genus Flavobacterium. The sequence continues at coordinate 88,080 of NZ_DAIOUN010000008.1, read as the reverse complement.
GTTCGGTACTTTGGCGGTGTAAAATTGGGAGTTGGCGGACTCGTATCGGCCTACAAAACTACTGCACAACTCACACTTCACGAAGCTCAAATAGAAGAAAAATTCCGTATGATAGATTTTGTTATTCAATTTGGATACCAAAATATGAATAAAGTAATGCGGTTGATTAAAGAAAAAAATCTGACCATTCGCCATCAGGAAATGAACGAAACCTGTCAGATTTATATTTCAGTCCGAAAAAAACACGCACAAAACACGATTGAACTTTTCGAAAATTTACATGAAATTACTCTTAAAAAAATAGATAATAAATAAGATTAATCCATCTTGGCAATCAATTCCTTAATCTCTTGTGGAGGAACCGTAGGTTTACCCGTTTTCATATCTACAAATACCAAAATAAAATCGGCAGTTGTTAATAACTCACCCATTTCGTTTTCAATCTTACATTCAAATTCAATCTTCACCGAAGTCTGACTTTTAAAAGAAGTAGTAATAGTCAACAAATCATCGTAGCGAGCCGGCTTTTTATAGGATATTACAATATTTACTATAGGTAATGCAATTCCGTTTTCTTCCATACTTTTATACGAAATCCCTTGATTTCTAAGCCATTCCACTCTACCTATCTCAAAATACGGCAAATAATTACCATGATAAACTACTCCCATTTGATCGGTTTCGGAATAACGCACTCGAATTTGACTTTGATGAACTTTCATTATTTTTGTATTATTTTTCTTTATTAAACGAATTTGAATCGAAACACCTTTACAACATTTTTTTTATAAAATCAATAGCATTTTATTTTTTTTTAAGGTTTTTTGTTCACATATTTGTTATCCCAAATGTTGGTAAGGAAATGCCCTATTTCCTTTGTAAGAGAACCTTTAATAAACAACAAAATTTATAGAATATATGAGCAAAACTGCGGAATCGGTATGGGAGAACTGTCTGTCATTTATAAAAGACAACATTCAGGAGCAAGCCTACAAAACTTGGTTCGAGCCGATTAAGTCAGTGGAACTCACAGACAATGCTTTATACATTCAAGTACCCAGTAAATTTTTCTACGAGTGGCTAGAGGAACATTACGTAAAACTACTTAAAGTAGCCCTAACCAAAGAACTTGGAAAAAATGCAAAGTTACTGTATAAAATTAAAATGGAAAACACTTACGGCAATAAACAACCATTTACCGAACAATTGCCCAGTGCCCATAGAAGTCCTGTAAAACCACAAGACGTTGACGCTCCCCTGAAAAATTTAAGCCCCGAACTCAAAAACCCCTTTGTAATTCCGGGTATCCGAAATTTGAAAATAGAGTCGCAACTCAACGCCAACTACAGTTTTGACAATTTCCTGGAAGGTGATTCCAACCGATTAGCCCGATCGGCAGGTATGGCTGTAGCAAACAAACCCGGAGGAACCTCCTTTAACCCGCTTTTGATTTTTGGTGGCGTAGGATTGGGAAAAACCCACTTGGCACATGCCATTGGAGTAGAAATTAAAGACAAATACCCGGACAAAACAGTATTGTACATTTCTGCCGAAGTCTTTACTCAACAATATATAGACTCGGTTAAGAAAAATACGCGTAACGATTTCATTCATTTCTACCAATTGATTGACGTTTTAATCATTGACGATGTGCAATTTCTTTCTGGAAAATCCGGAACTCAAGATGTGTTTTTCCATATATTCAATTACTTACACCAAAACGGTAAACAAGTAATTCTAACTTCCGATAAAGCTCCGGTAGATATGCAAGATATTGAACAACGCTTGCTGTCGCGATTCAAATGGGGACTTTCGGCAGAATTACACCAGCCGGATTACGAAACCCGCATTTCCATTCTTAAAAATATCCTCTACCGAGATGGCGTAGAAATGCCGGAAGAAATTATTGAATATGTGGCTCGAAATATCAAAACCAATGTGAGAGAACTCGAAGGAGCTATAATTTCTCTTATTGCTCAATCTTCTTTTAATAAAAAAGAAGTGACTCTGGAATTGGCCAAAAGTATCGTAGAGAAGTTTGTAAAAAACATCAAACGCGAAATATCTATAGACTACATCCAAAAAGTGGTATCCGATTACTTCCAACTCGATGTAGATACCCTTCAATCTAAAACCCGAAAAAGACACGTGGTTCAGGCTCGTCAATTGGCCATGTTCTTTGCCAAAAAATTTACCAAAGCCTCATTGGCCAATATCGGCTCTCAAATTGGAGACCGCGATCACGCCACTGTTTTACACGCTTGTAAGACAGTTGACAATTTGGTAACTACCGATAAACAATTCAGAAAATTCGTAGAAGATATTCATAAAAAGTTATCTTTATAAAGTAAAAGTTTCAGTATTCTTAGTACATTTGAATGCTGAAACTCTTATTTTAATACACAAAATGACTGTAAAAATTCTAATGGTTTGCTTGGGAAATATTTGCCGATCCCCGTTGGCAGAAGGTATTTTGGCCTCAAAACTTCCCAAAGATAAATTTTGGGTTGATTCAGCCGGTACCGGACATTGGCATGTGGGAAATCCTCCCGACAAACGTTCTATACTTACAGCCGAAAAAAACGGAATTGACATCTCAAACCAAAGAGGTCAACTTTTTAAACCTTCCTTTTTTGATACCTACGATCATATTTATGTTATGGATTCCAGCAATTATGAAGAGGTAACAGCTATGGCCCGTAGTGAAGAAGACAAGAAAAAAGTAAAACTCATTCTCGACGAACTCTTTCCCGGTGAAAATGTAGATGTACCCGACCCGTATTACGGACTTTTAAGCAATTTTGAACAAGTATTCGAAATGTTAGATGAAGCTTGTGAATCTATTGCAAATAGACTGTTAGAAAAGAAATAAAGCATTTTAATGATCCCAACCTGTTTTGAAATGAGTACGCCATCTGAGAAAATACTATTTTAAAATAAACCTGTCCGTTTTTGAAAGGGGTTCGGTATAAAATTAAATCGATATGAAACCCATTACATTTTTTGGAAAATTATATTTAATTCCCACAACACTAGGTGAAGTGGCTCCCGATGAAGTATTGCCTCAAACCGTAAAGAGAGCCATTGATTTCATCACAGATTATATAGTAGAAAATGAAAAAACAGCTCGTCGATTTATCAAATCAGTAAACCCTGAAAAAGTACAAGCAAGCCTTAGAATCCATGTTTTAAACAAACACACCGAAGTTTCAGAACACCAAGCCATGCTTCAACCTTGCCTAGAAGGAAGAAATGTTGGCTTAATGAGTGAAGCCGGTTGCCCCGGTGTGGCCGACCCAGGGGCTGTTATCGTAAAATTGGCTCATGAAAAAGGGATACAAGTCGTGCCTTTGGTAGGCCCCTCCTCTATCCTGCTGGCTTTGATGGGATCGGGAATGAACGGACAAAATTTTGCTTTTAACGGATACTTACCCATTGATAAAGGAGAAAAAAAAGCTCTGTTAAAAAATCTAGAACGGCAATCATTCGAAAAAAATCAAGCCCAAATTTTTATTGAAACCCCATATCGCAATACCAAATTGATAGAAGATATACTTCAAACTTTACACCCTGCAACTCGACTTTGTATTGCAACCGATATTACCCTTCCTACCGAATATATCAAAACACTTCCGGTAAACGATTGGAAAAAAACAAAAGTAGATTTACACAACCGACCCACTATTTTTATCATTCAGAAATCGTGATGACTGTAAACTCTGATTTTTAATACGGATAAAGTTACAGTACTAAGGTAGTATAAAATTGCCATACCTTTTAGGTAACACCTAATAAGAATCTGCTCTTTTCTATTCGGGTATAAACTCCGTTAAAAGCAAATTTCCTTTAGAATCATAATAAGAACAAGTCATTTGTTTTATATCAATCATCCATTTTTCAACACCGGCATTTGCACACATCGAAACAAATGTAGGATAATCTGTTTTACCTTCTTGGTGGGCACGTAACTCGGTTTTAAAAAAAGCTAAATCAGGATTTTCAGCAATAGTAAGTAAATCATATTTAGAAGAAACGGTTACCTTAAAATCTTTGCCGTTATGATAATCTACATGCCCATCACTCACATATAATTCATAATGCGTAACCCCTAATGCTTTAATTTCTTTAATATAATTTGGAAAATCAGCTCCGGATTTCACTTTGCTGTGAGCATCCAAAATTTGTTGAAGTTCAAACATAACAATAATTTAATAAGGCTAATATATTTTTTAAATCTAAAACCAAAAATACCTAAAATACAATCATATTGTAATAAGTAAACTTAAAATCCACATCTTCTTATTACTTTTAACCCATAAATAGCACTTCCCAAACCCTACTAGAACTCATTTACAAATTCTTCAATTATAGAAATTAATTTAGTATTTGATGTAATAAGGATCGTATCGCTAGTGCTCCGGCTTCTATTCCGGCAACGTCATGTGAAGTTTCATTAGGTAAATAAATCCAACTTTTTGCCGATGTGATACTATTGAAATACAGAAGTCCTTGTTGATCTGCATGGGTAATGTCATCCGTATTCACAAAATACAAATGCATTAAACTATAATTGTATTTATTTTCCGGTTTATCTTGTACTAAAGATTCATCACGAAGTCTATCCAATACAAAACTTGGTGGATTGACAGCTCTATTTGTACAGTAATTACCGTTGTTTCGCCACCCCATTATGTAATCCGTTATTCCAAATCCGCCAATACCATCCGGCCATAAAGCAATATCTTCTTGCTCACCAAATATAGCTCTTTCTAAATCACTACTTGGTGGTCCAGCTACTAATATTCCATAATCGATAAATTCATCCAAATCAAAATTTGTTAATCCATAAGCTATTTGCATAGAGCCACCACTTCCACCATGACAAATAATCTTGTCTGTGTTTTGTACTCTATTAATCTTGAGCCACTTTACAATTTCTGTATAACCTCTCAATGCCAAAGTATATCCTATACCTTCATTTGCAGTACCCCAGCCATATGGACCTTCCCATTTTATTTCAAAAACCTGTAAACCATTTGATAAAGCAAAATCTAGGGTCGTGTTGGTCTGAAAACCTATTCCATAAAAAGAGTTTCCAAATCCCCCACTACTCAAAATCAAAGCTCCTTTTGGACTAATATCACTTTGCGTTATTCTGATGGTAACATTACGCGTTGAAACATTTCTATCTGTTAGGGCCAAAACTAAAAGAGTTGAACTTCTACCCAGATAAACTTGATTCGATTCACTAATCAGTTGAATTGTAACCAAATCCGGTTCAACCTTAGGCAATTCCTTTTCATTAGTTGTACAAGAACATAATGCAATCAAAAAAAAAGTAAAAATTGGAGACTTCATTGGGATTTCTTTTCTAATTTAGACAGAACTTAATCTAAAAAGTTTAATGCCTTGTAAATGATATAAAACATAAGAAAGTTATAGAAAATAGAATCCATAAAAAAAACCGATTGTACAAATCGGTTTTCTATTATTAAATTCTACTTCTGAATTACTTAACTCTGGCATTTTTATTGGCTACAATATGAGAAGTATCATATCCGCCAAATTTGTGGATGTAACTTTTAATAGAGGTACCAAATCCATCTTTGATACTTCGCTTTCCGTTACTTCGTAAAAACTTTTTAACCGATCCGGCACCACCCAAATGAGCTGCTGCCAATAAGCCCGACTCGGTTATGGTAACACCCTGTATTACTTTACCCTCATACTGCTCAATTTCTTTTCGCAACTCCCACTTGTTTATAGCAGCCAAAGCATTAAAAGCTCGTTCTTGTAAGGAGGGGGATTGTAAAAAATAAAGACTGTCACGTACACCTATAGTACGCAAAGTGCCCATACCAAATTGGTATTTCCCCATATAACCGAAAGAATTGACTAAATGATATTTGCCTTGCGACTCTTTAAAGGCTAAAGCTTGTTTAAAACCGGCATAGGTCTTACCGGTTTGCGGAAAAATGACATTACGATATTCTAATTCTGATGCAGTGGGAACTGTAAAATGAAATACTTCCTCCGATTCAGTTTGTGACAACCAATTTAAATTTTCAAAATTGTAGGGCTTAAAACCCGAACCAAAAAGAATAACTATAAATGCAATACTAGAATAAAAATACCATTTTTTTGACATGTAATTTGATTTCTCAAGTGCTGTCACCATCTTGAATTTCACCGGTGCAAATATACAACTTTTTTTAGAAATTTGAATATCAAGTAGTTAATCTTTTTTTAAAAGTAAATCGCATGCCACTTCGTTTGTCCCAATCCATTAATTTCAAAGGCGGGAGCGGGAATCTTAAGGGTATTGAATACCGAAAATAAAGTCCTCAAAAATGCAGATTGTGTTTCTATACGTGTCAAATCGATGTCCAAACTCAGATAAAATTGTCGCGTTCGAACCGGTACATGTTCCAAAATTGGAGAATTCGATTGTGCTGTTGCCGAAAGCATTCCCGTTGCTCCATAACCCAAAGCAACGTTTAACCATTTCGGGATACGGGATTCCTTGGCAAAAGAATGCAAATTTACCGACAACCAATACGTTTGACCATTGTAATCTTTTATAAGTCGTTCCCCAAAACCTTCTCCCAACAATTCAGGTCGTTGGGCTGCATACCGTGTACTATGAAACGAAAACTTGGGTACAACACGTTGTTCATCCCAAAGTAATTCCTGAGATACATAAAGCAGAGTCCCTGTAGCATTTGCCGCAACATCACCCCAAGAAAAACCCCAAGCCTCCGAATGCCCGTCAAAAACTTCAACTGCAGTCAAAAAAGCAAAACCATAGGTGGCTCCATACCACATCTGATCGCGTTTTGAAATTCCCGCCCAAGAAAAAAGCTCGGCACTAAATCGACCCAAATGATAGGCCGAATACATATGACCCGCTTTGTCCACTTGGAACCAATCGTTGTTATCGTCTTTAAACTGAAATGCCGATTTTTCATAATCTGAATACCATAATTCATGCAAACCAACCAAAGCCGCCGTACTCAATGTAGCTTCAGAAACTACTACACCCAACCTACGAGAGGTATTCAAACTGTCTGCCGGACGCAAAAAAGAATCCAAACGGGATTGGGAAAATACAGTTGAGGAAAAACCAACCCAGAATAATAAACGGAATAAGACTACAACTTTCAATTAGGGTTTAACGGTTTGGGAGTTTAACCATTGAGCATATTTACGGGCATTTACCTGATGTTGCTCCAATGTGGTAGCAAACTCATGATAGCCAAATCGCTCAACACTAGCACAAAAATAAAGAAAATCATGATCCTCCGGATTTAAAACCGCATCTATAGCATTCACATCGGGCATGAATATAGGGCCGGGTGGTAAACCGGTATTTTGATAGGTATTATAGGGAGAATCTACTTCTAAATGTTTGTAATAAACCCGTTTAATCACTTGATTAAAGTCGCCCGAAACCAATTTGTAAGCATAAATAACAGTAGGATCGGCTTGTAACGGCATTCCAATTTGCAATCGATTCAAATAAACTCGGGCTACTTTGGCTCGTTCATCTACTTTTGAAGTCTCTTTGTGAACTATAGAAGCCAAAATAGTTACCTCTGTTGGAGTTAAGCCCAAAGCGGTGGCCTTGGCTTGCCGCTCTTCTGTCCAAAATTGATAATAAGCTCGTAGCATTTGATTGCGGAACTTCTCTGCCGATGTGTCCCAATAAAACTCAAAGGTATTAGGTAAAAGCAAGGTAAACACGGTTTCCTTTGTAAAACCGTTTTCGGTTAAAAAACGCTCATTTTGAAAAGCTTCCAACAAAGACAAACTGTCGGCTTCCAATTGATTGCTGATTCGTCCCGCTAAATTTTCCAAACGCTCCTGATTGTTAAACGTTACTCGCACCGGAACACTACGACGCATAGCCGAAACCAAAGCATGAGTATTCATACCTCGAGTAAGTTCAAACTTACCCGCTTTAACTGCAGCAGCATACCCCCTTCGAACAGCATAGGTTTCAAACTTATCCATATCCTTAACATACGGAGTAAGCAAAGTTTTAACTTCCTCAAAAGTTGAATTCGTAGAAACATAAACCATCACTTTCTCTTCGGTAAAAGAAGTATTAGGCACAAAAACTATTTGGTAAATCTTAAAACCAAAATAGGCAACCACCACCAAAAGGAGTAAGGAAAAATAAAGAACGATTTTCTTCAAAGACATGTGTAATAAATTAAGATTTTAAGAGGCACTGATACAAAGCTTCGTCACTATAAACGCCATGTTGATAATTCCAATCCTTTTTAAGGCCCACCAATTGAAAACCAAAAGTAGTAAAAAGGGAAATACTAGCGGTATTATCCCAAGCAATATTCGCATACAACTGATGCAACGAAAGTCGTTCACGGGCATAACGGATTAACAACCCCAAAGCTTCTGTTCCATAGCCTTTAGACCGTTGCTCGGAATGTTGAATCAATATCCCAACACCAGCTCTGTGATTCTTAGGGTCAAAATCAAACAAATCTATCAACCCTATAGCCTCAAAACTGTCATTTTTACAGATTGCCAATCGCAACTGCTTGGCTTCATAAATGTCCTGATGAGCCTGTTCCAAATACTGACGTATCAAAAAACGACTGTATGGCGTTTGAGTATGACTAATCTCCCAAACCTGCTCATCATTTTCCAAACGGTAAACAAAATCCAAATCTTCCGGCTCTAAAGCTCTCAAATAAATTTGGGTTCCTTGTAAGGTTTCCATATCAATCCGTCTTTATATTCACAACGCCTTCAAAAACAAAAGTGGCTGGACCCTTCAAAAAAACCCGGGTATACTGATTTTCTTTGGGTTCATAGGAAACCTCAAGTGTGCCTCCGGGTACATGAACCGTAACGGTATGGGAATGGGTTTTACCCAAAGCATTCAAAGCTATCGCAGCAGCAGTAACGCCTGTACCACAAGACAAAGTTTCATCCTCTACCCCACGCTCGTAGGTACGAACAGCAAATTCAGTATCACTTATAGGTTCTACAAAATTAACATTGCTCCCCGCTGCTCCATACAAGGCACTGTATCGAATTTCTCTTCCCAACTCTTTTACAGGAACATCGGCTACCGAATCTACCAAACATATATGATGAGGCGAACCGGTATTCAAAAAAACATAATCCGAACCAAAAGTCAATTCCGTAACATCATGCATTTGCAACGAAATCTGTCCTTCGGATACAACCTCAGCATAATGAATCCCATCTACAGCCAGAAAAGTAGTTTGATTGCCTATTACACCCAGCCGGTTGGCAAATGCCACGATGCATCGTCCTCCATTGCCACATAGCGTACTCTCACGACCGTCTGAATTGTAATACACCATTTTAAAATCTGAAATTTTGTCACTTTCCAATAAAATCAGTCCGTCGGCACCTATCCCAAAACGTCGGTCACACAGTCTTTCAATGAGTTTGGTATCATTTTTGGGAAAGAAAAGAGAACGATTATCAATCAAAATGAAATCATTTCCGGTTCCTTGATATTTAAAAAAGGGTACGTTCATATCGTAAATTTAGATGATACAAAAGTACAATTATTTTAAAGAAAAGTTAAGGGCTGTTAAAGAGCGTTAAACAAAGAATAACGAAACAAGAATTCAAATAAATTTACATAGTATAACTAAATAGTGAGTATTTATGAAAAAGGCAAGCAACTTATTTTTAGTATCTCTGTTAAGTGGAGCTGTAACCCTAACCGCTTACCATTATTTTTTTGAAAAAGAAACCGAAAAAAACAAAATTGGGGTAACCACTGCACCGGTTTACCCAACCAAAAATGTAGGAATGAATGCCGAGGCAGTCGATTTTACTGAAGCGGCAGAAATAGCCTTAAATCAAGTGGTTCACGTTAAAAATGTATCCTATCGAACCATTTCAAATCCGATTATGGAATTTATGTATGGCTACAGAGGAGGACAACAACAACAGCAAATAGGAACCGGTTCGGGGGTTATTATTTCTGAAGATGGTTACATCGTAACCAACAACCACGTAATCAATGGTGCTCAAGACATTGAGATTACACTCAACAATAAAAAAACATTCAAAGCCAAACTCATTGGAACCGACTCCAAAATGGATATAGCCCTTTTAAAAGTGGATGCCGATGAAAAACTTCCATATGCCGTTTTTGCCGACTCCGATCAAATTAAAGTTGGCGAGTGGGTATTGGCAGTAGGAAATCCCTATAACCTCAATTCTACTGTTACCGCAGGAATTATATCGGCAAAAGCCCGAAATTTAGAGGCCGGAGGAATACAATCTTTCATTCAAACCGATGCTGTGGTTAACCCCGGAAACAGTGGAGGGGCTTTGGTAAATACCAGAGGAGAATTGGTAGGAATCAACACCATGATTTCATCAAATACCGGAAGTTATGTAGGCTACTCCTTTGCGGTTCCCTCCAACATTACCCGAAAAATCATTGAAGATATTATGGAATTTGGTAACGTTCAGAGAGGTATTTTAGGTATTGAAGGAAGAGAATTAAATGGTGCAGCTTCAAAAGAACTGAAAGTTGACCAAACCCAAGGCTTTTACGTTAACAAAGTAACCAAAAATTCAGGAGCCGAAAAGGCCGGAATCAAAACCGGAGACGTTATTATTCGTTTAGACAATCAAAATGTGACTTCTTTTGCTGAACTTTCGGGTTATGTGAACACCAAACGTCCTAACGATGAAATTAGAGTAACTGTAGTTCGAGACGGAAAGACACTGGCTATACCTGTTAGATTAACTAAAAAAGAATTGCTGAATTACGAATTCTACGGTTTGGAATTAGAAGACCTGGATGCAGCAGATAAAAAACGTTTCAACTTAAGACAAGGAGTTAAAATCAAAGACATCAATAATGAAAAATTAGTTCCCTATGCCGAAGAACTTAAAGGAAGCATTGTCTTGAGTATAGACGGTGTAAAAGCTACCGATGTAGAAACCATTTCCAGAAGTTTGGGTAGCAAAGGAGAAAAAGAAGGAGTTCGTGTTGAACTGATGTTACGCAACGGTCAAATCATGAGAGTTATTTTGTAAATTTTTAGAGTCCCATAAAAATCCTGTAACAGTAAAAGTCTGCTACAGGATTTTTTTATGTTATTTTTTTAGCAAAAGGGTTTACGAAAACGTTTGAAATATATACTTTTGCACCAAAATAACAACAGCAACTAATTTTTTACATCATGAAGAACAACCCTTCTGTTTACGAAAAAGAACTTTCGTTTCAAGCCGACCGAAGAAGAGCCGGAGTCGAATTTATTAAAATCATAAGCGATTTATGGTATGACAAGTCTATTGAAATGGTCTTATTCCGAAATCAATTGATAGACAAAAACGTTTCCGAAATTTTGAATCTTCATGAATATGCAGGGGAATTTGTGGGAAAACCAATCTCCATTTTTGACTCTGTCGAAATTGCACGCGAAATTTTATCTCTAGATTTACCCCCTTCCAAATTAGATATTGGAAAACTAACCTACGAATACCATCTGGAAGATGACAAATACCACAACACCAAATCGTTTGTCATTGATAAACTCCGAAAAGCCAAAGACTTTGACAGCATTAAACCTAAAGATGTAGTATTGTATGGTTTTGGTAGAATTGGTCGCCTTTTGGCACGAGAACTTATGTCTAAAACCGGTAAAGGAACCCAACTTAGACTAAGAGCCATTGTCACACGCGATAAAAATGATGCAACCATTCTCGAAAAAAGGGCTTCTTTATTGCGATACGACTCGGTACACGGTGATTTCCAAGGTTCAGTAACGGCCGATGCTAAAAATAATGCATTAATTATAAACGGAACTACCGTTCATATCATTTCTGCGAACAGTCCGGAGGAAATTGATTACACAGACTACGGAATAGACGATGCATTAGTAATTGACAATACCGGTGCATTCACTACCGAAGAAGCCTTGAAAAGACATTTAGTATCAAAAGGGGTTTCCAAAGTTTTACTAACAGCTCCCGGCAAAGGAATTCCCAATATAGTTTATGGAGTAAATCACAAAGAGCACCATCCCGATGAAGTTAACATCTTCTCTGCAGCCTCTTGTACAACAAATGCCATAACCCCTATTTTGAAAGCTGTAGAAGATACACTAGGAGTGGTAAAAGGGCATCTGGAAACGATTCACGCTTACACCAACGACCAAAATTTGGTAGACAATATGCACAAAAAATACCGAAGAGGTCGTGCCGCCGGTTTAAATATGGTTATTACAGAAACCGGTGCAGGAAGTGCAGTAGCTAAAGCTCTACCCAGTTTGGCCGGAAAATTAACTTCAAATGCCATACGGGTTCCGGTACCCAATGGGTCATTGGTGGTTTTAAATTTGGAAGTTAGTCGTGAAACCTCGGTAGATGAAATCAACGACATCATGAAAAGATATGCTTTGGAAGGACAATTGGTGGAGCAAATCAAATATTCGCTAAACAACGAATTGGTTTCCTCTGATATCGTTGGCACCAACGCACCTTCAATTTACGATAGCAACGCAACTATAGTATCGGCAGATGGAAAAAATATTGTCCTTTACATTTGGTACGACAACGAATTCGGATACAGCCATCAAGTTATTCGTCTGGCCAAGTATATTGCCAAAGTTAGACGATATGCTTACTATTAATAAATTACAAAAAGGGGTCTTAAAACAGACCTCTTTTTTTTTCAAAAAATTAAAATAAATTTCATTTTTTTCAGTTATTTCATGTAAATTGGCGTTCCCAAAAACAACAGAATTTCACGTGCGTCTGCCGAACATCAAAAAGGATTTATGAAAAAAATAATTTTGCTGTGGGTAGGACTTGGTCTTGCTCATTATGGATTTGCACAAGAAAAAATCACAACCTACAAACACGGCCAAAACGGAATGGAATTGGTTGCCCGATCGGCAACAGGTATGGTTATCGTGAGCACTTTCAATGCTAAAATGAGTTTACGAGCCGAAATAGCACGCAAAATTTACGAACTCTTCAAAGCCCATAAAATCTCTGACAATACCTATATTACCGTTTTAGGTAAAGAAGCCAAAGTTATGGGTACTTGTGTCATTAAAACAAAAAACAACCTCACATCTATTGAGTTTTATTACGACAGAGTTATATGGAATACCGGATTAACTGAGGTTCTTACCAAGTAATTTGACAAGGAATTAAAACACACTTCTTTTTTTAATAAAATAGAAAAATCTACAGCTTCGAGTTGCACAATCAGACTAAAATTTGACTAATTTCGCATCACTAACCCATGAATTCGCATACCCATGAAAAAGTCAATAAAAGTGGCTCTCATCACCTTTCTTACTTTATGTATTATTTTTTTTAGTCTCAACGGTTTAGGTATTATCAAAATATACAAAAACCAAACTCGAGCCAACGAACCCAACATCAAAGCAAACAGTTATTTGTTATTATCCAATTTTGCCAGTCCAAAATCGGGAGATTTTATTAGCTATACGTATGAAGAACCTTTCATCGGTAGCCATACTCGTATTCACAGATTGGTAGCTCAAGAAGGAGACACCCTTCAAATTACCAATGGTATTTTGTATGTGAATTCGAAAAAAGCCGACGAAAACAGAGAACTTGCCTACACCTATGAATTAAGTTTGGAAGAATACAAAGCTTTAAAAGAACCGGAAGCTGTTAAAGAAAAATGGACAACCGATTTTATAGGGGGTATTGTAGTTCGAATGGCAATTCCAGACAAAACAGTAAAAAAACACAAACTTAAAGCCAAACAAGCAATGGAAACCGAAGGCAGTCCGAGTCCTGCCGTAAAAGCCTATTACAAAAAAGATTGGAATGAAGATTTTTTTGGCCCATTTGTAGTTCCCAAGGGAACGGTATTTGTCCTGGGTGACAACCGATCAAATTCAGAAGATTCAAGACATATTGGCCCCATTAAAACAGAAGATATAAAAGGGGTACTCCTTTTTTAATCAAAAAGCTCCTTAGAAAACTAAGGAGCTTTTTTTATAACTAAGATGTAAAAATAAATTAGGCTTTTCCGGCAGCTATCAAATTCAAAGCAGAACCGGCAACAAACCAACCTATTTGACTCTCGTTGTAAGAATGGTTCGCCATGATAATATCCTTAGAACCGTCAGCATGAACAAACTCTAAAGTTAGAGGTTTACCCGGTGCAAATTCGGTTAAATCTAAGAAGTTAATGGTATCGTCCTCTTGGATTTTATCGTAATCTGCCTCTTGGGCAAAAGTTAAAGCCAACATACCTTGTTTCTTCAAATTGGTTTCATGTATACGGGCAAACGATTTCACCAAAACCGCTTTAACTCCCAAGAAACGGGGCTCCATTGCCGCATGCTCACGTGAAGATCCTTCACCGTAGTTATGGTCTCCCACTACTATAGAAGGTATTCCGGCCACTTTATAGGCTCTCTGAACTTTGGGAACTTCTTCATAAGCACCCGTCAATTGATTTTTAACCGAATTGGCTTTGCCATTGAATGCATTTTCAGCACCAATCAACATATTATTGGAAATGTTATCCAAATGACCTCGGAAACGCAACCACGGTCCGGCCATAGAAATATGATCGGTGGTACATTTTCCAAAGGCTTTGATTAACAATTTAGCTCCGGTAATATTGGCTCCATCCCAAGGCTGGAAAGGATCCAGCAATTGCAAACGCTCCGAAGTAGGCGACACCACTACTTGTACAGTAGAACCATCTTCGGCTGGAGCTTGGTATCCGGCATCTTCTACATCAAAACCTCTTTGGGGTAATTCATCTCCGGTTGGAGCAACCAATTGAACTGCTTCACCTTGGTCATTCAATAAAGTATCGGTAATGGGATTGAAATCCAAACGTCCCGATATAGCCAATGCAGCTACCATTTCAGGCGAAGTTACGAAGGCATGTGTATTAGGGTTCCCATCGGCACGCTTAGAGAAATTTCGGTTGAACGAATGTACAATGGTATTTTTTTCTTGCTTATCTGCTCCTTCACGATCCCATTGTCCGATACAAGGTCCGCAAGCATTGGTAAATACTTTAGTTCCCATTTTTTCAAAATCGGCAATGATACCATCTCTTTCAATAGTATAACGGATTTGCTCAGAACCCGGATTGATACCAAATTCAGCCTTAGGAGTTATTCCATGAGCAACGGCTTGTCTTACAATAGACGCGGCTCGAGACATATCTTCATAAGAAGAGTTGGTACAAGAACCAATTAACCCCCACTCTACTTTCAAAGGCCATCCGTTGGCCGCAGCCTCTTCTTTCATTTTAGAAACCGGAGTTCCACGGTCCGGAGTAAACGGTCCGTTGATATGAGGCTCTAATTCTGATAAATTAATTTCAATCAATTGGTCAAAATAAGCTTCCGGGTTGGCATATACTTCCGCATCTGCGGTTAAATAAGAAGCTACTTTATCGGCTGCTTGAACTACATCTTGTCTTCCGGTTGCTGCCAAATAACGACGCATCGAATCATCATACCCAAAAGTAGAAGTTGTTGCACCAATTTCGGCACCCATATTACAAATGGTTCCTTTACCGGTACAAGACATCGCCTCGGCTCCTTCACCAAAATATTCAACTATAGCTCCCGTTCCTCCTTTTACTGTAAGTATATCGGCTACTTTCAAAATTACATCTTTGGGAGCAGTCCAGCCACTTAATTTTCCGGTCAACTTTACACCGATTAATTTTGGAAATTTCAATTCCCAAGCCATACCGGACATTACATCTACCGCATCGGCACCACCAACTCCAATAGCCAACATACCTAATCCCCCGGCATTAACCGTGTGAGAATCGGTCCCTATCATCATCCCACCCGGAAAAGCATAATTCTCCAAAACAATTTGATGAATAATTCCCGAGCCCGGTTTCCAAAAACCTATACCGTACTTATTGGATACCGATGACAAAAAGTCAAACACCTCTTTAGATTGGGTATTGGCTACTTGCAAATCGGTTTTTGCTCCGACTTTAGCCTGAATCAAATGGTCACAATGTACTGTAGTAGGAACGGCAACCTTACTCTTTCCGGCATGCATGAATTGCAACAAAGCCATTTGAGCTGTCGCATCCTGACACGCCACGCGATCGGGAGCAAAATCAACATAATCAACACCTCTTTGGTAAGCTTGCGAAGGCATACCTTCCCACAAGTGAGAATACAATATTTTTTCGGATAACGTAAGTGGACGCCCAACTATAGTGCGAGCCTGATCTACACGCTCGGCTAAGGTAGCATACACTTTTTCAATCATTTCAATATCAAAAGCCATAAATATTTAGGTTTATTTTGTTTGTGTGGCAAAATTACGAAATCGATGTAACATTAGAAAATTATTAGTAAACTATATCAATTGAAGTGCATTTTTTAGACAATTCCCATTTTATGAAAATTTTTTTCAACAAAAACCATTTTTTTAGCCCAAAAATGTAAAATTGCCAAAATTAAGCGTCTAAATTGCCAATTTAGCAAAAAGCCCTTGTTTTGACTCAATCCAAATTATTCCGATTGGGTAAACTCAAACCCGAAAACCTATAAAAAAACGCTCCAAAATGGAACGTTTCTCTGGTATTTTGATTTTTTGATTACAATAAAGTACTAATGATTTTTTCAATGCTTACCCCTTCCGCATCGGCTTTGTAATTTTTTACTACCCGATGACGTAAAATGCCTTCGGCTACAGCTTTCACATCTTCTATATCGGGTGAGAATTTCCCTTTAAATGCGGCATGAGCTTTGGCTGCTAAAATTAAATTTTGCGAAGCTCGAGGACCTGCTCCCCAATCGATGTAATTGCGAATGTAATCGGTAGCCAACGGACTGTCGGGACGCGTTTTGCCTACTAAGGTCACGGCATATTCTATCACATTATCGGCTACCGGAATACGGCGAATTAAATGCTGAATATCTATAATCTCTTCGGCTGTAAACATAGAGTTAATAGTAGTTTTTGAATCGTTGGTTGTACTTTTAACTACTTGAACTTCTTCGTCAAATGTGGGATAATCCAATTTTATCGAAAACATAAAACGATCGAGCTGGGCCTCCGGTAACGGATAGGTTCCTTCTTGTTCTATAGGGTTTTGGGTAGCCAAAACAAAATAAGGCAAACTTAATTTGTAGTTGTGACCGGCAATGGTAACCGCTCGCTCCTGCATGGCCTCTAGTAAAGCGGCCTGAGTTTTGGGTGGTGTTCTATTGATCTCATCGGCCAAAATGATATTGGCAAATAGGGGTCCTTTGATAAATTTAAACTGGCGGTTTTCATCCAAAATTTCGCTTCCTAAAATATCCGAAGGCATCAAATCGGGTGTAAACTGGATGCGTTTGAAGTCCAAGCCCAAAGCTTGAGAAATTGTATTTACCATCAACGTTTTGGCCAGTCCGGGAACGCCTACCAATAAAGCATGACCCCCCGAAAAAATACTTAAAATAATTTGGTCTACAACAACTTCCTGACCAACAATTATTTTGGAAATTTCTTTTTTTAATTCGACTCTTTTTTGAACCAATTGTTCAATGGCTGCTACATCAGACATACGTGTACGGTATTAGGAAAGGTATATGAATTTATTTTTTTAACCAATTGTTGTCATAACTACATTCGCGGTATTGACCGTTGATGCGAATGTAGGTTTCCAATATCTTTTCATTGGTCCACTTAGCCAATTCTTTAAACTGCTTTTCTTTTAAGGCCAAATCTTTAATCTTTGTATAATCTTGAGCATAATCTGCTGTATGCGAATCGATACGATTGGTTACCATCAAAAGTTTGTATCGCTTGGTACCTTTTTGATCTTCATCCAATAGGGCCAGCGATACCTCTTTATCCTTCAAATTGGAAACCTGACTGTATAAGGCCGGATCCATTTTGGTCAATTCAAAACGAGAATCTAACGTTTTAGGATTCAATAATACGCCTCCATTGGCACGGGTTTCTTTTTCATCAGACATACTTCGGGCAGCTTCGGCAAAAGTAATTTCGCCATTGTTTATCTTAGATCGAATCAATTCAGCACGTTCTTTTGCCTCACGTAAAGCCGCATCCGATACTTTGGGTGTCAACAGTATGTGTCGCAACTCCACTTCTTGTCCTCGAATACGCTCTACCATAATAATATGAAAACCAAACTCGGTTTCAAAAGGTTTCGAAATTTCTCCCTCGGCCAAACTGAACGCAACATCTTTGAACTCTTTTACAAAAGGCGTTTTTCGGTTTATTTTGTAATACCCTCCGGAAGAGGCCGAGGCTCTGTCTTGCGTATAAATAACCGCTTTGGTTTTAAAACTGGCTCCGTTTTCTATAACATCCCTACGAATGTCATTCAAACGATCAATAACCGCTTGCTTATCTTCTTTTGATACTTTGGGCTCTACAACAATTTGAGAAACTTCCATCTCGGCACCAAAGGTTGGCAATTCATTTTTAGGTATGTTTTTAAAGAAAGTACGCACCTCCTCCGGTGTAATTTCAACTTTCTCTACAATCTTATTTCGCATTTCAATGGACAACTTGTTTTGTTTCAACACATCAAAAAAGAACGAACGGAAATCTTCCTCATTCTTTTTGTTGTAAAACTTCAACATTTTATCCAACGAACCTATTTGCTCCAAAATAACAGAAATTCGTTCCTCCATCATGGCGTTAATTTCGGCATCTTTCACCACAATAGTACTATCCAATTGAGCTTGATGGGCAAATAATCGCTCTTCCATTAATTTTTCGAGTAACTGACAACGCGTGATGTTTCCAATAGAATTTCCGCCTTGAGAAAGCTCTACATATTCCATGTCTATATCAGAATCCAAAATGATATAACTCCCCACGGTAGCTATAACCCCATCAATTTTTCTACGGTTTGTTTTTAAGGTGGTATCCTTTTTTGGGGCAACAGCGTCTTGAATAATTTCTTGAGCACTCATTGGGAGCGAAATCAAGCATAGAAATACAAAAACAAGACTTTTTTTAGCGGTAAACTTCATATTTATTGTTTTTAATGGCATCATCAGTAATATCCTTCTCGAATTTTTTAATTAAATCTAACTTTCTTTTGTTGAGTAACAACTCTTTTAAGGTGGGTTTTACATAATCATACGGACTGATTTCATTTTTATCTAAAACCGCACTCACTTTAACCAAATAAACATACAAAGAATCCGGATATTGTATACTTTTTCCGGAAACTATATAATTTTCTCTATTTTCAGGGTTGATAAAGGGTAACTTGCGATACACTTGATTCATCTCTACCCAAACACTATCATTCAACGCCGAGCTTTTAAACTGAAGCTGATAGGTTTCCCAAAATTTGGCATCTCCTTTTTTCCTATCAAAAAATTTGGATTTTATAGTTTCAAATTTAGGGTGATCTTTTGGCAAATGTAGGTAACGCAAACGAAGTAAAACACCATTTGTTCTGAAATTTTCTTTATTATCGCTATAATAATTGCGCATCTCCGTTTCAGAAACCAAGGTATCCAACTGATTGGAAACTATTTCTTCCAAATAGGCTTTGGTGTACAAATCGGTTTTGTATTGCAAAACCAAATTATCTATCTCTATTTGTCTCTCTTTTCGAATATTCAATTCGGCCGCTTTGATTAACAACTTTTGAGTTGCCCATCTATCGATGTAACTTTGTACAATGGCTACACTATCTTCTTTAGAAGTTCCCTCCGGAATCAATTCGACAATTTCACTTCGGTACAAATAACTATCCCCTACACGGGCTATGGCCTCGGGTTTCGCCTCTTCTTTAAAATAAGAACACGAACTCAAGACTAATAGGAACAAAACCGATGTGAGTTTTTGAAACATTAGGGTTTGATTTGAGACTTCACTTTTTGAAAAACAGCCGTGTCTATAGATACATTGAATTCTTTTTGAAGCGAGGAGACCCAATGTGACTCCAAATGGTTTTGATAATCATTGATAACTCTTCCTTTACACTCTTCGAACAATTTAGGCCCGGCAGGCTTAATCGCATTTACCATCAAAACATAATAGTAATTTCCTTCTTGAAAAACTTCCTGCAATCCCGTTTTGTTAGGAATTTGCTTAGGCAAAACATCACTTCCTTCTTCATATTCTCCGGCTGTAGCCATAATTTTCACTTGATTCTCGGTATTAAAAGCCAATTTTATAGCATCCGGAGTTTTACCTTGTTTGAGCATTTTATGTGCTTTTTTAGCCACATCGGCTTGAGTAGAAGACAACAAGACCATATCATATCGCTTCTTCCAAACATATTTCATACGGTTTTGCTCGTGAAAACTTTTCAATCCTAGGGTATCGGTTTTCGATTTTTCCCAAATTTCTTTTTCCAACAAATCAAACAACAACAGTCCGTCACGGTATTCGTCCATTACAGCCGCAAATTCCGGAAACTCTTGCTCCAAATTATCGTTGTAATATTGATTCAGTTTTTGGTCGATAAAAGCTTGGTAATGAAAATCTACCAAGGAAGCTATAGGTTTGGTTTTAGTGGGATTTTTTTGTTGAATGTACAAATATTCCAAAAACTCTTGAGCCGAAACCGACTGATTAGCATAGGAAAAAAGAGGGCCGGCAAATTCTGTTTTTACAGCCGGTAATTCCCAACTCCCATCATAATAAGTATCGGGTATTGTCTTTTTGATTTTTGCCAATAACGGAGCTTGGGTTTTAACCGGATATTTGGCTCGTAATTTTTCTTGTAAGGAAGCGGCAATCTTGCGGGAACGCTCGTCTCGACTGATTTTGGTTTCCAATTCAGATTTTGATTCGTCAAACGATTTAAGCGGATGTTT
This sequence comes from Flavobacterium sp., assembly GCF_036759525.1. GTDB lineage: Bacteria > Bacteroidota > Bacteroidia > Flavobacteriales > Flavobacteriaceae > Flavobacterium. The sequence continues at coordinate 67,264 of NZ_DAIOUN010000008.1, read as the reverse complement.
CGAAATTAATTTTACAATGTGCCAACCGAATTGCGTTTGAAACGGCTCTGAAACTTGCTGAGGCTTTTCCAATGAAAAAGCAACGGTTTCAAACATTTCAGAACTCAATTGACCCGACCCGAAACGATTCAAAAGTCCACCTTTTGATGCGGTAGATTTATCTTGTGAAAATTGCTTGGCCAAATCTTCAAATGCTTCTCCTTGTTTGATTTTGGTTGAAATTTCCTGTATCAACTTTTTATTTTTCTGAACCTCATCTTCTCCGCCTTCTTGGGTGTTAAGCAACATAATATGAGCTACGGTTACTTCACCTCGGTTATCCCGAATATCGGTTACCTTAACCAAATGATAGCCAAATCGGGTGCGAACCGGCATAGAAACCGAACCCAACGGAGTGCTGTAAGCCGCATTTTCAAAAGGATAAACCATTCGGAAAGCAGAGAAAAATCCTAAATCGCCGGAATTTTCTTTGGCACTGGGATCTTGGGAATATTTTTGAGCCAAAGCAGCAAAGTCTTCCCCTTTCAAAATACGATTTCGCAATTCAATACAACTGTTGTACACACGCAATGTATCTTGAGGTGTACTGTTCTCGTCTAAATTTAATAAAATATGTGAAGCTCTGATTTCTTTCAACGAACGCTGGTAGCCTTCTTCCAATAAGTCTTGGGTAACCTTAGAATCGGTTATATAATTTTTGGCTAATTGAGTTCGGTAAGAGCGAAGCTCGTTTTGATATTTGGGATTTTCATGCAAACCCAATTCATATGCCTTTTGAATTTTCAATTTATATCCTACAAAAAGTTGCAAATAGTGATCCAAATCTTTTTGCGATTCGTCTTTAACTAAATCCAAATTCTTCTGGTAAACCCGAACAAATTCATCCGTATAAAAAGGCTTACCGTTGATAGTAAACAACACTTCTTTGGATGTTTGTGCAAAACTCAGAAAACTAAAGAACAAAGAAAGGACTACAATATAGGCTAATCTTGGCATAGGCTAAAAAACAGGTTAATATTCAATAGAACAACGCAAGGCCCACTAGACCTAGCAACTCACAAAATTAACAATTCAAAGACATTATACAAGTATAGCCCACACTATTAACAAAAATTTATTAACGAAAATAGTTTGCCCATTTTTGGGCAATAAATACTATTTTTGCACACCCTATACATGAGCTATGAGTTTTACAGAAGAAATTAAAAGAAGACGCACATTTGGTATTATTTCGCATCCCGATGCCGGAAAAACAACACTCACAGAAAAGCTTCTGCTTTTTGGTGGGGCCATTCAAGAAGCCGGTGCCGTAAAAAACAATAAAATCAAAAAAGGAGCTACATCCGATTTTATGGAAATTGAACGCCAAAGAGGTATTTCGGTAGCCACATCGGTTTTGGCTTTTAATTATAAGGATAAAAAAATCAACATATTAGATACTCCGGGACATAAAGATTTTGCCGAAGACACATTCAGAACCCTAACTGCTGTAGATAGCGTTATAGTGGTGATAGATGTAGCCAAAGGGGTGGAAGAACAAACCGAAAAATTGGTTGAAGTTTGTCGCATGCGAAATATCCCTATGATTGTTTTTATAAACAAATTGGATCGTGAAGGAAAAGACGCTTTTGACCTAATGGATGAAGTAGAGAAAAAGCTGAAATTACGAGTAGCTCCTTTGAGCTTTCCTATAGGCATGGGGTATGATTTTCAAGGCATTTACAACCTTTGGGAAAAAAACATCAATATTTTTAGTGGAGACAGTCGAAAAAACATCGAAGACACCATTGCGTTTTCAGACATTCACAATCCCGAATTGGAAAAAATTATTGGTAGCAAAGCCGCAGAAAAACTCAGAGAGGAACTCGAATTAATAGACGAAGTCTACCCACCTTTCTCCAGAGAAGAATATCTGGAAGGAACGCTACAACCGGTTTTTTTCGGATCGGCTTTAAACAATTTTGGCGTTCGTGAATTATTGGATTGTTTTATTGAAATTGCTCCTTCTCCACGAGCCAAAGATTCTGATTCCAGAACCGTAGAACCCACTGAAACCAAAATGTCGGGATTTGTATTTAAAATCCACGCCAATATGGACCCCAAACACCGCGACCGTTTGGCCTTTGTTAAAATTGTATCGGGTACTTTTGAAAGAAACAAACCCTACACACACGTGAGATTAAACAAAGCTCTAAAATTTTCGAGCCCCAATGCTTTTTTTGCAGAGCGTAAAGAAATTGTAGACATTTCGTATCCCGGCGATATTGTAGGACTACACGATACCGGAAACTTTAAAATTGGAGATACTCTCACAGAAGGTGAACTCATGAGCTTCAAAGGAATACCCAGTTTTTCGCCGGAACATTTCAGATACATCAATAATGCCGATCCGCTCAAATCCAAACAACTCGAAAAAGGAGTAGACCAACTTATGGATGAAGGCGTTGCACAGCTTTTTACATTGGAAATGAACAACCGTAAAGTAATTGGTACGGTAGGGGCTCTGCAATATGAAGTAATTCAGTACCGCTTGGAACACGAATACGGAGCCAAATGCAACTATGAAAACTTTCCGGCACACAAAGCCTGTTGGGTAAAACCGGAAGATCCCAAAAACAGTGAATTTGCCGAATTTAAGCGAATCAAACAAAAGTTCTTAGCTCATGACAAATACGGTCAATTGGTTTTCTTAGCCGATTCTGAGTTTACCATTCAAATGACGCAAAGTAAATTTCCAACGGTGAAACTATTTTTTACCTCAGAAATGGATTAAAAAAGGGTTTTAACTATCTTTACTCTAATTTGTTAGCTAATTCCAAAACACTGCTTTGATTTTTTTCAAGAAAAAAAAACCTTCACTAGCCTCATTCATACCGGATGAATTTGCGGATATCCATTCGCATATCCTTCCGGGATTAGACGATGGTTCTAAATCTTTTGCCGAGACCGTTGAGCTTATTCACACCATGAAAACTTTAGGTTTTGGACCCATTACCACAACCCCACATGTTATTGCAAATCTATGGAATAACACGCCGGAAAAAATCAATGAGGTAACCGAAAAAGTAAAACAGCACTTGAACGAAATTAACCTAACAATCCCTTTACATACTGCCGCAGAATACATGATGGATGCTTCTTTTTTTCAAAACATTCATTCCGAAAAACTTTTAACTGTAAAAGATTTTTACGTTTTGGTAGAAATGTCCTATTTAGCTCCACCGGCACAATTGTACGATCTAATTTATGAAGTTCAAGTAGCCGGTTACAAACCCATATTAGCCCACCCAGAACGCTATTTGTTTTACTATTCACGCTTTGAAGAATATAAAAAGCTGAAAAAAGCAGGCTGCCTTTTTCAGCTAAATTTACTATCCACAACCGGATATTATGGAGAAATCGTTTCAAAACAGGCTCAAAAACTTCTCGAAAACGACTTCATTGATTTTGTTGGTTCTGATATCCATCATCAAAAACATGCCCAAGCTTTTTACAACCCTATAACTATCAAGGCCATCGAACCTCTTGAGCTAGCATTTCAAAACAACCAATTATTTAAATTCTAACGTTTAAACCATCTTTTGTACCAAGGCTCAGCAGACTTATCTAATTCTACACCATAACCATAGCCATAGCCATAACCATAGCCATAGCCATAGCCGTAGCCATAACCGTAGGTTTTTTGAGGATCGGTACCGTTCAAAATTAAGGCCATATTGGGTAACTTATTTTCTTTATGTAAGGCTTTCGGAATTACCAACGAATGCTTTTTAAGGTAGTTAGCCCTGACAATATAGATAAAAACATCAGCAAACCTACTAACCAATAATGTATCGGTAACTAAACTAACCGGAGCTGTATCAACTACGATATAGTCATATTGGCTTTTGAGAGTTTCAAACAACTCTGCAATTTTTCCTGTATTCAATAATTCGGCAGGATTTGGGGGGATAATTCCGGATGGCATTACCCAAAAATCTTTTGAACCAGGTTGTTTATGAATAATGTCAGACACAGCCAATTTATCACTTGAAAGGTAATTACTCAAACCAATATTGTTATCGATAGAAATGTATTCAGAAATTTTGGGGTGTCTTAAATCCATTCCAATAAGTAATACTTTTTTACCGTATAGAGCCAAAGTACTAGCAATATTTACAGCAATAAACGTTTTTCCTTCTTTTGGGATAGTAGAGGTAACGAAGATTGTTTTGGCTTGATTGTGAGTTGTATTGGCCAACATGAAATCTAAATTGGTCAACAGAATACGGAACGACTCTGCTGTACTTGATCTACTATCAGATGTCATCACTTCGTCACTCGACTCAGACAAAGGGATATCACCCAAAAAGGGTAAGTTTAGGTATTTTTCAAGATCGTTTCTCGAATGTATTTTAGTATCAAGAAGTTGGATAATATAAATAATAGATAGCGGTATAAACAAGCCAATGAATAAGGCTATTAGATAAATATTTGACTTATTTGGAGCCACCACTCCAATAGAATAAGCCGCATCAATCACCTTGGCTTTGGGTGAAGTAACAGCTAAGGAAATGGCCGTTTCTTCTTGTTTTTGTCTTAAATACAAATACAAAGCCTCTTTAATGTTTTGTTGTCTATCTATGGTTCTGTATTTCCGGTCTAAAGTGGGTACTTGGGTTACTTTTGAATTGTATTTGGACTCTTGCATTTGCAATTGGCCTTTTTCAATGAGTAAAGAGTTTTTTAAATTTTTTAAACTCTCTTTTATATTGGATTTATAACCTAATATTTGTTGGTCAAAAGTAGCTACAGAAGGATGATTTGGGGAAACATTTTTTAAAAATCTCAAACGTTCAAGAACCAAAACATTATGCTCATTAATTAAGGTTGCCGAGCCACCACTTGGGATAATATTTGAAGGAATGGTTTGATCTAATGAGGAATTGGCAATTGAATTAAGCATAAATTCAATCACTTTAAGTTCCTTACCATTCTCTACAATTGCTTTTTCATATTCTGATGATGTTGATAAATTTAAACCGGCATCTGAAGTTAAGTCTGTTAATCTATTTTCTTTCTTAAAACGTTCAGCATACCGTTCAACGGTATCAAGTTCTCCTGTGATTATACCGAGTCTTTCATCAATAAAATCTTGAGTATTTTTGGCAATAAGATTTTTGTCGGCCAATGCATCTTGATTGAACTTTAAAACAACGGTATTTAGAAAATCAATTCCCTTTTGAGGCAAAGGGTCAACTACAGATAATTGAATTATACTGGTTTGATCTCCCATTTGTGCTACTTTAAGATTTCCTTGGTAGGAGGCCGCAACAGCATTAATAGGTGCTATTTTTATAATTATAGTATTGTCGTTTTTGGCGTGTTTGGCTGTTTTTACAACCCTCATTTTACCCAATTTGGTCTCAAAAAAAGAACCAAACTTATATTTTTTAACATTTTCCTTGTTGGCATCGGCCAATTCAAAAAAGTCTTGATCAATTGGACTGTAGTAAAAAGTAGCATTTGAATTCACAAATGCTGAACTGTCTTTTTCAAACTCAATATTTATGGGAGAATTATGGTAAAGCTCGGGAGTTATAATTCTTCCTTCAGCAAAAAACGAAACATTAAAACGAAGTTCTTTGATAATATTTTGAGATAAAGTTCTGGATTTTAAGATTTGGATTTCATTTTCCAAATTACTTTTTTTAACCCCTAAAACTCCCAAATCACTAAAGGCGTCTAACTCTGAAGCTCCTCCTTTTTTATCATCTTTAATGAGTATTGTGGTAGTTAGTCCGTATTGTGTTATTTGATATCTCAAATAAATATAGGCAATTGACAAACATAAGAAAACACTTAAAACAAACCATTTCCAATTTTTGAGATATCGAAAGATTTGTTCAGATAAATTTATTTTGGAATCAATGATTTCCGAAGTTTCTTTAATAGGATTACTATTTTGCATGAGAAATTACTTGGTTAACAAAAGCACTGTAGTTATAGCAAAACCTAAAATAGAAATTCCTGCCAAGATGTTCGGACCTATTGCAGTTGAATTTATTTTACGTTTATTGGGTTCGATGTACAGTACATCGTTTTGCGTTAAATAATAATAGGGCGAATTTATAATTTCGGGATTTGTCATATCCAGTCTTAAAGTTGATTTGACCCCCTGTACTTCTCTGATTAATAAGATATTTTCTCTTTTACCAAACAACGTCATATCTCCAGCTAACGCCAAAGCTTCCGGAATTGTAATTCTTTCATTGGTTATGACAAAAGAACCCGGAGAATTTACCTCACCTAGAACCGAAATTTTAAAATTCATTATTCGTATATTTATGACTGCATCTTTAGCAAATTCTGAAATTCGGGATGAAACCATATGAGTCACTTCGGCTTTTGTTAAACCACCAACTTTGAGCGTACCTAAAACGGGAAATTGAATTGTACCGTCATTTTTAACTAAATAAGTCAATCTTTGAAGTTGCACACCGCCTCCTGCTCCACCGGTACCTTGGCCTTCTGTATTTCCTAGATTGAAAGGTTCTGCTGCCTTGGGATCTAGTGTTGAAACATTTATATACAAAATATCATCCGCTTTTATAACGGGTTCATAATTAACAGACGCTGTAGAATTTGCATTATCAATACCTTGAAAATAAACTACATCCTTGGCAGGCACGCAGGAAAAAAGGATACTTGCAAACAGAATGAGGAATAGAGAATTATTTTTCATGAAAATATTGGGTTAGTATTTTGGGCAAATATAGTTTTAATTGTTAATATTTATAGATTATCGAATATCAAGTTCTTGAAATACAGAATTCATACTTTTAAACTCAGGAACAATTTTTTTCATTTTCGATACTATAATCTGATTGGACTTTAAATGAGCAGAAATTATCAAATCTTCAATTAAATCAGCTACAACTTCATGATCTTCACAAACCTCTTCGGCAATCATAATTTTCTCATTGTGTGTTGCTAAATTTTTGGCTGTATCATTAAGAAGTTCTTCAAATAATTTTTCGCCGGGTCTTAAACCTACAATTTTTATTTTTATATCTCTGTCCGGAATATACCCCGCTAAACGAATCATTTTTTTGGCTAAATCAATAATTTTAACCGGCTCACCCATATCAAAAATAAAAATCTCACCTCCACATCCCATAGCACCAGCCTCCAGCACCAATTGACATGCCTCGGGAATGGTCATAAAATACCTTATTATTTCTGGATGGGTTATCGTTATAGGTCCGCCTTCTTGAATTTGTTTAGTAAAAAGAGGCACTACCGAACCATTTGATCCCAAAACATTACCAAATCTTGTAGTTATAAATTTAGTGTACGTATCAGAAGATTTTTTTCGGTTTTTAAAATGAAGGGATTGTACATACATTTCTGCAATTCTTTTACTCGCCCCCATGACGCTGCTAGGATTAACTGCTTTATCTGTAGAAATCATCACAAACCTTTCTACTCCAAACTCAAGAGCTAAATCGGCAAGGTTTTTTGTACCTTGAATATTTGTAAAAACGGCTTGTGCCGGATTATCTTCCATCAAAGGCACATGTTTGTAGGCCGCTGCATGATATACAACATCGGGTTTAAAAATCTTAAATAAATGTTCTAAAAATTCGTAATTCCGAATATCACCAATTATAGTTTTTACTTGTACAAACTGATTCAACTGTGCAATTTCTATAGACAAATTATGAAGTGGAGTTTCAGCTTGATCAATTAAAACTAAGGTATCCGGTTTAAAACTCAATACTTGCCTTACGATCTCGCTTCCAATAGAACCGGCTGCACCGGTAATCATAACTTTTTTATTTTGCAATTGTGAAGAAATCCCTTTAGTATCTAAAACTATAGGCTTGCGTTCGAGTAAATCTTGAATTTCAAAATTTTTGATGTTTTTAGAAATTTCATTTTTATCTTCCCAATCGGCCACAAGGGGTATTGTGTAAGCTTTGTAATTGTATTCCAAACATTCTTCAACAATTTGAGAGCGTTCTTCTTTGTTCAAACTTTTATCGGCTATAATTAAAGCTTCCGATTTGTAAAGTCGCATAATTACCGGAATACGTCTTTTAAGATGTAAAATGGGCAAATCAAGTATTCTTTTGGTATTGTTTTGATTTTTTTTATCAATAAAACCAATAATCTTGAAACGTTGCGGGACTTCTGATTTTAAAGCATTGGCTACTGCAATAGCATTCGCATCGGTACCGTATATTAAAACTTTCTCTTTTTTAGTGTCATTTACTGCGTTGAAATACCTTTCAAAAACTTGTTTTACTACAACGCGATAAAAAAACAACAAACTAAATGACAGTACGGCATGAATGAAGATTCCAGTGTTTAAAAATATCTTTTCGCTGTTATTTAAAACTGTAATAAAATTGACAACAACAAAGGTAATTAGGGTTGACGACTGAGAAAAGAAAATCTTTAATGCATCAATGTAAGAAGAATGCCTAATGATTCCGGAATAGGTTCTAAATATCCAAAAATAAAGAATGTTTACTGTTAAATATAGTATTGAACCTATAGCATAGTATTTTTCATTTATGTAGTTTAGTTTAATTCCGCTAAGGAGTAAAAAGGTTACAATTCCGGAAAAAACTACAATAAAAACATCCAAAAGAAGTACCACCCATCGAGGTAAATACCCTAGGTTTTTAAAGCTAAAATCTAATCTTATATTAGAAAACAAGCCTCTTAAATCTTTTGCAAATTGATACTTTGGTTTCAAAATTTAGAGTTAGTCAAATAAACGAGTAAATATACTAATTATAAAATCTTAAAAAAATCTTAAAATAAAAAATCATTTATTTTTTCTTTTATTCGAACTCTATCCTCATCCGTTAAATTGGAACCCGAAGGCAAACAGAGTCCATTTTCAAACAATTTCTGTGAAACATTACCCCCAAAATAAGGATACTTTTCAAAGATGGGTTGCAAATGCATAGGCTTCCAAAGGGGTCTGGATTCAATTGAAAATCGATCTAAAAATTCACGTAATTGGGTTGAGCTATGTTGTTTTGGGTTGGATTCAAAAACTATACAGCTTAACCAATGATTTGAATAAAAATCAGAATTTGGCTCATTAAAAACCTTAACATAATCCTGCTTTTCAAACAAACAAACATAAAATTCATGCATGGCTCTTCTTTGTTTGACATGACTGTCTAAGACTTCCATTTGACCTCTTCCAATACCGGCACAAATATTACTTAGTCTATAATTGTAACCTATTTCGCTATGTTGGTAATGCGGAGCATTATCTCGAGCTTGGGTAGCCAGAAAAACAGCTTTTTCTTTTAATTCTTTATGAGGGACAACTAATGCTCCTCCTCCGGATGTGGTTATGATCTTATTTCCATTGAAAGAAAGTACACTTAACGTTCCAAAAGTACCACACTTTTGATTTTTGAATGAACTACCTAAAGCTTCTGCACTGTCTTCAAGAATTGGAATTTCATATTTTTCAGATAGGGCTTGTAAAGCTTCAACTTGAAAAGGCATTCCATAAAGATGTACAGCTACAATTGCTTTGGGTTTAATACCCTTTGCCAACCTATCTTTAATAGCTTCTTCTAAAGCATTAGGACACATATTCCATGTATCAATTTCACTATCAACAAATACCGGAGTAGCTCCCAAGTACAATATGGGATTAGCCGATGCAGAAAAAGTCATACTTTGACAAATTACTTCATCTCCGGCTTTTACACCCAAAAGAATAAGACCCAAATGAATAGCAGCAGTACCCGAGCTTAAGGCTGCTACAAATTTATCTGCACCTAAATACTGTTCTAAATCCGATTCGAAACCCGTAACATTGGGTCCCAAAGGTGCCACCCAATTGGTTTGAAATGCTTCGGCTATATAATTTTGTTCGGTTCCTCCCATATGAGGTGATGACAACCAAATTTTTGAAAACTCCATTTACTGAATTGAATTAAATTTTATTATTTTACCGGGATTACCTACAACCACAGCATAATCCGGAACATCTTTTAAAACTACAGCACCGGCACCAATGGTTGCCCATTTACCTACGGTAACATTTTGAATTATAGTACTACCAATCCCTACATGAGTGCCTTCTCCGATACTGACATTTCCGGCAAGAGAGACTCCTGGAGATACGTGTACAAAATCGGAAATCAAACAATCATGTTCAATTATAGAACCTGTATTTAAAATACAATGCTTACCTACCTTAACATTTGGATTTACCAATACCCCAGCCATAACTACAGTACCTTCATCTACAGTGGAATAGGAAGATATCACAGCAGAATGATGAATTGCTCTAGCGTATGAAACTTGAAGTCTTGATACAATATTTTTACGAACTCTATTATTACCTACGGAAATTATGAGTTGACTATGGGTATCTAAATTTAGAGCATTTCTATTGAAAACCGGAAATTGAAGTACATTTTCTAATTTAGGCGAATCGTCTATAAAAATTAATTCTATATCCTTTTGGTAATTAAGGATATCTGCAATCACTTTTCCGTGACCACTTGCTCCGTATAATACAATCTTAGTTTCCATTAAAAGGTTCTATTGTGGCTGCATCGGCAGCATTTATACCTTCCTTTTTTAAAACCTTTAAAACCGTTCTAAAAAGGATTTTCATATCTAAAGTAAAAGAAATATGATCAACATACCACACATCGTATTCAAATTTTTGATCCCACGAAATAGCATTTCTCCCATTTACTTGTGCCCATCCCGTAATACCCGGCTTTACTTCATGACGTCTGTTTTGAAAATCATTATACAAATGAAGATAATGTGTTAATAAAGGTCTAGGTCCAATTAAACTCATATCACCTACAAGAACATTGAACAATTGTGGAATCTCATCCAAAGACGTTTTTCTAACAAAAGAACCTATGGTTGTAAGACGTTCGGCATCGGGAAGTAATTTGCCATTCAAATCCTTTTTATCATTCATAGTTTTAAATTTCACTATGGTAAATATTTTTCCCTTTAAGCCGGGTCTTTTCTGAAGGAAAAAGGGGTTGCCTTTATAAGACAAGAATAATAAAAAAGTTAAGATAATAAAGATAGGAGTGAGAAAAATCAATCCCAAAAAAGAAAAAAGAAAATCAAAAATTCTTTTGATAATATTTCTATACATCTACCATGTATTAATTATATGGGGTAAAAATACTAATTTAAAATTAAGTTGAGGGTAAGAAAATTAGTCAATAAAAAAAAGACTCCTCAATTTGAGGAGTCTTGTATTTATTTAATTTAAGCTTGACCCGTTGGACCAAAATTTAGAGGAATCTGTGGCTGATCTGAGTCTTTAATTTCACCATGAGCCATTTCAAAGCGATGAATATTTTCTCCTAATGCCTTTAATAATCTTTTGGCATGCTGTGGAGTTAAAATAATTCTGGATTTAACTTTCGCTTTGGGAACGCCCGGCATTAAAGTAACATAATCCAAAACAAACTCTGAAGCCGAATGATTGATTATAGCTAAATTGGAATAAATTCCATCTGCTATAGTTTCATCTAACTCAATGTTTATTTGCCCTTGTGATTGGTTATCGCTCATAATGATTAATAATTGTATTCTTCTTTTGCAGCCATTAACTCATTGTAATCTTCTTTCGAACCCACAATGATATTGTCATATTCTCTCATACCGGTACCGGCAGGTATTCTGTGACCCACGATTACATTTTCTTTCAAACCTTCTAAAGAATCTACTTTACCAGCTACTGCTGCTTCGTTTAATACTTTAGTTGTTTCTTGGAAAGAAGCTGCAGATATGAAAGATTTCGTTTGTAACGAAGCTCTTGTTATACCTTGAAGCACTGGTGTTGCTGTTGCTGTAATTACATCTCTGGCAACTACCAATTGTTTATCTTCACGTTTTAACAATGAGTTTTCATCTCTCAACTGTCTTGGTGTAACCATCTGACCCGGTTTTAAATGTTCAGAATCACCGGCATCTTCAACTACTTTCATACCGAAAAGCTTATCGTTTTCGATGATAAAATCTTTTGTATGAACCAATTGCTCTTCAAGGAAAAGAGTATCTCCCGGATCTTCAACACGTACTTTACGCATCATTTGACGAATCACAACTTCAAAGTGTTTGTCATTAATTTTTACCCCTTGTAAACGGTAAACCTCTTGAATTTCATTTACCAAATACTGTTGAACAGCAGATGGACCTTGAATTCTAAGAATATCTTCTGGAGTAATTGCCCCATCAGAAAGTGACATTCCCGCTTTAACGAAGTCATTCTCTTGAACCAGAATTTGGTTGGAAAGTTTTACTAAATACTTTTTAACTTCACCAAACTTAGATTCGATAATAATTTCTCTGTTACCACGCTTTATTTTTCCAAAAGAAACCACACCATCAATTTCGGATACTACAGCAGGATTTGAAGGATTACGTGCTTCTAAAAGCTCTGTAATTCTTGGTAAACCTCCGGTAATATCTCCTGCTTTTGATGAACGACGTGGAATTTTAACTAAAATTTTACCTGCTTTAATTTTCTCGCCATCGTCTACCATTAAGTGAGCCCCTACCGGTAAGTTATAACTTCTAATTAACTCTCCGTCTTTACCGTAAATCAATAAAGTTGGAATTAATTTTTTGTTTCTTCCTTCCGAAATTACTTTCTCTTGGAAGCCGGTTTGCTCATCAATTTCAACTTGGAAAGATTGACCTTGTTCTAAATCTTCATAAGCAATTTTACCAGTAAATTCAGAAATAATAACCCCGTTATAAGGATCCCATTTACAGATAGTAGTTCCTTTATCTACAGATTGTCCGTCTTTAACGAAAATAGTAGACCCATAAGGGATATTGTGAGTATTTAATACAATACCTGTATTTTCGTCTACCAATTTCAATTCAGTTGAACGTGAAATAACAATATCGATTGAATTTCCTTCGGCATCTTCACCTTTAACGGTTTTCAAATCGTCTATTTCTAGTCTTCCTTTGAAACGTGTTACAATACTAGATTCTTCCGACATACCTCCTGCTACCCCTCCAACGTGGAACGTACGAAGTGTAAGCTGAGTACCGGGTTCACCAATAGATTGTGCTGCAATTACACCTACAGCTTCTCCTTTTTGAGTCATTTGACCGGTAGCTAAATTTCTACCGTAACATTTGGCACAAATACCTTTCTCAGCTTCACAAGTTAATGGAGAACGCACTTCTACTTTTTCTACCGGAGAAGCTTCTATAGCTTTCATGATAGACTCCGTGATTTCTTCACCACCGTGAACCAAAACTTCAAGGTTTAGCGGGTTGATAACATCTTGCAACGCTACACGCCCTAATATTCTTTCGCCTAGTGTTTCTACAACTTCTTCATTTTTCTTTAAAGCTGTTACTTCTATACCACGTAACGTACCACAATCAACAGAGTTAACAATAACATCTTGAGATACGTCATGTAATCTACGAGTCAAGTACCCTGCATCGGCCGTTTTAAGAGCGGTATCGGCAAGACCTTTACGAGCACCGTGAGTAGAAATAAAGTACTCAAGGATCGAAAGACCTTCCTTAAAGTTAGAAAGAATAGGGTTTTCAATAATTTCACCACCTCCGGCAGTTGATTTTTTGGGCTTAGCCATCAAACCACGCATACCGGTTAACTGACGAATCTGTTCTTTAGAACCCCTTGCTCCAGAATCAAGCATCATATATACCGAGTTGAAACCTTGTTGGTCTTCACGGATATTTTTCATTGCTAACTCTGTTAATTGCGCATTAGCTGAAGTCCAGATATCAATAACTTGGTTATAACGCTCGTTATTAGTAATAAGACCCATGCTATAGTTCATCGAAATTGCTTCTACTTGCTCACGAGCATCAGCGATTAATTTCTCTTTTTGTTCCGGAATTCTAATATCACCTAATGAGAATGATAGACCTCCACGGAATGCGAACTTATACCCCATATCTTTCATGTTATCCAAGAAAGCAGCAGTTGTAGGAACGTCAGTTACCGCTAAGATTTTACCAATAATATCACGTAATGATTTCTTAGTTAATACCTCATTGATATATCCAGCTGCTTCAGGTACTACTTCGTTAAATAATACTCTACCAGCAGTTGTTTGAATAATTTTATAAACTAATTCACCGTTTTCATTAAAGTCTTTTGCTCTAATTTTAACTCTAGCATTCAACTCTAATTTTCCTTCATTTAAAGCGATGTTTACCTCTTCAGCAGAATAGAAAGTTAATCCTTCACCTAAAATTTTGTGCTCAGGAGTTGATAAACGCTCTTTAGTCATGTAGTAAAGACCAAGAACCATGTCCTGAGAAGGAACTGTGATAGGCGCACCATTTGCAGGGTTTAAGATATTGTGAGAAGCTAACATTAATAATTGTGCTTCTAAAATAGCTTCTGGTCCTAATGGTAAGTGAACCGCCATCTGGTCACCATCGAAATCGGCATTAAACGCCGTACATGTCAATGGGTGTAACTGAATCGCTTTTCCTTCAATTAATTTAGGTTGGAATGCTTGAATACCTAAACGGTGTAACGTAGGAGCACGGTTAAGTAATACTGGGTGACCTTTGATTACATTTTCAAGGATATCCCATACTACAGGCTCTTTTTTGTCAATTATTTTCTTGGCCGACTTAACTGTTTTAACAATTCCTCTTTCGATTAACTTACGAATAACGAATGGTTTGTACAATTCGGCAGCCATATCTTTAGGTAAACCACATTCATACAACTTCAATTCCGGTCCTACAACAATTACCGAACGAGCAGAATAGTCTACACGTTTTCCTAATAAGTTTTGACGGAAACGACCTTGTTTTCCTTTTAAGGAATCCGAAAGTGATTTCAACGGACGGTTTGATTCTGTTTTTACAGCAGAAGCTTTACGCGTGTTGTCAAACAATGAATCAACAGCCTCTTGCAACATACGTTTTTCGTTTCGTAAGATTACTTCAGGAGCTTTAATCTCCATTAATCTTTTCAAACGGTTGTTTCGGATGATTACACGACGGTATAAATCATTCAAATCTGAAGTTGCAAAACGTCCACCATCAAGAGGAACCAAAGGACGTAATTCTGGTGGAATAACCGGAATTACTTTCAAAATCATCCATTCCGGACGATTTTCTCTGTTCTCATTAGCTTCACGGAACGACTCAACTACTTGAAGACGTTTTAAAGCTTCTGTTTTTCTTTGTTTAGATGTTTCGTTATTAGCTGCATGACGTAATTCGAATGATAATTCATCTAAATTTGTTCTGGCTAATAAATCCATAATACATTCAGCACCCATTTTGGCAATGAATTTATTTGGATCGTTATCATCTAAATATTGGTTTTCCATTGGAAGGGTATCTAGAATATTTAAATACTCTTCTTCAGTTAAGAAATCTAATTTTTCTAACGGTTCTCCGTCAACATTCTTGGCAATACCGGCTTGAATTACTACGTATCTTTCGTAGTAAATAATCATATCTAATTTCTTAGAAGGTAATCCTAAAATATAACCAATTTTGTTTGGCAAAGAACGGAAGTACCAAATATGAGCAATTGGAACTACCAAATTGATGTGCCCTACTCTGTCGCGACGAACTTTCTTTTCGGTTACTTCAACCCCACAACGGTCACACACAATTCCTTTGTAGCGAATTCTTTTGTATTTGCCACAAGCACATTCATAATCTTTTACGGGACCAAAAATTCGCTCACAAAATAAACCATCACGTTCGGGTTTGTGAGTTCTGTAATTAATGGTTTCGGGTTTTAAAACTTCTCCTCTTGACTCGGCCAACATAGATTCTGGTGAAGCCAATCCGATTGAAATTTTGTTAAACCTTTTTACGGTATTTTTATCTTTATTTCTATTATTCATGATAGTCAATAAATTTTGTTCATTTTGTTTCAAGTTTTAAGTTTCAGGTTTCAAAAAATTGAGACCTGAAACTTGAAACAACACTATTATTCTTCTAATCGGATATCGAGACCTAGACCTTTCAATTCGTGCATCAATACGTTGAAAGATTCCGGCAACCCTGGTTCTGGCATTGGTTCACCTTTTACGATAGCTTCGTAAGTTTTGGCTCTTCCAATTACATCATCCGATTTAACCGTCAAAATTTCTCTTAAAGTACTTGAAGCACCGTATGCCTCAAGAGCCCAAACCTCCATTTCACCAAAACGCTGACCACCAAATTGTGCTTTACCACCCAATGGTTGTTGTGTAATAAGTGAATACGGACCGATAGAACGTGCGTGCATTTTATCGTCAATCATGTGACCTAATTTCAACATGTAGATTACTCCAACAGTTGCAGGTTGGTGGAAACGTTCTCCGGTACCTCCATCATACAAGTAGGTGTGACCAAATCTTGGAATTCCAGCTTTATCAGTTAATTCATTAATTTGATCAATCGAAGCTCCGTCAAAAATTGGAGTGGCATATTTTTGACCCAAGTTCATACCTGCCCATCCTAATACGGTTTCATAAATCTGACCGATATTCATACGAGAAGGTACCCCAAGAGGATTCAATACAATATCCACAGGCGTTCCGTCTTCTAAGAAAGGCATATCCTCATCTCTTACGATACGAGCCACAATACCCTTATTTCCGTGACGTCCTGCCATCTTATCACCCACTTTCAATTTACGTTTCTTAGCGATGTAAACTTTAGCTAATTTTAAGATACCGGCTGGTAATTCATCTCCAACAGTGATTGTAAATTTCTCTCTTCGAAGAGCTCCTTGTAAATCGTTTAATTTGATTTTATAATTGTGAATCAAATCGTTAACCAATACATTAGTTTCGTCATCTGCAACCCATTGTCCTTTGGTTAAATGAGCAAAGTCTTCAACGGCATTAAGCATTTTAAGGGTATACTTTTTACCTTTTGGTAAAACTTCTTCCCCTAAGTCATTCATAACACCTTGTGACGTTTTGCCGTTTACGATGTTGAATAATTTATCAACTAATTTATCTTTCAACTCATTGAACTTCACTTCAAATTCCATTTCTAATGAAGCCAAATCATCTTTATCTTTTGTTCGTTTACGCTTATCTTTTACAGCTCTTGCAAACAATTTTTTATCTAATACTACACCATGTAATGATGGAGAAGCTTTTAAAGAAGCATCTTTTACATCACCGGCTTTGTCTCCAAAAATCGCACGTAATAATTTTTCCTCCGGAGTTGGATCGGATTCTCCTTTTGGAGTAATCTTTCCGATAAGAATATCGCCGGGTTTTACTTCGGCTCCAATTCTAATCATACCGTTTTCATCCAAATCTTTGGTAGCTTCTTCAGAAACGTTTGGAATATCATTCGTCAATTCTTCATTTCCTAACTTGGTATCACGAACTTCTAATGAATAATCATCAATATGAATTGAAGTGAAAATATCATCACGAACTACCTTTTCAGATATCACAATCGCATCCTCGAAGTTGTAACCTTTCCATGGCATGAATGCTACTTTAAGGTTTCTACCGATTGCTAATTCACCGTTTTGTGTTGCATATCCTTCACAAAGCACTTGGCCTTTTGTAACTCTATCCCCTTTTCTTACAATAGGTTTAAGGTTAATACAAGTACTTTGATTTGTTTTTTGGAATTTAATCAATTGGTAGGTTTTGTCATCAGGATCAAAACTCACCATTCTTTCTGCATCTGTACGATCATACTTGATGGTGATTTTCTCAGAATCAACATACTCTACTACTCCATTTCCTTCTGCATTAATTAATACTCTGGAATCAGAGGCAACTTGTCTTTCAAGACCGGTTCCAACAATTGGTGATTCAGGACGTAAAAGAGGTACGGCCTGACGCATCATGTTTGATCCCATCAAAGCACGGTTCGCATCATCATGCTCTAAGAATGGAATTAATGAAGCAGAAATCGAAGCAATCTGATTTGGAGCAACATCGGTATAATGAACCACATTGGGTTCTACTACCGGGAAGTCACCTTCTTCACGGGCAATTACTTTATCGGCAGTAATTTTTCCGCTATTGTCCATTTCAATGTTTGCCTGAGCAATCATTTTCCCTTCTTCTTCTTCTGCACTTAAATAGATAGGTTCTGATGTCAAATCTACAACTCCATTGGTTACTTTACGATAAGGTGTTTCAATGAATCCCATACCGTTAACCTTGGCATATACCCCTAAAGAGGAGATCAAACCAATGTTTGGACCCTCAGGAGTTTCAATCGGACATAAACGACCGTAATGTGTGTAGTGAACGTCACGTACCTCAAACCCGGCTCTTTCTCTTGAAAGACCACCTGGTCCTAGGGCAGACAATCTTCTTTTATGTGTAATCTCAGCCAAAGGATTGGTTTGATCCATAAATTGAGATAACTGGTTGGTACCAAAGAAAGAATTGATAACCGATGATAATGTTTTAGCATTAATCAAATCGATAGGTGTAAATACCTCGTTATCTCTAACGTTCATTCTTTCGCGGATGGTTCGGGCCATACGAGCCAAACCTACACCAAATTGTGCAGAAAGTTGTTCACCAACGGTTCTAACACGACGGTTTGATAAGTGATCAATATCATCAATCTCTGCTTTAGAGTTGATTAATTCGATCAAATATTTCACGATTGTGATGATATCCTCTTTGGTTAACACTTGTTTTTCCATTGGGATATCCAAACCTAATTTTTTGTTCATTCTGTAACGACCTACCTCACCTAAGTTGTAACGTTGATCTGAGAAGAACAATTTATCTATAATACCACGAGCGGTTTCCTCATCAGGCGGTTCAGCATTACGCAACTGACGATAGATGTGCTCAACGGCTTCTTTCTCTGAGTTGGTTGGATCTTTTTGTAACGTATTGTGGATAATAGCATAATCTGCTTGGTTGTTATCCTCTTTATGTAACAAAATAGATTTTACATTGGAATCTATGATTTCTTCCACGTTATCTTTATCGATAATGGTATCACGATCCAAGATGATTTCGTTTCTTTCAATAGAAACTACTTCACCTGTATCTTCATCTACGAAATCTTCATGCCATGTATTCAAAACACGAGCTGCTAATTTACGTCCGATGTATTTTTTTAGTCCTGTTTTAGAAACTTTAATTTCTTCGGCCAGGTCAAAGATTTCAAGAATGTCTTTATCTCTTTCGAAACCGATTGCACGGAATAAAGTAGTTACAGGTAATTTTTTCTTTCTATCAATGTACGCATACATTACGTTATTGATATCGGTAGCAAATTCTATCCATGAACCTTTAAAAGGAATAACACGGGCAGAATATAGTTTAGTTCCATTGGCATGGAAAGATTGGCCAAAGAAAACTCCCGGAGAACGATGCAATTGAGAAACGACCACTCGCTCTGCTCCATTGATTACAAATGTACCACTTGGAGTCATGTAGGGAATTGTTCCTAAATAAACATCTTGTACAATAGTTTCAAAATCTTCGTGTTCCGGATCGGTACAATACAATTTCAATCTCGCTTTAAGAGGCACACTGTAAGTTAAACCTCTTTCTATACATTCTTGTATAGAGTATCTTGGCGGATCTACGAAATAGTCTAAAAATTCGAGTACAAAGTTGTTTCTTGTATCGGTGATTGGAAAATTTTCCATGAAGGTGTTATATAGACCTTCGTTGCCTCTTTCGTCTGATTTCGTTTCTAGTTGGAAGAAATCTTTAAAAGACTTTACCTGAATATCCAAAAAGTCTGGATATTGGGGTATATTCTTGGTTGAGGCAAAATTCAATCTTTCAGTCTGATTTGTTATCATCAATGGACAAAATTTTGATTAAAAAAAAGTAATTTGTTGTGTGAATACACTGTTTAATGAATACTTTCTTTATTAAAATCGATACATCTCTTTAGCGGTTGGGTTATTCAAACACGGATGCTAATTTCTTCGTAACGATGATAAATTTTTTTCGTATATTAAACTAATATGATAATAAAACTGGATATAATTTTATTATACGAAAAATGGTTTAGGTCTTTGAGGGTTAACTCAAGACCTAAACCTAGTTCTTAAAACTTAAGTTAGCTTATTTAAGCTCAACTACAGCTCCAGCCTCTTCTAAAGATTTTTTAAGACCTTCAGCCTCGTCTTTAGAAACTGCTTCTTTTACATTTGCAGGAGCAGCATCAACTAAATCTTTAGCTTCTTTAAGACCTAAACCAGTTAATTCTTTAACCGCTTTAACAACTCCTAATTTAGAAGCACCAGCATCTTTTAATACTACAGTAAATTCAGTTTGCTCAGCACCAGCAGCACCAGCATCTCCTCCACCTGCAGCAACTACTACAGCTGCAGCAGCAGGCTCGATACCATACTCATCTTTTAATATTGTTGCTAATTCGTTAACTTCTTTAACTGTTAAGTTAACTAATTGTTCTGCGAATTGTTTCAAATCTGCCATTTTTTCTATCGATTTAAATAGTTTGTAAAATATAATTTATTAAGTGCGTTCTCGCGTTGTTCTTATCTTTCAGATAAGGTTTTAACAATACCTGCAATTTTTCCTCCACCAGATTTAAGTGCAGAAACCACATTTTTAGCAGGCGATTGTAAGATTCCGATGATTTCTCCAATAACTTCTTCTTTTGATTTAAGAGCTACAAGGGCATCCAATTGGTTATCACCAATAAATACTGCTTGATAAATGTAAGCTCCTTTTAAGATTGGTTTATCAGATTTTTTACGGAATTCTTTAATAATCTTTGCAGGAGCATTTCCGTTCTCTGCAATCAATATTGAAGTATTTCCTTTTAATATTGAAGGTAAATCTCCATAATCATTTTCTGAAGCTTGCATAGCTTTTTCCAACAAAGTGTTTTTAACCACATTCAATTGGATACCGGCTTTAAAACAAGCTCTTCTAAGATTAGAAGTTGTTTCAGCATTAAGGTTTGAGATATCTGCAATGTAGACAACATTACTATTAGCCAACTGTGCAGTTAAATCTTCAATAACTCTTGATTTTTCTTCTCTAGTCATAATTTTTCTATTTAACTACCAATTAAACTGCTTTAGGGTCTAAAGCGATTGCAGGACTCATAGTACTAGATAAGTGAATAGACTTAATATAAGTACCTTTTGCAGCCGTTGGTTTTAGTTTGATTAATGTTTGAATAATTTCGTGAGCGTTGTCAACGATTTTGTCCGCTTCAAAAGAGATTCTTCCAATACCAGCATGAACGATTCCTGTTTTATCAACTTTGAAATCAATTTTACCGGCTTTAACCTCTTGTACAGCTTTTGCAACATCCATAGTTACGGTACCTGTTTTGGGGTTTGGCATTAAACCTCTAGGTCCTAAAACACGACCTAATGGACCTAATTTACCCATAACAGCAGGCATAGTGATAATTACATCAACATCTGTCCAACCGTCTTTTATTTTTTGTAGATAATCATCTAAACCTACGTGGTCTGCACCAGCAGCTTTAGCTTCAGCTTCTTTATCAGGTGTTACCAATGCTAGAACTCTAACATCTTTACCTGTACCGTGAGGCAATGTTACTACACCTCTTACCATTTGATTTGCTTTACGCGGATCTACTCCTAAACGTACTGCAATGTCTACAGATTCATCAAATTTTGCAGAAGCAACATTCTTTAATAATGCAGAAGCATCTTTTAAGGAATACAACTTATGTTTTTCGATTTTAGCTGCAGCTTCTTTTTGCTTTTTTGTCAATTTTGCCATGTCTTTTCTTTAATTTAAAAAGGAGCAGCTCCTGTTACAGTTATACCCATAGAACGAGCCGTACCGGCAATCATGCTCATAGCAGACTCAATAGTAAATGCATTTAAATCTACCATTTTGTCTTCGGCAATTGTTCTAATTTGATCCCAAGTAACGCTAGCTACTTTTTTACGATTAGGTTGACCTGAACCTGACTTAAGCTTTGTTGCATCCAATAACTGGATAGCAGCGGGTGGAGTTTTTACAACAAAATCAAATGATTTGTCTTTGTACACCGTAATTTGTACGGGTAAAACTTTGCCGGGTTTATCTTGAGTTCTAGCATTAAATTGCTTACAAAACTCCATAATGTTAACCCCAGCAGCTCCCAAAGCAGGTCCAACCGGTGGCGAAGGATTCGCGGCACCTCCCTTAACTTGTAGTTTAACTACTTTACTAACTTCTTTAGCCATTGTGTTTTAAAAAATTTAGCACATCTCAATTGGAAGCAAGATGCGGTTTATAATAATGTAACAAATTATACTTTTTCGACTTGCATAAAACCTAATTCTAACGGTGTTTTTCTTCCGAAAATTTTAACCATTACTTCTAGTTTACGCTTTTCTTCATTAATTTTTTCAACAGTTCCATTGAATCCATTGAAAGGTCCATCAATAACTTTGATAGTTTCTCCTAATGTAAAAGGAATATTCTGGGTGTCTGTTGTTACAGCTAATTCATCTACTTTCCCCAACATTCTGTTCACCTCTGATAATCTTAATGGCACAGGGTCTCCACCTTTAACCTCACCTAGAAAACCAATTACACCCGTGATTGATTTAATAATATGTGGGATTTCACCTGTTAGATTTGCCTCAATCATCACATAACCCGGAAAATAGACTTTATCTTTAGCAATTTTCTTACCATCTCTTACTTGAACCACTTTCTCTGTTGGCACAAGTACCTGAGCAATGTAATCTGATAAATTCAGGCGATTGATTTCATTTTCAATGTAAGACTTCACCTTATTTTCTTGACCACTTACGGCTCTAACAACATACCATTTCTTTAAACTACTATCAGCCATAACAGAGATTAACCTTTTATCAAATTAAAAAATCCAGATATAACTTTTCTGAAAACTTCATCTGTTCCCCAAGTTGCTAAAGAAAAAACTATAGTAAATACTGCAACTATAATTGTGTAACGCTGTACTTCTGACCAAGGCAACCAAGTTACATTAGACTTTAGTTCTTCGAAAGCTTCTGTTATGTAATTAACAACTTTTGTCATTATTATTCGTTTTTGCACGGATGGAGAGATTCGAACTCCCATCAACGGTTTTGGAGACCGCTATTCTACCCTTGAACTACACCCGTTTGTTAAAAGCCAGCAGAATTCGAGTGAATTCTAGCTGGCCTTAAATATTTGCCTAAATTAGTCTAGAATTTCAGTAACCTGACCAGCACCTACAGTTCTACCTCCTTCACGGATTGCAAAACGCAAACCAATGTTAAGAGCGATAGGGCTTAACAAATCTACATTGATAGTTAAGTTATCACCTGGCATTACCATTTCAACTCCAGCTGGTAAAGAAATTGTACCAGTTACGTCAGTTGTTCTTACATAGAACTGTGGACGGTAGTTGTTGTGGAATGGAGTGTGACGACCACCTTCTTCTTTTTTCAAGATATAAACCTCAGCTTTAAATTTAGCGTGTGGTTTTACTGAACCTGGCTTACAAATTACCATACCTCTACGGATATCAGCTTTGTCAATACCTCTCAACAAAAGACCTACGTTATCTCCAGCCTCACCTCTATCAAGGATTTTACGGAACATCTCAACTCCTGTAATAGTAGAAGTCAATTTGTCTGCACCCATACCGATGATTTCAACTGGGTCTCCTGTATTAGCAACACCAGTTTCGATACGACCTGTAGCAACAGTTCCACGACCTGTAATTGTAAATACGTCTTCAACAGGCATCAAGAATGGTTTTGCATTGTCACGCACTGGCTCTTCAATCCAAGCATCAACAGCATCCATTAACTCCATGATTTTCTCTACCCATTTAGCATCTCCATTCAATCCTCCTAAAGCAGAACCTTGAATAACAGGACCGTTATCTCCATCATATTCATAGAATGATAACAAATCTCTGATTTCCATTTCAACCAACTCTAAAAGCTCAGCATCATCAACCATATCCACTTTGTTCATGAATACAACGATTCTTGGAATACCTACTTGACGACCTAAAAGGATGTGCTCACGAGTTTGTGGCATTGGACCATCTGTAGCAGCAACTACTAAGATAGCACCGTCCATTTGAGCAGCACCAGTAACCATGTTTTTAACGTAATCCGCGTGACCAGGACAGTCAACGTGAGCGTAGTGACGGTTAGCTGTTTCATACTCTACGTGAGAAGTATTAATAGTAATACCTCTTTCTTTCTCCTCAGGAGCGTTGTCAATTTGATCAAACGATTTTGCTTGACAGAAACCTTTTTCAGACAATACTTTAGTAATTGCCGCAGTTAAAGTAGTTTTACCGTGATCTACGTGTCCAATTGTACCTATATTTAAGTGTGGTTTGGAACGATTAAAATTTTCTTTTGCCATTTTACTTAATTTTTAATCTTAGTTATATAATAGTGTTAAAATCATTCAATTTTGAGCCAATGACGGGATTTGAACCCGTGACCTCTTCCTTACCAAGGAAGCACTCTACCCCTGAGCTACACCGGCAGGAAATTTCATTAATTGCAGTTTAAATTGTGGGGAGAGCAGGATTCGAACCTGCGAAGGTTTCCCAACGGATTTACAGTCCGTCCTCGTTGGCCGCTTGAGTATCTCCCCTCAAATTTTCAAACTTTTAATGAACTCAAATGTTGTGAAGTAAAAACTTACAAAACATTTTTGTGTTTTTTTTAAATTGAGCCGATGGAGGGACTCGAACCCACGACCTGCTGATTACAAATCAGCTGCTCTAGCCAGCTGAGCTACACCGGCATTACTCAATAAAAAAAGTCCGCTATTTCTAACGGACTGCAAATGTATAGATTTTATTTGTTAATCAAAACATTTTTTTAAAAAAATTGTTTTAAATATGAGTTCTTATTTTTTCCTTTCTTTTGAGCAACAATCGTTCCATTGCTTCACCAGATAAATCAACAGCCTCTTCAAAGGATTTACATTGTTTTTTTACAATAAAATCATCGCCTGGAACATGTATTTTAGCCTCTACTATTTTATTTTCTTTTTCACTGGTAGACTCTACTTTTAAATAGACATCTGCAACCACTACCTTATCATAATACTTTTCAAGTTTATCAAATCGCTCTTGAATGAAATCGACTAATTTTCTGTCTACATTGAAATTAACGGCATGAACATTGACCTTCATAATAAAAATTTTAAAGTTGAACATTTAAAGAGTATAGGTTACCGGTTTCTTGGATGTGCCTCTTGGTATACTTTTTTGATTTCAGCTAAACTGCTGTGCGTATATACTTGTGTAGATGCCAAACTAGAATGTCCTAACAGCTCTTTTACAGAATTTAAATCTGCCCCATTATTTAATAAGTGCGTTGCAAACGTGTGTCGCAAAATATGGGGACTTTTTTTTACCTTTTCAGATACACCACTAAAGTACAAATTTATTATCCGATATACAAACGTGTCATTTAATTTAACACCTTTTTGGGTTAAGAACAAATACTCACTTTTATAGGTATCAATCTTTTCACGTTCTTTGAGATATTCTTGTATGTTTTGGCAAACACTTTGTAACAAGGGTACTATTCGTTCTTTGTTTCTCTTACCTAAAATTTTTACAGTACAGTCATTGGTATTAACAGAACTGACTTTTAAACCAATTAACTCTGCCCTTCGCATACCCGTTGTGTAAAACAATTCTATGATGAGCTTGTCTCTTACTCCTTCAAAGCCTTCGGGATAGGTTATATAATTGAGTACTTGATCTAATTCTTTTTCGGAAAAAGGAATTTGAAGTTTTTTTGGAGTTTTTAATGACTTATGCTTAACGAGTGGATTTTCTGAAATTTGCTTTATTCGTAAAAGAAATTTAAAATAACTTTTGAGGGAAGCTATTTTACGATTAACACTTGTGGGGGAATTTCCGGATTCAATCAAGGCTACAACCCAAGATCGTATTTGACTGTAATTTACATCATCCAGAGTAGATTGATCATAATTTACAGAAATAAAACTTGAAAAATCTGCCAGATCTTTGGTGTAAGCCCTAACCGTATGGGAAGAATATTTTTTCTGCCCGGATAAATACTGTTCAAAAGCCTGTTGATTGGATTGCATAAAAAAACCGTTAGCTTCAAAGTTATTAAACTTTTAGAACTAACGGCTATATTGATTAAAAAAACTTTTCTACATTTCAACGCTGTCTTTCAAGGTTTGAATGTATTGAGCTTTCTGAATTTGAGCTCTACGAACTACAGAAGGTTTTATAAAAGCTTGACGTGCTCTTAGTTGACGAACCGTTCCGGTTTTATCAAATTTTCGCTTGTAACGTTTTAACGCTCTATCTATATTTTCTCCGTCTTTAATGGGTATAATTAACATAATCTAGACACCTCCTCTCATTTAGTGGGTGCAAAGCTAATACTATTTTTTATTTTAGAATATAAATTTTGAATAAATTTTAAAGAAAATCTTTTTGTTTTGGCTATGAATTATTCTACTGCTGGTTTATAATTTTGCTTATCTATAATCATTTTTGAAAGAATCTCTTTGAGTATCTCCGATGTTCCGCCTCCTATTGGGCCCAATCTACTGTCTCTAAACATTCGTGCTAAAGGGTACTCTTCCATATAACCATACCCCCCTAGCATTTGCAAACAACTGTAAATAGTTTCATCTGCAACTTTGGTTGATTTTAATTTAGACATAGTAGCTTCTTTCACGACATATTCCCCCCTATTTAATCTATCAATAGTAATATAATTAAAGACCTTACAATGTTCAACATCTGTAGCATGTTCAACCAGCTTATGTCTTAGGGCTTGAAATTTATCAATCGTTCTCCCAAAAGCTTCTCGTTGCGACATATATTCTATGGTATAATCAATCGCATATTCGGCTCTGGCATGTGCGTTGATACCCATTATTAATCTCTCGAGAGCAAAATGTTGCATGATATAAGGAAAGCCTTTGTTTTCCTCTCCCATTAAATTTTGAGCCGGTACAACCACATTGTCAAATGCAATTTCAGCTGTATCTGATGCCCGCCAACCCAGCTTATCTAATTTAGTTGCCTGTATTCCGGGCGTTGAAGTGTCTACTAAAAAAATACTGATTCCTTTGTTGCCCTTATCGGGAGAAGTTTTAGCAGCTACAACATAATAATCAGCGTAAACTCCATTGGTAATAAATGTTTTGGAACCATTCAGCACATAATTTTGACCTTTCTTTTCAGCAGTTGTTCGCATACCAGCAACATCACTCCCACCAAAAGGCTCTGTAATACACAAAGCTCCAATTTTATCCCCCGAAATACTGGGTGCTAAATAGTCTTGCTTTATTTTTTCATCCCCTTCTGCATTGAGATGTGTCATAGCCAAATAAGCATGTGCCCACATGGCAGCAGCAAAACCGGCAGATTTAATCTTTTGAAGTTCTTCAAGAAATACTACGGTATAAAACAAATCCAAATTTAAACCCCCATACTTCTCTGGATATGTCAGGCCAAAAAACCCCATCTCACCAAATTTTTTCCATATAAATCGATCAATAGTTCCCGATTTTTCCCATTTTTCAATGTGAGGTACAACTTCTTTCTGTAAAAAATCACGAAATGTTGCTCTGAAAAGCTGATGCTCTTCTGTGAAGTATGTTGAATTCATAAATATTTAAGATTCTAGAATTGAATTTTTTTAGAATTCCAAATATAAGGCAATAATATTTATTTTTTCAACAGAAATTCCTTTAATTTTTGTTAAATCCTCAATACTTTTAAGGTCACCATTCATACTTCTGTAGGTCACTATTTCTTTGGCTATGGCATAATTAAAATAAGGAAACTTCATTAATTCCTTTAGAGACAAGTCGTTAATTCTGTATTTTGGCACATTTGGCATTCTTACTATTTGGAAATTTGATTTTAGTTTGACTAAAACATCAGTATTTAATCCCCAAACATCATTCAATTGATCTACATGCACAAACCCTCCTAAACTCTCTTTATATTTTAGAATTCGTTCAGACAATGCCGGACCGATTCCGTAAATCTTGATAAAATCTTCTTGTGTAGCCTGATTTAAATCTATAATTTGAACGGGTTTTGTAGATGTATTTGAGTTCCCATTTTTGAAAACTGTATTTTCAAACCTCTTTTTATTTTTATCATTTACCCAATCCGGAAATTTAAAATAAGGCTGAATGGCTTGAAGCAAACTATCTGATACACCTGTAACTTCTTGAAATTCTTTGGCAGAATTCACATACCTATTTTGTTTTCGAAAGGCAAACAATTTATCTAACTCAATCTTAGACATTCCTAGTTGGTACCCTTTATAGTCTGAAATGAAATTGGGATTAAAAGGAAAGATTTTTTTGGATTTTGATTGCTCCAATTTTAAACTATCTACAACAGATTGCATTTGCATCCATTCCTTATCTTCTTTGTTTTTTGTAGAGGCAAACTGAGGATTCGTAATAACAAAGAAAAAAAGCACTTGAATGCCTATCAAAATTAAAAACAACGCAAAAATTCCTTTTCGCTGTTCTTTAGTAAACTCGAAAAGGAATTTTGGACTATACATTGGAGAAAATTTTAATTGTATTTCTTTATTTCGCCTGACTTTAATCTTTTAAAATAATCTTTTAAATCAGCTTTTACTTCACTAGATAAAAAGTAGAGTCCTAATATATTTGGGAAAGCCATTCCTAAAATCATCATATCTGAGAAATCAATCACTGCACCTAAACTTGCCGAAGAACCCAAAACAACGAATATCAAAAATAAAACTTTGTACAAATTCTCCATTTTTTTGGTGTTCCCAAAAAGGAAAGTCCACGATTTCATTCCGTAGTAAGACCACGAAATCATAGTTGAGAATGCAAAAAGAATGATTGCCACCAAAAGAACATACTTAAACCAAGGCAACACACTACTAAATGCAGCCGAAGTAAGTGCAGACCCTGTCATCCCTTGAGTATCGGCAGCGTATCCTGAAAAAATAAGTACCAAAGCGGTCATGGTACAAACAATGATGGTATCTACAAAAGGTTCCAAAAGAGCTACAATACCTTCACTAACCGGTTCATCTGTTTTTACAGCTGAATGTGCAATAGCGGCCGAACCTACTCCTGCTTCATTTGAAAAAGCGGCACGTTGGAATCCAACAACTAAAACGCCTATTACACCTCCGGTAATTCCATCTGCCGTGAATGCACCTGAAAATATTTGACTAAAGGCATCACCAATATGTTGGAAATTAACAAAAATGATAATTAAAGAAGTGAGTACATAAATACCAACCATGAAAGGAACAATCTTATCAGTAACACTAGCAATCTTTTTTATCCCCCCAATAATTACAATTCCAACAAAAAACGCTACTACCAAACCATACCAAAAACCTTTTCCCTCAAAGAAAGGGAAAACATTGGCTAACTGAGCAAATGATTGATTGGCTTGGAACATATTTCCACCTCCAAAAGAACCTCCAATGGCTAATATAGCAAATACGACTGCCAACACTTTACCCAAACCGGCAAAACCTTTTCGTCTTAATCCTTCGGAGAGGTAATACATAGGTCCGCCTGATACTTCTCCCAAATCATTTAACTTTCTGTATTTTACACCCAATGTACACTCAACAAACTTAGAGGACATTCCCAAAAAACCGGCCAATATCATCCAAAAAGTCGCACCCGCTCCTCCTAGTGATATAGCCACCGCAACTCCGGCAATGTTACCCAAACCTACTGTTCCGGAAAGTGCCGTTACTAAAGCTTGAAAATGGGAAACTTCACCTTGATCTTCGGGTTTATCATAATCACCACGAATCAATTGATAGGCATGTTTGATCCCTTTCAAATTGATAAAACCCATATAAAGAGTAAAAAAAGTGGCTCCTAAAACCAACCATAAAACTACCAATGGCATATCAAAACCAAGGTGTTCTAGAGGTTTATAAAAGAAAACACTCGCCATTAAATCTACGGCTGGCTTAATTATATCATTAATTTTTTCATCCAATCCTTTTTCCTGTGCAATTAGTAAAGTGGGTATAAATAAAGTTGAAAGAGTGAGTAACTTCCTCATAAAGTTAAATTTGTTTTATATTTTGTTCAGCAAGATGCAAAAAAAAAGTTTTAAAAAAAAACAATGCCTTATTTATATTGTCTTAAAGGTCAAAAACAGAAGATCTTTTGGTGTGAATCATGTCTTTTAATTTCAACCAAAAAGCTAGTGTCAGATAGACACCAAACCATAAACCCACCGTTACAAAAGAGATGTAAATAAAAAAAAGTCTCACATTTGAAGCTCTCATACCCAATCTATCGGCTAAACGAGACGATACATGAAACCCGTATTTTTCAAAAAAACTCCTTAATTTGTGAATTCCTTTCATAAAAAAAATTAAGTTGTAAAGTTAATTAACTTTTGTCCAATAACACAATTCAAACACTTATTTAAGGCACAATATTCCTTTTTCAATTGCAAAAGAGCCTGGGATTCCAAACTATTTTGAGCTTCAATTCCCAAATCCTTGAAACGACTTACAATGGTATTGGCTTCGGGTTTTAATGCAAAAGCCAATTGTGTGATTTGATCAATATCTGAATTTCCTTGATGCATTTGAAAAGCAAACTTTACGGGCAACACAACATTTAACAATAGCAAATCAATAAAGGAATTTGAAATCAATTTGTTTTTATTTTTTGAAACTTTATCAAATAAATAATGGGTTTTCCAATAATCGGACACAGACGTTTTGAAAGTGGAATAGAAAAACGGCAACGAATGATGAGTCATACAATAATCAAACAAAAATTGATGTTCATAGACCAATGAAGCCAACTGAACCAATCTAATAGTTGGAAAATTATCCGGCCTATGTTTAAAAAATTCAGGTTTTACGATAGCATTTGATAAATTGTATTTTTGTTTCAAATAAATCCATATTGATTTCAATTCATTCCCATATCTATCTTGGATTTCATTTTCAAGTAACCCATTAGCCCCCAAAAATAATGCTTCCAGAGATTGTAAATTGCTTTTTTCTTTTCGAATAACAGAATAAGGAATTTGAAGTAAATTTTCATAAAACAATTCTCCGTTGCTATTTAAACCGAAACCTTTTGCTAAAAAAAAGAAAAAGGTAGCTTCCCAATCGTATACACACGTTTCAAGTAATTTCTGTATCTCAAGTGATTTCTTTTCCAATCGTTCAATATACAGCCGCTCAAACCAAAAGAGTAATCGTTCATTTGACACGTTTTGCAATTGATTTTCACAGTTAATCCACGTTTTGGGTTGTAATAGATTTTCGTAGTTAAATAGCAAGTTAGTCGGTGTATATTGTTTTATTTCTAAAACAGGAATGGTATGATTCCCTTTTGTAAAAACCTCCGAATCATGATTCCAAACTACGTGAAGAATAACATTATTGTATTTGTCATCTTTTTCATGATGGTGTAAGAACCAATCGGACGAGTTGCAATGCATTTCAACATTACCAGCCCATTTTTGATTGTCTATTATCAACTTTGCATTAAAAAAATCGGGGCCGGATTTCTGAGTAAATTGACCTGTATCAATAATTACAATTGATTTTCCGCAAGTAGTTTGAAGATGAGTAAAATCAAATTTTTTATTTTGCCAAATGAAATGCAAAAAAGATTCTTTCATAATAAATTTGTATGGAGTGTATGGAACTAAATTACTAAATTTAATTTAATACTGTACTTTTGTTTCAAATAAAATGAATTATGAAAAGCAACTTCTTACTAATATTATTTTTTATAAGCATTTGGGGTAATGCCCAAAAGAAGGAATCTGCATTAAAAATTTCTTATGAAACCTTTTCCAACGGAAAACCTACAAATTCTGAACCTATTCTGGTTTTTACAGATGCCAATCAAACCATTCTCACCAATGCGTCTATTATTTCAAAAAAGGCTTCATATCCTTTTGAACTTTCCATCATTAACAGACCCCATTGGGACACCAAATCATGGTCTCAACTAAATGAAAAACAAGCCATTGAAACGGTGGATAGTATTCAAATTGAGAATCAAAAATTCACTTTTAGCGATGAACAAAAAATAATTTTGGGCTATACTTGCCATAAAGCGGTTAGTATTATTAATTCGAATACTTTAGAAGTTTGGTATACTAAAAGCTCCGGATATTGGGGTTCTCCAACGCTTTTAGGACAAGAATTAGGTTTGGTCTTAGAAATTACGCGTAACGGAAACTTTACTATAAAAGTAAAATCTATAGAAAAAATAAAACAAATGCCCCAGGAAGCATTACCTCCAAAAGTTTCTACTAAAGCTGTAAACACATTAACTTACAAAGATTTAATTTGGAAAGCTCGTTTTAAAACAATTTCAGTATTCAAAAATGAGCAAATATGCTTTTCTGAAACTTCAAAATCAAATGATAGTATTCTCAAATTTGCCAACGGAACCGTAATTATTCGAAAAATAAAATTCCCCGAAATAAAAAAAGGTTCACAACTATTTGCTGAACTTATTACACAATCCAATGGTGATGCCTATGATAGAACAGGTAGCGTATTTGTGATTCCTGAAGATAAAAAAATTTCATTTCTTGACGGTATGAAATTTGGTGTAAATGAACTTCCCAAATATGAGAATAATAATTCTAAAAAATATCAAGGTGTGGTTGCCAATTCTGATTTTACCCCATTAGTTGAAATCATGCGTTTTTTCACTCCTTTTGGTATTAATCATTACAATTACATTCAGTTAAAAGATAAGACTTGGCATGACAAAGTAAGTTACAGACAGGACTTGAGTGATTTAAATGACTATCTAAGCAATAAAGAGTTATGGGTTGGTGTATTTATAGGTAATTATGATAAAGGCGGTCACAAGGTTACGTTAGATTTTACTATTCATAATGGAGAAGAAAATGAAATCAAAACCAATCAATACATTCCTTTGTTTAATACTACGAATGTGTTAGAGATGGCCGGGCAAGAATATGGAACCCTATTTGATTCAGAAGAAGGTTTGAAAGTAGCATTTACAATTGAAAAGCCATTGAAAAACGTACGACTTAGATATATTACAACCGGACACGGGGGATGGTCTAACGGAGATGAATTTGTTCCTAAAAAAAATACGGTGCTTTTGAATAATGAGATTGTTTTTAGTTTTACCCCATGGAGAACCGATTGCGGTTCTTACAGGCTATACAATCCGGCTTCAGGGAATTTCTCGAACGGTTTGTCCTCTTCAGACTACAGCAGATCTAACTGGTGTCCGGGAACTGTTACCTATCCCATAGATATCGATTTGGGTGATTTACCTATAGGTAATCACACGATACAAATAAAAATTCCGCAAGGTAAACCGGAAGGTGGCAGTTTTAGTTCGTGGAATATTTCCGGAATTTTAATTGGTACAGAATAAAAAGAGCCACTCCTTTGGAGTGGCTCTTTTTTTAATTTATTGAACTTATAATATCGTGTTTGGTAATAATATGATATTTCCCATTTTCAAGTTCAACCAAAACAGCTTGATTTTCTTTGTTAATGAGTTTTGTGACTTCTTCTATTGGTGCATTTTGAGAAACTATAGGATAGGGCCTACCCATAACTTCACGAATAGGTTTGTTGGCAATATCCTTTGATTCAAAATAACTTTTAAACAAATCGGATTCATCTAAAGAACCTACAAATCCGGTAGTATCGATTACGGGAATTTGTGAAATATTAAACTTTTTCAAACGTTCAATGGCATGGGAAACCAATTCTTCTGTTCTAACCGTAACCAAAGGTTTAGAACTGTGCGATGCAATTAAATCCAAGGCAATTGTTTTCTCTTCATCGAGAAAACCACGCTCCCGCATCCAATCATCATTGAACATCTTCCCTACATATCTACTTCCCGAATCGTGAAACAAAACGACAACAACATCATCCGGTTTGAACTCGTTTTTAAGTTGAAGCACTCCTTTGATAGCAGCACCGGCAGAATTACCTACAAATATTCCCTCCTCAAGAGCCAATTTTCGGGTAAAAACAGCGGCATCTTTATCTGTTACCTTAGTAAAACCGTCAATCAAAGAGAAATCAACATTCTTGGGAAGGATATCTTCACCTATTCCTTCTGTGATATAGGAATAAATTTCATTCTCGTCAAATATACCGGTTTCATGGTATTTTTTAAATACGGAACCATAGGTGTCAATTCCCCACACTTTTACATTTGGGTTTTGTTCCTTTAAATATTTTGCCACACCGGATATTGTACCTCCGGTACCAACACCCACGACAAAATGCGTAATTTTACCTTCGGTTTGCTCCCAAATTTCAGGACCTGTTTGTTCATAGTGGGCAATAGCATTTGAAGGATTATCATATTGATTCACATACCAAGAATTAGGAATCTCGGTACCCAATCTTTTGGAAACAGAATAATACGATCTTGGGTCATCGGGTTCTACATCGGTTGGACAAACAATTACTTTTGCACCAACAGCTCGTAAAATATCCATTTTTTCTTTTGACTGTTTATCTGTGATAACACATATCAACTTATATCCCTTGACAATAGCTCCTAAAGCAAGACCCATTCCTGTATTTCCTGAAGTACCTTCAATTATAGTTCCTCCAGGTTTTAATCTTCCATCGGCTTCTGCATCTTCAATCATTTTTAGGGCCATTCTGTCTTTTACAGAATTACCGGGATTAAAAGTTTCAACCTTAGCCAAAACCAAACAATCCAAATCTTTTGTAATTTTATTTATTTTAACCAAAGGTGTATTTCCAATGGTTCCTAAAATATTTTCAGCATATTTCATAGAGGTATCTTAAAGTTTGTAAAGGTATTGATTAATGTAAAAGATAGCAAAATCTACTACGAGATTCTTATTGAAAGAAATTCCACTCTAAACCAAATCGAACAATAAAATCACGGTAAGGATAATCGGGAGCACTGTAATAATTAAATCCAGTAAGTGAAGAATTGAAATGCTCTGCTTTTAGATAAATACGTGTTTGTTTGATTTTAGCATTGATAAAAAAATCAATCATGGGAAAATTTCCAATTTTAGTTTGGTTTTGTGTATAAAAGGAAGCAATGAGCGGATTGTAATTGTCAGCATGATAAGCTGAAAAATAATTTACAATAAATCCGGTTTGTAAAAACAATGCTTTTTTAAAATAAAAATCAGAAAAATACAGAGAGGAGCGAAGTGTTACTTCGGGCAAATTTAAAACTGGGTCTGGTTGAGAAACCGATTGATACAAAACGGTATTATCTAATCCTAATTTCCACCAAGTAAATTCTTTTCTAAACTGAAGACTAAGATAATTAATTGTATTTTGATATTGTTTAGGGGTTACAGACAATACATTTCCGTCTGTTGAATCGTCACTAAAATATAAAAAATCGGCTATTGATTTATATTGTAGCGATACATCTACCCAAGGCGATTTTATTTGACCTTCTATTGAATTTATTTTTTCATTATTAAATTGATTAAACCAATTGTAAGTAGCATAATCACTTTGAAATAATGTAAACAAATTGTCTGGAAGTTTTGAAATATGTTGTAGAGATAGTGACAAATCTAATTTATTAAACTTATAATTCAAATCTGCCGAAAATTCTGAAACCTCTTGTTGGGATAAGGATGAAAAGAATTTAACACGAGTTGCAAATGAATTCTTTTGTAAAGCATAACTCCCACCTAAAACGGTAATATTTTCATTTATTGCGTTGGGAATGAATTCTGATTCAGATACTATAACTCTATTGTAAAAATAATTGTAATTAAAATTTTGAATATAAGTATTAAAAACGCCCATTTTAGAATCGTAACCAATTCCTAAATTGGTATCGAATTTTGAATATCGTGTTTTTGTTTTATTATTTTGAGTCACAAAAGATTCACCAAAACGATTAAAGTTTACATTACCTTGAGGCGTAGTTATTGAAGTAGAAACAGTGGGTTGACTAAATTCAAAGAATTTGTGTTCAAAATTAATTTGATTGATTAAGTAGAATTTATTTTCTGACGTAGGATTTCCAAGCCAATAAGATTGATTTAGAAAATAGCGATTTCCTTTAAGTAGTGTTGTAGCATTTTCTAAGTACACTTGCAATCTTGCACGCGATTCAAACTCGGGGTCACCACTTTCAAAGTCTTCTTTAAAAATAATTCCACCATTTTCACCGTTTAAAATATCTTGTGCTACAAAATGAGCCTTCAAAAAATACCTTTTGGAGGGTGAACTGTAATTAGTAGTAAACCTAAAATTTCCGGTACTTGAAAGTTGATTAATGAACTTTCCCACCGATCTGAGTCCTTTATAAGCTAGAGAGAAGTTAAAATTCTCAGAAGTATTAAGGGTTATAAAGGCATCTAAAGATTGTCCTTGTTCCATAACCGTTTTAAAATAAAGTTCGGTTAAAGGTGTAGGAACATGATAATAAAGAATATCCTGAGCAGAGGAATAATTAAAATGTTTACCTACAAAACCCATTTGGGGAAAAGCACTTGACTTTTTAAGACCATAAAATAAAGTAGTATAAGTTTGACCTTCATTAGCAAAAGGCAACAAACCAAAAATATCTTTTCTTAGATAATTGTATCTGTACTCTTTTTGAATGGTTAAACTGGTATCAACAATAACAGTATCTCTTTCAATAGAAAATATTTTGTACTGATTGATATTAGCTTTTAA
Source organism: Flavobacterium sp. (assembly GCF_036759525.1). Lineage (GTDB taxonomy): Bacteria > Bacteroidota > Bacteroidia > Flavobacteriales > Flavobacteriaceae > Flavobacterium. The sequence continues at coordinate 30,633 of NZ_DAIOUN010000008.1, read as the reverse complement.
CGCTTTGTCTTGCGTGACATCTTTAAAAGCTGTAGAATCGGACATAGGAACATTTGAACCTCCGAGTACTCTCTCTTGTCTTATTTGAGCAAATAAGAAAGAAGATACCAATAAAAAAAGAAGTGTTATTTTACTCATCCCTATAAAATGTAGGCAAATATAACTGATTCATTAAAATTAAAAGTAAAAGAAAACTAAAAATAAAAAAAGAGTCCTGAATTCAGGACTCTTTCTATAAACAAAATGAATTGTTAAATTATAGTGGAGTGTATACTGAAACACCTTCTTCACCATAAGTTGGAGCGAACCAAGATATAGTTATTACTCCAGTCGCAGGATTGTAGGTATTTACACCACCAGATAACATTTCAAGAGGACCATAAGGTTCAATTTGATTTGTCCAAGAAACTTGACCACAATTTACAGTAAAATTAAGTCTGTTTTGAGTTAAATTACAAGTTCCATAAGCTGTACAGTATGGACCTACTGAGTATAAACCTCCTGAGAAATCATTTACATAATAATTATTAACTCCAGTTCCAGCAAAAATCTGTACACTATTAATAGTGTGAGGATTAAAACTTGGTAAGAAATCATGATAAGCATAAGTAGTAGTCACAGAGTATAGACCTGCTAAACTAGTAGGACAAGATCTAAAAATGTTAACAACTAACTTCTTTTTACCAGCCATAGCATATCCATCAGTAGGTGTCAAATCTAATGTAAGAACATAAGTAACTCCATCAGGAATATTAGCAAAAACACCAGAAATTGAGAAAGTGTCTGTATATTCACCAGCTGAAATTACGAGTGATGAACTATTAATAGTATAAGTATTAGCTGGAGCAGTAGTTTCTTCTGCATTTACAGTAACAGCATATGTTCTATCTACATTAGAACGTGTAGTTACACCAACTTTAACTTCTGCACTACCACCTTCAGTTGAAACCGGTACACTTGCTGTAGAATTGAAAAAGAAATATACAGTATCCCCTCCATCTACATCATAAGTAGTAGTTTCTTCTCCACAACTTACTAAAGTAGCAGCAGCAAAAAGGAAAACTAAACTTAAATTTTTAAATATATTTTTCATAATTACGAATTAATATTATTAATAATTTGGATTTTGTTGAGCTCTGATAACTGAGTTAACTCTAGTCTCAATAATTGGAATTGGAAGAGTAAATCTATAATCAGTTACTGGAAGAGTACAAGCACCGTTGAAGTCACAATCTCTAAAATATCTATCGATAGATTGGTTAGCTAATGCACCTAAACGTTTGATATCAATATAACGGTGACCTTCAAAACATAACTCTATTCTTCTTTCCTTTAAAATATCTGCCCAAGCTTCAGTTGCGTTAGCATATACAGGAAGCGTAGTTGCAGGTTGACCAGTTACAATTCTAGCATCACGAACTTGTTTTAAAACAGAAGCTACAGAATTTGAAGCACCATTTAAATTTCCTGCGTTTGCTAAAGCTTCAGCTTTAATAAAATACATTTCAGAAACACGGAATACTTTAACATCATTTAAAAGTGGTGCACCCGCTTTACCAGGATATTTACCAATAATTAATACATCATCAAAACGGTAATCAGGTGTAGTTGCAGGATCAGCAGCAATAACAGATGTAGATCCAACAAAAGCAGTTCTTCTGATATCACCAGGAGTCGCATTAATTAAATTGAATAGGTTTCTACCCATATCTAAGAAAGGACCACCTTGGTAGTTAGGCTGATTGAAGAACCAAATTGAGTTGATTGTTCTCTTACCTACAGGTCTGTCTAACGTGAAGATGTTCTCGCCTTGTGCTAAATCCCTAAACATAGTCAAATATGGACTACTAGCTGTTGTACCTGCAGCTGTTAAAGGAACTGCATCTATCAAAGCTTGTGCGTTTGTTAATGCTGTAGTATAGTCACCTCTGTAAGCAGCCATACGGGCACGGAAAGCTTTAATGAAATTTTGAGTTACAAACTTGTAATTTGTAGGATTTCCTAAGTTAGCTTCAGCAAAAGCCAAATCTTCCTCAATAAATTGGTATAATTCCCCATTAGTAGCACGTGGTAAAAGATCTGTTGTAGTTGGTACAAAATCCATTTTAATTACACCAAGTGCACTATTATCTTTCAAATTTGTTGAAAAATGAGTCATCAAGAAAAAGTGTGAGAAAGCTCTTAAAGCTCTTGTCTCAGCCAAAATTTGATTGAATTCAGCTTCTTGACCAGGTTGTACTGTTACACCTTGAGCACCTCTAATTAAGCGGTTTGCATAGTTGATTAATCTGTACTGAGTTACCCACATATTGTTTGGAGCTGCAGAGTTATCCTGTAAAATGTGACGGTAATCATCAAGATTTTGACCCCCATTAGCATATCCAATACCAACTTCATCTGTGAATACAGTTGAGAATGCTATAGACTCTTCATAGTCCATTTGATTGTAAACTGCTCTTAAAGCTAAAGTCATATCCGCCACAGTACGGTAGGCAGCAGCATCATTGAACTCTCCATCTTGGATGATTTCAATGGCATCATTACAAGAAAACGAAATTCCTGCGATAATGGCTAAAACATAAATTTTTAAATTTTTCATATTTCAATTTTTTTTAAAATTCTAAATCAAATCCAAAAGAAACAATTTTAGGAGTTGGATAACCACCAAAAGTGCTTCCAGCATTACTCTCTGGATCAAAACCTCTCCATTTTGACCAAGTTAACATATTCTCAGCTTGACCATAAATACGTAAACTAGTTAAGAAAGTTTTATCTAAGAATTTTGAAGGCACATTATAACCTATAGAAGCAAAACGCAAACGCACATATGAAGCATCACGCAACCAACGATCTGATAATCCGTCAAGAGCTAAATTTGTAGCAGTTAAAGATGGAACATCAGTAACTGGATTATCTGGAGTCCAATAATTAGCCATGTCAATAGATTGAGGGAAGTTTGCAATTCCGTTAGCATCAATCAAACCAGCCAAGTCAAAGTCATATCTCCACACATCCTTAACAAATGAAAACTGAGTTGTCATGAAGAAACCTTTGTAAGTCAAATCAAATCCAAAACCACCTTGATAAACTGGAATTGGAGATTTTCCAGTTGAAACACGGTCAGCTGATGTTGGGTTTTCAGTTACCAAACCATTTCTATCTAAGAACAATAAGTTACCATTAGCAGGGTTAACACCTACATAACGAATGTTGAAATATTGGTTAACAGGACCTCCAATCTCATTGATTTGTAAGTCACCTACATTTACGAAACCATCTTCATTTGGTATTTCAGTAAATTTGTTTTTGTTGTATGAACCATTGAAATTCAATGTAAAGGTCAAGTCATTAGTTTTGAATAAATCATAAGCCAACAATACCTCAACCCCTCTATTTTGTAATTCTCCAATATTACCTGCTAATGAAGTTATACCATTAACAGCAGACACTGGTATAGATTGATACAAATCAGAAGTTACTTTTTCATAGATATCTAAAGATCCTCTAAAACGTTTTTTAATTACAAAATCAACCCCTACGTTTGCTTGAGCTACAGTTTCCCAACGAGCATCTGTATTAGCAACAGAAGAAGGGAACAAACTCAAAAGGTTACCATAACCGCTTCCAGTACCATATAAGTTGCGAATAATTGAAGCACCTGAATAAATACTTCCACCTAAAATATTTTGGTTACCTGCTGTTCCATAAGAAGCTCTTAATTTTAACTCATCAAAAATAGAACCACTCATGAAAGCTTCTTTATTTAAATTCCAACGTCCTGATACAGACCAAAATGTTCCCCATTTGTAATCGTCTGTAAATCTGTATGTAGCATCACGTCTTACAGAGGCTCCAAAACCGTATTTTGAATCGTAATCGTAATCAACTGTTCCAAAATAAGAAAACAAACCTGCTTTTTGTTTTAAAGCTCCAACAGTTGGTCTATATAAAGTAGGAGTTGCAGGGTTAAAAGGAATGTAACCTGTACCGGCACCTGGAGCAGATGTTCTAGGATCTAAACCAGTTTGAGTATAAGTCATTACTTTTCTATGAGCTTTGAAATACTCTGTCATTAACGAAGCATCAAAAGTATGCTTATCTTTAAATACTTTATTGTAGTTTAAACGTGTATTGGCATTAAAAGAGAAATCTCTATCATTAGTTTCTGTAACCAAACCTCCAAACTGTGCTCCAGGAGGAGTTGCAGCGATTGCCAAATACGATTGAGGATTACGAGCAAATAAACGCGTATTCTCAGTCATATCCATACCTGCTTGAGTTGAAAAAGTTAAATCTTTAGTTATCTTATAGGCACCACTTGCTTGTGCTAATAACTTCAACTCATTAAATTCACTTGTAATATTACCTGGTCTTAAATAGTCCATCAACATGTAAGGAACAATAGCAAAACTTGGCCCACCAAATTGATTGAATAATTGTTGACCGTTAACATAAACTGCAGGATCTAAATATGGCACAGACGAAAGCATACCTTGTAATGGATTTTGCAATACGTTACCATCAATATCAGTTCTTGTCTCTTGATCTAGCTGATTTCGTTTAGAAAAGTTAGCGTTAATATTCGCCGAATAATTGAATTTATCATTATCTGACTTTCCAGAGAAATTATTTCTGAAAGTAAAACGCTTAATCTGAGTACCAGGCACAATACCTTCTTGCTCAAAATAACCTAAAGACACATAAGAGTTTAAGTTTTTACTACCACTTGTTAAGCTTAAGTTGTGATCTTGAGAAACTCCAGTTTGAAAGAAAATCTTTTCCCAATCTGTATCAATTTCCCAAGCAGCAATTTCTGCATCAGACAAAGTTGAACCTAAACCAGACCCAAAATCTTTTTGTAATTGTAATGTCTGTTTAGAATTCATGATTCTATAATCATGATCTTGTAACGATGTAAAACCAGTTACTACAGAATATCTCACATTCAACTTAGAATCAAAAGTACCTCTTTTTGTTTTTACCACGATAACCCCGTTCGCACCACGGTTACCATAGATAGAAGTTGCAGCTGCATCTTTAAGTACAGAAACCGATTCAATATCGTTCGGGTTGATACTTCTAAAGTTAACTTGGTTAGCCGGAACACCATCGATTACAAACAAAGGCTGAATATTCCCGTTAACCGAACCCACACCACGAAGAATGATGGTTGTATTAGCAGAACCTGGTGAACCAGAACCTGTAGCAATGTTCAAACCAGGAACCTGAGCCTGTAAAGTTTGAACGAAAGAAGCATTTGGTCTTCCCTCAATAGTCTTAGCCGAAACTGTAGTAGAAGCAATATTAGATTTTGCTTTTGCAGTAGTTCTATACGCTTCAACAACTACTTCACCTAACGTAGTAACGTCCTGCTCCATAGTAATGTTAACGGTATTAGAAGATCCTACTGTTACAGTTTGAGTCTTTAACCCAATGTAAGAGAACTCTAAAACATCTCCTTGTTTTGCTGAGATAGAATATTTTCCATCAAAGTCAGATTGCGTTCCTGTTGTTGTTCCTTTAACAATAACAGTCACACCGGGTAAAGGCTGACCTCCCTCCGAAATGGTTCCCGAAACAGTCTTTTGCTGAGCAAAAGAAAGCTGTACAAACAACGCCAAGAGCAGCGTGAAAATCCATCTAAAATTTGTTTTCATATTAAAAATTTGAGTTAGTTATTGGGCAAATATATTAATTTTTTATTAAAAAAAAACATTCAACAGATTAAATTAACCCGTTAAATAGTTAAAAAACGTATGAATTAGGCGATTTTTTTCTCTTAAAATTATATCAATAAAAAAACGGAAAGAAAAAAATCCTTTCCGTCATTTTATGACCGTTAAATAAAAAAGAGCTTTGAAACTACTTTTTTACAATTTTTTTAGTGACAAAACTATCTCCAGATTTAATACGAACTAAATAAACCCCTGAAACTAATGACGTAGAATCAATTGAATATTCACCAGAAAATAGACTGGAACTGTCAATTAAAACCTGTTTTACAATTCTTCCTTGAATATCAAAAATCGAAATTTCGTCTACCGATAATGAAGTATTTGTATTAATAGAGAACGAATCACCAACCGGATTTGGACTAATTGCAAAATCACTAGCATCTAACGAAGTTAGACTTAAATTTTCATCAATTCCGGTTACTATTATTGTATAGTCTTGCGAACCTCCCGTTAAATTACCTTTATGAGAAACCGTAATGGTATACTGTCCTGTTGGATTCTGAATTTCAATTTTCTCAATATTATCAACATTGTTATCCCCTTGTACTGCTGCTTCAGTTGGAGTTGCACCTAAACGCCATGGAAAAAAGGTTTCACTGTTTTTTGTAATTCGTATATCTAAATTATTTACCAAAACCGGAGTAGTCAAATCAACAACACTACCATTTGCAGCACCAGCTCGGTCCGTCCAACAAATGGTAGCCACCAAAGGCTGATTACCCAAGGCAGTCACTACTTTAGTGTAAGTTTGACCTTGTGTTAAAGTTCTCTCATTTATAATTGAAAGACCTGAACCCCTATTTGTAATAGTTTGAGCTGCACGTTCTGCATTGAAAAGCCCCCATCCAAACATGGGATCCGGACCATCCCATGGTCCTGCTTCGTCGGCAGTATGTAACACCAACCCTCTTAATGTGGCCGACCTCATAAAGGCCCCACTATTAAGATTACTATAATGCTGTTGCAACAACAAAATGCCACCTGTAACAACCGGTGCTGCCATAGAAGTACCACTTGAAATACCATGTGCAGAGGTGTTTGCATTTGAAGTAGAAGTTACATTTACACCTTTTGCCGAAATGTCGGGTTTAACTCTATTATCATCTGTTGGCCCATAACTCGAAAATGAAGCAATATTAACACTTGAAGGACCGGTGTAATTAGTTACTTGATTAACTGCAGCAACAACCAAAGTGTTTTTAGAAGTTTTATTTCCATTGATAAGATCGTAACCTCCTTTGGTTGGATTGATAGTTTGATTCAAATCATTTCTGTCATTACCCGCCGCGTGAACTGACAAATAGAAAGGAGCTGCAAAAGCAATTTCATCAAGTTGTCTAGAACGTGTTGTGTAGGCTCCAAATTGAAATAAGGGCAATTGAGCTGCAATTTGACCGTAGGAGTGATTTGACGCAAGAAGACCAAAACCAGCTTCAAAAGCCATTTCAGCGTAATCATTTGTCCAATCTAAAACATATCCGGCCGCTTGTGAAGCCATTCCTTTTGAAGAGGCATTAGTCAAACCCGAACCCAAAACTGTTCCCGTTACGTGAGTAGAATGAAACGAAGCATCTACCGAGGAACCATCTAATGTAATCAATCTTCCTCCAAAATCTTGATGAGCATTTAAAGGCACATTTTGATCCCAAACTCCTACTATCATATTTTGACCGTCAAGGTTTAGATTTAATGATCCCCCAGTGTTGAGTCTGTTTATTTTTGATGTCGCTGCTGCACCTACATTATAGGTAACATAATACAATGGTTGACCATTTTCCAAAACTCCTTGCAGTTCAGCATAAGAACCTTGCTCTGTTACATATGTAACAGGCCAACCTTTCTCAACTGCTAATTGTAAAGCTTTTTCTCTTGACTCATTGCTTTGAAGCAAAAATTGTTGGTGTAAATTTTTTAAAGTCTCAACATCTGTTTCTTGAATAATTTTTTCTCTTTGCTGTGCCGTTTGAGAACAAACGGTAAAAGCAGAAAAAAGGAACATCAATCCGACAATTGATTGCAAAGTAATTTTTCTTTTCATCATTTTTTTTATTGCTAAAATACGTATTTTGGAAAATTTTAAAATCAGGATTAACATTGTATTAACCCAAATTTGGGAAACAAATATAAAAAATCTTTGCGACTTTAATAATTAAAAGTACATTTGGGATAAATAAATGAAATTGAAAGCCAAAACCAAACTCTTCCCTTACTACAAATATAAAGAACTTGAATGCGGTACAGATGAAGCCGGAAGAGGTTGTCTTGCCGGACCGGTTACGGCTGCAGCCGTTATTTTACCCCAAGATTTCTATATTGAAGAACTCAACGACTCTAAGCAGTTATCCGAGAAAACCAGAATGCAATTAAAACCTCTAATTGAAGAAAAATCGGTCGCCTTTAGTTTTTGCCACATCGAACCCGCTGAAATTGATCAAATTAACATTTTAAACGCATCCATAAAAGCCATGCATATAAGCATTGCCTCACTCTCTATTTCTCCAAAATTTATAATTGTTGACGGAAATCGATTTAAACCTTATGAAAATATTTCACACGAAACTATAGTGAAAGGCGATTCCAAATACTTGAGTATAGCAGCAGCATCTGTATTAGCCAAAACATACAGAGATAAATACATGGAAACCATTCACGAAGAGTATCCCATGTATAATTGGAAACAAAACAAAGGCTACCCCACCAAAGAACATAGGGAAGCAATTGCCAAATACGGCCTCACCAAATACCACAGATTGAGTTTCAAACAACTCCCAGAACAACTTAAAATAGATTTTGGATTGTGATTATAAGGGCATAAAAGCCGATTCAAATAAATCTGAAAAATGTTGATTAATTTTCAACTTCACTTCATCCATATTTACGATATCTACACCCAATTCGACATTCAAAGATGTCACAGCTTTACCTTTTATGCCACAAGGTATAATGTGATCAAAATAACCCAAGTTGGCATTTACATTCAATGCAAATCCATGCATGGTTACCCAACGTGAAGCCCTAACTCCCATAGCACAAATTTTTCGGGCAAAAGGGGTTCCAACATCCAACCATACTCCGGTTTCTCCATCACTTCGTTCTCCTTTTAATCCATAATCTTTAAGAGTGAGAATTACAGATTCTTCAAGAAGTCGAAGATATTTATGTATATCTGTAAAAAAATTTTCTAAATCCAATATAGGATAACCCACAATTTGTCCGGGACCATGATAGGTTATATCCCCACCTCTATTGATTTTGTAAAATGAAATTTCTTTTTCTCTTAATTGCTGTTCTGATAGCAGCAAATTTGTAAAATCACCACTTTTGCCTAAAGTGTAAACGTGGGGATGTTCTACATAGAGAAAATAATTTGGAGTTTTTTTATCCTCTCCGTTTTTTCTGTTGCCTATTTTGACATCCAATATAGATTGAAACAATTGCTCTTGATAATCCCAAGTTTCTTTGTAATCTTTAATTCCCAAATCCTTAAAAAATATATCCCGATTCATAAGTAGATATTGAATTGCAAAATTAAGCATTTTAAATTATACCTATTTGAAAATAAACTCATTTAACTAGTGGTTCTCAAACCCAGTTTATAGCCAAAAGGAGATTGACACTTACTAAAAAAGTTTTATCTTTGCCCCTTTAATAAAAAAATATGCAACTCTCCGAACAAGAAATTATCAGACGTGAAAAACTAACGGTTTTAAGAAATCTTGGAATCAATCCGTATCCAGCTAATCAATACCCACTTACAGATACAGCTGAAACCGTAAAAAACCAATTTACAGAAGGGAAAAAGGTTTGTGTTGCCGGAAGGATAATGAGTACGCGAATTCAAGGTAAAGCTTCATTCGCCTCCTTACAAGATAGTACCGGAAGAATTCAATTGTATTTTAATCGTGACGAAATTTGTCCTGGAGATGACAAAACTTTATACAACGAGGTTTTCAAAAAACTGGTTGACCTTGGTGACTTTATTGGGGTTGAAGGAGAACTGTTTACAACACAAGTTGGCGAAAAAACCATTAAAGTTACCCATTTTACCTTCCTGAGTAAAACTTTAAGACCTTTGCCTTTACCTAAAACAGATGCCGAAGGGAATACTTTCGATGCTTTTACCGACCCTGAACTCAGATACAGAATGCGTTATGTAGACTTAGTTGTAAATCCTCAGGTAAAAGAAGTTTTTGTTAAAAGAACAAAATTATTCAATGCAATGAGAACCTTTTTCAATGAAAAAGGATATTTTGAAGTAGAAACTCCAATATTACAATCTATACCGGGCGGAGCCGCAGCAAGACCCTTTATTACTCATCACAATAGTTTAGATATTCCATTATATATGAGAATAGCAAACGAACTGTACTTAAAACGACTTATTGTAGGTGGATTTGATGGTGTTTATGAGTTTTCAAAAAACTTCAGAAATGAAGGTATGGATAGAACTCATAATCCGGAATTTACCGCCATGGAAATCTATGTAGCCTATAAGGATTACAATTGGATGATGGAATTTACCGAAAATCTGTTAGAATATTGTGCTATATCTGTGAATGGAACTACAGATGCAACTTTTGGTGAACACCAAGTAAGTTTTAAAGCTCCCTATCCAAGAGTAACCATGACAGATGCCATAAAAAACTTCACCGGTTTTGACATTTCAGACAAAACCGAAGAAGAAATAAGAATTGCCGCAACAAACATGGGAATCCCGGTAGATGATTCTATGGGTAAAGGAAAATTAATTGATGAAATTTTTGGGGCCAAATGTGAAGGTAATTTTATTCAACCTACTTTCATTACAGACTATCCCAAAGAAATGAGCCCGCTGTGTAAGGTTCACAGAGATAATCCGGAACTTACCGAACGGTTTGAACTTATGGTTTGTGGAAAAGAAATCGCCAACGCATACTCCGAACTTAATGACCCTATTGACCAAAGAGAACGATTTGAAGCACAATTAAAATTAGCCGATAGAGGAGACGACGAAGCTATGTTTATAGATAACGACTTCCTTAGAGCTCTAGAATACGGAATGCCTCCTACATCTGGTTTAGGTATTGGAATGGATAGATTAATAATGTTTTTAACCAACAATCAATCCATACAAGAAGTACTTTTCTTCCCACAGATGAGACCGGAAAAAAAAGCTATTGAATTAACGGAAGATGAAAAAATCATAGCCGACTTGGCTAAAGGAAACAACTTGTGCGAGCTTGCCCAACTTAAGGAACAATCCGGTTTAAGTGGTAAGAAATGGGATGCTGCGATGAAAGGATTAGCCAAACACAACTTGATTAAAATTCAAGTTGATGGAGATTCTAAAAAAGTTGAATACTTAGGAAAATAAAAAAACAGAAAATATGAAATTTCAAAAACAATACAGTAGTAGAATTGCATTATTTTGTCTGTTTTTACTATCATTTACAAGTTTTAGCCAAACTAAACCCACTTTTCAATGGAAAGAAACATCTACTAAAATTGAAAATGAAACTGAACATGATGTTCAGCATTATTTTGATGGATCAAAACTGTTTAAACTCAGGTCAATTTACAATAGCAAAATTTTCAATACGGATATTTTTGTTGACATTTACGACTCAAAAGATGATTTCGAACTTGACGACACCAAAAATGTATCGGTAAGCCAACCTGTTATGGGACTCAATATGCTTACCATTGTGAATACATTTTATTTGTCGGGTAGAGAGCAAGTTCAATTTTTAAGCGAATTCAATAGAGAATCCAGAGAAAATGAATTGTTTTTCCGAAAAGTAAATTTTGATACGGGAACCCCTACAAAACCTCAACTCGTTACATCCTTTACAGCAAAAAACGGAGTTAACAGCGGAGATTTTTTTATTGCTCGTTCAGAAAACAAACAATTTTATGTGGTGCTAAAGCAACCATCTTACGATAAAAAAGTAAATCAAAAAATAGCTTTAACATTATTAGATTCAAAATTTAAAGTTATTAAAGAAGTCGAATACGAATTTCCCTTCTCGTCTAAACAATCCGGTGATCACACGTTATATGTTTCCAATTCCGGTAATGTAGTACTAGTAAAAAACATTGACTTACCCAAAATGAAGCCATATATGTCTTTGTTTTTTTGGAACTCAAATGATACTAAAGTAATAGAACACCCACTAAACTTAGAATTTGATTACCTTCAAATCAATCAGTACAAAATTACTTTTGACGACACCAATTTTTATTTGAATGGATTTTTCTCGGATAGTGCCCGTTTTTTTAGTGTAAAATATGGCGAATCTTCTCCTTCGAACGGACTTGTTGTAGGTAAGTTTAATGCTCAAACCGGTGCTAAAGATTATTTTAAAACTATAAACACCGAAAAATACAAAAGTTTCTTTTTAAAAGAAGTGCTACTTGACCAAGGAAAGGCATGGGTTATTTATGACCAAATAAAGAAAAACACCAAACGTTTACCTTCTGCAGACCCTTCTAAACCTCTAGAATACCGTTATGAATACCAATTTAGTAGTAACGGAATGACTGTAGTTATGATTAACTTGGCTGATGGTAATTTAGATTGGCTAAAAAACATCAACAATCCGGAACCGGATACCATAAATGATAATGGAGATTTTGTTAGTGGTTTGTACTTTTTAAGAAACCAAAAATTGTCTATCATTTTTAACAGAACAATAGATTTAAATACTGGGGTAATTCGTGTACCCTACAAATCCAGAATCCCAGTATTGCATACTTATGATGCAACTGGAAACCTTATTGAAAATTTTGACATCCCCAATGCAGGAGTTGGCGGAACCAAAGCACATTGCTTTGAATTGGATACTTCATTTGCCATACCGCTATCAGACGGCTCCTATTTGGTTAGGTCAAGATGTGGCACATCATCTGCACGATACGGCTATTTAAAAATATAAAATCTACCAAAAGAACCTTTTCAGGTTCTTTTTTTTATAATAGAAATTAAACCATTAGATATTCTTTGGGTCTTATAGCTATAACCTAAAAATTATCAATCATGAAAAAAATCGTATGCATTCTGGTTTTTATCACCGGATTTACAACAATCGGACAGGAACTTGAATCCAGCACTAAAAAAGGGAATTCACAAAGAGAAAAATTAACCGTTGAACAACGCGTTGAATTGCAAACCAAAAGATTAACTTTAGATCTTGATCTAACTACGAAGCAACAAACAGAATTAAAAAAAGTTTTGGTATCTCAAGCCCAAAAAAGAGAAAAAAAGCAAAATGAATTAAAGGAAAAAAGAGCTGAAAACAAATCCCTTTCGGCAGATGAAAAATTTGAGTTACAAAATGAAATGTTAGATAATCAAATCGCATTCAAAGCCGAAATGAAAAAAATTCTGACTCCTGAACAATTTACAAAATGGGAATCAAAAATGGCTCAGAATAAGGAAAAAATGAAATCCAGACCCAAAAATCAAAAAAGAGAAAATCAGTTTAGAAAATAAAATTATGAAATTATATTTTGTTGTTTTCTTAAAATAATATACATTCGCTTAATCTAAATTTTAAAGGGTATATTATTATGAAAAAAATACTATTTGCTTTTTTGCTATGCACAGCTTTTACAATTCAAAGTAATGCACAATCAAATACAGGTTCTGCAACTCAAACTAAAGAACAAAGTTTAAGAGAGTCTGCATTGAAAGACTTGAGTGATATTATGAAAGTAATAGACATTACTCCGGAATTTAAGAATGACTTGATGACATTGTTGGTTATGCGTAACGAAGCTGTAGCAAATGCACCTGAAGCTAATAGAGCCGAATTATATGCGCAATATGGCAAAAAATTAATGGGTGGATTAACCGATGCTCAGAGAGATACGCTCAAGCAAAAAACAGATTTATTTATTCGATTAACAGAATATAAACCATAAAAAAAGTCCCGTTTAAACGGGACTTTTTTTTATACAAGCGTTTTTGATACTTTGTCAATTGCTGCAATGGTTTTATCTAAATCTGAATATGATAATGCCTCTGTAATAAACCAAGTCTCATAGGCTGACGGAGCAATGTAGATTCCTTCATTTAATAAGCCATGAAAAAAATCTTTAAATATTTGATTGTCTCCTTTTTGAGCTGAAGTAAAATCAACTACTGGTTCCGAAGAAAAATGAACCGAAATCATTGAGCCTACTCTATTAATCGTGTAAGTCAATCCGTTTTTTTGTAGAACCTTGTGTATTCCGTTTTCAAGATAAGCCGTTTTTTCATTGAGACTTTGAAATATTTGTCGGTTGGTATTGAGCTCTGTTAACATAGAAAACCCGGCTGCCATAGCTAATGGATTACCCGATAATGTACCGGCTTGATAAACGGGCCCAATAGGAGCTAAATAATCCATTATTTTACTTTTACCGGCAAAGGCTCCAACTGGCAAACCACCACCAATAACTTTTCCAAAACATACTAAATCCGCTTGAATACCAAAAAGCTCTTGAACACCACCGGGAGCCAATCTAAATCCAGTCATTACCTCGTCAAAAATCAATACCGTTCCGTTTGCATCACAAAGAGAACGTAAACCTTCTAAAAATCCGGGAAGTGGTGGCACACAACCCATGTTTCCTGCTACAGGCTCTACAATTAATGCGGCAATTTGCTCTGGATTATTGGCAAAAAGAGATTTTACTTGCTCCAAATCATTAAAACGTCCCAACAATGTATCTTTTGCAGTTCCTTGGGTAACACCGGGACTATTTGGCACTCCAAATGTACTGGCACCACTACCGGCTTGAATCAAAAAGGAATCGGAATGACCGTGATAACAACCGGCAAACTTTATGATTTTATCGCGTTGGGTATAACCTCTTGCCAATCTGATAGCACTCATACAAGCTTCGGTTCCTGAATTTACAAATCGGATTTTTTCAATATTTGGCACCATAGAAATGGCCAGCTCAGCTATTTGAGTCTCCATCTCAGTAGGCATACCAAACGAAGTTCCGTTCTTGGCTGCTTCGGTGATAGCCTGAACTACAGCCTCATGAGCATGTCCTAAAATCATAGGACCCCATGAATTGATATAATCGATTAATACATTCCCATCTTCGTCATAAAGATAGGCCCCTTTGGCCTTTTTTACAAATATGGGTGTACCTCCTACTCCTTTAAAAGCACGAACCGGAGAATTGACTCCGCCGGGAATTACTTTTTCAGCATGGGCAAACAAAGAACTACTTCTCTGGTATAACATAATATTACAAACGGATTTAACGAACTCTCAATTTTTGTCCAACGGATAATGAATCTGAGCTCAAATTATTTTTCTTTTTTAAATCGGATACTGATATATTGAATTTTTTGGAAAGTGAATAAAGCGTATCTCCCTTTACCACAACATATTCTGCAGTTGAATTTTTATCGGAAGCCACAGAATTTGAAGTTCTTTTAACCGAATCGGAAGCTATATCGTATTGATACAATTTATACCGTTCAATCAAACTAATTAACTTATCGGGATATTTAACATCTGTGGCATATCCGGCTGCTTTTAGTCCTTTAGCCCATGCCACATAATCGGTGCTGGGTAACGAAAACAAGGAACTATATCTACTTCTACTGGTTAAGAAAAGGGAATGATCTCTGTAGGATTCACTCGGATGGTCATATTTTCGAAAACACTCTTGTTCTGAATCATCGTCATGTCTAACACTAGGCCCATTCCACTCCTTGTGACATTTAATTCCAAAATGATTATTAGCTCTCATACTCAAAGAACCTAAACCTGCACCCGATTCTAAAATACCTTGAGCCAAAGTGATACTCGCCGGAATACCGTGCTGTCTCATATTATCAATGGCAATATCCTTAAAATCTTCTATATATTTAAGCACTACCTCAGTGGTAACTTTCAACGAAGTGGTAGCTTCCAAAACTTGTGTTTCTCGAGTTTCACTCGTTGTAGAATTTGTAGATTTTGTTGTAGATTTAGTATTAGTTGTCCTATTGGAAGCACTTGTAGAAGTGGTACGTGTTGTAGAAGTAGGTTTTTTGGTTGTTCTAACAACTGGTTTTTGACTGGAACATGAAGTCAAGAAAACCATGGAAACAAGTAATATTATTCTGTAATTCATTAGATTAATTTGGGTAATTTTTGTTTTTCTAATTTCAAGTTCATCCCTTCAATTCCTTGTAATCCGCCGGTATGTATAGCTAATATTTTAGAACCATCAGGAAAGTGATTTTTTTCTATTTTATCAAACAAACCATACATCATTTTACCTGTATAAACCGGATCTAAGGGAATATTAAAATCGGATTTAAACGTATTTATAAAACGCACTAAATCGGAATTAATTTTTGCATATCCTCCAAAATGGTAATCTGAAATCAAATCCCATTGATTGTTTTTGGCAAATTTACGAATATCTTCTTTTATAAATGCACCTTTTAAAGCCGGAAATCCCAAAACTTTTTGATGCTCCTTCAAAGAATTAATGAGTCCGGAAATCGTTCCACCGGTACCAACTGAACAAGCTATGTAATCAAATAACGTATCTGTAGGTTCTAAAATTTCTTCACAACCTTTTACTCCAAAATGATTTGTACCTCCTTCAGGAACTAAATAAAATGAACCATATTTTGCTTTTAATTCGTCTACATATTCCGATTCATGTTTGTTTTTGTAGTGCGATCTCGACACAAAAACCAACTCCATACCAAATAACTTAGCATTTTTTAGGGTAGGATTTAACTCTACATCCTTTTCTATTTCATCACCTCTAATGATACCAATAGTCTTTAAACCCGCTTTTTTTCCTGCATAAGCCACTGCAACAATATGATTGGAATAGGCCCCACCAAAAGTAATTATAGTGGTACAATCAAGAGATTTTGCTTCTAAAATATTGTATTTTAATTTTCTAAATTTATTTCCCGAAACTACAGGATGCAACAAGTCTTCTCTTTTGATGTAAAGAGAGACCCCATTTGAATTTTGAAAAATAAATTGATTTTCAGAATAAATTGGCATAAAACAAAGGTAGTTATTCTACCAACAACTACAATTTGAATCTTCCCAAAAAGAAATGTTCTTATTTTTTAGAACGCAATACTTGTATTTTATGAACATGATTCTTTTGTTCAGAAGTAATCATATGAACAATATAAACTCCATCGCTTAAGGATTGCGTTGCTATCTGAGAATGAACCAAATTTCCTATTTCTTTTGGATTTAAGATTAATTTCCCGGATAAATCATAAACGGCTACGTTTTGAATTTCAAGTCTATTAGGATTGTAAATTTGTATTTGAGCTAATTCATTATTTTGGATAACTTGAAGGGATTTAGGTTCATTTTCATCTAGACTTAATTGGGTTGATAAAAAAGTAATTTCATAACGATCATTATGAACCCCCGGCTCTATTCCAAATTCGTAGGCCTGATTTTTAATATCATGATACAAACCTGTAACTTTATCATGCAAATACACCTCATCTGCTTGTGAGAAATTAACCATTTCTGCAACTTGAATTTTAAAAACAGCTGACGAAGTATTTTTAAAACCTAACGGGAATCGTTTTGTAATATCAAAACTTGTAGTTGAATGAACGTATTCATCATTAGCCAAATAAAAATAAGTATCAAAAGGCAAATTTCCACCTGAATCAGGAGATTTAGAATCACCTCCATCCAAACCATCAACTGCAGCATCCATGAAGCAAAGCAAAACTTGTCTTACAGCTTGGTTGTTGAGTAATGTATTGATTTTTAAATGAGGTGTTGGTAATTTACTAATTTGGGTATAATCTATATTAGCAACATTAGGTATTGCATCGTAAAATTCATCGGTAGAAGAAACTTGCTGTATATTTGAATTTCTTTCAAACTGTGACTGATTCAATACATTTTCTTTTACATAAACACGATAGGTATTTCGCATTTGTAAAGTTCCGGTTGCTATACCTCTCAACATAAATCCTTGTCCTATTGGCGAAAATCTTCTCTCATAATAATTCATGGGAGAACTTGCAACTGTAGTTTGGTTTCCGGCACCGTCATAATTATAGAAAGTGGCGGGAGTGTACAAATTGGTTGTTCCATTATAAACACCATACCCCCCTCTGTAAGCAGCAAGAATATGAGAATTAACTGATTTATCATGCTCCCAAAACAAAGCTGTTCCGTCTATAAGTCCTGCACCACCGTTATATCCGTCTACTAAAAATTGACGTAAATCAATAGCCGAAGGATACGGATTACCGGTTAAAGTAGATTTTCCGTTAACTATTGAAATGGAGATATTACCATCGTTGGGTCTGCCTCTAAAATCATATCTTTGACGACTTCCGGGATTATTAACAACACCCAATACCGATGTATTATCTGTACCGGAAGTACCCTTCATAGTAAATCCTTCTCCGGCACCAATACCTCCAACACCAACATACAACCAATCCGAATAGGTTTCAGAACTTAAAAATTTATATACCCATCTCCGAGCTATAGATAAAGGATTGGCTAATCCATCCAAAGCAGAATTTGACATCATTACTGCGGGACTACTAGTTAATAGTGTTGCGGGCTGATGGAGTTGTGTTATTCGGAAAGGAAGATTTCCCGACCCCACACCAACACTCCCAACGGGGGAAGACCAATAATTGTATTGAAAATTATTTACAGTTCCTTCTTGAAAAACAGACAGAACCCCTAAACCGGAATTAGCAGAGGTTGATGTTGTCTTTTGTAAAACCTGGCTGTCGTTTCGCAAGTAAATATGACCTGTGGAATTTAAATTTATATTCTGAACCACTGTAAAATACTGATCCGCAACATATAAATAACTATTTGCACCAACAAAAAGTTGCCCAAAGGATTGATACGTAATAAAAACGAAGACCAAACCCAAAAAGAAGTCTAATTTTCTCATAATCTTCATAGTATGATGATTCAAATATAACCAAAATATCTTTCACAGACAAAAATCACAAAAATCCAAAATTTAAATTTTTTCAATTTTTAAGATTTATTACTCGTAAAACAACCCAAAAAAGTTAATTTGATGCATTTAATCGATTTTTTTTACATTTTACCGTTAAAAAATAGTTAAAATAAATTAGTCCAATAATTTTACTTTATGTTTTTGAAATCTACAGTCAAAAACAACCCAAATTACAAGCCAAACAATACCAATATGAGAAAAAACTACTTGTTAACCGTCGTTTCTAATATCTTTAAAAGTCTAATCCTTTTATTGCTTTTTTCCGTTTTGCCTGATAAACTAATAGGCCAAACTACAGTAACTTATTCTGCAACCGGTAACTGGATAGCACCGGAAGGTGTTACTTCCGTTACAGTAGAAGTATGGGGTGGCGGTGGAAAAGGTGGAACCCGAACTTCAAACGGAACTTCTGGTGGCGGTGGCGGTGGTGCCTATTCCAGAAAAGTCATTTCCGTTATCCCCAATACGAGTTATACTGTTACGGTTGGCTTGGGCTCAAATAGCACAAGTCCCGGTGGTGACTCTTGGTTTGGAAATGCTACAACCATTTTAGCTAAAGGAGGTGGTAGCGTTTTAAACAACACACAAACTGGCGGAATTGGTGGTGATAAGAATATGGGTATTGGAGATGTCGTTTATTCTGGTGGAACGGGTGCAGACGGAACAGCTACGTACAGTGGTGGTGGAGGTTCTTCTGCAGGAACGGGTGCTGACGGTTCCAATTCAACATCAAACATAGCTCCTACTCCACCAACCGGTGGGGGCATTGGAGGTAATGGCCGTACAAACCAAGGAGCGGGAAATATAGGACAAGTACCCGGCGGTGGTGGCGGTGGTGGCTTGAGAACTAATAATGGAGATCGCTTTGGGGGAATTGGTGGAAATGGACAAGTTAGAATAACATTCAATTGTCCCAGTCAAACTGCAAATGCTGGAAGCAATCAATCTTTACCAATTTGTACAACTTCAACCACATTAAATGCAAATACACCTTCTTTTGGTGTTGGAACATGGACGCGTATTTCCGGAATAGGAACCATTGTAAGCCCAAATAGTCCAACCACATCCATTACTGATTTAGCAACAAATGGAGTTGCCGTCTTTAGGTGGACAATAACCAATGGGGATTGTGGCAGTGTTTCTTCAGATGTAACTGTTACTACGACAGTTGGTCCAAACTGTGTAACACATTGTGCTCCGGTAGGAAATTTAAACTGTACGGCAAACGACTATATCAATCGAGTAGTTATTAATACTTTAGACAATACTTCATTATGTTCAACTGGAGGATTTACAATATATCCGGCAACCGGAACTCAAACTACAACTTTAATTAAAGGAGTAGCCTATAATTTACAACTTCGTGTTGGACCCGGAACCGGAAATCATGGTGCCGGAGTTTGGTTTGATTTTAATCAAAATGGCGTATTTACAGACCCTGGAGAATTCTTCTTGATTAGTAATGCAATGGCACCAAATTCAACTACTAATATATCAATACCAATCCCTTTAACTGCCGCTAATGGCTTGGTTAAAATGAGAGTAAGATATGCTTACAATCTTACTGTTACTTCATCGATGAGTTGTACGATGTCAGGAACATTTGGTGAAACTGAAGATTATACAGTGAATTTAATAACTCCACCTCCTTGTTCAACACCAGCTACCCAACCTACACTTCTACAAATTGTAGCTTCGGGTACGTCTGTAACCGGTACATTTCAAGCCGCCGCAGCCAATTCCTATTTAGTTGTTTATAACACAACGGGCACTATCCCTAATCCGGTTAATGGCACAACCTATACCATAGGTCAAACTATCGGAACCGGGAATATCGTTGCGGATATTGACAGCAATACATCATTTACCATAAACGGGTTGAACACCAACACATTGTACCATGTGTTTGTTTTTTCATACAACAATCTATGTACAGGTGGACCCTTATACTTAACTAATTCACCTTTAACATCAACGGTTACCACATTGAATGCCAATTATTGTAGTGCAACAATTGGAAGTGGTTATGATGCGAGTTTACTTTACATTAACCGAGTGAGTTTTGAAGGAAGTTTAAATGATGTAACCAATACTTCAACTTTTTCAACAAATCCAAACGGATATCAAGATTTCACCGGACTTCCGAATATTACCCAACAAGCTCAAGGCGAAGGTTTAAATATGTATATTCAAACGAATGCTAGAGTGGGGATTAAAGCATGGGTAGATTGGAACAAAAACGGAGTATTTTCAGATGCAGGAGAAGAAGTATTCAATACTGGGTCTAGCTTAACCGCATCTTCTACTTTTGGATTTATAATCCCAACAAATGTTGCTCCAGGAAACTATAGAATTAGGGTACGTGCTGTTTACAATACAAATACGTTTTCTGCATGTGGTCTTATATCCAATTATGGAGAAACCGAAGACTATATCATAAATGTAATTGCTCGTTGTAACTCATTTATTACCTCTATAACAAATGGATTTACTTGTGGTGATGGAACAGCAACACTTAACGTGACGGGTTCAAGTGGTACCACAGAGTACAGATGGTACAATGCCGAAACAGGTGGTACCCTTTTGGCAACTACAACATCCGGTTCTTGGACTACTCCTGTTTTATCTTCATCAACAGCTTTCTACGTAAGCACTTTTAACGGAACATGTGAATCTACCAGTCGAAAAGAAGTTTTCGCTTTGGTTAAATCGCTCCCAACACTTACCATATCACCCCAAAATCCAGTGGTATGTGGTGAGGAAACCATTATCTCTTTAGCAGCAACAGGAGATGGAGAAGAAGTGTTTTTAATTAATGAAGATTTTGAAAACGGACTTAATACTTTTAGTAATGTAAATTTATTAAGCTATACAGCTACTATTAATAACAAAACTGCTTGGCAACCCAGAACCAGTACATTTATCCCCGCAGAACAAGTTTGGTTCCCTGCCATTTCATCTGGGTTTGGACCCAATAGATTTGTTATGGCCACCTCTGATGTGGGTATGCAAAATGCAACTACCCAATACCGCATTCATAACGCATTGGTATCTCCTGTAATTAATACCAGTGATTTTACAAGTCTATTTCTTTCATTTAGATGCTATTATTCTAGATATTTTACAAATAATACAAATAACACAGCCGACTTCTTAACCGTTGAAATTTCAACTAATGGAGGAACAAATTATACCATACTAAACACATACTACGAAGATATCGGTTTTGGAACTCGATTTGAAACCTTGAACTTTAACTTAAACGGTTATTTGAATCAGGCAAACCTTAGAATTAGAATCAGATACTACGGGGAATGGTGTGATGGTGTAGCAGTGGACGATTTTAAAGTGTATGGCTACAAACCCTTATTACCTATTTTTACTTGGACAAGCGATACTCCGGTAAATGCATTTACTGATGCAGCTTGCAGTATTCCTTATGTATCTGGAACACAAGCCAATCAAGTTTATGTAAAGCCTACATTGGCTCAAATGGAAAATCCAACATATACTTTCACAGCCAATGTCCCATTAGCTAATGGGTGTACTGTTTCTCAAAATGTTAATGTTACAAACAATAGTAAAGTATTCCAAAATATCAATCCAAATTGGGACGATGACAATAACTGGAAACCTCTGGGTAAACCTACTGCCGACAATTGTGTAGTTATCCCAACACAATCAATTATTAGCGGAACAAACTATCAAGCTTTGGCAAAAAACTTAAGAGTAAAAGAAACCGGAAACTTAAACATTCAATCCGGTAATTCTTTGACCGTTACAGATATTGTTCACGTTGAAAACAATGGGATTTTCCAACTTGAAAACAACTCTAGCTTAGTCCAAATTAACGATATTCAAAATATTGGAAACATTATTTACAAGAGAAATGCATCAGTTAGACGATTAGATTATGTATATTGGTCTTCCCCGGTTAAGAACTTTGTTGTCAATTCGATGTCTTTAAACCCAGCTCCGGGGCCTATTTACAAATGGAATCCAACTTTGGCAAATTCAAATAATGGGTATGGTAATTGGGTCTCTGCATCTGGTCAGATTATGAATGTTGCTGAAGGTTATATTGTGAGAGCTCCAAGCAGTTATAGTCTAACTAATCCAACACTTTTTACGGCCACATTTACCGGCACTCCTCACAACGGTTCTATTTCTAAAACCATTTATAGAGGTCCTTATACAGGTTCCCCCTATTTAGGCACAAATGGGGTTGAAATAAACAACTTAAGTGACAACTGGAATTTAATTGGAAATCCATACCCCTCTTCTATAAGAGCGAGTCAATTTATAGTTGATAACAATTCCGTTATTGAAACGAATTTACAATTTTGGACTCATGGGTTATCGCCTTCAAACTTAGTAAGCAGTCCTTTCTACGGTAGTTTTGGTTACAATTATTCTCCAAACGACTACACGGTTTTCAATTATACCGGTATGACTTGCTGCCCCGCAATTGGTTCTGATTTTTTCATTGGATCCGGACAATCCTTTTTTGTTCAAATGAAAGATGGTCCTGCAGGTTCCGGAGAAGTTCAGTTTTCGAATAGTTTAAGAAACAAATCGTACACCAACAGTACATTCTTCCGAAATACCACTAATTCTGAAAGTGAATTTAATATCGAATCCATAGAAAAGCATCGAATTTGGCTTGATATTTACAATCTATCCGGTCAAAGTGACCGCATATTGATAGGTTATGTAGATGGAGCAAGTAACGAAAAAGACCCGTTTTTTGATGCTGTAAAAACGCAAAGTAATACATTACAAATTTTCTCAACGGATTCAAACTACAAATATTCCATTCAAGCCAAAGGTCTTCCTTTTAGTTCTACCGACAGGATTCCATTGGCAATAAATGTAATACAAGCGGGAACTCACACTATTGGAATCTTAGATGTAGATGGTTTATTTGTAAACCAATCGGTATGGCTCAAAGATGAATTTTTAAATGTTACCCATGATTTAAAAACAGCTCCCTATCAGTTTCAGTCTGAGTCCGGTTTTCATCCCAACCGATTTAAATTGATTTTCCAAAATGAAACTTTAAGTTTGTCGGAAAATACTACCACTCAAATTACGGCATACAAAGACGACTTAAGAACTATTCAAGTCAAAGCAAATACTACTTTAGAGGAAATAAAAATATACGATATTCAAGGACGTTTATTAAAAGAATTGAAGAACATAAATAATGACGCCATATCCATTCAACTGAATGAAATTTCCGATCAAGTTTTAATGCTACAAATTCTTACATCAGAGAAAATTATTGTAACAAAGAAAATTTATTAACCTAAACTTGTTTGGTTAATTATTAAAATTTACACCCTTTGCTCGTTTTTTTTAAATCATCACTATTTTTTTAACATTTTATAAAAATAAATAGTGGTGATTTACTTTTTTTAATACATTAGTAAAAATTTAATTCACATGAAAAAAGAAATTTGGGGTATCTTTTTTTCATATCCGCTTGTTATTGTTTTTTGGGTATTCTTTCTAACCACTTTAAAATCCAACGCTCAATGTGCTGCTTTTACAACAACCACACATTGTACTACGGCGGCTCCAATTGTTATAGGGAACAGTATTAGCTGCACGCCACCGTCAAACGATGGGGGGAGAAGAAATTTTATGGTTACCAACATGAGTTCATCAATGGTATACAGAATATCCAATTGCGGCTCAACTTTTGACACGCAAATTACTGTTTTTAATGAAAACGGCACTGTAGTCTTAGGATATAATGATGACAATGGTCCGGCATGTACTGGTACAGCTGCTTCTTTAGATTTCATCCCTCCAACAAATGGAAACTATAGAATCCAATTAAACCGATACAATTGCAGCACAACAAATCAAACCAGTGGGAGTCTCACAGTAACACTACAAGGCATAGCTCCTTCTGCTCCTGAAAATAATTTTTGCATAAATGCAATCGAATTATCCTGTGACACCATAAATTTAAACGGAACCACTTCGTATGCAAATCAAGTTATTCACAATACAGGATGCAGTATGAGTAATTATGGAGTATGGTATACTTTTACAGGAGACGGTTCTATTACAACCCTTACTTTATTACCCAGTTCGGGGTACGATCCTGAAATGGCATTATCCTATGGCAATTGTGGTACTTTACAAAATCTATTTTGTGTAGATCAAAGCGGATCGGGTTCGAGTGAAACTTTAACCTTTACGAGTCAAATCGGAATTCAATATTATCTCTACATCTCTCACTACAGTTCCTCCTCTTCAACAACGGGCTCTTTTACACTATCGAGAACTTGTACAACACCTTGCACACCCGGAAGTGGAGAAGGTACTACAACTAATGCTTGCCCTAGTGTAATTTCAGGAGGGCTAGGTTTAAACGGTCAAAACCCTCCACCAAAAAATTGCAACGACAATTCAAGCTGTGTAGAACTTGAAGCTACCTACCTTCAACTAGGACAAACTTCAAATTACACAGTCGAATCCATAGATTACAATCCTCCTTACCAATTTTCATGTTTACAAAATCCTGTTAGCGTAAATGCTGATGATGTTTGGTCTCCGATAATCAATCTACCATTCCAGTTTTGCTTTTATGGAAATTCATATCAATCGTGCACAATTGGTTCTAACGGCATAATTTCTTTTAACACTTCACTGGCCGGTAATGCTTCCGGATTCGAATTTAATGCAAATCTACCCAGTCTTGCTTCGGGTCTATTCGGTAATTCTATTTACGGAGTTTATCACGATATTGATCCAAGCGAGGGAGGTGAAGTGGGCTGGGAATTAATCACTTTAAATACCGGATGTCGGGCTCTTGTAGCCAGTTGGAATGACGTGCCAATGTTTAACAACAACTCCATTTTATATACCGGTATGATTGTTCTTTACGAAAATACCAATGTAATTGAAGTTTATGTTAGAGAAAAAAACCTAGATTCATATTCCAGTTTGTATAGTGATGTTTGGAATTGGGGAAATGCAATTATTGGTATTCAAAATTCCAATGGAACATTAGCAACTGTAGCTCCTAACAGAAACGGATTAAGCACAAATTGGACAGCAACGCAAGAAGCCTGGAGATTTATTCCATCAGGAAACTCAATAACAACAATAACATGGTATGAAGGAAGTGGTACAAACGGTAATGTGGTAGGCAATACAGACATCATAGAAGTTTGCCCTTATGAAACCACTATTTATACTGCAGAAGTTACCTACACTCTTTGCAATGGTACAACATTAATAGAAACTGCAGAAACTACTGTAACCGTTACAGGTGAAAAAATTTGGAATGGATCAGTAGATAATGATTGGGACAAAGACTTAAATTGGACTCCAACAGGAAAACCTACACTTACCGATTGTGTAGTAATTCCTGCAACTGCAAACAACCCCTCCATAACAGGATCTGAATACCAAGCCTATGGCGGAACCCTAAGAGTTTTAAATAATGCGAGTTTAACTGTAGAATCAAACAATGTTATAACATTGGACAGATGGTGTAATGTTGCCAACTCAGGCCTTTTTTACTTTCAAAACAATGCTAGCTTAATTCAACTTACAGATGCTCAAAACACAGGAAATATAAACTACAATAGAAATGCATTGGTGCGGAGACTTGATTATGTATATTGGTCATCCCCGGTAGCCAACTGTATTATAAATTCATTACCTGCCCCTTTGACTCCAGGCCCTATGTATTATTGGGACACTACTTACAACAACCCAAATGGAGGGCAAGGCTATTGGATTGGGGCTTCTGGTCACAATATGATAGCAGGAAAAGGATATATCATGAGATCTCCAAATAGCTTTTCATCCGCTTTACAAACTTTATCCAGTCATTTTATTGGAACGCCTAATAATGGCCCAATTTCAATATCAATTTCAAGAGGAAATGATACCAATACAGCTTTTCATACCGGTTTGAACGGTGTAGAAATTACTCACTTGAGTGACAATTACAATCTCTTAGGAAATCCATACCCTTCATCAATTAGGGGTAGTCAATTTCTTTTAGACAACCCATTATTGGATGGGAATATTAAAATTTGGACTCACGGAACTTTACCCTCTATCATAAATAGCCCCTTTTATGATTCTTATTTATACAATTACTCCCCTGGAGATTATTTAACCTACACATTCACCGGAACCAATTGCTGTCCAACAGCTGATGCCGAACTATTTATAGGTGCTGGCCAAGGTTTCTTTGCCGTAATGGAAGATGGTCCCACTGCCAATGGAACCGTTACTTTTTACAATCACTTAAGAAATGCAAGTTATACCAACGACATTTTTTACAGACCCAACAATAACTCGCAATCCAATTCCATTTCAGAATTGGAACGTCATCGTTTTTGGATTGATATTATTAATGAAAATCAAGCTTCAGAGCGAATATTAATCGGTTATATTGAAAATGCAACAATTGGACACGACAAATATTTTGACAGTAAAACCAGCTTGTCTAACAATCTGATGCTTTATTCCCTTTTAGAGGGTTCAAAATACAATATTCAGGGTCGTCCTCTCCCATTTGACAGCACAGATCGTGTTCCTTTAGGTTACTTCTCACCTGAAGAAGGAAACAATACCATTGCAATTGCGGCCACCGATGGTTTATTTGAAGAACAAGACATCTTCTTAATTGACAATTATTTGAACATTATTCATGACTTAAAATCCAGTCCATATTCCTTTTACAGTACTTCCGGAACTCACAATGAAAGATTTATTGTGGTCTATCAAAACGAATTATTAAGTCAAAACGATATGGTATTTGAAAACAATGTAAAGGTTCTCACAAACCAACATATTTCAATTTATTCCAGTTTAGAAAACCTTGAAAATGTTTCGGTTTATAACATATTGGGACAAAATCTGGCAAATTTTGAAAAAATCCAATCAAAAGATTTAACTATTACTTCGCTCTCAAAAAACAACAACACGCTGTTACTGGTTATTCAATTGGAAAATCAAGAAATAGTTATCAAAAAAATTAGGTATTAAAGTAGTTAAGAAATTCACCAAATTTTCGCCCTTTCAAATACATTAAATCTTTTTCATTTTGGTAAGCTTCTTTTTCGAATGATAAAGCATGGTATGCTTTATTTATATTTTGGTGTTGTATAAATCGGAAAACAAATTCCAAAAAATACCACAACAAAAAAAACACCAACAACAACTCTTTTTGTTGTCTTAGATGTATTTTTTCGTGATTTAACAATACGGCATCATTAATATCCGAAGGGTATTTTAAAAACACAAAAGGATAAAAAGTAAAACCCCTATACCCTTTTGGAATTAAATATTTAAAAACTATCACTATCATTTGTTGCAAAGTTGCTAATTTTGTAATTATGAACACATCAAATTCTGAAAATAAATTAATTGAAGGGGAAGATTTTTATTTCACCCCCGAGGGATACAAATGTTTTACCGAAAAATTTCACCTCAAGCGTGGATACTGCTGTAAAAGTGGGTGTAAACATTGCCCTTATGGATTTGATAAAAAAACCGGACTCACCAAAGCAGAAAAAAAATAAAATTTTACTCAAAAATGGAAACAATATCAAAATATTCATTCAAAGAACTAATTCAAATGGGTATCCCGGACGAGCTCCCCTCACCAAAACCCTACGAAACCCATATAAATCATGCTCCTAAAAGAAAAGATATACTTTCTGAAGATGAAAAAAAACTAGCACTCAAAAATGCACTTCGCTATTTTGAGGCAAAACATCACGCGGTTTTATTACCCGAATTTAGAGAGGAATTAGAAAAATACGGTAGAATTTACATGTACCGATTTCGTCCTGACTATAAAATGTATGCAAGGCCTATTTCAGAATATCCCGGTAAAAGCGATCAGGCCAAAGCCATTATGTTAATGATTCAAAACAATTTGGACTATGCCGTTGCACAACATCCTCACGAATTAATAACCTATGGCGGTAACGGTGCTGTTTTTCAAAATTGGGCCCAGTACCTACTTACCATGAAATACTTGTCTGAAATGACAAACGAACAAACTTTGGTAATGTATTCGGGACATCCTATGGGATTATTCCCCTCAAATCCGGATGCTCCTAGAGTTGTTGTTACAAATGGTATGGTTATCCCAAATTATTCCAAACCGGATGATTGGGAAAAAATGAATGCTTTGGGAGTTTCTCAATACGGGCAAATGACTGCCGGAAGTTATATGTATATTGGCCCACAAGGAATCGTGCACGGAACCACAATCACCGTTTTAAATGGTTTTAGGAAAATTAAAAAAGACCCAAAAGGTTCTTTATTTGTAACTTCCGGACTTGGGGGAATGAGTGGAGCACAGCCAAAAGCCGGAACAATTGCCGGTTGTGTAACTGTGTGTGCGGAAGTCAATCCCAAAATAACCAAAATCAGACACGAGCAAGGGTGGATTAATGAAGTGGTTGAAAACATTGACATCTTAGTTTCCAGAGTTCAAAGAGCTCAAGCAAACAAAGAAACGGTATCAATAGCCTATTTGGGTAATATTGTAGACGTTTGGGAACGTTTTGAACAAGAAAATATTCACATCGATTTAGGATCCGATCAAACCTCGCTGCACAATCCATGGGCTGGGGGCTATTATCCGGTAGGGCTCACTTTTGAAGAATCAAATGAACTGATGGCCAAAAATCCGGAACTCTTTAAAACGAAAGTAAAAGAAACCTTAATAAGACACGCTGCTGCCGTGAACAAACATACCCAAAAAGGAACTTACTTTTTTGATTATGGTAATGCATTCCTTTTGGAAGCCTCAAGAGCAGGAGCCGATGTAATGGCTACTGATGGCATACATTTTAAGTATCCTAGTTATGTGCAAGATATCATGGGGCCAATGTGTTTTGATTACGGATTTGGTCCTTTCCGATGGGTTTGTGCATCAGGATCACATGACGATTTAGCTAAAACAGACAAAATAGCTTGCCAAGTATTGGAGAAAATGGCTCTTACAGCACCCGAAGAAATCCAACAACAAATGCAAGACAACATCAAATGGATTAAAGAAGCTCAAAAAAACAAACTTGTTGTAGGTTCACAAGCCCGAATTTTGTATGCCGATGCCGAAGGCCGAATGCAAATTGCTAAAGCGTTCAACGATGCTATTGCCAATAATGAAATTGGCCCCATAATTTTAGGCAGAGACCATCACGATGTTTCAGGTACCGATTCACCGTATCGCGAAACGTCAAACATCTATGACGGTTCCAGCTTTACAGCAGATATGGCCATACAAAATGTTATCGGAGACAGCTTTAGAGGAGCCACATGGGTATCTATTCACAATGGTGGCGGTGTAGGTTGGGGAGAAGTTATAAACGGGGGATTTGGTATGGTTCTTGATGGCACTAAAGACAGTGAACGTCGATTAACATCTATGTTATTTTGGGATGTCAATAACGGAATCGCCCGAAGAAATTGGGCTCGAAATGAAGGAGCCATATTTGCTATTAAAAGAGCCATGGAAACGCAACCTTTATTAAAAGTTACCATCCCTAATAGTGTAGATGATTCATTATTTAGCTAAATAAAACGTTTACAGATTAACCAACTAAAAATTAAGTTATGAAAACGTTACAATTAATTCCGCTATTCGCTTTTTTGATTTTGGCCTCCTGTAGCTCTGTAAGGGTTTATTCGGATTATGACAAAGGCGTAGAATTCAGTCAATTTAAAACTTATGCTTTTCACAAAAACAGCATTGATAAAGTTGAAATTTCAGACCTGGACAAAAAAAGAATTCTCAGAGCAATTGATCAAAACTTACAATCAAGAGGATTTACAAAAAGTGACAATCCCGATTTTTGGGTAAGCATTCAAACCAAAGAAAGAGAACAAGTAGATGTAAACCAAGCCAATCTCGGATGGGGTTGGGGTTGGGGAT
>NZ_DAIOUN010000007.1:4273-119750 GCF_036759525.1 Flavobacterium sp. | reverse complement strand
ACTGTCAACAACCCATTGCTTCCCGCATTAGGTGGACTCACCAAACTTACAGTTATAGTAGACGATTCAGGAGGACATTCTGATGAGCTATTCACAGTATACGTAAAAACATATGAACCACTATCAGGTGTTACTAAGGTTAAATCTAAAGTTCCTAAACTTCCATTTGTAGTTAAAAAAGGACCAGACCATACTCCCGTTGTAAAGGGTATACCCGTTAGGTAATCGAATAAATTAACCGAAGGTTGAGTTGTCAACTGTGTTTCACAAAACTGAATAACAGCACTGCCTCCAGCGTTATTTCTAGGCTGAATCGAAACTAACACCTCTAATCTTTCTTCACTTTCGCAAGGCGGATCAACAGTTGTAGCATAATAAAACTGTCCATCAATTAAAGGTGTATCTAATTCTAATGGCAATGCTGAGGTAGAAGTTGAGTACCAGTTATTATTTCCGGATGCAACCAGATTGGCTACAGTGGGCGGATTTGAAGGGTCTTCACAAAAAAGTTGCACTTTTGGCCCTACAGGTACAGGCACAACACCTACTGTAACAAAAACGGACAATCGAGATGTTCTACAACCGGTATCTGGATTTTCCTGATTGGCATAATAAATAGTATTGGGAACTAAAACTGTAGAAAGCGGAAGTGGAGTTCCGCCATTTGGGACATTATACCATTGAACATTATTTCCACTTGCTACCAAAGTGGCAACAGTTGCTTGTTCAGGAAAATCTACGCAACGCCCCTGAAAATTGAGTCCGGTAGGTGGACCATATATAGTAACAACAACCCGTACACGAGTACCACAATTTCCACCATTTGAATCTGCAAAATAATCTTCTCCATTTACGAGACCTGCAGAAGGTAAAAGAGGAACTGTTGCCGTTTCTGTTGGAAACCAACGAACCCCTCCACCATTATTAATAGCCTGCAAATTGGAGACCGTTGGAGATTGTATATCACAAAATGACTGTGAAGTATTTGTTACAGTGGGACACTGAGCAAAACCAAGAATAGTAAAGAAAAAGATTCCTATAAAAAGAATTTTTTTTAGGGATTGTAGGAAAACTGTTTTTTTTATATCTGAAATTTGTGATTCCATAAAATTTGGAAAATCTATTAGTATTGTTATTAATCTGTTGAAGTAGAAAATTGTTCTATTTTTACTCCATGATTCGAATAAATTAAATCATTGTTTTTCTTATACCAAAATTGATACATCAACCCCTTAGTTTGATAATCTTTAATTAAAGTTTCAAACGATAAATCTTGATACAAACGAATTAATGCATCATAAGTAATATCAAATCCTGAAATAAAATTTTCGTTGGGTGTTGTTTTATATCTCTTGAAATAGCTGTTTTGAAACCCTTTAATTTCATCAGGATTGGATTGATTCACAACAGGATATAAAGTATTCAAAGCTTTGAATCGGTTTACCGAATAATTTTCATTTAAAAATTGATCAATTGGTTGTAAAAGTACTAATTGTAAAGGGTAAACCGTGGATACTTGAAGTAAAAAAGTAGTTGTATTTAATACCGTACCTACACGTTCTGAATTTAATACAACATAATTTTTTAAATTTTTGGATAATTTAGATTTTAGTAAATCGGTGTCCAAAATACCCTTATCATTTGTTTGAATGATTTGGAAATCTGAAAAATGAGCAAGACCGTTTAAAGGATTTAATGCACTCTCAAATTCATTTACAACTATGATATTGGCTTTTTCGGCACTTAAATAATCAAACACAACTCGATTCATCTCTTCCTTACCGGGAAGAGCTATAAAATTTAGGTTTCTTTTTTCATTTTCAATTGGTGTTCGAGTTAGTATTGGCACATTATTTTTAAGGCAATAATCTGATACAAACGGAGTGACTTTTAAATCCGAAAAATTAATAACAATATTCGATTTTAGTGTTTTATTTTCTTTTTTTGATGGAATAGTCAACTGTGAAACCTCTTGGAAATCAACATTTATTTCAAAATTGAACTTTCTAAGAGAATCAATGGCATAAAGTGCACCTTTGTAAAAATCTATTTCAGATTCTATCGAATTAGAATTTTTTATATAGGCTTCAAAATCTGAAATGCTTGTAATTTGTTTTGATGAAATAAAGGTAACTGATTTAGAAACTTTGGTATTTGATCTTGAAAGTAATTCTGAATACGAATTGGTTTTTATTGCTGACTTGTTAACCAAAGTCTGATTATTCCATTCTAAATTTGTCGGAACTTTGATTACTGACCCCGCTTTTAATCCGTCAGACAATTGTGGATTTTTTGCTATCAATTCCTCAATTGTAGTTCCGGATTTTTTGGCTATCCCGAATAAAGTTTCTTTAGGTTGAACTTCGTAATCATACCAATTTACAGTGGGTAAAATCTCAACAGATTTTTTTTCAGCCTCTTTTGGTTTTGCGATAGTATCCGGTTGGGGATTTGGCTCCGTATTGACTTTCTGACTTACAACAACTTCTTTAGGCTCTTTTAAATAATTCTGAACCGATTTTGGAACCATAAGCCTTTGATCTGTTTGTAGCATTTTGACTATTTGCGGATTCAACCTTTCCAATTCAGCAATTGAAATATTGTATTTTTTGGATAATCCAAACTTGGTTTCACCCGCCTGTACAACATGAACGAAAGTTTCTGTTCTAACTTGTGGATTTTGGGGCTCATTTTTTGATACCGCGATTGCCTGTGCCATAGGTACTTGAATCGTTTGTCCGCTTTTTAAAACTCCACTTATGTAGTTTTTGTTTATTTCTAGGAGTTGATTTACAGTTAATCCATGACGTTTAGATATCCCATACAAAGTCTCTCCTGGCAAAACGGTGTACTGAGTTAAATCCTTGGGTGTATTTGAATCGCTATTCGAAACAGAAGCTGAATTAGAACCCAAAGCTGTACCAAGTCCATTTTTAAGAATCAATTTATGACCGGCCTGTAATCCATTAATAATATGAGGATTTTGCTCTTCCAATTGAGCTATAGATATTCCGAATTTTTTGGACAAACCAAATTTGGTCTCTCCTGGCTGTACCCAATATACAACCTCATCATTAGAATTGACTGCCGTTGATCCGGTTTGTAAATTAGATTTAGGCTGAGTGGAAATAACTTTTACTTTAGAAGTTGGTATTAAAAGGGTTTGCCCTTCTTGAATACCATTTAGTAATTCGGGGTTTAACTTATACAAATCATTAGGGGTAACTTTGTATTTTTGAGCTATCTGTACAACCGTCTCATCTTTTTTAACAACATGATTTACAGTGGTTTCCTGTGCTTGTACAGCAAAAAAAATCAAGTGAAAAAAGATTACATACAAAATTTTAATTTTATTCATTGGGCAATACTACAATAGTAAATAAAAACCTACTTTTTAATCTTTAAATTTACAAAAAAACCTTTGAACTAACTTGTAGCTCAAAGGTTGTTATTAAGATTTTTATTAACAATTTTTTAATACACAAACATCGGTCTTTCGCCCATAAATTCATTTACTTCGTCAGCAACTTCTTCAAGCAAATCTTCATTGGTATAATTGGTTATAACTCGATCTATAAAGTCAACAATAACCTCCATATCGGCTTCTACTAATCCCCTTGTAGTAATCGCCGGAGTACCCACACGAATACCTGAAGTTACAAATGGGGATTTATCATCAAATGGAACCATGTTTTTATTAACGGTTATTTCAGCTTTTACCAATGCGTTTTCGGCTTCTTTACCGGTAATGTTTTTATTTCTTAAATCAATTAACATCATGTGGTTGTCTGTGCCACCGGAAATAATATGATAGCCTCTGGCTACAAATGCAGCGGCCATAGCTTTTGCATTTTTTTGAACTTGAAGAGCGTAACGGAAAAACTCATCAGATAAGGCTTCTCCAAATGCAACTGCCTTAGCAGCGATTATATGTTCTAGCGGCCCCCCTTGATTACCCGGAAATACTGCAGCATCAAGTAGAGAAGACATCATACGTATATCGCCTTTTGGAGTTTTTAATCCAAAAGGGTTTTCAAAATCTTTGCCCATCAAAATCATACCCCCCCTTGGTCCTCGTAAAGTCTTATGAGTTGTTGTTGTAATAATATGACAATGCGGTACAGGGTCGTTTAACAATCCTTTTGCAATTAAACCGGCTGGATGAGAAATATCTGCCAATAAAATGGCTCCAACTCGGTCTGCTATTTCCCTAAAACGTTTAAAATCCATATCTCTTGAATAGGCAGAGGCTCCAGCGATTATCATTTTGGGTTGCTCTTGAATTGCAATTTCCTGAATTCTATCATAATCAAGCATACCGGTTTCTTTTTCAACACCATAAAAAACGGGTTGATAAAGTCTACCCGAAAAATTGACCGGTGAACCATGTGTAAGGTGTCCTCCATGAGATAAATCAAAACCTAATATTTTATCCCCGGGTTTCAAGCAAGCAAAGAAAACTGCTGTATTGGCCTGAGATCCTGAATGCGGTTGTACATTGGCATATTCGGCCCCAAATAATGCTTTGGCTCTGTCTATAGCAATTTGCTCAACTTGATCCACCACTTCACAACCGCCATAATATCGCTTACCGGGATATCCTTCGGCATATTTATTGGTTAAAACGGAACCTGCTGCTTCCATAACTTGATCGCTTACAAAGTTTTCTGAAGCTATCAATTCTAATCCATGAATTTGTCTGTCTTGTTCGTCTAAAATCAGATCGAAAATTTGTTCATCGCGTTGCATTTGGTAATATTTCGTTAAATTGAGCTCAAAATTACGAAAATCGTTTGTTAAATTAATAGTAAATAATATATTTGATTGATAATTTTTCAACACTAATTGAACTCAAACTTATGCCCGTAAAAACAAACGACCCAAACCGAAAATGTTGGTTAAATGTCCCTGATCATAGTGACTTTCCTATTCAAAATATACCTTTTGGTGTTTTTTTAACTAAAGACGACATCATTACGATAGGAACTCGCATTGGTGATTATGCTATTGATTTAGGAGCGATGCAACAACTCAATTACTTTGAGGGTATCGAACTTACTGATGATATGTTTATGCAGGATACCCTGAATGACTTCATCTCTGATGGAAAAAAAACTTGGAGATTGGTTCGGAACCGAATTGGAGATATTTTTGACATAAACAATCCGAAACTTAGAGATAATAAAGAACATCGCGATATCATCATTTTCAATATTAATGAAGTTGAAATGCAACTTCCGGTATTAATTGGTGATTATACTGATTTTTACTCCAGCAGAGAACATGCAACGAATGTTGGCAAAATGTTTCGAGACCCTGAAAATGCCTTATTGCCCAATTGGCTCCACATACCGGTAGGATATCATGGCCGTAGTTCTTCTGTTGTTCCTTCTGGAATTCCAGTACATAGACCCATGGGGCAAACATTACCCAATGGTGAATCACAGCCTGTATTTGGCCCCTCGAGGTTAGTTGATTTTGAATTGGAAATGGCTTTCATAACTACAGATGCCAATATAATGGGGGAAAATATTCCGGTTAGTGAAGCAGAAGATTATATTTTTGGCATGGTACTCTTAAACGATTGGAGTGCCCGGGATATTCAAAAATGGGAGTATGTACCACTTGGACCGTTCTTAGCTAAAAATTTTGCTTCTTCAATTTCGCCATGGATTGTTACCATGGATGCGTTAGAACCTTTTAGAACGAAAGGCCCAAAACAAGAACCCGCACCTCTTCCCTACTTACAACTAAAAGGTAAGCATGCCTACGACATTAACTTGGAAGTTTATATAGAACCCGAGAATCATGAACCCTCATTAGTATGCAAATCAAATTTTAAATACATGTATTGGTCTATGGCTCAACAATTGGCTCATCATACTTCTAACGGATGTAAGGTTAATTCAGGAGACATGATGGGAAGTGGAACGATTTCCGGACCAACCCCGGATAGTTTTGGGTCTATGCTTGAACTCACTTGGGGTGGTAAAAATCCCATAATTCTTAAAGATGGTAGTGAACGTAAATTTATAAATGACAATGATACCGTTATTATGAAAGGGTATTGTCAAAACAGTTTAGTTCGAATCGGATTTGGAGAAGTTTCATCCAAATTACTCCCTCCTTTTGTTCGAAAATAATAAATAGCTGCTCCGGTTTTTAACCGGAGTTTTTTTTTAAATAAATAAAAGAGAATTAAATTATTCTTAATTTCTGAGTTCCTAAAAAATTTATATTTGCTAAAAATATTTTTCCATGAAAAAAATGACTCTGTTTTTCATTAGTACCTTACTTCTATCTTGTGGTGTAAAACAAACCCGTAACATGTTGACTTCCGGAGAGTATGATGCGGCTATACAATTAGCTGTTTCCGGTTTGAGAGGAAATAAAACAGCCAAGGGTAAACAAGACTATGTTTATCTTCTAGAAGAAGCTTTTGCTAAAGCAAAGGAACGTGATTTACGTAATATAGCCGGATGGTCAAAAGATGCCAACCCTCAAAATCTAGATAAAATTTATAATACTTATGTTAGGTTAAATAACCGTCAAGAATTGGTAAGACCTCTTCTCCCTTTACCACTTCACAAAGAAGGGAGAAATGCTATTTTTCCATTGGAAGATTACTCCACTGAAATTATTGATAGTAAAAACGCTCTATCCAATTATTTGTATACCCATTCTCAAAATGCTTTAAAAAATGCGAATAAGTATGAATCTCGCAAAATTTTTGACGATTTAAGGTATTTAAATTCTATCAATCCCGGATTTAAAGAGGTAAACCAATTGATTAATGAAGCTCAATTTAAAGGTACTGATTTTGTTCACGTTTTTGCTAAAAATGAAACGAATATCATGATTCCAAATCGCTTACAAAATGACTTACTAGATTTTAGCACATACGGTTTAAATGATAAATGGACGGTTTATCATAGCAACAGACAACAAGGTATTACCTATGATTTTGGTATTATATTAAACTTTAGAGCAATCAATATTTCACCGGAACAAATCAGAGAAAAACAAGTCATTCAAGAAAAACAAATTAAAGACGGTGTAAAAAACCTGGTGGATGCCAATGGAAATATCGTTCGCGATAGTTTAGGTAATCCCATAAAAGTAGATCGATTTATAACGGTGAAAGGCACGGCTTATGAATTTACACAATTCAAAGCGTGTCAAGTATCGGCAAAAGTAGATTATATTGACTTCAATAATAATCAACTTATTAATTCATTTCCTTTGGCGAGTGAGTTCATTTTTGAACACATTTATGCTACTTTTAGAGGTGATCGTCGGGCTTTTGATGAACAATATATCACTTATTTTGGCAGAAGAGCCGTTCCGTTTCCAAGTAATGAACAAATGGTTTTTGATACCGGCGAAGATTTGAAAGCAAAATTGAAGGATATTATTAGTAGGAATAGGATTAGAAGGTAAGTTTTTTGGTTTCTTAATATGCCGAATTTATGCAGCCTTTTGTCATTTCGACGAAGGAGAAATCTCATACCAAGTGGATATTTTAAACTTATTTTTACATAAATTATGAGATTCCTCCTTCGTCGGAATGACAAGATTGAGAATAAACTATTTGTGTAAACTGAGACTGTAAACTACTTTACTAATCTCTTCAAACTCTCAACTTCTATCCCATCATGTGATTCATGATAAATACATTTTCCCTCTTTAATTAAAAGAATTTGTGGCGATTGATGCATCACTTCAAAACGTATGGCAATTTCGTTTGATATATTTCTGTATTCTAACAAGTCTAAAAAATACATATGCAATTCTTCTTCAGAAAAATCATATTCGTTTTCAAAATTTTTCAAGGCAAACCGACTGATGCTACATCGCGTACTGTGTTTGAAAATCAAAACCGCTTGTTGATGAGATAATTCGATAAGTTCGGTGAGCTGTCCTAAATCGGTGAGCATCCTCCATCCTACTTTGGATGGTTTTTCATTTTCTGAACTTCCGAATAAATTGGTAAAAAAACTCATTTTGACTTGTTTTAAGACATTTTGACTTGTAATTGCACCCATATTAATCAAAAACAAGCCATTTTGTCTTCTTTTTTGATTTGGAATACATATTGACATTAACACAACAAAGATATTGAAAATCAATTTAGAAATCATCTGATAAAAAATATACTACATTATGAACTTAAAAAATTTAACTATTAAATCGCAAGAAGCACTGCAACAAGCTCAGCAAATTGCACAAGGTTTCGGTCAACAACAACTGGAAAACGAACACATTTTCAAAGGAATTTTGGAAGTAGATGAAAACGTTGCTCCGTTTATTTTGAAAAAAATGAATGTGAATGTGAACTTATTTACTCAGATTTTAGAGAGTACGATTCAAAGTTTTCCAAAAGTTTCCGGTGGCGAATTAATGCTTTCACGTGAAACCGGTAACACGATAAATGAAGCTTCTATCCTTGCCAAAAAAATGAACGATGAATATGTTTCAATCGAACATTTACTCTTGGCTATTTTTAAATCCAAAAGCAAAGTTGCACAAATTTTAAAAGACCAAGGTGTAACCGAAAAAGGATTGGAAACCGCCATTTCTGAACTGCGGAAAGGTGAACGTGTTACTTCGGCTTCAGCTGAAGAAACGTATAACTCCTTGAATAAATATGCCAAAAACCTCAACGAACTAGCCAAAAACGGCAAACTCGATCCCGTCATTGGTCGTGATGAAGAAATCCGAAGAGTGTTGCAAATTCTTTCACGCAGAACTAAAAATAATCCGATGTTGGTGGGTGAACCCGGTGTGGGTAAAACCGCCATTGCCGAAGGTTTGGCACATCGAATTGTGGCTGGCGACGTTCCCGAAAACCTGAAAGAAAAAATCGTTTTCTCATTAGACATGGGAGCTTTGATTGCCGGAGCTAAATACAAAGGTGAATTTGAGGAGCGTTTGAAATCGGTTGTAAAAGAAGTAATTAGTTCAGAAGGCGATATTGTACTTTTCATTGACGAAATTCACACTTTAGTAGGTGCCGGAGGTGGCGAAGGTGCGATGGATGCTGCCAATATTCTTAAACCGGCTTTGGCTCGTGGCGAATTGCGTGCAATTGGTGCAACGACTTTAGACGAATACCAAAAATATTTTGAAAAAGACAAAGCTCTAGAACGACGTTTCCAAAAAATTATGGTGGATGAACCGGATACCGAAAGTGCCATTTCGATTTTACGAGGTATAAAAGAAAAATATGAGACCCATCATAAAGTTAGAATCAAAGATGAAGCTATTATTGCGGCTGTTGAATTATCACAACGTTATATTTCCAATCGATTCTTGCCGGACAAGGCCATCGACTTAATGGACGAAGCTGCTTCAAAATTGCGAATGGAAATCAATTCCAAACCCGAAGAATTGGATGTTTTAGATCGAAAAATCATGCAATTGGAAATTGAAATTGAAGCCATTAAACGCGAAAATGACGAAGCTAAACTGAAAATTTTAGGTCTGGAATTAGCCAACTTAAAAGAAGAACGCAACGAGATTTTTGCCAAATGGAAATCGGAAAAAGAAGTGGTAGATAACATCCAAAACGTGAAAATTGAAATTGAAAACTTTAAATTGGATGCCGAACGTGCTGAGCGTGATGGCGATTATGGAAAAGTTGCTGAAATCCGTTACGGAAAAATCAAAGAAGCTCAAGAACGTTTGGATAAATTACAAATGCAATTACAAGAAAATCAATCCGGAACTTCCTTAATTAAAGAAGAAGTAACCCGTGAAGATATTGCAGAAGTTGTAGCCAAATGGACCGGTGTTCCTGTGACAAAAATGCTACAAGGTGAACGCGAAAAGTTACTAAAATTAGAAGACGAATTACACCATCGTGTGGTGGGTCAACAAGAAGCAATCGAAGCGATTAGTGATGCGGTTCGAAGAAGTCGAGCCGGACTGCAAGATATGAAAAAACCAATTGGAACCTTTCTTTTCTTAGGAACAACCGGAGTCGGAAAAACCGAATTAGCCAAAGCGTTAGCTGAATATTTATTTGATGATGAAAATGCCATGACCCGAATTGATATGAGCGAATACCAAGAGCGTCATGCCGTAAGCCGATTGGTTGGTGCTCCTCCCGGATATGTGGGCTATGATGAAGGCGGTCAGTTGACTGAAGCTGTACGTCGTAAACCGTATTCAGTAGTATTGTTGGACGAAATTGAAAAAGCTCATCCCGACACGTTCAATATTTTATTGCAAGTGTTAGATGAAGGAAGATTAACCGACAATAAAGGTCGCGTAGCCGATTTCAAAAACACCATTATCATTATGACTTCCAACATGGGAAGCCATATTATTCAGGAAAAATTTGAAAATTTAACCGGCGGCATTGAAGCCGCTACCGAAGCTGCAAAAGTAGAAGTGTTGGGATTATTAAAGCAAACTGTTCGTCCGGAATTTATCAATCGAATTGATGAAATTGTCATGTTCACACCTT
Source organism: Flavobacterium sp. (assembly GCF_036759525.1). GTDB lineage: Bacteria > Bacteroidota > Bacteroidia > Flavobacteriales > Flavobacteriaceae > Flavobacterium. The sequence goes on along the minus strand of NZ_DAIOUN010000007.1, from coordinate 109,279 downwards.
TATCCAATGCAAACATTAGAGAAATTGTTGGCTTGCAGTTAAAAAGTGTTACTAAAATGTTGGCTCAGCAAAACATCACGATGGATGCCACTCCGGAAGCCATTGACTATTTAGCCAAGAAAGGGTATGACCCTCAATTTGGAGCTCGTCCTGTAAAAAGAGTGATTCAACGCGAAGTGCTAAACAAATTATCAAAGGAAATTTTGAGCGGAACTGTTAAAACCGACAGTATTATTTTACTTGATAGTTTTAATAACGAGTTGGTTTTTAGAAACCAAAGTGAATTAGTAAAGTAAGTAGTTTTTTCATACATTGATTAGTTAAGAGTAAAGCACCAATTTAGAAATGAGTTGGTGCTTTTTGATATTTTTTTTCAAAACTATACTTTTATAAAAAAAATTGAGTTTTATAAAAATAAATTAAAATTATGAAATCTATTATCTTCTTTCTCCTTTTTTCAATAACAGGTTTTGCCCAAAACTCTGAAGAATATGCCAAAAAATTACATCACAATTTACCAGGAGAAAAAGTGTACTTAGAAAGTGAGGTGGATGTAAAACCAAAATTAATGTATGGTGAAAATGCCATGTATCGCTTTATGTCTCGCAATTTCAAATTTCCAAACGAACGAGCGATTCCCAAAATTGTTTGTAGTTTCGTAATAGAATTAGATGGCACTATTTCGGATGTTAAAGTGGTAAACAACATTTCCGAATCATATAAAAAAGAGGCCATCAGAGTTTTAAGTTTGTTTAAAGAACCTTGGTATCCGGCAGTTAAAAATAACCAACAAGTGAGATGTCAGATAATTTATCCTATCCAATTTGATCGGTTATAAACTACAGAAGGGGTTAAATTTATTCTAAAAACAGCATTCAAATAGGTCAAAAATAGTAAAAATTGTATTTTAGCAAAAACATGAAAATTATGTCAAAATACACCATACTATTTTTATTGAGTTCAATACAATGGATATATTCACAATCTGTAAATTTTGAAAAATCTATTGAGACCGCTTTTGAAAAAGCAAAAGCAAACAATAAAATAGTTTTTATTGAATACTACAATACCGATTGTTCAATTTGCAAAAGCATTGAACCTCTTTTTGATAATCCTGAAATAGCTGCGTTTTACAATTCTAATTTTGTAAGTTATAAAATGAACTTAAAAAATGGACTTAATGGTCAAGATAGTCTTTTCATGGCTCAAACCAAGCTTAAATTCTCAGGTGTTCCATTTTTCTTGTTTTTTGATAATGCTAAAAATTTTATTCATTATTCGGGAGCCAAAAACGACGTAAATTATATATTAAACATTGGTAAAAAAGCTTTAAACAAAGATGAAAGGTTAGGAAATGTTGAAAACAAATACAATGCCGGTGACAGAAGTATCAAAACGTTATACAGTTACACAGATTTACTCCAACTTCAACAAGATTATGCGATGGCCAACAAAGTTACCAGTCAACTTTATGAGGTATACCCCAAGCAAAATTTGAGTTCGCATCAAAGTTATCTGATTCTTAAAAATGCTGTAACTAGTATTGATAATGGCTTTTTTAAATATTGGTATGAAAATAAAGATAAATTAACCGGATTCGAAAAAGGACCCAATTCCGGAACCGAAATAAAACTACTGGAACAAATTGTGATTCAATCCATCCGAAACGAAAAACAAGATTGGGATTTATCAAAAATTAAAGAGGTCAAACAAATCACGGTAAATTTGGGTATGTCTAAAGATGGAAATGATTTTCTCTGGGAAGATGAAGTAAACCTTCTCATAAAATACAATGAAAATGAAGAAACTCAAAATCTATTCAAACTCCTGTTAAACCAAAGCAAAAACATTTATTCTTCTTTATATATCACAGATTATTTTGTGAATAGAGCTAATGAACCTCTAGTAATAAAAACGATTTTAGTTTCAATTCAAGAACTCATGAAATCGGATATGGAAGCCGAACAAAAAGGCGATTTGATGTTACAAGAATTAATTTGTTACCAAAAATTAAAAGACTTTTCAAATTTAAATTCCAAAAAACAAAAGGCATTAGATTTCTATAAAAAATCAGGTTTAGATACAGAACTTCTAAATCAATTGTAATAAAAAAACGCCAATGAAACATTGGCGTTTTAACTTAACAAACTAACTAATCTATTGCGAGTAATAGATTCTATTTATGGGTATTATCATACCCTGTTTCAATATCACTTTATCGTCGGTTACTCCCCAAATAGTGGTTTCTACTACTTTTTTAGAAGAGCAATCTTCAAAAAATATTTTTGTCTTCAATTGTTCTAAATTACCCAAAGACAAAGCTCTAGATAATTCAGAAATACGTTTTCGCTTCAGTTCTTTGTCCTCAAGAACATCTGTATTAGGAAATACCAATGAGTGGATATTTTCCTTCTCAATGGGTTCAAATGTGGCTGTCATGTAAAAATTATTAGGTATAAAATTTGAAAGTTCTGTAAATACGATTAATTGGAATTCCAATTCCTTGATTAAGTATTACCCGTTTTTTGGTAACACCACAGACCTTTGCTTCAACAACTTTTTTAGACTCATTATCCTCAAAATAAATTTTGATTTTAAAGTAATCTAAATTTCCAAATGACAAGGCTAATTTTAATTCGGATAACCGCTGATGAATTGCTTCATTTTTTTGTAATACATCAGACTTTGGAAAGACGAGAGAAGAAATTTTCTCGTTTTCAATGGATTCGTAAAGAGAGGCCATAGTACTGAATTTAGGTTAATAATTAGATTAAGGGGACTCAAATTTAACAAAAAAACAATACCTTTTAAAAAATACTGTACTTTTTTTATAATTAGTACTAATTTTTGTGGTTTCCCGTAAAATTTAAACGGTTTCAAAAACAAAAATTCATTTACCTATGCTGGGTTAAATATCTTAAGTAAAACTTTGGATTTTGGAGTGTCGTTAGGATTGGATTATTTCTTGATCCAAAAAAGGGTTTGATTCTGGTAAAATCTGTAAAGCTTCAAAAAAAAAATCCCTTGAGCTAAGCTCAAGAGATTTTACTGTCGGGATGACTGGATTCGAACCAGCGACCCCTAGCACCCCATGCTAGTACGCTACCAGGCTGCGCTACATCCCGAAAAGTGATGGCAAAAGTAAGTTTTTAGAATCAATATCACAATTATTTTTAAAAATATTCTTTTCAAATATTCGTTATCCATTCGTAAAGAATTGACTACATTTGAAAAAACACATCTATTTTATGTCTGAATTTGAAAAACAATATCAAAACATCCTCAATAACCTTCAATTTGAGGACTTCAATTGGGTTACCAAACGTATTATCGACTTAACTTTGGATACCGAAAACGAATCCTTTTATTCCCGAACTGTTGCTTTTTTAGACTACATAGATAGTCAACCTTCTACTGAAGATATAAAAATAGAATGTCAAAAAATACTATCAGAACTGTATGCTTTTTTAAAGAATAAAACAGAGCCTCAAAAAAAGCTTTTGGTTTCTTGTCAAGAAATGACAAAAAAATACAGCTCTAATGGCTTTTCACTTGGCCCCATTTCATTGAACATTCACGAAGGAGAAATTATAGGATTAGTAGGTGAAAACGGAAATGGTAAAACCACCTTGCTACGAACATTATGTGGTGAATTCACACCTACATCTGGGATTTTAACTTATCATTTTGAGTACACCGATTTGTATGATTTACGCACACAATTGGTTTACATTCCGCAAAGAACCGAAACCTGGCATGGGTCTATGTTTGAAAATTTGCAATTTACGGCAACTCATTATGGTTATAAACCTTCTGAAAATAAATGGGTTGTAGAACTGGTATTGGCTCGATTAGGTTTACGTAAATATAGAAAACACAAATGGAAAGACTTATCGTCAGGTTATAAAATGAGATTTGAATTGGCTAGATTGTTACTTCGAAAATCTAAAATTTTACTTATTGATGAGCCTTTGGCTAACTTGGATATTCTTGCCCAACAAACCATTTTGGAGGATTTTAAAACCATAGCCAAATCTCCTTTTCGACCACTGGGAATAGTCTTGAGTTCTCAACAACTATATGAAGTTGAAAAGACATCAGACCAAGTGGTATTTTTAAAAAATGGACAACAAAAAAATCTACATGAAAATTCTGCATCAACTACAGAAAGAGTGTTGAATTTCATTGTAGAATTTGAAACGACTTGGACTCAAAATGCTTTAGACGATTTGTTAAGAAAACACCATTTAGTTTCACTTCACTTTAATGGAAGTACATTTATAGCCGAGTTTGACCATGAATTTACGAGTTTCGATTTTTTAAAAATTGTTCATGATGCTCAAATACCTATGAATTACTACCGAGATATTTCAAACTCTACCCGCAGATTTTTTCTAACTTAAAATCCACATCATGTTCCAAAAAATAAATTCGTATTTGCTATTAAAACATCCTTTAGCATGGAATACCAAAATTTTACCGTTTCTATTCATTTTAATCTTATTTAATCTGATTTTTTTTGGTCTTGGTTATCAAGATGGAGCCTTAAATTTTAATCGGGACAACTACAACTATCAAGAATCTGTAGTTATTATTTTTAGTATTCTTTTGAGTATATTGGTATTCATAAGTTGGGCCTTATTGTATTTTAAAAACAATGCCTTCAAATCGTTTTATCCAAAAAGTGGCGTTTCTATCTTCAAAGAATGGTTGTTTATTTTGGTAATTTGTACTTTAAATTTATCGTACATTCCCACATACTTTTTTGCTCAGGAAAAAAGAGCACGTGATTATTTTACAGAATCTGAGTTTATATCCCGTTGTGAAATTATCACACAAGCCAGTATTTTCCTAGATGGTTCTTATCAAGAAGGTTATTACATTACGGTAGAGGATGGAGCAGGAAATTGGAAGCAAGTACGAAGAGATTCTTTTGATTTTGAAAACAGAAAATATGCTTTAGAATCATTAATCAATAAAGGGTATACAAGCTTTTCTATTTTGGATGACCAAAAGGATTCTCTTAATGTAATAAAGGTAAAAAAATGGATGATTGCCAATCAACAAGATTCAATCAAACAGGTATTGAATCAATTCCTTAAAATCTTAGACAGTCACAATTTAGAATCAAACATTTCGGGTGAAGAATGGTTTCAAAAAGTATACGATTTTCCGGAATTTACCAATTACTACAAAATTGGAAAACGAATTAATGCGGAGGATTATTACATTGAAGACTATTATGATGAAGAAGTTATTGCAGACACAACAGCAGTACAAGCCGTGATAGAATCTGCCTCATCCAATATTGAGTACGACCCCAAATCCTTTGATTTTAAATTAAAAAACGGTGTCAAAAATTATTACTACAAATACTATGTGAATTCTAAACATATGGAAGATGCCTATGATACCATTTCTAGGGCATGGACAAGTCCAACAATAGATTTTCAGTATCTAACTCTATTTTTCCATATTGTTTTTGGATTTTCATTCCTGTTTTTCTCCTTCCGTTTTACATCCGGAAGAAGTTGGTTAATCAGTTTACTAACAACTATAACGCTAGGCATTTTGATTGGTGCCGTATTTTCACTTCGCTTAGAGCCTAGTACACGTTTGAGTGTAATGATTGGTATTATTCTGTTTTTTATAGTATACTTTGCTGTAATTGTCTGGAAAAGTAGAACCAAAAAAATTTCTGCTGTAATACTAAATTTAGGAATTTGGCACTTTCAATTTCTACCCATTCTAGTGTATTATTTAATCATTGAGATTATGAAGTTGACCCAAAATTATTATAAGGTGTCTTACGATCAAAGGAATGCCACTCATTTTCCTGAAATTGAATTTTTAGAATCTTTTGTTGGTAACTTCTTGGGCATTAACCTTATTTTGTCAATAATTTTTATGTTTATCCTATCGAAATCTATACGAAAATGGAAAGGAATAGCCGAATCTTAATTTGTAAATTAATAAGAAATTGGATGATTATAATTATGACTGTAGGTTGGTTTTACGAATCTCAGTCACAAACAACTACGTTGTATTTTATTAGGCATGCCGAAAAAACCAATAGTTCATCCAATCCGGAATTATCTGAAGAAGGCATACAAAGAGCTTTAAAATGGGCTGCTTTTTTTGAAAAAATTCCTATTACTGTTTTTTATACTACACTAACCCAAAGAACTCAAATGACATGCAGTTACATAGCAACTACCAAGCAAAAAGAAATGATATTTTATGAGGCATCTAGGTTTTCAATAGAAGAAATTTACAAAAAACATCTTGGACAAACAATTTTGATAGTTGGCCATAGCAATACCATTCCTAAATATATCAACACTTTTTTAGGTTCAGAAATATATCCTCTACTTGATGAAAATAACTTTGGTAGTCTTTATACCCTAAAAATAGAAGAGGGAAAAGTTACCCATGATTTAGTTGTTTATAATTAAAAACTTCTCATGAAAAATGCCCCAAATCGTATCTAACTTTTTGGAGCATTTACTGAATATGCTTTTTGCAATATCAATTTACTGAACTGCAGTTAAGGCATTAATTATACCATGTCCAAACTGAGAATTTTTGGTGGGATAAAATTGTGAAGCTTGCTTCATTTTGGTCAATACCTGAGATTTTGTCCATGTTGGGTTTTTGGCCCAAACCAAAGCCGCAATACCTGCAGTAGTTGCCGTTGCCACAGAAGAACCGCCAACATAATCGGCTTGATTGTTGTAATAACTTAAGACAGGTACAGTATTGTTACTACCCGCTCTTTGCATCATAATTGTAAAATCAATTTCTGATCCGGTATGACATACATCACATTTTTGATAGGTTGATGCTTCTTTAATTCCAGTAACCGCAACTGTTTCTGGCATCCAAGCTGGGAAAATTACACCTACAAAATTGGTAAACGAAGTTGATGTCCCTCCGGCACAAAAAATAAGCTTTCCTCTATTGTTGGCATAACGTACCCCATCTTCTATTCGACCAACTGAAAAGATATGACCCATTGACATAGAAATAATCTTAACATCTGTTCTATTTCCCAATGCTGTAAATGCTTGTTCAACGCCCCGTTGTTCATGATATCCATTCAAAACTACATCAGATGAAGCTCGATAAGAAATTAAATTAGAGTTGTAGGCTACCCCAACAGGTAAACCAACCGAATTTCGAGGTGCTGTTGCCACAGATGCCATACTGGTACCATGACTACATAAATCGTTTACCCCATCTGTTGTTGTAGACCATGGCCAAATTGAATCTACGTAGGTTCCGTACTTTTGAACGTATCTTCCAGTTGAGAGTCCACTATTAAAACTACCATTCATAAGAGATTGTTGCGGAGATAAACCGGTATCAACAATTCCAATACCAACTCCGGAACCTGAGGTCAAATTCCAAGCTGCAGGTATATTGTGTCTGTAAAAAGACCATGGTACACGAGCATTTGGGGTAACCGTTGTAAAATCCAGACTGCTTAACGTAGCCGAACTATATCCACAACCTGAGCTTGAAAAAACTTGATACTCATCAGAGTTTCCAGAATTTTCATAACTAAAATATTTATAATCTGCCGGTTCAACATAACGTACATTCTTGTTTTTACGAAGTAATTCAAGGGTTTGGGGTTTGGTTATTTTTACATCAAATAATTTCAAATGCTCACTTTGGTAAACCAAAATTTCACTAATAGATTTCTCCTCAGATTTAGAAATAAGTTGCAACAAATTTTGTTGTTGTGACTGATGGGTTGAAGTATTTGATTTTTCAAAATCGGTACTTGAAGTACCATAACCAACGGTTGCTAGATTATTTCCAATCTTTATTGCACTCCATAAAGTATGAATGGTAACATTTTTCCAGTAAAACTTAGTTCCGTTGCTGTTAAACGAATTGATAATATCGTTTACTTGTCGTGCCGTTAAAGGTTCTTGATTCATTTGAAATGAATCATTCGTTTCATTTAAATTTTCATCTTGAGAACAAGAAACTAAAATCAAGAAGAAGGAAACCAAAACAAAAAGTGATTTTTTTACCATAATTACTATTTTTTTAAGACTATTTAAACGAATATACTAAAATATTCTTACGTATTAAAAAAAAGTCCGACACTTAAAGTATCGGACTTTACAATTCCAAAATTCTTTGGAATAACTAACCAATCTAAAACTTAGAATCTCATCCCAAAACCTAAACCAATTATCCAGGGATTAATTTCTACCTCTGCAGGAATAGACAAACCAGCAGCTAAATTTGAAGCATCAACGGTTACATCGGTTTTCAAGAACAATCTTTTTACATCAAAATTTATAAAATAGGTATCATTAATAAAAACATCAAAACCGGCCTGAGCTGCAAATCCGATAGCATTGTCGTACTTCACATCTTTTACTACACTTCCTTCTTTGACATTATAAAAAATGGTATAATTAATTCCGGCACCAACATAAGGTTTAAATTTTTTCTCTTGTAAAGGGTAAAAATGATATTGAGCCGTCAAAGTTGGAGGTAATAACCATACACTGCCTAAATCTACATCAAAACTTGTAGGCCCGCCAATAGCAGAGATGTCAGAGCCAACAGTATTAACATCGTGTTTGGTAGTTCCTAAAATCAATTCTGCTGCAAAATTCTTTGTAAAAAAATATGTGAAATCAAGTTCGGGAACAATGGTGTTCGAAATGGCAACATCACCACCTATGATACCAATTTTGGCACTCTCGTTGGGTACTACCCCTATGGCACGTAATCGCATTTGCCATTTTTTAAATTCCGGTGCCGGTTTTTCTTCTTGAGCAAACAAACTATTACCGACTAATAGTGTCAGTGTAAGCATTAAAATTCCTATTTTTTTCATGTTATTGTTGTTTAAAATTAACAGTTCAAAAATAACGTCAAGAAAAAAGTAAAAACCTGACAAAAATCATTGTCTGAAATGAATTTCTACAGTAATAATTTTTAGTTTTCCTAATTTTTGTTGCTACATTTGCAATCCGATGCAAAAAACAATAAACATATTAAACAAACGAGCCAAATTTGATTTCGAAATTTTAGATCGATACGATGCCGGAATAGTATTGACGGGTACTGAAATTAAATCCATTCGACTTGGAAAAGCTTCTATAGCCGAGAGTTTTTGTGAATTTAATAATGGAGAATTATTTGTAATCAACTCCAATATTGAAGAGTATTCCTTTGGCACACATTATAATCATAAAGCAAAAAGCGAAAGAAAACTACTTTTAAATAGAAAGGAATTAAAAAGTCTGGAAAAAGATTTACAAAACAAAGGCCTCACTATCATACCACTTCGTTTATATATCAACGAAAAAGGATACGCCAAAATGGAAATTGCACTTTGTCGTGGAAAGAAAAACTATGACAAACGTGAAAGCATTAAAGACCGCGACAGCAAAAGAGACATTGATCGAATTAAAAAGAACTTCTAATTTATAATAAAATTTTAAATAATAGATGATTGTTTTTGATATTTTTAAATTTATGACTAAATTTGTCATGACAAAATAATTTAAAAATGAAAAACTTATTAAAAACAGCTCGTGAAAATAAAAATTTAAAAACCAGAGAAGTAGCACAACTATTAGGAATTGATCAAGCCTTGGTTAGTAAGTTTGAAAATGGTAATCGAAAACCAACCCGTGAACAAATAGTTAAGTTAGCCTCAATTTTAGAAATAGATTATGAAACATTGATGGTAGCTTGGTTGAAGGAAAAAATATTATATGAAATAGGAGATGATGAAAATTTTGGTCTAAAAGCACTTATGGTTGCAGAAAGTGAAATGAAATACAATGCCGCTTTTAAACGAGACACGATTTCAAATTCATTAAAAAGTATACTAAATGAAATTGATGCTTTAAAGAAAGTTTTAGATCAAAAAAGAGCATTGGACAGTTATAGAATTGCACAAGCACTGGAATTAGAATATACTTTTGAAAGCAATCGAATTGAAGGAAATACGCTAACACTAAGAGAAACAGATTTAGTTATTAATGAAGGTCTAACCGTTTCCGGAAAAAGTATGCGTGAGCATTTGGAAGCCATTAATCATCAAGAGGCAATTGGTTATATTAAACAATTAATGGAAAAAGGATTTAGCTTTTCAGAACGAGAATTATTAACCATACATAATCTCATTTTGAGAGGAATTATTCCGGAAGATGCCGGAAGATATCGTCGTGTTCAAGTTATGATAAAAGGAAGCAGCCACATGCCGCCACAACCTTATAATGTAGCAAAAGAAATGGAAGATTATTTTATTTGGTATGAAACCCATAAAAACAAAATGCATCCGGTGGTTTTGGCATCAGAAATGCATGAACGATTGGTTACTATCCATCCGTTTATTGATGGAAATGGTAGAACCTCACGCTTGGTCATGAATTTAATTTTATTACAACACGGATATGTAATTGCCAATATAAAAGGTGATTATGACAACCGAATGAAGTATTATACTGCTTTAGAAATTGCCCAAACAAATGGCAATAAAGAAGATTTTTTACTTTTTATTGCCCAAATTGAAAAGGAAAGTTTAGAGCGATATATCAATATTATTGGTTAAAAAAAGCCCGCTTCGGCGGGTTATATTTTAATTCTTATCCTCCAACAACGGTACAAATCGGAATTCTCCAAACTCATGTTTTTCAAATTGGGTTTCGTTTTTACGAATTAGTAAGGTCATAATTTGTTCCTTTTCACCAAGTGGAATAACTAGCCTTCCTCCAATTTTTAATTGAGCCATTAAGGGTTTAGGAATAATTGGTGCTCCTGCAGTTACAATGATGCTATCAAACGGTGCATAATTGGGTAAACCTTTATACCCATCTCCAAACGCTAAATATTTGGGTCTAATTCCTAATTTAGGCAATAAATTAAACGTTGCTTTGAATAATTCGTTTTGACGTTCTACGGAATAAACTTTGGCTCCCATAGTACATAAAACAGCCGTTTGATAGCCGGAACCGGTACCAATCTCAAGAATTTTATCGTCTTTTTTTACCTCCAATAATTGGGATTGAAAAGCTACTGTATAGGGTTGTGAAATCGTTTGTCCGGCACCAATGGGAAAAGCTTTGTCTTGGTAGGCAAATTGTTCAAAACCGGAATCAAGAAACATATGCCTGGGGATTTTTTTTATGGCTTCTAATACATTTTTATTGGTAATCCCTTTTTCAGCTAAATGTTTTACTAACTGATTGCGAAGTCCTTGATGTTTTTCTGTATCTCTCACTTGGGGTTTGGGTTTGTTTGGGTAAAATTAAAGTATAAATAGTGAACTTGCAAATTTGTTGTTGGTTGTCGGTTGTCTGAAAACTGAGACTGTAAACTAAAAACAGAACACTCCCCTGCCCCCGATTGTAGTGGAAAGCATTTTGCAGGCCACTTGATCCTTTTCTTGCCAAAAAATTGCGACCAGAGGGAGCCCATTTTTTGGCTTAGAAAAGGCCAAGTGGACAAAAAATCTTGTAACGAAAAGCGGGAAAAGGCTCAAAAAAATACAATTCTAAATTTTGATTTATGAATTTTACAATTTGATTGCAATATGCTCTCATAATTACTATTTTTGATAAAATTTACATTTATGCTTAAAGTTGGCGTTTTGGGTGCCGGACACCTTGGAAAAATACACTTGCGATTACTCAATCAATCTTCCAAATACGAATTAGTTGGTTTTTATGACGAAAATGCCGAATATGCCGAGAAAATAGCGGCTGAATTTGGCTATAAACGATTTGATACGATTGCCAAATTAATTCACGCTGTGGATGTGATTGATATTGTAACTCCTACGCTTTCGCACTATAAATGTGCTAAAGTTTCGATTAAATCGGGCAAACATGTTTTTATTGAAAAACCAATTTCTACCACCGTTGAAGAAGCGGAAGAAATTATTGCTTTAGCTAAAGAATTCAATGTTAAAGGTCAAGTGGGTCACGTGGAGCGATTTAATCCGGCTTTTATTGCGGTGAAAAATCAAATTGACAACCCGATGTTTATTGAAACCCATCGATTGGCAGAATTTAATCCGAGAGGAACCGATGTTCCCGTGGTTTTAGATTTGATGATTCATGATATTGATGCGATTCTGAGTGTGGTGAAATCGAAAGTGAAAGCGGTTCATGCGAGTGGTGTTTCGGTGTTGAGTCAGTCACCCGACATTGCCAATGCTCGAATTGAGTTTGAAAATGGTTGTGTGGCGAATGTGACTTCGAGCCGAATTTCGATGAAAAACATGCGGAAATCACGCTTTTTTCAAAAAGATGCGTACATCTCGGTGGACTATTTGGACAAAGTGTGTGAAGTGGTAAAAATGAAAGACGCCCCCGAAGTTCCGGGTGATTTTGATATGATTTTGCAGAATGCCGAAGGTGTGAAAAAACAAATTTATTTTGACAACCCGGTGGTTTCGATGAACAATGCCATTTTGGATGAATTGGAAACGTTTGCCGATGCGATAAACAATAATACGACTCCGGTGGTAACGTTGGAAGATGGAACAAATGCTTTGAGAGTAGCATATATGATTATTGATTCGATGGGGAAATAATAATTTGTTTCAAGTTTCAGGTTTCACGTTATTGCTAAATCTGAAACTTGAAACTTGAAACCTGACACGAGCCTGAAAGGCGACTGGCGAAGCAAACTTGAAACAAAAACAAACTAAACATACATAATGAAAACAATCGCAGTAATTGGAGCAGGAACGATGGGAAATGGAATTGCCCACACCTTTGCTCAAAGCGGATTTACCGTAAAACTTATTGATATTTCCGAAAAATCATTGGAAAAAGGAATGGCAACGATTGCTTCCAACTTGGATAGAATGGTGGCTAAAGGAACGATTTCGGAAGACGACAAACACAAAACGATTTCTAATATTATCACGTACACCGATATAAAAGATGGTGTAGTTGGAACGGATTTAGTGGTGGAAGCCGCCACTGAAAATGTGGGGTTAAAAATGAACATCTTTAAACAACTGAGTGAGGTTTGCGACCATAATGTGATTTTAGCAACGAATACTTCATCTATTTCCATTACGCAAATTGCAGCTCAGGTGGTGCATCCTGAACGCGTAATTGGCATGCATTTTATGAATCCGGTGCCGATTATGAAATTGGTTGAAATCATTCGTGGGTACAACACTTCGGATGAAGTGACTAAAATCATCATGGATTTATCTGTAAAATTAGGTAAAACGCCAACGGAAGTGAACGACTATCCCGGATTTGTGGCTAATCGCATTTTAATGCCCATGATTAATGAATCGATTGAAACGTTATACAACGGAGTAGCCGGCGTTCAAGAAATTGACACGGTTATGAAACTCGGAATGGCTCACCCAATGGGACCGTTACAACTAGCCGATTTTATTGGTTTGGATGTTTGTCTTTCCATCTTGAATGTAATGTATGACGGTTTCAAAAACCCAAAATATGCTCCTTGCCCACTTCTGGTAAATATGGTGATGGCCGGAAAATTAGGTGTAAAATCCGGAGAAGGATTTTATGATTATTCGGAGAGTAAGAAAGCGGAAAAAGTTTCGAGGCAGTTTATAAAATAGAGTGATTAGTGAATAGTAATTAGTGATTAGCGGCCACTAATTACTATTCACTAGTTACTATTCACTTTAAATCATGAGCAAAATAATCCCCTTCAAAGCCGTTCGTCCCACTGCGGATAAAGTGGGCTTGGTTACGTGTAGAAATTATGACGATTACAGTTCGGCTGAGTTGGCGGCTTGGTTGAGTTTTAATCCGTATTCGTTTTTGCATGTAATTCATCCGGCGTATGTACATTCGCAAAAAATCACCTTAGATAAACGTTTCAAAGGTGTAGCTCATAAATACCAAGATTTTAAGGCCGATGGTGTTTTTGTTGAAGAAACAAAACCGGTTTTTTTTGTGTATGAAATCCAGACGAAAACCAATTCGTTTACCGGAATTGTAGCCGGAACTTCCATAGACGATTATAAAAATAATGTCATCAAAAAACACGAAGACACGTTGCAATATCGCGTGGAATTGTTCAAAGATTATTTACATCAAACCGGTTTTAATACAGAGCCGGTTTTGATTACTTATCCGGATAATAATTCAATTAATCAATGGATTACTGAAAAGAAAAAAAGTATTCCTCTATACAATTATGCCACCACCAATAAGGAGAAACATCAGTTATGGAAAATTGATGATGAAGCAGAAATTGAGTGGTTGCAACAACAATTTGAACAAATTCCGGAGTTGTATATTGCCGATGGACATCACCGTTCAGCTTCGGCAGAATTATTACATGATGAATATAAAGCTGAGAGAAATGACAATTTGAACTATTTCATGAGTTTCCTTATTGCCGAAAGTGAAGTGAAAATATATGAATTCAATCGGATTATTCGTGATTTGAATGGTTATGAAGTCAATGATTTTTTAGCCCAATTAGATGAACATTTTATCATCAAAAACAAAGAACAAGAATTGTGGAAACCCCAAAGTAAATTTGAGTTTGGGATGTATTTGGATGGAAATTTTTACGCCTTGTTTTATAAATTGGAAAACAACAATCCCACGATTTTAGAAAACTTAGATGCTCAAATTTTATATGATAAAGTCTTGCATCCTTTACTTGGTATTGAAGATTTGCGTAATGATGAACGTATTGAGTACATACCCGGAAAACAATCTGTTTTAACCATCAAAGAGTTGATAGATGAAGGCGAATTTGAAGTAGGTTTTATGCTTTATCCATCGGATATTTCGGAGATTAAAGCCTTGGCAGATAACAATATGATTATGCCTCCGAAGAGCACCTACATTGAACCGAAGTTTAGAAGTGGGTTGATGGTGTATGAATTGTAATTTGAAAATTTGAAAATGAATATAGCAGAAAATCTTTCACAAATAATATCCTCCCTTCCCTCCCACGTAACCCTAGTTGCCGTTTCCAAAACCAAACCAATTGCAGATTTGATGGAAGCCTACCATGCCGGGCAACGCATTTTTGGTGAAAACAAAATTCAGGAAATGACGGAAAAATGGGAACAAATGCCCAAAGACATTCAATGGCACATGATTGGTCATGTTCAGTCGAATAAGGTAAAATACATGATTCCGTACGTGAGTTTAATTCATGGTGTAGATAGTTTGAAATTATTAAAAGAAATCAATCGCTTGGCAGCCAAATGGAAAAGAACAGTTGATTGTTTGTTGCAAATTCACATTGCGGAAGAAGACACAAAATTTGGTTTGGATGAAAAAGAATTATATGAAATTCTGAATTCAGAAGAATTGAAAACCTTTGAAAATATTCGTATTGTCGGTTTAATGGGAATGGCTACATTTACAGATAATCAGGAGCAAATCAAACGCGAATTTTTACATTTGAAATCTATTTTTGACCAATACAACCAACTGAACACTGCCAACTGCCAACTGACCACTTTATCCATGGGCATGAGCGGCGATTACCAACTCGCTATTGAATGCGGAAGTACGATGATTCGAATTGGAAGCAGTATATTTGGTAGCAGATAATAAACTAATTACTATTCACTAATTACTAATCACTTTTTTTTGTACGCAATCTTAGACATAGAAACCACCGGAGGTCAATACAACGAAGAAGGAATCACCGAAATTGCCATTTATAAATTTGATGGTCATGACGTCGTGGACCAATTTATCAGTTTGGTGAATCCTGAAATTCCGATTCAGCCGTTTGTGGTAAAATTAACCGGTATTAACAACGCCATGTTGCGTTCGGCTCCTAAGTTTTATGAAGTAGCCAAACGCATCATTGAAATAACCGAAGGTTGTATAGTGGTGGCTCATAATGCTTCGTTTGATTATCGAATTTTACAAACTGAATTCAGAAGACTGGGCTTTAAATTTCAAAAACCTACCCTTTGTACTGTTGAGTTATCCAAAAAATTATTACCGGGTCATGCTTCGTATAGTTTAGGAAAATTGGTTCGTGCACTTGGAATTCCAATGGCCGACCGCCATAGAGCCAGTGGTGATGCGATGGCAACGGTGAAATTATTCAAAATGCTTTTGGCAAAAGATGTTGAAAAAGAAATTTTAAAAAGCTCCGTAAAAACTGAAATTAAATCGGGCATGTCGCCTAAATTACTGGATATTGTAGAAAATCTTCCCTCTAAAACCGGAATCTATTATATTCATAATGAAAAAGGGGATTTGATTTACATTGGCAAAAGTAAAAACATTAAAAAGCGTGTCAATCAACATTTTACCGGAACAAGCCGAAAGTGCAAAAAAATTCAAATGGAAGTGTATACGGTTACGTATGAAGAAACCGGTAGCGAACTCATTGCCCTTTTGAAAGAAAGTGAAGAAATAAAGATTAACAAACCCATTTACAATCGGGCACAACGAAAAACGTTATTTCAATGGGCTTTGTATCCTGTAAAAAACGATAATGGGTACATTTGTCTTTCCCTCCAAAAAACAGACGGCCGTAAAAAAGAAATTACTTCCTTTTCGTCTATTCAAGAAGGAAAAAATGCCTTATTTAAGATTACTGACCAGTACCATTTATGCCAAAAAATTAATGGCTTGTATGAAACCCAAAATTCGTGTTTCAAATATAAAATTAAAGAATGTGACGGTGCGTGTATAGGAGAAATTAGCCCTGAGGAATACAACGATAGAGTTCAGGAATTTATAGACAATAATGAGTTTGAAAGCCAGAATCGAATCATTATCGACAGAGGCAGAAGTTTGGAAGAACGTTCGGCTGTATTGATTGAAAATGGCATTTATAAAGGCTATTGTTTTTTTGATTTGAATTATCAGATTACTAATGTAGAGGTGCTACGAAATATTATTATCCCCATGCAAAATAATCGTGATACCAAAAACATCATCAATGGCTATTTGCGAAAGCACAAAGTCATGAAGATTATTCCGTTTTAATTTAAGTATATTTGTAGTAAAGGGTTGTAAAATGAAAGAAGTAAAATCGAAATTTGATGTTTTCCGGCAAAAAGCCCATATCATCATTTACGGTACCAACACGGTAGCAGGACGTTTATTCGATCTAATTCTTTTGGGTTTAATTTTACTCAGTGTGGTTTTGGTTATGTTGGAAACCGTTACCGGATTTGATGAAAAATACCATGACCAACTCATTTTATTAGAATGGATAATCACCATTTTTTTTAGTATTGAATATATCCTTCGGATTATTTGTATCAATAAACCTTGGCGTTACATTTTGAGTTTTTATGGCATAATCGACTTAATTGCCATTTTACCAATGTATTTATCATTATTCTTTGTTGACACCCATTTATTGGTGATTGTTAGGGCTTTACGATTACTGAGATTATTCAAAATATTGAACCATCCTCATTTTTCGGGTCAGTCGCAACATTTAAGAAAATCATTAATTGCCAGCAGAGGAAAAATTGTGGCATTTATGTATTTTGTTTTAATCAGTTGTATTTTGATTGGTTCATTGATGTATGTAGTAGAGGGAAAAGAAGCCGGTTTTACCAGTATTCCCACTAGTATTTATTGGTGCATTGTGACTTTAACCACTGTTGGATATGGCGATATTTCTCCTATTACACCTTTAGGTCAATTTATAGCTTCTATTGTAATGATTATGGGTTACGGAATTATAGCCGTTCCTACCGGAATTGTGACTGCTGAGATTGCTCGCTCAGAATACAAAAGAGGTCGTGATTCTAAAAGACATCATTGCATGAATTGTGGTAAAGATGACCACGGTGAAGATTCCAAATTTTGCTACAATTGCGGAGAAGAGTTAGACGAAAATTCATAAAAATTGTGACAAAAACAAATTACCTTATTACAATTATTGGTCCAACAGCTATAGGCAAAACCGCTTTGAGTATTGCTTTGGCTCAACATTTTGGTTGTGATATCATTTCATGCGACAGTCGTCAATTTTTTAAAGAAATGAAAATAGGAACCGCTGTTCCAAATGAAGAGGAATTGAAAGCGGCACCTCATCATTTTATCCAACATAAATCTATTTTTGAGTCGTACAATGTTGGTGATTTTGAACGGGAAGCTCTTTTGAAATTGGATGAATTATTTGAAAAAAATAACATTCAAATTATGGTGGGGGGTTCAGGATTATATGTAGAGGCTATTTTGAAAGGTTTTGATGATTTTCCGGATATTCAACCTTCCATTCGTGAAGAAATTAAAGCCGAATATAAATCAAAAGGTTTAGATTATTTACAGGACAAATTGAAAGATTTAGATCCGATTTATTTTGAGAAAATAAGTTCTGAAAATCCGCAAACCTTGCAAAACCCGCAACGGATGATGCGATTTGTAGAAGTTTGTTTGGGAACCGGAAAACCGTATTCTTCTTTTTTGAATCAGAAAAAAAATAAGCGAAACTTCACTCCGATTATTATTGGTTTGGATGCCAATAGAGAAATGATGTATGAACGAATTAACCGAAGAGTGGATTTGATGATGAATGAAGGTTTATTGGAAGAAGCCAAAAACGTGTACCCAAATAAACACTTAAATGCCCTGCAAACCGTTGGTTACAGAGAATTATTTGATTATTTTGAGGGTAAAACCAGCTTAGATTTTGCCATTGATGAAATCAAAAAAAATACGCGTCGTTTTGCGAAACGTCAACTCACTTGGTTTAAACGAACTGAAAATGTCAATTGGTTTGATTTTGAAGATGATAGATCTAAAATCAATCAACGTATAGCAAATTTAATTTCCAACGAACCCCAATAAATTAAATGATATGAAAAAAATTGCCCTTATCTTATTTTTGTTTCCTTTTCTACTAGCTACACAATGTGATGAAGATGAACGTCCTTGTGGTCGTTATGTGGAATGGCAAATACCAAATTTGATATCCATAGAAAATCAACAAACGACCTATACTGTTGGAGATGTATTGTGGTTGTCTGCTATTGTAGATCGCAATCAAAATAATGGAAATGCAGCAATAGATTTATTTTCTTTCGATACCAAACTCAGTTATTATATTGACTTAAAAAAATCTTCTGTTTACAACACTTTTTTTTATTTGTATTTAAACGATAATACATCGGTTGTGGAACAGGGAGAAGCAGAATCTAATACGGTAATTTTAACCCCAGAAAATGACACTTTTAAAAGTAAATTTGGTATAAAGTTACTGGAAAGCGGCACTTATACACTCACCGTTTACAACATAGCTTCCTATAATCCGAATCAGGTGGGTTGCAATTTTACGCGACATTCTTTGGTTACAGATTTCAGTGAATTAGAGAGTAACACCTTCACTTTTGAAGTTCAATAAATACCATTAAAATGCCCATATCCCCCCTTTTTACTTCCGAATTTTCCAAAGATTGGGAAATTAATTTTATTCAATGCTATCCAAACGGACAGTTGAAACATACCGAATTGTGTAACATTTTGCAACTTACGGCAGGTTTACATGCCGAGTTGGGTGGATTGAGTTTTAGCGATATGCAAGTTTTTCATCAAGCTTGGGTATTGAGTAGAATGCGTGTTGAAGTAAGTGATTTACCCAAATGGCGTGATGTGGTTACCGTAAAAACGTGGATTGTTGAAATGAAAGATTCACGCTCGGTTAGGGCTTTGGAGTTGTATTTGGGAGACCGAAAGTTGGCCGGAGCACTCACTTATTGGGTGGTTATCAATACCGAATTACGGAAACCGGAAGCATTAGCTTTACCTTTTGAACATTTTACTTTTTATCCGGAGAGGTTACCTACAGTTAAATCTTTTGAGAAAATTGATTTGAATGGTGCTTTGCAATTTTTAAAACAAAAAACTATAGTGTTATCGGATTTGGATATAGTGAATCATGCCAACAATGTAAAATATTTAGAATGGTGTTTGGATGGTTTGAATGCCAATGTTATTTTGAAAAATAAAGTTCAGGCGTTTGACCTGAATTTTTTGAGGGAATTGCATTGGAATGACGAAATAGAAATTCAAACTTCATTGGAAGAAAATCCGGAATTGATGACGGTAACCAAGAGTGGAAAAACCAGTTTTGCACTGAAATTGGAATATAGCAGGTAATCCTACCCCAGATTGTAACGGAAAGCATTTTGGGTAAAAAAAACTAGAATTCTTAAAGCGAAAAAGCGACCGGAGGAAGCTCTTTTGGGTTTGTAGAATTCTTTTTTTTTGCACAAAATCTTGTAGTGAAAAGCTGGAGAAGGGTTCAAAAAAAAGCTCCCAAAAATTGAGAGCTTTTCTTGTTACTGGGCAACTTTGTTTTTGATTACCAATCGGAAACCTTCGCCGTGGATGTTTAAAATTTCAACATCTTCGTCAGATTTAAGGTATTTTCTCAATTTGGCAATATATACGTCCATACTTCTGGAAGTGAAATAGTTATCATCTCTCCAGATTTTGGTTAAGGCCAATTCACGTGGCATCAAATCATTTTCATGAAGAGCCAACATTTTTAATAATTCGTTTTCTTTAGGTGATAATTTGATGGGTTCGTCATTCCCAAAAGTCAAGAAACGCAATTTAGAATTCAAATGGAATTTACCAATTTGGAATTCGAATTTCAAATTATCGGTTTTACTTTCGGTTTGTTTGCGTTGCATGATAGCTTTAATTTTCATCAACAACACTTCTGAATCAAAAGGTTTATTCAAATAATCATCGGCTCCAACTTTGTATCCTTTTAATACATCTTCTTTCATTGATTTAGCGGTAAGGAAAATCAAAGGCACGTCTTTATTTTTCTCACGAATTTCTTTAGCAAGAGTATAGCCGTCTTTGTAAGGCATCATGACATCCAAAATACACAAATCGTAGGTGTCTTTTTTGAATTTCTCAAAACCTTCCATTCCGTTTTTGGCCAGAACGACATCAAAATCGTTCAACATTAAGTAATCTTTCAATATAGCACCAAAATTGGGGTCGTCTTCTACTAAAAGAATTTTTTTGTTTTCTGCTTCCATAGGTTAATTTATTTAGAGGTAATTTAGTTTTTTTAAATATTAGTTTATTAAGGGTAATTTAATGCTAAAGGTACTTCCTTTCCCTTTTTCACTTTCTACGGAAATTTTTCCGTTGTGTTCTTCCACAATTCTTTTAACATAGGCTAACCCTAAACCATGTCCTTTGACATTGTGAATATCTCCGGTATGTTCTCTGTAAAATTTTTCAAAAATTCGTTTTTGAGCATTTTTAGACATTCCGGCCCCTTGATCTTTAATTTTTATTATAATAAAATCGTTTAAATTTTCTGTATAAATATCAATTAAAGGGGTGTCTGGCGAGTATTTTATGGCATTATCCAACATGTTAACCAACACGTTTGTAAAATGAACATCATTTAAAAGTACCGTTGTTCGGGTAGCTTTAAAGTGAGTATTGATAGTGCCTTGACGGTTTTCAATGATTAGGCTAACATGTTCAATTGCATCACCAATAATTTCATTTATATCTTTAGGTTCTTTGGCAATTTCAAGCTCCTTTTTCTCCAATTTAGAAATACGTAATACATTTTCTACTTGAGCATGCATTCTTTTGTTTTCATCTCGAATCATTTGCAAATACCTGTGAACCTTTTCTTTATCTTCAATAACTTTAGGATTTTTAATAGCATCCAGAGCTAAATTTATAGTTGCTATGGGTGTTTTAAACTCATGAGTCATATTGTTGATAAAATCAGTTTTGATTTCGGAAATTTGTCTTTGTTTAAATAATTGGTTCAAAGCGTTGCTGTAGGCAATAATGATAATTAAAGTAAACACTAAGGATAATGCGGCTATTCCAATTAAATCTGAAAAAATGAATTTTTTCTTTTCAGGGAAACTAACGAGTAGCTGATACTTACTAACTCCTTCATTATCCATAAAAATGGGTGTACTATACGTATCGTTTTTGTTAAATTTAAATTTTTCCGATTTTACTTTAGTAGCTAAACCATTACTGTAAATTCCAAACTCAAATGGAGTGTTTACACCGTATTCATTAAGTTGTCTTCGTAAAAGTTCTTGTAACTTTTCTTTAGAAACACGTCTCTGAATGGGATATGTTGAAGCAATATCATTGAAAGAAATATCGTACAATAATTTGTCTAACACCTTTACATTTCCAGACTTTTCAACTTTAATATCGGGTGAAATTGATTTTTGCAAATCCGATTTATCAAAAGCTCCTTTGGTGTAAATCTCTGTCTTTCGTTTTGAACTGAAGCTCTTAACCTTTAAACTGTCAATTTTTTTATCAAAGAACGATGGCGAAATAGTAAAATCTTGCGAATTGATACTATTTGAATAAATTATTGTTTCATTGGTTTGTGCATTGCGTTGGTAATACCCAAATTCTAAAAAATCTGTATTTACAACTTTATCGTTACCCGTACTGTCTTTAAATTGATTGATTCGATCAACAAAAGCTAATATTTCTTTTTGTTGTAAATCATCGGCAACACTTGCTAGCACTTGCTTTACATGAAATTTAAATTGCTCTTGGTTGTTTTCGAGTGAAGAGTTAAACCAATATACTTGTACCAGAATAATTCCAATGAGCGACAAACTCATTAAGAAAACAAGCAATCTAAATAATACTTTATTCATCGACACAAAATTAGGATTTTAACATTTGTATTGTAAATAGATTAACCAAACATTAACATGTTGCCATTTTTTTATATTTTATTCAAAACATTATGAATTTCAAGTACTTGACTTTTAGTATGTGATAAATTTACATTTTCAATAACAAAATCACTTAACGGAATTTTGATTTCGTCTGACCATTGGTTTGAAATTCTTTTCACTACAGAATCATAATCGGTTTCGTCTCTCTTTAGAACTCTTTCTATTCTTATTTCTTGCGGTGCTGTTACTAAAATTACTTTAAAACACTGTTTGTAACTTCCTGACTCAAATAAAATGGCTGCTTCTTTAATTACGTATTTTGCTTTACTGTGGATTTTGAGCCATTGTTCGAATTTTTTTTGAACTCTGGGATGAACAACTTGATTTAATTTTTGTAGTAAATCGGGATTCGAAAAAACTTGACTAGCAATATATTTCCTGTCTAATTTCCCTGCTTTATAAACATTATCTCCAAACAAACTTTGAAGTAAGGGTCGAACTTCTTCACTTTCACTAATTGTTTTAGCTTCATTATCCGCTATAAAAACAGGAACTCCTAGATCGGAAAAAAACCGAGCTACTGTAGTTTTTCCACTACCTATTCCTCCTGTTAAACCTATAACTTTAGTCATGAAATTTAGATTTAAAAAATAAGTCGGGAAATTGTTTTTCAGGATCTCTTTTCAAAATATTGAGGCTAATTTGAGATTCTAAAAATCCAATTCCGTAACCATAAAATTGAATCAAAACTGCTATTATAGATAAAAACCCAATTTTCAAACTTTTAGTATGCCAACTTGAAGTTATTAAAAGAATGAAAAAATAGCTGATGTAAAAATAAATTGGGATAAAAATGCCAAATAACATTATTAGTAAAGCTATATCCAATCCTATAATAAATAGAGTTGGGAACCAAAACGTTAATTTGGTAAACTCCGGATGCCACGTATTCAAAATGGGTCTAACTTTTCCAAATTTATATACTTGTTTGGCAAATTTAGACCAATCAATTCTCCGTTTATGATATACAAATGCTTTGGAAATAAGTTGCGTTTCAAAACCCAACTTCCAGAGTCTTATAGACAAATCAGGATCTTCGCCGGGATGAATTAACCCAAATCCATTTGAAGCTTCAAATGCCTTTTTGGAAATACCCATATTAAAACTTCGAGGCTGAAATTTTTGGGTTTTTTCAGAAGCTCCTCTAATTCCACCGGTTGTTAAAACAGATGTCATGCTAAAATTTATCGCTTTTTGGATTGAAGTAAAACTTGGGTGTGCCTCATCTGGTCCACCAAAACAATCGGAAAAGTTCTGATTAAGGGCAGCTTCAACATGTGAAAGATAGTTTTCAGGAATTATGCAATCAGAATCAAAAATTATAAAATAATCGCCTTTTGCTTTTTTCATCCCAAAATTTCTAGAATCACCGGGACCGGAATTCGCTTTGTAATAGAAGGATAAATTCAATTCGCTTTCAAATCTAGAAACCACTTCATACGAACTTAGAGTTGAACCATCATCAACTACAACAACTTCAAATGGTTTTCTGAAGTCTTGAAGTACCAAACTCTGAAGCAGTTCCTCTAATTCATCGGGTCTATTGTAAACCGGTATAACAATTGAAAAATACATGTATAAATTTTAACAAATATACACAAAAACAAAAAAGCCACGCTTGTAGCGTGGCTTTAGATTTGAAATTAGAAAAAATTAATTTTTAATAATTTTAAATGTTTTTTGCAATTGATCTTCTGTTGTTAAAGTAACTAAATAAGCTCCTGCAGATAAAGATGATAAATTAACTTGACCTTCTGTTGCGTTAATAGTAGCTTGTAACATTTGTTGACCTAATAAGTTTGTAACCGTAACTTTTTGAATTGCTGTAGCATAAGAAATATCTAAAACATCTCTCACTGGGTTTGGATAATATCTTAAACTGTTGTTATCAAAAGTTGCAGTGCTCAAAGAAGCATCATAAGCAGAGATACGGAACTGACCTTGAGAAGTAGAGCCAAATGACCATACTCTAACATATAGGGTAGTACCGGCTGCAGCTGTTACTGTTATGATTGAGAAGTTTCCACCTGATGGATTATCATCATTACAGGCCAACTGAGTTAAATTTCCACAAGATCCTGAATATACTGCCAAGCCTGAATCTGTCATGGCTCCTCCGGTTTGAGCTAAAGTTTGAATAGTTAATGTACCTGAATTAGGAACTACAACGCTATACCAAACATCACTGCCCTGAAACAAGCCACATGTTGGTGCAACTTCTGAGCTTGAAGCTGTTGCTCCAAAATTTGTACCAACAATTGCATTTTGATCAAAAACACCGCCCGGAGTTAAAGCAATAGCTCCTGAACATTCATCATTTGCTGGTGCTGGTGGTACTACACCACACTGAACTCTTCTAGTTCTTGAATCTTCATTATCTGTACAAGCATTATCTTCGTGGGTAAAAAATCTAATTACACCTGTAACAGACGAAGTCCATGTAACACTTCCTACACCAAATGCTAATACAGAAGTCCCATCAGCATTTGAAATAGTAATTCTATCAGTTACTATACTGCTTGAAAAAGTATACTCTGTACCCGTTTGAACTTGTACATTAGAATACTCACCTGCATAACCTACAGTAGTAATAACCTGAGCACTTCCCGTACAAGTAGGTGTAAATGTAGCCGTAGGCCATAATCCATTAGGAGCATTTAAACATCCCGTAAAAGGTGGCTCCTGAACAGTTAATACACCAGATATATGATTGGTTCCATCCCAGAAATTTCCACCTCCAGCACTGTAACCGCCATATACAAAAGGACCATTATTTAATCTGAAACGCGATGCATAATAATAAGTACCAGGAGTTAAACCCGTACCTAATTCTACTTGATATTCATCATTATTTCCAACACTTCCGGCATTCCAAGTGGCAGGAATCCAGTTTGTCCATGTATCAGGATTTGTATTTTCACCTGCTGGGCTTACACCAATCCAAGCTGTAATACCAGGAGCTTGCCCTACAATATTTGGAGCTACATCGGTTAAACCTCCTTCATAAATTTGAGCATAAACCGTAACGGTAGAATTTTGAGCTATGGTTGCTGAGCCCGGGAATTGTAAATTCACATAATCCGGTTGATCACTAGTAGGAACACCACAAACAATAGATTTTACTCTATTTACTTGAGAGGTCTCACAATTGATATTGTTATGTAAATAAAAACGTACAGTTCCTGTTAAAGTTGATACCCAAGTCAATGGTGCTGTTCCAAATGCTGCAGCAGTAACACCGTTATCAGTACTTATAGTTACAATATCAGTTGCTACGGAACTATTAAAGATATAAGTCTCTCCTGCAACAACGTTCACTACAGAATACTCTCCTGTCCAAGAATTATTGGCAATGGTATTAACAGTAATACCATCACAAGTTGCGGGCGTGTAGGCTGTTGCCGGAAATTGACCATTAGGCGATCCAAGGCAAAATCCAGTTGGTGCTGAAGTTGTAAAACTCCATTCTACACATCCAACTGCATTACCAGAAATATTTTTAGGAACTATTTTCCAATAGAAAGTAGTATTGAAACCGTCTACATTAATAACTTGAGAAGTAGTGGTATAATTCCCTACTAAAATAGTAGCATTTCCGGGAGTTAAACCATAAAATAAATCATAAGAAGTTGCTGCTGACCCCGTAGCAGAAGGCTCCCATGCGAAAGTAATTCCACCGGGAACCACATTTGTTGCACCATTAGCGGGCGAAACTACAGTAGCACATTCAGGAGCAGCAGGTAATGGTGCAATCATGTCAACATCGTCTATAGCCCATGTATCTCCATCGTCATTAGTCATTACAAAAGCTACATAAATAGTTTGACCAATATAAGCAGATAAATCAATTGCTTTAGCAGCTCTTACCGTTGGCACATCAGATTCCGTTTGCGTATTGACCACAGTAAATGTAGCATGATCGGTTTGTGATGTTGTAGATACACGAATGGTGTATACTGTTCCATATTCCGCAGTAAAAGTTTGTCTTTGAAAGAAAGACAAAACCGGGTTCGAGGCCGATACTGTAAATGCCGGGGTTACCATCCAATCCTCAGCTAAACCTCCATTAACGTCCTCCCATCGAACATAAGCAGCTCTCGTACCTGTGTTCACATCAGCAACTGCAGTTGATGTAGTCCAATCTTGCAAAACACCGATGTTGTTTACACCTCTGAAGGTTGTCCATCCGGTTGGAGGAAAAGCACCCTCGAAACTTTCTGGAAACTGAGCAAAAGCCGTAGTTCCCATCAGTAATAGAAAAAATAAAGTAATTTTTCTCATAGTTTAATGTTTAATAGTTTATCACGGTAAATTTAAACTTTTTTTAACATAAAAAAAATCCCTTCTGTAAAAAAAAGGGATTTTCGTATAAAAAAAAGCAATTATTTAGGATTTAATACTCGGAACCTCTACCATTTCGTTAGTATCTGCCAAATAATCTACACCATCAAACCCAAATCCAAAAAGATTCAAAAAGTCTTGTTTATAGCCTTGTAAATCACCTATTTCCGGCAAATTATCGGTTGTGGCTACTTCCCATAACTTTGAAACTTGATTTTGAATTTCATCATCCATTTCCCAATCGTCAATGCGTATTCTTCCTTGTGCATCGGTAGGAATATCTCCACCTGTGAATAGTCGCTGACTGTAAAGTCTCTGAATTTGTTCGATACAACCTTCATGTGTACCTTTTGCTTTCATGGTTTTGTATAGCAATGAGATGTACAAAGGAATCACCGGAATAGCCGAACTTGCTTGAGTTACCAATGCCTTATTTACAGACACATAAGCTTTTCCATGAATTGATTTTAAACTTTCAGTTATATCGAAAGCAGTCGCTTCCAAATGGTCTTTTGCTCTACCTATTGTTCCTTTTCGGTAAACTGCTTCGGTAACTTCCGGTCCAATATAGGAATATGCCAAAGTTAAAGCCCCTTCTGCCAAAAGATTTTCATTTTTTAATTGCTCCATCCACATAGACCAATCTTCACCCCCCATAACAACAACAGTATTATCTATATCTTCTTGATTGGCAGGTTCAATTGAAACTTGAGTCACATTACCCGTATGGAAATCTACCGTTTTATTGGTAAACGTTTGACCAATAGGCTTTAACACCGAGCGGTGTAAAACTCCGGTTTCTGGGTGTAAACGAACAGGTGAGGCCAAACTGTATATTACTAAATCTATTTGACCAAGATCTTTTTTAATTAAATCAAGAGTTTCCCTTTTTACTTCCTTTGAAAATGCATCACCATTGATACTTTTGGCATACAATCCAGCTTTTTGAGCTTCATTTTCAAAAGCAACTGTATTGTAGTAACCCGGCGTAGCTGTTTTCCCGGGAGCTGCTGGTTTTTCAAAGAAAACGCCTATAGTAGCTGCATTTGAACCAAAAGCACTAGTAATACGTGAAGCCAATCCGAAACCTGTAGAAGCTCCAATGACTAAAACTCTTTTGGGACCTGAAATAGCACCTTTTGATTTTACATAAGCAATCTGATTTTTTACATTTTGTTCGCAACCTTTTGGATGGGCTGTCAAACAAATAAATCCTCTCATTCTAGGTTCAATAATCATATCTTTAAAATTTGATAGTTTGTTATATTTTAATTTAATAAGTCTTTAGCATGTAACAATGCCGATTCTGAGACTTTTGCCCCGGACAACATTTGAGCGATCTCCAAAACACGTTCTTCTTGATTTAACTTTGTGATATTTGACTCGGTTTGGTAGGCATTTGTTACCTTGAATACTTTGTAATGTGTTTGTCCTTTGGCTGCTATTTGTGGCAAATGAGTTATGGCAAAAATTTGTCTGTTTTGACTCATAGCTTTCATAATTTCACCCATTTTATCGGCAATTTCACCTGATACACCGGTGTCAATTTCATCAAAAAGCAAAGTGGGTAATGTGGAATAATCTGCTAAAATAGCTTTTACAACCAACATAATACGTGATAATTCACCCCCGGAAGCTACTTTTTTTATGGGACCAAAATCTGATCCTTTATTTACTGCAACCAAAAACTGAAGTGTATCAAAACCGTTAAAATAAAAATTTGGAGTGAAATCCAACTCTATTTTAAATTGAACATCGGGCATACCCAACAAAACGAGCATTTCTTTTAATTGATGTATCAATTTTGGAATGGCAATTTCTCGATTGGAATGTATTTTTGAGGCCAAAAGCTTTAATTCATTTTCCAATTGAAGTTTAGCTTCTTTTAAATTTTGAATATCATTTTCCAATTCTGAAAGAGAACTTACTTTGCTTTGCAACGAATTTTTTATCTGTACTAATTCAGAAACTGAATTTACTTGGTGTTTTTTCTGTAAGGTATAAAGCAATTGCAGTTTTTGATTTACCCGCTCTAATTCTTCAGGATCAAAATATACACTTTCAGATAATTGGTTGAGTTCATTCAAAATATCTTTCAGTTCAATGTGCAAACTTTCAACACGCTCAAAAACCAATTGGTATTCTGAAGCAATAGAACTTATCTTTTGTATTGCCGTTTTGATTTCTTTTAACTGACTCAAAACACCATATTGTTCATTATCTGTCAGTTGAATACTTTTGGCCAATTGCTCTTTGATTAACTCCGTATTTTGACCTTTTTCAAAAATAGATTCCAACTCTTCTTGTTCCCCTTCAATTAACTGAGCTTGTTCCAATTCTGTGTACAAAAATTGAATATAATCTTCCTCCAAACTCAAATTTTTTAACTCTTTTTCCTTTTGAGAAAGTTGAATTTGAACTGATTTATGCTCTTTAAGTTGGTTGCTATAATTCTGCAAAAGACTTTCATTTTGAGCGATGGCATCAACAATTTGAAATTGAAAATCGGTTTCTGTTAGAGATTGTGTTTGATTTTGCGAATGAATATCTAATAATTGATCACCCAATTCAATCAATTCCTGAAGATTGACCGGAGTATCATTTACAAATGCTCTAGATTTTCCGGAAGGGAGAATTTCACGACGGATGATAGTGCTGTTTTCAAAATCCAAATCGTTTTCCTCAAAAAATTTTTGAAGTGAATAATGAGTAATGTCAAATTGAGCTTCAATCACACATTTTTCTTCTTTGTTTTTTAAAGATGCTAAATCGGCTCTTTTGCCCAATACCAAACCTAAGGCTCCCAATAAAATTGATTTACCGGCTCCGGTTTCACCTGTAATGATAGAAAATCCAGCCGAAAAATCAATATTAAGTTTTTCGATTAATGCATAATTTCTTATAGATAACGAGATTAGCATGAAGAATAAGGTGTATAATTACAATTGCAATGTACTCCTTTTTGAGGAAAAAATAAGGGTTTTAACAAATTTAGATTGTTTCTACTTCAACGTACTCCACTTGCTGGCATTTAAGGGAGAAACTCTATTTAGGTTCTCTCGCATTTCGGTTATCTTAATGGAAGGCCCTGCAGAAAAAATAGAAACCAACTCATCGGTTTTGGTATCAAAAAAGATACGAGTTAAAAAGGCATTGGGTCTACTGCTATGTATAGCTGATAAGGTTGTAATGGCATTTTTAATATTTTCTTTGCCTTTTGTAACATCGTCAGCCATAACATCTAAACCTAACGAATGGTACTCATAAATAGCTTCACGGATAGGTTTAAAAATATTAGACATCATATCATTGGCTAGAAAAAATCGATTTTGTAAACCATCGGCTTGAGACCATCCTTTATAACCACCTGTTTGAGCCAAACTAACAATATTTTGAGCCAGTTCATAGTAGGGTGTTCCTGCCATGGGCTCAAAAGAATCGGCATCTACAGCTAAAATAATATAACTGTAAAAAGCCAAAACCGATATTAAATTGGAATCAAAAGAGTTGGGATTGAAGAATAAATTTTCAAATTCTACATAACGAAAACTAAATTCTTTGTCATTAATGTTTAATAAAGGCGTATTATATGTTGAATTAAAAACCGGTCTAGAAGCCTGAACTTGTAGGGTAGCTGTAAAATTATTGTTATTAAACTCTGAAACGTTAATGAAGAAAGAACATTCGATTCGTTCTGTTGCTTTAAACTCTTTGAGTCCCCATTTATTTTTATTTATAAACTCGTTTAAAGAAGTTTCTAAAGTTTTAAATATTTGTTGGTTTGCAGAAGTAATCCGATCTGAATTTACTTTTACAATGGCATTCAATTCTTGTGCTACGGAAAATTGCACCAAAAACAAAAGGACAAAAAGACAGATTTTATACTTCATAATTTTGTATTATTTTATTTAAAATATCTTCGGCTACCGCTTCTTTAGACTGTAAAGGTCTTTCCTCTTTTTCAAAAGACTTGGTAATTAAGGTAACTTTATTAGTTGATGTCCCAAAACCACTTCCGGTATCATTTAACGAATTTAAAACAATCAAATCTAAGTTTTTTTTCTCAATTTTTTGCAAAGCATTTTGAAATTCATTTTCAGTTTCCAAAGCAAAACCTACCAAAAACTGTTTCTTTTTATGAGCCCCCATGTATGCTAAAATATCGGTAGTTTTTTCTAAGACTATATCTATTTCTAAGTCCGATTTTTTAATTTTTTGTTCAGAAACCACTTTCGGTTTGTAATCGGCTACTGCAGCTGCTGCAATAATAATATCTACCGATTCAAAATTATCTTTGCATGACTCCAACATTTCGGATGCAGTAGTAACCCTATGCACTTCAATCTCCGGATAATTCACTTGGAGATGAGTAGGACCACTAATTAAAATAACTTGTGCTCCCCATTCAAAAGCTTTATTTGCAATAGCGTAGCCCATTTTTCCGGAAGAATGATTTCCTATAAAACGTACGGGGTCAATAGCTTCGTATGTAGGGCCGGCCGTAATTAGAATTTTTTTTCCTTTAAGGGGTAATTTATCTTGCCAATCTTTTTCCAAAAAATCTAAAATTGTCTCGGGTTCTGCCATTCTACCTTCACCGGATAATCCACTTGCCAACTCACCTTTTTCGGCAGGAATCATTTGGTTTCCAAAAAGTTGAAGTTTGTGAAAATTTGCAATAGTGGTAGGATGTTTATACATATCTAAATCCATTGCAGGAGCAAAATAAACAGGACATTTTGCCGATAGATAAACGGCTAATAATAAATTATCGCAATTGCCATTCGCCATTTTAGAAAGGGTATTGGCAGTTGCAGGAGCAATGATGAAAAGATCGGCCCAAAGAGCCAAATCTACGTGATTATTCCATATCGGATTTTCATCTTCTTCTTGATAAAAATCTGAAAAAACAGGATTTTTGGAAAGTGTAGAAAGAGTAAGAGGTGTTATAAAATCTTTGGAAGCCGGAGTCATGACTACTTTGACTTCGGCTCCTGATTTTATAAAAAGTCGAACTAATGATGCAGTTTTATAGGCAGCAATCCCACCGGATATACCCAGTAGTATTTTTTTTCCTTTTAAAACTGACATAGTACTTTATTTTGTAGTATCTCTGTGATAGATTTTACCATCCATCCACTCTTGAACGGCTAAGGCGTGAGGCTTAGGTAATTTTTCATAAAATTTAGAAACTTCGATTTGTTCCTTATTTTCAAAAATTTCCTCCAAGCTATCATTGTATGTAGCAAACTCCTCTAATTTCTCAATCAATTCTTTTTTAATTTCAGAATTAATTTGATTGGCTCTTTTTGCCATTATTGTAATAGCTTCATACACATTACCAGTAGTTTCTTCGATAGCTCTTTTATCGTAAGTAATTGTATTAACCGGAGCGTTGGTTTTCTTTAAATCCATTTTTGGTGATTATTTAGAATATTGTTGTAACATTTTATTTATTTCGGCTTTAATTTTATCAGCCTTTTCTTTGAACTTTGATTCTGGATACAATTTTATCAATTTATCATAGGCAACTAATGCCTCTTCTAGTCTGATTTTTACTTTGGCATCTACACTACGCTTGGCATATTCAAAACTTGCTTCAAATCGCAAATAGTAGGCTTCTTCTCTAAACGGTGTACCGGGATAATCTGATATAAAATTATCTAAAGCCACAAGTGGTGCATTGTAATCTCTAACTGCTTCTGCAATTGTGTAATGTTGTTTGGCAATTTCAAATGCTTTTTTCTCTAACTTTTCACGTAACTCTTTAACTATCAAATTGGCATCTTTTTGATAGGTAGATTCCGGATACGTATCAATAAAATTTTGCATTTTATCAATGGCTCTGTTGGTATCGGTTTGATCTAATGAATAAACCGGAGCCAATTTAGAATAACAAAATGCACCCAAATAGGCGGCTTCTTCCAGCTTTTCGCTTTTAGGATAAGACGAAACAAAGCTTTCAAATTGATAACCTGCTAAATAGTATTGATTGGTTTTGTAGTAACTCTGAGCAAACATGTAAAATAGTTTTTCTGCTTGAGGTTTACCTCTAAATGATGGGGCAATTTGTTCAAATAAACGAATTGCTTTATCATATTTTCCAGCTTCATATTGTTCTTCGGCAACGGTATACTTCAAAGCAACATCTTCACTTTTCATTGCTTTTTGAAAAGGGCTACACGAGCTGATAAGCAACACACTCAGTAAAACAAAAAATACTTTATTCATTGATTGATTTTTAGTATTCATCTTGCACAAAACAAGTCACGCAAAACAAACGGCAAATTTAGTTAATAATTACGGAATACAAAAACATTTTTTTTGTTCCTTGTATCGTTTGTAAAAAAACAAAAAGATGCGATAGGTATCGCATCTTTTAGGTTTAGATTAACAATTTTAAATATTTTAATTTTCTGCCATTGGGCTAATGAA
The DNA here is from genome assembly GCF_036759525.1 of Flavobacterium sp. Lineage (GTDB taxonomy): Bacteria > Bacteroidota > Bacteroidia > Flavobacteriales > Flavobacteriaceae > Flavobacterium. The sequence goes on along the minus strand of NZ_DAIOUN010000007.1, from coordinate 75,801 downwards.
ATTTTTCATTTCGTTATCAAACAAATACAATCCCCCTTTATCGTCACCAATTAAGTTGATTTTATCTAAAATGTAACGAGCCGTTGCTTCTTCTTCTATTTGTTCTGCAACATACCACTGTAAGAAATTGTGAGTTGCAAAATCTCTTTCGTCTAGAGTAATACCCACTAAATTATTGATACTTTCAGATACTTTAATTTCATGTTCTAAAAGTTGTTTAAATAAACTTTTGTGATTGGTTACATCTAAAACCGGTTCTAAAGTAGCCCCCACTTTTGCCTCACCACCTCTTTGATTGACATATTTAATCAATTTGAGCATATGCATTCTTTCTTCATCAGACTGTTTGTACATAAAAGTAGAAATTCCTTCAAACCCTTGAACTTCTGCCCAAGAAGCCATAGCTAAATATACTTGAGAAGAATCTCCTTCCATTTTTATTTGATTATTGAGAGCTGATAATACGTTTTTAGATAACATAGTTCTATTTTTTTATTTTGATGGCTAATTTAAGGAATTCTTGATAAAATTACCAATTCTATTTGCTAAATCATTGTTAACGGGAACCAATGGTAATCGCAAAGTATTTTCGCACAAACCTAATACTTTAAAAACTTCTTTAATTCCGGCAGGATTACCTTGTTCAAAAATGAAATCTATCATATCTGCAATTTTATAATGCAATTCATAGGCTTTGTCAACTTCTCGATTTAATCCTAATTGAACCATTTGAGAGAACAAAGCGGGAAACCCTTCGGCAATTACAGAAATAACACCAGAACCTCCAGCTAAAACCATGGGTAATGTAATCATATCATCGCCAGAAATAACCAAAAAATCCTTAGGTTTATTTTGAATAATTTTCATAGCTTGAACAATATCCCCTGCGGCCTCTTTAATACCAATGATGTTTTTAAAATCGCTAGCCAATCTTAAAACGGTAGACGGCAAAATATTAGAAGCAGTTCTTCCGGGAACATTGTATAGTAAAACCGGAACCGGAGAAGCTTCAGATACCGCTTTAAAATGTTGGTAAATCCCTTCTTGAGAAGGTTTATTGTAATAGGGCGATACCGACAAAATTGCTGAAAAACTTGAAAAATCACGAGTTTTGAGTTCATTAACCACCTCGGTCGTATTGTTTCCACCAACTCCCAAAACCAGCGGTAATTTTCCTTGATTTGCTTCTATAACAGTAGTTATTACAAGTTCTTTTTCTGTAGAAGTTAGTGTAGCTGTCTCTGCAGTTGTACCCAAAACGACTAAATAATTAATTCCATTTTCTATTTGAAACTTTACAATCCGAGTTAATGCTACGGTATCTATGGATAAATCTTCTTTAAAAGGAGTGATAAGGGCTACTCCTGTGCCCACTAATGACTGCATATTATATTTTGTTAAGAATTTTTAAATAGCGAAATAACTCATCCATAAACACCTCAGGTTTAGAACCATATGTATCTATCATAAAATGATTTAATCTTTTATCAACCGAACTGAATCCTACTTTAAAATTAGCTTTAGATTTGTGAGTAACAATTACTAGAGGTGTCTTTTTTTGATCGTAATAACTGATTAACATATCAAATGGTTGTTGCTTGAAATCTTTTGCCTCATTGTTTTCTATACTGCCAAGCCAGGTAACATCTTTTTTGCTAAAATGAGGATAATCCGGAGCTTCTTTCTTTTTGTATTTATTTTTGTACGCCAAAACTCGAATATTTTGAGAGTCAATACCTTGCCGGATTAGATAACTTGTAATTTTATCTTTAGGGTCAAAATCCGTTTCATCTACAAGTAATCCAACAGTCTGAATGGGTGTCTTAGAAATTTCTGTATCAACATTAATTTGACTTTTTTTTAATACTCTTTTAGCTGAAAAATTCTTGAATAATTTTAAAAACATTGTACCTTTACTTGAATTACAAATTTACAGAAAATAAAGTCATTTTAGGATGGTAAAACTAAAAAAGAAGTTACATCAAATAAAACAATTTGTGTTATTTATAACAGTATTTGGATTTTTCATAGGTTGCTCCTCACCCTATTCGGTTCAGCGTATTGAAGGTAAACAACTTACTGTGCAACATGAAAATATCTTGAATCAAGAACTTGAAAATTATATTTCTTTCTACCGAAATGCTTTAACCAAAGAAATGGATAGTGTTTTGGCTTATAACCCTGTAACATTAGATAAAAGTAAAGGTCTATGGCAAACCAATATAGGTGACTTTTTAGCAGACATTAGTTTTGAAGCCGGAGCAAAAATTTTTACTGCTAAAACAAGTAAAAACCTTTCCTTTTGTATTTTAAATCATGGTGGAATTCGGTCTGTGATTGCCAAAGGAAATGTGACAACTCGAAATGCCTTTGAAGTTATGCCTTTTGAAAACAATTTAATTATAGTTGAACTCAAAGGCGAAGATGTTGTAGAGCTCGCTACCTATTTTATTAACGAAAAGAAACCACATCCCTTAAGCGGATTAACCCTAGTGATAAACCCTGAAAATAAAATTGAAAAAATTTTGGTTCAAGGTAATGAACTTGAATTGGACCAAAAATACTATGTGGCCACTTCTGATTACCTTGCTAATGGAGGGGATAATATGCTCTTTTTCAAAAAAGCGACCCAAACTTTTGAAACCGATTATAAAATACGAAATATCATCATAGACTATTTCAAAAACAACGACACACTCCAATTTTCTAATTCTCAAAGAGTAATCCTAAAATAATTAATTCTATGAACAGACGTCTATTTTTAAAAAATTCAATTGCCGGAACGACTTTCATAGGTTTAAATGGTTTGGCTTTAAGCGGATTCGAATCGACTAAACTAAAACACATTACGATACTTCATACCAATGATGTACATAGTCATATAGATCCTTTTCCTGAAAACCACCCCAAGTTTGCTTCAAGAGGCGGAATAGTGAACAGGGCTTCTCTAATAGAACGAATCCGTAATGAAAACCCTAATACACTTTTGCTTGATGCCGGAGATAGTTTTCAAGGTACACCATACTTTAATTTTTATGGTGGAGAATTAGAATTTACATTAATGTCTAAGTTAGGCTACAATGCCAGTACTATTGGCAACCACGAATTTGACAACGGTATAGACGGACTGGCATCACAAATTCAACACGCAAAATTTGATCTCATAAATTGCAATTACGATTTTTCTAACACTATTATGGACGGGCTCACAAAACCCTACAAAATCTATACTTTAGACGGGATAAAAATTGGCGTTTTGGGAGTTGGGGTAGAATTAAATGGTTTAGTTGACGCCAAAATGTATAAAGAAACCCGATATATTAATCCGGTTGAAGTAACTCAAGATGTTGTAAAAATTTTAAAACACGAAAAAAAGTGTGACCTTATCATTATTCTTTCGCATTTAGGTTACGATTACTCAAACGAGCCCCATAAAATTTCTGATTTAAAACTAGCTGCCCTTACGCAAGATATTGATTTGATTATTGGTGGTCATACTCATACGTTTTTAGAAAAACCCGTAATTGTTAAAAACAAACGCAATCAAGAGGTTTTAGTTAACCAAGTGGGTTGTTTTGGTGTACAATTGGGACGAATTGATTTTTATTTAGAACAAACCAAAATCAAAGGCATTAATGGTAAATCTATTGAGATTTAGCCAAAAAATGGTGTTGCTCCTCTCTTTCATGGATAACTCTATAAATCATAAAAAAATAATGAGCTGCCATTAAAACCAAAACTCTAATAGGCTGAAATACAGGTATAAAAAGGTAATATTTTTGAATAACAAATAGAAAAACTAAGAACGCAAAAAGCAAAGTACTCAACAAAAGCCAAGTGTGCTTAAATCCTTCTTCCAAAAGATAATTCGATAAAGAAATGCCTCCCAAAAAAGAAACCAATATTACATTTACCAAACTGATGTAAAAACTTTGCCCCAAAGAGTCTTGTGTTAATGCAATAAAGTATAGTAATGGGAAAAGAAAAAAAATACTTCCAACAAAAATGGCAAAAAACGATTTTTTCTTAGTGGCTTTTAAAACCAAATAAATTGTTATTACCCGAAAAAGTAAAAAAGCAAACAACCCGTAGTTGAGCAACAAACTATCATTAAAAACAAATAAAACATTAGAAATAGAGGCAAAAATCAAAGCCATGATATACCAAATATTTCTTTGAGGTGAAACCAAATAATACAAAATCATTAATAAAGGTAATGATAAAGTCCTCAGTATGATTTCATGAACAATGTTTTGATTGACCAATACAACTATAGCTAAAAAAAGCACCACCGCAATATAGGCAAAGCTTAAATTTTTAAATAATTGTATTTTGAAAAATTCTCTCATCTTTTGGTTAAATATGAAACAAATTTAAACGCTTTTTTTTTCTTCAATCAATAAAATATACTTATAAAATAAAAAATAAGCTATTACATTTAATGCCATGGCAATAGCTCGAAATAGTTGAAGTGGGAAATAATATTTCTCAATAAAAACGATTAAATGAAGTGTAACAAAAAATAAAACACTAATCAATAACCAAGAATTACTCTGGCTATCATTCATTACATAAACGGAAAGTGCAATTCCTCCCAGTACAGAAACTAAAATAGTGTGAAGCAACAGCAAATAATATTGATAATCCATTGCTAAATCACTTTCAAAAATGACATAGCAAAAAAGCATTAAAAAAGGAATAGTACTTAAAACTATTGATAATGTATCATTTTTGATTTGCATTTTAAGAACATAATATATTTGAATCATTCGGTGTATAGCAAAAACAATCAAAGCCCAAAAAATGAAATGAAAACTCGAATGTATAAAGAGCATGTTTGTTATTAATGAAGTAAAAATTGTCAAATAAAACAAAACATCTTTCACCTTTGAAGTTTGCCAATATATCACCCATAAAAAAATAGAAAGTAAAGGTTTGAAAATGTAGATAAGAGGTAAAATCCTAAAGTATTCAGCAGCAATCTCTATAAATGCAACTATAAAGTAAAGAATTATGAGAAATCTAACTTTAGGCATACTGAAGCAAAAATTTAATCCACTATAAAATTATACTATTTTTTTTAACATAAATTATTTTAAATTCATTTTTTTAATAAAAAAAGCCGAGTTATGTATACAACTCGGCTTTTGTACAAAAGTACTGTATTATTTGGATGATTTAACGGCTAATGTGTAGATTACTAAACCAAAACCAATCTTATTGATAGCATCGGCAATGTTATAAACTACATCGATGTTAAGGTTCAATCCATGCAAACCGCTGTACCAACCATCTGTACCCAGCATGTAGCCTAAAGGATAAATAGACCATCCTACAAGTACAAACCAACACAAAATTTTGTGAGCTGCCAAAACATCTCCACCAGCTTCTTTTGCTAATCTGGATGCAGCACCTAACCAAATGTCGTATACAATTACAAAATAAGCAACACCCGAAATAAAGCCCCAAAGTGCCGCATTATCTCTGTCTACTGCTTCACCAAAATAACCTGTAACTAACATCAGGATTGAAAAACCAATCATTCTCCATAAAAGAGATTGTTTCGCACCGGCTACTTTTAAAATTAAATAAAACTCAAGACACATTAAGGGCACAGTTAAAACCCAATCAACATATCGGAAAAAGGTAGGAGATTCCATATGTGCTGCCCAATAATCTCGCATATAAAAATAATGCACCGCAGCGATAAATGTAATCAATCCGGACACAAGAACTGAAGTCCGCCACTTTTTATCAAATTGACTTAACGATAAAAAGAAAAAAGCAGATGCAGCCATCATAGCCATACATCCAACAAAAAAGGTGAAACCAACATAATCTGTTGGGTCTAACTTTGGAACTAAGTCCACAAATAAGGTAAAAGTTTTCATAATTAATTTTATTTAGATTTTTTGTTTAAACAAATTTAATAAAAGTTAAACAATAACAATACGTTTTGTTTAATTTTTTTTTATTATTTTTAAACAATTTTTAAAATGATATGAAAGATTTTACTAAATTCTTAATAATTTCAAGCTTTTTAGCTTTGTGGCTTAACTCATTCCTAACGGATGAAATTTTAAATTATATAGGATTTTTATTAATTTTTTCGTTTGGTATACTTCACGGTTCAAATGATTTATATCTTATAATGAAATCCAAAAGCAATAAAAGACCATTTATTAAGGTATTTGGATATTATGTGATTGTGGTGGCTTTGGGTGTCGTGATGTTTAGCTTTAAACCTGCAATTGCTTTGCTTATATTTATTATTATAAGCGGTTATCATTTTGGAGAACAACATTTGGAATTTCTAAATTCTGAAAATTTAAGAATCTCAGAAATACTTTTACGGTTGTTTTATGGATTGTCTATTTTAAGTTTGTTATTTATATTTCACATTGAAGAAGTTCAAAACATCATTTATGATTTGACTCAAATAGAAATTAACAAAACTGTTTTTAATTCCTTTTTTTGGATAACCCTTTTAATGCTTTGCATTTTGTGTTTAATTCATTTAAAAACCAATCCGAATTTTAAAAAATATGTACTTCATGAAATTACTCTCTTTTTAATTTTTTCCATTCTATTTAAATCCTCCTCTTTAATATGGGGATTTTCAATTTATTTCATATTATGGCACAGTATTCCTTCTGTTCGCGATCAAATGCAATTTTTATATGGGTCAATAAATTTTGAAAACTTTAAAAGGTACGTTAAATCCGCCTTTCTTTATTGGTTAGTTTCGGTTACGGGTATTGTTATAACTCTCCTTTTCTTTCAAGAAAATCAATACTTTGAAGCTGTATTTTTTTCATTATTAGCCGCCATAACATTCCCACATGTTTGGGTTATACTCCATATGTTTAAAATAAAAAAAGCGAACTAAATGAGTTCGCTTTTATTCTTTCTATTTAAAAGAAATTACTTCACTTCTTCAAAATCAACATCTTGTGTTTGATCGCCACTGGCATCAGCTTGTGGTTGAGCTTGTTGTGCTCCTTGACCTTCAGCTTGAGCTTTGTACATTTCTTCTGAAGCATTTTTCCAAGCTTCGTTGATTTTGTCTAAGGCCGGCTGAATTACCGCAACGTCTTTAGATTCAAAAGCCGCTTTCAATTCGGTTAAAGCTGCTTCGATAGGTTGTTTGTTTGCCTCTGACAATTTATCACCAAACTCTTTTAATTGTTTTTCCGTTTGGAAAATCATACTGTCTGCTTCATTCAATTTATCAGCCTTCTCTTTAGCTAATTTATCTGACTCGGCATTAATTTCAGCTTCTTTTTTCATTCTTTCAATTTCTTCCGGTGTTAATCCAGAAGAAGCTTCGATACGAATGTCATGGGATTTACCGGTTCCTTTATCGGTTGCCGAAACTTTGATGATACCATTCGCATCAATATCAAACGTTACTTCAATTTGTGGTACACCTCTTGGAGCAGGCGGAATTCCATCTAAATGGAAACGACCAATTGTTTTATTGTCATTTGCCATTGGTCTTTCACCTTGCAACACGTGAATTTCTACCGATGGCTGATTATCAACAGCCGTTGAAAACACTTGTGATTTTTTGGTAGGAATAGTAGTGTTGGCCTCAATTAATTTAGTCATCACACTACCCATAGTTTCAATACCTAATGAAAGAGGTGTTACGTCAAGTAACAAAACATCTTTTACATCTCCGGTTAATACACCACCTTGAATAGCCGCACCAATAGCTACTACCTCATCCGGATTTACACCTTTAGAAGGTTTTTTTCCAAAGAATTTTTCTACTTGCTCTTGAATAACCGGCATACGAGTTGAACCTCCTACCAAGATTACCTCATCAATATCAGAAGTAGATAATCCGGCATCTTTCAACGCTTTTGCAACCGGTTCCATCGAACGTTTTACTAAATTTTCAGCTAATTGTTCAAACTTTGCTCTGGTTAATGTTTTTACCAAGTGTTTTGGTCCGCTAGCGGTAGCCGTTACATAAGGTAAATTGATTTCTGTTTGAGTCGAAGAAGACAATTCAATCTTTGCTTTTTCAGCGGCTTCTTTTAAACGTTGCAAAGCCATTGGGTCTTTACGTAAATCTACTCCTTCTTCGCTGTTGAATTCATTGGCCAACCAATCGATGATTACTTGGTCAAAGTCGTCACCACCTAAGTGCGTGTCTCCATTTGTAGATAATACTTCAAAAACTCCGTCTCCTAATTCTAGAACAGAAATATCAAAAGTACCACCACCTAAATCGTATACTGCAATTTTTTGATCTTTTCCGGCTTTGTCTAAACCATAAGCCAATGCCGCAGCCGTAGGCTCATTGATGATTCGCATTACTTTTAAACCTGCAATCTCACCCGCTTCTTTTGTAGCCTGACGTTGTGCATCGTTAAAATAAGCCGGTACAGTGATTACCGCTTCTGAAACGGTTTGTCCTAAATAATCTTCAGCCGTTTTTTTCATTTTTTGAAGTGTCATGGCAGACAATTCTTGTGGTGTATAAAGACGACCATCGATATCTACACGAGGTGTATCGTTGTCCCCTTTTACTACTTTATAGGCTACATTTCCTGCCTCTTTTGCACTTTCAGAATATTTATTCCCCATAAAGCGTTTGATAGACGCAATGGTTTTGGTTGGATTGGTCACTGCTTGTCTTTTGGCAGGATCACCTACTTTAATTTCTCCTCCTTCTACAAATGCTATTACTGAAGGAGTTGTTCTTTTTCCCTCTGCATTTGCAATTACTACCGGTTCTCCACCCTCCATTACAGAAACGCAAGAGTTGGTAGTTCCTAAATCGATTCCAATTATTTTGCCCATAATTATAAATTTGTATGCTTGTTTTTAATTTCGTTTTGTTAAAGTTATTACCCTAAATGACAAGGATTATGCCAAGTCCAAAAACCAATAAAAATGTCATATTTTGACTGACGAATCAGAAAAAATATGACATTATGACATTTTTAAACTTTTAATCTACCAAAAACAAGGCATTACTAAATAATAAATTGCCATTCTCCCAAAAACCTCTGAACAACGGATTATCTATCATGTAAATAATTTTACCATTTCTTTTGTATTCTACAGCAAAGCTTACTGTTTCCTCAATATTTTTTTTAAGCTTATGACCAATGAACCCCGAACTTATGTAGTTTTGAGGTATATATACAACATTTTGAACATTTTTTAATACTTTATAAGATCGATCTGAAGTTTTTAAACTAAAATAATTTTCACCCAACCCAAATGCTAAAGGATGTGTTCTATCTAAACGATTCTCAATAATGGCACCGGGAATAAAACTCGAAATGGATCTCCGTTCATAGCCTTCAAAATCTAAATATCTGCTTTTTAACTGCTCTTCTTCGTTGGATTTTTGAGCATTCGATTTTTCTTCTTCTGTAGCATAGGCCGTTAAACTGTAACCTTCTCTGTCTTCAAAAACCGACAAAGCACCATCTATTGCAATCACTTTCCCTCCTTTATCAATAAATTCATCAATCTGCTTTTTTTGATTGTCTGAAAAATTATACCATCCATCCGGTAATATCAATGTTGTATAGTCACTCCAATTGATTCTGTTAAAATGAGCCATTTCAACAATACTTAAGGGATATTCTACAACTTGATCCATAAAAAACCAAACTTGACCAAAATCGATATTACTTACTCCTGCTCCTCCTAAGACTAATACTTTGGGGGCCGATAACAACGGATAATTCTCTCCGCCAAGATCTCCTCCATTTTCTGCAAAACCACTTTCTAAACCTACAAAATCACTCTTTTCTGAAATCAATTTTGATACGGTATTTTCAAAATTTTGAATTCCGGTATTATCCCCTTTGGTTACAATCAAACCTCCACGTTCAATTTTTTGGTTTCCAAATAAAACTTCTTTTTTGGCATACCTTACCTTTATTTTATTTTGATGCAACTGACTCAAAACTCGAGCAGAACTTCTATTATTCCAAGGAATATAGAAGGCATAAACCGCAGATGGAAGCGGAGTTGTATATGAATTAATTTGAGTTTTGGTTTTTATAGAAAGTGGAGTTTTCAGGGCATAACTGTCCACTCCATAAGCCATAGGTAAAGCCCATGCCGTTATATCATACGACAAACTATCTGATAATTTGTGATGGGGTTCAAACAATACCTGCGTTAAAACCGCTCGAGGCTGATTGACAGATACTATAATATCATTGGGTTCAACGGTAAACGTTTTTTCTTTATTGGATTGGTAGTGATATCCGGTCAATTTTCGGGTTTCGTCTGCAAAAAAAGTCTCAATACGGTTTCGATTTAACAACTTCAACAACTCTTGATTCTTGGCATTATTCTTTACAATATAGGTTTGGTATTTACCTTTAGGCTTCTTTCTACTATCCCTAAAATAATTTCGGAATTCTTTTCTTAAATTTTCTTTTAATACAAAAGACAACTCAACCGCAGCCATAACTGCCATTTTATGATGATCAATACGGTCTTGAATGGTTAAAACTGTACCGTTTTTTAAGTTTACAGCTCTACCGGCTCCAATGCCTCCTTGCTCATAGGTCATTCCAATAGCACCATTGAAACTGGGGTAAGTATCGCCATAACTCGGATAAAACAAATCAAATCGTTCACCGGAATAATACATCCATCCTTCTTTGTCAAACTTTTTCGATGTCAATTCTCCAATCTTCTTATGAAAATCTCTTTGAAAAGGAGTGATTTGTTCGTGAAATGGCTCGGCTGCCGGTGGAAAAAAGTAAGGCTCATTAAACCCCATTTCATGTACATCTACATGAACCATAGGCATCCATTCATGATATAAATTCATACGTAATTGCGACTCTAATTGGGTTTGCCAAGCCCAATCTCTATTTAAATCGTATACATAATGATTTTGTCTACCCCCAGGCCAAGGTTCCATATGTTCCCGGTCTGTCAAACCGGGATGCGTTTTTTTACCGGAAATATCTCGTAACCAATTGGCATAGCGTGAAAAACCATCGGGATTCAAACACGGGTCTAAAATCACAACCGTGTCTTCCAACCATTTTTGGGTATTGCTGTTTTTTGGATTTATCAATTCAAAGGCAATTGCTAACGAACTTTCTATAGCACCTATTTCATTTCCATGAACATTAAAACTCAACCATATTACGTTTACATCTTTATAATCGAGGGATTTATTGGGATACAAACCAATTTCATGCAAATGATTTTTTCGAATAACTTCTAAATTTTTTAAATTTTCTGGAGTTGAAATGAAGTAGGCATTCAAATTACGTTCTTGAGTAGTTTGACCATACGTTTGATGCTTTATCCATTGAGATTGCTCTGTTAAATGTTTAAAATAAGCTTCAACTTGGTGGTAAAAAGTAACTTGTTTTCCATAATTAGGTAAAAATTCAGCGGGTGATTGAACTTGAGAAAATACTGAATTACAAATAATTACAAACAAAAGAACTAAAATTCGATTCATGACTTGTATTTTTAAAATTCAAATATACATTATTTTAAATCCGAATAATGAAATAGACAACCCTTTATGAAACTCTTAAATGTAGTTTTAGTACAAACTAAATAGTATATTTGCCCTATTCAATCGATAGAGTTATGGAAGAATGTATTTCTGTTTTTGACATGTTAAAAATTGGTGTTGGCCCATCGAGTTCTCATACACTAGGACCGTGGCGAGCCGCTGAACGTTTTTTAGCCGAATGCAGAGCAGAAAACATATTGCTACAAGCTGTTCGAGTCAAAGTAGATTTATACGGTTCGCTTTCCTTAACCGGGAAAGGACACGCTACCGATTATGCTGTGATGCTTGGCTTAAGCGGTCAAGACCCGGAAACCATTCCTGTTGCTGATATTGACGGAATTGTTCAATCAATTAAAACGAACAAAAAAATCAATTTAGGAAATGAAATCGAACTTGATTTTGAAGTAGAAAAAGACATTGTTTTCAACAAAAACTTTTTGCCCTTTCATGCCAATGGATTGACATTTTCCTTATACACTTCCGATGCAGAATTTAGTGAAACCTACTACTCTATTGGTGGCGGATTTGTGGTAAAAGAAGAACGAGAAAATGCCAAAAAGAAGTTAGAAATTAAATGTGCTTTCCCCTACCCAATTCAAAAAGCAGATGAATTACTAGCCTATTGCAAAAAAGAAAACCAATCGATTTCTGAAATTGTGTATGAAAATGAAAAATCGATGCGTTCAGAAGAAGAAATTCATCGAGAGTTGATGCGAATTTGGAACACGATGTTAGAATGTATGTACATCGGTTGTCATTCTGAAGGTATTCTACCCGGCGGATTGAATGTGCGAAGACGAGCGTATGACATGCATTTAGGATTAAAAGGCGAACTTCCTTATTCCAATCCGCAAGAATGGTTGGAAACCATTAGAAAAACCGAAGTGAAATTTCGTCAAATTCTAAAATGGGTAAGCTGTTTTGCCTTGGCTGTGAATGAAGTAAATGCTGCTTTAGGCAGGGTTGTGACTGCTCCAACCAACGGAAGTGCTGGCGTTATTCCTGCGGTTTTGATGTATTATTTAGTGATTGAAAACCATAATGCCGGTGAGAAGGAAATCAAACAATTTTTATTAGTTGCCGGAGAAATTGGCAGTATCTTCAAAAAAGGAGCTACAATTTCAGCCGCAATGGGTGGTTGTCAAGCCGAAATTGGCGTATCCAGTGCCATGGCAGCCGGAGCCTTGTGTGAATTAATGGGCGGAACACCCGCTCAAGTAACGATGGCTGCCGAAATTGCGATGGAACATCATTTGGGAATGACCTGCGACCCGATTGGTGGATTGGTTCAAATTCCGTGTATCGAACGCAATACAATGGGAGCGATTAAAGCCATTAATGCTGCTGAATTGGCCTTAGAAACCGATGCCAATAATGCGAAAGTTCCGTTAGATAAAGTAATCAATACCATGTGGGAAACCGCCAAAGACATGAACTCCAAATACAAAGAAACCAGTGAAGGTGGATTGGCAGTTGGGGTGAATTTAGCGGATTGTTAGTTAACGTCTTCTCGTATCCAAAATATACACCACTTTCCAGCCGTCATTTTCTTTATATAATTGAAAAGAATTCACTCCGGAATGGCTTAATTTATTATTCACATAAAACTCATAAGGCGTCCAAACGTGAGCCATAGCACCATCGATCTGAACTTTGTAACTTAGAATTTTCTCTTCAAATTTTATGGCTAATGGAATGGTGGCAATAGACTTATAAAAATTGGCCGCTTTTTCAACAGAGAATTTTGCTTCTTTCTCCGATTCAGAAATAGAATGCAAAACCAAATTTTCAGAACACACCTTTTTTAACGCAATAGAATCACGTTGGTGAAAAGCGTTGAAAAATCTTTCAATAGTGTTTTGAATTTCTTTTTCTTGTGCATACGAAGATTGAATCACTAGCAATATGAGAAGAGAAATTTTTTTCATACATCTAAATTTAATGCATTAGTAGATTTAGAATCAAATACGTTACAATTCCGGCAACATATCCGGCAATGGCCAAGGGTGTGATTTTCTTTAAATACCATAAAAACGTCATCTTTTCTTTTTCCATAATGGCAATTCCGGCAGCAGAACCAATTATTAACATACTTCCCCCGGTTCCGGCACAAAGAGCTATGAATTCCCAAAGCGAATGATCCAATGGATATTCTGAAAGTGTAAACATTCCTTGAGTAGCTGCTACTAAACTTCCATTATCAACAATTGAGGATAATACTCCAATTGCAACCACCATGATATCATTACTTGGCAAAGATTCTTGAAGAAATAGGGATAATTGACTCAAAATTTCAACTTCTTCCAATACATAAACCAAAAGTAAAATTCCCATAAAATAAAGTATGGAACTCACATCAACTTTTGATAAGGCATAGGCAACCGAATATTTCTCTTTTTCCTCTTGTGTTTTATTACGATGGTAAACTATAGAAACCATTGAAACCAATGCCAAAGCCATTAATACTCCAATAAACGGTGGCAAACCTGTTATTGATTTAATAATCGGCACCATTACTAATCCAAAAACTCCAGCAAGGAATACGCTTAAACTTCCACGCATCTTTTCTTCTTTAATTACTTCTGCCATAGAAAGTTGGACACGTAGCATCGTGAAGCCATTCATTCGGTAACTAGCTAATAACAAAGGAATTAACAAACACATAATTGATGGCAATAACAAAGTTTTAACTATTCCCAAAGCACTCACTTGACCTCCAATCCAAAGTAAAGTAGTGGTAATATCACCTATTGGACTAAAGGCTCCTCCTGCATTAGCAGCAATAACAACTATACCAGCCAAAATCATACGGGTTTCACTTTTGGGCATCAACTTTTTGAGTAAAGTAATCATGATAATGGCTGTTGCCAAATTGTCTAACAACGCCGACATGAAAAAAGTAATTCCACCAACAATCCATAACAACTTTAAAACCGATCGGGTTCGTATTCGGTTCGTGATAACGGAAAACCCTTTGTGAATATCAATCAATTCAACAATGGTCATAGCACCTAATAGAAAAATCAATAATCCCGAAATTTCTCCAAAATGTTGAATTAGTTTTTCGGCTACTTCATTTTTATTCCCTTGGTACATTAAGGCATAAATAACCCAACATAGCGAACCCGTAAGGATGGAAGTAATGGTTTTGTTTATCCGAATTGGAGCTTCAAAAACAATGGCCAAATAACCCAAAACAGCCAAACCTAATAATATAGAAATCATCTTAAATTGATTTAGAAAAACAGAGCTAAAGTACTTAGTTTTCGCATCCAAAATAAGGTTTCGTAAAAATATTTTAAGACACTACCAAACATTCCTTACATTTGTATTTCGTTCCTTAAACTTTTCAAAAAATGTCAACAGCAAAAAAAGATTACAAACGCATTACAACCAAATCCCTTTTTGATATGAAAGCCAATGGCGAGAAAATCTCCATGCTTACGGCATATGATTTTACGATGGCTAAAATTGTAGATGCCGCTGGTGTTGACGTAATTTTGGTTGGCGATTCTGCCAGTAACGTGATGGCAGGTCACGAAACTACTTTACCTATTACTTTAGACCAAATGATTTATCATGCGAGTAGTGTAGTGCGTGCGTGCGAAAGGGCTTTGGTTGTGGTTGATTTACCTTTCGGAACTTATCAATCTGACCCAAAAGAAGCCTTGCGTTCTGCCATTCGAATTATGAAAGAAAGTGGCGGACATGCCGTAAAATTAGAGGGAGGAAGTGAAATTAAAGATTCTATAAAAAAAATATTGAATGCCGGAATCCCGGTGATGGGACATTTAGGGTTAACACCTCAATCCATTTATAAGTTTGGTACTTATACTGTTCGAGCCAAAGAAGAAGCCGAAGCTGAAAAATTAGTGGAAGATGCCAAGTTGTTGGAACGTATTGGTTGTTTTGCTTTGGTTTTGGAAAAAATTCCGGCTAAGTTAGCTCAAAAAGTGGCCGAAAGTATTTCGATACCCGTTATTGGAATTGGTGCAGGAAGTGGTGTGGACGGTCAAGTGTTAGTGCTTCACGATATGATTGGGATGACACATGAATTTAGTCCGCGATTCCTCCGAAGATACATGAATTTATATGAAGA
Source organism: Flavobacterium sp. (assembly GCF_036759525.1). GTDB lineage: Bacteria > Bacteroidota > Bacteroidia > Flavobacteriales > Flavobacteriaceae > Flavobacterium. Next base: position 60,175 of record NZ_DAIOUN010000007.1, on the reverse strand, counting down.
CATGACCAAAGCTATTGGACAATATGTTACGGATGTTAAAGCATTGGATTTTCCTAATGCGAATGAACAATATTAATTTGGCAATGTGTCAATGAGGTAATAGGTCAATGAGGTCAATGAGATAGTTTGCGGATGAAAATAGTTACAACCAAAGATAATTTACAAATTCTTCATGAAGACAATCATTTGATTGTAATTAACAAAAGAGTGGGCGATATAGCTCAAGGCGACAATTCAGGCGACAAACCCCTACCCGACATCGTAAAAGAATACCTAAAAGAAAAATACAACAAACCCGGTGATGTTTTTTTAGGAGTAGTACATCGGCTAGATCGACCCACAACCGGAATTGTTGTGTTTGCCAAAACAAGTAAAGCATTGACCCGTATGAATGAATTATTCAGTTCTAGGGAAACCCAAAAAACGTATTGGGCAGTGGTCAAAAATAAACCCCCAAAAGAAGAAGATACTATAGTTCATTTCATTAAACGAAATCCAAAAAATAATACTTCAAAAGCTCATATCAAGGAAGTTCCAGGAAGCAAAAAAGCAAGTCTACATTACAAAGTAATGGCAACATTAGACCATTACATTGTACTGGAAATAGAATTACACACGGGTAGACATCATCAAATTAGAGCCCAATTGCAAGCCATAGGTTGTTCGATAAAAGGGGATTTAAAATACGGTTTTGACCGAAGCAATTCGGATGGTGGCATACATCTTCATGCCCGAAAACTTAGTTTTGTGCACCCGGTTTCAAAAGAATCATTAACTATCGTAGCTCCCATTCCAAATGATGTGATTTGGAATGCCATAGAAAACTAAATCCCATTTTTTTTCGTTTATTTATTTAGTAGGGTAAACGAATCGCAATTTGTTTCTCTTAAAAACCTAATCGTATGAAAAAAATAGTTGCATTAATTTGTCTTAACTTGAGTCTATTGAGTATCGCTCAAGACCACTATTCAGGAATAAGTACATCCAAAAGAACAGGAATTCTAAATGGAACATTCAATCCGGCAGAACTAGCCAGCTTGAATTCTAAAGTTGAGATTCATTTGTTTTCACTTAGTACAAATGTTGCCAATAATAAATTAGGATTTAATGATTTAACGAGCGATACCGATCTAGAAGAAATTCTATTTACGGGGTCGGAACCCGTAAATTTGAGATTGGATGTAGAAATTTTTGGTCCCAGTTTGGCATTTAAATACAAAAAATGGGGATTTGGAGTAAGCTCAAAAGCATTCGGAAAACTTAACTTAGTAGATATTGACGTAAACATTGGTGATGCGATTAGTAATAATGGAATCAATTCAATTTTCAATTCAACCGCATTAATTGGGAATAACAATCAGAGATTAAATGGTACAACCTATGGTGAATTAGGCTTATCGGTGGCACGAAATATATGGGAAAATGAAAAATACAACTTCAATGCTGGAGCAACTGTAAAACTATTATTTCCGGGTTCGTATGCAAACTTTGGAGCAAACCAACTAAACGGTACTGTTACTACAGTAGCCGGGAACTCTTTTTTAACCAATACAAATGCAACCCTAAACATTGCCTATTCGGGTAGTTTGGCGAATAGTTTTTCAGATTTTGAAGACTACAGAAATTCAGTTTTTGGAAATTTAAATGGACTCGGATTAGATATTGGAGCTCAATTCACCCTAAAAGACACGGATAAAAGTAAAGGCTATAAAATTAATTCGGGTATTTCTGTTCGTAATATTGGAAGCATGAAATTTACAGATGCAAACAATTCATCAACCGATTATTCTTTGGTAATTCAGGGAAATGAAAGCTTAAATTTGAGTCAGTTTGACGATGTAGAAAGCTTACAGGAAATTGAACAAATTCTTCTGGATAGCGGCTTTCTTACAGCTGTTTCCTCAAATCGCGACTTTAAAGTGAAATTACCAACCGTAATTAATATTTACAGTGATTTTCGCCTAGTTCCAAGTTTTTATCTTTCGGTTTTTTGGCAACAAAAAATAAACGATGACAATCAAAATGATCAAATTACAGCACAAAACACATTAACCTTAACCCCACGTTTTTCATTAAAGCATTTTGAAGTTTTTTCTCCGTGGACGCAAAATGAAATATCCGGTCTTAATGGTGGTATTGGTTTTAGAGCCGGTGGTTTTTTTGTAGGTTCAGGCTCTTTGATTACATCATTGATTAATGATAGTAAACACGCCGATTTTTATTTAGGATTTCGATTGGGTATAGGAAAAAGTTAAATTTTCTCACTACATTTGAATTCATTCAATTTGGTAAAATGAATTCAACTATTCCCGTAAATCAAAGAAAACTTCTACTAAAAAAACTTTTGATTACAATCAAAAAATACGAAAAAGAAGTTGAGCTTGCCTTGTATAAAGATTTTAAAAAATCTGCTTTTGAAACCTATTTGACTGAGTTCAATTATGTCTTATCTGATTTAAAGCATACGATTTCCAATGTAGATAAATGGGCAAAACCCAAACGGGTTTGGCCTTCAATTATGACATTTCCTTCTTCTGACTTTATTTACTCAGAACCCTACGGAAGAGTTTTAATTATAGCTCCTTGGAACTATCCATTTCAATTGGCATTTAGTCCCTTGATAGCTGCTATTGCAGCTGGCAATACGGTTGTTTTGAAACCTTCTGAACTTGCTTTTCAAACGGCTCAAATTATTACCCAAATTGTAGAAGAAGTTTTCGATGTCAAACAAGCGGTCGTAGTGCATGGTGGTCCGGAATTCACCCAATCGCTTTTGGAACAAAAATGGGATTATATTTTCTTTACCGGAAGTGTACCTGTAGGAAAAATTATTGCACAAGCTGCAGCCAAAAATCTAACACCTGTAACTCTAGAATTGGGAGGTAAAAATCCCTGTATTATTGATGAAGGAGCTGATTTGGAAATGGCAGCCAAACGAATTGTATGGGGTAAGTTTTTAAATGCGGGTCAAACTTGCATCGCTCCAGACTTCATTGTAATTCAAGCCAAAGAGAAATATGACTTTATTGAGCTTGTCAAAAAAGAAATACAAAAGGCATATGGAGAAAATCCTCAAGAATCTCAAGATTATCCCAGAATTATCAATTCAAAAAACTGGAAGAGATTACACGATTTAATCGACTCTTCAATAGTTCTTACCGGAGGTATTTGCAATGAAAATGAAAAGTATATAAGTCCAACTCTTTTGGATGAACCAAACTTGAATAGTCCTATCATGCAAGATGAAATTTTTGGCCCAATTTTACCCATTATTTCATACCATGATGAAAAAGAATTATCTAAAATTTTAATTCGCTATGAAAAACCTTTGGCCTTGTATGTTTTTACAAAAAATAAAAAATTTGCCGAAAAAATAGTCACAAGTTTTTCATTTGGTGGCGGTTGCATAAACGATTGCATGATTCATTTTGCCAATAAAAAACTACCCTTTGGAGGAGTTGGTCAAAGCGGTATCGGGGCTTATCATGGTAAATTTGGATTTGATACCTTTTCACACAAAAAACCAATTTTAAAAAAACCCAATTGGGGAGATAATCCCATCAGATATGCCCCATATAAAAAGAAGTTGAATATTGTAAAAAAAGTTTTATCTTGGCTTTAAAATAATAAACACATGGAACAACAAAAGAGAATTGACGAAGTTACCCAAAGAGGTTACCATCTGGATTTTGGAAAAATCATTGAAGATAGTTTTGAAAACTACAAAAAAATTGCTGTAACAGCAGGTTTAGCTTTTTTACTGATTATGGTTTTTGTAATTGCAATTGCCATAGGGGTTGCAGCTTTATTTATGGGTGCTGTTTCTTTTACTGAAGACATGGCCGATTTTAACATTACTCAGTTTTCAACAGTGGGTATACTCATTTACATCGTTGGTGTAGCATTTGTGAGCGGTCTATTTAGCCCCATTGGAGCCGGATTACTAAAAATGGCACATTCCGCCTATGTTAATGAAGAATTTTCTGTGAGTACAATTTTTGACTATTATAAATCTTCTAAGTTTAAAGACCTTTTTATTGCCACCTCCTTAATTTCATTGGTATCTATTGGTATATCAACCGGAATTGAATTATATGGAATTTTAATTGTAGGAAACCTAATAACCTATGTAATATCATTTTTTACCTTTTTTACAATTCCTTTGATTATGTTTACCCACCTGAATGCATTTGAAGCAATTAGTGTAAGTAGTCAATTGGTATTAAAACAGGCATTTCCAATTATAGGACTAGCCATAGTAGCCGGTTTGGGTTCTATGGTTGGATTGATTGCTTTGTGTATAGGCGTTTTATTTACCATGCCATTTTGGTATTCGGTATTATTTACTACTTACAATTCGATTTTACCCACAGTCGTGAAAAGTGAAATTGACGATATAGGTTCATCAGAAACAGAATAAATATATAAACTCCAACTAAAGTTGGAGTTTTTTTTCATTCTGAAAAAAGAGAAAATAATAGTAATAAATTCATTTTTATTTTTACATTTATACGCTCTCTTAACCCAATTAACAAACTTAGAAAATGCCCCTTGTTTATTGCCCTAAATTACTGATGGTATTCTATTTAAACTTCACTCACACACCAAATACACATTGGTTGTTAAACCTTAAAATTATTCCCGATTTAAACACAGACAACTTTTTAAGAGACTGGTTGTTTGTTATTGTATTTGTTTCATTTTTAGTAACTCTTACCTATTCTATTTTTCAGAGACAAACCCATTATAACAAATCATTTGTCAAAGATTTCTCTGAAACGGATTTCTCAAAAGAAGAGTATCAAAAGTATTTTTTCTTTTTAGCCATATTGATACCTTCCATAGAATTGGTATTGTACATATTTAATATCCGAAACCAGCCCTTGTTGGTTCACAATTTTTTTTACGGACTCCTTTTTATGGGGATTTATATTCTAAGTAAAAAAAACACCTTAGTTGCCAATTATTTGCATCGTATTTTCATGTTTTGCTATTTGGCTTATCTGGCAACTATATTGAGAAATCTGATTTTATACGAACCCTTTGAACTCATAACCTTTGCAGGGTTATTAACATTAATGTTCTTTTCGTACAACGTTTTCAAAAAAAGTAAAGAATATTGGGCATTTATAATTTCCCTATTTGTTGTTTTATTACTCATGCTTATTACAAAAGCAGTCGAATTTAAAGTTGGGGTAATTGCTATTATTAGTTTACTTTTAATTACGATTCTAAATTTCATTAGACACATTGCAATTCTAAATACAAGAGATAAGTTTTTGTTTGCCAACGAAATTATCAATAAAGGAAGTTCATTGGTATTGGCAACTCGCAAAAATGGAGAAGTCACCTACTGTAGTGAAAATATCAAATACATTCTGGGTTATACACAAGATGAAGTAAAAGGAATGGGATTTTGGATTCATACCGAAGATCCGGAATTTATTGGCGAAGCATACCATGACGACTTTGTAAGAGATCGAATGTACACCCGTAAATTAAAATGTAAAGACGGAAGCTTCAAATACATACAATGGGTAGATAAACAATTTGGAGATGATTTATTTGTGGGTATTGGAAATGATGTAACCGAACAAATTCAGATTGAACACCGCTATCAAAATCTAATTGAAAACGCCTCTGATATCATTTTTGAAACCGATTACAGCGGAAAATTTACTTACATCAATTCGTTTGCATGTCAACTTTTGAAGTACGATTTAAAAGAATTGAAACAAAAATATTTTGGAGAACTTATTCGTGAAGATTACCGTGAACAAGTAGTAGCTTTTTATACCGAAGATGTGTATAAACTTGATGAATTTTCGGTTTTAGAATTTCCTATATTGAAAAGTAATGGGGAAGAAATATGGATATCTCAAAAAGTTACTTTCAAAAAAGATGAACAAGGAGAAATCATTGGTTATTCCGGAATTTCCAGGGATATAACATTGATTCGAAAACTTGAAGTTGAAAAAAATCAAAGACAAGATAAAATAAAAAAATACAACAACGCACTTTCAAAACTATCAACTACCAATTTTTCTCCCTACAACGAAATCGAGCCTATTTTGAAGCTCATTTTTGAACAAGTTGCCAAAGCTACCGGAATTCAACGCATAAGTTATTGGAATTATGCCCCCGAAAAAATAAGTTGTATAAACTTATACAATTTGAAAACAAATGAGCACTCAAATCATAGTGAGATTTACAAAAAAGATATGCCCATCTATTTTGAATCTATTGAGAGAGAACAAATTATTATTGCTTCAGATGTAACTCAAAAAAGAGAAACTTCAGAGTTCATGTCGGGCTACTTTAACATCAACAACATAAAATCTTTACTAGATTATCCGGTATTTATTAACGGCAAATTGTATGGCATCATTTGTTTTGAAGCTACAGAACAAATAAGATATTGGGACAATGAAGATATAAATTTCACTCGCTCTGTCTCTGAAATTATTTCACTGGGTATCGAAACCTTAAAACGAAAAGAAATTGAATCCAATTTGCAATATAAAAGTGAAATTTTAACTACCGTGACTCAAATTGCAGAAAAAATTCTTTTTCACAAGGATGTTTTTCAAATTATGAATGAAATTCTAGAATCGCTTGGAATTGTAACCAAGGCAGATCGGGTGTATTATTTTGAAGCCAATGAAGAAAAACGTCTCGTTTCACAAAAATACGAATGGTCTGCACCCAACATTGAATCTCAAATTGATAATGACGATTTGCAAGATGTGCCGTATGAAACATTCTTAGATATAGTAATTCCTTTAAAATCAAAAAAGATTTACCATAAAAAAGTGAAAGATATATTTGAAAGCGATTATAAAGAACTCATGAAATCGCAAAATATATTATCTGTACTTTTTATTCCCGTTTTAGTTAAAGACAAATTGGTGGGCTGTATCGGTTTTGACGATTGCACAATTGAAAGAACATGGACAGATGATGAAATTAATATTTTGCAATCCTTAGTCAATAATATTTCGTCATCTATAGAACGAAACCTCAACGAACAAATCATTCATAATAGTGAAGAACGTTTTAGACTCTTAGCCGATAACATTCCCGGCACCATTTATCTGTCGCGTTATGATGAAAAGTTTACCAAAATATACCTCAACAATGAGATAGAAAAACTAACGGGCTATTCTAAAGAAATGTTTTTAAATAAAGAAATTTACTTCTTAGATTTAGTTCATCCGGATGATAGAGAAAGGGTTGTAAAAGACCAAAAATACGCCCTAGAAAACGGACAAAAAATTCATTTTATTTACCGAATTATACACAAATCGGATAGAGTGGTTTGGGTTGAAGAATTTGGCGATGTAATTCTTAAAGATAATAAAATTGAATTCATTGAAGGAATTTTCATAGACATTACCGAAAGAAAAATTCAAGAAGCTGCGGTAAAAGAAAAAGAAATGGCAGTTGCCGCAAACAAAGCCAAATCTGAATTTTTGGCCAATATGAGTCATGAAATCCGAACCCCGTTAAATGGTATCATTGGTTTTACCGATTTATTGATGCGATCCAACTTGGAAAAATCGCAATTGAAATACATGAAAACGGTGCATCAATCTGCAAAATCATTAATGAGTGTAATTAATGATATTCTTGATTTTTCTAAAATCGAATCCGGAAATCTTGAATTGGTGGTTGAAGAAACTAAAATTGTTGATGTTGCCAAAGAAGTAATTGACACCATAAGATACGATGCTATTCAGAAAAAATTAGACGTAGACGTACATATAAACCATGATGTTCCGGTAACCATTTGGATAGACCCTATTCGATTGAAACAAATTTTAATCAATTTATTGGGTAATGCAGTCAAGTTCACATCAAAAGGTAAAATCAAATTAACCGTTGAGGTTGTAAACCAAATTGCAACTCACCAAACCCGTTTAAGATTTTCGGTTATTGATACCGGAATTGGTATAAAACGTGAAAATCAAAACAAAATCTTTGAAGCCTTTTCACAAGAAGACAATTCAACTACTCGTCAATATGGTGGCACCGGACTAGGCTTAAGCATATCCAATAAACTATTGGGTTTAATGAATAGTAAACTCGAATTGGAAAGCGAACCCAATAGCGGAAGTACATTCTATTTTGAAATAGATGTTCAGTCTTCCAGTAAAGATAGAGTGCCACTTAATTCTTCTGTTGTTGTTGATGAGGAATTTGTGTATGAAAATTTGTCAAAAGTAAATGTTTTGATTGTTGAAGACAACAATATCAATTCTTTATTAGCCAAAACACTCTTGTCTAAAATTTTACCAAAGGCAAAAATAACTACAGTAAATAACGGTAAAGAAGCCATCGAAAAATGTGAAACCGATAATTTTGATATTCTTTTTATGGATATTCAAATGCCGGTGATGAACGGCTATGAAGCTACACAAGAAATTAGAAAACTTTCAAATTATAAAACAACTCCAATCATTGCTTTAACCGCCGGAACCGTAATAGGTGAAAAAGAAAAATGCCTAGAAATGGGAATGAATGATTATGTTTCCAAACCCATAATTAAAGGTAGCTTAGAAGAAATTATTTCCAAATGGATTAAATAACTTCTTTTTTTCTTACATTTATTGAGTATAATCCAATTAAAATGAAATCACATGAAATGGGAAGGCAGAAGACAAAGCAAAAATGTTGAAGACCGTAGAGGAATGAGTAGCACCGGCAAAGTGGTTGCCGGAGGTGGACTTATAGGCATAATTTTGCTTTTAATTAATTTATTTGGGGGTGAAAGTGCCCAAAATCTTGCACCCATTTTAGAACAATTGCAACAACAAACCTCAGAAACGCCTGCTCAACCCTTGAGCACTGAAGATCAAAAAATGGGCGAATTTGTAGCTACTGTTTTAGCAGATACAGAAGATGTTTGGCACAGAATTTTTCAAGAAAACGGTTTGACTTATAAAGAACCGGGTATGGTATTATTTCGCAGCTCGGTACAATCTGCATGCGGTGGAGCTACATCGGCTTCCGGTCCCTTTTATTGCCCAGCCGATCAAAAAATCTACATGGATTTGGATTTCTTTGATGAATTACAAACCCGATTTGGTGCCAAAGGTGGTGATTATGCCATAGCCTATGTTATTGCTCATGAAGTGGGTCATCACGTGCAAACGTTGTTAGGAACTTCAGGTAAAGTGAGACAATTGCAACAAAAATTAAGCAAAGCTGAAGGGAACAAATTATCCGTTTCTTTAGAACTACAAGCCGATTTTTATGCCGGTTTATGGACCCATTACAACCAGAAATATTTAGAGGAAGGTGATATTGAAGAAGCCTTAAGTGCAGCTCATGCCGTAGGCGATGATGCTATTCAAAAGAAAATGCAAGGTCATGTGGTACCCGACTCCTTTACACACGGGACTTCAGAACAACGCGTTAAGTGGTTTGGTAAAGGTTTTAAAACCGGCGATATCAAGCAAGGCGACACTTTTGCTGCATTAAATTAATATCAATTTTTGCACTTTTTTTTACTTTTTTAGAAAATAAATGTTCCCTTTTTTAAAACATTCGCAAATCGTTTTATAATAGGGATTTTTTTATGAAATGTTCAATCCGTATTGAAGAGCACTTTCATAAATTTGCTACCTAAAAGTAAGAAAAATGAACGTTGGCATTGATAGCATTTCCTTTGACATCCCTAAAATCTATTTACCGATTTCTACCTTAGCAAATCATAGAAATATTGAACCGGACAAACTTGTTAAAGGCTTAGGCTTACACAAAATGAGTTTTCCTGACAAACACCAAGATGTGGTTACATTTGCCGCTAATGCGACTTTAAAATTGATTGAACAAGAAAATATTAATCCAGCTGAAATTGCTCGAATTTATGTGGGTTCAGAAAGTGGTGTAGATAGTTCAAAACCAATCGCCTCCTACATTTTATCTTTATTAGAAAGTAAATTAGGAACTGCTTCATTTCGAAACTGTGATGTAGTTGATCTCACTTTTGCTTGTATTGGCGGAGTCGATGCTTTGCAAAATTGCATGGATTATATTCGTTTAAATCCAACCAAAAAAGCTATCGTAATTGCATCCGATAATGCCAAATATGATTTAGAATCCAGTGGCGAATATACACAAGGTGCGGGTGCCATTGCCATGCTGATTACTTCAAACCCCAGGATTTTAAGCTTTTCCAATGAAGTTGGTGTTTCTACGGAAGGAGTTTTTGATTTTTTCAAGCCGAGAAGAAGTTTTGCTAAATCTGAAATAACCAATTCCGCAGATAATCCGGAATGGTTTGGTGTGTTAGAAAATGAAGTTTCTATTTACAAAGAACAGCCTGTCTTTGACGGACAATACTCTAATCAATGTTACATCAACCGAATTACGGAAGCTTACCAACATTTTAAAAGAGAAAGCCAACAAACCGGTAAAGTCTATGAAAATTGGGCTTCTATTTTGATGCACCTTCCTTATTGTTTTCAAGGAAGACGTACCTTTATCGAAATTTTTGCCAATGAAAATCCAGATTTACTCGAAAATCAAATTGGCGATACCCAAAAAGATAAACTAAAAGCTTTGACTAAAAGTCCGGAGTATTTAGCTCTCATCAACGAAAAAATTTATCCCTCTGAAATTGCTTCAGGTCAAGTAGGAAATATATATACCGGTTCTATTTTTCTTGGGCTACTTTCAGCCTTATGCTACCACGCAAAACAAAACACCCATTTAGAAAACCAAAAAGTAGGTTTTATAGCCTATGGTAGCGGTTCCAAATCAAAGGTTTTTGAAGCCGCAGTTTGCGAAAATTGGAAATCAGTTATCAGTAAAATTCAACTTTTTGAAACGTTAGAAAACAATCAATCGATCGATTTTGAAACGTATGAAAAGCTTCATAAAAAAGAAATCACCGAATCAGTTCTTTCACCTAAAGGCGAGTTTACTCTAACTTCTATCGAAAAAGATAATCCGGTTTTGGTGGGTGCGAGGTATTATGAGTTTGTGTTTTAACTCCACTCAGAACGACATTATTAAATTCCGTCAGACTTCAGTCGGATATTTATTCCCCTGTGCGTAGCACTAAATTCCGTCCGACTTCAGTCGGATGATTCTCCCACTAAATTCCGTCCGACTTCAGTCGGATGAAGTAAAAATCCCCTTAATCTTATCATACTCTTCACCAAAAGATTTTTTACGATGATGATTCTCTTGGTTTTTGATATAATTTCGAACTCGCTTTAATATAGATTCAGATACTGACAATGCAAAATATTCACTTTGCCATTCAAATTTTTCCCCTTTCAAATTCGGAAATAAATCGATGTTTTTATTAATCCAATACGACGATTCACCTTTTATCAATTGCATGACTTTTTCAACACTTTGATTAATTCCTAATGAAATTAAACAATGACAATGATCTTCATATCCATTAACAAAATCAACATGAATTCCTTTTTGCTTTGCATTTTCTTTGATATGATTCCATACTAGTTGTCTTGATTCAAATGTGTTTAAATAGGGATGTCTGTTTTTTGTACTCCAGACAAAATGAATATATATTTTTAAATAGGGCATGTAATAATGATTTTGGATTATACTTTTTTTATTCCTCCGACTGAAGTCGGAGGCAATTTAGTGCTAAAGCACAGGGAATATTGATTATTAAATTTTGATATTGTTTTTTGACATTGTTTAACCCAACCAACCCTCTCTATCCAAACTCCGATATTGAATTGCCTCTGCAATATGATTTGGCTTTATATTTTCTGAAGCTTCCAAATCGGCAATGGTTCGGGCTACTTTCAAAATTCGGTCATACGCTCGAGCAGATAAATTCAAACGCTCCATAGCGGTTTTTAATAATTGTAAAGAAGTATCATCCAACTCACAAAACTGTCGAATGTATTTGCTTCCCATTTGGGCATTGTAGTGTAAATTTTCAAAGGCTTCAAATCGTTGGGATTGAATTTGTCTGGCTTGTGTTACCCGTTTTCTGATTTCAGCACTACTTTCTGCCTTACGGGTTTCGGTTAATTTTTCAAATGGAACCGGATTTACTTCAATATGAATATCAATTCTATCTAAAAGCGGACCCGATATTTTACTCAAATACCGTTGCATTTCTGCAGGAGAAGTACTGACCGGAGCATCAGGGTCGTTAAAATAGCCACCCGGGCTCGGATTCATACTCGCTACCAACATAAAAGAAGAAGGGTATGTAATCGTAAATTTTGCTCTGGAAATGGTTACTTCTCTGTCCTCCAAAGGTTGCCGCATGACTTCCAACACTTCACGCTTGAACTCCGGTAATTCATCTAAGAACAAAACACCGTTATGGGCCAACGAGATTTCCCCAGGTTGTGGATAGCTTCCACCTCCTACTAAGGAAACCGAAGAAGCCGTATGATGTGGACTTCTAAACGGCCGTTGACTCATCAAACCGGCATCTTTAATTTTTCCGGCAACGGAATGAATTTTGGTAGTTTCTAAAGCTTCTTTCATGGTCATGGGAGGTAAAATACTTGGCATTCGTTTGGCCAACATCGTTTTTCCTGATCCGGGTGGGCCAATTAAAATAATATTATGACCTCCGGCAGCTGCAATTTCCATGCAACGTTTGATTCCCTCCTGCCCTTTCACATCCGAAAAATCAAATTCAGGAAAATCTAAGGTTTTAGAAAACTCCGTTTGTGTATCAATAATCGTAGGTTGTAAATCGCCTTTCCCTTCAAAAAAATCAATTACTTGAAGTACATTTTCTACGCCATAAACATCAAGACCCTCCACTATGGCGGCTTCTTTTACGTTTTGAATTGGGAGAATAAAACCTTTATAACCTTCTTCTTTGGCTTTAATAGCAATGGATAATGCTCCTTTTATGGGTTGCAAACCCCCATCCAATGAAAGTTCACCCATAATGATGTACCGATCTAATTCTTCCGCTTGAATTTGCCCTGTAGCAACCAAAATACCAATGGCAATCGTAAGGTCGTAAGCCGAACCTTCTTTCCGCATATCAGCCGGAGCCATGTTTATGGTGATTTTTTTTACCGGTAAAGAATAGTTGTTATTTTTGAGAGCGGCAGCAATGCGGTAACTGCTCTCTTTGATGGCATTGTCAGGCAATCCGACCAAGTGGTAGCCCACTCCTTTGTCAATATTTACTTCAACTGTAATTGTGGTGGCTTCCACACCGAAAACGGCACTTCCAAATACTTTAACTAACATGGCGTATACATTTAATGTGACAAATATCACAAATAGATTTTTTTAAAAGAAGTAAATTTGACACTAATTTCATGCATTATGAAAAAAAAGCAATTAATTTCTACTTTACTCATTTTATTCACTCCTTTTTGGGGATTTACACAAGTCATTACAAATCAAGAACAACAAATTTGGTTGGGTTACATTACACAATCTAAGGTAAGTAATACGCACAGTATATGGAATGATTTTCATTGGGTACCCGGAAGTTTTGTTTTAGGTAGAACCGGTTTTACTTTTCATCTGTCCGATAGTTTGAAAACCACTATTACCGCAGGATATGCATTTGCTATGAGTTATCCTCCTGAAAATCAAAACACTTTTAGACCTGAGCACAGGCCTTGGGGTCAAATTACATTGACTCATAAAAACACACGCTTTTCGTACTTTCACAGATTTAGATATGAAGCCCGACTTCGTGGCCTGATTATTGATGACCATCTACAAAATGAATTCAATTTTAATCATAGATTAAGATATTTATTTCAAACCCGTTTTTACCCCAATTCAAAATTGAATAAGAAATGGTTTTTAATGTTCTCTAATGAAATATTGTGCAATGCCGGTAATGATGTGAAAAATCATTTTAGATTAGACCAAAACAGAATTTCATTGGGAACCGGTTTACATTACAAGAAAAGTACTTTTCAAATTGCCTACATGAATCAAATGATAGAATCAAATGTATCCAATACATTTAAAATGAATCACAATTTGCAACTTCTTATCTTTCAAAATTTCGATTGGAGAAATAAATAATTTTAAAAATAAAACCATAGCTTCAAAATTTTCGTATTTGGTAAAACCAATAAACCTTAAATACGCAAAACAATGCCCCAAAATGTTAATACTACCGACGAAAAGCTAAGGCTTAACGCCTTAAATAGTTATGCGGTTTTGGACACAAAACCGGAAAAAGATTTTGATGATATTGCAGAATTGGCGTCACAAATATGTGAAGTTCCTATCTCATCTATTGCAATAATGGATAAAGATAGACAATGGTTCAAATCCAGAATCGGAATTGACAAATCGGAAATTCCCCGAGAAGAATCATTTTGTAATTTTATGATGAATGAGAACATTGACTCCATTCATGTAGAAAACATGATTGAACACCCTTATTTATCCAAAAACCCTTATGTCTCGGGTAATCCCAAATTGGCCTTTTATGCAGGAGTCCTTTTGATAGATCCTGATGGTTATACTTTAGGAAGTTTGTGTGTATATGATTTACAACCCAAAAAACTTTCCGATTTTCAATTTAATGCTTTAAAAAAACTGGCCAATCAAGTAATTCAACTCTTAAAACTCAGAAAGAAAAATTCACAATTGGAAGAAAACAATTCGAATCTTTTGGCCAAGTATCACGAGTTAGAACAATTTGCTCAAGTAGTTTCACACGATATCAAATCGCCGCTAAATAACATTATTTCTTTAACCCATCTCTTTCAAGAAGAATATGGAAAAGTAATAGATTCTGAAGGAAATGAATACTTAGATTACATTTCAAAATCTTCATTGGAATTAAAAAACTTTGTAGATGCCATTCTAATTTATTATAAAAGCGATACCATAAATACACAAGAAAGACAAGAAATAAATTGGGAACAACTGTTTAAGAAATCAATTGCATTGTTGGATTCAAAAAATGAATATGACATTAAATTTAATGTAAAAAGTAACGAACCTTTTTATTCGAATAAAATAGCTTTGGAACAAATTGTTTCCAACTTGATTAGTAACAGTATCAAATACAACGATAAAAAGAAAATTGAAGTGGAAATTGAAGTTCAAAATTTAACTTCGGAAATGGAATTATCCATCAAAGATAATGGAATAGGTATAGCCAAAGCCGACTTTGAAAAAATTTTCACATTTTTCACCACTTTAGGAAAAAAAGACCGTTTTGATAATTTGGGTACAGGAATCGGACTTTCAACCGTTCAGAAGTTAGTAACCAAATTGAATGGAAGAATAGAACTTGAATCTGAAATGGGATACGGTTCAACTTTTAAAATATTTTTAAAAAAATAAAGCAACTGGGTTTAAGTATTAACAAACAAGCCACTCCAAAAAGAGTGGCTTGTTTTATTTTTTACCAAATTTGTCTATTCCGCTTCGCAACCACTTTTCATATCTTGAAATATCCGGATCATAGCTGGCCGGTTCATCAGAAAGGGTATTCCCCTCTGTATCCAAAATTAAATAATATGGCTGAGCATTGGCTTTGTATTTCGTAATTTGAAAATCACTCCATTTGTTTCCAATGGTTCTGACTTTTTTACCGGTTTCTTTTGAAACGTATTTTTCATTTTCAGCTAATTCTTTTTTATCATCTACATACAAAGAAATCAGTACAACTTCATTTTTTAAAATTGAAAGTATCTTTTTGTCAGACCATACATAATCTTCCATTTTACGACAATTCACACAAGCATAACCCGTAAAGTCGAGTAAAATAGGCTTATTAATTTCTTTAGCATAAGCCAAACCGTATTTGTAATCGTGAAATGCCATAATACCATGTGGACCTGAGTGAGCTCCTTTTGGCAAAACCTGCAAATCTGCTGAATTACTGCCTCCTATTCCATTTGGACTTTCGCTGTAGTGTAATGGTGGTGGAAAACCTGATATAATTTTTAAAGGGGCTCCCCAAAGTCCGGGAATCATATAAATAGTAAAACTCAACACAAACAGTCCCATAAATAATCTTCCCACAGAAATATGTGTTAACGGACTATCATGAGGTAATGTTATTTTTCCGAATAAATACAATGCCCAAGCCCCAAAAACGGCAATCCAAATGGCTAAAAAGGTTTCTCGTTCAAACCAATGCAATTGCAAAACCAAATCGGCATTGGATAAAAATTTAAACGCAAAAGCCAATTCTAAAAATCCCAGTGAAACTTTTACGGTATTTAACCATCCGCCCGATTTGGGTAACGAATTCATCCAACCCGGGAATAGAGCAAATAACATAAATGGTAAAGCAATGGCCGAAGAAAAACCTAACATTCCCACAATTGGAGCAATTCCGCCTTTGGAAGCAGCTTCCACAATTAAGGTTCCCACAATGGGTCCGGTACATGAAAATGACACGATGGCTAACGCTAATGCCATAAAAAAGATACCAATGATGCCTCCTCTGTCGGCTTGTCGGTCTACTTTATTGGCCCATGAATTGGGTAAAACAATTTCAAACGCACCTAAAAATGATGCTGCGAAAAAAATCAACAAACCAAAGAAAATGACATTAAAGGCAACACTTGTAGATAATTCGTTCAAAGAATCAGCACCAAAAATTGCTGTAATGGCAGAACCTAAAGCCACATAAATTACAATGATTGAAATACCATAAATAATAGCATTTTTAATTCCTTTGGCTCTGTCTTTACTTTGTTTGGTAAAGAAACTCACGGTCATGGGTATCATTGGAAACACACAAGGTGTTAACAATGCTGCAAAACCAGAGAAAAAGGCAATTATAAAAATTGTCCAAAGTCCTTTTTGTTCTTCTTTTTTCTCTACCTGATCACTTTGGGATTTACTTAATTTATTCTCTAATTTTACTTGAATATCCTCTTTAACAACAGTTAGAGTATCTTCTTTTTGTAATGTATTACTAGCACTTTCTCTCGCGGGTAATTGAAATTCAAAAACTTTAAATTGCTGTATACATTGCTCCAAACACGCTTGGTATTCAATTTCAACTTTAATTGACTTTAAGTTGGGATTGATCACTTTAATTTTTTGCGAAAACTGGGCAGATCCTTCAAAAATATATTCATCAACCCCAAATGCTTCCTCAAATTTTACTTTGTATTTACTTTCTGTGGTTTTTCCAATCAATTGGTAATTCCCTTTTGCATTTTCATAAATAAAAACACTGGGCAATGATCCACCTTCCGGTGTAAACTGAGAAAAAATATGCCAATCTTTTTGAATGGTAGCATCAAATTTCAATACAAATTCGGTATCCGATTTTTGTTCAATGGAGGTTTTCCATTTTACAGGATCTAAAATTTGAGCTTGTGAAAAAGTAAAAGCAAAAAATGTAAAGAGTGTAAAAATTAAATTTCTCATTATAATACTGCTATTTTTAAAATAGTTTTTGTGTTTTCGGTTACTTTAAAACGATTGTCCATTCGTTTCCCAACGAGCCAAACAATTTGATTATCAGAACATAAAAGCCAAGTATTTTCTTTATCTACAAGTGAAAATTTTTCATCTTTAAAAAATTTACTTAGTTTCTTTTTACTGTTCATTCCAAAAGGGTAAAAATAGTCACCCTCTTGCCATTTGCGAAGTTTTAAAGGAAACTTTAACGTATCTGCATCCACAAAGATAGTTTTTGCATCTGAAATTAAAACGCTACTTACGTTACAGAACTTCAATTTTAAGGGAAAATTAAGTTCATATTGATTTTGATCAATATAAAAATCTCCTGAAATTTGAATTGTTTTGGGTTCTACAATGAGTTGCTCTCTATCTTTCAGCAATCTGAAATGTTCAGAAAAAATTTGTTTCCCGGATTGAGCATACACTAAATCATAAATATCTTGCCACGCCGAAAATCCAAAAGGCATCAACCATTGATACAAATACGCCTGATAATTAGGTAATTGAAGTAGCTCGTTCAAATTAATTAGTTTTTGATTAGCAAGATCTTGCACTACTTTTCGATACACAATTCGCGAAGCATCATCCACTAAACTTTGAGCTTGTTTGAGATTTTGAATGGTATTTTGAAACGAATCTAAAAAACTCGGATTTAATTCTTTTAAAAGGGGAACCACATGATGACGAATTTTATTTCGCACATATTTATCTGAAGCATTACTGGAATCTTCCCGCCATTGTAGATAATTTTCGTTGGCAAATGTTTCAAATTCTGCTCTGGAAAAAATTAAAAGCGGTCGAATAATTTTATCATTTTGAGATGGAATTCCGCATAATCCATCCAAACCGGTTCCACGAGAAAAATGAATTAAAAAAGTTTCCAATTGATCATCTAAATGATGAGCAGTTGCCACAAAATCGAAATTCTCAGTTGCTAATAATTCATAAAACCATTCGTAACGTAACTTCCGAGCAGCGACTTGAATGGATACTTTTTCATCTTTAGCAAATTGCTGGGTATCAAACTTTTGAAAAAATCCCTGAATGGAATTTTCTTTACAATAAGATTGTACAAAATTTTCATCTTCATCACTTTCAACTCCCCTAAGTTGAAAATTGCAATGAGCCACCGCAAAATCTATATTTGTTTTTGAAATTAAATCCAATAAAACCATACTATCCAATCCGCCACTAACTGCAATGAGTAATTTTGCCTTTTGCAGAAAAGGAAAATGAGCTGAAAGGTGATTTTGGAATTTTGAAAACATGCTCAAAAGTAAGGAATTTTATGGGAATGAAATTAACCTATTTCAACACCTCAAACAGGGCCTTCGCTTTTAACATACATTCTTCATACTCGCCTTCGGGAGTGGCTTCGGATGTAATAGCACTACCCACGGAAAAAGATACATATTGATTTTTAACATTATATAAAATGCTACGAATGACAACATTAAAATCAAAATCGCCATGGGGCGTAAAATAGCCAACTGCACCACTATAAAGTCCGCGTTTGGTTTCTTCCAATTCTTCAATGATTTTCATCGCCGAAATTTTGGGAGCACCGGTCATGCTTCCCATCGGGAAAGTCGTTTTGATAATTTCAACCGGTGAAGTAGTGATATCTACTTGAGATACAACTGTAGAAATCATTTGATGGACTTGTTTAAAGGTATAAATTCCACATAATTCTTCCACCTCAACCGAGCCTTTTGTAGCAGTTCGAGATAAATCATTACGAACCAAATCAACAATCATAATATTTTCGGCACGCTCTTTTGGATTATTTTCTAATTCAGCTTTAGATTGCTCATCTAAAATGGGGTCTGAATTTCTTCTGGCAGTACCTTTTATGGGTTGGGAAATTACTTTTGCACCTTCCTTTTTTAAATACCTTTCAGGCGAAGCCGATAATAAATACTGATGATTATTTTTAAAATAAACCGCAAAAGGTGGTTGTGAAATAGCATTAAGCTTTTGATAAATTTCCAAAGGATTAATAGCTGCATTCTCAGCATAAAATTCCATGCAAAAATTGGCTTCGTAAATGTCGCCGTGATGAATGTATTCCAACATTTTGGACACTTTTTGAAGATAAGCTTCTTTTGAAATGCGTTGCTGGATTTTAATTTCTCGCAAAGTCACAAAATCGCAAATTGAATTCGTATTAGAGATTGCTAAGAAATCTTCCTCTAATTCATCATCACACAAATTCAAATATTGGAGTTCCACTTGATTTTCTTTCAAAAAAAACAATTTCTTCGGTTGAAAGAAAAACAAATCCGGGAATGCTAACCCGTCAAAATTTTTAGAGGTCAAAGCTTCGGTATCGTTTTTTAAATCATACGACAAATAACCGAATAGCCAATCTTGCGTTTTACTTTGGTATTGATGTAAGTCTTCAAAAGCATTGTAATAATCGGTTTTGATGGATGTAAAAGCATCCACAGCCAAAACTACCTCATAATTGGAATACTTTTGATGGTACTGATTCGAATCCAAGAAAACAACTTCACGAAATTGCTCACTCCAATGCAACAACTTCATTTTGAATTCTTGCGGATTTTCGATAGTAAAAACTTTTGAAGCTCTCAACATTAGGTAAGGAATTACTGCAATCCGGCCTCAAATTGATGTAATTTTTCAATTACTTCTTTATTAATCGTAGGGTTGGATATTTTTTTATCCTCAATTGAAAAATTTTCATTAAATGACGCTAAAGCATACGTATCTATAATTTCAGCACCAAATCGAGGAAGCATATTTTTAACCACTTCTAGTGAACTCATTCCGCCACGAGCTCCATTTGAAGTACTTAATAAAAATATTTTTTTACCTTCTAAAAACTTTCTGTCTAATCGGGATAACCAATCCAACACATTTTTAAAAAAGGCAGAAGGGTTACTATTGTGTTCGTTTACAGAAATAATGATACCTTTTGAAGCCTGAATGTGTTTATATATTTGATTGATTGAGGATGGAAATCCGTTTTCGCGTTGTTCATCCTCACTATAAATTACCAAATCCATATCGGATAATTTGAATAATTCAAACGAAGTATTTTTAAGTTGCGTAGTCAAATAAGTAACCAATTGATGGTTTATTGAGGTGGAAGAATTACTTCCGGCAAAGGCAAGGATGGTTGACATTTATTTCAAATTTAATTCATCACAAAATTAGCGAAAGAAAATTAGTATATTTGATAAATAAACATGAAAAGCATGAAAAAAAATATTTTACTTCTCTTTCTATTTTCTACAATTCAAATTTGTTTTTCTCAATCTTCAAATGATAAATCTGCTTTTAATGTAAAATATTATGATGCTAAAGATAAATGGGTAATTTTTCCAAAAAAAGCTACAGATAGTATTCATCCTTTTGGTTTTATATATCTAGATCTTCAAGCAGGATTTACATTTAATTATGAAGGGAGTGTTCAAATTGACAACAATGGTAAATTTAAACTTTATAACAAAAGTAACGAAGGATTTACCAAGGTAAGATTAGAACCATATAAAACTGCATCAGTTTTTATTATTCCTGATAAAATAGTCGAAAATTTTGAACTCCAAATTAAACCCGAATGGTTAACTATTTACCAACCATCAAACCCTGAAAGTATACAAACATTAAAGGATTATGGCTATCATTACAATCATGTTGGAGCATGTGAAAAAGCTTTAACTTTTTTAGAAAAAGCCTATAAAATAAATCCCCATTTTGATGGTTTGGAATTTGAATTAGCTTATGCGTATAATCATTTAGGACAATACGAAAAAGCTATTCCGGTTTTAGATAAAGCTATTTCTAATAATCCGAAAAACTATTATTTCTTTAGAGAGTTAGGATTTGCGTATGTAAAGCAAAACAAAATTTCATTAGCAGAAAAAACGTATCAAAAAGGAATAAAAATGTCAGACAATGATTTTGAAAAAAGTGAAATGGCGTTAAATATGGCTCAAGGTTATTTTAAATTAAAAGACAGAAAAAAATTTGATGAATGGGCCAAAATAACAAGACAATATGCCAAACCAAATTCTCAATATGCACAATACATTGATATGTTTGAAAAAGAATGGGATAGTTCTAGATAATATAAAATCTTTAAAAATAAAAACCCCGAAAAGCTATCTCTTCGGGGTTTTTCTATAATTAATTTCAATTCCTTACACATGCAAAGCTCTATTATCCGTAGCCGCTAAAGCTGCTTCTTTGATTGCTTCTGCAAAAGTGGGATGAGCATGACTCATTCTAGAAATATCTTCGGCACTGGCTCTAAATTCCATAGCGGTAACTGCTTCGGCAATTAAATCGGCACAACGCGGTCCAATCATGTGAACCCCTAAAACTTCATCGGTTTTGGCATCGGCTAAGATTTTCACAAATCCGTCCGTATCGCCACCGGCTCTAGCTCTTCCTAAGGCTTTGAATGGAAAACTCCCAGATTTGAAAGTTACGCCCTCTTCTTTTAATTGCTCTTCTGTTTTTCCAACAGCTGCAACCTCAGGCCAAGTATAAACCACACCCGGAATCAAATTGTAATCGATATGCGGTTTTTGTCCGGCTAAAATTTCGGCAACCATCACGCCTTCTTCTTCTGCTTTGTGAGCTAACATAGCTCCACGAACCACATCGCCAATGGCATAAATGTTTGAGGCTGATGTTTGCAAATGATCGTTCACTTCAATCTGACCTCTATCGGTAACTTTTACACCGGCTTTTTCGGCATTCAATCCATCGGTATAAGGTCTTCTTCCCACAGAAACCAGGCAATAATCACCTTCTAAAGATAAGATTTCTCCTTTTGGCGTTTCGGCTTCCACTGTAACAGCTTTACCTTTTCTGGTTACTGATTTAACTTTATGAGAAGTATAGAATTTCATACCTTGTTTTTTCAACACTTTGGTCAATTCTTTGGATAATGATGCATCCATTCCCGGAATAATTCTGTCCATAAATTCCACCACAGATACTTCTGCTCCTAGACGAAGATACACTTGACCCAATTCAATTCCTATTACACCACCACCAATGATGACTAAATGTTTCGGAACTTCTTTTAATTTCAAGGCTTCCGTAGAAGTGATTACACGTTCTTTATCTAAGGTAATAAATGGTAGATTCGACGGTTTAGAACCCGTTGCAATAATGGAATATTTGGCTTCAATCGTTTCAGAAGAACCATCATTTTTGGTTATTTTAACGTGGGTAGCATCTTCAAAGGAACCAACTCCTTCAAAAACGGTAATTTTATTTTTATCCATCAAAAACTTAATTCCACCTGTAGTTTGATCTACAACCGCTTGTTTGCGGGCAATCATTTTCTCCAGATTTACTTTTACCTTACCCACCTCAATACCGTGCTCTTCAAAATGAGCTACTGCATCGTGATAATGATGAGAAGAAGAAAGTAACGCTTTAGAAGGAATACAGCCTACATTTAGACAAGTTCCGCCCAAAACCGAATATTTTTCGATAATAGCCGTTTTAAATCCTAATTGTGCACAACGGATGGCGGCAACATATCCACCGGGTCCCGAACCAATAATGGCCACATCAAATTGACTCATATAGTTTTATTTAGTAGTTGAAAATCAGTTAAACGATTGCAAAATTACGAATGTTTTTTGGGACTTCTATAGATTGAATTGTGAAACTTTAGCTAATTTACTATAGTTACCCAAAACACAAAATAAACAATTGATAATCAACACATAACAATGAAAACGTTTTCGTAGATTTCTTCTAAAAATGATATTTATCAGGTTTATTTTGGTACTTAAATCGGAAATTTGATACAAGTAAAATAGAAATCACAACCTTAACAATCAATAGTATGAAAAACATTAAAGTCATTCAGGAGCTTCACGATTTAGGCATTACCGGATATCATGAAGTAGTGTACAATCCTTCTTATGAAGAATTGTTTCAAGCCGAAACCTCTCACATGCGAAAAGGATTTGAAAAAGGAGCTTTAACCGATACAGGAGCAGTGGCCGTTAAAACCGGAATTTTCACAGGACGTTCTCCCAAAGACCGATATATTGTAAAAGATGAAATCACAAAAGATACCATTTATTGGGATGACAAAGTAAACTTTCCAACCTCACAAGAAGTGTACAGTGAATTAAAATCATTGGTTTTAAAACAGCTTTCTACTTCCAAAAAATTATATGTGGTCGATGCTTTTTGCGGAACCAATCCAGACACCCGTTTGAAAGTGCGTTTTGTAATGGAAGTAGCTTGGCAAGCTCATTTTGTGACCAATATGTTCATTAGACCTTCTATTTATGAACTAGAAAATTTTGGTAAACCCGATTTTATTGTGATGAATGGTTCTAAAACCACCAATCCAAATTGGGCAGCACACGGTTTAAATTCTGAGAATTTTGTGGTGTTCAACTTAACAGAAAAAATTCAAATTATTGGTGGAACTTGGTATGGTGGCGAAATGAAAAAAGGAATGTTTGCCATGATGAATTATTATCTTCCACTTAAAGGGATGGCTTCCATGCACTGCTCTGCCAATGTGGGTGAAGAAGGCGATGTTACTTTATTCTTTGGATTATCAGGAACAGGAAAAACTACCTTATCTGCCGACCCAAAACGTTATCTAATTGGTGATGATGAACATGGCTGGGATACTAATGGCGTTTTTAATTATGAAGGGGGATGTTATGCCAAAGTTATCGATTTAAGTGAAGAAAACGAACCCGATATTTGGAGAGCCATCAAACGTGATGCTTTGCTAGAAAATGTGGTGGTAAATGAATATGGCGAAGTGGATTATTACGATCATTCTATCACCGAAAATTCAAGAGTTTCTTATCCCATTTATCACATCAACAAAATCGTTCTTCCTTCCAAAGCCGGTCACGCGAAGAAAATTATTTACTTATCAGCCGATGCATTTGGCGTGTTGCCTCCGGTTTCCATATTAGATGACGACCAAGCACAATACCATTTCTTGTGTGGTTATACATCCAAACTAGCCGGAACCGAACGAGGAATTACCGAGCCACAACCTTCCTTCTCTCCTGCCTTTGGTGAAGCATTTTTAACCTTACACCCAACCATGTATTCTAAAACCTTAATTGGAAAAATGAAAGAACACGGAGCCAAAGCCTATTTAGTAAACACAGGATGGAACGGAACCGGAAAACGAATTTCATTGAAAAACACGCGTGCCATAATCGATGCCATCATCAGTGGTGAAATTGATCAAATGGAAACCAAACATATTCCGTTTTTAAATTTAACTATTCCGGTTGAATTGCCAAATGTTGATAAAGGCATTTTAGACCCAAGAGATACGTATAAAACAGAAGAAGAATGGGAAGCAAAAGCCAAAGATTTAGCCGCTCGATACATTAAAAACTTTGAGCAATACACCAATACGGAAGAAGGTAAAAAATTGGTGTATGCCGGACCAACACTAGAAACGGTTTTAGCCTAACTTAATTTAACAAACGTAACTTTTTCAAATCCTGATAGTTTTTCTGTCAGGATTTGATTTTTTTAACGATAAATATTCTCTTGACTCAGAATATGTAGTACCTTTGCGGGCTATTTTATTGAAATGAGATTACATAGAAATTTAGTTTACACTACCATTGATTCGTTGCATGCCATATTCAACGAAGGCGAATATGCCGATAAAGTGGTAGCAAGAGCTTTAAAAAAGGACAAACGTTGGGGAAGTTCCGACAGAAAGTTTGTTGCAGAAACCATCTACGAAATTGTGAGATGGAAACGTTTATACGCTGAAATTGCCGAAGTAAGAGAACCGTATGATCGCGATGATTTATGGCGAATGTTTGCCGTTTGGGCTGTGCTAAGAGGATATCCAATCCCGGATTGGAGACAATTGGAAGGAACCCCACAACGCAAAATCAAAGGGCGTTTTGATGAATTATCAAAAATCAGAAAATACCGTGAATCGATTCCGGATTGGATGGACGAGTTGGGTGTAAAAGAATTGGGCGAAGAACTTTGGACCAAAGAAATTGCGGCTCAAAATCAGCAAGCTCAAGTAATTCTTCGTGTAAATACCTTAAAAACTACAAAAGAAAAATTACGTGCCATTCTAATGGATTTAGACATTGCTACGGATTTTTTAAAAGACCAACCCGATGCTTTAGTATTGAAAGAAAGAGCCAATGTTTTCTTAACCGATGCCTTTAAAGAAGGTTTATTTGAAGTTCAAGATGCCAGTTCTCAGCTGGTTGCTGCCTTTCTAGATGTGCAACCCGGTATGAGAGTGGTTGATACATGTGCCGGAGCCGGAGGAAAAACCTTGCATATGGCTTCTTTGATGCAAAACAAAGGTCAGCTAATTGCCATGGATTTATACGAAAGTAAATTAAAACAATTAAAACTTCGTGCCAAACGAAATGGAGCTTTCAATATCGAATACAGAATTATTGATTCGACAAAAGTCATCAAAAAATTATACGACAAAGCAGACAGAGTTTTAATTGATGCTCCTTGTAGCGGATTGGGTGTTTTGAAAAGAAATCCGGATAGCAAATGGAAATTGCAACCCGAATTTATTGACAATATTCGTAAAGTACAAGCCGAAGTTTTAGAAAATTATTCCAGAATTGTAAAGCCCGGCGGAAAGTTAGTTTATGCCACTTGTTCGGTTTTACCTTCTGAAAATCAGGAACAAGTAAAACGTTTTTTAACCACGGAAAACGGAAAAAACTTTACTTTTGTAAAAGATCACAAAATTTTAGCCTCAGAATCAGGTTTTGATGGGTTTTATATGGCCTTATTGGAACGAAAATTATAATTACTATGAAAAAAATATATTCATTCTTTTTACTATTTGTTGCTGCAATTTCTTTTTCGCAACAAGCTTATTACAACAATATCAATTTTAATTTAAACGGACAAGCCTTAAAAAATCAATTGGCCCAATTAATCTCTGACACTCATAACTATCAACTCTCTTACAGTGAAGTTTGGAGTGCATTACGTATAACCGACTTAAATCCTACAAATTCAAATCAAGTTTTACTTATATATGGGTGGGAAAATGGATCTGACAGTGATGTTACAAATGATAGAGCCAGAGACAAAGATAATAACGGCGGAAACAACGGACAGTGGAACAGAGAACACGTTTATGCTCAATCTGTAGGTACTCCTGATTTAGGTCAATCTGGCCCGGGTGCAGATGCCCACATGCTTCGTTCATGTGATGTACAAAGAAATAATTCCAGAGGTAACCGAAAATTTGCAGCAGGCTCTGGAAATTCAGGAAATGTGGGTATTCATTGGTATCCGGGTGATGAATGGAAAGGAGATGTAGCCCGAATCATTATGTATATGTATTTGCGATATGGCAATCAATGTTTACCTTCAAATATGGGTGATGGTCCAAATGCAGGTGCAGGAGACGATATGATTACTTTATTTTTAACTTGGAATGCAGAAGATCCGGTTTCACAAATTGAAATAAACCGAAATACCTATTTAGGAAATATTAATAACAATTGGGGTCAAGGCAATAGAAATCCGTTTATTGACAATCCTTACCTAGCCACAAAAATTTGGGGTGGAGTTGCGGCTCAAGATACATGGGGCACCTTGTCTACTAACACCTCATTTGTATATGATTTTAGTGTTTACCCTAACCCTAGTTCGAATCAAAAAATAAATATTGACAGCGAATCTCAAATTGACACGATACAATTGGTTAATATCAATGGTCAAGTAATTCAAGTAATTCAGAAGCCTACCCCTTCAAATAAAACATACACTCTGGAAAATATTCCTACCGGTTTTTATTTCATGACCATAACATCACAACAACAATCTGTTACAAAGAAAGTGGTTGTAAATTAAAATTAAAAAACCTTCTTTTACCGGAAGGTTTTTTTAATTTAAAATACAACATTCTAAATTATGTTACTTACTCATAAATCGTGAAGAAACTTAAAATTGTAGACTAAAAATATGTAATTTCGAAGCCATGAATGAAAATCAAATAGGAGAACTTAAAAAATTATTGGCTACACCCCAAAAAGTTGTCATCATACCACATCGTAATCCAGATGGAGATGCCATGGGGTCAACATTGGCACTAGCCCATATTCTAAATAAATTGGGACATTATACAACAGTAATTGCCCCAAATGAATTTCCGGATTTTTTAGCTTGGCTACCCGGAGCGGAAACCGTTCGTATTTTTGAGAAAGATAGAGAAAATACAACACGGATTTTAAATGATGCTGAAATCCTTTTCACCTTAGACTTTAATGCCTTACACCGCACTGGCGAAATGGAAATGGTGCTTCAAAATCTCAAAGCTCCCTTTGTAATGATTGATCATCATGAATTACCGGATTCATATGCTCAAATTGCTTTTTCCGATGTAAATTATGGTTCAACTTGCGAAATGGTGTATGATTTTTGTTTTCAATTAGGAATAGAAAAAAATTTGGACAAAACTTCAGCCACTTGCATTTATACTGGCATTGTTACCGATTCGGGATCTTTTAAATTTCCAAAAACAACCGGTAAAACCCATCAAACTGTAGCACATTTGCTTGAATTAGGAATAGAAAACACCACAATTCATAACCAGCTTTTCAACACCAATAGTTACAGCAGCCTTCAATTGCTGGGCAAAGCATTGCAAAACTTAAAGGTCTTTTACGAGTACAAAACCTCATACATTACCCTATCACAAGAAGAATTGGATAATTTTAATTATAAAAAAGGGGATACAGAAGGCATAGTGAATTATGGTTTATCTCTAAAAGATATTATTTTTACGGCAATTTTTATTGAAAATAAAGAAGAAGGCTTGATAAAAATATCATTACGGTCAATTGGAGATTTTGATGTTAACCAACTCGCAAGAACTTATTTCAATGGTGGGGGACACAAAAATGCAGCGGGTGGAAAATCAACTCAATCTTTAAGTGAAACTGTAGCTTATTTTGAAAAAATAATCCGTGAACAACCTGAATTAAAATAAATATGAAAATTTATTTAAAACTAGTTCTACTATTTTCTATGATTTTTTTAGGAAGTTGTCAAGACGAACAACCCCGGAGACCGGTATCTAGAAGTTCGGGAACTTTTATGAAAGAATCTATTATTCGTAATAAAAAACTAATTGCCTCAGAAGAAAAGATTATAGATTCAATCATTCAAAACAACCCAGACAAAACCTTTTTGGCTTCAAAAAAAGGGTATTGGTATACGTATGAAATTCAAAATCAGAATGATACACTCAGACCCAAAAGAGGCGACGTAGCATTTTATGAATATGAAATCAATGATTTGTATGGAAATGTAATTTATACGGCCTTAGAACTCAGACCTCAAAAATATTTAGTAGACAAACAAGAAATCATGATGGGGTTACGGGATGGTATAAAACTCATGCGAAAAAATGAAAAAGTTACTTTTTTGTTTCCTTCGCATATAGCCTACGGATACTTGGGAGACAAAAACAGAATTGGTCCAAACATTCCAATTTCGTGTACGGTAACTTTAACCGATTTTGTAAAAGAAGAAGAATTTAGAAAAACACAAAAACAATAAAATGAGAAAAATAACTTTACTAGGACTCTTCCTAATCGCACTATTATGTCAATCTTGCGGAAACAATTACGATCATTTAGGCGACGGAATTTTTGGTGTAATTACCACTTCAAAAGGAGAAATCATTGTTTCATTGGAATATGAAAAAACACCTATAACTGTTGCTAACTTTATCACATTGGCCGAAGGAACAAATACTTTTGTAACCGATGCCTCTCGAAAAGGAATTCCATTTTACGATGGATTAAAATTTCATAGAGTTATACCGAATTTTATGATTCAGGGGGGGGATCCTAATGGAGATGGTTCCGGAAATCCAGGGTATAGTTTTATGGATGAAATTACTGATTTGAAACATTCCGAACCCGGAATTTTATCTATGGCCAATGCCGGACCGGGCACTAATGGTTCTCAATTTTTTATCACTCATGTTGAAACACCACATTTAGATGGACTTCATACTGTATTTGGAAAAGTAAAGGAAGGCCAAGATGTGGTAAATGCAATTGTACAAAATGATATAATTGAAAAAATAATTATCGTACGAAATGGAGAAAATGCCAAAAAATTTGATGCGGTAAAAGTATTTGGAGACCGACTTAAAATTGAATCTGAAAATCGAAAAATTCAAGAAGCCAAAGAAAAAGCCGAAAAAGAAGCATTTTTAGCTCAATTTAAAGATGTTTTAGATGAAAAAATTGCATTTTTTGAAACCTATAAAAAGAATGCTCAAAAAACTTCAAGCGGATTGTTGTATACTATATACCAAAAAGGAACATCTAAAAAACCGGAAACAGGATCAACCATTTATGTGAATTACTCCGGATATTTTGAAAATGGCGAACTTTTTGATAGTAGCCATGAAAGTGTATCAAAAGCATTTGGTAAATTTGACCAACGTAGAGCAGATGCACAAGGTTATAGCCCTTTCCCGTTTCAATATGGAAATAAAACCGGATTAATACCGGGATTTTTGGAAGGTTTAGAAAAAATGAATATTGGTGATAAAGCTTTATTATTTATACCTTCACATTTAGGATATGGAGAAGCCGGTGCCGGAAATGTAATTCCGCCAAACACCAATTTGATTTTTGAATTAGAATTATTAGAAACACCAACACAAAAATAACAACCATGAAAAAAGTATATTTAAGTTTGATTCTACTACTATCTTTTGGCTTACAAGCTCAAACAGAGAATGGAATCTATGCTGAAATTTCGACTCTAAAAGGAAAAATTCTATTAAAATTAGAATATGAAAAAACTCCAATCACTGTAGCAAACTTTATCTCATTGGCAGAAGGTACCAATCCCTCTGTTTCCGATGAATTTAAAGGAAAACCTTTTTTCAACGGTTTAAAATTTCATCGTGTTATTTCAAATTTCATGATTCAAGGCGGAGATCCTACAGGCACCGGAAGTGGTGGTCCGGGATACCGTTTTATGGACGAAATAACCGATTTAAAACACGACAAAGCCGGAATATTATCTATGGCAAATGCCGGACCAGCTACAAATGGCTCTCAATTTTTTATTACCCATGCACCTCAACCTCACTTAGATGGAAAGCACACTGTTTTTGGTAGAGTAATCTCCGGTCAAGACATTGTTAATGCCATCTCTCAAAATGACGTTATGGATAAAATTACTATCATTAGGGTAGGAACTGCAGCTAAACAATTTGATGCTCCCAAAGTTTTCAACAGTAGATTGGAATTGGAACTTGCGGCAAAGAAAAAGAAAGAAGAAGCATTACAAGCTGAAAAAACAAAGTTTACAGATTATGTAAAAAAAACATTCCCAACTGCCAAAATACTACCTTCAGGTTTAGCCTATATAATTGAAAAACCGGGAACGGGTGATAATGTAAAAGCCGGAAACGATGTATCTGTTCATTATTTAGGCGAGTTAGCCAATGGTGATAAATTTGATAGCTCTTACGACCGAAATCAGCCTATAGATTTCAAATTAGGTGTAGGTAGGGTAATTCCAGGATGGGAAGAAGGTATTGCGTTACTGAACAAAGGAGCTAAAGCAAAACTCATTATCCCGTTTTGGTTGGCCTATGGCGAAAACGGAAGACCCCCTGTAATTCCAGCCAAAGCTACTTTAATCTTTACAACAGAATTAGTTGACTTTAAATAAATAAAACCAAAAAAAATACCCTCAAAAATTTGAGGGTTTTTTTTTATTTAAATTTCCAATCAAAGGTATCAATATCTTTAACAATCGCCCCGATTTCGACTTTACAAATTTGAGCAAATTCTTCTTGAATAAGTAACCAATAATCTTCATTAAAATAATGAATTACGCTGTCTAATCGTTCGGTTTCAAATTTTTGAAGTCCTTTTTTATCAAAAATAAATTTCCAATCTGAAAAAGGGGAACCTAAAATTTTTTGCCCCCAAAGGGTTGCCTCCGGGTTAGAAACAATAATATAGCCAAGTTTAAAATCTTCATCGGCATAAAAAGTCAATCGGCATTTTAACGAATTATATAGTACAATTGTATTATCATCTTCATCATCAAATATTAAATCGGGCTTTCCATACAAGCGTTCCACATCTTGCTTCTTCATACCAAAAAGAAGCTGATCAAATCCGTATTGAGGTTTAATTTCCATTTGTATAATTTTCAATAATTAATTTTTTTGTCAATCGGTTAAATCTGTAAAATAAAAATAAAGCCGCTGCAGTGAGACCGGCCAAAAGTCCTAACCAAACCCCAATAGCTTTCAAATTGGTATACAAACCCAAGTAAATCGAAATGGGAAAACCTACAATCCAATATGCAATAAAAGTAATATACATTGGAACTTTTACATCTTGTAGTCCTCGAAGTGCCCCAAGAACTACAACTTGTAAACCATCAGAAATTTGAAACAAGGCAGCTACAAGCAACAATTGAGAGGCAATCCAAACCACCTCTTGATTTTGAACCAAATGAATGGTTTGATCCATATCTAAAAACGGTAGAGGCAATACTTTATGAAATACTATAAAGAGAACTGCAAAAACAACCTCAAGCAAAGTAGCCAATAAAAAAATAGACAAAGCTACAATTCTTAACTTCTTATAATCTTGAAGCCCTTTTTGATTGCCAATACGAATCATAGCCGTAACACTCAATCCCATAGCAAACATAAAAGTAAGTGAAGCCAAACTCAAAGCAATTTGATTGGCTGCTTGACTCGTAGCACTTATCATTCCGCACAACCAAATGGCTCCCGTAAAAAGAGCTACTTCAAAAAACATTTGCAAAGCTGATGGAGTACCTAGGTTGACTATTTTTTTTAGGGTATTTTTTGAAATTTCATCCCAACTGAATTTTTCAAAATAAGGATGAAATTTAGGTTTCTTTACCATAACATAATGCATAAATAAGAGCATTACAATTCGAGAAGTTATGGTTCCAATAGCAGCACCTACAATTCCCATTTCCGGAAAAATCCAAATCCCAAAAATCAAAAAATAATTGATTACCACATTTACAACATTTCCTAAAATAGTGGCCCACATGGAATATTTAGTCTCACTTTTACCATCTGCAAACTGTTTGTATGCCTGAAACATGATTAAAGGAATCAATGAAAAAGAAACGATGTCCAAATAGGGAATGGCTAAATTGACAACTTCTTCCGATTGTCCCATGTAGCTTATAATAGGTTTGGCTAAAAAAATGAGCAAAAATAAAAGCACACCTAATACGGTACACAACAACAAACCATTATGGAAAGCACTTCTCCCCTTCTCGATAGAATTTTCGCCATCGGCCTCGGCAACTATTGGGGTAATTGCTGTAGAAAAACCAATACCCAATGACATCGCAATGAATATAAAACTATTTCCTAAAGAAACCGCTGCCAATTCTTTAGGACCAATTTGTCCTACCATGGCATTGTCTACAATTCCTACCACGGTATGCCCTAGCATTCCTATGATAATTGGATAAGCCAATTTAAGATTGTAACCGAATTCTTTGGTGTAAATAGAGAGGTTCATACAAGCAATTTTCGAGTGCAAAAGTACGCAATTTGGCAAACATTCGCTTATTAAAAAATTATGAAAAATGAATCCCGAATAACCTCAAAAAAATGTAATTTTAATTCCTAAATTTTGAACATTGTACACGAAAACTTCACTTCTAGTTTTTATACTATTTCTAATCGGAACTGAACAATCGGTACGAGGACAAGTTTTCAAAGACACTACGGCACTTGCCGAAGTTGTTATTACAGCTTCACCTACATCAAACACGCTTCTTAAGTCGGCTTCGTCAATTTCTATTTTAAATTCACAAGCTCTCGAAAATGGAGATGGAGTTATACTAACCCCAATTTTAAATAGAATTCCGGGAATTCAAATGCAACAAGGAGCTCTGAATACCAATCGGATTACTATTCGGGGAATTGGAGCCCGAACCCCATTTGGAACTACAAAAATTAAAATTTATTTTGATGAAATTCCATTAACTACAGCCGAAGGCGAATCGGTTTTAGAAGAAATAGAGATTGCTTCATTAGCCAAAATAGAAATTAATAAAGGTCCTAATACAACCAGTTTTGGTGCCGGATTGGGTGGCGTAATCCATTTATACAGCCATGAAGGAAATAAAGAACTTTCTGCCGGGAAATGGAATAGCACTTTTGGAAGTTTCGGATTGCAAAAACATTCCCTCTCGGGAAATTTAAATAGCAATACATGGAATTTATTCACCAATTACACCCTATTGGAAAGTGACGGATTTCGGGAAAACAGTGCCTATTCGAGACAAACTTTTCATTTGAAAGGCGATACTCCTTTGGGTAAAAAAAACAAAATTAGTTTTCTGGGAATAGCTACACGTTTGAAAGCATTTATACCGAGTTCATTGAATGCAGTTGATTTTGAAAACAATCCGGAAATTGCAGCTTCAAACTGGAAAGCAGCCAAAGGATACGAATCTTACTACAAAGTAATATTAGGTATTTCACATGAAGTCTTACTCCATTCTAAGTTGAAATGGAGCAACAGCTTGTTTACAACAATTAAATCGGGTTATGAGGCCAGACCCTTTGATATTTTGGAGGATGTATTATTCTCCTATGGCATTCGAAGTAAAATAAAATATTCTGAAAAACTATTAAACATACCCTTTGTAATGAGTTTGGGAACTGAACTAATGAAAGAAAAGTACCGAAATTCTTTATTTGAAAACCTTTATCTCAATAATCCGCAAATAGGAAGTGTTGAAGGTGATAAATTTAATAGTACCCAACAAAACCGAAACTACGCAAACTATTTTTTTCAACTTGATGCACAAATAGTACCAAAATTACAGATGGAAACCGGTTTGGCTTTAAACTACACCCAATACAAACAACAAAATACTTTTAATACCCCAAAAGAACCCTTTGAAAAATACAGTTTTGAACCTTTACTTTTACCGCGATTGGGACTAACTTATAAGCTTACAGATAAAGCAAGTTTATATGTTTCTATTAGCAAAGGGTTTTCAATGCCGGCTGTTGCCGAAACTTTAACTCCGGAAGGCAACTTAAATGCTTCCTTAGTTCCGGAAATTGGAATTAACTATGAAGCGGGATTCAAAAGTCAGTTTTTAGACCAAAAAGGGTATTTTGAAATGGCCCTGTATCAAACAGATATTCAAAATTTATTGGTAGCACAACGCACCGCTGAAGATCAATATGTAGGAAGGAATGTTGGAAAAACCAGACACATAGGGTTGGAAATGCAGCTAAACTATAGGATTTATTCAACCGAAAAACTTACCCTAAATACATTTACATCTTGGCATTGGATAAAAGCCAAATTTGTAAATTTTTTGGATAATGATGTAGACTATTCAGGTAAAATATTACCCGGAATTCCGGAAATCCATTTTAACTTGGGATGGGATATTTCGTTACCGGGTAGGTTGAAATTTACAAACTCATATAGTTATACTGATTCGATGTTTTTGAATGATGCCAATACTTTATCAACCCAATCGTTCCGACTAGTAGACAGTAAAATAGATTATACCGTAAATGTATTAGAAGTTTTAAATTTAAAATTATATGCCGGATTTCAAAATTTATTAAATGAAAGATATGCCGCAAGCCTATTAC
Organism: Flavobacterium sp.; assembly: GCF_036759525.1. Lineage (GTDB taxonomy): Bacteria > Bacteroidota > Bacteroidia > Flavobacteriales > Flavobacteriaceae > Flavobacterium. The sequence continues at coordinate 25,125 of NZ_DAIOUN010000007.1, read as the reverse complement.
CTAATGCAGTAGGTTTTGGCAACCAACTCCCAAGGTATTTTTATCCCGGCACCCCTTTTAATTATTATGGAGGAGTTCAGTTGGTTTATACTTTTTAAAACTTACTTTTTTATACTTCTTACCTCCTCGGGGGTTACTGGTGTTTTTTGTTTATTACTCCAAGAATTCATAATATAATTCATAACATCGGCAACCTCTTCATCGGTTAAACCCATAGCAGTCATGGTACCGTTGTAGCGAACTCCATTTACCAGAATCGGACCACTTTGACCGTATTTTACAGCATGTATACTTTCTTTTCTTTTGTCCTTCAACCAATTTGAATTGTCTAAAGGGGGTACAACTCCCGGAGTTCCTTTTCCGTTTGCTAAATGACATTGGATACAAAAATCAGTATAAATTTCTTTTCCTCTAGCCTTACTTTGTTGCCACTCCTTGTTTTGGTCATAAAAGGTATAAGCTGAACTCGCTTTATAATTGAAGTTCAATAAAAACATGAAAAGTAGTGTAAAAATAGATTTACCCATTACAATTTTGGTACAATTTTAAGTATTCCTTTTCCTTCTACACTCAAATAGATATAGCCATCGGGTCCTTGACGAACGTCTCTTACTCTACCTATATCAGTTGCTATTTTTTGTCTTCCTACAACCGTTTCATTGTCTAATTGAACAAGCTCTAAATATTGAAAACTCAATGAGCCTACCAATAAATGTCCTTTCCAATTGGGATACAAATCACTTGTTACAAAGGCCATACCACTGGGAGCAATAGAAGGTAACCAATAATATAAAGGTTGTTCCATACCTTCTTTTTCCTTCAAATTAGAAATTACAGAGCCGTCATAATCAATTCCATAGGTAATTATGGGCCACCCGTAATTGGCTCCTTTCTTGATGATATTAATTTCATCACCACCTTTAGGTCCATGCTCATGAGTCCAAATTTTTCCTGTAGTTGGGTGTAGAGCCATTCCTTGCGGATTTCTATGTCCAAAAGAAAAAACAGCTTCCTTTGCACCAGGTATTCCAACAAAAGGATTATCCGATGGAATCTTTCCATCATCATGTAATCGGTATACTTTACCTCCATCTCTATTTACATCTTGCGGGTTTTCCGGATGGTTGCCTCTGTCACCAATAGTAAAATATAAAAAACCTTGCTTATCAAAAACAATTCGGGAACCAAAATGATGTCCGCGTGTAGTATTAGGTACTCCTTTGTATAACTCTTGAATATCTGTTAAAGCTTGGTTTTCAATTTTTGCTCGTATCAATCGGGTATGTGCTCCTTTTTCTGTCCCGGAATCTGATGAAAAAGTCAAGTAAATCCAACCTACTTTTTCATAGTTGGGATGAACAGCAACATCCAATAAGCCACCTTGACCTCGTGCTATTACTTGTGGAACATTTGCAATTGGGGTCTTAATCTGATTTTTAACTTGATACAAAATACCGCTCTTTTCGGTTACCAAAATACTCCCATCTGGTAGCCAAGCCATTCCCCAAGGAATATCTATACCGGATATTACGGTTTCAAAAGTGTAGCTTATTTTTTCGGGTTGTAAAGTAATATCTTTCTCTTTTACTTGAGCTTTACAACTGATTAAAACAAAAAACAATACTAAAGCAGAATAACGTATCATGTGCAAATAATTTGCCCCTAAGATACTCATTATCTAAAAATGGGATTCCTAAAATTTAGCTAAAAAGAAAACTACCCTTCTTTCTTTAATTGTTCTCGGTAGTGAGACAAATTTTCTTTGATTTTTTCATCCAATTCTGGTTCTTTGATATCTGTATACATTTGTAACGTTTCCAAAATAGTTTTTGCTACAATATATCGGGCATTTTCTTTATTATCTGCTGGAACCACAAACCATGGAGCGTGAGGTTTTGAAGTTTTATTTATGGCTTCCTCGTAATATTTGATGTAATCATCCCACAAACTTCGCTCTTTTAAATCGCCCGGAGAAAATTTCCAGTTGTGCTTTTCGGTTTCCAGTCTTCTAATTAAACGTTGTCTTTGTTCTTCTTTACTAAGGTGAAGGTAAAATTTAAAAATTAATATCCCATTGCTGGTTATATGCTTTTCAAAGGCATTAATACTTTCAAATCGATTTTCCCAAAACTCAGGGGTAATATCATCTACAGATTGAATTCCGGGTATGTTTTCATTGAGTATGTATTCAGGGTGAACACGTGTTACCAATACATTTTCATAATGAGTTCGGTTAAAAACAGCAAATTTCCCTTTCTCGGGTAAAGCTAAATAGTGACGCCACAAATAATCGTGTTCCAATTCAGAAGAAGTAGGTGTTTTAAAACTATGAACTACAACGCCACGAGCATTAATCTCTTTGAAAACCTCTCGAATCAAACTGTCTTTTCCTGCAGTATCCATACCTTGAAGACAAATAAGAACAGCATATTTATTGTGGGCATACATTTTATCCTGAAGTTTACTTAATTTAACTCGGATTTTTTCCAACTCTTTTTCTTTCTTTTTTTCTGAAACTTCAATAGTAAAATGAGTCGGAAGTTTTGATAGCTCAACCGGAGCAGTTACGCGATAATCTTGGATATTAATGGTCTTCATGGTTTTACATTTAAAACTTAAATTTACTTTAATCAGTTGACTTTTGCAAATAAGACGTTGACAATTAAAATCTATAAACGGAAAATGAAAACAATTAAAAATAAAAAAACTACTCTTTTAGGAGTAGCTTTCTTAGGTTTTGGTAAAATTTGGGGCAAAATTACCTTTTCATAAAAATGTTAGTGTAGTATTTTCTTCCGTTAGCCGGATTTATTTTTATGGAGATTCCAAAATGTGTATAATCTCCTTCAATGTTTTCTTTGTGACCTTCACTCATTAACCAAGCATTTAATACACCTGAATTTGAATGATAGTTGTATGCTATGTTTTCACTTACACGAACCGCACCCAAAACTTGTTTGATATTGTTGGCTCTTTGCTCAAATAAATGGTGACCTACCACATCATTTTTAATCATGTAATCATTGTGCTCTGCAGATTTGAAAGACACATGATTGATAGGTTGCAACTCAGATAAACCTTGACTAACTCTGTGATTGTTGATTTTATTCATTAAATCAACTTCAGAATCACTGTATGAAAATTCTTCAACAATAGGAGCCGTAACTTCAGATGAATCAGAAGAACAAGAGATCATAGTGAACACGATTGCAATCGGCAATAATGCTCTAAACATTTTTGCTTTCATAGTAGTAGGTTAAGTTTTAAAGTAGATGTGGGGCAACTACTCGTATGTTAATATTGAATGAACGTATTGTTTGATTTGGTTAGTCAATATTACTACTATATCGTTAAAGTGCAAAATAAAATCGATGAAATGCGCTTTTTTTTTATTTACAAATGTTTTTTCTTACATTTTAAGGTGCTAATCTTTCTATTTTCCAATTGAAATCTTCTTGTAATACATATCGAATTCTATCATGAAGTCGGTTGGGGCGTCCTTGCCAAAATTCAACTTCATGAGGACGTACTAAAAAACCTCCCCAAAAAGAAGGTCTCGGAATCTCTTTGTCTTTAAATTCTGTTTCAAGTTCTTTCAATTTATGTTCCAAATACAATCTGGATTCTATTACGCTGCTTTGTTTTGAAACAAGGGCACCTAACTTACTCCCGTCGGGTCGGGAATCAAAATAATTATCTGAAAGTTGAGCGGAAGTTTTCTCTGCAATACCTTTAATTATAACTTGACGCTCCATAGAATGCCAAAAAAACGATAAACAAACGTTGGGATTTGCTTCAATGGCTTTCCCTTTTTCAGATTCATAATTGGTGTAAAAAATGAATCCTTCTTCGTTGAACTTTTTCAAAAGAACAACACGAGCTTTAGGGAAACCATCTAAACCAATGGTGGACACCGTCATGGCATTGACTTCCTCAATATCACTTTGTTCTTCGGTTTCATAAAACCAGCGGTGAAACAAATTGATTGGATCTTCCGGTATATTGGATTCCAATAGTTCACTTTTCTCGTAAGATTTTCTATAATTACTTAGGTCTTTCATTTTTTTGAGGTGCTAGGGTTCTAAGTGGCTAAGGTACGAATAAAAGGAAAAGCTGAAAAAAGTGGAATTGTTTAATAACTCAGCTTTAATAGCACACGGATTTTTGAGATGAAATGGATTTTCACTGATTTTATATTCGCTTAGCGAAAATGGATGAAAAAGGATTTACAACAACCAGATTTGCGATTATAAGTAACTCCATAACCTGAAACTTGAAACTTGAAACTAAATTTATAACTCAAACTCTTTTCCATCATCGGCTAAAAGCACATTGGAAAAAATAGTCTCTGCTTCAGTTTTAAACAAATCTATGGTTGCGTAGCGAGTTGAATAATGACCTAGTATCAATTTATTAACTTTAGCTCTAAACGCAATTGTAGCGGCTTGTTTGGCAGTTGCATGCATTGTTTTTTCGGCCAAATGGGCTTCTTTTTCTAAAAAGGTAGCCTCATGATACAAAACATCAACATTTTTAACGTGTGAAATTAAATCTTCATCATACACTGTATCCGAACAAAACGCATAACTTTTTTCGGGTTCGGGATCAAATGTGATTTCGTGATTGGGTATTAGTGTTCCGTTATCTAAAGTAATATCGCCTCCGTATTTAATTTTTTGGTAATAAACGACATCAATTCCAAGATTTTGAATTTTATCTATATTGAGTTTTCGCTCTTTATTTTTTTCTTGGAATAAAAATCCGTTAGTGTAAATCCGATGCTTAAGTGGAATGGTTTTTACAATTACTTTTTCATCTTCAAAAAGCACTTCACTTTCTTTTGATTCCAATTCATGAAAATAAAGATTGTAACCGGTATAGGAGTTTCCGGCACGCAATTGTAACAAAATCAACTCTTTAATTCCTTTTGGACCATAGACGTGTAAATCACTTTCTCGATTGAGCAACATAAACGTTGAAATCAATCCCACCAAACCAAAAAAATGATCCCCATGCAAATGCGATATAAAAATGTGATTGATTTTGGAGAATTTGATTTTATTCTTCCGCAATTGCACTTGCGTTCCTTCACCACAATCTATTAAAAACATACGGTTTTTAATTTCTAACACTTGAGAAGTGGGATTGGTGATGGTGCGAGGTGTGGCGGCGTAACAGCCGAGGATGGTGAGTTTCACTATTTTTTTGTTTCAGGTTTCAGGTTTCAGGTTTCAACTTGAAAAACTATGTTAAACATTTCCAACTACAAACTTATTACTCCCAACTCCAATTAAAACCCCAAATCGCGTTCAATTTCTTCCATTTCAATGATGTCATGAGCTTCTAAAAGTGTGGGAACAACAGTTAATTTGGCCGGAATGGCATTAAAATCAATTCCATCTGCTACAATAACAAAGGATTTTTTTCCTTTTTTATGCGTTTTTGACAAATCGCCAAACAACTTAATTTGCTTCAAATCAACTGATTTGTCCATAGACATATCCAAAATTAAATTCTGATTTTTAAAACTATTGTGTTGCGTTGTGACTTTTTCAAGAAAAGCTATACAATCCCCTTGGGTGTTTTTTAAAATGGTAGTATGTCCTTTTTGATCGACTTTCATTATTTTTAGTTGCTGAGATTCTGAATTGCTGAGTTACTAAGATATGAAAAATTACTTAATCTTGGAGGCCAAAAGGTAAATTACCGCCATTCTGATTGCAACTCCGTTTTCTACTTGATCTAAAATGACAGATTGTTTGGAGTCGGCAACATCACTGGTAATTTCAACACCTCTATTAATTGGCCCGGGATGCATGATTACAATTTCTTTGCTCAATGAATCTAAAAGTACTTTATCTACCCCGTATTGTTGTGCATATTCGCGTGTAGAAGGAAAATAATTGACTTCCATTCGTTCGTTTTGTACACGGAGCATATTGGCTACATCGCACCATTCTAAAGCTTTTCTCAAATTGGGTTCAACAGAAACACCCAAACTTTCAATGTGTTTGGGAATTAAAGTTTTGGGTCCGCACACTTTAACTTCTGCCCCTTGCATTTGCAAAGCAAAAATATTGGAAAGAGCTACACGAGAATGCAATATATCACCCACAATTACGACCTTCTTTCCTCCTACTTCACCCAATCGTTCTCTAATGGAATAACTATCTAACAAGGCTTGTGTAGGATGTTCATGGGCACCATCGCCGGCATTAATAATACTTGCCTTTACATTTTGCGACAAGAAATAAGCGGCTCCGGGATGCGAATGCCGCATAACCACCATATCTACTTTCATGGCCAAGATGTTATTAACGGTATCAATAAGAGTTTCTCCTTTTTTTACAGAGGATTGTGCAGCAGAAAAACTAATCACATCGGCTGAAAGTCTTTTTTGAGCGAGTTCGAAGGATAATTTGGTTCGGGTACTGTTCTCAAAAAAGATATTGGCAATGGTGATGTCACGCAAGGAAGGAACCTTTTTTATGGGTCTGTTAATCACTTCTTTAAAATGATCGGCAGTTTCAAAAATAAGTTGAATATCTTCCGGCTGAAGGTATTTGATACCTAATAAATGGTTCACACTTAATTCTTTCATTCTATAGTATTCGATTGTTCGATTGTTGAATTTTTCGATTTTTCGATTATTGGATTATTCGAACTTTCTAAAATCTAAAAACCCGATAATCTAATAATGCTTTTAAACTAAATATACGGTGTCTTCACCTTCGTTTTCGGTCCAGCAAACTTTTACTTTTTCATTATTAATAGCATCTACCTGTCTACCTCTATAATCCGGCTGAATGGGTAAATGGCGACTAAAACGTCTGTCGATGAGTACCAAAAGCTCAATTTCGCTTGGCCTTCCAAAAGATTGAATGGCAGTCAGTGCAGAACGAATGCTCCGTCCGGTGTAAAGTACATCATCTATAAAAATCACTTTTTTATCTTCTACAATAAAATCGATTTCGGTTTTATTGGCTTCCAAGGGTTTGTCACCTCTGCGAAAATCATCTCTAAAAAAAGTGATGTCTAGCAATCCGAATTGAATATTTTTAATTTGGTATTCTTCCTGTAACAATTTAACAATTCGCTTAGCTAAGAATGAACCTCTGGGCTGTAATCCTATAAGGATTGTATCCGAAAAATCAAGGTGCTTTTCAATCAATTGACAGGCCAAACGATGGAGAATGATATTGACTTCTTTGGAAGTGAGCAATACTTTTTGACTCATGGTAGTGTGGTTTGGAGTGTAAAGATATACTTTTTTTGGGACTTACATTCTAAAAAAAATCCCGAAACAAGGTTACGGGATTTCTTTATTAGGCATACATTTTTTTTCTCAATTCTTTGATTTTATCATCTTCCAAATACTCATCAAAGGTCATGTAGCGGTCAATCACACCATTTGGCGTAATTTCAACTACGCGATTGGCAACGGTTTGAGCAAATTCGTGATCGTGTGTAGTAAACAAAACTGAACCTTTGAAATTCTTTAATGAGTTATTAAAAGCTTGAATGGATTCCAAATCCAAGTGATTGGTTGGTTCATCTAGCATTAACACGTTGGCCCGAAGCATCATCATGCGTGAAATCATGCAACGTACTTTTTCTCCTCCGGATAAAACCCGTCCGGTTTTAAGAGCTTCTTCGCCTGAAAAAATCATTTTACCCAAAAACCCACGAACGTAAACTTCGTCTCTTTCTTCTTCAGTTTTGGCCCATTGACGTAACCAATCCACTAAAGTGTAATCGTTTTCAAAAAACGAATGATTATCGGCTGGCAAGTAGGATTGTGTGGTGGTTATTCCCCAATCAAAAGTACCGGAATCGGCTTTTAAATTACCGTTTAAAACTTCATAAAAAGCAGTAGTCGCACGTGAATCTTTAGAAAACACCACTATTTTGTCGCCTTTTGCCATGTTTAAATCAATATTTTTAAAAAGAACTTCACCTTCGAGTGATGCCGATAACCCTACAACATTTAAAATTTGATCTCCCGCTTCACGTTCTTGGTCAAAAATAATGGCCGGATATCTTCTGCTGGAAGGCTTTATCTCGTCTAAATTTAATTTTTCAATCATTTTTTTACGCGAAGTAGCTTGCTTTGACTTAGCTACGTTGGCACTAAAACGACGAATAAATTCCTCCAATTCTGCTTTCTTTTCCTCAGCTTTTTTGTTTTGTTGAGCCCTTTGCTTGGCTGCTAACTGGCTACTTTCATACCAAAAAGTATAGTTTCCGGAGTAGTGTGTAATTTTTCCAAAATCGATATCGGATACGTGCGTACAAACCGCATCCAAAAAGTGACGGTCGTGAGAAACAACTAAAACGGTGTTCTCATAGTTTGCCAAGAAATTCTCCAACCAACCAATGGTTTCAAAATCCAAATCGTTGGTAGGCTCATCCATAATCAACACATCGGGATTCCCAAAAAGAGCTTGAGCCAAAAGCACACGCACCTTCAGTTTTCCTTCCATTTCACTCATTAGAGTATAGTGGTAATCGGCAGAGATTCCCAAATTAGACAACATAGAGGCTGCATCAGAATCGGCATTCCATCCGTTCATTTCTTCAAATTGCACTTGCAATTCTCCAATTCTATCCGCATTGGCATCATTATAATCGGCATACAAAGCATCCATTTCTGCTTTCACAGCATACAATACTTTATTTCCCATTAATACCGTTTCCAAAACGGTATGTTCGTCAAACATATTGTGATTTTGGTTCAAAACCGACATTCGTTTTCCGGGTTCCAGAATAACTCTACCCGAAGTAGGCTCCATTTCTCCCGAAATAATTTTCATAAATGTAGATTTTCCGGCACCATTGGCTCCAATAATACCATAGCAATTGCCTTGTGTGAACGTAACATTTACTTCATCAAACAAAACTCTCTTACCAAATTGAACCGATAAATTTGAAACTGTTAACATGTAATTTTTTTTTAAAAACGTTGCAAAATTAGGAAAAATAAAGCACTTTTAAGCCCCCTATTTAGAATAAATATAGGTTTATTTTAACTGTCTGTTAACAAGATAGAAACCTTAGAAAAAATACATTTGTCTAAATTAATGCCACAAATGATTGCCTATAATACAAAAATACTATTTTTATTACTAACGGTTTGTTTACTAAGTCTCTTCACCAGTTGTCAAAAAGAGTTCAACGACTCTAATTTTACGGCTTACTTTGGAGGAGAAGTAATCAATCCTACAACGAATTACGTTTTGTTTCTCAAAGACGATGTGGTAATAGATACTTTGTATTTAAATCAAAAAAACCAATTTTTAAAGAAATTTGATTCGCTGGCACCGGGCTTATATACTTTTAAACACGAACCGGAGTACCAATATGTGTTTTTTGACAAAAACGACAGCTTGATGGTTCGTATTAACTCGGTTGATTTTGATGAATCGGTTGTATTTTGTGGTAGAGGAGATGAAAAAAACAATTTCCTAATGGAATTGTTCCTTAAAAATGATGCCGATCGTAAATCTATGTTTGAACTTTTTGATTACGATATAAACCGATTTCTTAAAAGTTGCGATTCGTCTTATCAATCCAAACAAAAATTTTACAACCGTAAAAAAACAGAAATCAATTGGTCTGATGATTTCGATTTGTATGCCAAAACTATGCTGGACTTGAATCATTATGCCAAAAAAGAAATTTATCCGGTGGCACACAAAATGCGAATGGGTGTTAATGTGAGTAAAGATTTACCTCAAAATTATTATGACCATCGAAAAAAAATTGACTTCAATAATAATTTACTCACTCACTACTCGCCTTTTGTTCGTTATCTAACACACATGATGAGTAATATTTCTTTTCAAAAAGTAAATCCATCTACTCCTGAAAATGAGATCTTACAAATGAGTGTAACCAAATTAAACATAGCAGACACTTTGTTTAAACAAGAATCTGTAAAAAATAAAATTCTAAAGAACATTGCCTTTAGTTACTTGTTAGAAGATCAAAGCATAGAAAATAACAAAATTTTCTTAACCCGATACAATCAGCTTTCAAATGACTCAGAATTGGAAAGTGAAATTAATAAAATAGGGCAATCGATTCAATCTTTGAAACCCGGCAATGTTTTACCAAGTGTCACTTTATTGGACTTGAACGGAAGTCAAATTAAAAGCGAATCCTTATTCAACCGTAAAACCGTGGTTTTTTTCTGGACCGAAAATGCTACTTCTCACATTTCTGCAGTACACAAAAAAGCAATAGATTTTCAAAAATTGCATCCCAATTACCAGTTTGTAGCCATCAATATTGATGAAGACCAGGGCAAATGGAGGAAAGCTTTGGAGAACTACTCATTTGGAACAATAAATGAATTTAGAGCTGAAAACTTTGAAGATTTAAAAGAAAAATGGGTAATCACTAAGCTACACCGCACTTTAATAATAGAACCAAACGGAGTTATTAAAAACGCTTTTGTAAATCTTTTTGATGCAACTTTTGCCGAAAATTTAAAATAAAAAAATCCCGTCTACAAGGACGGGATTTTTATTTATTATTGATTCGCTTTTGCATGATCGGCAAGAAATTGAGCCAATCCGATATCGGTTAACGGGTGCTTTAACAATCCCAATATTGCAGATAACGGACCTGTCATCACATCGGCCCCAATTTTGGCACAATTCACAATGTGCATTGTATGTCGAACAGAGGCGGCAAGAATCTCGGTTTGATAGCCGTAATTATCATAAATTTCTCTGATTTCCTCTATTAAAGCCAATCCATCAGTAGACACATCATCCAATCTTCCGATAAATGGAGAAACATAATTGGCTCCGGCTTTGGCAGCTAATAAAGCTTGACCCGCAGAGAATACTAGCGTTACATTGGTTTTGATTCCTCTATCAGAAAAATATTTACAGGCTTTCACACCTTCTTTGGTCATGGGTAATTTTACCACAATTTGTTCATGCAATTCGGATAACTCTTCTCCTTCTTTAATCATACCTTCGTAATCGGTTGCAATTACTTCGGCACTAACATCTCCGTCAACTATATTGCAGATGTCAACATAATGTTTTAAAACATTATTTTTTCCGCTGATGCCTTCTTTGGCCATTAAAGACGGATTGGTAGTAACACCATCCAAAACTCCAAGGGCTTGTGCTTCTTTAATTTGTTCCAAGTTGGCCGTGTCAATAAAAAATTTCATATGTAAGTTGTGTTTAAATTCGATTGCAAAGGTATTATTTTTGTTTCAGGTTTCAAGTTTCAAGTTTCAAGTTTTTCTTAACAAAAACGTTCAATTTATCTACTAGAAATCCATAAATTTTGAAGCACACCTAACGTCTCTATGTCTTTGATAGATTAATGTCATTACAAAAAATAGTTCTATGAAGTGACAAACACAAATTAAAGCTTGTAATGCTTCATCAACATTTTTTCATAAACCTTATCCGGTAAAATTCGTTTTAAAACAATTGAAAAACGTTGAAGAAAACTACCTACTTTGTAATGTACATTCGGTTGATGGGTTTCAATAATTTTGTGAATGGCAAAGGCCATTTCATTGGGATTACTTCCGGAATCTACATGCTCATCCATCATTTTCAATGTATTCCCGTAAGGGATTTTATAAGCCGAATCTTCTTTTAACGGAGCATGATAGCGACCTGAGGCAATGTTTGTAGCAAAATCGCCGGGAGCTACATTTGTCAGTTGAATTCCAAACGGTTTTACTTCCATACGTAGGGCTTCTGTAATGAGTTCTAAAGCTCCTTTTGAAGCCGAATATACGCTTCTGTAAGGCAACCCCATATAACCGGCAATAGAAGTAATATTGATTATTAAACCCGATTTTTGGTTTCGCATTTGCGGCAAAACGGCTTTGATTACTTCAATTGGGCCAAAAAAATTGGTTTCAAAATTGTTTTTGATTTCTTGCGTCGGAATTTCTTCAAGCGGTCCCGTAATTCCCACTCCGGCATTATTGATTACTACATCCAAACGGCCTTCCTTTTGAATCAATTCGGAAACAGCATGGGCTATACTATTCACATCACGAACATCCAGTTGCACTAACGTAAAAACGGATTCTTTAACTTGACTTGGGTTTCTACTGGTTCCATATACGGTATAGCCTTTGTGATGCAAAAAGGTACCAATAGATTTACCAATTCCGGAGGAACCTCCGGTGATGAGAATAACTTTTGACATGATTGGGTATAAAAAGCAAATATACTAATTAGTCCTTAGTTCTTTGAGAAATGAATGCGTAAATAAAAAAGATGGAATGCGAAGTTTAAAAAAAAGGACGAAAAGAAGAGGAAAAAAAATCGTTACTTTCCAAAAAAAAATGGCAAGCGACCTACATCGCACCGCTACAACCGCATACCTTTGCTGTGTTCCCACCCTGGAGGAGTTTGCAGGAGCTGGTCGTGTAGGACTTGCCGGTGCAAATATACAATCTTTTTATGATTTTACAAGGAAAATACTGGGTTCAAATTGTTATATTTGTCCATAACATACTGTTTGAAACCATGAAAAACTATAACTTATTCTCATTCATTTTATTAGCTATTTTAATTGGAAGTTGCGAAGACAAGGAAAAAGACAAATCGGACTGGTTTTTATTGCAAACCTCTCAAAACAAAGCCCAATTTACCCCCCAAGAAACGGCCGTATTGACGATTTCAAATCCCAAAAATAAAACGATAGATAGCGTTGTTTACTACAGTAATGATATAAAACTAGGTTCTGTTTCAGGAAGTTCAAACTTTACTTTTTCTCTGGCTAATGTGAAACTTGGCTATCAAAATTTGAAAGCCCTTGTTTACTTTGAAAAAGACTCTGCTGCAGCAACTCATCGTATTGAATTGGTATCGGATATTGAGCCTAAACTTTTAAAATACACCTTATTAAACACTTATCCGCATGATAGTAAGGCTTATACCCAAGGTTTAGAATTTCATCGGGATACGTTGTATGAAGGAACCGGAAACGGTACAGGAGCAGGCACACTTACCAAAGGAGTATCGAGTTTGCGAAAAACAAATTATAAAACCGGAGAAATTTATAAAAAAGTGGAATACCCTGAAGCCATTTTTGGAGAAGGTATTACGGTATTGAACAACAAAGTATACCAATTATCTTGGCAAAACTTAATTGGTTTTATCTATGATGCAGATACCTTCAAAGAGATTAGACGTTTTGATTATTCCAAGAGAATTGAGGGTTGGGGATTATGTAACGATGGCGAAAAACTCTATCAATCGGATGGAACCGAGAAAATTTATATGCTACATCCGGAAACCCTACAAATTGAAGGCAACATTAATGTGTATTCCGGATCCTATAAAATTAAAGCGGTGAATGAATTGGAATGGATAGACGGTAAAATCTACGGCAACATTTACCAAAAAGATGCCATTGCCATTATCAATCCAAAAAACGGTGCGGTAGAAGCAGTGATTTATTTAGGGGATTTAAAGAAGTTAGTCACCCAACATCCGGATATTGATGTTTTAAACGGAATTGCTTATAACCCGAAAACCAAAACCCTTTTTGTGACGGGGAAGAATTGGGATAAGCTATTTGAGATTCGGGTGGAGGAGTAATGTGTCAATACGGCAATTCGGAAATGGGAAAATTGGAAATGGGTAAATGGGAACACGGATGACGCAGATTTAAAAAATTGACACGGATTTTTTTTTGGATTCGCTTTGCGAAAGCGGATGTAAACGGATGATAAGTGCTATCATTTTCTCTTATATCAACTGCTTATTTCCCTAGTTATGTCCCTTCGATGGTAGGAGACAATTCATTCTTTTTTTAATGGGGGTAATTCGGCAATGTGTCAATTTGGCAATACAACATTTGAGCATTTGTTTAAATTACCGCTTTTTTAATCTGTCTTCAAAACAAACAACCGTCAACATACAACCGTTTAATGAAACTCCCCAAACACCTTCGTTGCTTCGTTGTATGCACTTTCAAAACTCATGGGGCTGGTGTTGGTATTTTCTTTTTGAGTGGTAAAGTAAGATAGCAATTTTTCGGTAGGCATGTTTCCGGTAAGGTCGTCTTTTGCCATGGGGCAACCGCCAAATCCTTGAATGGCTCCGTCAAAACGGCGGCAACCGGCTTTGTAGGCCGCATCTACTTTTTCAAACCATTTATTGGGTGTGGTGTGCAGATGGGCTCCAAACTCAATTTCGGGATATTTGGTAATCAGGTTCGAAAATAAATAATCAATGACTTCGGGGGTTGAACTTCCCACAGTGTCGGATAATGATAAAATTTTCACTCCCATACCGGCCAGTTTCTCCGTCCACTCCCCTACGATTTCTACGTTCCATGGGTCGCCATACGGGTTACCGAAACCCATTGATAAATAGGCCACCACTTCTTTATTGGATTGGTCTGCAATTTCTAAAATTTCTTGTAAGGTGATGATAGACTCGGCAATGGTTTTGTGCGTATTACGCATTTGAAAATTCTCCGAAATCGAAAAAGGAAAACCCAAATACTGAATTTCTTTGTGCACCGCTGCCAGTTCTGCCCCTTTGGTATTGGCGATAATGGCTAACAATTTGCTTCGGGTTTGCGATAAATCCAATCGAGCCAATACTTCTGCGGTATCCGCCATTTGTGGAATAGCTTTGGGTGAAACAAAACTCCCAAAGTCCAACGTATCAAAACCAACCCGTAAGAGCGATTGCAAATAAGCTACTTTACGTTCTGTGGGTATAAAGGTTTTGATGCCTTGCATGGCATCACGTGGACATTCAATTATTTTGATGGGTTGCATAGTTTTCAAAAATAAGGAAGAAATTTGAATTTAAATTAAAGTCCAGTCGGATTTTATGGGTAAATCTGTAAGAAATTGATTTTAAGACCCTTTGGTACAAATCTGTAATCTGTAATTCAATTTAAACTACTCTATGGGTTTTACCCTCGCTCAACAATCCCTTTATCTTCCCTTTATCTTCCCTTTATCCTCCCATTATCCTCCCTTTATCTTCTAAACTTAATTAAATTGTAATGTTTTGAGTATTTTATATGGGAGAACTGTATAGTAATGGCAATTTTAAATCAAAATCATAAAACTACTATAGATAAAGTTATTCCTAAAGTTCCTGGATTACTATTAAGGGGTAAATCGGTAAAAAAAAGTAGCAACCTATTTAATAATAAAGCAACACTCCATTTTTGATACAAATTGGAATTGAAATCTGTTGAAATTAAATTTTGAACCACAAAAACGTCCCCTAAAAATAAAAACCCCTGTAAAATCAATACTTTACAGAGGTTTTTGTGGAGTCGGAGAGAATCGAACTCTCGTCCAAACAAGCAACCCAAGAGCTTTCTACACGTTTATTCTTTGTTTGAGTTTTCGACAAAAAGCAAGGCCAAAGACAGCCACCTTTTGCTTAGCTTTATGAGTGTCGGTTGGGATTTAAAGCTTTACCCAACCTAGGTTTATATTTCCGGTTCCCCTGAATCAAACGCCACAAACCAAGGCTTTTGAGGAGAATCTAGCTTCTCGTCCTTGACGAGACTAGGCCAATCTTACTGTAATTCAGATTAAGCAGCTAAAGCGTAATTATTTTCGCCGTTTATAAAGTGTGAACCTTGATATTTACGAGCCAAATGTTCAATGCTCGACGTGCTTACTATTCAGTTCCACCTGCTGTCAAAACCGGTCGACCCCTTTTTTTGTGTTCAGTCATCAGTTGCCCTTGTTGGAAACTAAGTTATTCACAGCAAAAACCAGTCCACAAATATACAATTAAAATTCTTATAAATAAAACTTGCCCATGTAAGTCAATACTGTTACATTTGAAACAAATATTACACTTCAACCCTATTATTATAACAAAATGACTTTTGGTATTATCAAAGAACGTAAAAATCCACCAGACAGAAGAGTTGTTTTCACTCCTGATGAATTGGTTCGATTGCAACAAAACTATCCAAACGCTAAATTCAAAGTAGAAGCTTCAGATATTCGTGTGTTTCCGGATGAAGCCTATGCCAAAGCAGGAATTGAAGTAACAACCGATCTGACAGATTGTGATGTTTTGATAGGGGTTAAAGAAGTGCCGGTAGCATCATTAATCCCCAACAAGTCCTATTTTTTCTTTTCGCATACCATAAAAAAACAACCTTATAACCGAAAGTTATTGCAAGCTATTTTGGCCAAAAACATTGATTTATATGACCATGAAACCATTGTAGATGCACAAAACAAACGCTTAATTGGTTTTGGAAGATATGCCGGAATTGTGGGAGCTTATAATGCTTTTAGAGGCTTTGGAATTAAGTATGAACTCTTTCAACTTCCCAAAGCAGAGAATTTGAGTGGAAAAGATGCTCTTGTAAACCAATTGAAAAAACAATTTTTACCCCCTATTAAAATTGTTTTAACCGGAAACGGAAAAGTTGGAAATGGGGCCAAAGAAATTTTGGATGCCCTAAAAATGAAACAAGTTGGCGTTTCCGATTTTTTAAACAAATCGTATTCTGAGCCTGTATATGTTCAAATAGATGTTTTAGACTACAATAAACGAAAAGACGGTTTGGTTTTGAATAATTCCGACTTTTATCAAAACCCATCCGAATACATTTCTGATTTTGAGAGGTTTACCAAAGTAGCCGATATATTTATGGCGGGTCATTTCTATGGAAATGGTGCTCCTTATATCTTAACTCAAGAAATGCTTAAAGCTCCCGATTGCAAACTTAAAGTAGTTGCCGATATCTCTTGCGATGTTAACGGTCCTATTGCTTGTACATTGAAAGCCTCTACCATAGCCGACCCTTTTTTTGGATACCTAGCCTCTACACACCAAGAAGTTCCCTACATGCATCCGGGGTCTATTCTGGTTATGAGTGTAGACAATCTACCCTGTGAATTGCCCAAAGATGCCAGCGAAGGTTTTGGTGAAATGTTTTCAAAATGGGTCATTCCGGCATTTTTTAATGGAGACCAAGACGGCATTTTATTACGTGCAAAAATTACAGAAAACGGAAAATTAACTCCGCGTTTTGCCTACCTTGAAGACTATGTTTCCGAACAAGAATCTTTAATGGGGTGCCAATAAAGTAAAAGGATAAAGCGGAATATTTCTCAGAACTGTAAAAACAATCACTACCCCTAACACCCACAATTCGGCATAACGCATGTGTAAAAGTTGGTAGGGTCGCCATTGGTTCTTTTTCATTACCCAAAAAATCAAATCCAAAGCGATAGCTATAAAAACTATTGTTGCCAAAATATTTTGACGTAGGGCTCCAAATATATCCAAATGGAGTAATTGATGAAACGAGCGTTGGCTACCACATCCGGTACACAATAAGCCCGTATATTGATACACCGGGCATTTTGGGAAAAAAGAAGTAGCGGGATTGAATAGAAAGTAAAGTACTCCTATTCCAATCCCGCTAACTCCTATAGCAATGCTTGCTCTGCGTTTTAACAAGTTGGTCAAATTAACCCATTAAACCACTAGCTACCATTCCTCCTACAAAAAGGAAGTAAAGTAAACCAACAACTACACCGGTTACTGCAGCAGCAATAGCCCAAGTTTTGGCTTTTTTAGAAGCCGCTTCTGCTCCCTCAAAATCACCTGAATTGTAAAGTCCGTCTACTTTGGCCGCATAAACAATACTTACGATTCCAAAAGGCAAACAACATAAAATAGTTGCTAAAATACCCCACACTAAGTAGCTTTCCGGTTTGTTTGGTTTGTTTTCCATAATTAAAAATTGGTTTGGTTTATGATTAGTTAATGTAATACTTTATAAAGGTATGAACCTATCATCATGGCAAATGCCATAATTCCTGAGATGATTAACAGCATTTGATAATTCCGTTTTTTGTCCCATTTGTGTAATAGCAAAACGCCGGCAAAAAAGAGCAAATTGTACAAAGCCGGATACATCAAAAATGCAGCTGCAAATTTCCCTTCGAACATCAAAACCAATGCTCTTTGAAAGCCGCATCCCATACATTCTATTCCAAAAAACGTCTTGGATAAACAAGGAATCATGTAGTTTTCCACAAAAAGCTTTTTTACTATCGCAATTTTACAAAAAAAATCTTTCATTTGCATTACTATGTAAATTGTTTTTTCATTTTTAGAGAAAACCTACCTTTATACCCAAATCAATATGAAACAAATAATTTTAGTTTTACTTTGCCTCATTTTGGCTTTTGTGGCCTACTATTTACCCAAGAATTCTGTAGGAGCGTTGTTGGGTAAAGTGGGTGCATTGGCCATAATCGTTTATTTTATAATGCAATTGATGCAAAAAATCCCCTCTAAAAATCAAAAAGAAGATGACGAAGTTTAACATTGGTGATCGGGTTATGGTACTGGATGACAATTTAAACGGTACCATAAAAAACATTTCTCTTCAAGGTATAACTATTGAAACCGAAGATGGATTTGAAATTACTTACGAAGCAGACGAACTCGTTTTGGATCAACAACAAAACCCAATCCATTCGTTTTTAAGTAAAGCACAAATTCAAAAAGCTCACTTGGAGAAAGAGCCTCAAGAGAAACCCAAATGGGATGGCCTTTTAAAAACGAAAAAAAACGAAGTCGTTTTGGAGGTAGATTTACATATAGAAAAACTCATCCCTCACTGGAAAAGATTGGATAATTACGAAATTTTAAATATTCAATTGGATACGGCACAAAGACAATTGGATTTTGCACTTTCAAAAAGAATACCCAAAGTTGTTTTTATTCACGGTGTAGGTGAAGGTGTTTTAAAATCGGAATTGCATTATTTGTTTAAACGTTATGAAGGACTTCAAATTCAGGAAGCCGACTATCAAAAATACGGGCAAGGAGCTACCGAAATTTACTTTATCCAAAAAAAATTATAAAGATGTAACAAATGACCCAAAGGGATAGGCATTTCCTAATTGGAACGAAACTCCATTTCGGGTAAGTGTCATATTCTTTAAAACCACTGTATGGCGGTAGCCAATTAACGGACTTTGGTTATCTGTGGGAATTTGAAACTCTTCGGTGGTAACCACTTCAATTAGTCCACTTTGACCGGAAACACCAAAATCGGCTTGCCACAATTGACTTAAAGTTGGAATAGAAGGTGTGGGTTGCGAACACATAAAAATCGCATTAATGTTATCACTATAATAGCTCAAAGCTAATGAGTTGTTGGTGTCTATTAATGCAGTTCGAGGACTTCCCGGTTGAGTGATTTGATTTTCAAATAATCCGGGTGCTGTTCGCAACGTTAGAGCTTGTGTTCCGGAAATTTTAAATAAAAAGTCGGTACTCGAGCCACAACGATTGACATTCAAATCTACAAAACTTGCCGGAGGAGCTACATTGGTTACATAAGATCCGAAATTTAATTCGGTAAAAAGTTGTTGACTTCCATTCCCTTTGTCAAAATTTATATTCTTGAAAACAATTAAATGAGAATATCCGGTAATAATTGATGAATTATCTTGCTCATTTACAGATCGATTTGCTGTAGTAGTTACTTCTATGGTACCCGCAGTGGCTAACCATTCGTTAACCACACTGGGATTGGCAGGCGGAATATTAGTGCATAAAACGCCGGTATTCACAGCCCCACTATACAATCGATAAATCACTCGGTTGCTTGATGAAATGGTTTGAGTTCTGGGAGTATTGGGCGGAGTAATTTCATTTACAAATAAGTTTTCCGGTAATTGAACCAATAATACTTCACTCCCATTGATTTTATATACAAAAAAACCGGAAGCACCCGAATTGCAGGAATTTGCCGTTGCTCCACTAAAATCAAAAGAATCTATGGTAAAATCTCCATCATCACATGAAGAAAACCAAACAAGCACAACCAATAATCGAAAAATTAATTTCATTTGTAAATAGCTAAAGTGTGTACAAAAATAGGATTTTAAATTCTTTTACATCAAATAAATTTAATGAGATGCATTTCGATCGATTTAGTATCTTTGAAAATCTAAATTTCGAATCAATTATGAAAGAACGTATCGCACTGTTGTTTTGTTGTATCGTGTTGGGTTCAACAGCCCAAACTTTACAATCTCCCAATAAATTACTCACTCTAAAAACCGGAGTTTCCGAAAAAGGAGAACCATTTTACGAACTCGATATTCAAAACAAAAAAGTAATTACAAAAAGTTTTTTAGGATTGGTTTTGAAAGAAACTTCAAATCTTAAAGAAGGTTTTTCTGTTGCCAATGTTCAAACTTTTGCTGTAGACGAAACTTGGAAGCCGGTTTTGGGAGAAGTACGCGAAATACGAAATCATTACAATGAATTGAAACTTTTTTTAATACAACCCTCTACGCAACGCAAAATGAATATTGTTTTTCGCTTGTTTGATGAAGGGTTGGCATTTCGCTATGAAATTCCGGCACAAGAAAAGCTAAATTATTTTGTAATCTCTGACGAAGTTTCCCAATTTGCCTTAACGGAAAATTACAAAGCCTTCTGGATTCCGGGCGATTATGACAGTCAGGAATATGCCTACAACGAAACCCAATTATCTGAGATTGATGTAACCAAACTCGATATGAATAACGGAATTGGTATGAAAGGCCCAATGGCAAAATCCAGAATCCAATCGCCGGTTATGCTAAAATCACCTAGCGGAATCTATGTGAATATTTTTGAAGCTGCCGTGGTCAATTACCCGATTATGCATTTGGATGTAGATACGTCAACTTTTTTAATGCAATCGCATTTGGTACCCAATGCTATTGGCGATAAAGCTTACTTACAAGCTCCGTCTAATACGCCTTGGAGAACCATTATGGTTAGCGATGATGCCCGTAAAATTCTGTCTTCAAAAATGACTTTGAATTTGAATGAACC
>NZ_DAIOUN010000007.1:0-4173 GCF_036759525.1 Flavobacterium sp. | reverse complement strand
GGCTGGGAAGATTGGTTTGGCAATTGGAAAGAAAATGTATTCGATTTTGTAACGCCTTATCCGGATTTCAATGTGGAAGAAGTTCAAAAATATGCTCAATCCAAAGGAGTTAAAATGATCATGCATCACGAAACCTCGGGTTCGGTAGCCAATTACGAACGTCGATTGGACCGTGCGTTTTCGTTCATGAAAAAACACGATTACGATGCCGTGAAAACCGGTTATGTGGGCAAAATCATTCCACGTGGTGAATGGCATGACGGTCAAACAATGGTGAACCATTTCAATTGGGTGGTAGAACGTGCTGCGGAATATAAAATCATGATCAATTCTCATGAATCATCGCGACCAACCGGAGTACATCGTACCTACCCCAATTACATTGCAGCCGAAGCCGCTCGTGGAAACGAATTCAATGCCTGGAGTGTAGGAAATCCCCCTGCTCATGAAACGATTTTACCGTTTACACGCTTTTTGGGTGGACCCATGGATTATACACCGGGGATTTTTGAAATCAAAATGAGTCATTATGATGCTACTAAAAAAGAACAAGTACATACCACTTTAGCCAAACAATTGGCCTTGTATGTGACAATTTACAGTCCGTTACAAATGGCGGCTGATTTACCTGAAAATTACGAACGTTATCCGGATGCCTTTCAATTCATCAAGGATGTAGAAGTAGATTGGGACGATACCCGAATTTTGGAAGCCGAACCCGGAGATTTCGTAACTATCGCCCGAAAAACCAAAGGAAAAGAAACCTGGTTTTTAGGATCTATCACCGATGAAAATCCAAGAAGTACTGAAATAACATTAGACTTTTTAACGCCGGGTAAAAAATACAAAGCCACCATTTACCAAGACGGAAAAGACGCTCATTGGGAAAAAAATCCAAAAGCATATACCATCAAAACCATCGAAGTAACCGCAAAGTCTAAAATAAAATTGAATTTAGCAGCAGGCGGAGGAACAGCGATTCGTTTCTTGCCTCTTTAAGGGTAATTGGTTAAAGGCAATTGGTAATAGGTAATGCGAAAATGAAATTTTATCTTTTTATCATTCCGCAAGATGACGAAGTCGAAATAGGAACCTCCTGCAAAGCAGGTCAAAAAGCAAGCTAATCCATCTTTTTGTCATTCCTCAAGATGACAAAGTCGAAATAGGAAACTCCTGCAAAGCAGGACAAAAAGCTACGTAATAAATGAACAAAATATACCTAGATAACGCCTCCACCACCTCCATCCGTCCTGAAGTCATTCAGGAAATGATAAAGGTGATGCAAAGCGAATATGGCAACCCGTCTTCAACGCACAGTTACGGACGGGCAGCTAAAGTAATTTTGGAATCGGCTCGCAAAAGCATTGCCAAGCAATTGAATTGTTCGGCTCAGGAAATTATTTTCACTTCTTCCGGTACAGAAGCCGATAATTGGATACTCCAAAATGCAGTACAAAAATTGGGAGTAAAACGCATTGTTACCACAAAAATAGAACACCATGCCGTATTGTATCCGGTATTGGCTTTACAAAAAGAATACGGAATTACAGTTGAATTTCTATCCATTTTAGAAAACGGGCATATCGATTATAGCCAACTTGAACCATTATTAGAGACAAATATCCCAACCCTGGTATCCTTAATGCAGGTGAACAATGAAACCGGAGTGGTATTGGATATGGAGCGAGTGGCGACACTTTGTAAAGACCACAAAGCCTATTTTCATTCTGATACGGTACAATCCGTTGGAAAAACCGAAATGGATTTGCAACAATTACCCATCGATTTTTTGACGGCAAGTGCTCATAAATTCCACGGACCAAAAGGGGTTGGCTTTGCTTTTGTGCGAAAAAATACGCCCATGCAATCGCTGCTTTTAGGAGGTGAACAAGAAAAAGGTTTACGTGCCGGAACCGAATCTGTCCATCAAATTGCCGGAATGGCTAAAGCACTCGAAATGGCTTATCAAAATTTAGATACCGAACGAAATGCGATTTTTGAATTGAAAAAATACGCCATTGAAAAATTGACTGCTCAATTTCCAACAATTAAATTCAATGGGGGTTTGGAAACGTTTTACTCTATTCTGAATGTGCAATTGCCTTTACCCAAAGAAAAATCAGCGTTGATTTTGTTTGAATTAGACATGAAAGGAATTGCGGTTTCCAGGGGAAGTGCTTGTCAATCAGGTAGCAGCAAACCTTCCCATGTACTAGCCGAATTTTTAACAGTAGAAGAGTTAGAACGCCCCAGTATTCGACTGTCTTTCAGTCACGAAAACACAAAAGAAGAAATCGATTATTTTGTGTCGTGTTTGGCTGCGATGTAAGTGGGATTCCTTATTTTTGTACCACAACAACACAACCATGTATAAACTACTGATTCGACCGCTATTATTCTGTTTCGATCCGGAACGAGTGCATTATTTTACCTTTTCATTGATTCGTTTTTTACATCAAATACCCGGCATGGGAAAATTATTTCAATCGCTGTATGAAGTAAAACATCCCAAATTAGAACGAGAGGTATTTGGATTGAAATTCAAAAATCCGGTGGGCTTGGCAGCCGGATTTGATAAGGATGCGAAGTTGTACCAAGAGTTGTCCAATTTTGGTTTTGGATTCATCGAAATAGGAACTTTAACCCCAAAACCGCAAGAAGGTAATCCCAAAAAAAGACTGTTTCGTCTCAAAGAAGATTCGGCCATCATCAACCGAATGGGATTTAATAATGGAGGTGTAACCGACGCGGTTGAGCGTTTGAAAAAAAATAAAGGCGTATTGATTGGCGGAAACATCGGGAAAAATAAAAACACACCCAATGAAGAAGCCACTTCGGATTACGAAATCTGTTTTGAAGCCTTATATCCCTATGTGGATTATTTTGTGGTGAATGTGAGTTCGCCCAACACGCCCAATCTGCGAGCCTTGCAAGACAAAGAGCCGCTTACGCAATTGCTACAAACCCTTCAAAACCGAAATGAAACCCAACCTAAATCTAAACCTATTCTTTTAAAAATTGCCCCGGATTTGACGGATGAGCAATTGCTAGACATCATAGACATTGTCAAATCCACCAAAATAGCCGGTGTTATTGCCACGAATACCACACTTTCAAGAGCAGGTTTGCAATCTGAAAACCAAACCGAAATGGGGGGATTGAGCGGAAAACCGCTAACCAAACGTTCTACTGAGGTCATTCGATTTTTGAGTGAAAAAAGCAATCGTGCTTTTCCTATCATTGGAGTTGGAGGGATACATTCTGCTGCTGATGCCCTTGAAAAATTAGAAGCCGGTGCCAGTTTGGTGCAGTTATATACCGGATTTATTTATGAAGGTCCGAAATTGGTGAAGAAGATTAACCAACGAATTTTACAAAACACCAACAGTTAACAAACAACCGACAACCTAAAACCCAAAACCAACAACCAACAACCAACAACCGACAACCAACAACCCACAACATACACCAATGCTTTCCTTCCTCCTCGCCTCCATTGCCTTAACCCTTTCCCCCGGACCGGACATTATTTATGTTTTGACCCAAAGCATCTCCAACGGGAAAAAGTACGGTATAGCAACCGCAACCGGTTTAGTGAGCGGTATAATGGTACACACCACTCTCATCGCTTTGGGAATCTCAGCTATGATTCAACAATCGGAGGTTTTATTTTTAGGAATTAAAATCGGTGGAGCCTCCTATTTACTGTGGATTGCTTATCAAGTGTATAAAGCTCCGGTTAACAAAGATATTGGTTCTCAAAAAACTGTTTACCAATCGTTACCATCACTGGTAAAACAAGGATTTATAATGAATGTTCTCAATCCTAAAGTTACCTTGTTTTTTCTGGCATTTTTTCCGGGCTTCATAGACGAACAAGCCGGATCTATTACGCAACAAATTTATGTATTAGGTTTTGTGTTTATGCTACAAGCGTTTATACTATTTTCTTTACTTAGTATTTTAGCCGACCGTCTCACGGTTTATCTCAGAAAAAACGAACGCTTTTTTTACTATCTGAAAGTTTTTCAAATAATTGCTTTTGTGGGCATTGCTTTATTGATTTTGGTTTGATAATCCAAAATCACTCCCGCACAATTCTCTGTCGTCCCAGCACGCGTTGGTTTTGAACTAATGTAACAATATATACGCCTTGAGGCAAATGCCCCAAAG
>NZ_DAIOUN010000006.1:108632-125909 GCF_036759525.1 Flavobacterium sp. | reverse complement strand
CAAAAAAATAATGTATTAAAGTATATTTTTAAACCCCTCTTCTAAAGATGAGGGGTTTTTTGTTTTGGAAATAAATAGAAAAAATTATTTTTTAAAATCAATTGAAAGCGAATTGACACAATATCGAATACCAGTTTCAGTAGGACCATCATCGAATACGTGACCAAGATGCCCGCCGCAAGATGAGCATAATATTTCGGTACGAATCATTCCATGGGAAGTATCTTTAATGTATTCTACTTTTCCGGGAATGGAAGCGTCGAAAGAAGGCCAGCCACAATGTGAATTGAATTTAGTAGAACTTTCGAATAAAGGATCTCCACAACCGGCACAACAATAAGTGCCTTTTTCAAAATGAAGGTTGTATTGTCCGGTGTGTGGAAATTCTGTTCCTTTTTGGCGGAGGATTTTGTATTTTTCTGAGCCTAATTGAGCTTTCCATTCTTCTTCAGTTTTATGGATTTTGTAACTCATTTGGTTTTAGGTTTAAATTTAACAGAAACGGAATTGGTACAAAAGCGTTTTCCGGTAGTTTCTTTTGGTCCATCATTAAAAACGTGACCGAGGTGACCGCCACAGTTAGCACACATAACTTCAATACGTGACATGCCAAAACTATAATCATTTTCATAGATTACTGAACCTTTGATGGCTTGGTCAAAAGAAGGCCAACCGCAATCGGATTCGAATTTGGTTTCTGAGGTGAATAATGGATTTTCACAACCGGCACAAACGTATTGTCCTTCTTCAAAATGATTCCAATATTCTCCGGTAAAGGCTCTTTCTGTTCCTTTTTTACGTAGAACTTCATATTGTTCTGGCGTGAGTTCGGCCTTCCATTCGGCTTCAGTTTTGACTACTTTGAATGGTTTTTTAGTTTCCTTTTTTTGGCCTTGGCAGGCGGTTAAGGAAAAGATTGATAGAATTAACATTAATTTTTTCATAGCGGTTTTATTAAATTTTTTATTGACACCTGACAGGTTTTTAAAACCTGTCAGGTGTAAGAACCTATAACTTTACAAATCTTATGCCACGAATTACACGAATTAGCACGAATTTAAAACGAATAAAATTAGTGCTAATTTGTAGCTTAAATTATCATCATTATTCCTTTTTGGCACATATCCTAGCCCGGATAGTAGCTGATACCCCGCAGGAATGAAAGCTAATTTTTCTTCACTTTTTGGAGCGACCAAAATAAGCTACAAAAAAGTGGTAGAAAAATGCTTGATGTCTGTCCCGATAGCTATCGGGATTCAGCGAACCAGCCTACCGCCAGGCAGGTAGCTGAATTAGCTCTTGATAAAAGTAATTATTTCTTCGATTACTTTTTCGTTTCCAAGTATTTTTCGGTGACCTAACTTTTTGGTAATCATTAGCTTACTATTTTTTAGATGGTTGTGAATGTTATGAGCACATTTTACATTTACATCTGAATCGTCTTCGTCATGTATGATTAAAATAGGTGTTTCAATATTTTTTGACACCACTGATGTGGAATAATTATTCATGGGTTCGCCAAATTTTTTTTCAAAATGGATACGCATTCTATCACCAATTTCAGGTTTGAGTTGTATTTTTTGAATAAAATCGGTTATAATGTCTTGAATTAAATCGCCACTACCTATAATTACGGCTTTTTTGACTTTTAGGTTTTGATTGATTGCATTGGTAATTGCCATACCTCCAAGTGAATGACCTATTGCGAATTCAAAAGGGCCGAATTGTTTATTCAATTCGTGGATACTCGCAATAAATTCGGTCATAATAGATGAATTACCTTTACTTTTTCCGTGAGCTGGAGCATCGAAACTGATGGTTGAATAGCCCTGTTTTAACAATTCATCAGCTATTTTTACGAGTTGAGTCCCTCTTCCAGACCAACCGTGAACGAGTAAAATTTTTTTCTGACTTTTACCGTATTGGTAAACATATATGTTTTTGTTAATTGAAGGAATAAACAAATTTTGGTGTTCGCTTTGCTTCAACATATGAAGTTCACGTTTTGGAATTTTGTATTTGATAGGTGTTGTGAACAGTTTTGCAGCAAATAGTGTAGCTAATTTTGGTGAAATTGCTTCGAAAATTTTAGCTGTTACGAGAATTGGCTTAGGAATCTGCAAGGATTGATTGTCAGATTTGGTTTTTTTTGACATTTCAATAATTTTTATGGCAAGGTAAGATTTAATCTATTTTTTTGTTAATTTAAGGCTCATAAAATTTACTTAAAATGCAAAATCAAACACGAATCATAATTGAAAGTGTGAAACCTCAATTAGATGGAGGTTCTTTTTATATTAAACGAATTGTAAATCAAAAAGTGAATGTTTCGGCACATGTTTTTTCAGACGGTCATGATGTGGTAGAATGCTGTGTGAAATTTAAACATGAAAAAGAAAAACAATGGAGTGAAGTGCGAATGTCTCCGACTGAAAATGACGAATGGGAAGCTGAATTTTTTGTTGAAAAGCAGGGATTTTACTCCTATTTTATTGAAGGTTGGGTGGATTATGCTTTGAATTGGCAACACGGAACGGAACGAAAAATAAACGACAATCAGCATGTGAAATCGGAGTTGTTGGAAGGAGCGGAGTACTGTCAAGCGATTTTAAAAGAAGTTACAAAAGAGGAAAAAGCCTATTTGAATTCCGCCATTAAAGCGTTTCAAGATGCTAAATTATACGATTCTGCGATTGCGATTGCGTTGTCGGATGAATTACATCAGATTTTTAAAAAATACCCAACTCGAACATTAGCAAATTCTTCTGCGGAATTGAAGGTGTATGTGGATCGAAAAAAAGCTTTGTTTAGTACTTGGTATGAATTTTTTCCACGTTCTACTTCAGAAACTCCGGGCAAACACGGAACGTTTAAAGATTGCGAACGTTTATTGCCGAGGGTATCCGAAATGGGTTTTGATACCTTGTATTTTCCACCGATTCATCCGATTGGAGAAGTAAATCGCAAGGGTAAAAACAATGCTACTACGGCTGAAAAAGGCGATGTAGGTTCGCCGTGGGGAATTGGTTCTAAACATGGCGGACATAAATCAACGCATCCTGAATTAGGAACTATTGACGATTTTAAATCACTGGTTAAAAAAGCCCAATCGATGGGCATTGAAGTGGCTATGGATTATGCGTTGCAAGCTGCTCCCGATCATCCGTATGTGAAAGATTTTCCGCAATGGTTTAAATGGCGTCCGGACGGAACGGTGCAATATGCTGAAAATCCACCCAAAAAATACCAAGATATTCAACCTATTTATTTTGAAAGTGGCGACTGGAAAAACTTATGGAAAGAATTGTTAGATGTAGCTTTATTTTGGGTTGAAGAATGTGGAATTCGCGTTTTCCGTGTGGATAATCCGCACACAAAACCCTTTTATTTTTGGGGATGGTTGATAGGTGAGATAAAGAAAAAACATCCGGATGTGTTGTTTTTGTCGGAAGCATTTACACGTCCGAAAATCATGCATGAGTTAGCCAAACAAGGATTTACACAATCCTATACCTATTTTACTTGGCGAAATACGAAAGCTGAATTGATTGAATATGTCACAGAATTAACGCAAACCGAACAAAAAGAGTTTTTCCGACCAAATTTCTGGCCTAATACACCGGATATATTACCTTATGCTTTGCAAACCGGTAATGAATCGGTTTATTTACAGAAGTATTTTTTAGCGGCAACTTTGAGTTCAAGTGTAGGGATTTATGGACCGGCTTATGAGTTTATGGTACATGAAGCCATACCTGGCAAGGAAGAGTATTTGAATTCAGAAAAATATGAAGTTTATCATTGGAATTGGGAGGCAAAGAATAAATTGACTACAATTATTACACGCCTCAATCACATTCGAAAAGAGCATGCATCACTTCAACAAACGAATAATGTTGTTTTTTGTAAAACGGATAATGAGCAATTAATTGCGTACTATAAATTTGATGATGCTAAATCTGATCATACTTTGATGATATGCAATCTCGATCCGTATTATCCTAAACAAGGTGTGGTTCGATTACCGTTGGAAGAATTGGGAAATCAACCGGTTAGGGTGACTGATTTAATTACCGGAAATAGTTATTGGTGGGATAGAGAGTGGAATTTTGTAGAACTCCATCCGGCATTACCTTTTCATTTATTTAAAATTGAACGCTAATGAATACGACTAACCAAGATACTTTTACCAGTACATTCGAATTTAAAACCGAATGGGCCTCTTGTTTTGAAGATGACAATTTTGTCAAGGTTTTTTCATCCGATATATTAGAAAATTATATCATCAACAAACGTTGGTATGGCGGAAAAGCGAGTACGTTAAAGTATATCGAGGTGGTCGATCATTTTAAAATAACCTCCAAGAAGAATACGTATTATGGTGTGTTGTTGGAAGTGAATTTCAAAGAAGCATTTTACCAACATTATTTTATGCCTTTAGCATTTATGGCTAAAGAAGAGTTGGATACGAGCACTGTAATTGCTCCGGTTGTCATGGGAAAACAAACCGGTTATTTAGTTGATGCTTTACATCAAGAAGATTTCCGTAAGTTGTTGTTTGACAATATTGTAAAGTCAAAAGAAACACCCGGATTGAAATTGGTTTTTCACAAAGGTTCATCTATTGAAAAAGAAGAATATCAATCTTCTCGTTTTATGGGATTGGAGCAAAGTAACACATCAATCATTTACAACGATTCGTTTGTGTTGAAGATTTTCCGACGCATTTATGTCAGCACCAATCCCGATTATGAAATCAGTCGTTTTTTGACGGAACGCATGCATTTTGAAAATACACCACGCTATACCGGAAGTATTAATTTGGCTTTGGCCGAAGGAAATATTACGCTGGGTTTGATGCAAGAATTGGTTTCCAATCAAGGCGATGCGTGGAAATTTATGTTGGAACAAATTGACGGTGTTTTTGATAATTTGAAACGCAAAAAAATCAAAATCGATAAATTACCCGATATCGCGATGTTTAAACGGTTGCGGATAAATGAAATTCCGCCCGAAATTATTGATTGGGTAGGGTTGAGTTTGTTTTTACGCATTCAAACTTTGGCTTTGCGAACGGCAGAAATGCACATTGCGTTAGGAAGCGATATTCACGAAACGGCTTTTACACCAACTACTTACAACGGTGACTATACCGTTTGGTTGAAAAATAGAATGTTGTATCAGTTTCAAAACCGATTGAATATCATTGAAAACAGTTTGCATAAATTAGACGGATTAGCATTGGAGTTGGCTCATCAATTCATGGAAAATAAAAAGTTAGTCCGAAAACATTTTGTCGATTTTGATTGGACGAAAATGAAATCGGAACGCATTCGCATTCACGGCGATTATCATTTGGGACAAGTGTTGGTGAATGGCGATGATTTTTACATTTTAGATTTTGAAGGCGAACCGGAAAGCACCATTCGTGACCGAAAAGTAAAACAACCTCCATTGAAAGATGTGGCAGGCATGTTTCGTTCGTTTCATTATGCCATTTATGCGACGATTTTTAACAACAAAGAAAAATATCCGTATGAACAAGAAGAATTGTTTAAAGCCGGGGAAATTTTGTATAAATATTTTGTGGGCGTCTTTTTGGAAACCTACATCGAAAAAGCTCAATCCGGAAATCTAAACATTGGTTACAACCACGAAATCGACTTTTTGTTGAAGTATTGCTTGCTAGAAAAAGCGGTTTATGAGTTGGGTTATGAATTGAATTCGAGACCGAGATGGGCGGTGATTCCGTTGCGGGGGATTCAGAGTATTATGAATTATTAGAAGTAAAAGAAAATAGTAGAAAAAGAAAAGAAAATAGAAATTATAAAACCTTTAAGGTTAAAACATATGAACCTAGTACAACCACATTCCCTTTTCACCGATTTTGACATCGCCTTATTCAAAGCCGGAAAACATTTTAGATTATACGAAAAATTAGGTGCTCATCTCATCGAGGTCAACGGCGTAAAAGGCGTTTATTTTGCCGTTTGGGCTCCGTCTGCACGTTCGGTTTCTGTCGTGGGAGATTTTAATTACTGGATTCAGGGCGAACATCAATTGTTTGTGCGTTGGGATTCTTCCGGAATTTGGGAAGGATTTATTCCAGGAGTAGATAAAGGAACCAAATACAAATATAAAATTCAGTCCAATAATAACGGAATTATCACGGAAAAAGCCGATCCGTTTGCGTTGTATTGCGAAAAACCACCCCAAACCGCTTCGGTCATTTGGGATTTGGAATACAAATGGAAAGACAAAAAATGGATGGATTCCCGAAAGGATAAAAATGGTTTAGACAAACCGTATTCGGTGTATGAAGTGCACTTGGGCTCGTGGAAACGCAATTTGGAGCAAGATCGTTCGCTAACCTATTTAGAACTGGCAGAAGATTTGGTGAATTATGTCAAAGAAACCGGTTTCACACACGTGGAATTTATGCCGATTATGGAATATCCGTATGATCCTTCGTGGGGTTATCAGTTGGTAGGTTATTTTGCTCCAACGTCCCGATTTGGAAAACCGCAGGATTTTATGTTCTTGGTGGATAAATTGCATCAAGCCGGAATAGGTGTGATTTTAGACTGGGTTCCGTCGCATTTTCCAGACGATGCTCATGGTTTAGGATTTTTTGACGGTTCTAATTTGTATGAACATCCCGATCGAAGAAAAGGCTATCATCCCGATTGGAAAAGTTTAGTTTTCAATTACGGCAGAAATGAAGTGCGTTCATTTTTGATTTCAAATGCGTTGTTTTGGTTGGATAATTACCATGCGGATGGTCTTCGTGTTGATGCTGTGGCTTCGATGTTGTATTTGGATTATTCCAGAAAAGAAGGAGAGTGGGAACCGAATATTTTTGGCGGAAGGGAAAATTTAGACACGATTAGTTTCTTAAAAGATTTTAACGAAGCGGTTTATTCTAATTATGAAGGAGTACAGACCATTGCCGAAGAAAGTACTTCGTTTCCAATGGTTTCCAGACCCACTTCAATTGGCGGTTTAGGATTTGGAATGAAATGGATGATGGGATGGATGCACGACACCTTGCAATATTTCAAACGCGAATCGATTTACCGAAAATACCATCAAAATGATTTGACATTTTCGATGACCTATGCGTTTTCAGAAAACTTTATGTTACCGCTTTCACACGATGAAGTGGTGTATGGCAAAAAATCCATTTTAGGACGAATGACAGGCGATGAATGGCAGCAGTTTGCCAATTTACGTTTGCTTTACGGCTATATGTTCACGCATCCCGGAACGAATTTATTGTTCATGGGTGCTGAATTTGGTCAACGTGCCGAGTGGAAATTTGATGGAAGTTTAGATTGGCATTTGTTGAATTATGGTTATCACGATGGCATTAAAAAATGCATTACGGATTTAAACGAAATGTATAAAACGTATCCGGCTTTGTTTGAAAAACAATTCACAGCCGATGGTTTTGAGTGGATTAACTATTCCGACCATCAAAATGCGGTGTTGAGTTATATCCGTAAAGGAAATGATGACAAAGATAATTTGATTGTAGTTTGCAATTTCACACCAGTTGTTCGGGAGCATTATCGCATCGGATTACCTTCCAAAGGAAAATTGACAGAAATTTTCAATTCTGATAAAGTGGAATACGGTGGAAGCGGTGTTACCAACAAAAAAGCCATCAAAATAGAAAAAGAACCCTGGAACGGAAGAGATTTTTCGGCAGAATTGACATTGCCACCTTTGGGAGTTTCGGTTTTTAAGGTTTCTTTAAAGTAGAATATTTTGAGTCATTAAACCTGACAGGTTTTTAAAACCTATTAGGTTTAAATCCCTCCTGAAAAGAGGGATTTCTATTTTATCCACACCGCAAACGTTTGAGTTAATAAAACCTAAAATTAAAAACAAATAAATAGGTTCAACTTTGTAAATTTGAACATTATAACCCGAAAGTATGATTACAAATACCGAACTAGAATACAAAGGCGATCAGTTTCCTGCTAAGATAATTTCCTTTAACCAAGATGTAGACAACGTCTTTTTTAATACCGAAAATAATGTGGTTTTAAAGATTACGATTCTTCGCGATAGTATGATTCGTTTTCGTTATACTACCAAAGGCTATTTCAATAAGGATTTCTCGTATGCTATTGATAAAGGACAATCTCACGGTTACAATGAATTGAATGTTGAAGAACATAAAACTTTTTATACCATTACCACCAGTAAAATTGTTTGCAAAATCAATAAAGAAAATGCCAAAGTTTCGATTTTTGATTTAGAAGGTTTTCAAATTTTGGATGATGAAATTGGTTTTCATTGGGAAGAAAGTTATGAGTTTGGTGGAAATATCGTCAAAATGAGCAAAAAAGCCAATGATGGCGAATGTTATTATGGTTTGGGCGATAAAGCTACACATTTAAACTTAAAAGGAAAACGTGTTGAAAATTGGGCTACCGATCAATACGCTTTTCATCGCGATCAAGAGCCTTTGTATAAAGTGGTACCTTTTTATATTGGATTACATCACAACAAAGCATACGGAATCTTTTTTGACAATACGTTCCGCACTTTTTTTGATTTTTGTCATGAGCGAAGAAATGTAACCAGTTTTTGGGCCGAAGGAGGGGAGATGAATTATTATTTTATCTACGGTCCAAAAATGAAAGATGTGGTCACGAATTATACGCATCTTACCGGGAAACCAGAGCTTCCACCCATGTGGACCTTAGGGTATCATCAATGTAAATGGAGTTATTATCCGGAAAGTAAAGTGAAAGAAATCACATCCACTTTTAGAAAATTACAAATTCCGTGTGATGCGATTTATTTGGATATCGATTATATGGAAGGTTTCCGTTGTTTTACGTGGAGCAAAGAATATTTTCCGGAACCCAAGCGAATGGTAGCCGAATTAGCCAAAGACGGTTTTAAAACCGTTGTCATTATTGACCCCGGAATTAAAATTGACAAAGAATACTGGGTGTATCAAGAAGCATTAGAAAAAGATTATTTCTGCAAACGAGCCGACGGACCCTATATGAAAGGAAAAGTTTGGCCGGGTGAGTGTAATTTTCCGGATTATACCAATCCTGAAGTACGCGAATGGTGGGCCGGTTTGTTCAAAGAATTGATTTCGGATATTGGGGTAAAAGGAGTGTGGAATGATATGAATGAGCCTGCTGTAATGGATGTTCCCGGAAAAACTTTCCCGATGGATGTGCGTCATGATTACGATGGAAATCCGTGTAGCCACCGAAAAGCTCATAACATTTACGGAACACAAATGGCCAGAGCAACCTACGAAGGAGTGAAGCGATTTGCTTATCCTAAACGACCTTTTATAATCACGCGATCGGCTTATTCCGGTGCTCAACGTTATACTTCGTCTTGGACGGGTGACAACGTAGCTACTTGGGAGCATTTATGGATAGCCAACATTCAAATGCAACGTATGTCGATTAGCGGAATGGGATTTACCGGTTCTGATATTGGTGGTTTTGCCGAACAACCTTCGGGCGAATTGTATGCTCGTTGGATTCAGTTAGGCGTGTTTCATCCGTTTTGCAGAACCCATTCATCCGGAGATCATGGCGAGCAAGAACCGTGGTCATTTGGAGAAGATGTAGTCAATATTACCCGCAAATTTGTGAATCTTCGCTATCAATTATTACCCTATTTATATACCATGTTTTGGAAATATGTGAACGAGGGCGAACCCATGTTAAAACCTTTGGTATATTTTGATCAGGAGGATATTCAAACCTTATATCGAACCGATGAATTTATATTTGGTAATCATATTTTAGTTTGTCCGATTTTAGAGCCCAATGCTTTAGGTCGCCGTATGTATTTACCTAAAGGGAAATGGTATAATTATTGGACGAATGAATTGGTGGAAGGTAAAAGAGAATTATGGGTAGCAACCGATTATGATCAAATTCCGATTTTTATCAAAGAAGGAGCTATAATTCCGAAATATCCGGTTCAACAATATGTGGGCGAAAAAGATTTTGACGAAATTACACTTGAGGTATATTATACATTCGGAAAAGAAAAAACCGTTTTATATGAAGATGCTCAAGATGGTTATGATTATAATAAAGGAAGATTTTCATTGCGTACTTTTAATTTGACCGGAAAAGAAAATGAATTGATTATTCAATTGCATAAAGAAGGGGAGTTTGTAACAAACTATCAAAAATTTAAAATTCAGTTCATAGGCTTGCCATTTCAAATTAAAGAAATTGAAATTGACAATGAAAAAGTAGATTTGAATTCGCTTGAATTTGATGGTATGAACACGATATCTGTTGATAAATTTTTCAGTGAATTGCATATTATTGGTAATTAGTGTATTACTTTTCGTATTTTTATACTTTAAAATATTAGAAACATGAAACGTATATTTGCCTTTAGTTTATTTAGCACATTCATTTTAACGATGGGATGTGCAACAAACCCTTTGACGGGAAAAAGTACTTTAGCTTTAGTAGACAATAGTTCTATTTTTCCAACTGCTTTTCAACAATATGACGCTTTCTTAAAAGAAAATAAAGTAGTGACAGGAACTGCGGATGCAAAGCGAGTAGAATCTGTGGGAATCAAAATCAAGCAAGCTGCCGAAAAATGGTTGGCTGCTATAGGCCATTCAAATTATTTAAAAGATTACCAATGGGAGTATCGATTGGTAGAAGATAAAGCAGTAAACGCTTGGTGTATGCCGGGAGGAAAAATTGTGGTATATACGGGTATTCTTCCTGTGACAAAAGATGAGGCCGGTTTAGCCACCGTAATGGGACATGAAGTTGCTCATGCTTTATTAAATCACGGACAACAACGCATGAGTGCCGGGATTATTCAACAAGCTGGAGCAGCCGGAGTTGGATTGGCAGTTGGTGAAAAAAATGAACAAACTCAAGCCCTAGCAATGACAGCTTATGGTGCAGGTTCTCAGATGTTTGGAATGTTGCCTTTTAGTAGAAAACATGAAAGTGAAGCCGATAAAATTGGTCTTATATTAATGGCTATTGCGGGCTACAATCCGGAAGCGGCTGTTCCTTTTTGGGAACGAATGGGTGCGGCGTCTGGAGGTCAAGCTCCACCTGAATTTATGAGTACACACCCTTCACACAATACACGTGTTACCAATTTGACAAAATGGATACCGGAAGCAAAAGCCGAAGCAGCAAAATATGGTGTTGTATTCAAATAAAAAAACTTATCTTCGAAGCTGTTCTTTTTAGAACAGCTTTTTTTATGACCAAAAACTAAAATTATGGCAATACTCGAAAAAGGAAGTAGTAAGCTTTTAAATGCTTGGGCATTTTATGACTGGGCAAATTCGGTTTATCCGTTAGTGATTTCGTCTTCTATCTTTCCGCTTTATTATGGATTTTTATTTCCGAAAGAAAATCCGAATGTGCTTTTTATGGGTTACGAATTTAAAAGTACTGCTTTAATCAGTTTTGTTACTGCTTTTGCTTTTTTATGTGTGGCGTTTATTTCACCAATTCTATCCGGAATTGCCGATTTTGCCGGTAATAAAAAACGATTTCTTCAAATTTTTTGTTATTTGGGAGCCTTATCCTGTATAGGAATGTATTGGTTTACAGCTGAAAATATCTATTTTGGAATTGTTTGCTTTTTCTTTGGATTGATTGGATTTTGGGGAAGTTTGGTATTTTATAATTCGTATTTACCGGATATTGCTCACAAAGATCAACAAGACAGTTTAAGTGCCAAAGGCTATTCTATGGGGTATATTGGTAGTGTAATATTATTGGCTCTAAATTTATATATCATATTAGGAAAAGAAGGACAAGAAGCTCTAGATGCGATGCGAATGGCCTTTGCGATGACCGGAATTTGGTGGATCCTTTTTGCTCAATACGCCTTTTGGTATTTACCCAAAGGAAATAAAAACGCCGACAAAATAACGAAAGATGTCATTTTTAATGGTTTCAAGGAATTAAAAAAAGTGCAAAGTCAGTTGTATCATAACGTAAAGTTATACCGCTATTTGGTTGCTTTTTTTGTGTACAGTATGGCAGTTCAAACGGTAATGTTGGTGGCTACGTATTTTGGTGAACAAGAAATCAATTGG
Organism: Flavobacterium sp.; assembly: GCF_036759525.1. Taxonomy (GTDB): domain Bacteria; phylum Bacteroidota; class Bacteroidia; order Flavobacteriales; family Flavobacteriaceae; genus Flavobacterium. The sequence continues at coordinate 113,818 of NZ_DAIOUN010000006.1, read as the reverse complement.
TCCACCGATAGTGAAAAAACAACAGGATTAATCATTAGTATATTGGTAATTCAATTGGTAGCTGTTATTGGAGCAACCTTAACGTCACGAGCATCTGAAATGTTTGGTAACATTAGAACGTTAATTGTAATTAATGCCATTTGGGCTATCATTTGTGTCTTTGCTTATTTTGTTACCGAACCCATTCATTTTTATGTCACAGCCGGTTTTGTGGGATTAGTAATGGGTGGAATACAAGCACTTTCTCGTTCAACGTATTCAAAATTTTTACCTAAAACCGAAGATACAGCCTCCTTTTTTAGTTTTTATGATGTAGCCGAAAAAATCGGAATTGTCATTGGAATGGCAATCTACGGAACAATCGATCAAATCACCGGAAGTATGCGAAATGCGATTGTTTTTCTAATGGTTTTCTTTGTGGCAGGATTATTATTGTTGCTACGAGTACCTAAAGATTCGGCTTCTGAGTTAGAATAACCCAGAAAGCCGAAACTACTTTTATAACATCCTTATTTTTCCGGAACCGGCTACTTTTGTGTCTACTTTTTTAGGATTACCCAAATAATCTATACTCCCAGAACCGGCAACTTTGGCCTCTATAAATTCACTACAAAAGGTATTGATTTTTCCCGATCCGGAAACAGAAACGGTACTGGTTTCTGTAATCAAATCTTGAGCTTTTAATGTTCCGGATCCAGCTAAACCGGCTACTAATTTTTGAGTTTGACCTTTTAATTCTATGGTACCCGACCCAGCCAATTTTACTTCAACATTTGTTGTTTGTAAATCTAGCTTTATGTTTCCCGAACCGGCTAATGTTACGCTAAGTTCGTTGCTTTTGAGCTTAAAATTGGAAACTATTTTTCCGGAACCGGCTAAATTTATTTTGTGAATTTCTTGAATCGGTATTTGAATCTCAATTTTGTTTCCTTTACTGGTTTGCAATTGAAATCCTTTTTCAGTATGAATTTTTAATTCCGAATCGGTACATTCTACAACAACATATTCTAAAATGTTTTCTTCTCCGGTAAGTTTAATATTTCCTTCAGCTCCCTCAATAAGGGTAACGTGAAAGGAGCCACCAATACTTAGAGTTTCATAAGAATTTGTTTTTATTTCTTTGGAACTAATTTTTCCGTTTCCTTTAATTTTTTCTTGTCTCCATTGAGCAGAAGCTAAAGTACAAAAGAAAAGTACAAAGCATGTAATCCAGGTTTTCATGATTTAGTTTATTAATTGATTAAATTTAAATTCACATTTCCGTAGCCGGAGTTTATTACAATTTTACTACCTCCGCTTTTTTTGTAATAGCCTTTGTAGGATTTACTGGATTGCGTTTCAATTCGGCTTGTGTATTCCAGTGCTGCTTCACTTTTGAAATTGGCATATTTTGTAGTTATATCAAAATCAAAACTTAAATCCGGACTATGATTCAGTTTTATATTGGTATATCCCGAGTTGAGGGTTATTGAATTGGCCTTGGGTGATAGAGCGTTTAGTGTGAAATTACTATAATTGGTATTGATTTTAAGATGGGTATCAACTTGATCAATTTTTAAAGTTAAATAGTTTCCACTACCTTCTATAGTTCCCACTTTTCCAATTGCTATTTTACCATAATTACTTGCGTATTTCAATTGGTTTCCGTTGGCCACACTTACATCGGTGTAGCTGGTATTTAAATGTAATTGATTGAAATTGCCTATTGTGATTCCGGAATACTTGGCATTGATTATTGCATTTTTTACACTTTCTATAGTCGATTTGGAACAATAATCTATTTTGATGTCATTGGAAGTATGCTGTAATTTTCCCAGGGATATTTTACCGTATTTACAACTAATTTGAGTACTTCCTAAAAGATCATGAGTGACAATAGTACCATATTGATTTTCAATTTTAAGATGGCCTTTTTTTGGAATTTTTACGGTATAATTGATTTCCATACTACTTCTACGAGAGGAATTTGAAATCTTGTCAAAAAGAGTTTTAGCCGAATATTGACTTTTACTTCCATCAAAATCAATAGTAATTGAAGCTAATCTTTTATCTACCCAATCCTCATCATCTCCACTAATGGTAATTAAAACATCAATGTCAATTTTATCTTCATCCCAAGTTGTGACCATTACATTTCCGTATTTGTTTGAAATATCAAGTAAGGCATCAGCATTTACGGAAACCGTTTTTTTAATATTTTTTTGTTTGTTGTATTTTCCGTTGTGTTCTTTGGCAAAACCGCTTGAAAAAATCAAAACAAGGACTAAAGTTCTATATAGATTTTTCATTTTCGATGTTTTTTTGTTGGTTAATTATTTCAATTTTTTTAATGACGTCTTCAAGGAATGAAATCCGAGTTTGAAAATTTAGAATTAATGCATGAAGCAATTGTTTGGTATCTCCGTTTTTTTGCAATTCCACTATTATTTTTTGGTAATCTTTTTCAAAAACTTCCATTTGTTTGAGGGCATCGGTTATAATTTCTTCAGATTGAGGTGTTTTTCTTTTTTTTAAGTTCTGAAGTTCTTTTTCTACAACTGAGGCAAAATAATCATGGGTTTCTTTGGTTTGAACGGAGGTTTGTTCCCAGTTATCAACAGAAACGGATTGGGCTGAATTTAATTGATAAAATCCAATAAATCCGGCAATTAATAAAAATACGGCCGCCCAGGATAAAGGAACCCAATTGGTTTTTTTGGGAGTTGTTTTATTCAAAGTTAATTTGTCCTGAAATCGTTCCAAATGACCTTCTTTTGGTGTTTTAGTATCCCATTGGTTTTCAAAATTTTGAAAAAGTTGTTCAATTGTATCTTTATTTCTTTTCATAGCATTTGTTTTTTTGTAAGTTGGTTGCGTAAACTTTCCTTGGCTCTACTCAAAGTAGTTCTACAATTGGCATAACTGATATTAATGATTTCGCAAACTTCTTCCAGATCATAACCTTCAATAAGTACAAGATTTAAAATCATACGGTAACTTTCTTTGAGTTTGTGCATGGCTTCCAAAACTTCTTGTACTCTTATTTGATTGTAATCTAAGGATTCATCTTCTGAATTATCTTCTAGTTTATAGATTTTCGTTTCGTAATCATCATAGTTAAATTGACTGTTTTTTTTGTAAAAATCAATACTGTAATTCACTACTATTCGTTTTAACCAAGCTCCAAAAGCCACTTCACCTTTAAAGGTATCTATTTTTTGAAAGGCTTTTAAAAAAGCTTCCTGCATTACATCTTCTGCAAAATGTTCGTCTTTTACAATACGCATGGCTACATTATACATAGCTTTATTGTACCTATTGTAAACTTCCATTTGTGCTTTGGAATTTTGCAGTTTACATTGGAAAATTAATTGATCAATATTTTCGCTTTTAAAACTCAACTGGTTTTGTTTGTTTTTGATAAAGACGTATTCAAATTTTGAATGTTACACTTTTTTTATTAAATGTAATTTTTTTTTCGTGGATTAGAAATTTATATTTTTATATTTGAAAAAATCTTTTACACTATGCATTTCTCCAAGTCTGTTTTTTTGTTGTTTGTTAGTAGTTTTATTTTGTTCTCTTGTTCTTCAGATATAGAACCTATTGATCCGGCTTTACAACCTGGTGGAGGAAATTCTGGTGGTAATGGTTCCGGAGGAGGAGTTTCTACAGGTGATTATTGGCCAATGGCTCAAAATAATTCGTGGACTTTTTCTCAAAATGGGGTTCCTCAAGCTCCCATGCGAATTACCAATACCGAACAAATTAACAGTAGAACCTATTATGCCTATGAAAACTTTGTTGGGGTTTCGCTAGGAGGAAGTAATTTTACCGGAACGGTTCATTCCCGAAAAGCGAATGGAAATTATTACGTTAGAAACCAAGTTACTATTCCGGGTACCGGCGGAAATCCTACCATTACCGTTTCACCACTTGAGATATTGGTCTTAAAAGATTTTCTTGAAGTAAATCAAACTTGGACACAAGAATTAACTCAAACAACAACGATTACGGGAACACCACCCATAAATACTCCGGTAAGCATAGTGGGTAAGATTTTAGAAAAGAATGCTTCACTTACCATTGGAAGTACTACTTACACCAATATTATTAGAGTAGAATTGGTACAAACCACTCAAGGCGTAGTAAACACCAACTATTATTGGTTTGCCAAAGATATCGGGTTGGTGAAATACCAAATGATACTTCAAGGTTCAAATTTGGTATATGAGTTACAATCTTACAATTTGAATTAAATTCGGTTACTTTACTTGTAAGTTATTTTGGCATAGCTTTTGTCCAACATAGCCCGTATGTTGCATTTCATCGTTTATTCTTCTTTTTACTAGATAGAATTGGCAGGATGCTTTATATTTGATATCCCTTTTATTAATTTAATGACAAATTGACCTTATTTTTTATATGTCAAATCAAAATATTTTTACACTAGACAAATTGTCACTTCATGATTTTGATACCGATGCTGATTTAATTCCTTTAATGACGCCGGAGGATGAAGAGGAAATGACCAATGAAGAGTTACCTAACTCTATTGCTATATTACCTTTACGAAATACTGTTTTGTTTCCGGGAGTGGTTATTCCGATTACAGCCGGACGAGACAAATCGATAAAATTAATTAATGATGCTAATGCAGCCGGTAGAACCATTGGTGTAGTAGCACAAAAAGATGAGGATGTTGAAGATCCGAAACGCAATGATATTCATTCCATAGGTACTGTTGCTCAAATATTGCGAGTACTTAAAATGCCAGATGGTAATGTAACAGTTATTCTTCAAGGGAAAAAACGATTTGAAATAACCAAAGTAATTTCAGAGGAGCCTTACATCAATGCCTTAATTAAAGAAGTTCCTGAAAAAAGACCCGGTACTACAGATACCGAATTTGGAGCCATCATTGAATCTATAAAGGAGATGGCAATCAAAATTATAAAAGAAAGTCCAAACATTCCAACCGAGGCTACTTTTGCTATTAAAAATATTGAGAGCCAATCGTTTTTAATCAATTTTGTTTCATCCAACATGAATCTTTCTGTAAAGGAAAAGCAGGATTTATTAATGATGAATGTATTGAAAGAAAGAGCTCTTACTACTTTGCGGTATATGAATACGGAATTGCAAAAGTTAGAATTGCGAAATGATATTCAGTCTAAAGTTCGAGTAGATCTTGATCAGCAACAAAG